>NZ_JH651384.1:3692-1437442 GCF_000260135.1 Thiothrix nivea DSM 5205 | reverse complement strand
GGGTGGTTTGCTGACAAATATTCAACGGAACTACGGCAATTGCGGCACACGGAAACCTTTATGCCGGGGAAGGCTTCTTCCAGCAAACAGCGTAACCAGCGGCCTGATTCGGCCACGTCTTCCACAACCAACGCTTCCTGCATACCAAACCTTTTTCTTGCGCCTCTTTGCCAAGAGGTTATTTATGGGGAGGGTAGATAAAGTTTAGTGCATAGACAGCTACAGTCCACAAAAGCACGACAATCTGTAAGGGACATATTTTACGCTTTGATCAACTGGTTCATGGTAGCGCGTAGCTGCCCCGGCGCGACCGGCTTGTGCAGCAGGTACAAACCGCTGGCGTTGGCTTCGCGCAGGCGTTCGCGGCTGGTGTCGCCGGTGACGATCATGGCGGGGATTGCACGCTGGCAGTGCCGGTGGATGGTGGCAATTGCTTCCGCGCCGGTTTGCCCTGCCCGCAAGCGGTAGTCGGCGATGATGAGATCCGGTTGCAGGCCGCTGCGGTCGATGGTTTGCAACGCTTCCGTGGCTGATTCCGCCGTGATAGGGAGGCATCCCCAACTTCCCAGCAAATGCCCCATACTGGCGAGGATGTCCGGCTCGTCGTCAATCACCAGCACCCGCACGCCTTCCAGGGGGATGATCTGGGCGGGTTTGCGCTCTTGCCTTACCAGTTCGGCGTCGCCCAGCGGTACATGCAGGGTAAAGGTGGAGCCTTCCCCCACCGCTGACTGGCAGGTTATGCTGATGTCCAGCAATTGGCACAGCTTTTTGACAATGGCCAGCCCTAGCCCCAAGCCTTTGCTGCGGTCACGTTCCGGATTATCCAGTTGGTAATATTCATCGAAAATATGCGGCTGTTCATGTTCCGGGATGCCAATGCCGGTATCGGATACCAGTACCCGTACCTGATCCTTGCCTACCTGGTGGCAGGAAAGCGCGATGACGCCCGCATGGGTGTAGCGGATGGCGTTGGCGAGCAGGTTGCGCACAATCCGTTCCAGCAGTACCGGGTCGGTAAATACCGGCAGGTTTTCACACTCCAGCTTCAGGAATAGCCCTTTCCTGGCTGCATGGGGTTGAAATTCGTCACGTAGCCGTAGCAGGACGCGGTTCAGACAAACGTGGATGGGGGCAGCTTCCACAATGCCTGCATTCAGGCGCGACACATCCAGCAGGCTGTCAAACAGGCTGGAAAGCGCGGCATTGGTTTTGCGTAAAGCTCCCAGATGGCCAACACCCTTGGGGTGGACAAAGGATTCGATGGCATCCAGATACAGCCCTTGGGTATGCAGCGGTTGGCGCAGGTCGTGGCTGGCGGCGGCGAGGAATTTATCCTTGGCTTGCATCGCCTGCTCGGCAACCGACTGGTTCTTTTCAGCGCGGTATTTTTCATTCTCCAAGCGCTGGATCAACTGGGCATTTTCAATTTGGAGCTTGATAGTCCGATGGATGTTGCGGCTGTAGATGTGACAAATGAAGACATTCACCGCGACAAACATCAGGAAGCTAATGCCCATCACCGTGTACAGCGTTTCCCCGACCCATAGTAGACTGACAATCAAGGGCAGAGAGGTTGGCAGCAAAAACGCCAGGAATGCAGGCATCCGCGCCGCCGTGGTGATATTCGCTATTGTAATCAGGATGGTGTAGATGCCAAGGATGAACAACACATAATCCGGTTTTTCCGGCATCAGGAACAGGGTAAACAGGATACCCCACATCACCCCTGTCAGGGCTGTCCCGGCAGTGAAACGCCACTCCCAGTAGCGGGTCGGAAGCTTTTCAAACTGCCCGCTCCAGAACTGGCGGTAGTCAAGGTAGCGTGCCAGCAGCAAGGCTTTCAGGGATAGCGCCCACCCCACGATGTAGGCTTGGCTAACTTCTTCCCAGAATACGCCGTTGAGAATGAAGCACACCACCAGGTTGCCGGGCAGGGAGGCTTTCAGGTTGCGGTAGAGCAACCTGAGCTTTTCATGCTGGATGGCGTGTTCAGGGGAATCAGGCACAACAGGCTCCGTCTTCCAGTTTTGTGGGCTTGTTTTATTTATAGCTGGTTATCAGGGATTTTGGATGGTACTTAAGTATCATTGCCGGTACAGCATAACCCTTTTAATCTAAACGCAACAACAGTTTTGAATTTTAAGGAGGTATTATCATGTTTGGCAAAAAATTCTTTCGCTTGGCTTTTTTTGGACTAACTCTTACCCTTGGAAGTGTATCCGTTAATGCCGATAGCCGCGTAATAATGTTTAATGGAATAATGGCTAGTGAATACGAATATCCTATTCTGGATATAGCCTTGGGTTATACAGCCCCTAGTGGCTATTATTTTCATAATCCAGCTAATGGAGCTTTGTTTTATTCAACTGGAAGTACGCCCTTGGTTCTGCTTGGGTTTACCCCGACAAATTTAGCATCACAACCTCAAAGTTATATGGATATGGACTATGAATCTGTAAAAGCAGATTTTTGTGGAAGGATGGGGGGGTGTGAATTGGATTAATAGGGTGAAAATATTGATAGAATTATATTTATGACCACCTTCTTTGAATGCTGGGGCGCGTGGTATTGGTGATAAGGCCGGTTCCGCACTGGTCGGATTTATTTGGTCAAGCATAGCCAACTAAATATCTAGCGGGACTTGATGACTGAACCAGTAATCTGGAGAGGCAATCATGCACAACAACAGATGTTTTTCACCCCGGCTACAGTTCGGGTTATGGCGCTTGCGCCACCAATTGCAGGCAACCCCCCCTTACTATGCCGAGACTGCTGGCTATCAGGGCAAAGTCCTGTGTTATCTACATAAATTATCCCCCGTTTTGTGCCATGATAAGCATGTGCAGCGTGGTCTGACGGAGTTACGGCAGCGATTGTTCCAGCATCCGCAACAGTATCATGTCATGCAGTTTGCGGAAGATCTGGGCTGGAAAATGGCGGCCCATGCGCTACCGCAAGGTATGCAGATTCCGCCCCATGCCCACCCTGGCATCTTCAATCTGTTGCTGGCAGTGGATGGTTCCATTGAGGTTGAACAATATTCAGTGGATACGCTGACAGGTAGGCGCAGTCATACACCCGACTGTCAAGTACTGTTTGCCGGTGAGGGCTGCGTGGGTCTGACTACCCTGCATAATGCCCACGCCATCCGGGCGGGCAGCACTGGGGCGATTTTCCTCAGCCTGCGTTTGCAGCGTAGCCACAGCCGAGCCATGTTTTGCCAACAGCTGATTAAGGCTTTATGCGGTGTCGGGCTGGTGTTATCCGCCTTTGGCAGCGCTACCCTCAGCGCTTGCGATAAAACTGACCGAAAACCGGGCATAGGCCAGCAGTCAGATGAGGCTGCCAGCTTGTACCGTGAGAGCCTGCAATATTTGCATGGGGATGGTGTGCCTGTGGATAGGGATAAAGCAAAGAGTCTTGCTTATACGGCAGCTGGACAAGGTTATCAACCAGCCCAAACGTTATATGACGAGATAATCAATGGTTTTTATGATGAGATGACGGGTTGTTGAAAATAAAAAGGCCACCCACTGGGTGGCCGAGGGAGTGTGTGAGGGTCGAAATTGTTATCATTAACTAGTGTGTGTTTTCGCTTCTAACCATAGCAAGTTTTCAGGCTCGAACCAAAGTAGCAGAAGGTATCCCTATCCTGTTGATACCCCTAGTTTTAGCTGCTAATAACTCTATAATTATTAGTCATCATGTGTAATGTGCAATCCTCGCCTTCAATATGGGATCCTCCCGATATGTCTAACCTTTTTCGGCTTTTCCCCAGTTTACTGGCTATGCTGCTTGCTGCCTGTTCTCCAAAACCCGAGCTGGCGGTGGGTATGCCCGACCTTCCCGCCGCTACTACCCAGGTTCTGTTGGTTACGGCTGTCGACTGGGATGTTTCCACTGCCAGTCTGCAACGGATGGAAAAAACCGGAGGTCAGTGGCATGTGGTTGGGGGTAGCATCCCGGTCAGGATAGGGCGTAACGGCCTCGGCTGGGGGCGTGGCTTGCATGTCGATGGCGCGGGTGTACAAAAGAGGGAGGGTGATGGCAAAGCCCCTGCGGGCATCTTTCCGTTGGGAACAGTCTTTGGCTATGCGCGGCAAGCTCCGGCAGGTGTGCAAATGCTTTACCGTCAGGCTGGCGACCGCGATTATTTTGTCGATGCAACCGACTCACCCGACTATAACCACTGGCGAAGCATTCCACTTTCGCAAGCTAACGAACCCAAACAGCTCTGGAACTCTTTTGAGCGGATGCGCCGTGACGACCACCAATACGAATACGGCATGATCGTTGGCCATAATATGCTGGGCACTGTAGCGGGGCGGGGCAGCGCCATTTTCCTGCATGTCTGGCTTGATCCTGAGGCGGCGACCTCCGGCTGTACGGCAATGTCGAAGGAAAATCTGCTGGAAGTGCTGGTGTGGCTGAAACCTGCGGCAAATCCTGTGTTGGTGCAGGTTCCAGCAAGTGAGCTGGGTCATTTGCGGATGGCTACTGTGGGTTTACCGTAAAGGCAAGGCACACCGAACTTACTTGTCTTTCCAGAATCCGATCAAACTGTTGGTCTGTTCCAGCAAATAGTTTTTGCGCCAGTTGTCTTTTTCGGGCGATTTCAGCAGTTGCTCAAGTTGGCGCAGGCAGGCGGTTTGACGTTTTTTGTCATCCCTTGCCCAATCTTTAAGTAGGGATAGCAGGGAGTTGTCCAGGTCTAGGTCGACATAAGCCGGGTTGCCATATTCCTGCACAATACGCTCAAACAATTGTTCCTGACGTTCGGCGGGCAGCATGCTGGAGCATTCCCACAGCGTTGTGCAGGCCGTGCGCATCAGGGTGTACACATGTTCTTCCGGGTCTTCTATCCTGTCCGCCAGTTGCGGCAGGCTGCCAATCACGGCCAGGCACAGGTCGGTGGTTTCGCGGGTGGGTGTGGTGGCCTTGCGGGCGACTTCCAGCATTTTACGGATGGTATCCGTCAGGTTTTGCGCATTGGTGGCATGGATGTAACCTTCGCTGGTGGCGTAACGTTGTGCCATATCCATCAGCATTTGCCGGTATTTCGGTTCGGCAGGCTCATCACTGCCCAACAGGTCAGAAAAGCAGATCAGCAGGGTGTCGCGGAAGTCCGTATCCTGCAGGGCTTTTTCCTGTACAAACGCCCGTAATTGTTCGGGTGTAAGCTGGCTGAGGATGTGTTCAATCTGACCCTGGCGAGTAACGGGTCGGGACGGTTTTTTTGTATCATTGTTTTGCATGGTTTACCCGGGTAAAAGCGCTTGCCCCGACTGTGACGGTTATATCGCTTCTTTGAGGATGTCTGGCCTGTCCGGATTACGACGATACAGCACGGCAACATTGCCTATCCGTTGAATCAGTTGCGACTGGCTGTATTGGGTGACTTGTTCAATCATTTCATCGCGTAAGTCGCGGTCGCCGACGTTCAACTTTATTTTGATCAATTGATGATGGTCAAGGGCGCTGGAGATTTCTTCCAGTACGGTAGGCTTCAGGCCGTGCTGGCCAATCATGACGACAGGGTGGAGGTCGTGGGCGCGGCCACGCAGGCGTTTTCTCTGTGCTTCGTTCAGTTCCATGGTACGCTTCCGTAAATTCAGCAAGTGTATGAGTGACAACGAGGCATGGCAAGAAGCAAAAGCAGTAACCGCTGGCTGGGCGAGCATTTCAGTGATGAATACGTCAAAAAGGCGCAGCAGGAAGGTTACCGTTCGCGCGCGGTTTACAAGTTGAAGGAAATCCAGGAAAAAGACCGCATCCTGCAACCGGGTATGAAAGTGGTGGATCTCGGTGCCGCGCCCGGCGGCTGGAGCCAGTACGCCACCCAGGTAGTGGGGCAAAAAGGCCGGATTGTGGCAAGTGACATCCTGCCGCTAGACCCGTTGCCATTCGTTGAATTCGTGCTGGGTGATTTCCGGGAAGATGCCGTGCTGGCGGAAATCCTGGGTTTATTGGGGGAAGAGAAGGCTGACCTTGTTATTTCCGACATGGCCCCCAATATGAGTGGGGTGGATGCTGTCGACCAACCGCGCGCCATTCATCTGTGTGAACTTGCACTGGATATGGCAAAGCAGGTATTAAAGGTAAATGGAGCCTTTTTGGTGAAATTATTCCAGGGAGATGGTTCGGAAGCATTTCTCCGGGATGTCCGCAGCAGTTTTCGGACAGTAAAAGTGCGCAAACCGGCGGCCTCAAGACCGCGAAGCCGGGAGGTTTATGTGTTAGCACAGGGTTTTGTGTTGTAATATGTCAGGTATCGGTGTTACATAATGGATAACGCCAGTTGACAGTGGAGAAATCAGTTGAACGATTTAACCAAAAATTTGCTGATATGGGCTGTGATTGCATTCGTCCTGATTGCAGTTTTCAGCAAATTTAGTGTGCCTACCCAACAGGCATCGTCAGTCCCTTATTCTGACTTCCTGACCAATGTCCACAATGGCAGCATCAAGGAAGTGGAAATCAAGGGGCAAAAGATCATTGGTCTGGATAACAACAACAGCCGTTTTGTTACCTACAGCCCGCCCAATGACCCCAAGCTGGTTGATGATCTGGTCAAATATAACGTCAAGTTCCAGGCGGCTCCGCCGGAAGAGCGTTCCATTCTGTGGGAAATCATTATCAGCTGGGTGCCTTTCCTGCTGATCATCGGGCTGTGGATTTACATCATGCGCCAGATGCAAGGCGGTGGCGGTGGCCGTGGGGCCATGTCGTTTGGTAAGAGCCGCGCCCGCATGATGACTGAAGATCAGGTCAAGGTTAACTTCAATGACGTGGCAGGCTGTGAAGAGGCCAAAGACGAAGTGGCCGAGCTGGTTGAGTTCCTGCGTGACCCCGGCAAGTTCCAGAAACTGGGTGGCAAGATTCCGCGTGGTGTGTTGATGGTGGGTTCCCCAGGTACCGGTAAAACCTTGCTGGCGAAAGCTATTGCGGGCGAGGCCAAAGTACCGTTCTTCAGTATCTCTGGTTCCGATTTCGTGGAAATGTTCGTTGGTGTGGGTGCATCCCGCGTGCGCGACATGTTCGATCAGGCCAAGAAACACGCACCTTGCATTATTTTCATTGACGAGATTGATGCGGTAGGCCGCCAGCGTGGTGCTGGTTTGGGCGGTGGTCATGACGAGCGTGAACAAACCCTCAACCAGTTGCTGGTGGAAATGGATGGTTTTGAAGGTAGCGAAGGCATTATCGTGATTGCTGCCACCAACCGCCCGGATGTGCTGGATGCTGCTTTGTTGCGCCCTGGTCGTTTTGACCGTCAGGTCGTGGTGCCGTTGCCGGATGTGCGTGGCCGTGAGCAAATCCTCAAGGTACATATGCGCAAGGTTCCCGTGGGTGATGATGTCAAGCCGTCCCTGATTGCTCGTGGCACGCCCGGTTTCTCTGGTGCAGACCTTGCTAACTTGGTCAACGAAGCTGCCCTGTTCGCGGCACGTGCCAACAAGCGTACCGTTGACATGGCCGAGTTTGAAAAGGCCAAGGACAAAATCATGATGGGCGCTGAGCGCAAGTCCATGGTGATGAAGGAAGATGAAAAGCTGGCGACGGCTTACCACGAAGCGGGTCATGCCATTGTGGGTCTGAGCGTGCCTGAGCACGATCCAGTGTACAAGGTCAGCATCATTCCACGTGGCCGTGCCTTGGGTGTGACCATGTACTTGCCGGAAGAAGACCGTTACAGTGCCAGCAAGCAGCGCCTGGAAAGCCAGATTTCCAGCCTGTACGGTGGCCGTATCGCTGAAGAGCTGATCTATGGTTTTGAGGGTGTCACCACGGGTGCTTCCAATGACATTGAGCGTGCCACCAGTATTGCCCGCAACATGGTGACCAAATGGGGCTTGTCAAACAGCATGGGGCCGTTGGCGTATTCGGAAGATGAAGGCGAGGTATTCCTTGGCCGTTCCGTTACCCAGCACAAGCACATGTCGGATGAGACGGCTCACGCGATCGATCGCGAAATTCGTGAGGTCATTGACCGTAACTACAGCCGTGCGAAGCAGATTCTAAATGAGAAGCTCGATATTCTGCACGCTATGGCAAAGGCGTTGGTCAAGTATGAAACCATTGATCGTGCACAAGTTGATGCCATCATGCGAGGGGAAGAGCCGCCTCCACCGGCTGACTGGAAGGATGATGATTCTTCCGGTGGTAAGGGTACGCCGCATTCCATTCAGCCGAATGATGGCAAGAAGGCGGGTGCTGGCGATGATGTCATCGGTGGGGCGGCCAGTTCCCACTGAGCTAATCAGGTAATCACAAGGCGCGGATGTTGAATCCGCGCCTTTTTCTTTGGTAGGTAAGATGGCGTGGCAGACGATTGAGTCCTCCATCCAGGTAATGGGCATCCTTAATGTCACCCCGGATTCATTTTCTGATGGCGGCTTGTTCCAGCAGCGGGAGGCCGCTCTGCGGCAGGTCGAGCAGATGCTGGTGGACGGCGCTGACATCATTGATGTAGGCGGCGAATCCACCCGTCCCGGTGCGCAGCCGGTGTCGGTGCAGGCGGAACTGGATCGGGTTGTGCCGGTAATTGCCGCTATCCGTGAGCGCTTTGAGGTAGTGGTGTCGGTTGATACTAGCAAACCCGAAGTGATGTTGGCGGCAGTTGGGGCTGGTGCTGATATGGTCAATGATGTACGTGCCTTGCAGGAGCCGGGGGCGCTGGAGGCTTGCTCCCGTCTGCGGGTTCCGGTTTGCCTGATGCACATGCAGGGGCAGCCACGCACCATGCAGCAATCTCCCCACTATCATGATGTTGTGCAAGACATCAGCCGTTTTTTTGTCGAGCGGATAGCGGCTTGTGGGCAGGTGGGGATTGCACGGGAGAGGCTAATACTTGACCCTGGGTTTGGATTTGGCAAAAATTTGCAGCACAATGTGGCGCTGTTAAGCAGGCTGGATGAGTTTTCATCGCTTGGCTTGCCGATATTGGCGGGCATTTCACGCAAATCCATGATCGGTGCATTGCTGGGTAATCGCCCGGTAGATGGGCGGCTGTATGGCAGCGTAGCCGCAGCAGTTATCGCGGCAATGAAGGGCGCGAGTATTCTTAGGGTGCATGATGTATTGGCGACAGCCGACGCCATCAAGCTGGTGGCTGCTGTCATAAGCAATCAACAACGAGGTTGACGGGAAAAATGGGAAGGAAATATTTCGGTACGGATGGTATCCGCGGCAAAATCGGCCGTTATCCGATGACGCCAGACTTTGTGCTGAAACTGGGCTGGGCGGCTGGCAAAGTGCTGGCTACCAATGGGCATCCACTGGTGCTAATTGGCAAGGATACGCGCATTTCCGGTTACATGCTGGAGTCCGCCCTGCAAGCCGGGCTGGTGGCGGCAGGTGTCAACATCCGTTTGCTGGGGCCGATGCCAACGCCAGCGGTGGCCTACCTCACCCGCGCGTTCCGTGCTTCAGCTGGTATTGTTATTAGTGCCTCCCATAACCCTTACGATGACAACGGCCTCAAGTTCTTCTCTGGTGATGGCACCAAACTTCCGGATGCAGTGGAGGAAGAAATCGAAAGCTGGCTGGAAAAAGATTTCAAGACTGTTTCATCCGACGAGCTTGGCAAGGTTGAACGCGCCAAGGACGCTGCCGGACGTTATATTGAATTCTGCAAACGTGCCCTGCCTAATGCCGTTTCCCTCAAGGGCTTGCGCCTGGTGGTGGATTGCGCGAATGGTGCCACCTATCACGTAGCGCCGGATGTATTCAGTGAGCTGGGTGCGGAAGTGATTGCCATTGGCAATGACCCTGATGGTTTGAATATCAACGACAGCTGTGGTGCAACCCATGTGGATAGCTTGCAGGAGGCCGTATCACGCTACCGAGCTGATGCCGGGATTGCCCTGGATGGTGATGGTGACCGGTTGATCATGGTTGACCATCGTGGACAGCTTGTGGATGGCGATGAAATCCTGGCGATCATTACCCATCAGCGTCACGCGGAAGGCAAATTGCAGGGCGGGGTGGTTGGAACCCTGATGAGTAATCTGGGGTTGGAGAAATCCATTCAGGCGCTGGATGTGCCGTTCTATCGGGCCAATGTTGGCGACCGCTATGTGTTGGAGCTGATGAACCAGCATGGCTGTGAGTTAGGGGGGGAATCGTCCGGCCATATCATTGTGCGCAATTTCATTACGACGGGGGATGGCATTATTGCCGCCTTGCAGGTGCTGCGCGCCATGAATGTTTCCGGTAAGCCCCTGCGTGACCTGAAAAAGGTTATGTCCAAATACCCGCAAACCCTGGTTAATGTGCCTACCCGGCAAAAGATCAATCTGGAAGAGTCAGTGGGTATTCAGGATGCAGTACGTCAGGTTGAGCAGCAACTGGGTAACCGGGGTCGGGTGTTGTTGCGCGCTTCCGGCACTGAGCCGCTGATCCGCGTCATGGTGGAAGGTGAAGACGGGCAGGAAACAGCCCAGCTGGCAGAGGAAATCGCCAGTGCTGTCCGCGCCGCTGCCTGACCTGCCCGGAATGAAGATTGATTTCCACGCTTTATGCAGGTACTCTTTCGCCCTTGCTTTGAAGGAGAGGTGAAATCATGCGTCAAAAACTGGTAGCAGGTAACTGGAAACTGAACGGTTCCAAGGCAAGTATCGAAGCCTTGGTGGGTGGGATTCTGGCTGGTATGGATGGTATGAATAACGTTGGTGTTGCCGTATGCGCGCCCTATGTTTACATTCCGATGACGCAGGGTTTGCTGGTTGGCAGCAAGGTTGGCTTGGGTTCCCAGGACATTGCGGATCAGGACTCCGGCGCATTTACCGGCGAAGTCTCCGGCCCGATGCTGAATGAATTTGGCTGTGGATACGCCATTGTCGGCCACTCCGAACGCCGTGCGTTGTACGGTGAAAAGGATGAAGATACTGCCCGCAAGTTTGCTGCTGCCCGCAAGCATGGCTTGAAACCCATCCTGTGCGTGGGCGAGACGCTGGAAGAACGCGAAGGTGGCATTACCGAGCAGGTAGTTGCCCGTCAGCTGGATGCTGTGATCGCTTTGGAAGGGGTGGAAGCCTTGGTTGATGGCGTGATTGCCTACGAACCTGTCTGGGCTATCGGAACTGGCAAAACAGCCAGCCCGCAGCAGGCGCAGGATGTGCACGCTTTCATCCGTGGTAAGCTGGCTGCGCTGAATGCAAACGTGGCGGAAAAAGTACAAATTTTATATGGCGGTAGCGTCAAGGGCGCGAATGCCGCTGAATTGTTTGCAATGCCGGATATTGACGGTGGCCTGATTGGTGGCGCATCCCTGGATGCGAAAGAATTTCTGGCCATTTGCCAAGCCGGTAATTAAGGTTAAGCAAAAACTTTATGTTATATAATGTCTTACTGATTGTTCAGATCGTTGTGTCTGTCGGTATCATCGTATTGGTGCTGATGCAGCAGGGTAAAGGCGCGGATGCTGGGGCTGCATTTGGTAGCGGCGCTTCGGGTACGGTGTTTGGGGCGCGGGGTTCCGCTAACTTCTTGAGCCGCACCACGGCGATTTTGGCGACGGTTTTCTTCCTGAACTCCATTGCTCTGGCGTTCCTGGCTTCCGGGCGGACGATAGAAAATGGCAGCATCATGGACTCTGCCGCGCAGCTGGAGTCCAAAACCCAGCAGGCGGTGGAATCGCCCGTAGCTGCCGGTGATGTTCCGCCAGTACCGGGCACTGATGCGGCTGGTTCTGATGTGCCTCCCGCGCCAGATGCGGAACAGGTCAAGACAGATGTTCCGCCTGCGGCTACAGCCGAAGACAAACCGGTTGCTGGTGCTGAAGCGAAGGAACTGCCTGCGGCGGATGAAAAGTCCGTGCAAGACAAGTAAGACTAGGGTAATATGCCCGCCTGCTTTGCCGACGTGGTGGAATTGGTAGACACGCTATCTTGAGGGGGTAGTGGCGAAAGCTGTACCGGTTCGAGTCCGGTCGTCGGTACCATACGCAAAAAAAAGCCCGTTACTCAAAAGTAACGGGCTTTTTTTTTGTGCGTCTAACGCGATACATGGTTTTGCATGATAATTGTCGACATTTTTATGGAATATTTACTTTGAATCTATCCACTTTGAGGTATATTGTCGACAGTCATGTTTATGCATTGCTAGATACCATGATAGTGGCTTCACATGCCCCAAAACTCTGTATTGCTGATATACTGACAATACCCACTTTGGGGAGTTAATCTGTTGTTCATGCACCGTTATATTCGGTTGATAATGAACAATGGCACAAATCGTGTGGATTTGTGATCATGACGACAGATAACCGGAAGTGAGAGAGAGGCACGAACGGTTTGCACCAGGAGTTACCATGCTAGGAGAATACCTTCCTATTCTCGTGTTTCTGGCAGTTGGCTTTGCTTTGGCAGTAGTATTGCTGGGGTTGGGTTTGCTGGCAGGGCCGCGTCGACCGGATGCTGAGAAAGATTCGCCCTTTGAATGCGGCTTCCCCGCGTTTGAAGACGCGCGTATGAAATTTGACGTGCGCTATTATCTCGTTGCCATCCTGTTCATCATCTTCGACCTGGAAATTGCCTTTTTGTTCCCTTGGGCAGTGGTGCTTGACACCATTGGCGTTCCAGGGATTATCGCCATGGGTATTTTCCTGACTATCCTGATTGTCGGTTTCGTTTACGAATGGAAGAAAGGGGCGCTGGAATGGGAGTAGAGGGAGTTCTGGAAAAAGGCTTCGTCACCACGACAGCCGATGCCCTGATCAACTGGGCACGTACCGGCTCATTGTGGCCGATGACGTTTGGTCTGGCCTGTTGCGCGGTGGAAATGATGCACGCAGGGGCTTCACGTTACGACCTTGACCGTTTCGGCATCGTGTTCCGTCCCAGCCCACGCCAGTCTGACGTGATGATCGTGGCGGGTACGCTGACCAACAAGATGGCTCCGGCATTGCGCAAGGTCTATGACCAGATGGCAGAGCCGCGCTGGGTGATTTCCATGGGTTCCTGTGCCAACGGGGGGGGGTATTACCATTACTCCTATGCAGTCGTGCGCGGTTGCGACCGCGTGGTGCCGGTCGATATTTACGTGCCGGGTTGCCCACCGACTGCTGAGGCGCTGCTGTATGGCATCATCCAGTTGCAGAACAAAATCCGTCGAACCAATACCATAGCGCGATAATTCATGACTGTATCACTCGAATTCATCCGGGATTACCTCAAGGAAGGGCTGGGCGACAAGTTGTCAGGAGCCAGTCTGACGGTGGGCGAATTGACGCTGGAAGTGCCTGCTTCACACTGGATCGAGGTTGCCCGTTTCCTGCGCCATGACGACATGCTGGATTGTGCGCAACTGACCGATTTGTGTGGTGTTGACTACCTGACTTATGGCGATGCCGAGTGGGATGTGACGACCGCAACCCGCAGTGGTTTTAGCCGCGCGGTACAGGCAGATGACGCTGACCCGTTCGACTTCGGCGAGCAGGAAGAGCAGCCGGAAGTCCAGGGTAAACGCTACGCAGTAGTCATTCATTTGCTATCCGTTTCCCGTAATATGCGTATCCGGGTACGCACCTGGTGTGCAGATAATGCTTTCCCGGTCATTCCTTCGCTGGTCGAAATCTGGAGTTCCGCCAACTGGTATGAGCGTGAAGCCTTCGACCTGTTCGGCATCATGTTCAGCGGCCACCCTGACCTGCGCCGTATCCTCACCGATTATGGTTTTGTCGGCCACCCTTTCCGCAAGGATTTCCCGCTGATCGGGCAGGTGGAAATGCGCTACGACGCCGAGCAAAAGCGGGTGATTTACGAACCTGTCTCCATTGATCCGCGTGTGTTGGTTCCGCGTACCATCCGTAATGATCAACGATTCTCCCCGGCAGAGGAGCGTGATGACTAATGCCTGAAATTCGCAACTTTACGCTGAACTTTGGTCCGGCTCACCCCGCTGCGCATGGTGTGCTGCGCTTGGTACTGGAAATGGATGGTGAAACCATCGTCCGTGCCGACCCGCACATTGGCTTGCTGCACCGTGGCACGGAAAAGCTGGCGGAGAGCAAGCCTTACAACCAAAGTATCGGTTACATGGATCGTCTCGATTACGTATCCATGATGTGTAACGAACACGGTTATGTGCTGGCGATCGAAAAGCTGCTGGGGATTACCGCGCCGGAACGTGCGCTCTACATCCGCACCTTATTCGACGAAGTTACCCGCATCCTCAACCACCTGTTGTGGATCGGTGCTCATGCGCTGGACGTGGGCGCGATGACCATGTTCCTGTACGCATTCCGCGAGCGTGAAGATTTGATGGATGCGTATGAGGCCGTCTCCGGCGCACGTTTGCACGCAACCTATTACCGTCCGGGTGGCGTGTACCGAGACCTGCCGGATTCCATGCCGCAGTTCCAGTCCAACCGTTTCCGTTCGGAAGCCGAAGCCAAACGCCTGAACGCCAACCGTGGCGGCTCGTTGCTGGACTTCCTGGAAGACTTTACCAACCGTTTCCCCGGCTATGTGGACGAATACGAAACCCTGCTGACTGACAACCGTATCTGGAAACAACGTCTGGTCGGCATCGGTGTGGTTTCTCCGGAACGCGCCCTGCAATTGGGGTTCTCCGGGCCGATGTTGCGTGGCTCAGGTATCGAATGGGATTTGCGTAAGAAACAACCTTACGCCGCTTACGACAAAATGGACTTCGATATTCCGGTTGGCGTGCAAGGCGATAGCTACGACCGCTATCTGGTACGGGTGGAAGAAATGCGTCAATCCAACCGTATTATCAAACAGTGCATTGCTTGGCTGCGCAAAAATCCGGGGCCGGTCATGCTGGAAGACAGTAAGGTCGCGCCGCCCAAGCGCACCGACATGAAAGAAGATATGGAAGCGCTAATTCAGCACTTCAAGCTGATGACTGAAGGTTACTGCCTTCCGGCAGGCGAAGCTTACGCTGCTGTTGAGCATCCGAAAGGCGAGTTCGGTTGCTACATCGTCTCGGATGGTGCTAACAAACCTTACCGCCTGAAAATCCGCGCACCGGGTTTCGCCCATCTGTCCGGCATGGACGAAATGTCCAAAGGCCACATGCTGGCGGACGTAGTAGCCATCATCGGCACACAAGACATCGTATTCGGGGAGGTTGACCGCTGATGACTGAACTCAAACGCAAACGCGACCGGCTCAGCCATCACGAGCGTGAAGATATTGACGCTTGGATTAAGCGCTATCCCGAAGACAAAAAACAGTCCGCGCTGCTGGCAGCTTTACGCGCCGTCATGCATGAAGACCATTATCTTTCACGTGAAAAAATGGACGCGGTTGCCGACTACCTTGGCCTGCCGGAAATCGCCGTATACGAAGTTGCCAGTTTCTACTCTATGTATGAACTTGACCAAAAGGCAGCGGCGAAATACAGCATTTCGGTTTGCACCAATGTTTCTTGCATGTTGTGCGGTTCCGACCAGATTCTGGAACATGTCGAAAACAAACTTGGCATCAAGCTGGGCGAATCCACACCCGACGGCAAATTCTTCCTCAAGGTGGAAGAAGAATGCCTGGCCGCGTGCAGCAGCGCCCCGATGATGCAGGTCAACCACGTGTACCACACCGATCTCACCCCGGAAAAGGTGGATGAGATTCTGGACGGACTGGAGTAATCGCATGGCAAATCAGGTCTGTTTCATCACCAAACAATTCGGCGACCAGGCGCACACGCTGGAGAGCTACCTAAAAACGGGCGGCTATCAGGCGTGGAGAAAAATCCTCGAGGAAAAAACGTCTGCCGAAAACATCATCGAAGAAATCAAGGATTCCGGCCTGCGTGGTCGTGGCGGTGCAGGCTTCCCGACCGGTATGAAGTGGAGTTTCATGCCACGCAAGATGCCGGGTCAGAAATACATCGTCTGCAACTCGGACGAATCTGAGCCGGGTACTTGCAAGGATCGTGACATCCTGCGCTTCAACCCGCACGCACTGGTGGAGGGCATGGCGATTGCCGGTTACAGCATCGGCGCGACGGTTGGCTATAACTACATGCGCGGCGAGTTCATGGATGAGCCTTTCATCCGCTTCGAGCAGGCGGTGAGGGAAGCCTACGAACTCGGCTTGCTGGGTAAAAATATTCAGGGTTCCGGTGTCGATTTCGACCTGCACGGCACGCTGGGTGCGGGCGCTTACGTGTGCGGCGAAGAAACCGCACTGCTGGAATCACTGGAAGGCAAGAAAGGCCAGCCGCGTTTCAAGCCGCCGTTCCCGGCCAGCTTCGGCCTGTACGGTCGCCCGACCACCATCAACAATACGGAAACGCTTTCCTCCATTCCGATCATCCTGCGCAACGGCGGCAAATGGTTTGCCGATATGGGCGTGAAGAATTCCGGGGGCGAAAAGCTGTTTTCCATGTCCGGCCACCTGAATAATCCGGGCAACTTCGAGATTCCGATGGGCACACCGTTCCCTGAGCTGCTGGCAATGGCTGGCGGGGTGCGCAACGGCCACAAGCTGAAAGCGGTTATCCCCGGTGGTTCTTCGGTGCCAGTGCTGCCCGGCGATGTGATGATGGGCCTGACCATGGACTACGACACCATCGCCAAGGCAGGTTCCTACCTCGGCTCCGGCGCGGTGATCGTGATGGATGAAACCACCGACATGGTGAAGGTGTTGCAACGCATTTCGCGCTTCTACTTCTCCGAATCCTGTGGCCAATGCACGCCATGCCGCGAAGGTACCGGCTGGTTGTACCGGATGCTGACCCGCATCGTGGAAGGCAAGGGTAAGCCGGAAGACGTTACGCGGCTGGAAGAAATTTCCCACAACATCGAAGGGCGCTCCATCTGCGCACTGGGTGAAGCGGCGGCGATGCCCGTGTGGAGTTTCGTCAAAAACTTCCGCGCAGAATTTGAATACTACGTCGAGCACGGGCGTAGCATGGTGGCGAAGGGGTAATACATGGCAGAAGAATTCGTCACAATCGAGATTAACGACCAGCCGGTACAAGCACGCAAAGGCGCGATGCTGATCGAAGTGGCCGACGACAACGGGATCAGCATTCCACGTTTCTGTTATCACAAGAAACTGTCAGTTGCTGCTAACTGCCGCATGTGTCTGGTGGAAATGGAAAAATCCTGGAAGCCGGTTCCCGCCTGCGCCACGCCGGTCAACGCGGGCATGAAGTTTTGGACGCGCTCGCAGAAAGCGAAAGACGCACAGAAAGGCATCATGGAGTTCCTGCTGATTAATCACCCGCTGGATTGCCCGATCTGCGATCAGGGCGGTGAATGTGAGTTGCAGGATGTCTCCGTCGGCTACGGCAGCAACAAATCCCAATACGCTGAAATCAAGCGCGTCGTCAAAGACAAGGACATCGGCCCGCTGATCGAAACCGAAATGACCCGCTGCATCCAGTGTACCCGCTGCGTGCGCTTCGGCGACGAAATCGCCGGGATGCGCGAAATGGGCGGGGTAGGGCGCGGCGACCGTCTGGAAATCGGCACTTACATCGAAAAGTCACTCAAGTCTGAACTCTCCGGCAACGTCATCGACCTGTGCCCGGTCGGTGCGTTGACCGCTAAGCCTTCCCGCTACAAGGCGCGTGCTTGGGAAATGAAATCGCACGATTCCATCGCCCCGCATGACTCGGTTGGTTCCAACATCCACGTCCATACCTTCCGTAAGGAAGTGGTGCGTGCCGTGCCGCGCGACAACGAAGCCATCAACGAATGCTGGATTTCTGATCGTGACCGTTTCAGCTATCAAGGCATTAACAGCCCTGACCGTATCAGCAAGCCGATGCTCAAGCGTAACGGCGAATGGCAGGAGGTCGGCTGGCAACAGGCTCTGGAAGCGACCGCTGAAATCCTGCGTGCGGCTAACCCGGAAGCAACCGCAGCGTTGGCAAATGCTACGTCCACGCTGGAAGAACTCTATCTGTTCCAGCGCCTGATGCGCGGACTAAATGTGCGCAACATCGACCATCGTCTGCGCCAGACCGATTTCAGCGACCAGAACGCTGCGCCGGTTTGCCCGTATCTGGGCATGGAAACCGCCGAGTTGGAGCAGCAAAACGCCGTCTTCCTGATTGGTTCCAACGTGCGTCAGGAACAGCCAATGCTGAACCACCGCATCCGCAAGGCTGCGTTGAACGGCGGGCAAGTCATGGCGTTGAACCCACGCGCTTTCGATTTCAACTACGACATCGACCAGCAGGCGGTGGCTCCGGCGGATATGCTGCAAACACTGGCTGCGATGGCGGGTGACGCTGGTCATCCGGTGATGAAAGTGCTGAAAGACGCTGAAAATGCGGTGGTGCTGTTGGGTAACGTGGCAGCCCAGCATCCTGATTTTGCATCCTTACGGGCGTTGGCTAGCGAGATTGCCAAACAGACTGGCGCTAAATTCGGTTATCTGGCGGAAAGTGCCAACAGCGTCGGGGCGTGGGTTGCCGGTGTCGTACCGCATCGTTTGTCCGCAGGCCGCGAACTCAAGCAGCCTGGTGCTCCGGTCAATGAAGTGTTGCACGACAACACCCGCACTTTCGTATTGCTGAATGCAGAGCTGGGTGATTTTGCCAATCCGCAGCAGGCGATGCAGGCATTCTCTGCTGCCGACAACGTGATCGTGATTTCACCGTTTGCGGATGACGTGACCCGCAAGTATGCAACCGTGCTACTGCCGGGCACGACGTTTGCCGAAACATCCGGCACTTTCATCAATGCCGCCGGTTACTGGCAATCTTTCAAGGGCGTAACTGAACCTCTGGGTGATGCACGCCCTACCTGGAAAATTTTGCGCGTCCTCGGTAACAACGCCGGTGTACCCGAGTTTGACTGGGTAACGACTGAAGAAATCACCGCTGAACTGAAGTTGGAACTGCATGGCGTAGAAGTCTGCAACAATGCCGATAACGGATTTTCCTCCTCCCCTGATAAGGGGAGGTCGGGAGGGGTTTCTTCCGGAGATTTCCAACGCATCGGCGATGTGGAAATGTACCGCGTTGACCCGCTGGTACGCCGCGCCAAAGCCTTGCAGGCCATGATGCCGGAAGCTGCGGTCAGCCTGAATCCGGCGGATGCCGACAAGCTGGGTGTTGCCGCTGGCGATACCGTCAAGGTGACGCAAAACGGTGTTTCCATCACGCTGCCTGCCGCTGTCGATGCAGGCATCCCGGCAGGTTGCGCAGGCTTGCAGTCCGGTATCGAAGTATCCAGCGTATTGGGTGCAGCCTTCGGTTCCATCCAGATAGCAAAGGCGGGGTAATAGAATGGTCGAATTTCTGAACAACCTGTTATCCAGCTTCCTGCCGGACTGGCTAGCGTTGCTGGTGATGATCGTGCTTAAGATTGTGGCGATCATCCTGCCGCTGATCCTGCTGGTGGCTTACGCGACTTACGCCGAACGCAAGATTATCGGGTATATGCAGGTGCGTATGGGGCCGAACCGGGTAGGCTTCAAGGGCTTGTTGCAGCCGTTTGCGGACATGTTCAAGCTGATCTTCAAGGAAATTGTGGTTCCGGCCAAATCCAACCGCTTCCTGTTCCTGATCGCGCCGTTGCTGGCGATGGGGCCTGCGTTCGCAGCTTGGGCGGTAATCCCGTTCAGTGATGGCATGGTGCTGGCGAATGTGAATGCCGGCCTGTTGTTCCTGCTGGCGCTGACTTCGCTGGGCGTGTATGGCGTTATCCTCGCAGGTTGGGCATCCAACTCCAAGTACGCGCAACTATCGGCGCTGCGGATCGGGGCGCAGATGGTTTCCTACGAAATCGCCATGGGCTTTGCGCTGGTTGGGGTGCTGATGGCGTCCGGCAGCCTGAATCTGGGCGACATCGTGATGGCGCAATCCGGCAGCATTTTCAGCTGGTTTGTGTGGCCGCTGTTTGGGCTGTTTCTGGTGTATTTCATTTCCGGGGTGGCGGAAACCAACCGTGCGCCGTTCGACGTGGCAGAAGGTGAATCCGAGATTGTGGCGGGTTTCCATGTGGAATATTCCGGCATGGCGTTCTCGATTTTCTTCCTCGCGGAATACGCCAATATGTGGCTGATCGCGGCGCTGACTTCACTGATGTTCCTGGGTGGCTGGTTGTCGCCGTTCCAGGGGCTGACATTCCTGACGGATACACCGGTTATCGGCTTATTGTTCGGTGATGGTGTTCACTGGCTGCTGTTGAAGGCATCGTTCTTTATGCTGCTGTTCTTCTGGTTCCGCGCCACTTTCCCGCGTTACCGCTATGACCAGATCATGCGGCTGGGCTGGAAAATCCTGATCCCGGTGACGCTGGTGTGGATTTTTGGCGAAGGGCTGGCAGTCGCTCTCGGTTGGCAGCCTTGGCTGCATGGAGGTTGAGATGGGTTTTAACCTGAAACATTACCTCAAGTCGTTCACCCTGCGGGAATTGATGCAGGGCATGAGCGTAACGGGCAAGTATCTGTTTGAGCGCAAGTTCACAATCCAGTATCCGGAAGAAAAAACGCCGATTTCGCCGCGTTTCCGTGGGCATCATGCGCTGCGCCGCTACCCGAATGGGGAAGAACGCTGCATTGCCTGCAAACTGTGCGAAGCGGTGTGTCCTGCACTGGCGATCACGATTGATCTGGAAGAGCGCCCGGACGGCACGCGCCGTACCACCCGTTACGATATCGACATGTTCAAGTGCATCTACTGCGGTTTCTGTGAGGAAGCCTGCCCGGTGGATGCCATCGTCGAAACCAATATTTTCGAGTACCACTTCGAGAATCGCGGCGAGAACATCCAGACCAAAGACAAGCTGCTGGCCATTGGCGACAAGTACGAAGCCGACATCGCCAAGATGAAAGCAGCCGACGCACCATATCGATAAGGCAGGGACTCAAATAGATATGTCATTTGAACAACTCATTTTTTACCTGTTCTCTGTCACGCTGGTAGCTGCGGGGATCAGTATGGTGACGGTGCGTAACCCGGTATATGCAGCACTCAGCCTGATTGTGTGCTTTTTTACCAGTGCGGCGCTGTGGTTGCTGCTGGAGGCGGAATTCCTCGGCATCGTGCTGGTATTGGTGTATGTGGGGGCGGTCATGGTGCTGTTCCTGTTCGTCATTATGATGCTGGATTTGAACCTTGACCTGTTGAAGGAAGGGTTTGCGCGTTATTTACCGGTCGGTTTCTTGGTGGCTGCCGTGGTTGCGGTGGAAATGATCCTGGTTGTAAATAGCGGGCCATTCCAGGCAACCGTGCCTGCGGCTCCGGCTGCGCCCAATAATACCGAAGCGCTGGGTGCATTGCTGTATACCGAGTATGTGTACCCGTTCGAGATTGCCGCCGTGATTCTGGTGGTGGCGATCATTGCCGCGATTGTCCTGACCTTGCGCCGCCGTCCTGATTCCAGAAAACAGGATGTATCCCAGCAGGTGCAGGTACGCCGTGAAGACCGTGTACGTCTGGTCAAAATGAAGTCCGAGAGAAGCGAGTAACGAGCATGATCCCTTTGTCGCATTTCCTGATAGTTGCCGCCGTGCTGTTCTCCATCAGCGTTGCGGGCATGTTCCTGAACCGCAAGAACATGCTGATCCTGCTGATGTGCATCGAGCTGATGCTGTTGTCGGTAAACATGAACTTCATTGCCTTTTCCCATTATCTGGGGGATATGGCGGGGCAGGTGTTCGTATTCTTCATTCTGACGGTGGCGGCGGCGGAAGCAGCCATTGGTCTGGCGATCCTGGTGACGCTGTTCCGTAACCGCCGCACCATCAATGTCCAAGAACTTGACGCGATGAAGGGGTAAGGGAATGGGAGCAATCTATACAGCAATTCCACTTGCGCCTTTGCTGGGTGCGATTATCGCGGGTTTGTTTGGCTGGAAAATCGGGCGCACAGCTTCCCACTGGGTAACCATTCTGGGCGTGGCCATCGCGTTCGTGTTGTCGGTGGTGGTGGCGAATGATGTCATTTTCAACGGCAATACCTATAACGGCACGGTGTATACTTGGGCGGTGATCGGCGACATCCGCTTTGAGGTGGGTTTCCTGCTCGATAACCTCAGTACCATGATGATGCTGGTGGTGACATTCGTGTCCCTGATGGTGCATATCTACACCATCGGCTACATGCACGATGACCCCGGTTATCAGCGCTTCTTCAGTTACATTTCGTTGTTTACCTTCTCCATGCTGATGCTGGTCATGAGCAACAACTTCATGCAGTTGTTCTTTGGCTGGGAGGCTGTCGGTTTGGTGTCCTACCTGCTGATCGGTTTCTGGTTCAAGAAGGATACGGCTATCTATGCCAACATGAAGGCGTTTCTGGTCAACCGGGTGGGCGACTTCGGTTTCCTGTTGGGGATTGCGGCGGTGCTGATGTATTGCGGTACACTGGATTACGCGGAAACTTTCGCCAATATCCGCAATGTGGCCGGTGTGGACATTGAAATTTTCGCGGGCTGGCAATGGAATGTGGTGACGCTGATCGCCATCCTGTTGTTCATCGGCGCGATGGGCAAGTCGGCGCAGGTGCCTTTGCATGTATGGCTGCCGGATTCGATGGAAGGCCCAACCCCAATTTCGGCCTTGATCCACGCGGCGACCATGGTGACGGCGGGTATTTTCATGGTGGCGCGTATGTCACCAATCTTCGAGCTGTCTGATACCGCCCTGAATGTGATTCTGGTGATTGGCGCAACCACGGCCTTCTTCATGGGGCTGATAGGCATTGTGCAGAATGACATCAAGCGGGTGGTGGCGTATTCCACGCTGTCGCAGCTGGGTTATATGACGGTGGCGCTGGGTGCGTCGGCCTATTCGGCAGCAGTGTTCCACTTGATGACCCATGCGTTCTTCAAGGCGCTGCTGTTCTTGGCGGCAGGGTCGGTGATTATAGCAATGCACCATGAGCAGGACATCCGTAAGATGGGTGGCTTGAAGAAGTACATGCCGATTACTTACTGGACTTCATTGATCGGCTCATTGGCGCTGATCGGTTTTCCGGGGTTCTCCGGCTTTTTCTCCAAGGATTTGATCATCGAAGCGGTACATGAGTCACATCTGGGCGCAGCGGGTTATGCCTATACGCTGGTGTTACTGGGCGTGTTTGTGACGGCGTTTTACAGTTTCCGCATGTTCTTCCTGGTGTTCCACGGGAAGGAGCGTTTCGATACGCATGGCCACCACGATGATCATGGGCATCATGACGGCCACGGCGATGACCATCATGGGCACGGCGGTACGCCGCACGAGTCTCCATGGGTGGTGACTGTGCCGTTGATGATGCTGGCGGTTCCGTCCGTGGTGGCTGGGTATTTGCTGGATCCGATGGTGGTGGGAGAGTTTTTCCGCAACGCCATTTATGTGAATGATGCGGCTCATGGTTTTGACCCTGGTTGGGCTGCCTGGTTGTCGGCGCATGAAGGTATCGAGGAAATCAGCAAGGAATACCATGGTGTGATGGCCTTTATCCTGCATGGCCTGATGGCTCCGCCATTCTGGCTGGCGATGGCGGGTTTGGCATCTGCTTGGTTCATCTATATGAAAGATGACTCGATTGCCCGCTGGGCGTATGACAAATTCCGCTGGCTGCATAGCTTGCTGGACCGGAAATATTACATGGACGACTTCAACCAGGCGGTATTTGCCAAAGGGGCTGTTGGTCTGGGCAACGGACTGATGGCGTTTGGTGAGCGTCTGGTGATTGATGGCCTGATCGTGAATGGATCGGCTAAAGTGGTGGGGTGGTTCTCCGGTCTGGCACGTCATCTCCAGACGGGTTATCTGTACCATTATGCCTTCTCGATGGTGGCGGGCATCCTGCTGATGCTTACCTGGTTCCTGTTCTTCAGATAAGCGCCTTGGATTTACCTGGAAATACACATGCTTGATTTGCCAATACTGAGTTTTCTGATCTGGCTGCCGATTGTCGGCGGCATGGGTGTCTTGATTGTCGGCGACCGTTCGGGTGCGCGGCAGTTTGCACTGGGGATTGCGATTCTGACTTTCCTGCTGAGCATACCTTTGTATACCGGTTTTGATAGCACGACGGCTGCCATGCAGTTTGGTGAGCTGATGCCGTGGGTAGAAGCATTCAACATTAACTATTCTTTGGGCGTGGACGGCATTTCCATGCCGCTGATCCTGTTGAATACCTTCATTACCGTGCTGGTGGTAATCGCCGGTTGGGAGGTGATCAAGTACCGCATTTCCCAGTATCTGGCGGCTTTCCTGATCATGGAAGGGTTGGTGAATGGTGTGTTCGCTTCACTCGACGCCATGTTGTTCTATATCTTCTTCGAGGGGATGCTGATTCCGCTGTTCCTGATTATCGGTATTTGGGGTGGGCCACGCCGGGTTTACGCCAGTTTGAAGTTTTTCCTGTATACGTTCTTCGGTTCGGTATTTCTGCTGATTAGCCTGATCTACATGTACCAATTGGGTGGCAGTTTCGCGGTGGCTGATCTGCATGTATTGAAAATTGATATGCTGCCGCAGATCCTGATTTTTCTGTCATTCCTGCTGGCGTTCGGGGTGAAAGTGCCAATGTGGCCAGTGCATACCTGGTTGCCGGATGCGCACGTGGAAGCGCCGACCGGTGGTTCGGTGATCCTGGCGGCGATTACCCTGAAAGTGGGTGGTTATGCTTTCCTGCGTTTTGCCATGCCGATTGTGCCGGATGCGGCTGAGCATCTGGATTGGCTGGTGATTTTCATGTCGTTGACGGCGGTGGTGTATATCGGTTTTGTGGCGCTGGTGCAGCAGGACATGAAAAAACTGGTGGCGTATTCCTCGATTGCGCACATGGGTTTTGTGACACTGGGTTTCTTCGCAGTGTACATGATCGCACTGAAAGCGCAGGATAGCGCCAGCATGAACAGCGCGGTGCTGGCGGTGCAGGGCGGTATGGTGCAAATGGTGTCGCATGGTTTCATTTCCGGGGCAATGTTCCTTTGTATTGGCGTGCTGTATGACCGTATGCATACCCGCGACATCAATGCCTATGGTGGGGTGGCCAACAAGATGCCGGTATTTGCGGCGTTCTATGTATTGTTTGCGATGGCAAATACCGGGCTTCCGGGCACTTCCGGCTTTGTCGGTGAGTTTATGGTGATTCTGGCGAGCTTCCGTGCTGACCCGTGGATTGCGTTCCTGGCGGCGACTACCTTGATTGTGGGGGCTGCCTACACGCTGTGGTTGGTAAAGCGCATTATTTTCGGTGACATCGGTAATGGCGAAGTAGCTAAATTGCAGGATATTGGCAAGCGTGAATTCATCATGCTGGCGGTGTTGGCGGTCGCGGTATTGGTATTGGGTCTGTGGCCCCAGCCGTTGACGGATGTCATGGAAAAATCAATTGAAAACCTGTTGTCCCAGGCTTTGCAAAGCAAGCTCTGTACGGGCTTCGTAGGGGGGTGCCAGTTATGAATATTGCTATTGCAATGCCGGAAATTTTTCTGCTCAGCACCATTTGCTTTATTTTGCTGATAGGCTTATTCCTGCGTGAAGACTGCCGCATGGTGACTTACCTGCTGACTCAGGTAGCTGTACTGGCGACAGCCTTGCTGGTCTTTGCGATGATGGATGGTAGCAAGGTCACTGGCCTGTATGGCATGTATATGCATGATGACCTCGCGGGTGTGCTGAAAATCAGCATCCTGTTATTGACGGCAGGCGTGTTTGTCTATGCGCGCAAGTACCTGAAAGACCGTCATATTTGGCATAGTGAGTTTTTCCTGTTGGGTTTATTTGCGGTATTGGGGATGCTGGTCATGGTGTCCGCCAACAATTTGCTGGTGGTGTACCTGGGGTTGGAACTGCTGGCCTTGTCCATGTATGCGCTGGTGGCGTTCAACCGTGATGACGGGCGTTCCACCGAAGCGGCAATGAAATATTTTGTGCTGGGTGCGGTAGCCTCCGGTTTGTTGTTGTATGGCATTTCCATCCTGTATGGCCTAAGCGGGCGGCTGGAGTTTGCTGGCGTGTTGGAATACGTCAATTCCCAGAATGTCATGCAAAATACCCCATTGCTGTTTGCGCTGGTGTTCATTGTAGCGGGGATTGCCTTCAAGTTCGGGGCTGTGCCATTCCACATGTGGGTGCCGGATGTTTATCAGGGCGCGCCGACGGCTGTCACGATGTTCCTTGGCAGCGTGCCGAAAGTGGCGGCGCTGGCAATGTTGCTACGGGTGCTGGCGGAAGCCATGGGTAGTGCCCAGCCGGGTTGGGCGCAGTTGCTGCTGGTATTTGGCCTGTTGTCGGTGTTCCTGGGTAATCTGGTGGCGATTGCCCAGTTCAGCCTAAAACGGATGCTGGCTTACTCCACCATTGCACACATGGGTTTCATCCTCATGGGGGCGCTGACCGGAACCACGCAAGGGTACGGGGCTGCCCTGTTTTACACCATTACTTACGCGATGATGGCGGCGGGCGGTTTTGGTATCCTGATCCTGTTAGGCAAGGATGGCGTGGAGGCAGAAACGTTGGATGACATCAAGGGCTTGAATGAGCGCAACCCATGGTATGCCTTCCTCATGATGCTGTTCCTGTTTTCCATGGCGGGGATTCCGCCAACGGTTGGTTTCTACGCCAAACTCTCCATTATCCAGGCTGTGATGCAGGCGGGCTATCTGTGGCCAGCGGTGTTTATGGTGGTCATGTCGGTGGTGGGGGCGTTCTATTACCTGCGTGCCATCAAGATGATGTATTTTGATGAGCCGCCGGAACATGCCGCACCTATCCGGGCAGAACTTGATTTTAATGTGTTGATCAGCGTTAATGGCGTGCTCATGGTGCTGTTGGGAATCCTCCCGAGCGCACTGATGGGTATTTGTTCCGCTGCCATGGTCGCCAGTCGCTTATGAGTTTGTCTGTCCTGCAATGGGGTTTCCTCGCCATTGCCTTGCTGTTGGCCAACCTGCCGTGGTTGAGCCAGCGCTGTTTCCTGATACTGCAATGTGAACATAAGCCGGTGTGGGTGCGGCTGGTTGAATGGCTGGCCTTGTATGCCATTGCAGGGGGGCTAGGCTTGTTGCTGGAGCAGCGGGTGACCGGTTCCCTGCATACGCAGGACTGGGAGTTTTACTGGGTGACTTTGTTCCTGTTCATGGTGTTTGCCTTTCCGGGCTTTATCTACCGTCACATCCGCTAATTTCAAATTCCGTTAATATTGCCCTTGCAAGTCCAGCCGGTTTTCTCTATAGTTCACACCTCTGATGCGGGGTGGAGCAGTCTGGCAGCTCGTCGGGCTCATAACCCGAAGGTCGCAGGTTCAAATCCTGCCCCCGCTACCAAATACAAGAAGGCCCCTATCAGGGGCTTTTTTATTATCTACGCACAGGAAGGCACGAAAAAAACTGATGCAAGAACAACTGGATACACTGATCAATACAACGGTAACCGGTCTCGGTTATGACTTGTGGGGGTATGAATACCGCCCGCAGAAAGAGAGCGCCCTGCTGCGTATCTTCATTGATTCTGATCAGGGTATTACTGTAGATGATTGCGGGCGTGTCAGTAACCAGTTGAGTGCAGCGCTGGATGTGGAAGACCTGATTCCTGTTGCCTATATTCTTGAAGTATCTTCGCCTGGACTTGACCGGGTGTTATTCATCCCGGCGCACTATGCCCGTTACACTGGCCAGCCAATCAAGGTGCGTACCCGTATGCCGGTGGAAAAACGGCGCAACTTTGTCGGCACACTGACGGATGTTGATGACAACCGGATTGCCATGCAGGTAGAAGGCGTCACCTATGAAATTCCCTACGATCTGATCGACCGGGGAAGGTTGGTACTGGATATTCGACCTCAGCGTAAGGGCGGTAAGCACACATGAACAAAGAAATCCTCTATGTTGTTGATGCAGTCTCCAATGAGAAAAGCGTCAGCAAGGAACTGATTTTCTCGGCGGTTGAGACTGCACTCGCCATGGCCACCCGCAAGCGTTATGGCATGGGTATGGATGCGCGTGTTGCCGTCAACCGGCAAACCGGTGACTATGAAACCTACCGCCGATGGAAGGTCATGGATGATGAAGACCCTGAGTTTGAAAGCCCGGAGCGTCAAATTCTGCTCAGTTACGCCAAGGATCGCGGGTTGGATGTAGAAATCGGCGACTATATCGAAGAGTCGATTCCATCCGTTGAATTTGGCCGTATTGCTGCCCAGACGGCCAAACAGGTCATTGTCGCCAAGGTGCGCGAGGCCGAACGCGAAAAAGTGGTGTCTGCTTATCGCGACCGCATCGGCCATTTGATCATGGGCGTGGTCAAACGTGCCGACCGCAAAGGTGTTATCCTTGACTTGGGTGAAAATGCTGAAGCCTTCATTCCGCGCGAAGAAATGGTGCCGGGTGAAATGTTACATGTCGGTGCACGGGTGCGTGGTTTCCTGAAAGAAATCCGCCAGGATGCGCGTGGCCCGCAAATTATTATCAGCCGTTCCGACGTGAATTTCCTGATTGAACTGATGAAGTTGGAAGTACCTGAAATCAGCCAGGAAATGATCGATATCATGGGTGCGGCGCGCGACCCGGGTTCACGAGCCAAAGTCGCGGTGCACGCCAATTTGCCCAATATTGACCCGATTGGCGCTTGCGTCGGGATGCGCGGCTCCCGTATCCAGACCGTCACCAACGAGTTGGGTGGCAAGGAGCGCGTCGATATCGTGTTGTGGAATGAGGACATCGCCACCTATGTCATGAACGCCATGGCACCGGCGGAAGTCCTTTCCATCGTGGTCGATGAAGAAACCAAGACCATGGACATCGGTGTGGATGCCGACAAGCTGTCACAAGCGATTGGCCGTGGCGGCCAAAATGTGCGTTTGGCCAGCGAACTGACCGGCTGGACACTCAACGTGATGAGCGTGGAAGACGCCGAAGCCAAGACCCAGGCTGAGCAGCAGGCTATCGTCAACCTGTTCATGGAAAAACTGGATGTTGATGAGGAAGTCGCGGTTATTCTGGTGGAAGAAGGCTTCTCCACTCTGGAAGAAGTTGCCTACGTACCGATTGAAGAATTCATGGAAATCGAAGGTTTCGATGAAAACATTATCAATGAGTTGCGTGACCGTGCCCAAACAGCCCTGTTGTCCCAGGCCATATCCCAGGATACTCACCTCCCGGCGGCAGATTTGTTGCACATGGAGGGCATGGATGATGAACTGGCCTTCAAACTGGCCAATAGTGGTGTTTGCACCATGGAAGATCTGGCCGAACAGTCAGTGGATGAATTAATGGAACTGGCCGGGATTGATGAAACCCGTGCCGCCAGCTTGATAATGAAAGCACGGGAACCTTGGTTCGCGTCGGATGAGAGTGCAGAAGCCTGATTCTGCGGGAGGAAAGTAATGTCGGACATAGCAGTCAAAAAACTTGCCGAGATAGTCAATGCTCCCGTTGAAGTCCTGCTCAAGCAATTGCAGGATGCCGGGATTCACGTTGATGGCCCTGACGCATGGATTACCGATGCGCAAAAGTTAACCTTGTTGGCGCATATTCGCCAGGGTGCATCTGCCGCCCCTGCTGGTGGTGGCAGCAAGATTACCCTCAAACGTCGTTCCACCAGTGAAATGACGGTTGGCCCAGGTACGCGCGGTAAAACCGTCAGTGTGGAAGTCAGGCGCAAGAAAACCATTTCCACTGACACGGACAAACCTGCCGGGTCAGGTGGGCAAACCTTTGCCCCGGAAGCGCGTACCAGCCGCACCGAGGAGCTGGCACGCCAAATGGCAGCTGAGCGCAAAGCGCGGGAAGCCCTCATCCAGAAAGCGGAGCAGGAGCGTCGCCAACGGGAAACGCAGCGTTTTGAACAGCAGCGCCAGGCTGTTGCTGAGCCAGCAGCGCAGGAAGAAGAACTCCCCGCCGTACCGCAGATTGAAGAGCACGCGGAACCGATATCGGCTCCTGCTGTTGAGATGGCATCTGAAGCGACCGTAATGACTGATGCGCCAGCACAAGAACAATCTGTTGGGGGTGCGGATGAAACAGCTACCACCACTGAAACCGTTCCCACCACTGAAGCACCCACCGAAACCGTTCCCGCCACTGAAGCGGCAGCTGCTGAACCAGCTGTTGGCGAAAACTTGAGTGCAAGGGAGCAGCGTGAAGCTGTTGCCGCTGCCGCGCGGGAAGAGGCTGCGGCGGCCCTGAAGCGTCGGCCTTCCAAAGCCAAGCCCAAGCAGTCGCTGGCACCGCGTCAGGTTGCTGACAGCAGTGCGCCAGAGCCTGAGCAGGAAGCCAGCACAGACAAGTATAGTGAATCCGACCGTAGTGGCGATAAAAAGTCTGTCAAAAAAGTGGTCAAGAAAGTAGGTGGTCGTAGCCGTGAAGAACTGCATGTTCCGGCGGGTAACCGTGCTGGCAAAAAGAAAGGCGGCAGACGGGAAGTCAGCAAACCGGATTTACGCCAACAGGCCAAGCATGGCTTTGAAAAGCCGACTGCTCCGGTTATCCGTGAGATAGAAATTCCACCTACCATTATCGTATCTGATTTGGCGCAAAAGCTGGCTATCCGCGCCACTGAAATCATCAAGGCCATGATGAAAATGGGCATGATGGTGACCATTAACCAGTCCATTGACCAAGATACAGCCATTCTGGTAACGGAAGAACTGGGTCACAAGGCCAAGCCAATGCAGGAAATGGATGACGCTTCCATGCTGGCGGCGATGATCGATCAGGATGCCGAATACGAGGAGTCGCCGCGTCCGCCGGTCGTAACCATCATGGGTCACGTTGACCACGGTAAGACCTCATTACTGGATTACATCCGTGAAACCCGCGTTGCAGCAGGTGAAGCGGGCGGCATTACCCAGCATATCGGTGCTTACCATGTTGACACCGACCATGGCACGGTCACTTTTCTGGATACGCCGGGTCACGCAGCTTTCACCAAAATGCGCGCGCGTGGTGCTCAGGTAACTGACATCGTGATTTTGATCGTGGCAGCAGATGATGGTGTTATGCCGCAAACCAAGGAAGCTATCCAGCACGCCAAGGCGGCGGGTGTTCCATTGGTGGTGGCGATCAACAAGATTGACAAACCGGCAGCTGATCCTGAGCGGGTATTGAGCGAATTGTCCCAGAACGGCGTATTGACCGAGGAATGGGGGGGGGACGTGCCGGTAGCGCGCGTTTCCGCCAAAACCGGCCAAGGCATCGATGAATTGCTGGAAACCTTGCTGCTGGTTGCCGAAGTCCAGGAACTGCGTGCGCCGGTTGAAGCACCTGCGCAAGGCAACGTCATCGAAGCCAGTATCGAAAAAGGCCGTGGTGCGGTAGCCACCATTCTGGTGCGTAAGGGAACCCTGCAAAAGGGCGACCTGCTATTGTGCGGCACCGAGTATGGCCGTGTGCGTGCCATGTTTGACGAGCGTGGGCGTCCGGTCAAGGAAGCTGGGCCTTCCATCCCTGTTTCTGTGCTGGGCTTGTCAGCAGCGCCCGAGGCTGGCGATGAAGTCGTTGTACTCACCGATGAGCGTAAGGCCAAGGAAATTGCCGAGCTGCGCCGCGAAAAGCAGCGCGACAGCCGTTTTGCCGCCCAAAGCAGCGCCAAGCTCGACAACCTGTTCAGTCAGATGCAGGCAGGTACGCGTGCCCAGGTCAACCTGTTGGTCAAGGCCGATGTACAGGGCAGTGTGGAAGCTATCCGCAGCGAATTGCTCCAGTTATCCACCGATGAAGTCGAAGTCCGGGTATTGTCTTCCGGTGTCGGCGGCATCAATGAAAGCGATGTGGATCTGGCTGCCGCTTCCAAGGCCATTATCGTGGCCTTCAACGTGCGGGCGGACGCTACGGCGCGCAAGTCAGCTTCCGATGAAGGTGTGGAAATCCGTTACTACAGCATCATTTACGACGTGCTCAACGACGTGAAGGAAGCCATGAGCGGCTTGTTGTCGCCTGAAGTCCGCGAAGTCTTCGTGGGTATCGCGGAAGTCCGCGACGTGTTCCGTGCCTCCGGCTTCGGCCAAGTAGCAGGCTGTCTGGTGGTGGATGGCTCTGTCAAGCGTGGCAACCCGATTCGCGTATTGCGTGACAACGTGGTCATTTTCGAGGGTGAACTCGAATCCCTGCGCCGCCATCGTGATGATGTCAAGGAAGTGCCGATGGGTACTGAGTGCGGTATCGCGATCAAGGATTACACCGACGTGCGCAAGGGCGATCAGATTGAATGCTACGAACGCATCGAAGTGGCGAGGAAGCTCTAACCCATGCCAGCCCGCCATTCGCATCACGGCTACGCCCGCACTGACCGGGTAGCCGAACAAATCCACCGCGAGCTTTCCATGTTGGTGCGCGACCGGGTGAAAGACCCGCGCGTCGGCATGGTCACACTACTGGATGTGGAAGTGTCCAAAGATCTTGCCCATGCCAAGGTGTGGTTCGACGTGCTGCAAGCCGAGCATGGCCTGGAGGCGCAGGAAGCGCTCAACCATGCTGCCGGCTTCCTGCGCCATGAATTGGGTCACATGATGAAACTTCGGGTGACGCCTGCCCTGCACTTTTTCTACGACGACACCCAGTCGCGTGGCAATGTGTTGTCTGCCCTGATCGACAAGGCCGTTGCTTCCGACCGTCATGGCAGCGAGGGTGGCGGCAATGGTGCGGCCGAAGATTGAGCCGCCGCCAGTTCCGTAAGCTCAACGGTATCCTGCTGCTGGATAAGGCGTTGGGCGTGTCCAGCAACAAGGCGTTGCAGGATGCACGTTTCCTGTTTCAGGCGGAAAAAGCCGGGCATACCGGCAGCCTTGACCCGCTTGCGTCCGGCATGTTGCCGGTCTGTTTTGGCGAGGCTACCAAGGTTTCCGCTTTCCTGCTCGATTCCGGCAAACGTTATGTCACGACGGCTAGCTTGGGCTATACCAGCACCACGGGCGATGCCGAGGGTGAAAAGGTCAATCCGCGCCCGGTTCCGGAACTGGCCGACGCTGCCATCGAAGCTGTGTTGGCGCGCTTCCGGGGCGATATCATGCAGATCCCACCGATGTATTCCGCGCTAAAAAAGGATGGTCAGCCGCTATACAAGCTGGCGCGCCAAGGCGTGGAGGTGGAACGGGAAGCCCGAGCCGTGAGCATCCATTCCTTGCGATTGCTGGAGCGTACTGCCACCACCCTGACACTGGATGTGGCTTGCAGTAAGGGAACCTACATCCGCACTTTGGTGGAAGACATAGGCGAAGCGCTCGGCTGTGGCGCGTATGTGTCGATGCTGCGGCGTGAGTCGGTGGAGCCATTTGGCGGCTTACCCATGCATACGCTGGAAAGTCTGCGGGCGCTGGTGGGACAGGGGCGGGAAGCGTTGGATGCCGTGCTGCTGCCGCTGGACAGCGCTGTGCCGCACCTGCCAGCGCTGGTTTTGTCAAAAGCAACCATACTGCGTTTGCGCCAAGGGCAGAAAGTACGGATGGAGCCGGTTCCGGCAGATGCCGCGCTGATGCGCTTTTACAGCGAATCCGGTGAGTTTATTGGCTTGGGGGTTTGCGGCAACGGCGTGCTGGCTCCCAAACGGTTGCTGGCCTATTAACCCTGAATCGGTACATTTCATCCTTTTCCCCTGCGAACCCCATATTCTGTCTTATGTAAAAAAAAGGTTACTTATAAAGCATGGCATAGCGGCTACCGCTGCCAATAACGGCAAAATTATGCTGAGGGGGGGCGTGTGTCTTTCAGTGTTTGCTCTGCCTGCTTGACCCACTCCTGCTCCTTGCGCCGGTAGTACTTGGGGGCGCGTTTTACGCGCAGCAGAATTTCTTCCAGCACTTGCCGTGCCCGCCCGTTTTGGCCTTGCTGTTGCAGTAACCGTGCATAGCGCCAGCGTGCTTCTTCACCGGGGAAAGAGGTTGCTAGTGCCTGATATTCCTCCAACGCCTGCGGAATATTTCCGAGCGCTTCGAGGCCGCGCGCATACAGCAGATGCCCATCATGGGAACGGAAATTGGGGTGAGTACTAATCAGGGTGTCCAAGGTGTCGACGCTGGCTTGATACTGGTCTGCCCCGTATTGTGCCTGCGCCAGTTTCAGTAGGATGTCGGGGTCGTCATGCCCGTTTTGCTGACAGCGTTGCAGCAAGTTGATGGCTTCATCGTGAAAACCTGCTTCTATGCACTCATCCGCCAGTTTGACACGGTTCTCGACAGTATCGGCGATTTCGAGCTCATCCTTGCGGTGGCGTAATTCCCGCGCGGGATCCATGGCTTTCAGCAGGCGATTGCCAGCCTTGCGGACAGTGTAGTTGTTCTGCATGTCCGGCATGACCTGGGTGAAGAAATAAATTGCGCAGCCGATACCGGGCAAGAACAGGATGAGGTAAAGCCAATACATTTCGCGCCCGCTGCGGATGACGTGAATGGCAAAGGCGATCTGGATGAGAACGAGTAAGCCGCCTAGTATGGGCATGGTGGGTCTCCTGATACTGTTGGTTATTTTGCATACTATTATATTGTAAGACTGGTTTCACAGCATTACCAAAACAGGGGGATGTCTGTTCATTGCTCTGGGCGTTGTCAATCAGGGCGTGCTAGCTTCCCAATATTTGCTGGCGGCTTGACTGAGGGTTGGGGAAAGTGGCAGGGGGGTGTCCCGCTCTTTTTTGACCTTTCTCCTACTCCACTGCTGTGATAAGCGCTAAACTCTACCCCTTTTCAGGTTGACCCCAAGCGGAGACAGGAATGCAGGAAGATTTACTGGGCTATGTGCCTGCGGCAGGCGCATTGCAAGGGCGCGTGATTCTGGTGACAGGGGCGGCGGCAGGGCTGGGCAAGGCCATCGCCAAGGCTTGTGCCCAATTCGGTGCGACCATTGTTATGCTCGACAAGGAAGTGCGTCATGCCGAGGAAACCTATGACGAAATCGTCAATGCAGGCTACCCGGAACCGGCCATTTACCCCCTCGACATGCAGGGCGCTACCGCCAAGGATTACGACGATCTGGCTAATAATATCCGCGAACAACTCGGGCGGCTGGATGGCGTGGTGCTGAACGCGGCGTGGCTATCCGCTTTTACCCCGATCAAACATTATGACGCCGAAATGTGGTCAAAAATGATTATGGTGAACCTGCATGCTAATTTCCTGTTGACCCGCGCAGTGCTGCCAATGCTGGAAGCAGCGCCGGATGCGTCTATCGTGTTTGCGGCGCATGAATCCAACAAGGCGTATTTCGGCGCATTCGGTGTGGCCAAGGCGGGCATGAATGCCTACTGCGACATTCTGGCGGCGGAATACGACGACCCCAAGCATTTCATCCGCGTCAATACGGTCGATACCGGACCGATCCGTACCAGTATGCGCGTGCTGAATTACCCTGGCGAAAATCCGAATAGCGTTGCCCAGCCAGCTGCGTTGGTAGGGCCATTCCTGTACTACCTTGGCCCGGACGCGGGGCAACGTACTGGCGAACACCTGAAACTGGCGCGTCAGCCTGCCGATGCGAGTTGGCCAGGCGGGACGGCATAGGCGGCAATGAAACGCGATTCCATCTACGCCCAGCCACATGGGCTGGTGGCGGATTTCGCTTTTACTGAAGCGGTGGCGGACGTATTCCCCGACATGATCCGCCGTTCCGTCCCCGGCTATGAAACCATCATCAGCTTGTTGGGCGTGCTTGCGCGCCGCTATGCCCAGGCGGATAGCCGGATTTATGATCTTGGCTGTTCGCTGGGGGCGGCAACTTTGTCGATGGCTTCTCAAATCCGTGTGCCGGGTGTTAGTTTTGTATGCGTGGATAATTCCAGTGCCATGACCAGCCGTTGTGAACAGATCATCCAGCGCCGCTTGCCTGATGGTCACTTCGAGGTGGTTTGCGACGACATCCAGAATGTCGTGCTGGAAAACGCTTCGGTGGTGGTGCTGAATTTTACCCTGCAATTCCTCAAACCCGATGACCGTTTGGAGATGTTGCGCCAGATTTACCAAGGTCTGCGCCCTGGTGGCGTGTTGGTGCTGTCGGAAAAGCTGCGCTTTGCTGATGCCACCGAACAGGCTTTGCTGACCGATCTGCACTTGGAGTTCAAGCGTGCCAATGGTTACAGCGAGCTGGAAATTAGCCAGAAGCGTTCCTCGCTGGAAAATGTGCTGGTTCCTGATACGTTTGAAGAACATGTTGAGCGTTTGCAGTCGGCTGGTTTTAGGCAGGTTGTGAAATGGTTCCAAGGGCTTAACTTTGCCTCTTTGCTAGCAGTGAAGGACTGATTACAAGCCAGTCACTACCGAAATTCATTTCGCCCCCTATCTATCCGACGAAATCTACGAACTCTTACTGAGGAGAGCGAAACTTATCTGGAACCCGGGGAGCTATTTTACCATCAGGACAAGAGCAAGAAACACCACTCCCCTCCACACTACCAACGCCGCAATCATCGTTATCACATGACGTAACGAATTCATCACAGCGCGCACTATCCGCAGGAAAACATTCAGCGTAGTCTCCTCCTTCTTTCCTCCCTCCATCAATACCTGGGGCGGCAAAATTACCACCATCAGAAAATCTTTTAGCTATTACGGGCTGAACAGTAAAAGTCGCTGTCAATGCGATACCCACTAGCAAAGCTAATATTTTCATTACTACTCTCCTAAAGTAGTTGTTCAGCCCCCTCCGCTAAAGCCGCCTCGTTTCCCGCATAACTCGTTGATCTGTCATCTGTAGTAAGATCGAGACGATGAGGGGGATGAACAATAGTGAATTAAGTAACCAGAAAAAAGTTTTCGTGCATTCGGTACATTGAAATTCAATGAGTTATGAGAATGGAATACGCGAAAACTTTGGCTCATGTACTTACTATTCCCCCTGTTGAGGTTTATAAGTTTTAAGGCACTGGGTATATTCTTTGTCGTATGTATCTCCACCTAAGCTTGAACAACCCTTATCGCTACGATATTTGCTCTCTACATTCTTGGCGACTACCTCATAACATTTTCCCAGCCTGATGCTGTATGCATCTCCGCATTTGCAGACTACGCCGGCCGTTGCCGTTACGGAAGCCGTACCCAATATGGCAATAAACAGGGACATTACTGAGAATTTACAGGTAAATGTTTTCATTGAATTTACTCCTTTATGGATTGATAGATTGGATAAGGCTCGAGATTACTCTCATTTGTCGTTCGGCAGATTTCGTAGCTCCCAACTGACTTACCCATTTAAGACTATAAATAATTCTGGCTCTTTAGAAATTCCCATGAAGAATTTTTCTCATAATCTTTGATAGCTACTTACTTAAGGATCGCCTTCGCTGTGCAGGTTGAATTTACCTTCCCACTGAAAACGAAGTCCGATACACATCTGGGTTTCTGGATTTGCTGGAAACTTTTATTCAGCCGGAGGAGGAGGAATATAACGCCAGGAAATCAATTTCATAAAACCCTGCGAATCTTTCACCACAGTTACAATAACATCTTTATCATACATATAGCTCACATCAACAAGACCAATCTGACCTGCCGATGTACTTGTTATTCTATCCAAGAAAACCTTGTCTGTCGTTTTATGAAAATAATCATCGCCATTAAAAGACCAGAGTATCAGACTCAGCGCACTTTTATCCTTCGTTTTTACGGCAGTATACAAGTCAGCAAAATTCCCCTGATTTTTGGAAAAAATGGATAAACCACTAACGCTTCCAGCAGCAACCGAAGCCAGTCGCTTAATATTAGTGTTGCTTACATCCCAGGTAATTAGCTTCAAATTTTCATTGGCTTTTTCTGAAATAGCTGACACCAGAAACTGAGGAGATACCGCACGCAAGTCAACATCACCGATTTCTCCGGCTTGATCGCCACTATCAGCTAACCTTTCAATACTGCCATTTTCAGCAACTCGCCACAAAATCAGTTTTAGCTTGTCATTCATCATTTTTACGCCGGTGACGACTCTGTCTGCACCAACATATTCCAGCTTTACATCCTTGATAGCACCCGCCGAACTGCTACCCAGTCGAATAACAGAGCCATCTGCGCGTATTTGCCAGGAAATAAGCTTCAGCTCACCTGCCCCGTCTTTCGCAGCTATTACAAACTTGTCGTTCGCATACCTGGATACTGCTAATGCAGAAACATTACCTGCACTTTCAGAGCCTAAACGATCTATAGCACCTCCCGAACCAACTGACCAAGCGATAACTTTTAAATTGCTGTCATTTTGCCGTACCGCACTAACTATTTTGCCAGGACTAACCAAAACCGTATCAATGGCAGTAACAGCTCCAGCAGCAATTGAATCACGCTCAGTCATACTGCCATCATCATCCACCCTCCAGCTTTGCAATAGCAGATTCCCACCTACACCTTCTTTGGCTGTCGTCACCAGAATATGGCTATTGACGGGTATTGCCGATAACTTATCAACTACATTCCCTGTGCTATCGGATAGCCTGACGACTTCAGAAAAACTCTGAATGGGGATCAAGAACGTAAAAAACAATATAAGCTTTAAAATATTCATGACAATTTTTTCCTAAACACGACATGACCAATGAACTTGTAACGTCGCAATATTATCTAACTACTTCTCAATAAACAGACCCATCTGTGCTACTCATATGAGTTTAAACAGATAGCGCTTTGGCTTAGTCTCTTACTAACCGAATCAACAACTTGCCGTTCTGCTCTAAGCGTGTATCTTTTCTATTCCACTCGCTTGATTCCCCATTAATTGCATTGGTTGGCAAGTCAGAGAAATAGATCGCCCATGCAGCTTCTCTTTCCTTATCTTTAGCGGGTGACGAAGACCAATAAAGCGGGTAGTTGTCTGGTTTGGTTGAGGCGACCGTAACGGGCGTGGTCGGGAAAACAGCAAGATTGACACTCGGCTCCACACAAGTGACCTCGATGATCGACCGTAACTCTTTGATATTGGGTAAGCGCCATTCAGTATCTGGAGACGCTTCTAATACTTCTGTCGTCCAGTTGCCAACCGGATTTCCCCTACCAGCAGCATTAAGCGCTTTTACGTGCAAGAGTGCGTCTTTCCATGTATAAGTTTTATAAGCACCTACACAAGCTTTTGTCGACCTATTCCAAGTTTCACCTTCATTGCATCTCCTCCAGGTTCGCCCTGTTCGATTGTCAGTGGCAGTACCGTCATCGTGCAGGGTAAAACGACTAGTGGGTGTACTTCGTTCGACATTTGACAGACATTCCTGCGCGTGACTAACCAATGGCAGCAAGCTTAAACTCAACACTATTCCAATCCATGATCTTCCATTATTAAACAGACTCATGTTGTTACTCCTTTATTGCCCACTAACCAAGCGGACAGCTTTGAAATCGGTACTAATATTTCGCTTAGGCGTAGCACCACTCCAGCCATCTTTAAAACCGGTACCACCCGCTGCGGTAGCTCTCCAGTTATTTCTCGCATCAGGCACCGTATCTGAACTCCAATGAAATTCTTTTTGTGTATTGGGGAAATACTTGAGATCGATAGTTGGTGAACGAGTACCAAAATTAACGATGGAATTGAGTTCCTCCAGAGTTGGCAACCGCCAATCGTTTCTGCCACACAAGCCTTCTTCATTTACTGCCTTGACGTATTCCCAGGTATTGCAATTATCGGACAAGCCGCAATCATTGCCAGCAGGTCCTAGATCACCAGAGTCACCTCCGTTTTTACTGCTATCCGGTTCATACCAGGCATACGACCAGCCCTTGCTATGCAAACCATTTTCTGTTTTCTTTTCCCACAGCAGACCCGTGACATTGTCTTTGACACAACTCCAGTCTGCTACGTCAGCAGCTAATACCTGCCCACTACTACTAATTTTGATAAAACTGAACCCGGCATGACCGTCACTGTCATCCCTAAGTGTTCGATCTCGACCAGAGCTGGCATCTTCTTGCAGGCGGGAAGATGCCGTAGTAGTTCCATATTTGATGATACCCGTATCGTTAAGTCCGCCAGTTTTAGGTGTAACGTCATCAGGTCCATTAGGGAAATTAGGTTTGGGTTTCTTTACCCAGCAACCGTCATCGTCAGAACCCCGACCTCCCGCGTTACTGTCACAATGTGCATAAGCGTCATGGTGAATCTCACACTTGTTGAAAACCTGCATTCCCGCTTCTTGCCAACCCGCAGGATCAGAAACGTATTCGATACCCTTACAAGCGTTGTCATCCTCACAAGTCTGCTTGCAAGCCGCGATACCGATGTTAAACAGGTTCTCGCCCATATCGTTTTGCGCCCAGCCACCTTGCCCATCACTGGTACGCCAGCCACCTTGCCCTTGGTATTCCAGCTCTGCCAAAACCTGTATTGACATCAGACAACCCGACAGTAACATACCACCCACCCGTGTCGCTTTCATGGTCTAGTTCTCCCACTTATATCCGGTGACATTTGTTGAAAATTTACAGGTAAAGTTTTTCATTGGGTTTACTCCTTCATAGACCGATCAACCGCATGAAGTTCAAAGATTACCCTCGTCCGATAAATTTAATAGCCCTACCTGAGTTACCCACTTGGGTCATAAAGGAATTTTTGCCCAAATCTCGTCAACAGTTCCCCCACCCGCGACTTGCCGCTGAATAATCTTTAGTTCCCCACCAGCCCGCACTAACCTATCCCGTAAATGGCTCAACCCAAACCCCAGTTTCCAGCTCGTGGGATCGGCACTAACACTATCATTCCCCACACACAAATACAGCACGTTATCCTCTCTTGCAAACCGGACATACAAATTCTCAGACCGCACGTGCTTCAGGGCATTACTAACCGTTTCCCGCAGGAAACTACGCAACAGCAACACCCTTGCCGAGCTGAGATACAAACCCTCACCCACCCCATCGACCTTCCAGTGCAGTTTTGCATCGGCAATCTCCACTCGCTCGCGTGTTTCCACCCGCCATTCCCCCAACAAAGCGGCCAAATCCAGCTGCTCCGCAGTCGTGGAAAGATGCACCGTATCCCGCAGGGTTTGCAGCGCCTCGCGCGCATGGTCTTCGCTTTCCACCCCCCGACAACGCTGCGCCATCGACAGCAGCTTGGCACCCAGCGAATCGTGCAGGTCGCGCATGATTCGGGTACGCTCTGCCAGGGTCGCTTCCTCACGCGCGTGGGTGGCTTTCAGAATCGCATGAGTCAGCTCAAACAGAGACTGTGCAACCTGTACATCCCTTTCATTGAAAAGCCAGTCACCTTGTTGCTTACCCTCCAGCTCATAACACCCCTCTCCCACAACATCAGGAACACAAAGACATACACCTTCATCTTTAAAAAAGACGTGTTTCTGCCATTCAGAGCCGTGACGAATAGAAATAGGCCGAAAATTATACTCAAGAGTTTTATGCCATATCTCTTGGATATCTTTATCAGTCGAAGCCTTACCCAAACATTTAACCAGTGTTGAGACAGCAGCATCCGCTGAACTTGGTAAGTCATGGCGAACACGAAGGATAACTTTACGTTCTACAGGAAAGTACAAGAACACGGCTGACAATAAAGTCAGGCTCAATGCTAACAGAGGTTCAAAATCGAACAAATAGACAAGAATGGCATAGGGAACCAGAATAACAGTGACCCCGACCAGCCACATAACACTCACATACCACCACCATTCAACATTGAACAAATGGTAGCGGAAAACTGCAATCGCCCAGCCAGTAGCGATTGGCACAAAAATCAATCTTGCAAACTCATGCGACAGCCAAGCCTGTTTACCCAGAAGTATCGGAACCAACCACACCAAAATGATCAATACCGAAGGCACTGCCATCGTCATAATGAACAGACGTACCGTTGCATGCTCTACTGGATGTTTGCGCGTAACTCGCCACTGCAACACCAGCAGCCAATATATTCCGATTCCAACAAAAAGAAACTGAAGCATATAGGTATGGAGTGGCAGGTCAACCCACTGTTCCAGGTTATTAAACGTCAGCAGGGTCATGACACCTAATATTCCCCAAACAACCCGGTTGCTCGCCACACGCAACGGATAAACCGCGAAGATGGATAAATACCCCCAGGCAAACAGATTGGTGCCAACAATACTGGTAGCTGCAGTAGCCTTCATCCATGCCAACGGCAAGGCAAGTTCCCGATACTGTAAAACCACGCTTAGGTAATAGATCAGGGTGCCGATTCCGGCCACCAATACCAGATAACTGACAAACAGTCCGGCACGGTAATACCATAACAACAGTCCCATCCCGCAACAGAAAAAACCACACAGGATGTAAAGCAGATAAAGACCGGGGATACTGGCAGGTGAGTGGCGGGGTTCCGGGTTTACGACAACAGTACTGCCATCCGCCAGCAGAAAAGTGACCGTTTTGGACGACAAAATCTCTGCCGCCTGTTGCTGCTCCTGAAGAAAAGCATTGAACCCGGCATAAGTCGGAAACACGTCAGGCGCTTCCAGTAAGCGTTCCAGCAAAACGATACTCTGGTTTTCATCCGAGATAGCTAATAGGCGCTGATCTACCGCCAGTTTTCCTGCAGCAGGCCCATTCTTATCAACCTTGGCAACAATCAGCCCGCCCTGCTCACCGACAGGGGGAGCTTCAAAACGCACCCCCAGCCATAGCTGATCTGTCACCTGCCAGATAACCAGAACTGCAATCACCAGGAACCCGCTTAGAACAGTAACAATAAACTGCACGGGCGAAAGTCGCCAATTCATAAAGCCAATTTCAACGTTTACGGCAGGCTGTGAATACCTGCGTGAGTTAGGACATCCTGACCAGACCGATCCGGCAGGCCATAATCGCTGCTTCCGCCCGCGAGCTAACATCCAGCTTTTGATACACATCCTTGATGTAGCGGGCGACGGTATGCGGCGAGAGGGAGAGTATTTCGGCAATTTCCGTGCGGTTCATGCCTTTGGAGATCAGCACCAGAATTTCTTCTTCGCGTTGGTTCAGGTCGATATGCAGCGGAGGATTAACTGCATGATTCTCCTGTATCGGATCACTGTCACGTACCTGTTCCAGAATCTTGCGGGCAATCAGGGGCGATAGCGGCGGGTCGCCTTCCATAACGCCGCGCAGCTTGTTGATCAGGATTTTCTCGGACTGGTCTTTCAGCAGATAGCCTATCGCCCCGGCGCGGATAGCGTTGAAGATGTGCTCGTGATCATCAAAGATGGTCATGACGATAATCCTGGTTTCCGGGCTGTGCCTACGAATATGCGGAATCAATTCCAGCCCACTACCGTCAGGCAGGTTAAGGTCGACCAGTGCCAAAGCGAGAAACTGTTGGCCCAACTGTCCCCGTGCTTCCGCCAGCGTATGACCAAACACTACTTTCACATCAGGAAATGCTTTGCCGAGCAAGACCTGCATCCAGTTGCAGGTTGACTCAACATCTTCCACCACCATGACATTGAACATAGCCAAAATCTCCCTCTTGCTTAATTAACAGACTATAGTGCAAGCAAAAGAGTTGTCACTTATATGTCTATAATTTGTATGGAAAATAAGCGGATGACAAACAGGGGTAAACCCTGATGCCCATTCTGCCGGTTGTCAGCGGTGGGTATGAATGGGTAGTATCTCTTTCCCTGCCACACGTTGAAGAATGAATGCCAATATGCTTGGAACTGTGTCCCATTTTCTGCAAACCTCCCGGCTTGCACTATGGCTTGATAGTTTGCCTGCTCAACTAATTCAGGCTGCGGCAGAAAACCCACACGGCAGGCAAGCAGAATGGCGGGCAATTCTGGATGCTTTGCCAGAAATATCGGCTTCCAGTGTAGATTTCAACAGCAACACAATGCGGATTGGTGTAGAAAATGATACGGATGTAGCAGTGCGAGAGCGGTTGATGGGAAGCCTGAAGTCCCTGATCCCGTGGCGCAAGGGGCCGTATAAACTGTTCGGCATCCCGATTGATACCGAATGGCGCTCTGACTGGAAATGGGAGCGGGTGTTTCCCTACCTCAGTCCGCTGGACGGGCGGCTGGTGCTGGATGTCGGTTGCGGTAGTGGCTATCACATGTGGCGCATGTATGGCTCGGGCGCTGAAGCCGTCATCGGTATCGATCCGACCCTGCTGTTCCTGGCCCAGTTTCAGTTAATCAAGCATTATGCGGGAGAACAGCTGCCAGTTTGGATGCTGCCGTTGAAAAGCGAAAACCTGCCTGATTTTCACCAGAAAGGTTTCGACACCGTATTCTCGATGGGCGTGCTGTATCATCGCCGTGATCCTCTCGGGCATTTGCAGGAACTGCGCCGCGCCCTGCGCGCCGGCGGAGAACTGGTGCTGGAAACCCTGGTGGTGGCGGGGGATGAGCATACCGCGCTGATGCCGCACGACCGCTACGCCAAAATGCGCAACGTCTGGTTTATCCCATCCGTGCCCATGCTGGAATTGTGGTTGAAAAGGCTGGGTTTCGCCCATATTCGGGTAGTGGATGTCACCACAACGACAGTGGAAGAACAGCGCTGCACGCCATGGAGCAAGGGCGAGTCGCTGGCTGATTTTCTTGATCCGGCAGACAGCAGCAGCACGGTTGAAGGCTACCCAGCGCCAGTGCGCGCCACCGTATTGGCCAATGCACCGGGTTAACTGTTCAATGGTATATTGGTTTATTACAATATGATGAGACATTAACGTTGAAGTGGGTCGAGTGAATACGCAACTGCAAAAACCAGGATTCATGATGGCAATGGGTGAAACCAGCTGTCTGCACCAGCAGCTTGTCCGCCGCATGGGGCAGGCTTACAGGCGTTTCCGGCAAAGCTGGGATGGTTTGTTGCTTGATCCTTATTTGCGTGATGGTGGCAGCTACCGTTACCGGCGCTATTCCGTGTTTCACTGGAAAAACGCTGAGCTGGAGGTGTTGCCGCACGAGCCGCATTACCAAAGCACCCACTACAATCAGGTGCACGGCGGCTTTAACCGGCATTTTCGCGAGTGGTTGCCGACTACCCTGCGAAACCCGGTACTGAAGGAAATTATCCGCTGGACGACTAGCCAGTTTTCAGGTGGCCCAGCGCAGTTGTGGCGGATTCAGGCGCACCAGTTCCGCATCGTGGCGCGTGAAGACCAGCTGGGTAAGCCGACGCCAGAGGGTGTGCATAAGGATGGTGCGGAATACATCCTCATCATGATGATGGATCGGCAAAATATTCGGGGTGGGGTCAGCTGTGTTTTCGGCAATGACATGCGCCCGCTGGCTGAAGGTTCACTGGAGCAGGCGGGGGATTTGATGCTGGTGAATGACCATGCAGTCTATCATGGCGTGACGGAAATCAGCCCCGCAGACCCAGCACAACCTGCGTGGCGGGATGTGCTGGTGTTGACCTTCCACAAGCAGGCTTAGCCTGGGCCTTCAAAGTATTTCCAGGGGTAGTGGAGGTCATCCGGGATGGTGCTCCAGTACAAGTCGCCGGAGTTGCGCCATGGGTCGAGCAGGATGCCGGTAGCAAACGGTTTGCCTTTGGCAGTGACGATCAGGGTGCTGTGTTCGCGCCATGGGTTGCCCTTGTAGGCGACGCCCCACCACAGGTCAAAGGTTTTCAGATGCTTGCTGCGCATCCTTGCCCGCATGGCGCGCGCCCAGTCTACGCACAGGCCAGCCTTGCGTTCCTTGGAATTGCGCAGGGTGTTGTGGATCAGGGGTGGCCAGGTCAGGTTCCAGTCATTGGCCAGGTACATGGGGTAAACATAGGCGTCATGTGCGACATCCTGTGCTTCGCGCGGGTCAATGATGGCTGGATCCAGGGCGATCAGTGCTCCGGTCAGTTCATCCATCTGCTTTTTCATTTTGGGGCTAAGCGCTGTCAGGCGTGGGTTGCCATCCTTGGTCAGGTAGACCTCGTCGTAATGGACGGCGCAGCCACTGACCATGAGCACAGCCATCAACGCCAACAACAGCCTTTTCAGATTAAGCATCAATCAGTTTTCCTTTTTGAAATGCATGAGGTAATTGACATCAACATCCCGCCCCAGACGATAACTCTGGAACAGCGGATTGTATGTCATCCCCGAGATATTGCGCAGTTCCAGCCCGACGGAACGCGCCCAGCCTTCCAGTTCGGAGGGCTTGATAAATTTGCCGTATTCATGCGTGCCTTTGGGCAACATGTTAAGCACGTATTCCGCGCCGACAATGGCCAGCAGGAATGCCTTGGGGTTGCGGTTGATGGAAGAAAAGAACACGTCGCCACCCGGCTTGACCATGCGGGCGCAGGCGGCAATGACGGATGCAGGGTCGGGGACGTGTTCGAGCATTTCCATGCAGGTGACAGCATCGAACTGGCAGGGGGCTTCTTCCGCCATGGCTTCGGCGCTGATCTGCCGGTAATTGACTTCAACCCTGGATTCAAGCGCGTGCAGCTTGGCAACGGATAACGGGGTTTCACCCATATCGATGCCGGTTACCTGCGCGCCACGCCGCGCCATGCTTTCGGCCAGGATGCCGCCGCCACAGCCCACGTCGATAACCTGTTTGCCCTGTAACCGGACACGGTCGTCGATGTAGTTCAGGCGCAGGGGGTTGATGTCGTGCAGGGGCTTGAATTCGCTGTCACGATCCCACCAGCGCCAGGCCAGTTCTTCAAATTTGCGGATTTCGTTGGGGTCGACGTTGGCGGTTGTGCTAGTCATGGGGTTTCTCCGATTTTTTTGCGCCATTGGCGGGCTTTGGCGATCAGGGCGGTTTCGTCCAGTGTGGTCAGACTGCGGTTTTCCAACAACATCCTGCCTGCTACCCAGACATGGGTAACCTGATCACGGCTGGTGCAGTAAACCAGGTGTGAAACCGGGTCATACAGCGGCTGGCTTTCCAGTGTACCAAGGTTGATGGCGATCATGTCAGCTGCCTTACCAACTTCCAGCGAGCCGATTTCCTGCTCCAGCCCCAAAGCTTTGGCAGCGTTGATGGTGGCCATGCGCAATGCTTGCATGGCGGGTACGACGCTGGCGTCCTGCGCTACGGCTTTGGCAATCAGGGCGGCTGTGCGTATTTCGCCCAGCATATCGAGGTCGTTGTTGCTGGCGTTGCCATCCGTGCCGAGGGCGACATTGACGCCAGCCGTCAACAGTTGCGCTGCCGGGCAGAAACCGCTGGCCAGTTTCAGGTTGGACTCCGGGCAGTGAATGACGTGCGTACCTTTTTGTGCCAGTAACGCAATTTCGTCCTCGCTGAGCTGGGTCATGTGCACGGCGAGGAAATGTTTGTCGAGTAGGCCAAGCTGATTCAGCCGCTCCAGTGGGCGCGCGCCGTTCTGTTCTTGCGCCTGTTGGACTTCAAACGCGGTTTCGTGCACATGCATGTGTACGGGGATGTCCATCTCGCAGGCCAGGTGCAGCAGTTGCTTGAGTGGCTCATCCGACACCGTGTAGGGGGCGTGGGGGGCCAGTGCAGTGGTCAGCAACGGTTTTTCCAGCAACTGGTCGTGCAGGGCAAGCCCTTTTTGCAGGTATTCTTCTGGGCCGCTGCCCCAGGCAGTAGGGAAGTCGATGACGATCAGACCGATGCAGGCGCGGATACCGGCTTCATCCACGGCCTGCGCGGTGGCTTCCGGGAAAAAATACATGTCGTTGAAACAGGTCGTGCCGGAGCGGAGCATTTCGGCAATCGCCAGTTGCGTGCCGTCGTGGACGAATTCGGCATCCGCCCAACGTGCTTCGGCAGGCCATATGTGGTTTTGCAACCAGTCCATCAGCGGCAGGTCGTCAGCCAGCCCTTTCAGCAACGCCATGGCTGCGTGGGTATGCGCATTGACCAGCCCAGGTAGTAAGGCATGTTGCGGTAAAGCGACAATTTTACGCGGGCGGTAGTGTTTTTCTGCCTCAGAGGCAGGCAGGATGCCGACAATCCTGCTATTATTCACAGCCAAAGCGTGGTGTCGCAGAACCTGGTTTTCCGGATTGACCGTAATGATCCATTCGGGAATGATAAGTAATTCAATTTCCATCTGGGTGTTGTAAGATCGCCACTTTAAAGCAACCTATTTATGCTGAAAATCTTCATGAGTCAACACGATTCGATCCGTGCAGTGGAATGGAAGGATAATCATCTGGTGCTGCTCGACCAGCGCAAACTGCCACATAACGAGCAGTTCGTGCAATTGTACAGCGCGGAGGATACTGCTGAAGCTATCCGCAACATGGTGGTACGGGGTGCTCCGGCCATTGGCATTGCCGCTGCTTATGCGGTGGTGATGGCAGCCCGCAAGAGTTACAAGCAGTATCCGAGCGACTGGCGCAACCGGCTGGAAGCTGAAATTGAAACCTTGCGGAACGCCCGCCCCACCGCCGTCAACCTCATGTGGGCACTGAAGCGCATGTGTGCCGAGGTGGAAAATGTTCAAGGTGACCCCGAAGAGCCGCTGCTGGCGCTAGCCCAGCGCCTGCATCAGGAAGACATTGACGCCAACTACCGCATGGGTGAATTGGGCAGCGCCCTGATCGAGCCTTCCCACTCAGTGCTGACCCACTGCAATACCGGCTCACTGGCAACCGGTGGCTATGGCACTGCGCTGGGCGTTATCCGCAGCGCTTACAGTAGCGGCAAGATTGAGCACGTGTATGCTGATGAAACCCGCCCGTGGTGGCAAGGCTCGCGCCTGACTGCCTGGGAACTGGCCAAGGACAAAATCCCTGCCCACTTGTTATGCGACGGCGCTGCCGCTCACCTGATGAAGCAGGGCAAGGTTTCCTGGGTGATTGTCGGTTCCGACCGTATTGCCGCCAATGGCGACGTAGCCAACAAGATTGGCACTTACAGCCTGGCGGTCAATGCCCGTTACCACGGCGTCAAGCTCATGGTGGTTGCCCCAACCAGTACCATCGACCTTGGTACGGCTAGCGGTGATGACATCCCGATTGAGGAACGCCCGCAGGAAGAAGTACTCAACGTCGCCACACAGCGGATTGCCGCCCATCACACCCAGGCATGGAACCCTGCCTTTGACGTGACCCCTGCCTCCCTGGTGGATGCACTGGTGACTGAGAAAGGGGTGGTCGAACACCCCAGTGCCGAAAAAATTGCTGCGTTGATGACTAGCTAGCCATCGTTGCCGTGCCGTAAACACGCTCATGCAGACGGCGGTTCAGCCGCTGCATGTCAGCATCCAGCTCGTAACGGTCTTGCCATTCCGTTTGCCGGAACGGGCGTTCACTGACTGGCAATGATGCGCATTCGTAGGTTTTCCCGTCCGCCGCACCCACTGTCAGGATGCTGACAGGCTGGCCGAAATGGCGCTGGTAAATACGCTCCGGCAGACATTCCTGCAGCACGGGCAATTCTGGCGTGGGCTGTTCCGCCAGATGGATATGGGTCAGTCGGGCATAAGGGTAAAATTCCTGCTCCTCGCTCAGGAACTGGTTGGCTACCCGGTCGTAGTAGCCTTGCCCCATCAACAGGCCACGCTGGGTCAGAATCCACACATGCAGGTATTGCACCCGGTACAGGTTGTGCCCCTTGCGCCCATGTGGGTCGGGTTGCAAGGCGCTCAGGCTGACATGGTTGGCATCCAGCAGCAAATGCTTGATGGCGCTGCCGGATTGCGCTGCCAACGGTGTTTGCAGGTAGCCCCAACTTTCGGTAATGAAGCCTTCCCATTGGCGGTTTTTGAGGGTGAGGGCAAGATCGCCCAGCTCATGTGGGGCCAGTGTCTGCAACAAGGTATTGCGGAACAGGTGTTCTACCGCCAGCTGGTATTGCTGCTGCATGTGTTCCAGACCGGCGGGGCGAGGCAAGTTGTCTAGCTGTTGCGCTATCTTGTCTGTCTGGCTGGCCAGTACCTGCCATTCGTGGTGATGTTGGCGCAATTGCGCCTGGGTTTGGTGGATTTTGACTTCGGACACATACCAATACCAAGCCAGGGCAATGATCGGTATGGCCGGCAGTATGAAGTGGCCACGCATCACTAGGAAAATGACCATGAAAAAAATGCTGGCGAACAGGATCAGGCGGGGGGAATTGAGGGTGCGCAGGCGTTGCTGCAATGCTGCTACTTCCTGCTCCAGTTGTTGCTGGTAATTGATATGGGGCAGTTGCAGAGGGTCAGGCGAGTAGAAAAACCGCCACCGCTCGCCATAGTTTGTATCGCTGCCGACAGCCAGCAATTCCCTGGCATTTTGTTGCCCGCACGCATGGTTGGAGAAAATCGGGTAAGCCAACGCTTCATCGGGGAAGTGCTGGTATTCGCCTACTGCTGGCGGTTCCATTGATGCCTCTTCTTGTTGCTTGCGTTGCTCCTGGAATTCCCGCAGCATGTAATGCGACATCAACAGGGTCTGATAGTCATTATTAGCCATTATTGTTAGTACCTTGGATGTGGATAGAGGATGCCTAAATTTCATTCTCCCCGGATAAGACAATGAAACCCGAAAAAAAATCCCCAGCCGCTATCATTCGTTCAAAATGCCTGAATCAGGCATTAATTGACCGTTTTCTGGATGAATTTTGGTCGGAGCGGGGCGTGAGCCGTAATACCCTGGCCAGCTATGAACGCGATCTGCGCCTGTTATGCCACTGGCTGGATGGGCGGGGAATGGCGCTTGACCAAGCCAGCCGTGGCGATTTGCTGGAATACTTGGCTATCCGCGTGCGCGAAGGGGCAAAAGCGTCCTCGACTGCCCGTTTGTTGTCCAGCTTGCGGCGTTTTTACCGCTGGCAGGTGCGGGAAAACTTGCGTAAGGATGACCCTTCCGCTCAGATTGAAACACCGAAACAGGGCAGGATGTTGCCCGGTTCGCTGGCGGAGTCGGAGGTTGAGGCACTGTTGCAGGCTCCGGATACTGGCAACCCGCTGGGCTTGCGCGACCGTGCCATGCTGGAACTGCTATACGCCACCGGCTTGCGGGTTTCCGAACTGGTGGGTATCCGTTTGGGGGAGATGATGTTGCAAAACGGCATAGTCCGCATTACCGGCAAGGGCAACAAGGAACGACTGGTGCCGATGGGCGAGGAGGCTCACGACTGGGTGCAGACCTATTTACGCGATGCCCGCCCGCTGCTGGTGGAAGGCAAGGAGCTGGATGAACACGTATTTGTCACCAACCGTGGTACTGGCATGACGCGGCAGATGTTCTGGGTGCTGATTCAGCGCTATGCGACGGAAGCGGGCATGGTGCGGCATATTTCCCCCCATACCCTGCGCCATGCGTTTGCCACTCACCTGTTGAACCACGGGGCGGATTTGCGGGTAGTGCAAATGTTGCTCGGCCACAGTGACCTTTCCACCACGCAGATTTACACCCATGTCGCAAAGGCGCGTTTGCAGGAATTGCACCGCCAACACCATCCGCGTGGCTGAGGCGGGAACTTGCTGCGGCTGCATCCATCCAAACTGGGGAAACGTATACACACTACAGTAAGGCATGGTAATGTACTATGCCTATGTGATTAAACAATAAGCAATTTCGCAGTATCCATTTTTATTTCAGGAACTAAAGAGATGATGTACAAGAAGATGATTCTGGGCGCGGTGGTTGGCATGGCGCTGCTGGCCAATGGGGCGATGGCTGATGATGTACCAGCCGATCTTGGCGAAAAGATGAAACCCTTGTTTGGTGGCGCACCGGATTCCCTCAAGTCAACGCCGTTGCCGGGTATTTTCGAGGCTAAATTCGGCGGTGAAATCATTTACGTCAGCGCGGATGCGCGCTATGTGCTGGCCGGTGACCTGATTGATGCCCAGACCAAAACCAGCCTGACGGAAGAGTCCCGATCGTCTGACCGTCAGGCCATCATGAAAGACATTGACGTCGGCAAGACCATCGAGTTCAAGGCCAAGGGCGAGGAAAAGCATGTCTTGTACGCCTTTACCGATGTGGACTGCCCGTTCTGTGTCAAGCTGCACAAGGAAGTCCCGGCCCTCAATGAAAAGGGTGTAACAGTCCGTTATCTGGCGTATCCGCGTGCGGGAGTCGGTTCACCGGCTTACAAGAAAATGGTGAATATCTGGTGTGCTGACAACAAGCAGGAAGCCATGACCAAGGTAAAAAGTGGTGAAACCATCGAAGCCAAGGAATGCGAAAACCCGGTGGCGGCTGATTTTGAACTGGGCCGGAAACTGGGCGTGAATGGCACGCCAGCGCTGGTGACGGCGGATGGCCTGATGATCCCGGGTTTCCGTCCGGCTGACCAGCTGGTCAAGATGCTGGATTCACAGGATAAGACCAAGACGAATTGATGGCGGGAGTTACCCCTATCCCCGACCCCTTCCCCCGGAAGGGGGAGGTAGATTCGCCTATCCTTTCAATAATCTCCGTAACTGATATAGCTCATCCAGTGCCTGCCGTGGGGTCAGGTCATCGGGGTCGATGGCTTCCAGCGCGGCCTTCACTTTTTCCGCGATTTCATCTTTAGGTTCTGGTGGTGTGCCAAACATTAGCGGCAGGGTTTGGCCTTGCTGCGGGGCTTGCTGGCTGTGCTTTTCCAGCGATACCAGTTTCTTTCTGGCCTGAGCGATCACGGGTTTGGGTACGCCCGCCAGTTGCGCTACCTGCAAGCCGTAACTCTGGTTGGCAGGGCCTTCCTTGACCGCATGTAAAAACACGATCTTGTCGCCGTGTTCAATCGCGTCGATATGGACGTTGACGATGGTGCTGATCTGTTCCGGCAAAACCGTCAGCTCAAAGTAGTGGGTAGCGAACAGGGTGAAAGCCTTGCGTTCACGCGCCAGATATTCCGCGAATGCCCAGGCCAGCGACAGGCCGTCGAAGGTGCTGGTGCCGCGCCCAATTTCGTCCATCAGCACCAAGCTGTGGGCGGTGGCGTTGTTGAGGATGTTGGCGGCTTCGGTCATTTCCACCATGAAGGTCGAGCGCCCGGTGCTGAGGTCGTCGTGTGCGCCGATGCGGGTGAAAATGCGGTCGATGTTGCCGATACGGGCGGTTTGCGCAGGCACGTAGCTACCAATATGCGCCAGCAGCACGATTAGCGCGACCTGGCGCATGTAAGTGGATTTACCGCCCATGTTGGGGCCGGTGATCATCAGCATCCGGCGGCGTGAGTCCATGTACAGGTCGTTGGGGACGAAGGGCGCATCGAGGGTGCGTTCGACAACCGGGTGGCGTCCGCCTTCAATCTGGATGCCTGAGCCTTCCACCAGTGCGGGGCAGTTGTAATTGAGGGTGCTGGCGCGTTCGGCGAAATTGCCCAGCACGTCCAGTTCGGCAATGGCTTGGGCGCTTTGGCGCAGCGGAAGCAGGTGTTCGGCCAGTGTGCGCAACAGGTCTTCGTAGATGGCTTTTTCCCGCGCCAGTGAACGTTCGCGGGCGGAGAGCACCTTGTCTTCAAACTTTTTCAGTTCCGGCAGGATGAAGCGTTCCACCCCCTTAAGGGTCTGGCGGCGGATGTAGTCGGCGGGAATGCGGCTGAGCTGGCTTTGCGGCACTTCCACGTAATAGCCATGCACGCGGTTGTAGGCGACTTTGAGTTTGTCGATGCCGGTACGGGCTTTTTCGCGTGTTTCCAGATCCAGCAGGTACTGGTCAGCGTTTTCGCTAAGGTTGCGCAGTTCGTCGAGTTCAGCGTCGAAACCGCTGGCAATGACGCCGCCGTCACGGATCACGACCGGTGGATTGTCAATGATGGCGCTGTCCAGCAGGTGGCGGAGTTCTGCGTGCGGGTTGATGTCCTGCAATAAAGCTTGCAGACGCGGGTTATCCAACGGCTGGATTTGCGCATGGATGTGCGGCAGGACATGCAGTGAATCGCGCAGGGTGGACAGGTCACGCGGGCGGGCGGAACCGAGCGCGATGCGGCTGGCGATGCGTTCGATGTCGCCGATACCGCGCAGGGTATTGTGCAGGTCTTCGTAGCGGTATTGTTCCAGTAACGTGCCAACGGCCTGATGGCGGTTGCGCAAGGTGTTGCGGTCGCGCAGCGGCTTGTTCAGCCAGCGGCGTAACAGGCGGCTGCCCATGCTGGTGGCAGTCTTGTCGATCACCGAAATCAGGGTGTTTTTGTGTTCGCCGCTGAGGCTGCTTTCCAGTTCCAGATTGCGGCGGCTGGCAGCGTCGAGGATGATGCCTTCGTCGCTCAGCTCCACCGTCAGGCTGTTGATGTGGGGCAGGGCGGTGCGCTGGGTTTCCTGCACGTAGTTGAGCAAGGCTCCGGCGGCGGTGATGGCCAGCGGCAGATGGTCGCAGCCGAAGCCGGAGAGATCGTGAGTGCCGAATTGGCGCAGTAACAGGCGTTGGGCTGTTTCGCGGTCGAAATGCCAGGTGGGGCGGGCAGTGCAGTGGTGGTTACGGGAGAAGGCTGGCCGCCAGTCTTCGTCGTGCAGGATTTCCGCCGGTTGCAGGCGTTCGATTTCATTGTGCAGGGTGGTGTCGGACTCGGCTTCCTGCACGGTGAAGCGGCCTGTGCTGAGGTCGATGCAGGCGATACCGTAGGTTTTCCCCCCTTTTTCCCCGCATACGGCCATCAGCAGGTTGTCGCGGCGGTCGTCCAGCAGGTAGTCATCTGTAACTGTGCCGGGGGTGAGCAGGCGGGTGATCTTGCGTTCGACCGGGCCTTTGGATTTGGCCGGGTCACCAACCTGTTCGCAAATGGCAACGGATTCGCCCAGCTTTAGCAGTTTGGCGAGGTATTGTTCTACCGCATGGTAGGGTACGCCTGCCATCGCTATGGGTTCGCCGCCGGAGGAACCGCGCGAGGTGAGGGTGATGTCCAACAGGGCTGCGGCTTTTTTCGCATCCTCCATGAACAGTTCGTAGAAATCCCCCATGCGGTAGAACAAGAGGATGTCGGGGTATTCGGCCTTGATGCGTAGGTATTGCTGCATCATCGGGGTGTGTTGCGTCTCTTTGCTCATGTCTGACCGGGGCTGCAAATCAAGGGGTGAAGTTTAGCAGTAATCCGCTGGAGGCGGGAATGCAGGCCAAGTGAGCTAAGTTTGACATTGATAATCATCAAAACAGCTTGTAGTGTACATTGGTGATCTTTTTTACTGAAAAGAGGGAGTTTGTTATGAGGAATGGGCTGAAATCAGTAGCAGTCGCCATGTTGCTGATGGCAACTTTTCCGGTGGCGGTGACAATTGCCCACGCCGATGACTGGCGCAAAGGCGCTGAAGGCCGTGAAGTCGATTGTCTGTTGCAAGTCAAAGGCAAAACCTACCTGAAGGGTACCTGCATGTACGATGCTGACAAGGATGGCTCTTTCCGTCTGTTTGGCGACAAGTATTTTGTTTATCTGGGTACGCTTGATGACGGGTATGCCAACGTGTCCTGGAATGGTAAGTCGCAGGCATCCCATGCCCAGGAATTGTTGGGTGAGGACTTCAAGCGCGATGGTGCGTGCTGGGTTGGCAAGCAAGGCAAAGTCTGCGCATGGGATAAGCAGCCCGCCAAGCCTAAAAGCAGCAAGAAAGCGGCAGAGCGCATCAAATTTGCCAAAGGCGCGGTCAGCGCTGTGGTTAGTGGCAAACTATCCGGTTTTGATGATGAAAAGAACTTCGTCATTGAAGTAGGTAAAGGCCAAACCATGACAGTAGAGCAACTGGACAAGAAAAGTGCCGGAACTGTCTCTATCTATATCACTGATCCCAAAGGTGAGAATGCCAACGATCTGGACCTTTCCTGCCATAGCCGTGCAACCGTCGAACCCACTCTGGCGGGTGATTACGCAATCCAGTTGGTTGAATGCAAAAAGGCTGACCCGTGGAGTGGCAAGTTCACTGTCAAGGTTACTGTGAAGTAAACAGGCTTGGCAGTTGTACCCGCTGCGGCAAGACTATTGCTCCAGCGGTTTCAGCAAATCCATCAGGTCGTCGGAACTGAAATGTACCCCTTCCCGTGTTTCGCTGTCGGAATACAGGCCGTCCGCCAGCGCCTGTTTCTTTTCCTGTAATTTGAGGATTTTTTCTTCCACCGTGTCTTCGGTGATGAGTTTGTAGACGAATACGGGTTTGTCCTGCCCGATTCGGTGGGCGCGGTCGGTAGCTTGTTGTTCCACCGCCGGGTTCCACCAGGGGTCATAGTGGATCACGGTGTCGGCAGCGGTCAGATTGAGGCCAGTGCCGCCTGCTTTCAGGCTGATCAGGAATACCTTGGCGTCGCCTTCCTGAAAAGCAGCAATGGCTTCGTCGCGGTTCTTGGTCTGGCCGGTTAGCTTGCTGTAAACGATGCCAGCTTTTTCCAGCTCTTCCTCGATCAGCGCCAGCATAGAGGTGAACTGCGAAAACAGCAGCACCTTGCGGCCTTCTTCCAACATTTCCGGCAGCAGGGTCATCAGCAATTCCAGCTTGGCGGATTGTTTGACTTTCTGAGCCTTTTCCAGCTTGACCAGACGCGGGTCGCAGCACACCTGACGCAGCTTGAGCAGGGCGTCGAGGATCATGATCTGGCTGCGGGCGAACCCTTTGCGGCTGATTTCGTCCTGTACCTTTTTGTCCATCGCCAGTCGTACAGTTTCGTACAGGTCGCGTTGTTTGCCTTCCAGGGTGGCGCTGCGGATGATGTCACTCTTGGGTGGCAGTTCATGGGCGACCAATTCCTTGGTGCGGCGCAGCATGAAGGGTTGCACACGTTTGCGCAGTTGCCACTGGCGGTCGCCATCGCCCTGCTTTTCAATCGGGGTGCGGAACAGGCGGGTGAACTTGTCGTGCTGGCCGAGGAAGCCGGGCATCAGGAAATGGAACATCGACCACAGTTCGCCGAGGTGATTTTCCAGTGGGGTGCCGGTCAGGCATAGGCGATGGTTTGCCTTCAAGCCGTAAATGATCTGGGTGGTGCGGGCAGCGGCGTTCTTGATCGCTTGCGCTTCATCCAGGATCAGGTAATGGAAAATGTGTTTCAGGTATTGCTCTTCATCGCGCACCATCAGCGGGTAGGTGGTGAGGATCAGGTCATAATCACCGAAGCTGTCGAAATGCCTGTGCCGGTCAGTACCGTGGATAATTTGCACCCGCAAGTCAGGGGTGAAGCGTGCCGCCTCGCGCCGCCAGTTGCCCATCAGGCTGGTGGGGGCGACCACCAGGGCGGGTTCCTGCAAACGCCCGGATTGTTTTTCCAGCAATAAATGGGCAAGGGTTTGGAGGGTTTTGCCCAGCCCCATGTCGTCGGCGAGGATGCCGTTGAATTGGTATTCGCGCAGGAATTGCAGCCAGTTCAGACCTTCGTGCTGGTAGGGGCGCAGGTCGGCGTTCAAGCCTTCCGGCAGCGCTACCGGCTGGATGCCCTGGAAGTCGCGCAGTTTTTGTGTCAAGGCCAGCAGTTCTTCCGCGCCTTTCCATCTCATGCCGGGGGCGTTGAGCAGTTCGCCGAGGCTGGTTCCCTGGTATTTGCTCAGTTCCAGGTTGCCGTTAGCATTGAGCGGTTGCTGGTCGTAGAGTTCCACCAGGGTGTCGAGGATGCCGCCAATGCGTTGCGCTTCCAATTTGGCCCAGCGGTTGCCCGCTAGTGGCACAAACAGGTAGGGCTGGCGTTGCAGCAGTTCACGCAGTGCCTGCGGGCTTTCCATGTCGTGCAGCATGTTGACCAGGATTGGCAGCAGGTTGATGCGCTGGCCTTCGATCTCGAAGCCGAGGCTGATTTCAAACCAGTCGTTACCGGTTTCGCTTTCTTCCCAGGCGGCGTCGAGGTCGCCCACCACGTCGAATTGCAGGTCGAAATTGTCATCCAGGGTGATGTCCCAGCCCTCGTGCCGCAGCGCTGCCACGCCGTGGTCAAGGAAATCGTGCCAGCGCAGGGCGGTCAGGCCGGGGTTGTCTGGGTGCATCAGCAGTTCTAGCCGTTTGAGGTGGCTGAAACGGTTGGAGGCGGGTTCAAAGCCGTATTCTTCCAGTGCTTCCAGCGCGGCCTGTTCGCCAGCCATGTCGCGCTGGATGCGGTAACGTTTGCCACCAGTTTTCAGCAAGCTGCTGGCCTTGTTCTGCTCAGGTTGCAGCAGTTTGCCACCGTAATTGAAACGCAGGCTGGCAATCGGGGTGGCAGTATCGGTGTCCGGGAGGGTGGTGGTGCGAAGGTAAAGTTCTGGTACTAATTCGGCCTGTACTTCTTCAATTTGCTGGAGGACGTTGGGGGAGGGGGTAGGAATGTCAGTATCAGGCAAGATTTCCAGCAAACGCTCACTGACGGAATCCACCTGTGCAGGAGGGATGGGCGGCGCGTTGAGGAATTTTTCCACTTGTGCGGGTGTCAGGTCGGGGTGTTCCAACCATCCGCAGGTCAGGTTGAGGTTGTCGATGTACCAGAGTTTGCCATTCAGCCAGAAATGCTTGTCGATGGGAATATCCGGCTCCAGCGCGGTAACATATTCCCCCTGCGCATTTTCTCGCCACTGAAACTGGAAATTGATAACGTCACCATAGTGCAAGGGCTGGTTGTTACGCTGCCAGGTGTCGATATTGGCCCAGAAAGCGCGCCCGGTTTTCAGGACTTCGAGCAGGACTTGTTCGCCCGCTTTGCCGGTTAATGTGCCCTTGTTCCAGTGATGCAGGAAGCGCATTCCGGGCAGGGCCAGCAGCTGGGCAATCATCAGGTCTTGCGGCTCGTACTGGTAATTGCGCGCCCGGTAAGGCGTCAGTAGGGATTCCAGTTGCACGTGGCCAGGCTTGCCGTAGCCGCCTTTTTTCAGCACGTTGGCCCGGTAAAGGCTGAGCGTGATCAGGTCGGGGTGATGAGCCTCGGAACCCAGCAGGTAAAGCAGGTTGGCATGGGGTTCATTCAGCTCGTCAGCAGCATAGATGGATAAGGGCGCTTGGTCGGCGCTGCCTAGCGACTGCAGCCATGTATCTATTGGCGATCGGGTGACAGGTTTGACCGCAGCGGTGGGCATGGTAGCGGCCAGGAAGCTGGGTGCGGGCTTACGCTGTGGCTCACGGGCTTTTTGCTTGCGGGCATGGTCAAGGTATTCAAACAGGGCAGCGACCGCGTGCTTGCAGCCTACGGTGACGGGGCAGGTACAGACCCCGGTGATCCAGCGTGGGGATAGATCGTTATAGTTGACAGTAGTGACGTAGGGGTTCTGGTTGCTGCCTTGCACTTTGGCGGTGATGGAAACATTGCCGTTGCTGATTTTTTCTGCGCGAAAACTGATGACCCTTCCAGTATCAAAGTATTCGATGCCGCGCTGGATGGTGGTTGTGTCGAAAACGTTGAACAGGACGGTTTGGGGCAGGTTGTTATCGGCAAGCAGGTCGAGATGTTTCGTTTTAAGGTGCATTTCGTTTAGTTGTCTACCAGACTGGAATTTTGTCCGACAGACATTGTGCAATGCCGGGCTGGGTTTGTCACGGCAAGATCGTGCAGGCGGGGACAAAGGGCGTGATGGCTACGCCCTTTGCACAGGGCTTATTGCTTTTTCAGCAAGTCACGGATTTCTCCCAGCAGCACTTCTTCATTGGAAGGGGCTGGTGGTGTTTCAGGAGCGGCTTCCTGTTTGCGCTTGAGCTTGTTCATGGCCTTGATGGCGATGAAAATGGCCAGCGCCACAATAACGAAATCAAAAACGGTCTGGATGAATGTGCCATACGCCAGCATCAGATCCGGTACGGGCGGATTCGCATTCGGGTCGCCAGCTTTCAGCAGGATGCCCATTTTGGTGAAATCAACCCCACCAACCAGCAGGCCGATGAGTGGCATGGCGATACCTTCGACAAAAGCAGAGACAATTTTTCCGAATGCAGCCCCAATGATCACGCCAACGGCGAGATCCACCACATTACCCTTCATGGCAAACTCTTTGAATTCGCTTACAAAGCTCATGCATACCTCCAATTATTGATTGATTAAACCCGTATATCTGACAGGACGAATGTGATTCCAGCCTGCATCAATGGAGGGTAGCTCACTGCGGGCAATCTGCCACGTTTTTTCCGATAATGGTCAAGCTTTCCGGCATGAAAGCGCAGGCACTGATATCGCTTGATAAATATCAAGCCGGTTTGTAGCAGAGTGGGTATCCTGCACCAGGTAAAATCCAGTTTGCGCACCACAGGAGGACAATAATGATTTCGTTTAATGAGTTGAATGCCCAGAATGACAAAATTACCGAGCTTTCCAATGTACTGAGTTATCTGATTGATGACCGGGCGGTATGCGACACCAGCGTGACATGTGAGTTGTTTTTTGACTATGTGGACAGGGTACGCATGCATCTGGATGTTGAGGAGCGGGAGTTGTACCAGGCGTTGTTGAGCCACAAGGATAACAAGGTGTGCAACACTGCACGGATGTTCCTGTCCGGTTCTGGCGAAATCAAACGTGTCTTCAGCCAATACCTGAAGCGTTGGTGCAAGAACAAGGAATTGCGCATCAAGGATCATGCCCAGTTCGTCAAGGAAACCCGTGAAATGTTTGAGCTGGTGCTGCGCCGGATCGAGGATGAAGTTGAGCGCTTGTACCCGACGGTGCGCGATGTCAATCAGGGCTGGGGGGCAACGGCCTAGCCCCGCTATTGCAGACCGGGCAGGCATTGTCACGCCGCAAACGCATTTCCCGCCAGGCCATCCGTTTGGCGTCCAGCAACAGCAAACGGCCATGCAGGGTAGGCAAACCCAGCAATGCCTTGAGCGTTTCCGTTGCTTGGATGCTGCCGATAATGCCCGCCACCGGTGCAAGGATGCCGGTGGTGGAACAGGTATCCTCCGTTTCGCCTTCCTCCCCGTACAGGCAGTGGTAGCAGGCAGTGCCCGGCTGGCGGAAATCAAACGTGGTCACCTGGCCTTCCATGCGGATGACAGCCCCCAAAACCAATGGTTTGCCTGAACGTTGACAGGCAAGGTTGAGGTCAAAACGGGTCGGGAAATTGTCGCTGCAGTCAACTACTGCATCGTGCGCGGCCACCTGTGCCAGCAGTTGCCCAAAATCCAGTTTTTGCTGGATGGTGCGGACTTGTATGTGTGGGTTCAGGGCTTGCGCGGCACGCGCGGCTGAGGCCACCTTGGCATGGCCGATGCTTGCGGTGTCGTGGATGATTTGCCGTTGCAGGTTGCTCAAATCCACCGTGTCAAAATCCACCAGTGTCAACTGGCCAACACCCGCCGCCGCCAGGTAGAGTGTGACCGGCGCGCCTAACCCACCCAAACCGATAACCAGTACGCGGGCTGCTTGCAAGCGTTCCTGCCCGCCGACATCAATATCAGGCAGCAGGATCTGGCGGCTATACCGGAGCAAGAGTTCATCATTCATGTGCCTAGTCTAGGCGAGTTTGCGTGGGGTGGGAAAGTTTTTGCAGCCCGTCGGGAAACCGGGTGGTGTTCATCCACGGTTAGGCTGTTTGTCCGTATAACTGGCTTTATGCATACATGCTGATAAACCATGTCCATCATTCTAAACCGTACAGCTTGATCGTAGACCAGGGCCGCCATGAAAACCATAGGAACAACACATTGGGGTTTTTCCCTGTTAACCTCCCAAATACTGCTGTTGGGCATTGCCTGCTCCATGCTGCCTACATCAGCCTCTGCTGCCAATCGGGACATTGCCCCACCAACGCCAGTCAACATGAGTGAAGCCGCGCCGCCGTGGGCCAACTTGCCGTCGGCGGGTGCTGAAACGGCAGCTCCCGTAGAGGCAGCGCCTGCAGTTGCCGCCGCACCCGCAACGGTAGAGTCTGGTTCCAGCGTGGAAAGCTGGTACCGCAACCGCCGCCCTTCCACCGGCAACCCGCAGGACTCACTGTCAGCCCTGCAAAGTGCCGCGCAGGCAGGTGATGCCAGTGCCCAATACCGCTTGGCTATGCAATTGCGTGGTAGTGACAATCCCAACGCTGACATCAAAAAGTCCCTGGATTGGCAGCAACGTGCTGCCGTTGGTGGGAATGCCGAAGCCCAATATGGTTTGGGTGTTCTCTACGCCAATGGCCAATATGTCCCGGCAGATAACAACCTTGCACGCAACTGGTTCCAGAAAGCGGCGCAGCAAGGGCATGTCGCCGCCAAACTCGCCTTGGTATCGCTGAACAATGGTTCATCCGCCCTGGCGGTTGCTGCTTCCACCCAATTGCGTAACGATGCTGAACCAGTCAGGTTGGCGGCCCAGCCAGCAGTGCCGGTTGCGCCGTCTCCGCCTGCCGCAGGCACCACGCAAAAGCTTGCCGCCCTACAACTGGAGGAATCCCCGTCTGCTGCTGCGCTAGCCGAGCCATCTGCACCACCGATGCTGATGCCCAAAACAGCACCGCTGGCTGACCCGGCCAGCCGCCCGGAACCTGCGCTCATGAACGCCTCCCTGCAAACGCCTGCGGATAACGGTTCCGGCGCATCCGCCAGCATGGATTTGACGGGTATTGAGCCAGCCGTTGTGAAGCAGTCAGCCGAAGCAGGCGACAAGCAGGCGCAACTGATGCTGGGAACCATGTACGAAGACGGCGTGGGTGGTCTGCCCTCTGATTTGCGCGAAGCTGCCTACTGGTATGAGCAGGCCGCACGTCAGGGCTACCCGAAAGCCCAGTACAACCTTGGCCTGTTGTATGAGGATGGCCGTGGCGTAAAACAGGATCACAAACAGGCAGCCTATTGGTATGACAAAGCCGCCCGTGCCGGGTTTGGGGAAGCGCAGAACAACCTTGGTGTTTTGTTTGTCCTCGGCAAGGGCGTGAATAAAAACCCCAAGCGTGCCGAACAACTGTTCACGGAGGCCGCCCGCAGTGGTAACGCCGACGCCCGGCGCAATCTGGATATGTTGCGTAAGAGCTAATTGCTATTGGCCTTGCGAACCCTGCCCTTGCGTAACCAGTCCTGTGCGTGTTTGGTAATTGCCATCACCGCAGGGTGGGTAATGCGCCGTTCTACCGAAATCGCAAAAAACTGCTCATTAATATCCTCAGCCCGCCCCAGCAATTCCACCGGGGCTTCCTGCATCATGGTGGCTTCCAGCGCAGTAGGTGCGACAAATACGCCCGTACCAGCCTGGCCGAAGGCTTTCATCAACGCGCTGTCATCGAATTCGCCGACGATCCGTGGGTGAACCTGTTGCTGATGGAACCACTCCCGCAACTTGCTGCGTACCGCCGTTCCCTCGCTGGGGATCAGTAGCGGAGCACCATCCAGACAGTAGGGGAAATCACCTTGCAATTGCTCCCGCACGGCTTTTCCCGCGAAGAAACTGATGCTGCTGGAACCCAATTCGTGGTTGAAACCACGCACGTTCATGGTCGGTGGCATCGGGCTGTCGGCAATGACCAGTTCCATGCGGTGCACGGCCAGTTCCGCCAGCAAGTCGGGCAGCTTGCCTTCGGTACAGACGATGTGGATGGGTTTTGACAGGTTCATTGCCGGTTCCAGCAGCCGGTAGGCGATGGATTTGGGTACGACATCCGACACGCCTACCCGGAACACTTGAGCACCATCTTTGGGGTAGTGCTTGATCGCTTCTTCCAGCAATTCCCCGATCTGGAAGATTTCATCGGCGTATTTCAAGGCTACCTGACCAGCTTCGGTTAATTCCAGATGGCGGCCATTGCGCTGGAACAGTTTGGTTTCCAGGGATTCTTCCAGCATCGTCAGTTGTCCGCTGATGGTTTGCGGCATCAGGTGCAGGCTTTCACTGGCGCGTGCAATGCTGCCGACTGTCGCCACTTCGCGGAAATAGTACAGGTGTTTGTAGTTGAGCATATCCGGCCACCCAATTCTTCGGTTTTTTCGATGTATTTATGTATCAAATTCGACTTTTTCTTATCATCGTGTCGCCGTATAGTTCTTGTCAAGGATTCATGAAATGAATTTTCAGGAGACAGACATGAAACTATCCACACAAGGTCAACATGCCATCATGGGAATGCTGGCGTTGGCGGTTCACGAAGATGACGGTGCGGTGCGCCTGAGCGATCTGGCTGAAAAGCAGGGAATTTCGCTGTCCTATCTGGAACAGGTATTCGCCAGGTTGCGCAACGAAGGTCTGGTGGAAGGCATCCGTGGTCCGGGCGGCGGTTACCGCCTGAGCCGCCATGCCGAAGACATCACGCTGGCCGACATCGTGCTGGCGGCGGAAGACGAACCGGAAGTTGAACAACGGCGCAAACCTGCTGATTCAGTGGACCAGCATCTGGTGCAGCAGATGTGGGATGACCTGAGCGGTCAGTTTTACCGCTTCATGGAAAACATTACGCTGGACAGCCTGCTGGAAGGGCATGAATTGCCGCGCAAGACCTTCAAGATGGGGGAAACTGCCAGCATGATTGCAAGAATGTTCCCCGCGCGTGAACCAAAACCCGCTTTCGGCGCTCAAATAGCAATGTAAGTATTTTAAGTTGCTCTCAATGTCGCCCACGACTCCTCCGGGCGGCATCCCTCAGCGGGGTTGCCCTGAGCCAGCAGCCTCGCTTTTTTTAATGCGACTCCTGCCAGCCAATTCCTGATTCAGTTGCAATACCCCGTAGACGCCCAAAGCTGGGTTCCTGGTGACAGCAGTACAGCGGTCAGCAAGTGCAAATCCACATATCCAATACCTTTGCCCATCAACTGGCGCTGTTCCAGACAATACATGGCCTCGGCATGACTAGCTTGGATGATACCCGGCAGGTTTTGCCACAAGCGTAGCAGGGTTGGCCGGTTTTTCAGGCAACCACAGACCAATTCACCCCACACCACGGGATGCATACAAACTTGTGTTTGTTGCAACAGCAAGGCCAGTCATTCCTCTTTTTGCCGCAAGTGATCAATCCAGACCGAAGTATCGACCAGAATCACAGGGCTTCTTCCGTGGCTCTGCGGCGGGGTATTGCTTCCAGTTGTGGTTCGGAACCGCCCAGCAAGGCCAGCCGCTGCGCACTTTCGCGTTCAATCAGAGCTTTCAGGCTCTCGCGCAGTAACGTGGTTTTCCCGGCGATGCCGGTCAGTTCGATGGCGTGGTATAATAGTTCATCATCGAGGTTGAGGGTTGTGCGCATGGTGGTGTATCTGTCTGTATTATGTGGGCATCATTTTATGCAGAAATTGATGCAACAAGTAATTCTACCTGACTTAAAGAGCAGGAAAGCGATTTCCTTTCCAGAAGCATGTCGTGCTTGCTTGACGGTCAAAAATTCATCTATGGATGCTGCACTGGGCATCTTCTTCACGGAAACGGCACTGGTAAACTGGATCATTACCAAGTGTGATGTGGTGCTGTTTGTGTTGGGGATAGGCTAAAGCCAGCACGAATACATTTTGAAACATGTTTCACAGAAGCCCGGTATCTCCGGGCTTTCCCGGTTCGATGGGTATCAGCGCAGGGTGGAGTCAGTTTGCTGGCAGAGGAAGTTGTGCACGTTATGTATATAAATTTCTATACAATCTACGCAAAAACTCATTCACCTGTACAAGTTGTGATGAAAAAATAGGAGGGTTAACTATACGCAATGAACAGACGGAGGATTCACCTAAATCTTTAGTGGTGTTCATAAACATGCTTAGCGTCATGTTTTATCCGTCTTTTTCCATTCTTGCCCATTTTCTTCAAGACAACTTCGATAGCGAAAACAATTGCCACCCCTACTATTATGGGTAATGCAAGGTATAAACTGTCCATAATGGATTATCCATTATTACTTAATGTGTGAAGTAGTATAGGTCAGCCATCGCCAGCCATCAATATTTAATTGACGAACTGTTGGATTTCATGGAAAACGGGAACCCTGCTTCTTTGATGTAGCCAATTGATTTTAAAAGTTTCTTGGGGTTACGCAGGCAGTTCAGGTTTCTAAGGTGAGATTTTCTCCCGAAGTATTGTTTTTGCTTGCACTTGCAGGAAGATTGAGCCGTCAGTCCCACCTAAAGCATTAAAAATTGATTCAGACACTTCAAATGTTATGTCTGTACCTGATTGGTTTATAGATTTATTCTTATTGCTTATGCCTCTAAACTTGGAAAGCAGGTAAGGCTGGGAATCACCGTTCTCATTCTTGAGGATAATGAAGTATTTATGTTTTGCCCCGTCTTCAATCAGTTCTGAAAAATTACCACTACTTGCGTCATAATAAATGGTTGTTTGATCTTTATCTCTTTTGTCACTCTTTCTGATTTTAATATCTTTAAAACCGTTGGCAAGAAATGAGTTTGTGTGGGAACTTTGCGCTTCGGCGTCCATTGCTTTTATGTTTTTATCCACGGTTTCTAATCTTTGTATGATGTCTTTGTTTGTTGCGTCTACTTTGTTCTCAAATGTTGTGCTTTTTTCATGAATCTCATTACTTATTTTATTAATTTTCTCAGGAAGATCAAATACTTGGTTTACTTTTTCGAAAGCAAAAAATATCGTGAGTAGTGAGGCATAGAAACTGACAACCACACCTACAAATGTCTGTATGATGCGTAGTCCTATTTTCCAGTAATTAGTCCCATTTTGTTGTCCGTTTTCCAAAGCCACACACCTTCCTAGGGTAATCACACGTGCTATTTATTTTATCATGATGAAATTTGTAATTTCTTTATTACTTTAGGGGTGTGTATGTTTTATACCACCAGTAGTGTACCTGCCACGTTCCAATATTGGCTCAAACTCGACTAATTTTGTTGCTATCAATACCACCATTGATAGTGATTGCTGTCATGTAGGGAGGAGGCTATGTAATGGTGCATGGGTTGTGCTGGATGTTGTCAAGGCTACTGAACGGAGGAATCCAAACAAAACAGTAAAAGCCAAACGTGGGAGGTACTACAATTACCACCCACCCAGGGTTCGTGGTTAACAATTAACGGTTAGCCCCTCAGGAAGGACTAACCACCCGCCATCATCACTAGAATCCCAATAATCCTGCCTGCCTCACTGATGAAGTAGCTGTCTTTGTCTACGGAAACGGCATTGCCGGACAGTCTGAGGAATTTCCATTCATCACCAGTTGTGACCGCGCCATAAATATAGGGGTGCGGCTTGCCTTCCTGTTGGTTGAAAAGCTGCGCGGCGTACATTTCCGCAACACATTGCCCCAGCCCGGAAACAATGTTTTCGTTCTTGGCTTCCACTACGACAACAACGGGGCTATCCAGATAAAATTGTTCCGGTGAGCCGCCAATGATGTAGTCGCAATACCCAGCCAGCCCGCGTTCTTTGTCCACGGTGAAATCAATGCCGGAAAATAGGCTGATCCTGCCTTGCAATTGCTCTTTAACTTCCAACAGCAAGTTAATGATTAACAACTCAGAACGGGCTTTCTCGGTATTGATGGCCTGCGCCAGCGGCAGGTTGCGCGCCAGCGTCGCCTGCAATAACTGGCTGACAGCGACCGGCGGCACTGCCGCAAAAAGTGAATCACCCTCAACCAACTGTAAGCCAAAGCTGTCTTTCACTTTCTTTAAGGAAAAATCACTGTAAGCCATCTCGCTTGCCTCAACTTTTGCTCCCCCCTTTGCAAAAGGGGGAAGGGGGATTTATCTTCGGCAAGAATAGCACGTTAACCTTTCCCGCCACCCATGCACAACGGCGAATCCGCCACCTTGCCTGCTTTCTCGAAATACTCCTCCGGCGTCATGGTATGCAGCGCCAGCGCATGAATCTTCCCGTTCAGCTCTTCCGCCAGGATGCCATTGATCTGCCGATGCCGCGCAATCAGCATTTTCCCGTTGAACTGCCCGCTGACAACCGTCACCTTGAAATGCGACTCGGAGCCGGGCGGTACGTTGTGCATGTGGCTTTCGTTGATGACTTCGAGGAAATCAGGTTGCATGGCCTGCTGGATTTTCTGCTCAATCTGTGTCTGCATGTTCATGGATAAGGCTCTAAATGGGCTAATGGATTAACGATGATTAACTTGAAACGACCGGAACAGGGCGCGTATATTTCGCCCCACACTCACGTAAAATTACCCGCGAACATGAACCAAAAACAAAGTTTTGACAAGTTGTCCCAGTATTTGCAGAGCAAAATCATCGGGCAAAAATCGTTGATCAACCGTCTGATGATTGCCTTGCTGGCTGATGGGCATTTGCTGGTGGAGGGTGCGCCAGGGCTGGCGAAGACCCGTGCTATCCAGATGCTGGGGCAGGGCATTGAGGGGGATTTCCATCGCGTGCAGTTCACGCCGGATTTGCTGCCAGCCGATATTACTGGGACGGAAGTGTTCCACCCCAACGATGGTTCATTCCATTTTCAGAAAGGCCCGCTGTTCCACAACCTGATCTTGGCTGATGAAATCAACCGTGCGCCCGCCAAGGTGCAGTCCGCCCTACTGGAAGCGATGGCCGAGCGCCAGATCACGGTGGCTGGCACGACCTGGAAGTTGCCCGAACCTTTCCTGGTCATGGCAACCCAGAACCCGATCGAACAGGAAGGCACTTACCACCTGCCGGAGGCGCAACTCGACCGTTTCCTGATGCATGTGGTTGTTGATTACCCAACCCCAGCGGAAGAAAAAGTCATTCTGCACCTGGGGCGCAAGGAGGCCATGCAACAGGTACGGCACGAGCAGGAGACGATTGCCCCGTTGGTCAGCCGCGAAGATATCCGTCTCGCGCGCCAGGATGTGCTCAACATCTACATGGCAGAAAAAGTGGAAACCTATCTGCTGCAACTGGTAATGGCCACCCGCAACCCGGAACGCTACGGCAAGTCACTGGTTGGCAGCATCGCCTACGGTGGCAGCCCGCGCGCCACACTGGCGCTCGACCGCTGTTCCCGCGCTTATGCCTGGCTGGCCGGGCGTGATTTCGTCAGCCCAGAAGACGTGCAAGCCATCGCCCACGATGTGTTACGCCATCGCCTGCTGCTGACCTTCGAGGCGGAAGCTGACGGTATGACCTCCAACCACATTATCGACGAATTGCTGGCACTGGTGGCAGTACCCTGATGGCCGTACCGTTTGCCGGACGCCATACCCAAAGCAAGGTTGAAGGGGGCAGGGGGGGCGAAGGCATCATCTTCAGCTCCCTGCAATCCCTGCTGCGCTTGCAGGCGCAAGTCAGCACTTTGTATCTGGCGAAAAAGCACATCCGCGCCCGTCATGCCGGTCTGCACCGTTCGGTTTACAAAGGGCGTGGGATGGATTTCGCCGAATCGCGCATGTATCAGCCCGGCGACGACATCCGCACCATCGACTGGCGGGTGACGGCGCGCAGCGGGCGCGTCCACACCAAGGTATTCGAGGAAGAACGCGAAAAGCCGGTGCTGTTGTGGCTGGATTTGCGCCCCTCCATGTTTTTCGCCACCCGTGGCCGTTTCAAGTCGGTGCTGGCCGCCGAAACTGCCGCCCTGTTGCTGTGGAAAACCCTCAAGGATGGCGACCGCATTGGCGGCATCCTGCAAAACGGCGAACATGTGGAATTCAAGCCTTCCCGCAGCCGTTCTGCTGCCTTGCACTTCCTGCGCCAGTTGAGCGATATGACCCGCATCCAGCCGTTGGGGAAAAATGGCGTGGTTTACAGGGGCGAAGACCTGCAAACCAGCTGGACGCGCTTGCGCCGGGTTGCGCAGCCAGGCAGCCAGGTGTTTGTGCTGAGCGATTTCCGGCAGGCTACGCCCAATGCATTGCGCCAGTTGGCGATGATTGCGCGCCACTCGCAAGTGACTTTGCTTTCGATCCACGACCCGTTTGAGGAAACGCTGCCGCAACAGGGCAACCTGCGCCTGACCGATGGCAAGCGTAACCTGCTGCTCAGCTTGGGGCAAAGGCTCTGGCGCGATCGATATACCCAGCGTGCTACGCAGGCTGCCAAAACCCTGCTCGACTTCAGTCGTGGCCACCGCATTCCGCTGGTGCAGATTTCAACTGCCGATAATGACAACGAACGCCTGCTGAAACTGTCGCGGGGGCTGCGATGAATCCGGAAGACTTGCCACTGCACGACATCCATTTGCCTGACCCAGTTAGCTGGTGGCCACCTGCGCCGGGCTGGTGGGGATTGGCCTTGCTGATGCTGGCCGTGATTGCCTTCCTGTTCTGGAAGCGGTGGCGGCAGCAGCGTGGCGAAAAGTCACTGGATCTGGCTTTGCTTGAGCTGGAACGCTTGCAGGCCAAACATGGCGCGAATACGAAGGAATTGCTGCGCGAACTCTCTGTGTTGCTGCGCCGGGTTGCCATCAGCCGTTACGGGCGGCGGCAGGTATCCGGCCTGACCGGCAGTGCCTGGGTCAAATTTCTCGATGATAAAGTGGGGGAAAAACTGTTCAGCGGCAAATTGGAACACTTGCTGACGGAAATGCCTTACCGCCGGGAAACCCAGGCGGAAACATCCACTCTGGTGCTGGCTGTACGCTATTGGATCAGGATGCAGCGGGGGAAGGAACATGTATGAGTTCCTCTGGTGGTGGATGTTCCTGCTGTTGCCTGCGCCATTTCTGGTACGTTGGTTGCTGCAGCCGGTAAAACAGGCAAGTGCTGGCGTAGCGTTGAAAGTGCCGTTTCTGGACGATTTCCAGCAGGGTGGCAAGCTGTTGGGGCGTTCCTGGTATGGTTTGTTGGCGTTGCTGTTGGGAACGTTGGCTTGGCTAATGCTGGTCGTGGCGGCGGCGCGCCCGGTGTGGATTGGCGATACTGTGGCGATGCCGGTTTCCGGGCGTGACCTGATGCTGGCGGTTGACCTTTCAGGCAGTATGCAGGAGCAGGATTTCATCCTGAACGGCCAGGTGGTTGACCGGCTGACGGCGACCAAGGCGGTGGCAGGGGAATTCGTCCGCAAGCGTACCGGCGACCGGATCGGTTTGGTGCTGTTCGGCGATCAGGCTTACTTGCAGGCTCCACTGACCTTTGATCGCCAGACTGTGCTGCAATTGTTGAACGAATCCGCGATCGGGCTGGCGGGGGAGCGCACTGCGATTGGTGACGCCATCGGCCTTGCCCTTAAACGTCTGCAAGGCAGCCCGGAGAAAAACCGCGTCTTGATCCTGATGACTGACGGAGCCAATACCGCTGGTAGCGTCAGCCCACTGGAAGCGGCGGACATGGCGGCAGCTGCTGGCCTGAAAATTTATACGGTGGGTATTGGTTCGGAAAGTGACCAGATGCGCAGCATTTTCGGTTTTCAGTTAATGAACCCTGCCGCTGATCTGGATGAGCGCACCCTCAAGGCCATTGCCGAAAAAACCGGTGGACTGTATTTTCGCGCCCGTGACACCGAGGAGTTCCATAATATTTATGCCGAACTGGATCGGTTGGAACCCGTCGAAAAAGAAGCGGAACATTGGCGTCCGCAACAGGAACTGTTCCGCTGGCCCTTACTGGCGGCTTTCGTGCTGACTTTACTGACTGCCGTATTGCGGATAGAACGGGAGTAAGACGTGAACGACCTGCATTTTCTGCACCCTGAATGGCTCTGGCTACTGCTGCTGATACCGGCAGTTTGGGGTATGCGGTGGTTGCGTTCCCACCGACAGGGGGAATGGGAACGCATTGTCGACAAGCACCTGATGCCGTTCGTGCTCAGTGGTAAGGCAGGCAAGCAAAGCTGGCTGCCGCTGGTGCTGCTGTCGCTGGCTTTGCTGGTTGCCGTGATGGCGATGGCGGGGCCAGCCTGGGAAAAACGCGAAGTGCCGGTGTTCCGTAACCAGCAACCGCTGGTGGTAGCGATGGATTTTTCCACCTCGATGCTGGCTGAAGATGAAAAGCCCAACCGCATGACCCTGGCGCGTTTCAAGTTGCTCGATATCCTCAATGCCCGTCGGGATGCGCAGAATGGTCTGGTGGTGTTTGCTGGTGATGCCTTTACCGTTTCGCCGTTGACGGATGATGTCGCCACCATTGAGGAACAGGTGAAAAATCTGACTCCTGACATTATGCCCGCGCCGGGTAGCCTGCTGACGCCTGCCATCCAGCGTTCGGTCGAACTGCTCCAGCAAGCAGGGATGAAAAAAGGCAGCATCCTGTTGATTACCGATGGGGCCGCAGACGTATCCAGCGCAGTTTCGGCAGCGGATGAGGCATGGGGCAGTGGTTATAGCGTGTCAATCCTGGCGGTTGGCACGGCGGATGGCGCACCGGTGTCGCGCCCCAATGGTGGTTTCTTGCTCGACAGTTTTGGCAAGACCGTGGTTGCCAAGGTCAATGTGGATGATTTGCGGGACATCGCCAAGGCTGGCGGTGGGGTATTCGTGCAAGCGGCGTTGGGGGATGCTGACGTAACTGCCCTGAGTGAGGCGTGGAAAGCTGCTACTGATGGCAAGCTGAGTGATGCGCAGGGGCGGCAAACCGATGTGTGGGTGAATGAAGGCTACTGGCTGGTATTGCTGCTGTTGCCGCTGGCGGCGCTGGCTTTCCGGCGCGGCTGGCTGGGTATGGCGCTGGTTTGCGTGCTGCTGCCGCAACCGCAACCGTCCTATGCTTTCGGTTGGAATGACCTGTGGCAGACGCCCGACCAGCAGGCACAAACAGCGTTGGATAACGGGCAGCCTGCGCGTGCTGCCGAACTGTTCCAGAATCAGGAATGGAAAGGTGCTGCCGCTTACAAAAACAAGGATTACAAAACCGCTGCCGAGCAATACGCCAGCCAGCAGGACATCACCGGCCAGTACAACTACGGCAATGCCGAGGCAAGGCAGGGCAAGTTCCAGGAAGCCATTACCGCTTACAAGCGCGTACTCGAAGCCGACCCCAAGCATGAAGACGCCAAACACAATCTGGAAGTAGTGGAGCAGGCGCTGAAACAGCAGCAGGATCAACAGCAAAGCCAGTCTTCCAACCAGCAGCAGGACAAGGACAAGCAGGATCAGTCCGGCCAGCAACAGCAGCCCCATGCCGGTAACAACCAGCAACAGCAACAAGGCCAGCAGGGGCAGGACCAGCAGCAAAACAATGCCCAGGGTCAGCAACAGGATCAACAGCAAAACCAGCAATCCGGCCAGCAGGATCAGGACAAGAACAAGCAGCAACAGGACGCACAACAGCAGGCTGAACAGGAAAAACAACAGGGCAAGGAAGGCGGCGAAGACGGCCAAGACAAGCAGCCAGCCAGCCAGCAACCGCAACCCGGCGAGGAAGACCCGCAACAGCGTGAGCAGGATCAGGCTACGGAACAATGGCTACGGCGTATCCCCGACGACCCGTCAGGCTTGTGGCGTCGCAAATTCCAGTACCAGTACCAGCAGCATGGCGCACAGGCGAGAGGTGACGAATGGTAAGGTTGCTATTGATTGCACTATTGTGGTTTTCCCCGCTGTGGGCACAGGCCGCCACCATTATCGCGCAGCTTGACCGCAATCCGGTGGCACTGGGTGACCCGGTTGTTATCCAGTTCACCGCTACTGGCGTCACCTCGGGCGAACCGGATTTCTCCCCCTTGCAGCAGGATTTTGAAATCCGGGGTCGTTCCCAAAGCACCAGTTTCAGCTTCGTCAATGGGGTCAGCAGTGCCAATACGACCTGGGAACTGACCCTGCTACCGCTTAAGACCGGCACCATACCCATTCCGCCCATTGATTTCGGAGCCGACCAGAGCCAGGCGCTGGATTTGCAGGTGGTAGAGCAACCCACGCCCGCCACTGGCAATGCCCCCGACATCTTTATTGAACTGGAGGCTGAGCCGAAACAACCTTACGTGCAGCAGGAAACCGTCATCACTCAGCGCATGTACCACGTTTCGCCATTGCAGCCGCAAGCCAGCCTTAGCCACCCGCCGGTTGAAAGTGGCAAGGGTAGCATCCAGCAAATCGGTAGCACCCGCAATACCACCATCATGCGCAATGGCCGTAATTATCAGGTAATCGAGCGCCGTTACGCGCTGATCCCGCAGCAAAGCGGTGAGCTGACACTGGGGCGCACGGTGTTTGAAGGTATCCTCGCCGAGCCGGGGCCGAGCACCTATGACCCGTTTGGGCTTAGCGGCAAACGCATCCGCCGCTTTTCCCAGCCACTGACCTTGCAGGTACAGGGGCAACCCGTTGCTTATGCCGGCAAGCAATGGCTGCCAGCCCGCAGCATCACCCTCAACGCCCACTGGCAAATCCCGCCCGACAAGCTCAAGGCAGGCGAACCTGTCACCCTGACGTTGGCCATCGTTGCCGATGGGCTGGCAGCCGAACAACTGCCCAAGCTGGAAGTACAGGCCCCCACTGGCATCAAGGCATACACCGACCAGCCGGAACTGCGCAATGAAGCAGGCAACAGCGGCGTCATCGGCGTGCGCCAGGAAAAGTGGGTGGTGGTAGCCCCTTACAATGGCGAGTATGGATTCCCTGGTCTGTCAGTAGACTGGTGGAACACTACTAGCGGCAAGCAGGAAACCGCCAAGGTTGACCCCGTGAAACTGGTGGTGACTGGCGGGCAGGCTGCACCGGCCAACGCAACCTCGCAGACAACCGCTACCACCCAGCCGCAGGCTGCGGCCAAGCCTGACACAGCTGCCGGACAAACTGAAACTTCTGGAGAGTCAGGCTGGTTCTCATGGTTTTCGTGGGACTGGTATGCGATGGCTTTGCTGTTGATCTGGCTGGGCTTGACGGTAGCTTGGTTGGTATGGCGCTGGTGGAAAAAGTCCGGAGGGGTGTTGAAAAAGGCTGCGCAGATAGCCGCAACAGTGGTTCCCGGTAATGACCGCAAACCCGACGCGAAAGCCGTGCTGAAGAAGCTGGAGCAGGCTTGCCAGCAAAACAAGCCGCAAGCAGCCCACGATGCCTTGGTGCAATGGATGGATGTGGGTTTGGGCATCCACCCCGCCCTGATTTCCAGCTTGCGGGAACAGGCCAGCCCGAGCCTGCGGGCAGAAATCGATGCCCTGAATGCCGTCTTGTACGGGCGTAGCAGCGATGGCTGGAAAGGCACTGGCTTGTGGGGGTCTATCCAGGGTTTCAAACCTGCAACCCAAGGCCAGCACAAGGATACTGCCGGTTTGGCCAAACTTTACCCCGATTAAATGAGTCTGGTTCTGGCTGCCATCTTCCCCGTTTTTGCCTTGCTGGTACTGGGGAATGTGGCACGCCGCAGCGGTTTTCTGCCGGACAGTTTCTGGCAGGAGGCGGAAAAAGGCACTTACTACGTCCTGTTTCCTGCCTTGCTGGTCGGGCGGTTGGCAACTGCGGAGATGGATTTTGCCTCCGCCGGAACTGTCTTGCTGCTGGCTGCCCTGACGCCGCTGTTGGCATCGGTGCTGGCTTTCCTGGCAGCATCCTTGTTGCGCCTCAACGGGGCGGATTTCACCTCTTTCTATCAGGGCAGCATCCGTTTCAACACCTACATCGGGCTGGCGGTGGTGGCAGCGGCTTTTCCTGCATCAGCCCTTACGCTGGCGGCGATTGTGGTGGCGGTGATGATTCCGCTGGTGAATGTGTTGTGCATTGGCGTGTTTGCGTATTTTACTGCCGGGCAGATGCGCTTGCTGCCCTTGCTGGTATCCATCCTCAGAAACCCCCTGATCATGGCCAGTCTGTTGGGTATTGCGCTGAACCTGTTGCCGTTCGCTATCCCCGAAGTCGTGCTGAAGGTGCTGGAAAAGCTGGGGCAGATGGCTTTGCCAATGGGCTTGCTGGCGGTTGGGGCTGGCTTGCGGCTGCAAGCACTGCAAGCTTCCGGTGCGCCGCTGTTTGTGGCTTCCGTGGCCAAACTGCTGCTATTACCAGCATTGGTATTCGGCCTGTGTGCGTGGTGGCAGGTGGGTGAACTGGAACAGGCAGTGTTGGTGACGTTCGCGGCGTTGCCTACGGCGTCTTCGGCTTACATCCTTGCCCGCCAGCTGGGTGGCAATGCGGCGATGATGGCAGTGTTGATTACCGGTGAAACCCTGTTTGGGATGCTGACCCTGCCGCTGGTGCTGCTTGCCATTATCTGAGTGCAGTTGAACGATTCGGGATTTAGGAGTCTAATTTGCAAGACTGGCATTATTCAACGAGGTGAAAGCAACATGCACAGCATTTCCCGGGTCGGCATCATTCTACTGGGCATCAGCCTGCTTTCCCTGAATGCCGCAGCATTCACAACCCCCAAAGGTTACGCCAAATTGCCGGTCAGTTATTCGCCTGTTCCCAAGCTCAAAGTGCGTGTAGAGCAGCAGAAAAATGCCGTCATCGCCAAGTTGCCAAATGGCAAAACCCAGCTGCTGGGGGAAATGCCGGATGTGCCGGAAGGTAGCCAGGAAATAGATGGTTTGTTGTTACAGGATGATTTCAATTTCGACGGGCTGGGCGATGTCGCTGTGCTGGATGGGGTAGGGTATGGCGGGGTCAACCTGTTTTACCGCCTCTACCTGTGGGACAAAGCTGCTGGCACGTTTCAGGAATTCAAGGAAACCATCAGCAACCCAACTTTGACCAAGGAGACCAAGACCCTTAGCACTGGTCAGCGTTCCGGGCCGCGCTGGTACACGACAGATTACCGCTTCCGCAATAACAAGCCTTATGTTTATTCGGAAAGTGCGATGGTGGGCAGTGAAGGCGACCTGTATTTCGCCAAATTATACAATTCCGCCGGCAAGATTTTAAAAAAGGTCGTGGCGGAAACGCAAGACCCCTCCAGCATTGATGGAAAAACGCCAGCGGCAGTGCGCAAGATTGTCGTTGCCAAGGCTCCGCTGTATGACAAGCCGGATGCGGACAGCAAAACCAGGATGTACCTGATCAAGGGTGACAAACCCACACTGCTGGATTATCGGGAAAACGAGGACGGTTCCGAATGGTTCCTGATCCGATTCAACGGCAAAAAACGGGTAGAAAAATGGGTGGAATGGAGCGCCTTTGAAGCGGAGGAGTCCGCCCCAAAGGGAACCCACTGAATGAGGTTTAACCCACCTTTGGCAAATGCGCTAACGACTCCTTGATGGCTTCTTCCGGGTAGTCGAAGTCGGTTAACTCACCTTGCAGATAGCGATCATATGCAGTCATGTCGAAATGGCCGTGGCCGGATAGGTTGAACAACAGGGTTTTGCTTTCGCCGGTCTGGGCGCAGTTTTTGGCTTCACGGATGGCGGCAGCAACGGCGTGGGTCGATTCCGGTGCGGGGATAATGCCTTCGCACTTGGCGAACATGATGCCTGCGGCGAAGGTTTCCAGCTGTGGTACGGCTACTGCATCCACCAGTCCTTCCTGGTGTAGCTGGCTGACCAGTGGGGAATCACCGTGGTAGCGTAAGCCGCCCGCATGAATGCCGGGTGGCATGAAGTCGTGGCCGAGGGTAAACATTTTCATTAGCGGGGTATAGCCCGCCACATCACCAAAATCATACGCATACACGCCCTTGGTCAGGGTTGGGCAGGAAGTTGGCTCGACCGCGACCAGTTTCACATCCTTGCCTGCGGCCTTGTCGGCGAAGAACGGGAAGGCGATGCCACCGAAGTTGGAGCCGCCACCACACGGGGCGAAAATCATGTCGGGGTAATCGCCGACCATTTCCAATTGCTTGCGTGCTTCCTGGCCGATGATGGTTTGGTGCAGCAGCACATGGTTGAGCACGGAACCGAGCGCATAGTTGGTGTCGGCGCGGCTGGCGGCTTCTTCTACGGCTTCGGAAATGGCGATGCCGAGTGAGCCTTCGGAATCCGGGTGGGCGGCGAGAATGGCGCGGCCAGAGTTGGTCATGTCGGTGGGGCTGGCGAACACTTCCGCGCCCCAGGTTTGCATCATGGAGCGACGGTAGGGCTTTTGCTGGTAACTGATTTTCACCATGTAGACACGCACGTCGAGGCCGAACATTTGCCCCGCCAGTGCCAGTGAACTGCCCCACTGGCCAGCGCCGGTTTCGGTGGCCAGGCGCTTGATGCCCGCTTGCTGGTTCGATTGTTCACAGGGGAACAGGAGGCTGCTTGCGAGGCAGCCCCCTGTTTGTTATCAAGGGTTAGTCGGAATTATTGACCAGCCGCGGGTGGCGCTGCTGGAGCCGCACCATCAGCAGGGGCCGCTGCGCTGTCAGCAGCGTATGCACCCACGCCGCAGAAGAAGCCTTTATCATTCTTGATGATGTAGCTTTTCTTCTCTTTCAAATCTTCAGTGCCGGGATACGGCCAGTTGTATGCAACCCAGCCCTTGCCGTCGGTTTCAGCCAGCTTGATCATGTTGTCAAACAGCTTGTCACCGTATTTGTCGAAGTCACGCAGATTCTGCCCAACCAGTTCCGGCTTTTTGGGGTGTGACAGCATCTTGCCTTCCATGTCCATGCAGAACACATACAGATCCTTCTGTTGGAAGTCGCCTTCTTTGCCAAAGGTATCGAAAGCGGCTTCACCATCCTTGTTGACCAGCTCAGCGGCAGATTCACTCATTGCCTGTGCTTCCGCTTCAGTACCCATGGCTGGGGCATCGTCAGCAAATACGTTCAGGCTAAAAGCAATCAGGGTTGCGCCAAAAATGGATGTTAATTTGTTCATTTGGGGTCATTCCTCTCAATGTTTGATTCTCCTCCCTCACCCCATGCTGTTGCTGAATGGAGCGAGGTTTCTCTTCGGGGCATTTCATCAAAATGCATTGAATATTGTAGGACAAAAGCAGTAAAATTTGTTAATAAATTGAGCGAATTTTTTTATATTGTCGACAAAATCAATCTTTGAATGCAGGTTGTGTGCAGTTTGTCAGTAAATTTTGCGTAAATTGCATATTTTTTAGAACCTGTTCATAATTTTCTTCACTGCTAGACGCAGTGTTTTTTTGGTCAAGCGATGAAGACTCGCAACCCCTACCCCAACGACAGCCCGCTTCGGGCAGGTATATTTTTGTGGTTATGAACTCCCCCATTATTTTCATGCGGGGTGAAGGGTTTATAGGCTCACTTTGCGCCCACTCGGTGCAATGGGTAAGCCAGGCTTTGACATATCCCAATGTAATGCTCTTCATCGTGTGGCAGTTTCTCTTACGAGTTTGTAGAGCACAAAGGAACTGATAATGAAAAAACACGTATTGATGATCAGCCTCTCAGCCTTGTTGGCCGCGTGTGGCGCAGAAAAACAGGCGGAAGCACCTAAAACCGAACAACAGGCAGCCGCCCCGGCAGAGCAAGCCATGCAACAGGCATCGGCAGAACAGGGGGCTGTACCGGCTGTTGACAAGGCTGCGCTGGCCGAAGAAGCCAAAGCCGCAGTGCAGGCACTCGGTGGTACTTTGAAAGGTGAACTGGAAACCGCGATGAAAGCGGGTGGCCCAGTGGAGGCGCTGGATGTTTGCCATACCCGTGCCCCTGAAATTGCCAAGGCCGTTTCCGCCGACAAAGGGATGCAGGTCAGCCGCGTCAGCCTGAAAAACCGTAATCCTGTCATGGGCGCACCCAACGAATGGCAAACCCAGGTACTGAATGAGTTTGAAACCCGCAAGGCGGCAGGCGAAGACCCGGCAGCACTGGCTTATGCGGAAGTGGCGGGCAATGAATTCCGTTTCATGAAAGCTATCCCGACCGGCGCGGTTTGCCTGAAATGCCATGGAACCGAGATCAGCCCGGAAGTTTCCGCCAAACTGACCGAGCTGTACCCTGATGACAAAGCGACCGGTTTCAAGGAAGGCGACTTGCGCGGCGCGTTCGTCGTCGTGAAAAATCTCGCGCCCTGACACTGGCTATTTGCCATACCCTTTCCTTACACTTAGGCTTTGTCCTGCGCGGTTGAACGCAGTAATATCCTCTGTTGGGGGTGTTCGCCGGTAGAAACAAGCTAAGGAGAGGGTATGTCAAACATCAAGGGCAGGGGACACTGCCAATCCTGTCAAATCAGGCATCTGAGCATTTTCGCCCAGTTGCCGATTAACAGGTTGGTTGAAATACAGGCGTTCCAGCCTTCGGTCGTCATCTACGCTGTTGACGAAACCATTTATCACCAAGGCGACGCTTCCTTAAACGCCTTCACCCTGCGCAAGGGATTGGTCAAGCTGATCAAGACACTACCCAATGGCCGCACGCAGATCGTGCGCGTGCTGCGTACCGGCGACCTGTTCGGTTTTGATGGTTTCGCCGGTGAATCCTACAACCATACTGCCATTCCCTTGAGTGAAATTGAGGTTTGCCGTTTGCCCTTGGGCGAGTTGGCAGAACTGAAGAAGCAAAACCCTGAAATCGAGAACACCATGATGCGGCGCTGGATTCAGCACTTGCGCGAAGCCGAGGACATGATGCTGGAGCTGGGGGCCAAGAAGGCTGCCGAGCGCCTGGCCTCTTTCCTGATCCGCTGGTGTGAAAACAGCAACGGCGGCTGGTCACCCTTGCCGCTCTCGCGCGGGGAAATCGGTGAGTTGCTGGGTCTGACCATCGAAACCGTCAGCCGTTTTCTGTCTGATTGGAAACGCCAAGGCTACATCAACGAGCAGCGCGGCAGCATCCAGATCGAGGATATTGACGGGTTGCGCAAGGCAGCCTGTTCCAGCGGGAGCTGTTGATCCATGAACCGGATGTCGGCGGAAGCAAGCCTGAACCTGTATATCACTGCCGTGCATCCTTGCCCTTACCTCCCCGAACGGCAGGCCATGAACCTGCTGGTCGACCCTTGTTACCGCATGACCGCCGACCTGTATGCGCGCTTGCTGGAAAGCGGCTTCCGCCGCAGCGGGGCAGATGTCTACCGGCCACATTGCAAGGGTTGCAGTTCCTGCGTTTCCACCCGCATTGCCGTGCAGGGTTTCATGCCCAACCGTTCCCAGCGGCGTAACCTCAAGCGTAACAGTGATTTGAGCGTGGTCGTCAATCGGACGGGTTTCAAGCCGGAATACGACGACCTGTACCGGCGCTATATCAACCAGCGTCATGCCGGGGGTGGGATGGATTCTGATAGTACTGCCACTTTCGCCAGCTTCCTGCTGACGCATTGGTGCAATACCGTGCTGGTGGAGTTCTGGGATGGTCCCCGGTTGTTGGCAGTGGCAGCGGTGGATGAGTTGAAAGACAGCCTTTCGTCGGTCTACACCTTTTTTGCCCCGGAGGAAGGTGAGCAGCGCGGCTTGGGCGTCTATGCTGTCCTGTGGCAGATTGGGCAGGCGCAACGGCTCGGGTTGGCGTATGTCTACCCTGGCTACTGGATTGCCGAGTCCCCCAAGATGCGTTACAAGACTTGTTTTCAGCCAATTGAAGGCTTGCTGAATGGCAACTGGAGCCACCTGCCCGCTAAAATATAAGCAGTAATGTAACTACTCAGTTCCCTAAAAAATCAGCTACGCTATCCTTATGAACCAGTTCATCCACCCCACGAGAGAAGATTTGCAGCAGTTGAGCCACGCCCAGCTGGTGGATTTGGTGTTGTCGCTGTTTGACACGATAGAACAGCTATCGTCACTGGCAACCCGGGTAGCTGAACTGGAGGCGCAGTTGGGCAAAAACAGCAAGAATTCGCACAAACCGCCGTCATCGGATGGGCTGAAGCGCCAACCAGCCCAACCCCGTCAAGCAGGCCAACGCCCCAAAGGTGGCCAGCCGGGACACAAGGGGCATAGCCTTGTCATGCACCCATCGCCCGATTACGTTGAGGATTGCCGTGCCGTCGGCTACTGTGGTTGTGGCCTGCCGCTATCCGAAGCGGCTGTGGCCGTGGCTGAACGCCGCCAGCAATGGGACATCCCCGCCCCGCAAATCGTGGTGACGGAATATCGCCAGATCATCAGCACTTGCCGTTGTGGCAAAGCCCATGCAGGGGAATTCCCCGCATCACTGCCCCCGTACATCAGTTATGGGGCACGCCTGAAAGCGTATGCGGTCGGCCTGGTTCATGGGCATTTCATCTCGCTGTCGCGGGTAACGGAGGTCATATCTGACCAATATGGCATCAAGCCTTCCGATGGCAGTGTGCAACGCTGGGTCAGCCAGGCCAGCGGCAGCCTCACCGCCACCTACGGCGACATCCGGCAAACCATCAGCACCAGCCCGGTGGCACACTTTGATGAAAGCGGTATCCGGGCCCAAGGCAAAACCCAATGGCTGCATGTGGCCGCCACCCCGGAAGCGGTGTACTACACCGCCCATGCCAAGCGGGGACAGGAAGCCATGGTCGCCGCCGGTATCCTGCCTGTCTTCAACGGGGTTGCCGTGCATGACCACTGGAAACCTTACTTCCGCTTCGACAACGTGGTGCATGGCCTGTGTGGGGCACACCTGCTGCGTGAGCTGAACTACTTTGACGAAACCCTCCGGCACCAATGGCCTGCACAGCTCAAACAAGTCCTGGTTGATGCCAAAACCGCCGTGGCACAAGCGAGGGCAGCACAACATGACTCCCTGACGCCTGACCAGATGGCAGAACTGGGGCAGCGTTATGACCAATGGGTGAACCACGGCCTGCTGGTCTTCCCTGAACTGCCCAAAACCCACCCCAAACAGGGTAAAGCGAAGCAGCACCCGGCCAGAAACCTGTTATGCCGCTTGCGCGACTTCAAGGATTCGGTGTTGCTGTTCATCCAGCGGTTTGACGTGCCGTTTGACAACAACCTCGCCGAGCGGGCAGTGCGCCCCGTGAAAGTCAAACTCAAGGTGGCGGGCGGATTCCGGGCTATCGGTGGTGCCGATGCCTTCTGTGTCATCCGTTCCGTTTGGGAAACCAACAAGCTGCAGGGACGGAATCCGTTTGAGTCCCTCAGATCGGTTTTGGCATAGACTGAGTAGTTACGCAGTAATTAATATTTGTTCAGTAATGGTTAATGGTATGTATGTATTATAAAATAATTCTATGATAACTTGTTTCTGTTGGTGGGTCACAGGAATACAAATATGATTAAGACATTCACCTTGAACGCCATTGACCATGATCAGGATACCCCTGAGCAGGGTTCAATCACTTGGCACATAACCGATGAAAATAACCGTAAGCGTGCAGTCAGTGCTGTCACAGAGCTGAGCCGACAGGGTTTCATCAAGACGGTCAAACCACACAATGACCGTGAAATGCCCTTGGTAGAGCTGCTTTCCTTTTATGTGGAAGGGGAAAGTTTCAAAATCGACTTCAGCATGTTCAACGAAACTTACGGCTATGGGCCACGGGAGATTTTCCCTGGCAAGCCGCAACCGGCGGAACCCGCCAGCCGCCGTTTGAAGGAAAGCCTGCGCCACTTGTTCCCGGCCCATTTCTGAATTGTTTGCAAACCGGTTGGCTGCACATATACTTTAACCGCCCATAATTGCAGATTCCTCAAAGGTCTGAAGTAAGCGCCGTTAAATCGCCCTACTTGCCCTTGTCAAAAAAAGGGACTTTTTTCGCACATTTCTCCAGCGGCACATTCCATGGCAGGAGGGCCTCCCATTTTTCCAGGGTGTCGGCCTGGGCGATATGCTCCAGCAGATAGCGGATATAGGCATACGGTTCGAGGCCGTTGGCCTTGGCGGTTTCAATCAGGGAATAACAGGCGGCGCTGGCGCGCGCGCCATGCGGGGTGTCGGCAAACAGCCAGGCTTTGCGGCCCACGGCAAAGGGGCGGATGGCGTTCTCCGCCAGCACATTGCTGATATGCAGGTCGCCGCGTTGGCAGTAGCCACTCAGGTATTCCCACTGGTTGAGGCAGTATTCCATCGCCTTGCGGGTGAGGCCGCCTTTCATCACCTTGCCGACCTGCGTTTCCAGCCAGGTTTTCAGTTCGTTGAGCAGGGGCACGCTCAACTGCTGGCGCAGGCGGTATTTCTCCGCCGTGTCCAGGCCCTTGATGTTGTCCTCGATGCGGTAGAGCCTGCGGATCATGCCCAGGGCAATATCCGCCAGGGTGGGTTTGCCACGGGCCTGTTTGCCGCCCGCCGCCTTGACGGCCTCCACGAACTTGCGGCGGGCATGGTCCCAGCAGCCAATGCGGGTGATGGCGTTGTTGCGGCACACGGCGGCGTAACCGGAATAGCCGTCGGCCTGGAAAATGCCGTGGAAGTCCATCAGTAGGCGTTCGGGGACGCTCCCCGCCCGGCTGGGGTCGTATTCAAACAAGACCGCCACCTGGTTCGGCGGGTCGCCCCGCACCACCCACATCCATTTGTCGGCCTGGGCGGTTTTGCCGTCCTCCTTCAGCACCTGGATGCGGGTTTCATCGCCTTGCAGGTAAGCGCCGCTGTTCTGGGTTTCGCGCAGCAGGTTGAGCAGGGGTTTGAAGCTGTCCTCCAGACGGATGATCCAGTGGGCCATGCTGCTGCGGCTGAGTTCCGCGCCGTGGCGTTTGAAAATGCCCTCCAGGCGGTACAGGGGCAGGCCATCGGCGTATTTGGCGATGATGACCTGCGTCAGCAGGTTGAGGCTGGCATGGCATTTGCCCAACGGATGGGGCGGACGGGCGGCGGCGACCAGCGTTGGCCCGCCATCTGCCGTTGCCGGGGCGGGATCCTGGCTGGCCCCGGCGGCAAACACGGCTTTTTCCTGCCAGTATTCCAGCACCACCAGTTGCGCCGGGATGTAGTCCAGCTCTTCCTTGACCTTGGTGAAAAACGTGCGGGTCGCCCCGGCTTTTTCCGCATCACCCAACAACAGCTCCACCCGTTGGCGCTTCAGCCCGGGCGGGAAGCCGCGCTGGCGTTGGCTGGGGCGGGGCCTGGCGGGTTCCGCCTCCGGCAGTCGTCCGGCGATGTCCTCCAGCGCGGTTGCCAACTCGGCTTCATCAAACAGGTCAATCTGGAAGGGGAGCTTTTCAGACTGGGCGCTAAACCGCTGTATTTTGGCCAGGCGCAGCATTTCTTCCAGGAGCTGGATATGGTGGTCACGCTGTTTCAGGACGGCGGCAAATTCCGCCTCTTGCTGCGCCAGCAACTGGCGCAGGCGGGCAGCGTCCAGGTCGCTATGGGATGTGGTTTTGGGGGCTGGCGGCGGTGCTAAATCCATGGGTTAAATGATAACAAAATCATCAGGATAAGTCGCTAAAACAGCGCCCCGTAGCACAACTTTTTATGCCCTTTGAGCAGGCTGATGTCATAACCGTCCAGCAGCCAGTTGATCTGCTGGGCCGTCAGCGCCATCACCCCGCCATCCCCCGTTTGCGGCCAATGGAACTTCTCTTCCGCCAGGGCTTTGTAATACAGCACAAAGCCATTGTCTTCCCAATACAGGCATTTGATTTTCGTGCGCTGGCGGTTGGTGAAGGCGTACAGCGCCCCGGCAAACGGGTCGTGGCCCAATTCCTGCGCCACGATCGCCGCCAGCCCCTGGGCGGCCTTGCGGAAATCAATGGGCGGGCGGTAAAGGTAAATGTCCGGCATCTCCCCGGCGGGGCGGAAATAACGGGCCATTACAACTGCCCCAGCAACCGGCGCAGCAAGGCCACATTGCCGGGGTGGATATTCCTGATCACCAGGCCATTCGGCAGGGACAGCTCCAGGCCATCGCCCGTCCGGGCGTCTGTCCCCGGCTGCGCCGGGCGGACAGTCACGAAACCGGAAGGCTCTGGCAATACCGGGCGTTTGCCATCCCCGGGCGGCTTGCCCGCCGTACCGCATAATTTGCGCCGCCAGTAGACAAAGCCGTGGTAACTCAACTGTTCCTGTTCACAATACTGGACTCCGGAAAGGCCGGAGGACTGGAAGCGTTGGAGCTGGGCTTGCCAGTACGCCAGACGCCCATCTTGACCTGGATTCATCGTGTTCTCCCATGCAATCTGTTGCTGATGGGCTGAGTGTCCGGGATTACGTGGGGCGCTGAAAGGAGGGGGATTTAGAAGCGCTTACGGTCTGAAAGTTGAGGGTCAGCAAAGAGTCCAAGGCTTTTTTATGCGTAGTGTGGGTTTGTGACAAACAGGCATCAATGGCCTGCGCAAAGGCGGTAAAGTTTTCATGGTAACGTGAATACAGGCATTCCTTCTTCACAAACTTCCACAGGCGCTCAATCAGGTTCAGGTTCAGGTTGGGGGAATAAGCGGGTAGGAACAACAGTTCGATCCCGAGTGTTTGGGCGAATGTTTGTACCAGGCTACAGCGCTGGTAACGGGCATTGTCCATCACCAAGGTCACCGGGACATTCAGGGCCAATGCCTTGATTTGCCGAAGCAACTGACAAACACTTTGGGAGTTGATGTAACTGTCATTGGTCACGGTGACCAGTTCATGGGTGACTGCATTCAACGCACCGAGGACATTGTAGCGCTGGCGTCCGGCAGGGGCGCGGATGAACAGCCGGGTGAAACACCACAGGAACCCCAGAAACGGGGCCAGGACAAAATGGGCGGCGTCGACAAAGAAAACGGCGCGTTTTCCGGCCTTGGCCTCCTCAAGACGCGGCTCCAGCTCTTTTTTTAAAAGTCTCCTGGGCAGCAGGATCGGCTTTCGCCGGTATCATCCCCACCTTCCTGACGGACAAACCCAAGTCATGCAGGAATAGCCGCACGGCTTCCCGCTTGAGTTCAAGGCCGGTTAAGCGCTGTATATCAGCGATCGCCTGACTGATCCGGGTTGGTGGATGCTTCTCAAAATGTTTCTTCAGGGGTTCATGGAAAGGTTCCAAGCGGCGGGTTGGGCGATGGAAATCCAGTTGTTCCAAGGCAGCGATCCCGCCTTGTTGGTAACGTTTCAAATAACGGGTGACGGTCGTTGAACTCACCTGTGCCAGCCGTTCAATGTCCCCATGCGCCATTCCCTGGCTTTTTAGCCACAACACTTCCATCCGTTGGCGGACGCGAGGGTGGGCATGGCGGTAACGCCCCTCATTCAAGGCGGTTTGATCGGATTCGCTGAAGTCTATCTGGATCATGGAAAGGACGACCGGTTGCCAATAACAGCCGTACTTTGCTTGAGGGCTTCTCATTATTTAACAGCTATTCACGGGCAAAGTATATGACAGGGCTTGAGTAATCAAGCCCTGTTTTGCTTTGGGTCAGTGCCTAAAATGGCGCATTCCGGTGAAGATCATCGCCATGCCATGTTCATTGGCAGCAGCAACCACTTCCTCGTCACGCATGGAGCCGCCCGGCTGGATGACGGCCTTGATACCCGCCGCCGCCGCATTGTCGATACCGTCGCGGAACGGGAAAAAGGCATCGGAAGCCATCACCGAACCCGGCACTTTCAACCCCGCGTGCTCGGCCTTGATGGCGGCAATGCGCGCTGAATTCACCCGGCTCATCTGGCCTGCGCCCACCCCAATGGTCATGCTGTCCTTCGCATAGACGATAGCGTTGGACTTGACGAACTTGGCCACTTTCCAGGCAAACAGTAAGTCGCCATATTCTTCGGTAGTGGGTTCGCGCTCGGTGACGACTTTCAGGTCAGCATGTAGCAGCGCGTCATTGTGTTGCAACAACAGCCCGCCGGTGACCCGCTTGAAATCGAATTGGTCGATATGGCCAGACAGCTTGCCGCATTCCAGCAGGCGCACGTTTTTCTTGAGGCTGATAAAGTTGGCGGCGTCTTCGGAAACGCTGGGGGCAATGATGACTTCCACGAATTGGCGTTCGACGATGGTGCGTGCGGTTGCGCCATCCAGTTCGCGGTTGAAGGCGATAATGCCGCCGAAAGCGGATTCCGGGTCGGTGGCATAGGCGCGGTCATAAGCGGTGAGGATGTCAGCTGCGATCGCCACACCGCAAGGGTTGGCGTGCTTGACGATGACGCAGGCAGGCAACTCGAACTGGCGCACGCATTCCAGCGCTGCGTCGGTGTCGGCGATATTGTTGTAGGACAGTTCCTTGCCCTGGATCTGGCGCGCGGTGGCGATGGTGCCTGCCGGTGCGTTGGGTTCCACGTAGAACGCGCCGCCCTGGTGGCTGTTTTCGCCGTAGCGGCAATCCTGTTGTTTACGTACTTGCAGGTTGAAGGTGCGCGGGAACGCGGCAGGCTGTTCGTGCGTACCGTCCGCGACCCGCGAGCCGAAATAGTTGGCGATCATGCCGTCGTAATGGGCTGTGTGTTCAAACGCCTTGATGGCGAGGTCGAAACGGGTAGCCGGGCTGATGCAGTTGCCGTTGGCTTCCATTTCGGACTGGATGCGGGCGTAGTCGGCAGGCTCGACCACGACGGTGACGTGGGCGTGGTTCTTGGCGCTGGCACGCACCATGGCCGGGCCACCGATGTCGATGTTTTCCACCGCGTCCTCAAAGGTGCAGCTGGGTTTGGCGACGGTAGCTTCAAATGGGTAAAGGTTGACCACGATCAGGTCGATGCGGCCAATGCCGTGTTCCTGCATCACCACGTCGTCAGTACCGCGCCGCCCGAGGATGCCGCCGTGGATCTTTGGGTGCAGGGTTTTGACGCGCCCGTCCATCATTTCGGGGAAACCGGTATGGTCGGAAACCTCCGTGACCGGCACGCCGTTATCCGCCAGCAGTTTGGCGGTGCCGCCCGTGGACAGGAGGTGGACGCCCTGGCCATGCAGGAACTGGGCGAATTCGAGCACGCCGGATTTGTCAGACACGCTGAGAAGGGCGCGGGTGACGGGCAGATTGGAAGCAGCAATTGTCATGTGTGTGGAATTCCTGGGGCGAAAACGCTGTATTTTATTGGCTGGGGGGATTCGCTGCAATCATGCGGTTTTCAGGCTCCGTTCTCAGCTATTCCGGCTAAGTACTCGTTTGAGCGCTTCAGTGTCAAACTCAGCCGTGACAATGGATTCACCCAGCGATTTCATCAAGACCAGCCGCAAGCTGCCATCCAGCACTTTTTTATCCACCGACATGTAACGCATGAAATCATCGCCGGACATCTCCACCGGTGGGGCAACCGGCAGCCGCGCGCGTCGCAGGATATGGCGCACGTAAGCCACGTCATCAGCGGCAAGCCAGCCCATTTGCTGTGATAGTTCCGCCGCCATGACCATGCCGGTGGCGACCGCTTCGCCATGCAGCCACTTGCCATAACCCATGGCGGCTTCGATGGCGTGGCCGAAAGTATGGCCGAGGTTCAGCAGCGCGCGCTGGCCGGATTCGCGTTCATCCGCCGCCACTACTTCCGCCTTGTGTTCGCAGGAGCGGTAAATGGCATAAGTCAGCGCTGCCGGGTCGCGCACCAGCAGTTTGTCCATGTTCGCATCCAGCCATTGCAGGAACGCAGGGTCGCGGATCAGGCCGTATTTCACCACTTCGGCAATCCCGGCACTGAGTTCGCGGTCTGCCAGCGTGTTGAGCGTATCGGTGTCGATCAGCACGCATCTGGGTTGGTGGAACGCGCCGATCATGTTCTTGCCCAGCGGGTGGTTGACGCCCGTCTTGCCGCCGACGGAAGAATCCACCATCGCCAGCAGGGTGGTCGGAATCTGGATGAAGTTGACGCCACGCTGGTAACTGGCCGCTGCATATCCGGTCATGTCGCCCACCACGCCGCCGCCAAGCGCAATCAGGGTGGTTTTGCGGTCAGCTTTTTGCTCCAGCAAATGGGTGTAAATCTGGTTGAGGGTGTCGAGGTTTTTGTATTCCTCACCATCCGGCAGGGTCACGGCGGACTGTTTCAGGCCATCCAGCAACTGTTGGGCAGCCTGCAAATACAAGGGTGCGACCGTGGTGTTGGAAACGATAACGGCGCTTTTGCCCAGGATGTGGGGTCTGACCAGCTCGGTCTGTTGCAGTAGGCCCTGACCAATGTGGATGGGGTAGCTGCGGTCGCCAAGGTCAAGATGGAGCGTTTGCATGGGAGGTTTCCTGTAACTGTTTCAGTTTGTTGTGGATGTCGCGCAGGATGATGTTGGCTTTCTGCTTGCCGGTGGGCACGATCAGGTCGGCCACTTCCATGTACAAAGGTTCCCGCGCCTTGAGCAGGTCGCGCAAGGTTTGCAACGGTTTATCCGTTTGCATCAGGGGGCGGTTTTTGTCGTGCTTGATGCGCTGGAAAAGCTGGTCGGCGCTGGCCCGCAGGTAAATGACGCAACCGCCCGCCTTGATGTGGGCGCGGTTGGTTTCACGCAACACACTGCCACCGCCCGTCGCCAGCAGGATGCCGGGTAGGGCGCACAGTTCCTCGATGATCTGTTCCTCGCGGTCACGGAAGCCTTGTTCGCCCTCAATTGCAAAAATGGTAGGTATGCTGACGCCGGTGCGTTCCTCAATGACCTTGTCGGAATCGTAGAACTCCAGGTTGAGCCGGCGTGCGAGTTGTCGACCTATGGTGGATTTTCCCGCGCCCATCAGACCCACCAGAATGATGTTGTGTTGCATCCCGGCTTTATGCCAGCACCGGGCGCGGGAATCAAGCGCTTATCAGGATTTGCTATCCACAATCTTCGGGGTGACGAAGATCAGCAATTCCCGTTTCTTGTTGCTGTTGCTGCTGCTGCGGAACAGGTTGCCGAGGATGGGCACATCGCCGAGAACCGGCACCTTGGTTTCGCCGTGCAGGTTTTCTTCTTCATGCACACCACCCAGTACGACGGTCTGGCCGTTTTCCACCAGTACGCGGGTCTGGATCTCACGGGTGTTGATGCTGGGGATGTCGGCGAAGACTTGCCCGACGGTATCCTGGTTGACCTTGAGATCCATCGAAATGTGCTCATCCGGCGTGATTTGCGGGGTGACTTCCAGGCTCAGCACTGCCTTCTTGAAGGCCACGTTGGTGGCTCCACTGGAAGATGCTTGCAGGTAGGGGATTTCCACGCCCTGCTCAATCAGTGCCTTGGTCTGGTTAGAGGTGATCACACGCGGTGTGGCGATGATTTCACCTTTACTTTCTTCCTGCAAGGCCGACAGTTCCAGGTCGACGATGAAGTCGGAACTGAGGATGGAGAAACCGAAGCTGCCCGCCGCGCCAGTGACGGGCAGGTTGACGCTCAAACGGTCGTCCAGCCCCGGGATGGTGATGATCTTGTCGGTTGTGCCTCCGTTTTTGATGGCGTCAGCTTGTGCTGCGGCGATGCTGTTGAAGTATTCGGTTGTGCCGTCGCCCAGATTGCCAGTGGCGATGCCGTAACTGTCACTGTTCATCCATTTGGGGGTGACGCCAAAGCGTGCGCCTAAATCCTTGCCGAAGGTGTCGTTGGCAATGACAATACGGGATTCAATCAGCACCTGTTCGACCGGTACATCTAGCACTTTGACCAGATCGCGGATAGCCCTGACCTGGCTGGCGGTATCCTGTACCAGCAGTGTGTTGGTACGCTCGTCCACCGATACCTTGCCGCGCGGGGAGAGCAGGGACTGTTTGTCTTCGCCCTTGGATTTTTCAATCAGCGCCATCAGATCAACCGCTTTGGCGAAGTTGACGGCAATGTATTCCGTCACCAGCGGTTCCAGTTCCTGCTTGGCCTTGAGGGATTCCAACTGCTGTTGTTCCTTGGCCGCCAGTTCTTCGGCAGGTGCGACCCAGATGACGTTGCCGTTTTCACGCATAGCCAGGTTTTTGGATTCGAGCACGATGTCCAGTGCCTGATCCCAAGGCACGTCTTTGAGGCGCACGGTGATGTTGCCAGTGACAGTATCACTGACTACGATGTTCTTGTTGGTAAAATCCGCCAGCAATTGCAGGACGGCGCGGACTTCAATGTCCTGGAAATTGAGTGACAGTTTTTCGCCACTAAAGGTCTTTTTCTTCTGTTCCGCCGCCAGTTTGTCTTCAGCGGAAACTTTGAGCTTGTCCAGGTAAACCGTGTACTCGCTGCCACTGCGGCGGGTGTGGTAGTCGAAGCCTTCGCGTGCCGAAATCTGGATACGGGTTCCCGAGTCACGTTGCGATACATTGATGTCACTGACCGGGGTACCGAAATCGGTCACATCCATGCGTTTTTGCAGGTGTGTTGGCGCGTCGACATCCGTCAGGGTCAGCGTGACGACGTTGCCGCGCTTGTCGTCGGAAACCTGGGTGTTGGTTGACGGTAGGTTAATAATGACCCGGCCACCACCATCTGGGTCACGCCGGAAATCCACACCCTGCAAAACAGGGGTTACTGGTGCGGTTGGTACGCTGGCTGTGATGGGTGGCGGGGTGTAAACGGGTTGCTGCATTGCCAGGTTGTTGGGGGTGGGCACTGGCCTGGTAACGTCAGGCGCAGCGGATACCGGTGGCATGGCTGGCTGGGCCGGTGCTTGCCTGGCGACGGGTGCCGCAGGTACTGGCAGTTCTGGTAGGGTCAGCGCGGCTCTGGTGGTCGCCGCTGCTTCCCACACAGGCCTGGTTTTCGCTGGCATTACCGTAGTGCTTGGCGTACTGGATACCAGTGCTGGCGGGGGTATGACGAAATAGGGTTTGCTGTTTTCCACTGGCTGCGGTGTTGCCAGTCTGGGTTCCATGGCTTTGCTGCTACGCTGTACTTGGGGTGCGGCGGGTTCTACCTTGCCAGAATTGTCAAAGGTCATGACGACCAGGTTACCACGTGTTTCAACGGTGTGGTCAACGAGATTGTTCAAATGTACTACGACCCTTGCCTTACCCTTATTGTTGGCGGCGTCGATAGCCTGGATTTGCCCCAGGTTAACGGCTTTGCCGCGGCTGTTGGGGCTAACTTCCGTGGCGGGGAAATCAAAGACAATGCGTGATGGGTTTTCCATCACAAAACCCTTGGGGAGTTCCACCGGGGTATTGAATTTTAGTTGAATCTGGGTTTTGTTATTACCGACAGCTTGGACAGCAATATTCTGCAACTGTTTGTCCGCTGCCATAACCAGGCTGCTGGTGGGGATGCAGGCTATCATGATTGCCAGAGCAACGCTTTGTCTTATTGTTTTCATTGGTTGCCAGTCCTTAATTGAGTCTCTACACAAGTCGTTATTATTGTTGAAATATTATTGTTTTGTGTCTTGCGGGTCGGAAAGGGCAATGCTGTTGTCGCGTTCCTTGTAGCCGCCAAACCCGTTTTCGATAACTTCCTGTACACTGACCCGTGTTTCTTCCACTTTGGTTACTTTCCCGTAGTTCTTGCCGAGGTAATTGCCAGCCTTGACCCGGTGCACAGCGCCATCGGGAATACGGATCAGCGCCCACAGTGCGCCACTTTGGTTGATGGTGCCGACCATGCGTAAGCTGTCCAGCGGGAAGCTTTCCAGAAATTCCGGTATACGATCCTTGTCTGGCGCGATGGCACTGCCTGCTTCGGGCTTGGTGTCCGGTGCCAGTATCTTGGAGTCGAACGGGTCGAGTTCATGCCCGGGGTAAATGAAGCGTACATACGGCTTGATTTCCGGGATGGGTTCAATGACCGCAGCAGGTTTCGCTTTTACTGTCTGTATATACTGGTTCAAGTCGCTCATGTCCTTGCTACAGGCAGCGAGCGATACTAGCAGGGCGAAACCTGCTGATAACTTAATTCCCGTGTTCAGGCCGGCGGGGGTGGTATTGCCTTTCATCCTTTTTTGACTCCCTTTTCCCCGGTGGTAGATTTTTTGTCAGGCTGCGTGGTTGCCTTTTGTTTGGTTTTCCCTTTTTCGCCCTTGTCTGGCGTGGTGCTTTCTTCCGTGCCATCTTGCAGGTAGCGGAAGGTCTTCAGGGTTGCCTCCATGCGCAGGCGGCTGCTGTCTTCCGCCAGTTTCAGGTCGATATTGTTGATGGTAACAATGCGGGAGAGACCGGAAATGTCGCTGACGAAAGTGGCCAGTTCACGGTATGAACCATTGGCGATGATGGTGATGGGCTTTTCGGCGTAAAATTCCCGCGTGATTTCGCTTTGGGGTTCAAACAGTTCCAGCTCCAGACCGTTGGATAGGCCCTTTTCCGATATGTCGAGGATTAGCCCCGGAATTTCGGTGTCACTGGGCAGCTGGCGCAACAGGATGCCGAATGAGCGCTGCATCTCTTCCAGTTGGTCTTTGTACTGTGGCAGCTGGCTGGCACGTTGTTGTTTGGTTTCAAATAGGACTTACGCATTGACGAAGCAGCCCTGTCTGTGTCAGGAATAAGTTTTTCACGCGACATAAAAGCCAATGATAAGAAGGCCCAAACGCCCACCGACAGCCAATTGCACCCTGCCAATGTACATGGGGTTTCTGATGAGTGAACCGAAATCAAGCACCTGCACCCGCCTGTCGGAAGTGATGGGCATCTCGCATGACAGTGTAAACCGCTTCCTGTTGCGGGAAGCCTATGAGCCAAAAGACCTGTTCAACGAAGCATCGCGGCTGCTGAACCTGGTGGGCGGGACATTGAATGTGGATGACAGTACGCTGGACAAACCCTACAGCCAGCATATGGAGCTGGTTGGACACTTCTGGTCAGGCAAGCACCACCGGGTGGTCAAGGGGCTGAACCTGATCACGTTGTATTACAGTGACCCGCAAGGGCGCAGCCTGCCGGTCAACTACCGGGTGTATGACAAGGCAGAGGGCAAGACCAAGAATGATTATTTCCTCGACATGCTGGAGGACGTGTTGGCATGGGGGCTGCAACCCGCCTTCATGACCGGGGATAGCTGGTATTCCTGTGTGGGCAACCTCAAAACGGTAAGAAACCACCGCATGGGGTTCCTGTTCGCTGTGGAAAGCAACCGCCGGGTATCCACCGAAAAGGGGTCATGGGTGCAGGTACAGAAACTGGACATCCCTGCTGACGGGCTGAGGGTCTGGTTACGCGAATTTGGCGAGGTAAAGCTGTTTCGGACGCAGTTAAAAGACCAACTGCGCCATTACGTGGTTTTCCTCCCGAATGCTGACGCCTATGACACCTTCCAGCAAGCGGATTTCCAGACCCTGCATGACCAGCATTGGCAGATTGAGCAATACCACCGCATGATCAAGCAGGTCTGCCATATCGAGAAATTCCAGGTACGCGGCAACGTCCCGATACGTAACCATATCTTTGCCGCCTTGTGCAGCTATGTCCACCTGCAACAGATGCAGTTTGTTGACATCATCAGCAACGCCTACCAATGGCAACGCGACTTGTACACGGATGCTGTGGCTGCTTTTGTCAGCCGCTTCATGCAAGGCAAGCAGCACCTCAACCCACAATTTCAGGCCGCCGTCAATGCGTAAGTCCTATCAAAGTCTTTACGCAGTTCTTGTTCTTTGCGTTCCAGCCCATCCAGCCCTTCCAGTTGCTTGACGACTACCAATTGGTAGCCAAGGAATAATAGGGCCGCCATGATGGCGATCAGCGCCAGCGACTTGATCGACCAGGAAACGCTGCCCGGGTCGTCAACCAGGTTGTTGAGTTCCTGGATGTTCATGAACTGCCCCCCTGTTTGCCGTTGGTTTTTTCACCTACTGTGGTGTTGGTTTTGCCTTGGGGTTGTTCCCCGTTCTGAGGTTCATCCTGGGTTTGGCGCAACAGTTGCGTGACATCCAGTTTGAATTCCCGTAGCTGGATGTCGTCATCTTCTTTTTTACTGTCGCTGGCAGCCGAGATGATGTTCAGATTGGAGGAACTCAGCCACGGCGAGGCATCCAGCCGGTTCATATAGCTGGAAACCCGCGCGTAGGATTCCGCTTTACCTTCCAGTTGCACCTTGGTGCCTTCCTGTTTCAGGTGCAGCAGGTACATGCCCTTGGGCAGGGCGTTTACCATTTCATCAAACAGGTGCACGATGGCCGGACGGGTGCTTTGCAGATCTTCGATCACTTGCATCCGATCCAGCAGCGACTGGCGGGTTGTGTCCAGCTGCTCAATTTCCTTGATTTGCTTGTCCAGTTGGGCAATTTCGCTGGTCAGTAACTGGTTGCGGTCTTGCTGGTGTTCCATGGTGAGCAGCATCAGTTGGTGCGCGACTAACACGCCTGCTGCGGCTAGCGCGACGCTCATCCCAACCAGGGTAAAGAATTGCTTCTTCTTTTGTTCCCGGGCTTTTTCCCGCCAAGGGAGCAGGTTCAATCCGGCCATTACTCAAGTCCTCGCAGGGAAAGGCCAGCCGCGATCAGCAAGGCTTGCATGTCATTGGTAAAGCGGATCGGGCTTACCCGTGAGCCAAGGGCGACCCTAGTAAACGGGTTGATGACCCGGACAGGGATGCCAATAGCGGCCTGGATTTGCTCGTCCACCCCCGGAATCCGCGCGCAACCGCCGCAAATCAGGATTTGCGCCACGTTGTCCTTCTGGCTGGAGGCGTAATAAAACTGAAGGAAGCGGTGCAGTTGGCGCACCATGCTGTCCTTGAACGGCTCCAGTACTTCGGATACGTAGTTTTCAGGCAGGTTGCCTTCCTTTTTCGCCAGCCCGGCTTCCTGCCAGGTCAGCCCGTAGCGGTGCATGATTTCTTCCGTCAATTGCCGCCCGCCAAATGCCTGTTCGCGGGAAAAGGTCAGGCGGCTCTGTTCGAATACGCTGATGCCGGTCATGGTGGCACCGAAGTCGACGATGGCCAGTGAATCATGTTGTTCCAGTTCATTGGTCAGGTGGCGCAGGACTTTTTCCAGCGCATGGGTTTCCGTGTCGACAACTTCCACATTCAGGCCAGCCATTTCGGCAGCGGCAACCCGGACTTCGACATTTTCCGAGCGGGTGGCGGCCAGCAGGACATCGACGGTTTCTGGTGAATTGGCGGAGGGGCCGAGGATTTCGAAGTCGTAATTGACTTCATTCATGGGGTAGGGAATGTGTTGCTCGGCTTCCATCGACATCTGTGCTTCCAGTTCAGCAGGCGGGATGGTGGCGGGCATGGGGATAATCTTGCTGATTGCCATCGAGGTGGGGATCGCCAGGGCACAACGCTTGATACGGGTGCGGCTGTCGCGCAGGGTACGGCGGATAGCCTCACCAACCGGCTCTGGTTCCACAATATCCTTTTCGTTGGCGACGCCTTCTGGTAGCGGGGAGACTGCATAGCTTTCAATGCGGTAATCGCGTCCCCTGCGGGTCATTTCAACCAGCTTGACGGCTGAAGAGCTGATGTCGAGGCCAAGCAGGCTTTCTTTGCGTGGGTAAAATGAAAACACAGGTAATCCCAAGGTTATTGTTATTATTGAGCGTAGTGGTTAAGTCTTTTAATTATTTGCATGCCCATGGTAGCGTCGAATGTTAAAATAGTCTACTCTGCCAGCCTTGGGTGGCGTGCTTTCAGATAAACGGGAGCCGTGCGTAAACGAATAAAAGTTAATCTATATATGCGGTTCATCTTCAAACTCCTGCAAATTATTTTTGGCGCTTTCTTTGCGCTCCTGACGCTTGGGGCGGTCGGCCTGTTTGCTTTGTATTCACATTATGCGCCGCAACTGCCGGATGAGGCAGAAATGCAAAAAATTGAGATACAGGTGCCCTTGCGCATTTATACCCGCGAGGGGGAGCTGGTGGCTGAATATGGCGAGCGCCGCAGCCGCCCGGTGAAGCTGGACGATGTGCCGGAACGTTTGCAACTGGCTTTCCTGGATATTGAGGATGCCCGTTTTTACGAGCATCAGGGCGTGGATGTGAAAGGGGTTGCCCGCGCCATCCGCAGTGTCTTGTCCACCGGGTCGGCCAGTCAGGGTGCCAGTACCATTACCATGCAGCTGGCGCGGAATGTCTTTCTGGATTCCGGCAAGAACCTTGAGCGCAAATTTAAGGAAACGTTGCTGGCAATCAAGCTCGAACAGACACTCAGCAAAGCCAAGATCCTGGAACTTTATCTGAACAAAATTTACCTGGGCAATCGGGCTTATGGTGTTGCCTCTGCAGCAGAAACCTATTATGGCAAGACGCTGGATGAGCTGACCCTGGCGCAAAGCGCGATGATTGCCGGGTTGCCGAAAGCACCTTCCCGTTACAATCCACTGGCCAACCCGGAACGCGCCATGATCCGGCGTGATTACATTCTCAAGCGTATGTTGGAACTGGGGCATATCAGCCAGAAGGAATATCAGGTAGCCATCAATGAACCCAATACCGCGCAGCAACACAAGACCGAAATTGAAACCGAGGCCCCTTATCTGGCGGAAATGGTACGTTCGGAAATCGTCAGGCGGTTTGGGGAAGCCAATGCCTACACGCAAGGCTACCACGTTTACACCACGCTGGATTCCACGCGGCAGCAGCAGGCGGCGGAAGCGCTGCGGGGTTCCCTGCTCTCCTATGACCGGCGGCATGGTTACCGAGGCCCTGAAGAGACGGTTAACCTGGGTGAGCTGGACAATGAAGATGAAATGCGCGACAAACTGTTTAGCTATCCGATGTTTGGTGATTTGCATCCTGCCTTGGTGTTGAGCGCCGATGCAGGTGGGGCAGAGCTGCTGGTCGGCGAAACCCGTATCCACTTGGGCTTGGATGCAGTCAAGTGGGCGCGGGCGTTCAAGACCGAAGACCGGCGGGGCAGTGCGCCGAAGCGGGTCAGCGATGTCCTTAAAGCCGGTGATATTGTACGTGTGCGGCAGACGGATAAGGAAAAGGATGTCTGGACATTATCGCAAATTCCGGCGGTTGGCGGCGCGCTGGTGTCGCTTGACCCGAGTGACGGGGCGGTGCGCGCAGTCATGGGGGGGTTTGATTTTTACCACTCCAAGTTCAACCGCGCTACCCAGGCGCTGCGCCAGCCGGGTTCCAGTTTCAAGCCAATCATCTATGCTGCGGCTTTGACGAAAGGGTTCACGCCAACCAGCGTGGTCAATGACGCACCCATCACCATTCCCGGCAGTAACTGGAAGCCAGAGAACTTTGGTGGCAGATATATAGGCCCGACGACTTTGCGGGAAGCGCTAGCCAAGTCGCGCAATCTGGTTTCCATCCGCTTGTTGCGCAGTGTCGGGATCAATTATACGGTGGATTTCGCGACCAGGTTTGGTTTCCCGCGTGAACATCTGCCCCCCAACCTGACCCTGGCATTGGGTACAGGCATGACAACGCCGCTGCAAATGGCGGGGGCATATGCCGCTTTTGCCAATGGTGGCTACAAGATTGAGCCATATTTTATCACCCGTATCGAAGACCGTCATCACAACAAGCTGTTTGAAGAAACCTCGCCGCGTATTTGTGGGGGTGATGCCAAAGTCTGCGTTATCAAAAAAACCACGCAGGAAAAAGCAGCCGGGGCGGAAGGCGTGGATGGTAAGGGCGTAAAAGACAAGGAAGGTGAAAACAGTCCTGACAAGCAGAAGGCAGAGCTGGCAGACAAACCTATCTGGGAAACTGAGGCTGTTGTTGGGCCAAAACTGGGCGACAAAGACGTTTACCCGGCAGCCGAACGGATTATGGATAACCGTACCCAATACCAGATTGTCAGCATGATGCAAGGTGTCACGCAATTCGGCACGGCAGCACGCGCCGGGCGCAGCTTGCAGCGTAAAGACATCGCCGGCAAGACAGGTACAACCAATGACCAGAAAGATGCCTGGTTTTGCGGTTTCACGCCTGATATTGTGACCGTTTCGTGGGTCGGTTTTGATGACATGTCCAAGTTGGGGGAGGGTGAAACCGCGACCAACGTGGCATTGCCCATGTGGATTGACTTTATGCACCGGGCACTGGAAGGGACACCATCGAAAGAATGGGAAAGGCCAGTGGATCTGAAAGCAGCTGATCTGGGTGAGCCGGGCGCTACCCCCAGTCGGCGTTACCGGCGGGAGGCGTCAGCCAGCAGTTCCCAAGGCAGCGGCTTCCAGTACAAGAGCGAGCGCGATGTTATGCCGCGCAGGCCAGCCCAGCAACAGCAGGTTGCCGTACCTAGACGCCCTCCGGAGCGGGTGGAAATTCCTGAGCAGCTTTTCTGATGCGCAATACCCGGGAAGAACTCCGTTACTTGTTGGCGGAGGAAGCTGCCCGCCTCATCTATGAAGAGGGGATGCGGGATTACCGTCTGGCCAAACAAAGGGCAGCGGAGCAGCTGGGCGTCAGTTCGCGGGGGGGCAGCGTACAGCCTTCCAACGAGGAAGTTGAAGCCGCCATCCATGAGCGTATCCGGCTATTCGATGCTGAAACCCAGCCAGCCCTATTGCGCCATCACCGGGAAGTGGCATTGGAAGCCATGGAGTTTTTGCAGCACTACCAACCTTATCTTACCGGTGCGGCGTTGGAAGGCACGTCCAGCCCGCATTCCGCTGTTACCCTGTCCCTGTTTGCAGAAGGCGTGGAAGAGGTCATGTTTTTCCTCGAAGATCAGCGTATTCCGTTTCAGGTGCATGAGCGGCGTACCCGTATGGGCAACAAGAAACAGGAATATTTCCCGTTACTGCGTTTCTATGTGGACGATGTGGAGGTAGAACTGATGGTGTTCCCGCATGATGGCCGTTTTGCCAGCCCCCCGATCAGCCCTGTGACAGGTAAGGGGATGAAACGGGCTGATCGCAAGAAAGTTGCGGCATTGCTTGGTTGAAAATGAAAAAAGTAGTTGCGCGCCCAAAATCTATTCTATAAAATTCGCACTCCTTAGCCGGCATAGCTCAGTTGGTAGAGCAACTGACTTGTAATCAGTAGGTCATCAGTTCGAATCCGATTGCCGGCACCATTTCTGAAAGCCCGAGCCGATAATGCTTGGGCTTTTTTTTGTCTTTACTGCGCATCCATTGCAATGACAATATTCACCAGATTCTGGTCGATAATTGAGAACTGACGGTAACGGGTAACATTGTCCATCTTGGCTGTGGCCATGTATGTGCCTGGCGTCAATGCCAGCACAGTGGTGTGCTTGTGGGTCTTTTCAACAAGCTTGTTATTGGCGTCGGTTTGCCTGATTTCCAATTCAATGGCGTTCATCACCGGGCCATTGTTCAGCGTGGTCATGATGAAAGCTTTGGCGGTATTGCTGTCGTTTGCTTCAGGTGCTGAAAATGCAGTACCGATTCCCGACAACAGGATGCCAGACAAAAGAATCGCCAACCATTTGTTACTATTCATAAACAACCATCCTTTTGTTAATGCATAACGTCAATCCTGACTTGTGTTGTCAGTATCCTCTTTTGCTATTGAGTAAAAATAGTACATTTCGGGAAGTGATGGCGCTATTTTAAACATATTATGAACAGAAAAATTTTATGTATTTGCTAGCGATATATTGAGCTGATTATTTGGTGGACATAAAAAAGCCGCATTTACAGTGCAATGCGGCCTGGATAGGGTGAGGGGAAGTTTTGGGCGGTTTGTCTGTGATTATGTCCGCCCAGCGACAGGCCCAGCCGCCAGTATGGTTTCCGCAATACCGTCACTGTATTGGGTGAAATTCTGGTGGAATGACATGGCCAGCTGGGTCGCTTTGTCCAGATAGGCTGCCTGGTTTTCCCAGGTGGAGGAAGGTTCCAGTACTTCTGCTGGTACGCCGGGGCAGGATACCGGAATGTTCAGGCCGAAAACCGGGTCTGTGCGGGTTTCCACCCCATCCAGCTCGCCATTCAGTGCCGCATTGACCATGCTGCGGGTATGGTGGATGTTCATGCGCTTGCCAACGCCGTAGCCACCACCTGTCCAGCCGGTATTGACCAGCCAGCAGGTGACGCCATGCCCGTTGATTTTCTGCCCCAGCAGGTCTGCATATACGGATGGGTGCAATGCCATGAACGGCGCACCGAAACAGGTGCTGAAGGTGGCTGTGGGTTCGGTGACGCCTTTTTCCGTGCCTGCCACCTTGGCGGTATAGCCGGAAATGAAATGGTACATCGCCTGCTCAGTCGTCAGTTTTGAAATCGGTGGCAAAACGCCAAAAGCGTCGCAGGTCAGCATAATGATGTGTTTGGGGTGGCCTGCCTTGCCAGGGTACAGCGCACCTGGAATCTGGGTGATCGGGTAGCTGGCACGGGTGTTTTCGGTGATGCTGTTGTCATCCAGGTTGAGTTTGCGGGTAGCCTGATCCATGACCACATTTTCCAGCACGGTACCGAAAGTTTGGGTAGTCTTATAAATCAGGGGTTCCTGTTCCGGCGACAGGTTGATGACCTTGGCGTAGCAGCCGCCTTCCAGGTTGAAGACGCCGTTGTCACTCCAGCCATGTTCGTCATCACCGATCAGGGCACGGTTGGGGTCGGCGGAGAGGGTGGTCTTGCCAGTACCGGACAAGCCGAACAGGATGGCGACATCCCCTTCCTTACCCACATTGGCGGAAGCATGCATAGACATGATGCCGCGTTGCGGCAGCAGGTAATTGAGCACTGAAAAAATGGATTTCTTGATTTCACCAGCATAGTGGGTGCCACCAACCAGGATCAGGCCGCGCGTCAGGTTCAGTAGCACAAAAGCGCTGGAATGGGTGCCGTGGATGGCCGGGTCAGCCAGCATGTCAGGCACATGGATGACGGTGAAGCGTGGTTCTGCCACCTCCAGTGTGCGGTTCAGGTCGTCCGGGCGGATGAACATGTTGCGGGCAAACAGGGCGTGCCAGGCATATTGGGTAATGACGCGCACTGGCAGCTCATCGGCCTCATTTGCCCCTGCCAACAGGTCTTGCACAAACACTTCCTTGCCGTCCAGGAACTGGAGGGCGTCTGTCAGCATCCGGTCGAACTGTGCCTCAGTCAGTGCCTTGTTGACTTTTCCCCACCATACCTTGTCATGGCTGTCAGCATCGTCGACGATAAATTTGTCATTCGGCGCGCGCCCGGTAAAAGCACCGGTATAAGCGACAAACACGCCATTTTCGCTGATTTTGCCTTCACTCCTGTTAAGGGCCTGCTCGTAAAGGACGGGGGAAGACTGGTTCCAGTAAATATGTTGCAGGTTTTGAAGCCCCAAAGTGCTGGCAAGATGTTGTGCCAGTGCGGCTGTTGTAGTCATGTGACGCCTCCGGTAGCGCTTTTAATGTCGACAATAATGTCTGAATACTCAAAGAAGGCAAAAGATGATAGTAGATAATGTTGACTTTTAGAATATCATTCGTCTGATTTCAGTCAAAATTTCCCTATATTGTCGACATAAGAAATACTAAATGTCGACAATGTTAGCGGGTTCCGTATTTTCCTGAAAAATCCGGGGGATCGTTGCGCTTTTTGTGACGTTGTGCACGGTCAGTGTGATATTCTCGCAACATGGAAAATTTCTACTTAAGTCAAACACGTTTCGATGCATTCCCGCTGGATGAACAGTTATTAGCCTCCATCAGGGAGACCGGTTTTGAATTTTGTTCCCGTATCCAGGCGGAAACCCTGCCACTGACATTGGCGGGTCGGGATGTGGCCGGGCAGGCACAAACCGGTACTGGCAAGACCGGTGCATTTCTGGTCGCCGTTTTCCAGCATCTGTTGAAGAACCCGTTGCCGAATGCGGAAGGCGGTTCGGTGCGTAGCCTGATCCTTGCACCTACCCGCGAGCTGGCGATCCAGATTGCGCGCGATGCTGAGGAATTGGGCAAGCATACCGGCCTGCGTTCGGTGCTGGTGTACGGCGGGGCGGGTTACGATAAGCAGCGCCGTCAGTTTGAAGAGTCGGTGGATGTGCTGATTGGTACGCCGGGGCGGGTGATTGACTACTGGAAGCAGCACGTTTTCACCCTCAAATATGCACAGGCGCTGGTGCTGGATGAAGCTGACCGTATGTTTGACATGGGTTTCATTGCCGATGTGCGCTACCTGATCCGCAAGATGCCGCCACCTACCAAGCGCCTCAATATGCTGTTTTCCGCCACCCTGTCACAGCGGGTGCTGGAGCTGGCCTATGAGCACATGAACAATCCGCAACAGATTGTTATTGAGGCCGAATCGGTGCGGGCGGACAACATTGCCGAGCATGTCTATTTTCCCGCCAATGAGGAAAAAGTACCGCTGCTGATTGGGCTGATCCGCAAGCTCAACCCGTTCCGGGCGATCGTGTTCGTCAATACCAAGCACATCGCGGAGAAAATTGATGATTATCTGCGCGGCAATGGCATCAGTTCCGACCTGATTTCGGGGGATGTGCGCCAGAACAAGCGTGAAAAGTTGCTGAGGTCGTTCGAGACGGGCGATTTTCAGGTGTTGATCGCCACCGACGTGGCTGCGCGTGGCTTGCACATTCCGGATGTTTCCCACGTATTCAACTTCGACCTGCCACAAATGGCGGAAGATTACGTCCACCGTATCGGGCGTACCGCGCGTGCGGGCGCATCGGGTGAAGCGCACAGCTTTGCCTGTGAGGATACCGCGTTTTACCTGCCTGAAATCGAGGAATACACCGGCAAGGCTATCCCGGTGGAAAAAATCACGGCTGACCTGATTCCCGCCGATTTGCAGCGCCCGCAGCGTACCCAGCGTGAGCGAGCAGGGCGTCCGCATGATGACCGGCACAGTAATGGCAAGCGTCCGCCCCGCAGCAGGATTAAACCACAACGGGATGATAATCCCCCAGCCTCCCCGGCAAGCACAGTGTCGGCGAGTAGTGATGTTGGTCATGAGCCGGGCGCGGAGAAAAAAAGACGCCGCCGCAGACGGCCCAGGTCAGCCACTACTTCCGCCCCATCGCCGCAGGAATAGGTGTCTCGCAGGAATGGGTATGGGCAGGGTCAATCAGGTTGGGGCAGGTGGCGAGTCACATACATTGTGATGCCGGTTGCCAGCAGCAACAGGGCAGCGCCTGCCAGCAAGGCGTAATCTTCCGTTTGCAGCAACAGGTATAACAAGCCATATAGCGCTGCCAATATCAGCAGCATCCCCAGCGTATGGCGGCTGTTACGCAAAATGGCGGCCATATACAGGGTAATGCTGAAAATGGTGGTGGCTGAAGCGGCCAGATAGGCGTAAACAAAGCCAAGGTGTTCCGCCAGCGCCAGCAGGATCAGGTAAAACAGCGACAAGGCTACCCCAACCAATGTGTATTGCAGCACATGCAGGCGCTGCTTGAGGCTGAGTTCAAACATCAGCAACACAAGAAACGTCAGGCCGATGAACAGTGCGCCGTATTTCACCGCACGGCTGATGCGTGCGTACAGGGAAACCGGCTCGTACAGGCTGACGCCTGCCGTTACTTTCCGCAGGTCATATTCCTGCTTGTCTTCCAGTACCCAGAATTGCGGGTAATTGCGCGCCAGATGCGGGATGTCCCATTCAGCATGGAAGCCCTGTTCCGTGGTTTCGTGTTTGTCTGGCAGCAATTCCCCCTGGAAGCTAGGGTGGGTCCAGGGGGAGGTCATGCGGATGGAGGTATTTTCACCCAGTGGCGCGAAAAACAGGCTGTCGCTGCCCCGCAGGCTAAGGGTGAGTTTGAAATCATTGCTGGTATTACTTTCGTTGCTGACCGGCAGGGGTATATGGAAACCGGTGGGCAACAATGTGCTGATGCGGCTGCCTGGTTCCAGCCCGATGCGGGCGTTATTCCAGGAAAAGCTGGAGGCGGTGTTGATGGCGCGGGTGTCATCCAGGCCGATGGTGATGAATGCCTTATCCCACAGGATGCGCCGTTCCCCTGCGTTGGCGTTGGAGATTGCCTCGTGGTTGAAGGTTCCGCTCAGGCTGATATTGGCGGTATACACCAAGGCGTCGTAAATGCCCCGCTGGCGGTGCTCTTGCTTCAAATCGGTGCGGATTTCCAGCTTTTCCGGCAGCAGGATGGCCGTGCGGTCGTTGTAGATGTCTTTGCTGACGACGCGGCTTTCGCCATTTTCGTCGGTCAAGGTGTCAACGCTGGTGAAATGTTCAACGTAAGGCAGCACCAGAATGGGGCCGGTGATGGTTTGCCTGGTTCCCCATGCATTGGCAATATTGCGCAAGGCATTGTTGTAGTAAGCACTGCGCTCTTCCACTACCTTGCCTGCCATGAACAGAGGTATCAGCATCAGTAGGCCCAGCAGGGCAATCGCCAGTATACGCAGCCCGGGGAGGCTTGGCGGGGTGGGTGGGTGACTGGGGGGGGAGGGTAGGGGAAGCAGCTCCGGCATGTATCTTGATCCTGATATTGACGGGGCAGATGATAGCATGAAACGGGGTGTGGGCTTACACCCCGTCATGGCTGGATTTACTTGGCTTTACACTCGGTTTTGGTTCCCGCTACCTTGCCGGTCAGTTTCAGGAAGTTTTCAAACGGCGACATGACTTTCATGGCTTCCATTTTGGGGCCGTTGAATTTCAGTTTGCCGGTTCCCATTGCGCCCATGGCTCCGCAACCAAACTTGCCTTCGCCCATGCAGGTCCAGTCGGCGTCGGTGGCGTGCATCAGATAATCGTAGCTAGAGTCCATGGTTTTGCCGTCAGGTGAGCCGCCATAGATACAAGTGGCTTTGCCGTCTTGCAGGGCAATGTTCAGTTGCACCTTGGTGCTTTCACCGCAATCAGTGCGGTACATCTGGATAAGTTTATAGCCACGCTTGTTGTCATTGCCGATCCAGGAATAACCGTCGGTATCGACCAGTCCGGCAGTCAGGGTGCTATCAGCATTCCAGGCAGCGCAAGCCTGTTTTGCCCAGGCAACGTCCATGAATTCACCGGCAAAGGCCGGGCTGGAAAGCGTTGCCAGCAGGCAAACTGCGGGCATTATCCGTTTCAACATGTAAAATCTCCTCCTCACTTATGACTATTGAAAAAATCAATAATTATCATTGGCACTTTGACGCTATCCGGTATAACAGATAAAGCAACGTTAGGGAAGGAACTTTTCTGCCAGGTTTGCGTTGATGCTTCCGTTTATCTGCCCAAGGTGTGCGAAAAGCTTGCTTAGGGGTAAATTGTGTTCAGGCCATGGCATGGGGCAGGAAGTTTTGTATAAAGCTTGAGCGGTACTAGACTTTTCCAGATAGCTGTAGTCTAAAGTTAGGCACATGGATAAATTCAACCGCAGCCAGATTCTTGTCACTTGGCATTTGACTTGCAAACTGTCAATATCAAACGAAGATAGTCGTCTGGCAATAATGATATGAGGGCAGGAGACTGCCTGTTTAGTTACCGTGAAAGAGGTACACAATGAGTAGCATTTTCAATCACTATCAATCCCGATACGAAGCCTTACAAGAAGAAGAATATTCGTTGCAAGAGTATCTGGATATCTGCAAGCAGGATTCCATGGCCTACGCGACCGCCGCCGAGCGGATGCTGTTTGCCATTGGCGAGGCGGAGGTGATCGACACTTCCCGCGACCCGCGCATGAGCCGGATTTTCGCCAATAAAATTATCCGCCGCTATCCGGCTTTTTCCGAATTCTATGGCATGGAGGACTGCATCGAGCAGATCGTATCCTTCTTCCGTCATGCCGCGCAGGGGCTGGAGGAAAGCAAGCAGGTGCTGTATCTGCTGGGGCCAGTCGGGGGCGGTAAATCCTCACTGGCGGAACGTCTGAAAGCATTGATCGAGAAAGCCCCAATTTATAGCATCAAGGGTTCGCCGATTAATGAATCCCCGCTGGGTTTGTTCAACGTCGAGGAAGACGGCGCGATCCTGGAAGAAGATTTTGGCATTCCACAGCGTTACCTGAAGACCATCATGTCACCGTGGGCGGTCAAGCGCCTGCACGAATACGGCGGTGACATCACTAAATTCCGCGTGGTCAAGCGTTACCCGTCGAGGCTCAACCAGATTGCGGTATCCAAGACCGAGCCGGGCGATGAAAACAACCAGGACATTTCCTCGCTGGTCGGTAAGGTCGACATCCGCAAGCTGGAAGATTACCCGCAGAATGACACCGACGCCTACAGCTATTCCGGTGGTCTGTGCCTGTCTAACCAGGGGCTGATGGAATTCGTGGAAATGTTCAAGGCTCCGATCAAGGTGCTGCACCCATTGCTGACCGCGACCCAGGAGGGCAATTTCAATGGCACGGAAAGTATTGGTGCAATTCCGTTCCAAGGCATCATTTTGGCGCATTCCAACGAGTCTGAGTGGCAGACGTTCAAAAATAATCGCAATAATGAGGCATTCATTGATCGTGTATCCATCGTTAAGGTGCCTTACTGCTTGCGCGTGACCGAAGAAATCAAAATTTATGAAAGGCTCAATATGCGTTTCAGGGTCTTATCCCAACAGCAGCGAAAGCAAGGACTGTAAGGCAGCTTGCCCCCGTTTCCTGATGTTGTGAAGAGACTCGAAGAATGCAAGGTAACACGGTAGCTTTTCTTGTGAGATCCCCCGATGAGGTCGTAACCATGAGCGTAACAGTGACCAAAAACCTTCCATCGTATTGACGTGGACTTCATGGAAACCGTCACCATCTTCGTCACGGGCATATTCGCCTGCGCCATGGTTGACGGTTTTGTGGGCATAGCCCCATTCTTCCAATCGGCTGTAAATGTTGTACTCATCGGTGTAGACCAGCGTGCCTGCTGCCACCGTTTCCACAATCAACGGCTTGATCGTCGTCTGTTTCACATTCGCCAGCATACGGATCACGACCTCCCCGGAACGCTGGATCATGCCGAAAATGGGTGGTTTGTCCTTTTCCAGTGTCCCACGCCCCGGCGCACCTTTCAGGGCGCGGCGGCGACCTTCACGCCCAGCATCCGCGACGGCTTCGGGGTTTCCCTTGTGTCCAGCCTTGACATAAACCTCATCAAATTCAACATTCCCAAACAGGTTTACTGGCGTTTTTTTTCTCGACACCACGCCGTAACTGTTCCGTCATCGCCTGAACATCATCCTTGTTCAACCCCAATTCGCGGGCGATTTGTTGGTTGGACAGGTTCAACGACATCAGGTACAGGCACAACACCCACACCTTCAGCGGCTGGTGGTGGCCTTCAAACACCGTTCCCGTCAGGTCATCAAACGCTTTTGGCAATCCTTACACTGGTAACGCTGGCGTTCCTGCTGGGTGTCATCCTTGCCTCGACGGATAGTGTCCTGTGAACCGCAGTGCGGACAAATCACCCCATTAGGCCAACGCACGGAACGGACTTGCTCGAAACAGGCGGCATCACTGGTCAGGCTGGAAATACTGATGAGCGAGGTCATAAAGCCTCTCCTTGGCTATCGGAAATGACTAACTTTACCGCTATCCATCACGTTTGCAATGCCGGGGAAAACAAGACCCTGAAACGCATATTGAGCCAAGACCCATATATTTATCTTTCTCAATATCTGACAAATAAGCAACTAGAAGAACTTCTGTCTTACGAATACAAGTCAAAAGAGCAAATTGATAGATTAATTGAGATGATTGATATTACTGGTGCTTGTGATGCTTCACTTAGAGCTAAAGCATATGAGCTAATTGAAAAGAGCAAAAAAACATAACGAGCATATATGGTCTCCACAGTCAACCCTTTCCAGCAAAGATCCAATAAAAACCCTCAAGGCGCAGTTCCTGTGCCTTTTGGTGCAACAGCCCATGCTGGCTTCTTTGCCTGAAACGCCGGTATTGTCAAGGAGGAGTCCCGCAGGGAAGCTCCTTGACAATGCCGGTGTGTAAGGCATCCTGTTGGCGGGCTGTTGTCTTCGTCATGTGTGTTTTCCCCCTGTGTTGCGGGTGACGGTTTTGCTCAAGGACAGGCATTGGACAGACCAAACTGCATTCGTATATCCGGCTTCTTTACGCGGGGCGCATTGCCCCTGAGCCATCATGGAAACCGCGTAGCAGGTGCCTATCGTTCGACCGGGCTTGGATTGCGCCACTCTCGTTACCGGCTTTCCTGCTACTGGTTTAACCTGTCAAACCATGAACGTACTGTCGTCTACGCAAGGTCAGGGAGGGGAAAACGGGGTATCAGGCTGGGCAGTACCCCGCTTGGTAAGGTTTGCCGCTTTTCCAGCACGCCCACACGGTCCGCGCCAGTTTGTTGGCAAGGGCGACAGCGGCTTTGTTATGCCCGCTGCGCTGTTCCAGCTTCACCGCCCATTCCTGCAAGCGGGCAAGGGGTTTGCCGGATTTCGCCTGCCGCTTGGCAGCCACCAAAGCCGACCGCGCCCCGTGGACCAGCAAGGTACGCAAGTAGGTGTTGCCTTGTTTGGTGATGCTGCCCAGGAAACGGCGGTTGCCACTGCTGCTTTCGCGTGGGGTGATCCCCAGCCATGAGGCAAATTGGCGGGCGGACTGGAACTGTTCGGCTTTGCCGACCGCCGCGACCAGGGCAGTGCTGGTCAGCAACCCAATGCCGGGGATGGTTTGCAGGTTGGCAACCGTTTCATTCTGGCGGGTGGCATGGATGAGCTGCTGTCCAGTCCTGCCATATGGGTTTCCAGCGTTTCCAGTTCCTGCATCAACGGGCGCAGCATGTACAAGGTGAGTGAGGACAACTGCCCACATGAAGGTTGGCTTCCCGCAAGGCTTCGCGGTCACTGGCAGGCAACGGGATGCCCTGTTCGCGGAACACGCCGCGCAGGAAATTCATCCGTGCCACCTTGGTGCGTTTCCATTGTTCACGCAAGCGGTGCATCTGTTGCAGTTCCTGCTGCCCGATGCTTTTGATGGCCACCGGCTTGATCCCTTCACAGCGGTACGCTTCCAGCAGGGCTTCGCAATCGGTACGGTCGGTCTTGTTGCGGCGGCGGTAGGGGCGGACATATTGTGCGGGCAGCAACAGGGCTTCGTGCCCCCATTCACGGAATAACCTGCCCCAATGGTGGGCACTGCCGCAGGCTTCCATCACCAGCAGGGCTGGCTCTTGTTCATGGATAAACTGACGGAAAGCGTCGCGGTCAAGCCGCCGCCGCTGGGTGATGCGGTATTGTGGGGTGGCAATCGCCAACTCGAAAACAGAAGTGGCAAGGTCGATGGTGATAATGGTATTTTCATGCTTGGTCTCCATGGTTTTCAGCGTTTAACAGTGGCACTATGATGCCGTGCTGGGGCTGTGGAGACCATTCCATCATTCGACGACGGACGCGGTGACAGCCCGCGACTCCGATTCGCTGACTCCCCGCCGCGCCCGTCAACCGAGACGTTAGATTTCCAAAGGACAACACATGACCATATTTAGATTTCATATTCGCCCTAAAGGTGGATCTGAAAATTCAAAAAGGCTCAATATGCGTTTCAGGGTCTTGTTTTCCCCGGCATTGCAAACGTGATGGATAGCGGTAAAGTTAGTCATTTCCGATAGCCAAGGAGAGGCTTTATGACCTCGCTCATCAGTATTTCCAGCCTGACCAGTGATGCCGCCTGTTTCGAGCAAGTCCGTTCCGTGCGTTGGCCTAATGGGGTGATTTGTCCGCACTGCGGTTCACAGGACACTATCCGTCGAGGCAAGGATGACACCCAGCAGGAACGCCAGCGTTACCAGTGTAAGGATTGCCAAAAGCGTTTTGATGACCTGACGGGAACGGTGTTTGAAGGCCACCACCAGCCGCTGAAGGTGTGGGTGTTGTGCCTGTACCTGATGTCGTTGAACCTGTCCAACCAACAAATCGCCCGCGAATTGGGGTTGAACAAGGATGATGTTCAGGCGATGACGGAACAGTTACGGCGTGGTGTCGAGAAAAAACGCCAGTAAACCTGTTTGGGAATGTTGAATTTGATGAGGTTTATGTCAAGGCTGGACACAAGGGAAACCCCGAAGCCGTCGCGGATGCTGGGCGTGAAGGTCGCCGCCGCGCCCTGAAAGGTGCGCCGGGGCGTGGGGACACTGGAAAAGGACAAACCACCCATTTTCGGCATGATCCAGCGTTCCGGGGAGGTCGTGATCCGTATGCTGGCGAATGTGAAACAGACGACGATCAAGCCGTTGATTGTGGAAACGGTGGCAGCAGGCACGCTGGTCTACACCGATGAGTACAACATTTACAGCCGATTGGAAGAATGGGGCTATGCCCACAAACCGTCAACCATGGCGCAGGCGAATATGCCCGTGACGAAGATGGTGACGGTTTCCATGAAGTCCACGTCAATACGATGGAAGGTTTTTGGTCACTGTTACGCTCATGGTTACGACCTCATCGGGGGATCTCACAAGAAAAGCTACCGTGTTACCTTGCATTCTTCGAGTCTCTTCACAACATCAGGAAACGGGGGCAAGCTGCCTTACAGTCCTTGCTTTCGCTGCTGTTGGGATAAGACCCTGAAACGCATATTGAGCCTTAATTTATTTTCTACTTGGTTCATATTCTCTTGGGAACCTCTAAAAACCCCCGTTCCCGCGCCGACTATGCGAAAATAGCCACTTGACCGACAAACAGCCCCGATCACGATGAGTAAGAAAGCGCCATCAAAACCAGTCTATTTGCCGCTGAAGAGCGGGAACAGAAACTCGACCGTAAGGGGGACCTGTTGTCCACGCTGGAAAAACACGTCAAATTTTCCGATCTGGCTGCTGAAATCGACCGGATTGCCCCGCGCCCCAACCGAAAACAGGGAGGCCGTCCGCCCTACCCGACCGAACTGATGGTGCGGGTGTTGGTACTGCAGCATCTGTATAACCTGTCGGACGAAGCGCTGGAATACCAACTGCTTGACCGGCTGTCCTTCCAGCGCTTCTGCGGTCTGCGGCATTCCAGCAGCATCCCGGATGCCAACACCCTGTGGGTCTTCCGTGAACGGATCAGCGCGGCAGGAGGTGCTGATGCCTTATTTGATGCCGTGCAGCGTCAGTTGCAGCAACACGGGTTCATTGCCCGTGGCGGGCAAATCGTTGACGCCACGCTGGTGGAGGCTCCCCGGCAACATTTCCGCAAAAGCGGAGAAAGAAAAGCTGGTACAGGGTGAAACACCACCGGAGTGGACGGACGCGCAACGCCGCCAGAAAGACACCGAAGCCAGTTGGACAAAGAAGCATGGCAAAAGCCACCACGGTTACAAGCTCAGCATCAGTGCCGACCGGAAATATAAACTGATCCGCAAACGCCACGTCAGCACCGCCAAAGAACACGACACCAACCACTTTGAAGACGTACTTGATCCCGCTAACACCAGCCGTGACGTGTGGGCGGACAAGGGGTATGAGGACAGGGCGCGAGAACAACGCCTCCAGCAAAACGGTTGGCGGTTGCACATCCAGCACAAAGCCAAACGTGGCAAGCCGCCATCCGAATGCCAGAAACGCCGCAATACCCGTATCGCCAAACCACGTGCACGGGTCGAGCATGTGTTTGGGGCGATGTTGGCGATGGGCGGAAACGGATCCGCAGCATTGGGTTGGCGCGAGCAGAATTTGGCCTAAGCATCAAGGCGGCTGTTTACAACCTGCGGCGGCTTTGTTCGCTCAAAGAAAGCGGAGTTGCGCCCATTTGAGGGGAAATCCCCCCAGAATCCGCAAGAAGGCGGGAAAATAGGCATAAAGTAGGCTTGATACACCCCAAAAATGGGTTGGCTTGATTATTTTTTAACAAAATACCGGAAGGGTAAAGCTAAGTGCTGCGCTACTCCGGCTTTTTAGAGGTTCCCTCTTAAGAAACATGCCTGTAAGTCATTGATTTGTCGTTGCCATGATCTTGCTGTATGTTTCTTCGGGACGCCCATTCGGCGTGCCGGTGTACCGCGCTAACGTCATGTGTGACGGGCGCGGCGGGGAGTTAATTGTGCGAAGTCGCGGGCTGTCACCGCGTCCGTCGTCGACATAATTGTTAGACTTTTTTTATTATTTGTCTTTTATTCATAATAATAGCCACTCCCCCAAGAACAAAAGTACAACCAATAAAAAATATAATAGAAAGTTCTTCTTTAAGTATTAGATAAGCAAAGATTGCCGAAAATAATGGAATGAATAGAGAAATCATTGAAGTTATAATGGCAGGTAGTTTTTTTGAAACAATTGCAAAACCTAATGTTGGTATGGCTGTGGAAATCACACCTAAGCCAAGAAAAATAAAAAGGCTCAATATGCGTTTCAGGGTCTTGTTTTCCCCGGCATTGCAAACGTGATGGATAGCGGTAAAGTTAGTCATTTCCGATAGCCAAGGAGAGGCTTTATGACCTCGCTCATCAGTATTTCCAGCCTGACCAGTGATGCCGCCTGTTTCGAGCAAGTCCGTTCCGTGCGTTGGCCTAATGGGGTGATTTGTCCGCACTGCGGTTCACAGGACACTATCCGTCGAGGCAAGGATGACACCCAGCAGGAACGCCAGCGTTACCAGTGTAAGGATTGCCAAAAGCGTTTTGATGACCTGACGGGAACGGTGTTTGAAGGCCACCACCAGCCGCTGAAGGTGTGGGTGTTGTGCCTGTACCTGATGTCGTTGAACCTGTCCAACCAACAAATCGCCCGCGAATTGGGGTTGAACAAGGATGATGTTCAGGCGATGACGGAACAGTTACGGCGTGGTGTCGAGAAAAACGCCAGTAAACCTGTTTGGGAATGTTGAATTTGATGAGGTTTATGTCAAGGCTGGACACAAGGGAAACCCCGAAGCCGTCGCGGATGCTGGGCGTGAAGGTCGCCGCCGCGCCCTGAAAGGTGCGCCGGGGCGTGGGACACTGGAAAAGGACAAACCACCCATTTTCGGCATGATCCAGCGTTCCGGGGAGGTCGTGATCCGTATGCTGGCGAATGTGAAACAGACGACGATCAAGCCGTTGATTGTGGAAACGGTGGCAGCAGGCACGCTGGTCTACACCGATGAGTACAACATTTACAGCCGATTGGAAGAATGGGCTATGCCCACAAACCGTCAACCATGGCGCAGGCGAATATGCCCGTGACGAAGATGGTGACGGTTTCCATGAAGTCCACGTCAATACGATGGAAGGTTTTTGGTCACTGTTACGCTCATGGTTACGACCTCATCGGGGGATCTCACAAGAAAAGCTACCGTGTTACCTTGCATTCTTCGAGTCTCTTCACAACATCAGGAAACGGGGGCAAGCTGCCTTACAGTCCTTGCTTTCGCTGCTGTTGGGATAAGACCCTGAAACGCATATTGAGCCTTATGAAAAACTGCTGGTGAACAGTTCCTTGTCACAGGCATCGTGTGCGCCCGATACGCTCAAGATGCTGGCGCAGTTTATCGTGTTGTCGCGTCTGAAGGAGCCGGAAAATTCCAGTCTCTATTCCAAAATGCGCATTTACGATGGTGAAAACCTGAAGGATATTGACCCCAAGGCCAAGACTATCCAGGAATACCAGGATGCGGCAGGCGTGGATGAGGGTATGAGCGGGCTTTCCACCCGTTTTGCCTTCAAGATCCTTTCCAAGGTGTTCAACTACGATGCTACCGAAGTGGCGGCTGACCCGGTGCACCTGATGTATGTGCTGGAACGCCAGATCGAGAAAGAGCAGTATCAGGCCGAGTTGCAGGCGCGTTACATCCGCTTCATCAAGGAATACTTGGCTCCGCGTTATGTCGACTTTATCGGCAAGGAGATCCAGACTGCCTACCTCGAGTCTTATTCCGAGTATGGCCAGAACCTGTTCGACCGCTATGTCACTTACGCCGACTTCTGGATTCAGGATCAGGAATTCCGTGACCCTGAAACCGGTGAATTCCTTGACCGCGCCGCGCTCAATGCCGATCTGGAAAAGATCGAAAAACCGGCTGGCATCAGTAACCCGAAAGATTTCCGTAATGAAATTGTTAACTTCGTGCTGCGCGCCCGTGCCAACAACAATGGCCGTAACCCGGCGTGGACTAGCTACGAAAAGTTACGCCGTGTCATCGAGATGAAAATGTTCTCCAGCACTGAAGATTTGCTGCCGGTCATTTCCTATGGCGCAAAATCCAGCATGGATGAGCAGCGCAAGCATGACAATTTCGTCGAGCGTATGATGAAACGTGGTTACACCGAGAAACAGGTGCGTCTGTTGGCCGAATGGTATCTGCGAGTACGCAAGTCGCAGTAAAGGAGCAACCATGGCTTATATCGTCGACCGTCGGCTGAACAGCAAAAACAAGAGTCTGGTAAACCGGGAGCGTTTCCTCAAGCGTTACCAGAAACAGATTCGCCGCGCCGTGTCGGATGCTGTCAGCCGCCGCAACATCACGGACATGGAGCAAGGGGAGAGTATCACGATCCCCAAGCGTGACATTTCCGAGCCGGTTTTCCGTCACGGTCAGGGCGGTAAGCGCGAGATTGTGCATACCGGCAACAAGGAATTCGTCGAAGGCGACCGTATCCAGCGCCCACCCGGTGGGGGGGGCGGTGGTGGCAGTGGCTCTGGTGATGCTTCTAGTGGCGGCGAAGGCATGGATGATTTCGTCTTCCAGATTTCGCAGAAGGAATTCCTTGAATACCTGTTTGAGGACTTGGCATTGCCCAATATGGTTAAGCGCCAGTTGCTGAGTATGGATTCGTTTGATTTCCACCGTGCAGGCGTCAGCGAAGTGGGCAATCCGTCGCAGATCAATATCGTGCGTTCCATGCGCAGCGCCCATGCCCGCCGTATTGCCCTGCGTGGCAAGGATCGCCGCCGCCGCCGCGAGATTCTGGCGGAACTGGAGGCGCTATCCCTGCTCGAAACCACTGATGAAGTGGAAGAACAGCGCGCTCTGCTGAAAGTGGAGCTGGGGCATCTGAACGTTAAAATCCACGCCATTCCCTGGCTGGATGACTTTGACCTGAAATATAACCTCAAGGTCAAAATGCCGCGCCCTTCTCCCAAGGCGGTCATGTTTTGTGTGATGGATGTATCTGGCTCGATGACCCAGGACATCAAGGATACCGCCAAGCGCTTCTTTTTCCTGTTGTATCTGTTCCTGAAAAAGAACTACGAAAAGATCGAGGTGGTGTTCATCCGCCACCATACCCAGGCGCAGGAAGTGGATGAGGAAACCTTCTTCTACGCCCGCGAAACCGGTGGTACGGTAGTGTCCAGTGCCCTCAACCTGATGGGTAACATCATCGAGGAACGCTATTCACCTAACCAGTGGAACATCTACGTGGCGCAAGCGTCCGACGGCGATAACTGGCACGAAGACAACCAACACTGCCATGATGCGTTGGTGAGCAGCATCCTGCCATTCGTGCAGTATTACACCTACATTGAGATTGGCGACCGCGACCCGCAGGGCTTGTGGTATCTGTATGAACACTTGCAGCGTGATTTCGTTGACCGCTTTGCCATCCAGCGGGTGCGTAACAATGCTGAAATTTACCCGGTATTCCGTGAGCTGTTCCGTAAACATGCCGGTGAGGAGGTTGGTTGATGGACAACATGGAAACGGCAGGTAAGCAAAAAAACTACATCTCGACCGACTCGGAGTGGACGTTTGAAACTATCGAAACCTACGAGCGCGAAATCGCCCGTATTGCCCGCGACAAGTTCAAGCTGGACACTTACCCCAACCAGATCGAGATTATCCGTTCTGACCAGATGATGGACGCCTATGCCTCCATTGGGATGCCGGTGTTCTACAATCACTGGTCTTACGGCAAACATTTCGTCAATGTCGAACAGAACTACACCCGTGGGCGCATGGGGCTGGCGTATGAAATCGTCATCAATTCCAACCCCTGCATTGCCTACCTGATGGAGGAAAATACCCTGACCATGCAGGCGCTGGTGATTGCGCACGCTTGTTATGGGCACAATTCCTTTTTCAAGGGCAACTACCTGTTCCGCACCTGGACGGATGCTGAAGCCATCATCGACTACCTGATGTTCGCCAAGAAATACATCAGCCAGTGCGAAGAACGTTACGGGGTGGAGCAGGTGGAGCTGCTGCTGGATTCCTGCCACGCGCTGATGAATTACGGGGTCGACCGTTACAAGCGCCCCGCGCCGATTTCAGCGGCGGAGGAGCAACAGCGGCAGAAGGAGCGGGAACGCTACATCCAGCAACACCTGAATGACTTGTGGCGCACCCTGCCGCATCGTGGCAAGGAGCGCGAAGAGGAGCACGCAGCCAGACACTTTCCGGAAGAGCCACAGGAAAACCTGCTGTATTTCATCGAAAAGAATTCCCCGGCGCTGGATACCTGGCAGCGTGAAATCATCCGTATCGTGCGCAAGGTGGCACAGTATTTCTACCCGCAGCGCCAGACCCAGGTGATGAACGAAGGCTGGGCGACCTTCTGGCATTACACCATCCTTAACGAAATGTATGACGAAGGGTTAGTGGACGAAGGTTTCATGATGGAATTCCTTACCTCCCACACCAACGTGGTGATGCAGCCCGGTTTCGACAGCCCGTACTACAGCGGTATCAATCCCTATGCGTTGGGTTTTGCGATGATGACTGACATCCGCCGTATTTGCGAAAATCCGAATGAAGAAGACAAACGCTGGTTCCCGGATATTGCCGGTTCCGACTGGCTGGTGACGCTGGATTACGTGATGCGCAATTACCGGGATGAAAGCTTCATCCTGCAATTTCTGTCACCGAAAGTGATCCGTGATTTCCGTTTCTTTGCGCTGGAAGACGATGACCGCAAGAATACCATCGACGTGATGGCGATCCATAATGACGACGGTTACCGGCGGGTGCGGGAAATGCTTTCCCAGCAATACAACCTCAGCCAGCAGGAGCCGGATATTCAGGTCTACAAGGTGAATGTGCGCGGTGACCGCTCGTTGACCTTACAGCACATGCTGAATGAGCGCCGCCCGTTGAACAATGATGTCAACGAAATGCTGCGTCACGTCCACCGGCTGTGGGGGTATGATGTGCACCTGCATTCGGTAGAGCCGGATGGCCGCACCGTGCGTAGCTACCATCTGGTAGGCGAATACCAGGGCTGAATGGGTGGGTAAAATGAACCTGGGTGGCGATACCATCACCGCAACGGTCGAATTTTCTTTCCAGGGCAAACATTACAAACTGGTGGTGAAACTGGAAGTTGCCTATCTGACAAAGTTGCTGGAAAACGGTAATGAAGGTGCGATTTACCGCATCATCGCCAGCAAAGGTGGGCTGGATACCTATTCCTACGCTTATGAAGCCATGGAGATGCAGCCCGTCCACTTTTCTGACTCCACAGGGTTGATCAGCCGTTTTATCGAGGATGGCAAACTGGATTCACCTGCCTACTTGCAAGCCTGTCGGGAGGCAGCTTCTGCTGCTGGAGATCCCCTGTTGGCTCAAATTGCCCATGAACACATGCACATTGTGGATCTGGATGGGCATCCTGAACTCAAAAATGCATTGAAAGCCGCTTATCAGGCTGGCAAAACGGGTACTGTGATATAATATTGCTGCATTGCAAGATGCCGTGGTTATGCACTTTGCCCTGATTCATAACAACAATAAATGATTGTAAACGTTATGGCTCTGGCTTACAGGCACGCATATTGCAGTGCACTTATAATAAGCAACGCCATTGGTTGGTGTTGTTGTTCAATGTCCTGAACGCCTGGATATAAATATGAAACAAGAATGGAATGACTACAACCCTGGGGCTTTCTACGATGAGTTGATCGTAGCCCAGCATCAACCGCGTAAGGCCAGTTACAAACTGGTTGATTACCTTAGACATCTTACCCCGGAATACTTTAACCAATGCGTACAGGAATCGGAGGCCGTGATCCGCGAAATGGGGATTACCTTCACCGTCTACAGCGACGCGGGCAATATCGACCGGGCATGGCCGTTTGACATCATTCCGCGCGTGATTCCAGGCTCAGAATGGGATCGCACCGAAATGGGGCTGAAGCAACGCATCCGCGCACTTAATATGTTCATCCAGGACGTTTACAACGGTGGTAAAGCTATCAAGGATGGGGTTGTTCCGGAAGAGGTGGTAATGCAATCCAAAGGTTACCGCGAAGCCTGTCTCGGCATCACCCCCCCGCACGGCGTGTGGGCGAATATTTGCGGTTCCGATCTGGTGCGTCACAGTGATGGCGTCATGTACGTGCTGGAAGACAATCTGCGCGTTCCTTCCGGCGTGGCCTACATGCTGGAAAACCGCAACATTACCAAACGGGTATTGCCGGAAATTTTCAACACCCTGCCGATCCGCCCGGTGCGTGATTACCCCGCCCATCTGTATGAAATGCTGGCATCCCTGCGCCCTGATCTGGACAAGCCCACCATTGCGCTGATGACCCCCGGCATTTATAACTCGGCCTATTTCGAGCACGCATTCCTGGCTCAGCAGGCTGGTCTGGTGTTGCTGGAAGGTGCTGACCTGATCGTGGGCAAGGATGATTACGTCTACATGAAAACCATCCACGGACTGGAGCGGGTGGATGTGATCTACCGCCGTATCGACGACGATTTCATTGACCCGGAAGTGTTCCGCGCAGACTCCATCCTCGGTGTGCCCGGTATCATGCGTTCGTGGAAACAGGGCAAGGTTGCTATTGCCAATGCGCCCGGTTGCGGGGTAGCGGACGACAAGGTAATTTACGCTTACGTGCCTGACATGATCCGCTATTACCTTGGTGAGGAACCCAGCTTGCCGAACGTGCCTACTTGGGTGTGCCGCCGCCCCGAAGAGCGCGAATACGTGCTGGAACACCTGGCCGAACTGGTGGTGAAACCGGCCAACGAATCCGGCGGCTACGGGATGCTGGTCGGCCCGCATTCCACCCCGGAAAAGATTGAGGAGTTCCGCTCCCTGATCCAGGAAAACCCCAATAACTACATCGCCCAGCCGACTTTGAGCCTGTCGGTGACACCAACCCATACTGACAAGGGCGGCATTGCGCCGCGTCACCTTGACCTGCGTCCGTTCATCCTCAGTGGCAAGGATATTTACGTCACCCCCGGTGGCCTCACCCGCGTCGCATTGGTGGAAGGTTCACTGGTGGTCAACTCCTCCCAGGGTGGAGGCAGTAAAGATACCTGGATTGTGGACGAAGGAACCGTGCAGGAAGTGGAAGAGGAGGACGAAGCATGATGCTGTCAAGTGTAGCCGAGCGCGTTTACTGGATGTCGCGCTATCTGGAACGCACCGAAAACGTGGCGCGTCTGGCCAATGTCCACTCCCTGTTGTTGCTGGATTTGCCGGGCGAGATGGAAATCAACTGGTATACACTGATCAGCCTGTTCAATGCAGATAAGTTGTTTTTCGAGAAATACGACCGGGCCACGGAAGCCAACGTAATGAACTTCCTGATCGCTGACCGGGATAATCCTGGTTCATTGGCCAGCACTTTCTGGTATGTACGTGAAAACGTGCGCACCTCACTGGATTTGCTGCCGGATGCGACCTGGGAACAGGTTAACCAGACCCACATCAACATGAATAATTCCATGGCTTCCCTGACCAATCGCCATGCGCGGCAAAACTTGCTGCGGATGTTGCTTAAGCAGTGTCAGACCATGCGCGGCATTATCGACGGCCATATGAGCCGCGACCACACTTTCCGTTTCATGCAGGTGGGCAAGTACCTGGAACGTGCGGACATGACCAGCCGGATACTGGAAATGACCTCCCTGTTGTTATCGAAAGGCCGTAGCGACAACCTGCGCAAGTACGAAGGCATTCTGTGGACAAACTTGTTGCAGGCATTGAGCGCGCGACAGATGTACCAGCAACGGGTACGCTCCCGCGTCAAAGGCAGTGATGTGTTGCCATTCCTGATGATGGATGGGGATTTCCCGCGTTCCCTGTTTTACACACTGACCGCTACCGGGCACTATCTGCGGCAATTGCCTGACCCGGAAATACCGTTGGTCATGCAGCAGCGTCTGGTTGATTACCTCAAGGAACAGGATATTTCCAGCCTGTTGCCGGAAGGGCAGGTACATACCGTGATGGATTATTTGCAGGGTGAATTGGGCTTGTTACATGCCGAAATTGCCAAAACATGGTTCCACCCTGACCGGGATGAACAACAGCAGTCACAATCACAAGGGCTTTAAATGAGTATTCACGTCGCTTTAAACCACCGCACAGTCTACAAGTTCGACCGTCCCGTCAACCTGTCGCCGCATGTGGTGCGCCTGCGCCCGGCAGCGCATTCGCGTACCCCGATCCTGGCTTACTCCCTCAATATCAAGCCGGAAAATCATTTCATCAACTGGCAGCAAGACCCGTTCGGCAACTGGTTGGCGCGGCTGGTATTTAACGAAAAAGTCACCGAGCTGAGCGTGGAAGTCGATCTGGTGGCCGATATGGTCACGATCAACCCGTTCGACTTTTTCGTCGAGGATTACGCGCAGGAGTACCCGTTCAAATACAAACCGGAACTGAAGCGTGAGCTGGATGCTTATCTGGAAGTCACCGAAGATGGTGAAAAATTACAGGAATGGCTCAAGGGTGTGGATTTCGAGCAGCCCAATACCATCCTGTTTCTGGTTGCGCTCAACCAGCGTTTGCAGCAGGACATCGGCTACAACATCCGCATGGAACCGGGCATCCAGCCGTGCGAGGAAACGCTGACCATCAAGCGCGGTTCCTGCCGTGACACGGCGTGGCTGCTGGTGCAAATCCTGCGCCATCTGGGGCTGGCGGCACGCTTCGTTTCCGGCTATCTGGTGCAGTTGACTGCCGATCAAAAATCGCTGGATGGCCCCAGTGGTCCGGAGGCCGATTTCACCGACCTGCACGCCTGGACGGAAGTGTTCCTGCCGGGCGCGGGCTGGGTAGGGCTTGACCCGACCTCCGGCCTGTTCGCGGGCGAAGGCCACATTCCGCTGGCCTGTACGCCAAAACCGGGCAGCGCCGCGCCGATCGACGGCATGACCGACAAGTGCGAAGTTGAATTTGAGTTTAGCAACACCGTCACCCGTATCCACGAAGACCCGCGTGTCACCAAGCCGTATTCCGACGAGCAATGGGCGCACATCCAGGCGCTGGGTAATCAGGTGGAAGCCGACCTGATCCGGGGTGACGTGCGCCTGACCATGGGTGGCGAGCCGACCTTCGTTTCCATCGACGACATGGAATCACCGCAGTGGAACAGCGCCGCGTTGGGTGAACACAAACGCGCGCTGGCGGGCGATTTGCTGCGGCGGATGCAAAAAGTGTTTTCCAACGACGGCAGCGTACTGCAATTCGGGCAGGGCAAGTGGTATCCGGGCGAACCGTTCCCGCGCTGGGCACTGGCCTGTTTCTGGCGTGTCGACGGGTTGCCGATCTGGAAAAACCAGCGCCTGATCGCTGATGACCAGAAGGATTACGGCTTCGGCGATGCTGAGGCGAAACAGTTTTCCGAAACCCTGTGCGGCCACCTTGGTCTGAAGAGCAAATACCTCGTGCCAGGTTACGAAGATCGTCTGTATTACCTGTGGAAAGAGGCTAACCAGCCCGCCAACGTCGACTGGCTGACCCTGAACTTGCGCGACAGCAAAAACCGCAACGATCTGGTACTGGCCCTTCAACACGGGCTGGACGTGCCGACTGGCTATGCGTTGCCGGTACGCTGGGATTACGGCAAGCAGGGCTGGAGCAGTGCGCCGTGGGAGTTCCGCCGCGAAAACATGTATCTGATTCCCGGCAACTCGCCGATGGGTTTCCGGATGCCGCTGGATTCACTGCCGTGGTCTACCGAGGATGAGCGCGACATAGAGTCCCAGCCATGCCCGTTTGAAGACCGCCCGCCACTGCCGGATTTTCACGGCGAAGTGGAATGGCGTTACCGCGAGCTGGTCGCCCCGCCGGAACCGCAAGTACAGCACGCCGACAGCCGCCCACTGGCAAAGGAATGGCGCGATGTGCCACGCACGGCTCTGTGCATCCAGGCGCGCGAAGGCCGTATGCATGTATTCCTGCCGCCGCTGCATTATCTGGAACATTACCTGATGATCGTCGCCAGCATCGAAAAGACGGCTGCCGAACTCAATATGCCGGTGCTGCTGGAAGGTTATGAGCCGCCGAGCGACCCGCGCATGAAATCCTTCAAGGTCACGCCTGATCCGGGTGTTATCGAGGTTAATATTCACCCGGCCAGCAACTGGCAGGAGCTGGTCGACAATACCGAGGTGCTGTATGAAGAAGCACGCCAAGCGCGTCTGGGCACGGAAAAATTCATGCTGGATGGGCGTCATACCGGCACTGGCGGTGGCAATCACGTCACGCTGGGCTCGTGGACGCCGGGTGACAGCCCGTTCCTGCGTCAGCCGGATTTGCTGCGCAGTTTACTGACGTTCTGGCAGCACCATCCGGGGCTTTCCTATCTGTTCTCTGGCATGTTTATCGGCCCGACCAGTCAGGCTCCGCGTGTCGATGAGGCGCGTGATGAGGCGCTGTATGAGCTGGAAATCGCTTTCCAGCAAATGCCGAGTGGGCATAACAGCCAGCCGTGGATTGTCGACCGTTTGCTGCGCAACCTGCTGATTGACGTGACCGGTAATACCCACCGCGCTGAATTCTGCATCGACAAGCTGTACTCGCCGGATTCTTTCAGCGGGCGTCAGGGTTTGGTGGAATTCCGTGCGTTTGAAATGCCGCCGCACGCGCGTATGTCGGTAGTGCAAATGCTGCTGCTGCGCACGCTGGTGGCGCGTTTCTGGAATGTGCCGTACAAACACCGTCTGGTGCGCTGGGGCACGGAACTGCATGACCGCTGGATGCTGCCGTATTACGTGTGGGATGACATGCGCGATGTGTGCGAGGATTTGCAGGCGGCGGGCTATCCGTTCCAGCAGGAGTGGTTTGCGCCGTTCCATGAGTTCCGCTTCCCGGTTTACGGGCGGGTGCAGTATTGCGGTGTGCAACTGGAACTGCGTGCGGCGTTGGAGCCTTGGAATGTGCTGGGTGAAGAACTCAGTAACATGGGTACGGCGCGTTTCGTGGATTCCTCTATTGAGCGCTTGCAGGTCAAGATCAACGGGTTGACCGATTCGCGCTACGTGGTGGCGTGCAACGGGCGGCGTGTGCCGATGAATCCGACCGGGGTGCAGGGTGAGTATGTGGCCGGGGTACGTTATCGTGCTTGGCAGCCGCCTTCCGCGCTGCATCCGACCATTGGCATCCATTCACCGCTGGTGTTCGACATCATCGACACCTGGACAGGGCGCTCGATCGGCGGCTGTACCTACCATGTGGTGCATCCGGGTGGGCGTAGCTACGACACCTTCCCTGTGAATGCGTATGAGGCAGAAGGGCGGCGTTTCTCACGCTTCCGTGAGCAGCATACGCCGGGGATGCTGGAGCCTAAGTTCCTGTCGGATGCTACCCGCGAGTTCTACACGCATCCGGCACGCCCGATGGCTCCGCCGCAGGAAGAGACGAATGCGGATTATCCGTATACGCTTGACCTTCGCCGTATGTAGGCGGAGTAAAATCCCCACCACCCCAGCCTCCTCCTTTTGCAAAGGAGGATGGCTCGAATACCAATATTCCTGACATTCAGGTAATTGCCAAAGCAGTTCTGCGTTGATAGCCCGTTTGCAGCATGGATAGGTTTTGCCGCTTATGGTAACTTACCCCGTTTTGTACGACCGATACGCAGGAGAAGCTGGTCAGTGAAATTCAGCGAATTCAACTGGAACGCCATGCCCGACAACGCGGGGCATTTTGGCATATACGGCGGGCGTTTCGTCGCGGAAACGCTGATGGAGCCGATCTATGAACTGGAACAAGCCTACGAAAAGCTCAAAAACGACCCGGTATTCCAGGCCGAGTTTGACCGTGACCTGCAATATTACGTCGGTCGCCCCAGCCCGTTGTATCTGGCGGAACGCTGGACGCGTGAACTGGGCGGCGCAAAAATTTACCTCAAGCGCGAAGACCTGAACCACACCGGTGCGCACAAGATCAACAACACCATCGGTCAGGCACTGCTCGCCAAATACATGGGCAAGAAACGCATCATCGCTGAAACCGGCGCGGGTCAGCATGGCGTGGCTTCCGCCACCATCGCCGCCCGCCTTGGACTCGAATGCGTGGTCTACATGGGTGCAGAGGATGTGCAGCGTCAGGCTCCCAACGTATTCCGCATGAAATTGCTGGGGGCGACAGTCGTTCCGGTCACATCCGGTTCCAAAACCCTTAAGGATGCGCTCAACGAAGCGATGCGCGACTGGGTGACGAACGTCGACGATACTTTCTATATCATTGGTACGGTGGCAGGGCCGCACCCGTACCCTGCGATGGTACGTGATTTCCAGTGCGTGATTGGCCGTGAAGCACGCCAACAGATTCAGGAATTGGAAGGCCGTTTGCCGGATGCGCTGGTTGCCTGTGTCGGTGGTGGTTCCAATGCCATCGGCTTGTTCCACCCGTTCCTGCAAGACGAATCCGTGAAAATCTACGGCGTGGAAGCTGCCGGTGATGGCATCGAAACCGGCAAGCACGCAGCACCGCTGTGCGCAGGCAAGCCGGGCGTGCTGCACGGCAACCGTACCTATTTGATGGAAGATACCAACGGCCAGATCATCGAAACGCATTCCATTTCCGCTGGTCTGGATTACCCCGGTGTCGGGCCGGAACACGCATGGTTGAAAGATATAGGCCGCGCCAACTACGTCGCCGTGACTGACCAGGAAGCGATGGAAGGTTTCCACGCCCTGACCCGCAAGGAAGGTATTATTCCGGCGCTGGAAAGCAGCCACGCATTGGCCTACGCCATGAAACTCGCACCGACCATGGATAAGGATCAAATCATCATCGTCAACCTGTCCGGGCGTGGCGACAAGGACATCAACACCATCGCGCGTCTGGAGGGCATCACCCTATGAGCCGCATCGCAGCCTGTTTCGCCGACCTGAAAGCGCAGGGCAAGACCGCGCTGATTCCCTACGTCACTGCTGGCGACCCACACCCTTCCATTACCGTACCGCTGATGCACCGCATGGTGGAAGCCGGAGCCAACATCATTGAGCTGGGCGTGCCGTTTTCCGACCCGATGGCGGATGGTCCGACTATCCAGCAGGCGCACGAACGCGCCTTGGTACACGGAACCAGCCTGCAAGACATCCTCGCCATGGTGAAAGAATTCCGCCAGACCAACCAGACCACGCCAGTGGTGCTGATGGGTTACCTGAACCCGATCGAAATCATGGGGTATGAGGAATTCGCCAAAGCAGCCGAAGAGGCGGGTGTAGATGGTGCGTTGACCGTCGACTTGCCACCGGAAGAGGGTATGGGGGTACTACCGATGTTCAAGGAGCACGGCATTGATCCGATTTTCCTGCTGTCGCCCACCACACCAGCCATGCGCATGAAAAGCGTGGCGGAAGCCGGTGGTGGTTTCGTCTATTACGTATCGCTGAAAGGTGTCACCGGCGCAAGCACGCTGGACGTTGGCGCAGTCGCCGGACGCATAGCCCAAATCCGCGAACATACCGATTTGCCGCTGGGTGTTGGTTTCGGTATCAAGGATGCCGAATCCGCTGCTGCCGTTGCCAAAGTCGCTGACGCCGTGGTGGTTGGTAGTGCCGTGATCAAACAGATTGAGGCAACACCTGATGATCATGCCGCCATTATGCATAATATCAGTCATTTGCTGGCATCCATGCGCACTGCAATGGATGCCTGAACCCAAGAGTAAACACATTCCATGAGTTGGTTTGAAAAACTGCTGCCGTCACGCATTCGCACCGATACGGCAATTACCGAGAAAAAATCCATTCCGGAAGGTTTGTGGCATCAGTGCCCCTCCTGCCAAGCGGTGTTGTACCGGGCTGAGCTGGAGCGCAACAACGATGTTTGCCCCAAGTGCGAGCATCATATGCGTATCAATGCCCGCCGCCGTCTGGATATTTTTCTGGATAATGACGGGCGCGAAGAGGTTGCGGCCAATGTTGCACCGACCGACATGCTCAAGTTCAAGGATACCAAAAAATACAAAGACCGCTTGATGGCCGCGCAGAAGGAAACCGGTGAAAAAGACGCCCTGATCGTGATGAAAGGCACGGTGGTGGGCGTGCCGATGGTGGTGGCTGCATTCGATTTCCGTTTTATGGGCGGCTCCATGGGGTCGGTGGTCGGTGAGCGCTTTGTGCGTGGGGCGGAAGCTGCCATGGCGGGGAAAATGCCCTACATCTGTTTTGCGGCCAGTGGCGGGGCACGGATGCAGGAGGCACTGTTCTCCCTGATGCAGATGTCCAAAACCAGTGCAGTGCTGACGCGCATGAGCGAAAAGCATGTGCCGTTCATTTCGGTATTGACCGACCCGACCATGGGTGGGGTTTCCGCCAGTTTTGCGATGCTGGGTGACATTCAGATTGGTGAGCCTAAGGCGCTGATCGGGTTTGCAGGGCCGCGCGTTATCGAGCAGACCGTGCGCGAAAAATTGCCGGAAGGTTTCCAGCGCAGCGAGTTCCTGCAAGAAAAGGGTGCCATTGACATGATCGTGCACCGGAATAAAATGCGCGAAACCATTGCCGATCTGGTTTCCATGTTGCAACATAAGCCCAGCCCTATCCAACAACCGGAAGCTGCTTGAAAACACTTGATGACTGGCTGCGTTGGCAGGAGAATCTGTTCCTGTCAGCGATAAAACTGGGTCTGGAACGCATCCGTCTGGTGGCGGGGCGCATGGGGCTGCTCCAGCTTCCCGTACCCGTCATCACGGTAGGCGGCACCAATGGCAAAGGTTCCACCTGCGCCATGCTGACACAAATCCTGCGGCAGCAGGGTTACAAGGTCGGCACTTACACCTCCCCCCATCTGTTGCGCTACAACGAGCGTATTGCCATCAATGGCGAGCCGGTAATGGATGCTGCCATCTGTGCCGCCTTTAAAACCATCGACAAGGCCAGGGGCAAGACTGACCTGACCTATTTCGAGTTTGGTACGCTGGCGGCAGTCTGGTGTTTCCTGCAAGAAAACGTTGATGTCATGGTACTGGAGGTCGGTCTGGGTGGGCGGCTGGATGCCTGTAACCTGTGGGATGCCGACGTTGCTATTATTACCGGTATTGGCATTGATCACGTCGACTGGCTGGGCGATAACCGTGAAGACATAGGCAAGGAAAAAGCCGGCATCATGCGTGCTGGCAAGCCGGTCGTGTGTGGCGACCCGCAACCACCGGCTTCCATCGCCAGCGAAGCAGCCCGGGTTGGTGCAAAGCTGTTGCAATACGGGCGTGATTTTAGTACGGAAGGTGTTCCAGCACCTGCCTTGCGTGGGGAAGTGCAGGTGCGCAATGCGGCTTGTGTCATCACTGCTTTGCAACAATTGGCAGGTCGCTTGCCGGTGTCGGGGGAGGTGGTCACCAGCGGTTTGGCTGCCGTTACCCTGACCGGGCGTATGCAGCACGTGCACGAACAGCCTGAATTGATCCTGGATGTTGCCCATAATCCCCAGGCCGCCATGGAACTGGCCTCCTGGCTGAAAAAAAATGGCGTGAAGGGTAAAACATTTGCAATTTTTTCTATACTTGCGGATAAGGATCTTGCCGGGGTAGTAACGGCAATGGCGGAGTGCGTGGATGCTTGGTGGCTAGTTTCCCTGCCGACGGGTAGAGCCACTGAGATCAAAGCACTGGAAACGGCCATGCGTGCAGCCGGGGTGGAAACGCCCATCCATGTCTGCCCTGATTTTCAGTCAGCCTGGGAGCCGTTGCGCTTAAGCGCGGGAAAACAGGACAGGGTGGTTGCTTTCGGCTCTTTTCTGGTAGTATCCGGTATGTTGGAATTACTGCCCCACCACAGGGCAGATCAAGCGTCATCCAGTCATAACATTTGAGCAAAAACGTTTTTGAGTGTCATTTCACAGTCACATATAAAGGAGCAGTGAATCAATATGGATAATAAGGCTACAACCAAACGCATGATCGGCGCAGTCGTACTGGTGCTGGTCGCGGCGTTGTTATTGGCGTGGTTGCTGAAAGGCAAAAACCGTGATGGCCAGCAAGGCATGGCGATGGACCAGACAGCCGAAACCAAACCGATTCTAGGATTCCCTGGTGTTGGTGGTGGTGATGAACAGAAACCAAGCGTGGTGGGTGAAGGCGAAAATGTCGGCGACCAAACCCAGCAGCAAGGTATCGGCATGACCGGGACGGATGGTTCCCAAGAGCAAGCAGGTGCTGCCCAGCAGAATGGTGGCCTGATTCCTGGTGTTGAGGTGAAAATGCCTGAGACGGTTGCCAATACCACCGGTTTGAGTGTGCGCCCGGGCGGTGAAGTCCGTGACGTAGTGGATACTGACGGTCAGGTCAAGAAAGGCACTGGCAGTATGGGAACCGGTGATGCCCAGTCAGTGGATATGGGTGGCGCGGGGTCGGATACCGCTGGTGGTGCAACCCAGGGGAAGCAACAGGCATCTGCCAGCAAGCCCGCAACAGGCGGCAGCGCTTCCCTGGCCCAGCAGGACAAACCAGCCAGCAGCACCCCGCCGACCAGCAAGCCAGCGTCATCTGGCAGTTCCAAGGTTGTGCTGGTGAACGAGAGGCCGGTGCCAAAAGCACAATCTACGGAAAGTGCCGCCGCCAAAGCCGCTGCTGAGAAGGCTGCCGCTGAGAAGGCTGCCGCAGCAAAAGCCAAGGATCTGGCTGCCACCCCGGCTGCAAATGCAGGTAAGGGTAATTTCTCCATACAGGTTATTGCCAGTTCCGACAAGGCGAAGGCAGAGGGGGTCGCCACTCCGCTCAGGGCTGACGGTTATGATGCACGGGTTTCACCTGCCAATGTAGGTGGCAAGACTGTTTATCGTGTCAGCATTGGCGGTTTCACTGACCGCGCCGCTGCCGAAGCCACTCAGGCCAAAATGAAGTCACGTTACTCCCAGAACCAGCACGTGCAAAGCAGCTTCGTGACCAGCAAATAACTAAGCAATGACAGCAGAAATCCTGGATCTGGGCATCATTGTCCTAATCGTATTGTCGGCCATTATTGGCCTGATCAGGGGGTTCGTCAGGGAAGCGCTTTCCCTCGCGACCTGGGTAGCGGCCTTCGGCTTTGCAATATTGTATGTAAAGCCGTTGTCCAGCCAGTTGCCGTTTGCCGTGCAAAGTGAGGTGGTGCGCATGGGTATTGCGTTCGCCATCATTTTTTTCGGTGTGCTGATCATTGGCGCTTTCATCAATTACTTGCTCAGTGCTGCCGTGGCTTCCATTGGGTTGGGCGGGGTTGACCACTTGCTGGGCGGAGCGTTTGGTGTGTTGCGTGGTGGTCTGATCATTACCCTGTTGGTGTTGCTGATGGGGCTGACGGCTTACCCGAAACAGGCGTGGTGGAAGGACTCCATCCTGATGCCTTGGTTTGAAAATACAGCGACGGTTGTCAGGGGCATGATCCCGCAGGATTTCTCCAATTATCTTGAACGTCCGGTCAGCGCTCCAGCCCAGCCATAGGCAAAAGCGGGTTCCGCAGGACAGTTTGCAGCCATGCATGTATCGTGCATGGCTGTTTTGTTTTTACGGGGTTAGAATATGACGTTTTCGTTGCGCGTGAAGGCATAGTTATGTGCGGAATTATCGGGATTATTGCTCAAGAGCCAGTCAACCAGGCGCTGTACGATGGCTTGACTGTGTTACAACACCGGGGGCAGGATGCGGCAGGGATTGTCACCAGCGATGGGCGCAAGCTTTACCTGCGACGTGAAAACGGGTTGGTAAAAGATGTTTTCCATGAGCGGCATATGCGTATGTTGCAAGGAAACATGGGTGTTGGGCATGTGCGTTACCCGACGGCAGGCTCGTCATCTTCTGCCGAAGCGCAGCCGTTTTACGTCAACAGCCCTTACGGTATTTCGATGGCGCATAACGGCAACCTGACCAATGCGCCTGTGCTGAAAAAGGAGTTGTACCAGCAAGACCGCCGCCAGATTAACACCGAGTCGGATTCCGAAATCCTGCTGAACGTGTTTGCCCAGGAATTGTTGCGCCAGAATGCCCTGCATGTGACACCAGATGACATTTTTGCGGCGGTGGGGGGCGTGCACAAGCGTTGCAAGGGAGCGTATGCGGTAGTGGCCATGCTGACCCGTGACGGTCTGGTGGGTTTCCGCGACCCGCATGGCATCCGCCCGCTGGTGTATGGGATGCGTGAAAGCGCAAATGGCAAGGAATACATGCTGGCGTCGGAAAGCGTGGCACTGGATGCGCAGGGCTACAAGCTGGTGCGCGACATTGAGCCGGGTGAGGCCATTTTCATCTGCCCGGATGGGCAAGTGTTTACCCGCCAGTGCAGTGCTAACCCGCAATATTCGACCTGTATTTTTGAATACGTGTATTTTGCCCGCCCTGATTCGATCATCGACAATGTATTTGTTCACAAGGCGCGGATGCGCATGGGGCGCAAGCTGGCGGAATACGTCATGCGCGAGTGGCCGGAGCATGACATTGATGTGGTGATCCCGATCCCCGACACCAGCCGCACCTCAGCGCTGGAAATGGCTTATACCCTGGGTGTCCCCTACCGCGAAGGCTTCATCAAGAACCGTTACATCGGGCGTACTTTCATCATGCCGGGGCAAGCTAAGCGCAAGAAGTCGGTACGCCAGAAACTCAACCCGCTGGGGCTGGAGTTTAAGGGCAAGAACGTCATGCTGGTGGATGATTCCATCGTGCGAGGCACGACCTCGGGCGAAATCGTGCAAATGGCGCGCGACGCCGGGGCGAAAAAGGTGTATTTTGCGTCAGCATCGCCGCCGATCAAATTCCCCAACATTTACGGCATTGACATGCCAGCCGCCAGGGAATTGATTGCCCACGGGCGTAATGATCAGGAAGTAGGGGAGGCCATCGGCGTTGACTGGCTGGTCTACCTGCCGTTGCCAGACCTGATTGCAGCGGTCAGCAAAGGCAATACCCGCCTGAAAGCGTTTGATTGCTCGGTATTCACCGGCTGTTATGCAACAGGGGAAGACGGTGATTATTTTGCTGAACTGGAGGCTTTACGCAATGATGAAGAACAAACTAAACGCGACAAGGATATGGCTGCCATTGATATTTGCGATAGTGCTTAATGCAGGGTGCAGCGCGGCAGGCCCAACAGGGGGTGCAGGCATGGTGATGATGCCGCCGCCGCAAGCCCAGCCCCGGCCAATACCAGCGCCCCAGCCGTCACCGCCGATGGCAGCAGCCAACCATGAACAAGGGGCAAACATGGGTTTTATCGCCCACGACCTGGCAAAGCGCTTTCCTGCTTACTCTGCTGACAGGTTCCTGTTGGTGGATGCCAGTGCGCAAACAATGCAACTGGTGGAAAATGGCCGTGTTAGCGGTGAATGGGTGGTTTCAACCGCGCTCAAGGGGGTGGGAAGCCGCAAGGGTAGCGAGCAGACGCCCCTCGGCGTACACAGGATAGCGCAGAAAATTGGCGCAGGCGCAGCGCTGGGCACCATTTTCAAAGCCCGTCAGAACAGTGGCCGCATTGCTAATATCCTCACCCGCCCTGATCAGGATAGCAGTGAAGACAACGTGACCACCCGAATCCTGTGGCTGGATGGTTTGGAACCCGGTTTCAACAAGGGTGGTAGTGTCGATTCTTACGAACGCTACATTTACATCCACGGTACAGACGAAGAAGGTAAGCTGGGGCGGCCTGCTTCGCACGGCTGCATCCGTATGCGCAACCGCGATGTCATGGAGTTGTTCGACCGGGTAGGCGAAGACACGCTGGTGGTCATCGCCGCCCGTAAACCCTAGGCAGGACAAGCAGTTTTGGATAACAATGCATGGGAATTTGCAACCCTGGCGATCCGCGCGGGGCATGTGCGCACTGCGGAAGGGGAACACTCTGAGGCTATTTTTCCCACCTCCAGTTTTGTGTTTGGCAGCGCGGCGGAGGCGGCAGCACGTTTTGGTGGCAGCGAGCCGGGCAATATCTACGCCCGTTTCACCAACCCGACTGTACGCTATTTCCAGGAACGGTTGGCAGCGTTGGAAGGCGGTGAAAGTTGCGTGGCAACGTCTTCGGGCATGTCTGCCATCCTTGCGGTCATGCTGGGCTTGCTGAAAGCGGGTGACCATGTGTTGTGTTCGCGCTCCGTGTTTGGCACGACCACGCTGCTGCTGCAAAACTATATCGGCAAATTCGGAGTGGAAATCAGTTTCGCTGACCTGACCGACCTGGCTGACTGGGAGGCAGGTTTACAGTCCAATACCCGCTTGCTGTTTGCAGAAACGCCCGCCAACCCGTTGACCGAGGTCGTAAGCATCCGCGAACTGGCGGAACTTGCCCACCGCAACGGCAGCCTGCTGGTGATTGACAACTGTTTCTGTACCCCGGCCTTGCAGCGCCCGTTGGAACTGGGTGCGGACATCGTAGTGCATTCCGCCACCAAGTATCTGGATGGGCAGGGGCGCGCTTTGGGTGGTGCTATCGTTGGCGATGCCGAACGGGTAGGCAAGGATGTGTACGGTGTGTTGCGCACCGGCGGCGTCAGCATGAGCCCATTCAATGCGTGGATTTTCCTCAAGGGGCTGGAAACCCTGAGCCTCAGGATGAAGGCGCACTGCGACAATGCTATGCAACTTGCCCATTGGCTGGAGGCGCATCCGGCAATCGGGCAGGTGTTTTACCCCGGCCTTGCCGCACACCCGCAGCATGAACTGGCTCGGCAGCAGCAAAGCGGTTTCGGCGGGATTGTCTCCTTCATTGTCAGAGGAGGGCAGGAAGCGGCCTGGAAGGTGATTGATTCCACCCGTATGTTGTCGATTACCGCGAATCTGGGCGATGCGAAAAGCACTATTACCCACCCTGCGACTACCACTCATGGTAGGTTGTCAGCTGAACAAAAGCGACAGTCCGGCATTGCCGATGGCTTGTTGCGGGTATCGGTCGGGTTGGAAAATATTCAGGATATACAGCGTGACCTGATGCAGGGGTTGGGAGAGGCTTAAGCTGCTGGCAGGCGGTACTCGGTCAGGTTGAATTCGCGCCTGACTTCATTCAATTCCAGGAAGGTTTCCAGCTCAGTGGGGATCAGGGCAAAGCGGTAGCCGCCATCGCCGGGGTAGGGGTCAATGTGGTCGCACTTACCTTCTATGATCACGCCGGGGATTTCGGCGAATGCCCGACATTCCCTGTCAGGGTCATTCTCCAGAAAATGCTGGCAGAAAACGCAGACAGGGGGCAGTATGCAACTCATGTTTGTGCTTCCTGTTTATCCAATAGCAAATGAGCCAATTATACACTATCAGATGCAGGCTAATGCCACCTGTTAGTCGCCGTATTCATCCCATTGCCAGCGGTTTTCCGGTTTCGGTGCGGGTCGGTGAACCACTTTCACAGGTTTGGCAGGTGCAGGTTTGCGCCCATTATTAGCCAGCTTGTTATACGCATTGAATACCCGGCGGCTATAAATGGCGGTTTCCTGAAATGGCACTGCCGCACCGTACTGGTCTACCCGGCCTTCCCCTGCATTGTAAGCCGCAATAGCGTGGGGGACGCTGCCGCCGTAGCGGTTCAACAGCCAACGCAGGTAACGTGTACCACCCTCAATGTTTTCCGCTGGGTCGAAGCGGTCATTGACCCCAAAGCGCTTGGCAGTGGCGGGGATGAGCTGCATCAGGCCACCAGCGCCCTTGTTGGAGCGGGCTTCGTTCCTGAAACAGCTTTCGGCGGTAATGACGGCCTTGATCAGGGCGGGGTTGATGCGGTGGCGTTTGGCGGCGGCGTTAATGGCGTCGTTGTAGGTGGCGGCCTTCTGGAGCAGCACATTCACATGCTGCTGGTCGCATGAAGCGGCAAAACCGTTGATGGATACACATAACAAGACAACAGCCATCAGGAGTTGTCGGATCGACATCCTTGTTTTCATAGGTAAATTTCTAACACTACTCTGTAAATAACTGACATCGGGGCATTCTAGCCCATAAAACTTGTTGCTGGTAGGTTTTGGTTGTGTTGTGGTCAAATGGTACGAGTGTCTGGTGAGTTGTTCCGTGTTACGCTAGGGCTTATTTGATTGTCCAAAATGCAGGAATAAGCAGGATGAGTGACGTTATTCGTCAATTAATTTCCCAAGGTGAAAATGCTCAGGTTGAACTCAAGTCCGGCGATGTGCGCCCGGATGCGGTTGTTCTGGTCAAGTAAAACCGGACACCCCACTAAGCGCATTTAGGAACGTGCACGAAACAATTTCCCAAAGTCTGCATAGCCAGCCTACCGGTATGTCGCTATCCTCTGGCATCATCCTCCATCTGGTGATTTAAACAGTGATATGCGCATACCGCCCTGAAATGGAACAAGCGAAGCAACGGTTTTATAGTACGCTCAGCGAGAAGGATCGGCGTGTCTATGCAGCGGTGGAAGCCCTCAAGTTGGGTTACGGGTGCCGCTGAAAATGGCGCTGCAATACTGGCGTAACCAAACCAGGGCGCTCCCGTCGTACCCGTTTCTTGGCATTTGACGGCGGCTACCACAGCGATACGGTGGGGGCAATGTGGCGGGCAAAGGCTCCGGCTTTTTCGATACCTACGGCAGCCTCTTGTTTATGCGTATGCGGTGATTGCTCAGGTGCTGGATCAGATACCTACGGCAGCCTCTTGTTTATGCGTATGCGGTGATTGCGCAGGTGCTGGATCATTTGCTGGCAACGTAATGTGTATTTGCGCGCCTTTGCCTGAGGGCGCGTTGCGGATGTCAATGCCCGCGCTAATCGCCGCCGCCCGCTTGTGCATACTGGCCAGCCCTTTGCCCGCCTGATAGCTGACGGGAATGCCGCTGCCATTATCCGCAACCTGCACGAAACTGTTGCCGTTTTCATCCGTGCCGGTACTGACGGTGATGCTGTTGCCGCCGCTGTGCTTGAGGCTGTTGGTGATGGCTTCCTGCACAATACGCAGCAGTTGCAGGGTCTTTTCCGCGCCGAAATCCGCTGGCGTTGCAATATCCTCAATACCCCATTTCAGGTCGAAACCAGCCTGCTTGATTTTGCGCATGTTGCGGCTGCGGAACATGCCGAGTGCGGTGGTGATGTCCTGCGAGTCGAAATCCAGCGAGTCGATCACCAGCCGCAAATCGCTGAGCGCATCTTGGATGTTGGTTTTGATCTCGGGAAGACGGGCGTCGGGGCGTTCCAGCATGGCGAGGGTGGAAACCAGATGCCCACCGAAACCATCGTGGATGTCGCGCATAATGCGTTCGCGTTCGTCCGCCTTGGCTTTTTCCTGCTCCATCTGGCGGATTTGCTGGTAGCGTTGCTCCAGTTCCTGCTCGCGTTCCGCCACCAGGGTTTCCAGATGGGTGGCGTAATACTGGCTTTGCTTGAGGCTGTAAATGAAGCGTTTTACCAGCAAATAATACTGCGCCAGCAAGGTCAGCATGGCGGCAAAATGCAGCAGGAACGGGCTGGTGGAATACGGGGTCTGCGCGGCGATGGCGTCATGCACGCCAAACACCAGCATGGCGGAGGCACACAGCACCAGCAGCAGGCGGCGGATGTTCTGTTCCCGCCAGTACAGCCACAGCAAGTACAGCAGCACCAGGCTGAACAGCAGGCTGAGGATGCTGTTCCAGATCAGGCTGTAGCCGAACTCCAGCCGGGGGATGCCGGGTACGGGGAACAGCGGTATCGCCAGCACCAGCACGCTTGCCCACAGGTAGCGCAGCCAGCGCCGGTAGGGGCGTGAAGTACGTTTGTTGAGGCCGACATAGTAGTAAATCATGGTGATCAGCGACACCATGCTCAGCCCGATCAAGAGAGGTACGAGACCTGCCCATACTTCGTCGGATACCGGAATGTCGCGCACCAACAGGTTGCTGCTGTGCGCTGCCCACAGCGATGTGCCGATCGCGTACCACAGGTATTCCTTGCGGCGCGGGTATACCAGCCAGATGCTGCCGATTACCAGCGAGGTCAGCAGCAGGATGGCAACTACCGCCTTGACCGTTTCCTGCCGCCACAGTTTGTTGAGGTCAAAGGAGCGCTCCAGTGCAGCGGCGGGGCCAAGGTAGGCATTGGCTACAAAGGGGCGGTGAGTACTGGTAGTGGCGATTTTCAGGGTAAGCAATTCGCCGGGTTGCAGGGTAGTTCTATCGTAGAGGGGAAACAGCAGCGGGCGATGCTTGTTGCGCGATACCGGTTTTTGCATCCTGCCGCTGCCGCCTGCCTGGGCATTATCTGCGTAATAAATGGCGACGTTCTGCTGCACGTTCAGCACCAACAGGCTGGGTTTGTCGACCTGGGTGATGTAAGCGGGCAGGCGGGTGGTGTAGGTCAGACCGTCTTGTTCGCCTTTGAGTGATACCTTCCATTGCGCATCGGGGGCGAAATCCAACCGGTCGAGTTGCTGGGTCAGCAGGTACAGGCCAGCGATGTACAGTGGCAGCCACCAGAATACGCGCAGGAAACGCAATGCTTTCACAGTAGCCGCCTGCGGATGGCTTCCTGCACGGCTTCGGCGCGGGTGCTGATGTGCAGTTTGCGGTAGATGTTTTTGATGTGGGACGTAACGGTGTGGTATGAAACGTGTTTCATGTCGGCGACTTCCTGCGCAGTGAAGCCTTTGGCTATCAGTTGCAGGACTTCCAGTTCCGTTTTGGTCAGGTTGGCGCTGTCGGTTTCCGGGCGCAGGCGTTTCAGCAGGTGGCTGGCGACCGCTGGGCTGATCGGGGAACCGCCTGCGCACATTTGCAGGATGGCGCCTTCCACTTCGGCGAGGTCGTCGTCCTTGAGGATGTAACCGGTCGCGCCTGCCTCAATCGCGGCCACCACATGCTTTTCGTCGCCGAACACGCTGATCACCATGATGTGCATGTCGGGATGGGCCTGGTATGCCTGCCTGATCAAATCCAGCCCATTGCCATCGGGCAGGCCAAGGTCGGTCAGCAAGACTTCGGCTTGGAAATTGTCGATGGCCTTGCTGGCGTCAGTGGCATTGTCACAGGCTGCGATCAGCTGGAAATGGGGGCTAACAACAATCATGTTGGTGAAGCGTTGGAGGACTTCGGGGTTGTCTTCCACAATGATGACTCGGGTCGGCTTGCTCATGGGGAATGCTCGCGGTCATGGGGGTAGGTGTAAGTTTAGCAAGCAGTCTAATTTTGTGCCTTATCGGATTTAATCCCCTGTTCTGGGGATATGGCGGAATAAATTACCCTGTTCGTGGGCTGTCACCAAGGATGGATCAGGTTAATAATGGTCACATTCCTGCTTGACTCTCTTCTCAGGGATAACGGGAAACGGGGCTATAGTACAGTCATTGGGGATGCTGTAGCCCCGGCTCTTTCATTTCATCTGCGTTTCACCGCTGCGGGCTTGCCTGTCAGCGGTTTTCTTTGTGTTTCAGCGTTTTCCTTTCACTAAAACAGGGTAGCCGGGCGGGCGGAAAATACCGGGTTGGCGTGATTATGCGCGGGAAGCGTTTCAGCCACACTGTCCCTGACGGCGGCAAATGGATGCCGTTGTTGGCATAGCAAATATTTCAAAGCGAAAGAGGGATAGGGTATGAACATAATCAAACGGGACATCCTGACGGATGCGCTGGCTGCTCGTTTTAACCAGGAGCTGATTTTCAAATGGCGTTTCCGTTGCCACCCACGCATCCTGATGCTGGTGGATGGGCTGGATTACCGGGAAAATAATGGTTTTGGGCTGTGGCGTTTCCTGCATGGTTTGACCGTGGCGGCTGGCGTGACCAACAAGCCAGTGCTGACGCTGGCACATCGGGGGTTCCATCCAACGGCCAGCGTGACAGTGGGGGCGGATACCTACAATGTACAAAATAATTTCAGGTTTGATACGGCCAACCCGGCGGTGACGCTGGCGAATTATGACCAGATCTGGATTTTCGGGATTGGTTCCGGGGGCTTTGCCTTGTCCGGCGCGGAAGTGGGGGTAGTTTCTGCGTTCATGAATGGTGGCGGCGGTGTGTTTGCGACCGGCGACCATGCTTCCCTGGGGCGCTCCCTGTGCGGTTCCCTGCCGCGTATCCGCCATATGCGGGAATGGCGTGACGCCAATAGCGGCGGCGTGCCGATGGGGACAGAGACGGATGTTAACCGCGCGGTCATGCGCATTGATACGGTGGTTGACCCCGGCGCGAACGGTTTGTACGAGTTCGACGACCAATCGGATGGTATCCCACAGCGTATCTACCCCCATTACAAGGTGACGGATAGCGACGGTCTGGCAGGCTCGGCGTGGCAAGCCAGCGTGCATCCGTTGCTGATGCTGCCAGGGGCTTTGGCTACCCGCAGCAGTAGTGCTGCCAATGTGCCGGAAGGTTTCAGCAAGGATATTGACGTGTTGCCGGACCATCCGCATGAAAGCGTCTGCTACGAAGTCACTGCCGCCACCACCCTGGCGGGCGCTTATAACATTAGCGGGCAGAACTTTGCTGAATTCCAGCCCAGTGCGGCCAATCCTGCCCAGCGTGTCGGGGCTGAAATCGTCGCCTATGCGGTTGCGGGCGGGCGTGCGGTTTTGAATGGGGTCTGGAAACCGCCGGTCAAGCCGCGCATGTTCGGGGTGATTTCAGCCTATGACGGTCGGCTGGCGCAGCCTTACCCTGGCAACAACCAGCGTCCGGGGCGGATTGCCTGTGATTCCACCTGGCATCATTTCGTGAATATCAATCTGGATGGTACGGGTTCCGGGCGTTCCGGGCTGGGTTCAGGCAGTGGTGCTAGCTTCACACCTTCCGCCGCGCTGGAAAAAATCTACGCTTACTACCGCAATATTGCCTTGTGGCTGCAACCGGCCAACCGGGTTTGGTGCGGGCTGTTCTGGGATCTGGTGGCGGTACGTTTTACCCCGGCCATTTTCGAGGAACTGTTGGAGGTCGACCGTATGGAAAACTGGCGTGACCTGGTGGGGCTGGGGCAGGAAGCCAAGCGCATCATCGCGCAGGTGCAGGGCAGCGAAGCGCTGGATGATCAGATTCTCGGCCTGTTGAATGCGGACAAGGGGCTTCAGGATACGGCAGATTTACTGACTGCCGGGGGTAGCGTGCTGGGGCGTACCGAACTGGTGGAAGGCGCATATGGCGCATTGCTGGCGGAAGTGGCGCGGATGTTGCCTGCTGATATAACGGAAGAGCAAGCCCGCAAAGTGCTGGCGGAAGGGCTGTCTGACAACATCAGGGGTGCGTTGCAGGAGCGTATGGTAAAAGCCTTGCACCAAGGGATTGATGCGCAGGCTACGCGCCTGAAAATCGGGCTGGATTTCGCGCAACGGATTGGCAGAACCTTGCGTTAAAGGCTTTGCTGATTAACGTGTGGCCGCCATCAATGGGTGGCCGCACGTTTGGGGGGTAGGGAAACTTTATTGTTCAGGCTGCGCCGAACACTTCCCTTTGCAAGCCATTCAACTGCACCAGCCGAGCATTCAGGTTCAGCTCGATGCCGCGCCACAGCGATGCTTGCCCTTCGCGGCTGTCGAGATACGGCAGGATGGCGTCTTCCACAATCTGGGAATGGTGGATGTCGAGGTCGATGTGGCCGACGAACAGTTCCAGTGCGTCTTCGCTCAAACCGGGAACCGTGCGCAGCCCGGTCAGCAACATGCGGTAATAGGGTGGTATCGGCCATTCCCCGGCGATACCGGCTACGCCGACCGCCGCCAGCCAGTCGGTTCCTTGGGTCAGGCGCATCATGGTGTCGATGTAGCCTTGCTGCTCTGGCGTGATCGGCGCATTGGCCATTTCTTCCTCGCTGAAATCCAGCGCCCGCAGCAGCTTGCGGTAAACTTCCATGTGCGATTTTGACGGGTCGCCGTTGCCGTATTCGTCGTAGAGGATGTCGGCCAGCACGGCCTGAATGCCTTCATCCGGCGTTACCCCCAGCGCGTTGGCCTGATACAAACGGGTGCGCAGGATGTGTGGGTAATACAGCAGGGCAAAGGTGCGCGCCTGTTCGAACGTCACCTGCTGGGTGGAGATCCGTTGCAGGAAGGGGTGGTGCAAAAAGGGATGGTTATTGACGCGCTCTTTCAGTTCCTGCATGTAAACTTTTGCATTCATGGGGTAACTCCGGAAATCGTGATAACGGCAATGTAACAGGGTTGTTGGGAAAACCCGAATTATCCATAAGTTTTTGCTGATATGCGCGCAGAACATGACGTAAAGGGCTGCTTTGGGTTACTATGATTCATAACGCTTTTCAAGTCATAAAAATTAACCGAAGAAAGGCAAGCAGGGTTCAACATTGAAGTAGCTTCGCCATGAAAGGCGATCAGGCCGATAGATCAAAGATAACAAGGTAACGACAACCCATGGGTTTTTTGAGCACTAAACTCGGCTCATTTGTGAAAGTATACAGGGATGATGCAGCGTTTCTGGCCAACTGGGAATTGCCGGAGACAGATACGATTACGCAGGAAATGTATGCAGAGCGTCTCAGGCTTTTGTACACAAATGGTATTATGTCAAATGTCATCGTCATCACTGCCAGTTTGTTGTTGTCTGCCATGCTATACGGGGATATTCCCAATAGCACCAATTTCCTGTGGTTAACCAGCATTGTTACCATGGCAATTGCCAGAATATTCCTGGTGCGTCGCTACATACGTTCCAGTGCATCCGCCACTACCCTGACCTGGGTAAGACGTTATGCTTTGCATACTGCCATGGTTGGCCTGTGTTGGGCATGGTTTGTCTGGATTGCTTACGGCATTAATACCTGGCTTAATGTGCTGACCTTGCTGGTGACGTTTGGCATGGGGGCACTGGCTGTACCTGTGCTGTCATTTTTCCCAACTATACTGCTGCTTTATTTTGGTCCGGCAGCGCTGGTTACGTTTATGCTGTACATAGCAGAACAGAAGCTCGATTATTACCTCCTCAACGTGGGCATGCTCGTTTATATCCTGGTTATCATGCGCACGGCCAACAATTATTTTGAAATTCTCATGACGGCGCTGCATTTGCGTTTCGAGAAGGCTTCTTTGGCCAACTTCCTGCGCAAACAGAAGGAAAATGCCGACAGGCTCAATGCGCGGCTGGAACAGGAAATCCTCCAACGCCGTCATGCGCAGCAGGCGTTGGAGGAACACCAGCGTGACCTCGAACAGCAGGTCTTGCAGCGCACGGCAGAATTGCAGGAAGCCAAGGAGGCCGCCGAATCCGGTAGCCGTGCCAAGAGTGAGTTTCTGGCCAGCATGAGCCATGAAATCCGCACACCCATGAATGGCATCATTGGCGCGACCCAACTGTTACTGTCGGCGCAAATGGAGCCGCGTCACCATCACTATGTCACGATTGTACAGGAATCAGCCACTAACCTGTTACGTCTGATCAATGACATTCTGGATTTCTCCAAGATCGAAAGTGGGCGGTTGGAGCTGGTGAACGAGTCTTTTCATCTGGTGGACGTGTGCCGTGAGTCCCTACAACTGGTTGAGCCTCGCATGGTGGAAAAGGGGCTGAAACTGGTGTTCAAGCCACCACCTGAGCTGCTGCCTCTGCTCCTGTTGGGTGACTCGTTCCGTTTGCGCCAGATTTTGCTCAACCTGTTGGGTAATGCCATGAAATTTACCGAGCGGGGCGGCGTCGAACTGATACTGATGCAGACAGCACGGGCAGGGGATACCTGCCGCATCCGGTTTACCGTTAGGGATTCCGGTATCGGTATCGAGGCAGGCGCGTTAGGCAAAATTTTCAACGTATTCACCCAGGAAGACAGTTCCATTACCCGGCGCTTTGGTGGTAGCGGCCTGGGTTTGTCGATCACCCACAGTCTGGTGGAGGCCATGGGTGGCAAGATCAGTGTGGAAAGCGTCAAAGGTGTCGGCTCATCCTTTCACTGTGAGCTACCTTTTACCATTCCGCAACAGGTGGCTACTCCGTCCATTGTTGCAGCAGTGCCAGCCAGCGGCAGTCAGGCATCCGCTTTCACGGGTCATGTATTGCTGGCGGAAGACAACGTGATTAACCAGATCATTGCCCGCGATCATCTCGAAACACTGGGTTTCGAGGTGGATACCGTCGATAACGGGGTAGCGGCCAGGGATGCGCGTGAACGCACAGAATATCGCCTGATCCTGATGGATTGCCACATGCCTGAAATGGATGGCTTCGATGCCACCCAAGCGATTCGTCAATTCGAACAGGACAAGCATCTGCCCCGCATTCCGATCATCGCGCTGACCGCCGATGTCCAGAATGAAACCCGCGCCCGTTGTGAAGCGGTGGGTATGGATGATTACATGTCAAAACCTTTCAACATCGACATGCTGGTAGAGAAAATCCATCATGCCTTGCAGGTATCCTGATTAGCTTTGAAATCACGAATATTATCCCCAGATTTGAAGGTAATGAGTGCAACCACACGAGAGCAGGATCACCGTGGAATACAAGGACTACTACCAGATACTGGGCGTGGCCAAAGACGCCGCGCAGGACGACATCAAACGCGCCTACCGCAAGCTGGCGCGTAAATACCACCCGGACGTGAGCAAGGAAACCGACGCCGAAGACCGTTTCAAGGCAGTCGGTGAAGCCTACGAAGTGCTGAAAGATCCGGAAAAACGTGCTGCCTATGACCAGCTCGGCGCTAACTGGAAAGCCGGGCAGGAAGGCTTCCAGCCGCCGCCGGACTGGGATGGCAGTTTCGAGTTCCATGGCGGTGGCTACACCGGCGCGGGCGATTTCAGCGACTTTTTCGAGAGCCTGTTCGGGCGTGGCGGTGGCGTCCACCGCAGCGCTGGCCATTCTGCTGGCGGAACCTGGCAGACACGCGGCGAAGACAGTCATGCCAAGGTTTTCATCGACCTGGAAGACGCCTATCAGGGCGCGACCCGTAGCCTCAACTTACGTTCCGCTGGAGTGGGGGCGGATGGCCGTCCGCAAGTGCATGAACGCAGTATCAATGTGAAAATCCCCAAGGGTGTGCGCGAAGGCCAGCATATCCGCCTGCAAGGGCAGGGCAGCCCCGGCATCGGTGGTGGTCTAGCGGGCGATTTGTATCTGGAAATTGCTTTCAACCCGCATTCGCTATATCAGGTGGAAGGGCGCGATGTTTCGCTGGAATTGCCAGTTACGCCATGGGAAGCGGCACTGGGCGGCAAGGTGCAAGTTCCTACCCCGGCTGGCAAGGTTGACCTGAAAATCCCCGTCGGCACATCCAGCGGCAAACGCATGCGCCTGAAAGGGCGCGGCATTCCGGGGCAAACGCCGGGTGATTTCTACGTGACGCTGGAAATCGTCTTGCCGGACAATATCGGCGAGCAGGACAAAAAGCTGTACGAAGCCCTGCAACAAGCCTATCAGGGCTTTAATCCGCGCGCAAAACTGGGGGTGAACCCATGAGGAAAGATGTTATGGATTTGCTGACCGGTTTGGTCGTTGATGAAACCCAGACTGTGACACTGGCTGAATTGTGCCGCTGCTGCTCACTGCCAGCCGAGGAAGTCATGGTCATGGTCGAATACGGCATTGTCGAACCGCTGGAAACCCGCGTCACGCATTCGCGTTGGCAGTTTTCTGGCAGCAGCGTGGTGCGTATCCAGCGGGCGATGCGCCTGCAACGCGACCTTGGCGTGAACTTGGCGGGCGCGGCGCTGGCGCTGGAGTTGCTGGATGAAGTTCGTGCTTCGCGGCAGCAATTGGCAGGGCGGCGGAAATGGGAGTGATCTATTTCACTTTGGCTGCTTCCACCTGTTCCCCATCTGTCAACACCAGCCACGCGCTGAGCTTGGCGAGGGCGGCTACTTCCGGCAACTGCAAATAGCCTTGCACCTGTTGGACGCCCTGTTCCCGCTTGTACTTCCAAGCCGCTTCACCGCCGCTTTTCTTGGCGTATTTCAGCTCAATCAGGTGCTGATGGTTGACTACAAACGGGCTGCGCTCCAGCAGCAGGATGTCGGGATAACGCTGGTTCAGTTTGCGCTCGCTCTGGATGAAATACACCGGATTCTGGTATAGCAGAGTCAGCAGCAGCGTCTTGAGGTGCTTTTCATCCATATTGGTGAAATCACGGTTGGAAAGCGCCTGCAATACCTGCTGCATTTCCGTTACCAGCGGCTGCATGTCGTCGTGCAAAGCCAGCGCTTCCACCGCCAGCGCCAGCGCCCGGTTGGAGATGCTGATCTGGTTGCGCCGTTCCAGTTCCACCTTGAAATACTGGAAATACAGTTCTTCCATGACGTGGTTGGGGATGCCGAACACCTCGCCTGCCAGTGTCTTGCGTTGCAGTGAAACGAAGCCCTTGTAACCGATCAGGCTGATGAAATCATCACGGTCAAAGCCCTTGTCGAACTCAAACTTACGCCGTTGCCGAGTAACCACTTCACCCTGGTTGATCAGCTCATCCAGCACCGCGAAATTGGCGTCACGGTCGCCGATACTGAACATGGCCATGATTTTGCGGTAATCGGAGGCTATGTTCTCATCCAGCATCCGTTCGGGATAGGAACAATCTTTGCGGCGGAAGTTTTTCAGGAAATACAGCACCATGTCGGCGTTGTAGACAGTTTCTTCCGTGTGTGCGTTGAAGCGGTAGCCGTTGTACCAGCGGGTGATGTCGGCCATCAATTGCGCCTCGCCCAGCGGGCACTCCGCCAGCAGGGGGTGCAGCAATCCGGCGACTTCTTCTTTGGTGAAACCCTGCGCGGTATTGAAATCTTCATGCAGTGACAGGTTTTCGCCGATATTGAAGCCACTGGTGAGGCTGTCAAGCATCAGCGGGGTGACGCCGGTAATGAACAGCCGATCCAGTATGCCTTGCCGCGTGCCGGTCTTGAGCACCTCGAACAATGCCCGCACAAACCCGCCCTTGCCCATGATTTGCTGGAAGTACTCAAGGTCATCCGCCAGCAGTGTGTTGGCAAAATGGTCATATTCATCAATCAGCAGATAGATTTTCTGCCCCTGACAAATGCGCAGCAGGGCTTCCACTTTGTTGGCGGGCAACGCTTCTGCGCTAATGGCGGCATGGTAGTCCCTGGGGTAGCCGTAGCGCTCCAGAAAACCGAGCAGCGTGTTGTTTATCTTACTGCAAAACGCATCGAAAATATTGTCGCGGGAATCGGTGCTGATGCCGCTGAAATCCATGACCAGCACCTGATAGCCGTTGCGTGACGCAGTGGGGTGTTGCCCAATATGCAACCCGCCGAACAGTGCGTCAAACTCATCCCGGCGCAACACATCGTAGTAATGCTCCAGCATGGAAACGAACAGGCTTTTGCCGAAACGGCGCGGGCGCAGCAGGAACAGGTACTTGCCAGCCTCTTCCAGCTTGCGGATGTAAGCGGTCTTGTCAACGTACACGTAACCGCCGGTAAGGACGGTTTTGAAATTGCTTTCGCCGTAGGGGATTTTCATGCGGGTTCCTGCAAATGGCTACGTTTGGATAATAGCACGGGAGGTGGCGTTCTCTCCCGCCATGGAAAAATCCACCGTCTATTGCACTGGACTTACGGTGCTGGCGCGTCTATAAAATATTCACTCCGTTCCTCAACCACGAGTAAACCAAACCGTGGCGAAAATCTTCATCAGTCATTCCTCCCAAGACAAGGCGGAAGCGGTACAACTCATGCAATGGCTCGAAAGCAAGGGCTTCGAGTTTTTGTTCCTCGACTCCGATGCGCGGCATGGCATCAAAGCAGGCAGCGAATGGGAGAAAACCCTGTATCACGAAATCCACCGCGCTGACGCTTTCATCTTCCTGCTCAGCGACCACTGGATCAGCTCGCAATGGTGCGGGTTTGAATTCATGCAGGCGCGGGCGCTGGGCAAGAGCATTTTCCCGCTGCGCATTCAGGCCGGGCTGCAAACCAGCATCGCCAGCGACATCCAGCATCTTGATCTGACGGAGGATCGTGAGGAGAAACTGCAACGCCTGCTGACGGGACTCACCGAACTGACCCTCAACATCCAGCAGCGTTTCGTGTGGGATAAGGAGCGCCCGCCTTATCCCGGCATGTTGGCGTTTGAGGAAGCGGACGCACCGGTATTTTTCGGGCGCGATGCGGAAATCAACCGTCTGCGCGAACGCCTCCAGCAGCTCCGCACCCAGGGCGGCGACAGCTTGCTGGTGATGCTGGCGGCTTCCGGCGCGGGCAAGTCCTCGTTGCTGAAAGCCGGGTTGCTGCCGCGCTTGCGCCGTGACGCCCAGCGTTGGATCGTGCTGGATGCGTTGCGCCCGGAACAGGAGCCGTTGCGCAAACTGGCGCAAGTGTTGCTGGATGTAGCCGGAGAAACCGACGAAACAGCCGAAGCATCCCTATACCAACAATTGCAGGGCGAACAGGCGCTGGATGCCTTGCAGCAACGCATCAGGCAATTGCGTAGCCGCAGCCAGCAACGCGAAGCCACCCTGCTGCTGAGTATCGACCAGGCTGAGGAACTGTTCAGCACCGCGCCACCCGCCGAAACCACGCAACTGTTGCAACTGCTGGCGCGGGCGCAAGCCGAACGCCTGCCACTGCTGACCCTGATGGCGCTGCGCAGCGATTATCTGGAAGCTCTGCAAACCGTTGCCGACAAACCGCCGTTCAGCCTGTTCGCGCTCGACCCCTTGCCGCTGGAACGGGTCAGCGACCTGATCCGTGGCCCGGCGGCAGTGGTGGGGCTGGCAGTCGAAGACGGCCTGATCACCGCCGCCACCCACGATGCCGCCACCGCCGACGCCCTGCCGCTGCTGGCCTTCGCCCTGCGCGAACTGTATGAGCGCTTCGGCGCGGACGGCGACCTGACGCTGGATGAATACCGCCGCCTCGGCTCCGACACGCTCAACCCGCTGGAAAACGCCGTGCAGCACAAGGCCAGCGAGGCCATCCAGCCCGACCGGCTCGGTGCGGAAGCGTTGCAAGCCCTGCGCGACGCCTTCATCCCCCACATGGTGCGGGTCAACGACGCCGGGGACTACGCGCGCCAACCGGCGCGTTGGGACGACCTGTCCGTGCGGGCGCAACCGCTGCTTGACCAGCTCACCAACGCCCGCCTGCTGGTGCAGCGCAGCGACGAACGCGGCAAGCGGGTGGAAGTCGCGCACGAAGCCCTGCTGCGCCACTGGCGGCTGCTCAACGGCTGGCTGCGCGAAGAACACGACTTCCTGCTCGGCAAGCAGCAACTGGAACACAGCCTGCGCGACTGGCTGCAACTGCCGGAAGCGCAGCGCAACAAGGGGCTGTTGCAGGGCATCGCACTGGAACGGGCGCGGGAATGGCTGTTCGCCAACCGGGCGGGTTTGAGCGCGGCGGAAAAGGACTACATCCGCCACAGTCATCAGGCTGAAGAAACCAAACGCAAAGCCGAAGAACAGCGCCGTAAAAAAGAGCGGCAACGGCTGATCGGGGGTGTCATCATGTTGGCGATGGTTGCCGCACTGGCGATGTGGCAAGCGTTCAGCGCACGAGCCTCGGAACAACGGGCGGAGCTATCGCTGAATGAAGCGAACAACGTGATCAACTTCATCAACTTCGACCTGCGCGACAAACTGCGGCCCATCGGGCGGCTGGACATCATGAATGACGTACAGGCGCGTGTGAGCAGCTATTACGACAATCTGGGCGACAACATCCAGGGTGACGAACTGCAACGGCAATGCGCCACCAACCTGAAACAGTAAGCCGATACGCTAGCTGCCCAAGGTAAACTGCCGGAAGCCGAAAAGCTGTACCGCGAAGCTCTTCAGTCCGACCAGCAACGCGCCGACAACGACCCCAGCAATGCAGGCTGGCAACGCGACCTGTCGGTCAGCCTTAACAAGATCGGCGACATCCTCTCCGCTCAGGGCAAGCTCGACGAGGCCAAAGCGGTGTTTGAGCAAAGCCGTTCGATTCGACAAACGCTGTCGGAGAACGACCCCAGCAATGCGGGCTGGCAGGCGGATGTGGTGGTTTCACGTGCCAAGTTGATGTTTATCGCACTGGATCAAGGCGACAAAAAGGAAGCGAAAAAACACATCAAGGCCGCCTTGGTTGTGCTGGAGCCACTGGAAAAAGCGGGCTTGTTGAATGCTTCCCAGCAAGGCTGGCCGGAGGATATGCGGAGGCGGTTAAAGGAACTGGAATGATTGCCTGCACGTGGCTTCGGGTGCGCTCAGCCACCAGACTCCCTGTTGCCTGAGCGCAGTCGAAGGCAGGTGTTACGCAGCAGTTTACCGCACCACATATTCCTTCAGCACCTCATCCATCCGCGTCTGCCAACCCTTGCCCGTGGAGCGGCAATACTCCAGCGCTTCGGGGGTTATAGCGCACCGATACCTGTGAAAACGACAAGAGGCGCAGTCGTACCAGCCATACAGTTTGCTGTAAGCTGGCCAGCCCGCTAAACTTGGATGGATAGATGTTTATATGCTTATCCTGATAGGAGGTTATGCAATGGCTGATACAGTTCGTTGGACAATTTCTGTCTCCCCGGAAACCGACTTGTCCCTGCGTGGTTTTCTGGGTGCGCAAGGCATGAAAAAAGGCGACTTGTCCAAATTTGTTGAAGATGCGGTACGCTGGCGGATGCTTGACCGTACCGTGCAAATGGTGAAGGCGCGGAATCAGGATATTGCCACTGATGCGCTGGAAACCATGATTGACGAAGCCGTGCGGGCGGTACGGGCTGAACGCAAGGCAACGGCGCAAAACGGATGATCGTGGTGCTGGATACCAACATCCTGCTATCTGCCTTGATGGTATGCGGGACTCCCCCGGATTACCTGTATGAAGCCTGGCGGCAAGGGCGCTTTGATCTCGCCTCCACCGAGCGGCAATTGGATGAACTCAACCGGGTTTCACGCTACCCCTTTTTTCAGGCACGCCTGAAACCCAGTGAAATGGGGCGCATGGTCAACGACATCCGCCGCCTTGCGTTGATGTTCGACCCTTTGCCGGTGGTCGAACGTTCCCCCGACCCCGATGATGATTACCTGCTGGCAACGGCGCAGGCAGCATCAGCCCATTATTTGGTGACAGGCGACAAAAGCGATTTGTTGGCCCTGCAAAATCATGCCCACACCCGCATTATTACGGCGCGACAGATGGCTGATCTGCTGGAAAAATGAGTTACCGGATGCATGATGCGGTTCACCCTTCCCGCCCCGGCATCAAATGCCGCTCCATTCCCTGCAAAAAAGTCACAACCGGAATCACCTTGACCCCATCCACCTCCAGCACATCCTCGCCGCCATACAGCAGATACGGCGTCACTTGCGGGTAATCCTCGCGGAAACTTTTCAGCCCGCTCAGGTGCTTGCCGGAAACCTGCCGGTTGCGCTTGACCTCAATCGCATAAAAGCCGTTTTCGCCGTAGCAGACAATATCCACCTCGACGCCGGTCGCCGTGCGCCAGAAGGACAGGCTGTAGCCCCAGTCGCGGTAGGCGTTCATGGCGCGGATTTCCTGCAATACCAGTGATTCCAGACAGACCCCTTCCAGTTCTTCCGGGCTGTCCAGCACGCCCTTGGGGCGCACGTGGTAATAAACACCGGTGTCGAACAGGTAAAACTTGCGGTGCTGGGTCAGCTTGCGTTTGGCGCGTTTGCTGAACACCGGCAGGCGGTAGGCAATCAGCAGGTCTTCGAGGATGGTGAAATAGTTTTCCGCCACCTTGCGGTTGATGTTGGCTTCGCGCGCCACTTCGGAAATGTTCAGCGATTCGCCCTGGGAAAAGCTGGCGACTTCCAGAAAGCGGCTGAACGCGCCGATGTTGCGGGTCAGACCCTCCTGTTGCACTTCCTGTTCCAGATAGGTCTGGATGTAAGCTTGTAGGTAATGTTTGGGATTTTCCTCGCTGAACACGGAGGGCAGCATCCCGTAGCGCAGGGCTTGTTCCAGCACGAAATCACCGCCTGTTTCCCGCACGGTCAGGGGAAACAGGTGGTATTGCAAGGCGCGTCCCGCTAGCAGGTTGACGTTACTGCGGCGCAGCTTGCGGGCGCTGGAGCCGGTCAGGACAAAGAATAAATCCTTGCGTTCCTCAATCAGGCGGTGGACTTCATCCAGCAGGTTGGGGATTTTCTGTACCTCATCCAGCACCACCCAGCCGCTGTAGTCCGACGGGATGTATTCCTCCAGCCGGTTTTCCGATCCCAGCAGACGCTGATACAAATCCGGGCGCAGGAAGTCGAGGTAGATGGCATCCTTGAAATGTGTTTTCAGCCAGGTGGTTTTGCCTGTGCCGCGTGGGCCGAACAGGAAAAAGCTTTTGTTGTTGGGTGGGGTAAACAGCCGCTTATACATCTATATCACCATAAAATGGAGTCCGTAATGCCATTTTACAGGGTTTTTTGGCGTTATGGATTCCATTTTATGTACAGAAACCACCAACATCCATTAAATCGTCTGTATAAAAATCCGTACAGCAAGCAATGCCAGCAGACCAATCATCAGGATATTGAGCGCTTTATCCGGCAGCGTACCACGCAGTTTGTCGCCCCAGCCCGCGCCAATCACTGCCCCCAGCACCACGATCACGGCAAGCGCTGCATTGCTGAACGTTGCCCCATGCCACAGGCTGGTGAGGATGCCGGTTCCGGTCGAAAACAACACAATGACCGGCGTCAGCAGCACGATGTTTGTCGGCTTCACCCCCAGCAGCAGCGAAATCAGCGGCAACATGAAAATGCCGCCACCAATGCCGAACAGCCCCGAAGCCAGCCCGACAATGCCGCCAATCAGCATGATGCTGATCCAGCCGCGTTGTGTATGCGGGAAATCAGGCTTTGCCGGGGTTTTATCCCCCAGCTTGCGGATCAGCAGCAGGATAGCCAGCACCAAGGTTGCCACCAGCCCCAATGACAGGGTTTTCGCGCTGGCAAACTGGGGAATATTCGCCCCGATCACTGCGCCTGTCATCGCCGTTACCGTCAGTAGCCGGGCAATTTTCCAGTCGATTTGCTGGCGGTTTTTGTAAACGATGGGCGCGAGGCTGATGAAATTCATCGTGTAGCCAATGAAGCGGATTTCCGCTGGCAGCAGGCCGAACAGGTCAGCCGTCGCGGTCAGCGCGGGAACAATGAGCAGCGCGCCACCGACGCCAACCGTCCCGGTCAGGGCGCTGGCGAAAATGGATGCCACGGCTAGCAGCAGGTATTCCATGAGTATTCCTATAGAAGGGTAGCTTTCAGGCGCTGGTCAATGATGCGCTATTTATCCTTTTATCTGAAGGTGAGGTCGTGGCACGTATGCTATGTTCCTCACCTATTAGCGCTCTTGACCGACATCAAGAAAGTCCAGATTGATGACAAAAAATGGCTGGCCATTGTTTGAAAGTGCTATGGTAAGCCGACATCCCGGATGAAATTGATGACAGTCTCCATGCCCAACAAGCTCCCTGACTTCCTCAAAGCCCTGCCCGTCGCGCTGTTCCACGACATCCAGCGCGGCGAAATCACCCTGCGTGCCATGAGCCTGGTTTACACTACGCTGTTGTCGCTTGCACCACTGCTGGCGCTAAGCTTTTCGGTGTTGAAAGGCTTCGGCGTCCATAACCAGATGGAGCCGCTGCTGCTCAGCCTGCTGACGCCACTGGGGGGAAAGGCGGAGGAATTCACCCGGCAGATACTCGGTTTCGTCGACAACATCCAGGTTGGGGTGCTGGGCGTGACCGGCCTCGCTGTCCTGCTTTATACCGTCATCGGTCTCATGCAGAAGATCGAAAGCGCATTCAATCATATCTGGCATGTGAAACAGCCACGTTCGCTGGTGAGCCAGTTCCGTGACTACCTGAGCGTGATCCTGGTCGGGCCAATCCTGATGTTCACGGCGCTGGGGCTGTGGACTTCCCTGCAAAATACCAACCTGGTACAAACCATTACCCAGACCGAGCCGTTCGGCATGGTGCTGGCGGGCTTGCTGAAACTGCTGCCGGTGATGCTGGTGGTGTTGGCATTTACTTTCCTGTACCTGTTCATGCCCAACACGCGGGTGAAACCGCTGGCAGCGCTGGGCGGCGCAGCGATCGCGGGCATCATGTGGCAGGTGGCGGGCTGGCTGTTTGCTTCTTTCGTGGTCAGTTCCGGGCAGCAGACGGCGATTTATTCCATTTTTGCCAGCCTGTTTTTGTTCATGTTGTGGCTGTATGTCGGTTGGGTCATTGTGCTGACCGGCTCGCGGCTGGCGTACTATTTCCAGTACCCCGATGCGGTGCGCATGAGCCAGCAGCCAGAGGAAACCAGCGTGCAAACCCGTGAATTGCTGGCAGTGCTGGTACTGCGGGAAATCGGCCAGCGTTTCCTTGGCCAGCAGGCTCCGCCCACGCTGGATGAATTGCGCCGCCGCATTCCGGTGTCCCGTTTTCTGCTGGAAGATTCATTGCGGGAACTGATCGGCTACGGCATCCTCAGCCGTGACGATGAAGAACCGCCACATTACCTGCTGCGGGTTGCGCCGGATACTTTGACGGTGGCCGACATCCGCCGCCATTTCTGGCAGGGAAGCGCTAAACAGCAGCGGCAGGCACAGCAAATCCGGCAACGCACCGGGTTGGATGAGCAGTGGCTGGAAGCGGTGGCGCAGAATCAGCACCTGACCGTGCAGCAACTGCTGGACAGGGAAAGTGCCTCAACGCAAGCCTGACAAATCAAACAACTGCCCGTATTCGCGCATCGCGTAACGGTCGGTCATGCCCGCGATGAAATCGGCAATTGCCCGCGCCCGCCCGGCCTCGCCATCGTCGGCTTCATATTGTCGGGCAAATGCCTGGAACTTTGGCGTCAGCAGGCGCGTATCCTGCATGTAAGCATCGAACAGCGCCCGCACCACCTTGCGCGCCCGCCAGGTCATGCGATAAACGGTGGGGTGGAAATACAGGTTGTTGCGCAGGAATTTCTTCAGCGCATTTTTCTGCTGGCGCATGTCGTCGCCGTAGCGCATCAGCGCGGCGGGCTGACGGCGCACCTCCGCCAGCGTCTGCACGCCGGAAGCCTGAAGTGCAGCCTGACTGCTTTCGATCAGGTCAATCACCATCTTGCCGATCATGCGCCGCAACACTTCGCGGATCAGCCGCCGCCCCTGCAAACCGGGATATGCCTGCAACACGCGCTGATATTCCTCCGCAAACACCGGCACAGCCTGCAATTGTTCCAGCGTGATCAGGCCGGAACGCAAACCATCCTCAATGTCGTGGTTGTTGTAGGCGATTTCGTCAGCCAGGTTGGTGAGTTGTGCTTCCAGCGAGGGCTGGGTTTTGTTAAGGAAGCGTTGACCCACATCACCAAGCTGCTGCGCATGTTTGACTGCGCAATGCTTGAGGATGCCTTCGCGGGTTTCAAACGTCAGGTTGATGCCAGGGAAATCGGCATAGCTGTCTTCCAGCACATCGACCACCCGCAGCGATTGTAGGTTGTGTTCAAAGCCGCCGTAGGCTTTCATGCAGTCGTTGAGTTCATCCTGCCCCGCATGGCCGAACGGCGTGTGGCCGAGGTCGTGGGAAAGCGCAATCGCTTCGGTCAAATCTTCGTTCAGCCCCATGCTGCGGGCGACGGAACGGGCAATCTGCGCCACTTCCAGCGAATGGGTCAGGCGGGTGCGGTAGAGGTCGCCTTCGTGGTTGACGAACACCTGCGTCTTGTATTCCAGCCGCCGGAACGCCTTGGCGTGGATGATGCGGTCGCGGTCGCGCTGGAATTCGCTGCGGTATTGCGGCGCGGGTTCCGAATAACAGCGACCCTGTGTGTAGGCAGGATCAGCGGCATAAGATGCGATACTATTCATTTCGTCAAGTTTAGTGCGGAATCCAGCGGAACAGGAATTCCTTTTTTACCATCACCCATACCAGCGACAGCAAACCTGCATGGATACCGGTGTTTATCCAGAAATTGCCGTACCCCGGCAGCGGCGTATTGGCGATTGCCAGCAGCAGGAAGACGTGGATGAAAAACACATACAGCGATGCCTGCCCCAACGGAATGAAGAATCAGCCCAGCTGGTTTTTCGGGATGCTTTTTACCTCATCTCGCTTCTGTCCCCTGGAGGAAAGCAGCCTCCCGTCTCGGTTCACGGGTTATGCACTTATGATACGAATTCACCGCAACAGGTTTCGGCTAGAATTGCCAACCCCGGCTGATGATGATGGAACCATCCCCAGGATTGTCGCCCAGAAAATCGTTCTGGCCGTAATTAGAATATTCGACCCGCCATTTGCCGGGGCGTGGGTCTGTATAGCCGAGCCCGTAATTCCAGTTTGGTTTGCCGCCATCCAGTGGAACGCTGGCGGTGGCGCGTCCGTACCAGTTGTGTTTTGGTGACCATTGCACGGTTCCACTAACGCTGGGTTCGCCGTTGACCGGAACACTTAGATTGCCGGAAGCCGCCATTTTGTGCTTTTCCAGTGTATTAGATTTGAACTTGTAGCCGATATTGGTGACCGCCTTATCTAGAGCCAGCCCTTCACCCGGCTTCAATGGCCCCCAGTTGTTGATCTGCGCTGACCATGTGCCCGGTTCCCAGTCGGCATAACCCGCACTCCATGAATAACCCAACTCGCCATTCCTGACAGAGACATTGCCACTTGCAAACCAGTTGGGGGCGGGTGACCAGGTAGCGCTGGCTGAAAATGAATTGCTGCCATCCTTGAGTGAAAGGGTGTCTGAGATTGAACCTGCCAGACGCAGCTTTTTCTTTTTGTCTTTGTTCTCACCCTTGCCGGGTTCGTTGATGATGCCAGTTGTGCTATGGGCTTGTTCCTGTGTTTCCAGCTCTTCCTCTTCGTAGAACATGGGAATGGCTCTGTCTGGTGCTGTCTGGGCAATGGTTGGCAATATGGCTAGGCCAGGCGGCGGGCTAGGCAGTTTGCCCCGTTCTTCCAACGATATTTCCGGCTTCGTGGCGGAGCCAGTATCACCTTTGGCTCCCTCTGTGGAAGCGTCGCTGTGTTTAGTAGGTGCTGGTATCACTGGTGTTCCAGGCTCAGGCAGGGTTATTTCGGCAGCAGTTTGCGGGGGTGGGGGTTCTGTATGTTGGATAGGTGCAGGAGAGGCTGCCTGTTTGTTGATACGGTTAGTTTTACTGCTTGTTTCAGCTTTTTGCGCCGTTTTTTTTACAGCGGATTTTGCCGGTTTTTTGGGTGTTTCGTTGTTAATTACGGATTGTTTTTCAGATGGGTAGGCTGCTGCAACTTGCAGGGTTGGTTTTTTTATGGGCTTCTGTTGCGCAATCCGGCAGGAAGGTTTCCAGAGAAACGGGTATGGTGCGGGTTCCGCTGTCTGGGCTTCCTGGATATCCCCTGTAATGGAATGTGGCGCTAATGGCTCGCGTGGCGCGTCTTCCTCGCTTACCCGCAAACCGCTTTCAGGATGGGGGAAGCAGTGTTGCCGATATACGCGGTGCAGAAACAAATGATAGGCTTCGGGAGCCAGACGGATTTCAGCCAGTAACAAGGGTACGAGCCGGTCTTTGGGATCGGGGGACAGGAACCCCCAATGGCGAAAACCATCCCATTTCAGTGGTGCATCGTTGGCCGCCGCTATTTTCTGGAGACTATTATTCTTCAGCCGCAAGTTCTGGAAACGTTGATCTTCCAGCACATCGCAGTAATTCCATTGCAGGACAACCCGTTCACTTTCTTCACGTAATGTGGGGAAACGTTTAGCGGTGGAGCTAAGTGTGCTGAGAGCAATGTCCAGCGTACCGGCGTAGAGGGCAGGGTTTTCAGGTTTTGTCCCCATCCATTCGTCCGGCCACTCCTGGCCTGGTGGTGAAATGTTGAAGAGTTTATTCAGCACTGACCGGGCGGCTTTGGCATCCGGGGCGCATTCCAGCTTTTCGAGCGTTTGCAGCAGGGGCGACGACGCTGGTTCGGTTGCCGCCGCCCGCGTTATCAACAACGCTGCCCCCAGCGCCAGCAGCCAGTATTTATTGGGTTGCGCAGGCATCGCAGGGCTGGGTGTTAGCAAGCTTCGAGGTTAATCCACGCTTGCACGCCCGGCAGGATGGATAAAATTCCCCATACTTTTTATACAGTAACAAGCTCATGATGATGCCGTTTGTGTTGGCGGTAATCGACGTGTTGTAGCCGCCGCCATTTTCGTAAATGCCGGAATACCAGCCACGTTCAGGGTTATACGCATTGCCGACGGTGTAAGCCAGCGTCTTGCTGTACGGGTCATCCGGGAACAGCATTGCCAGTGCCAGGGCGGCTTTGGTGGAAACCGTTTTCAGGTTGTCGTAACGCACACCTTTATCGGTGGTGGTATTCCACGGCAAACCAGCCGTAAAAATGGTGTTATAGAGGAAGTATGGTTCCTGGTCGATATTGTCTTCCGAAACGGCAGTAACAATACCAGTTTGTTCCCAGCGGCGTTTTTGCACTTTGTAGATGTTGTCCAGCAACGGGCGGTTTTCTGCATCAAGACCATTTTCCACCACATCCATGACGTAGGATTCGGTAACAACATAGTTATATGCCCCCAGATCACGCGGATCGCGCTGGTCATACGCAACCGGCACATCATAGATATTGATGGTCGCACGGAATTCATTGTCGTAAGTGGCGGAAATGCGTTGGTCGTAACCAAGGGAGCGGAAAATCTTGCCAGCATATTGTTCGTAGCCCAAGCGGCCTTCCTGTACCACTTTTATCTCTTTGGACACTGGGTCGCGGTACAGGCCGTACATTTGCCCGTCGGCCAGTAGGCGTTTCATGTCCCAGCGTTCAATGACTTTTTGCGCGGGATAGGCGTACCTGGGGTGCATACAGCTCAGGGTGTTCAGCCACGACACTATACGTGCCAAATCCAGTACTGAAACGCCAATACCGTCAGTGGTTGGTTGGTTACGGTAATCCACCATTTCAGTCTGTTCGGTGTTATAGGCTTTATTAGGTGCCTCTTTGTTGAACAGCTCCATGTTGACCAGGGTCTTGAACATGGTCTGGATACGTTCATCGAAGTCCTTGTCATCGATGAAACCGAAATCATGCGCGGCGATGGTGGCTGCTAATGCCGAACCGGTATCCCACATGGTGGTGGACGGGTATTTATCCGCCGCATTGTAGAGGCCGGTTTTAGGGTTGTAGTTGTTTTCGAAATATTTCCAGGCAATTTGCGCCATTTCCAGATCCTTGCTGCACAACGCTGTTGGGACGCCCAGGCAGGCATTGTCAGGGCTGACGGTCAGAGCGCAGAAGGAATCGGGGTTTGCCTCGCTGCCGGATTTCAACATTTGCATGATGTTGGCATTACCGGCGACAGTGGTTGTTGGTGCGTGGCTGTTGATTAGGTAGATGATAATGCCTGCCAGTGCCAGACCACTTAGCCAGGCCAGCCCAATCCTGACTGGGAGGTGCGTAAACAGGTCAGTCCGTTTATTGTTATTGTTTTCGCTCATTTGCCAAGTTCTCCCAGAACCGTTTCAAGTTCTTTACGGATTGTGTCAGGGGCGGTGGTGGTATCGTTCCCTTGCCAAGCGGCGACCAGTGTGTCGATGGGTTGCATCAACCCCTGCAAGCGGGCTTTTTGTTCCTTGAGTGTGTCGCCTGCCTGCCAGATGGGTTCTTTGACGCTTTTCAGCTTGTCTGCGGCTGCCCCGCTTTTGCCTTCCGCGCGCAGCTGATCGGCCTGATTGACCGTGATCAGGATTCCATGCAAGTCGAGACGCTGTTGCAGGGCACTGATTTTCTTATTGCTTTCCTCATCTGTTGCGCCGCCGAGTTTTGTGGTGACGGCGTCGATGGTTTCCAGCTTTTCGCTCAGGGGGGTAAGTGATTCAGCGAGTACTGAAGCAGAATCGCGTTGCAGGGTTTTGACCCCATCCATTTCTGTGCGTAGTTGCTGGTTTTGGAACACCAGATACGTCTGCAAAACCAGCAAGGTGCTTATCAATACATGGTGCAAACTGTTCATTAGCATTGGCTCTGTCATGGTTATTGTTATCCAGCTGTTGCCCGGCACCATTCCCTGAGTGCTGCTGCCAGTTGGACAATCTGGATTGGTTTAGTCAGGCAAGCATCCATGCCAGCAGCCAGGTATTCCTGCTCATCGCCTTTCATGGCGTTGGCGGTGAGGGCCAGGATGGGTAGTGGCCGATCAGGGAATTCATTGCGGATAATGCGGGTTGCTTCTACGCCATTCATGCCTGGCATCTGGATGTCCATCAGTACCAGGTCAAAGTCATCCTGACTGCGTAGCAGTTCGACTGCCTGGAAGCCGGTTTCTGCCAGCGTGACTTTGTAGCCCAGTTTCGTCAGCATACCTTTGGCGACCAGTTGGTTGACCTTATGGTCTTCAACCACCAGTACATGGTGGCCAGTGTTTGCGTATTGCATTGTGGCAGATGCGGGCAGTTTTTCATGTCCGGCCTGCTTTACTGCGATCTGCGTGGGCGAAGCGGCCAGAGGAATTTCGAACCAAAATGTGCTGCCTACACCGGGTGTACTCACAAGACCGATGGTGCCGTCCATCAAATTGACAAGCCTGCGGCAGATGGCCAACCCCAGCCCAGTGCCACTGCTATTGTGTTGGTCGTAGCGGCTGATCTGGCTGAAAGCGCGGAACAGGTCGGCTTGCTTTTCCAGTGGAATGCCGATACCGGTATCCTGTACTTCAAAGCGGATACTGCCCGGATGTGTGGCGGATGGATGGATACGTAGAGTAATTGTGCCCTGCGGGGTAAACTTGATGGCATTGCCGATCAGGTTGGTCAGAATCTGGCGTATGCGTAAACTATCCCCGCACATGATATCTGGCGTCTGTGCGTGGATGTCCTTGAGCAGTTCCAGTTGCTTCTGCCGGGCTATCGCTTGCATGGTCTCAAGCATCCCTGGCAGTATGTCATACAGGCGGAAAGTTTCTGACAACAGTTCTAGTTTGCCTGCCTCTAGACGGGAAATGTCGAGAATATCGTTGAGTATCCCCAGCAATGCCTGTGCGGATTGCAGAATGGTGGCAACCTGGTGCTGCTGGCCTGCATCGAGCCGGGTATCCTGCAACAGGGTCGCCATGCCAATGATGCCATTCATGGGGGTGCGGATTTCGTGGCTCATTGCAGCCAGAAACGAGCTTTTGGCACGACTGGCAGCCATTGCTTGGTCACGTGCTTCAACCAGTTCGCGGGTACGTTCCCCGACGGTGTTTTCGAGCGAATCCGCCAGCGCACGCAGCTCCTGATTAGCCCGGTAAAGATCCAGGCTTTTGTTTTCCAGTAGCTGTTCGGCCTGTTTACGGGCGCTTTTTTCGCGTTCCAGACGGCGTTGCAGGCGGCTGATTTCGTCGTTCATTACACATCTATGCGGGTGATGTGGAACTCGACCTGTGTGCCGCGCCCGTCTGAGCGGTCTATAACTTCGACCTGCGCTTTGATTCGGTAATGTTCCAGACAGCCTTCGATCAACCCTTCCGCCAGCGATGCAAAGGGATGTTGGGAACGGTAGATCATGACCAGGGAGCGTTCCCCTTCACGAAAGGTTTCAAAGGTGGGTAATTCAGCGTCAGGGTAGAGTTTACGTACCTCGGTATGAACATGATTTTCAATGGACTCTAGAAAATCAAACGCATCTGGGGTGTTCTCAAAGAATACCGGGTACAAGCTCACGAAACGGCTAAATAGATATTGTCCAAACGTTTTGATCAAGAGTGGTATGGCAATGCCGGTACGGCTGGAAAGATTTTGTACTAACGATACCATCTCGGAGTGCGGGTAAGTGCCCACCGCAGTATAGGCTCCGCCAGATGACAATTCCGATGCATCAATAATGTCGTCAACCATGTTGGCAGAAAATTTTTGCTCTACCATTTCCATAAATTCGGTAAATACCAAGCCCTTCATATTTTTCCCCTGGAATAGCGTCGATTATCGATGGGTGGGTGGTTATTAACAGGCAACAACGTGCGCGTCCAGCCACTCCTGAACGCGGGCGTACTCGTCGCACAGCTGTTGCACATGGGTTTCGGCCAGTTGTTGGTCGTTATCGTCCTTGTAATCCTCTAGCAGGCGGGCGAATTCAGCCATTTTGAAAGCACCAATCAGTTTGCTGCTGGACTTCAGTTTGTGGCATATAATCCCAACCGCAGCGCTATCTTCAGCGTTGACATGCTGTTGGAGGAGCCGAAGGGCTTGATCCGAGTCGTCACGAAAGCAATTGACCAATTCCGCGAACTCGTCCGCCATGATGTCGAGTAATTGTGAGTAGGTTTCTTCATCAATGGGGGAGCTTGGCATTATTGTCATTTTGGCAACCTGTTATATTTAAAGATTATTAGGTAGCCCGGCATGTACCGCCTGCCGGAATCGTAATTTATAGTTTCTATCTATATGGACATTTTAATTATTGATGGTAGCATAGTCATGACTGAGTGTTAACTAGATCATAAAAAACTTAACGCATGAATATTCTTGTTGTCGACGATGCTAGGGATATGCAGTTGATTCTGCGCCGCACACTTACCCTGATGGGACATCAGGTAGTGTTGGCGGATAATGGCAAAATTGCCTGGAAATTAATCCAGCAACAGCATTTCCAACTGGTTATTAGTGACTGGTTAATGCCCATCATGGATGGGCCCACCCTGTGTCGCAAGGTACGCTCTGCCAACCTGCCGCATTACGTGTACATCATCTTGCTCACCGGCATGTCAGGCAAGCAAAACCTGATCCAGGGCATGGAGGCGGGCGCAGACGATTTCGCCACCAAACCGATTGTGCGCGAGGAGTTGGAAGTACGCCTGCGGGCCGCCCAACGGGTACTGGAACTGGAGCGCAATCTGGAAGACAAAAACCGCCATCTGGAACAGGCTAACCAATCGCTGTCCGCTGCCCAACGCCTGATACAAGGCGACCTGGAACGCGCTGCCATCCTGCAAACGGGCGTTTTGCCCAACCAGAAACAGTTTGGGCGCATTAAACTCGACTGGTTCTTTCAACCGGCGCAGTACATTGGTGGCGATACCTTTAATTATTTTCCGATCAATGAGGATTTATTCTTTTTTTATTCGATTGATGTTTCAGGGCATGGTATTGCTTCCGCCTTGTTGTCGATGTGCCTGCAAACCTTGTTGAGCGCCACCAGCGAGCTACACTGCCCTGAGGAGCTTACATCCCCTCATGATGTTGCCTTGATTCCGGCACGACTGGCGACCCGGCTGAACCAGCACCTGCATGAACAGCTGGATACAGGAGACCATTACCTGACGCTGATACTGGGCGTAATCGACATTAAACAGGAACAGCTGCATTTTGTGCAGGCTGGCCATCCGCAGCCATTCCTCTACACTCCAGGCAACGAAGGGCTGGTTCAGGTAGCGTGTACCGGTTTCCCGATCGGCTTGCTGCAAGAGGTGGAATATGATGCCATCAGTGTCCCCTTTCCCAGTGGTAGCCGTTTTATCCTGTATTCTGATGGCTTGTTGGAATTGCCATCCCCCAAGGGCGGCATACTGACTGAGGCCGCTCTGATGGACTGTCTGCAAACCGTCAACAGCCAGCCAGCGGCTGAGGTTATCGGGCAGTTACGCAGCAAGCTCGGGCTGGAGCAATCAGCTGCGCTGCGCCCGGATGACATCTCCCTGTTAATCATGGATTTGGCGGCAGCAGAACCCTGAAACTGAACCTGGATCAGGCCGGGGTAGTTTGTTCCAGTTTCACTGTGAGCCACTTTTCCAGTTTTTTCTGTAATTCATCCAGACGCACAGGCTTGGATAGGTAGTCATTCATGCCGGCGGCATAGCACTTTTCATCGTCACCTTTCATGGTATGAGCCGTCAAGGCAATGATAGGCAGTGCTTGATAGAGTGGGGCTGGTAATTGGCGGATTTGGCGGGTCGCTTCATAGCCATCCATTTTGGGCATTTGGCAATCCATCAGCACCAGATCGTAAGCGTTCTGTTGTACGGCTTGCAGGGCTTCTTCGCCGTTGAGGGCGCAGTCGATATGGGTATGGCCGAGTTTTTTGAGCATGGCCAGTGCCACTTTCTGGTTGACCGAATGATCTTCAGTTAGCAGGATGCGTTTCTTGTTCACTGCCAGGATGGTTGCGCCATCTGTTTGCATGATGGGTTCAACCGGAGCGGGCTGAATCTGGAAACGCGACAGATAACGCAGTACCAATGAATGTTTGATCGGTTTGGGCAGCAAGTGAACCTGACGCCCCAGCTGCTGTGATATTTCCAGTTGGGCTATTTGCCTGCTGCTACCGTAAATGATTAGGGGTGACTGGCTGTGTTCGCGTACCGAATGGATCAGGGTTCGCACGCCCAGGGGATGCTCGGGTTTGTGGTAAAACATGTCGGCATCCAGCACGATTACATCGTATGCATGGTTGTTTTCTTCTAGCCTTACCAGCAGGCTGTTGAGGGAGTCTACCGTCACCGGCTCCATGCCCCATTCCCGCATCTGGGCTTCATAGTAGGTATTCATCAACGGTTTGGAACCCAGCAGTAATACCGATAGTGGGTGGGCAACGGCGGGGCGTTCGCCAACAGCGCTGACTTCCACCGTAATCGTCACCCAGAAGCTCGAACCAACGCCAACCTTACTGAGCAGGCCAATACCCCCACCCATGAGCTGTGCAAGCTGTTTGCTGATGGCCAGACCCAAACCCGTGCCCCCGTATTGGCGGGTTACTGACCCATCTACCTGGGAAAATGCCCTGAACAGTTTGGCTTGCGCCTCTTCCGGAATGCCGCAGCCGGTATCCAGCACCTCAAAACGCAGTTGCTGCGCTTCACCGGGTGGCCTGCATTCCAGATCCAGCGTGCTGATTTTGAGGATGACATAGCCACGTTCGGTGAATTTGATGGCGTTGCTCAGCAAGTTGAGCAAAATCTGGCGCATACGTACAGGGTCGCTGACCATGGCTTTCGGCACGTTGTGGTCAATAAAAAATGCCAGTTCTATGCCTTTGGTTTGCGCATCTTCCATCAACAAGTCCATCACGCTTTCGATGATGGGCAACAGCTCAAATTGGGTGTTGCTGATGGAAAGTTTGCCTGCCTCAATCTTGGAAAAATCCAGTATGTCATTAATGATGCTCAACAAGGATTCCGCGCTATGCTGCACTGTGCGTACCTGGTCGCGCTGTTCGCGGTTCAGTTTGCCACCCAGCAGTAGTTCCGTCATGCCAATGACGCCATTCATGGGGGTGCGGATTTCGTGGCTCATGTTGGCAAGAAATTCGGATTTGAGGCGGGCCGATTCCAGTGCTGCATCGCGGGCTTTAGCCAGTTCCTGTTGCGCTTCAATACGGTGGCTGATGTCGCGGATGATGCCGGTAAACACAACATTGTCGCCGAAGCGTGCCTCGTTTACGGAAAGGTCGATAGGGAACAATGAGCCATCTTTACGCCGTGCGGTTAGCTGGCGGGGTTTGCCGATAATCTGCTGCTCACCCGTTTGCAGGTAGTGCCGGAGATAACCATCATGTTGCGCTTGGTTTGTGTCTGCCATAAGTATGCTGACGTTTTTCCCCAGCAGCTCTTCTGATGTGTATCCCAGTACCTGTTCAACTGACTGGTTGGTTTCGATAATGACGCCCTGTGAGTTGATCACAATAATGGCGTCAAGCACTGAATCAATAACAGTACGGCTCTTGATCTGGCTGGCTTTAAAGGCTTCTGTCAGGCGTTCACGTTCCTCAATCCCCAGCATTAATTTCTGGTTGGCAACTCTGGTTGCAACGGCGGATTCTTCGGATGCCTTAAGGGAAACGCGCAGGCTACGCAAGGCGATCCCCAACATCACCAACAAGGCCAAACCCAAGCCCACCAACATCAGGAAGGATTCCATCATCGCCTGTTGGGTAACTTTTTCAAAACCGTTGATGGGGCGACTGACTTCCAGCACGCCGCGCACGTCCCCTATCTTCCAGTTTTTTTTGGGCGTGCCGGGGTAAGTGTTATGGCAGCCCACACAGCTTTCCCCCAGACGGTCAGCACGGGCATAACGTAACACTTGGGCATCGCCTTCCCCTTCAAACCGCCATACCGCTTGCTCTGAATTTTTGCGTAGCTCCCCAAGAGCCCATTTTTCAAAGTCATCACGCGCACCCCCATCCTTGCGCCAAGGGAAAGGCATGTCGCTGTATAGCCGTATTTTGTAGGCGCTTTCCTTGCCTTCGCCCAGAAATTTACCCAAATCCATTATCATGGTCGCTGGCAGGGGCAGGGTATCCTCGTTAGCTTGGTAGTCATGGGTGATTTTTATGCCATTTTTCTGGGCGCGCGGTACAAATTGCTGGGAATAAAACGTGCGGAAGCGGCTGACGGAAGAGGTGAATTGACTGGCTTCATAAACCGCGATTTCCTGATTGATCCTGTGACTTTTTTGGTAACTGACCCAGAACACCACTGCCGAGCCAATCAGTAGCAGGAATGAGAGGATGTATACAATGTAGCGGGTGAAGAAGCCATCACCCTGGGAAGTATGCCTGTTATGGTTTTCCATTTTCATTTTACTGCTATGCAGGCTCTTGGGATGCTGCTGCTGGGTTCCGTATTGGGGCAGGCACGTTGCAAAGTCTCCAGCAGGGTTTGGATTTGGAATGGTTTGCTGAGGAAGTCGTCCATCCCTGCCACTAGACAGTGCTGCTTGTCGCTTTCCATGGCATTCGCAGTCAGGGCAATGATAGGGGTGGGGGCAAGTTGGCCGAGCTGTTCGGCTTTGCGGATCAAGCGAGTAGCCTCTAAACCATCCATCTCAGGCATTTGCACATCCATCAAAATCACGTCGGTTGGGTGGGTTTGCCACGCTTGCACCGCTGCACGCCCGTTTTCCGCGACGATGGTCTGGTGTCCCGCCTTATTCAATAAACGTACTGCCAACATCCGATTAACCGGATTGTCTTCTGCCAATAACACTCGCAACGAACGCTTTTCCTGTGCCAAAATGTTAGGGGATTTCCCTGAAAGATTCCCCCGCAATGGCTACACTTGTCTTATCGACAAGCGGAGTCCCTATCCCCATGCCCCCCGAACCCCAAACAGCTAACCCGATCCTGAGTGAATCCCAGATAGCCGACCTGAAACTGGCGGCCTCGAAAATGTCTGGCAGCACCCGCCGTGCGTTCCAGGCGGACATGAGCCGGAAATATTGTGCAGGCAACGCCCGCCAGACTGAAAGGTGTTTTGGCTGGGGTCGGGAGGGGGTGCAGTTGGGTTTGGAGGAACAGCGCAGCGGCATGGTTTGCGTGGGTGCGCAGGCGGCGTATTGTGGCCAGAAGCGCTGGGAGGAAACCCAGCCGGAAGCGGCAGCCGCCTTGCTGGCGCTGGCGGAAGCACATAGCCAGCAAGACCCGACATTCCGCAGCAGCATCGCCTACACCCGCCTGACGGCGGCGGAAGCCATCCGGCAGTTACAGGCCATGGGTTTCAGCGGTGGACAAGTGCCCGCCCCCAGCACCATGGCGCGGATACTCAACCGGAATGGCTACCGCCTGCGCAAGGTGGAGAAAGCCAAGCCGCAAAAAAAATTCCAGAAACCGACGCCATCTTCGCCAATATCCAGGCCAACGATGGGCAGTTTGCCGATGGGGCGGTCAAACGCCTGAGCATGGACTGCAAGGCGACCGTCAACATCGGTGACTACTCACGGGGCGGGAAAACACGGGGTGACAATAAAGCCGCTGACCATGAGATGGGCTGCAAAGAGAAATACATCCCTTTTGGCGTACTGGATGAGGACAGTGGGCAGGTTTACCTGACCTTCGGCAGTTCCAGCAAAACCAGTGACTTCATCGTGGATTCCCTGTGCCGGGTATGGGAACAGATGCCTTCTGCTGACAAGGACGCCTGCCAGTGCATCCAGATCAAAGCGGACAATGGCCCGGAAAGCAGCGGGATCAGGACGCAATTCCTCAAGCGCATGGTGGAATTCGCCAACCATACCGGTAAGACAGTCCACCTGCTGTACTACCCGCCTTACCACAGCAAGTACAACCCGATTGAACGCTGCTGGGGGATTCTGGAACAACACTGGAACGGCACCCAGCTCAAGGATGCCGAAACCCTGCTGGAATGGGCAAAAACCATGACCTGGAAAGGCATCAACCCCATGGTCGAATTCAGTCGCAAGGTTTATGAGAAGGGTGTGACCCTCAGCAAAAAAGCTATGGAGGCTGTTGAGGCGAGGCTGGAAAGAAATGCTGCTTTACCAAAATGGGACATTCTGATTCGCCCTGTTTTTGGGTAATGTCTTTGAGGTAAATCACCTTAGGGCGTGGTCGTGGATCAAAGGCAGGCACAACAACCTGATCCACAATAGGTAACGGAAGATTGAAATGGAAAATGCTGCCTTGCCCCGCATCACTTTCCACCCGTAACTCGCCCCCCATCATCCCAATCAATTGCGAAGAAATCGTCAGACCCAGCCCTGTCCCACCGTAACGGCGACTAATAGAGCCATCAGCCTGCTGGAAGGGCTGAAAAATGCTGATTTGTTTATCCATCGGAATGCCAATCCCTGTATCACGCACCGCAAACAGCAAATGTGCTTGCCCCGGCGGCGCACCGCTGTACAGGGAGATATTGACAACCACCTCCCCCTGCTCCGTGAACTTAATGGCATTCCCAATCAGGTTAATCATCACCTGACGTAAACGCCCTGCATCGCCAACCAAGCAGTCCGGCACTTCAGCGGCAACTGACCAACGAAACGCCAACTGTTTTTGCTGTGCTCGAACCTGTAACGGAACACAAGCCTCTTGCAGCACTGTTCTCAATTCAAACGGAGCAGGATTGTGTGTCAATGTCCCTGCCTCAATACGTGAAAAATCAAGAATTTCGTTGATAATATTAAGCATGGCATTGGATGATGACTGGATCATTTCCAAATATTCACGTTGCGATACCGAAATGTCGCTATACAGCATCAAGTCAGTCAAACCAATAATGCCGTGCATGGGTGTGCGGATTTCATGGCTAATCATTGCCAAAAATTCACTTTTAGCTTTACTCGCCTGTTCAGCTGCTACTTTAGCCCTGAGTGCTTCGGCACGCGCCTCCTCTAAATGGGCATGTTGTTGACATGCTAAACAAGCTGTTTCCAAACGCTTCAATACCAAGCCTAATGCTAACAAATAGGCTTCCGGCAAGGGCGGGTCACGTACCAATACCAATAAGGCGTTTATCCCCACAGGCATAAAATGGTAATGCACACCCGCCAGTGTGCGAATGTCACCCGGTTTATTAACGTGCCATCCCTGTGCGGCAATAGATTGGATTTCGGCTGCGAGCAAAGGTTGGTCTTGCTCAAGTGTGCCATGTAATGCCGGGTAGCCATAGCAAGGGTTTGGGGCAATATTGGTAATATCTGCGGGAATATTGCCATTGTGTAACCAAATGTAGCCACGACGGCAATTGAGTAATTTCAATGCTGGAGGCAAAAATTTGCGCAGCATAGTGCGTAAATCCAGGTCTTGCCCAACCAGTAACGCCAACGCATATTGGACAGAAACCAGCTCTAAAGTCATGTTCATGTCCCTTGCTCCTCACTGCTGAGAATCCCCAATACCGCCGTTTTATTGAAAAATTCCAGACAAGTATTCCCTGCATCCGCAATTTCGCCCAAGGACAACCCCCCCACTAATGGAAGACCTGAAGGCAAAGCTTGGTGGATATTATTCACCTCTTCAATGAAGCGCGCTTCCAAAAACAGGGTACGACTGATGCAGTCAAACAATAACCCAATCAATGGCGGAGCATCCGTTTGAGTACGCTGCGCGCAACGGCGAGAGGCTTCCAACAAACTATCCGCCTCGCCCTTGAGGATATACACGATATGGTTAGGCGGCACTTCCCCAACACACACCAGTTTGTTGCCATCATGGAATAAGGGGTCACGTACCACCACATCCCCCGCTAAACGCTCTAAACCGAACGGATAGGCTTTCGCCAAATCAAAGAAATTATCTGTGCCAAACTGCTTACCACTGTCAGCCTCCACCACAGCACGGTAGACCTCAAAAGCTGGCTTGTAATCAAGCGCCGTGATGGTATTGTCGTATGCCCCTGTTACAAAAAATGGCCCTGCAAATTTGTGCCAGCCATGATCAATGCCGAGGCTAATCGGTACAGATAGTGCCGTTATTTGGGCGCAATCCACACGCAGACCTTGATTGCTAATAAGGCACGGCTTTTGCGTGAAGCTGAGCGAACCTGCGCCACCACCAATATAGCGGTAACGGTCTCCAAACACTTCATAGAGGTTTTCCAGTAAAGCCGCAATACGCTTACTCAACCCATCTACCAATGTGACCAAGGTCGCACCGGGAGGGGTGCGTGCTTTCAAGGTTTCCGCGTCGGTAAAGTAATCCACGGTCGGATCAGACAGCGCGTCGATGTGGTGCACTTGCGCCACAATCGGCAACGCACACACCAAACTTCCTCGCTTCAGGTGTTGCCCGTCCGCAATAATTTCCGGGAAGATGCCACCAAACACCGGGATCGGCAGTGCCTGCAAGCGTGCGTCCAATTGCACTGGCGTAAAATTGTTGGCATCAGCAGCCAAGACCAGCAGACTTTTCGCTCCGTATTCCAAAGCGCGACCGAGCAAAGCAAACAAACCCTCACAGCTGCCGCTGGTGTCAACAAACAGATGGGCTGGTGGCTGAGATGCAAGCATAGTGGAGATCCTACATACCGTTATTATTATGATGACTATCCCGGTATTCTACCCAAGCCTCTATTTATAAGAAAGTTCTATCAATAAGGTAAGCGTATTAATCCACCTGTTGCTGCCAGTTCTCTGATCGGTATACAATGGCTTTATTAATTAAAATGATAAGTTTCAATACACTCCAATTACCAACGAGGATAATAACAGTGCAATTCTCCACCCGTACCGAAGGCCGTTTCACCGTGGCCACTATCCTTGATGCACGCATGGATGCTGCCATTGCCCCCGAACTCAAAAATCGTGTTGCCCAGCTGTTCAATGACGGGAATAGCCACATCATGCTGGACATCAGCGCCGTTACTTTCATGGATAGTAGCAGCCTCGGTGCATTGGTTAGTTTGCTGAAAATGGCCGGCAATCGGGGCGATCTCATCATCGTTGGGGCCAGGGGCATTGTCGCCGACCTGTTCAAGCTGACCCGTATGGATCGTGTATTCCGTATGGCATCTGACGTGGATGCCGCATTGGGCATGGTTGCTGCCTGATAATCTGACTGGCGGTATGCTGAAAGGGATAGCTGAATGAAAGCCATGATTCTAGCGGCAGGCAAGGGGACGCGGGTGCGCCCCATTACCCATGAAGTAGCGAAACCGATGATCCTGATCCTGCGCAAGCCGGTGATCGAATACGGCGTGGTGAAGCTCGACGAACAGCAGCGCATCGTGCAATTCCAGGAAAAACCCAAACCGGAAGAAGCCGTTTCCAACACCATCAATACCGACATGATGCTGTTCAGCAATATGCTCAGTTTCTATGGAACTGAGGCACGGGAGAAGGAGGCAGCCTGATGGATACCACCTTCAAGGAATACAATATTCGCCTTTCCATCGATAGCCGTCTGGAGCAGGTGCGGGTTCTTTCCGGCGCTTTGCGCGGCATCGGGCAGGAACTGGCGCTTTCCGATGACAAACTGGGGCAACTCGAACTGATGATGGTGGAAGCCGTCAATAACGTCATCGAACATGCCTACCAGTTACAGGCAGGCAATGACGTGCATGTCCGGGTGGAATACAACCCGCAGGAGGTGCACTTGATCATTTCCGATCACGGTCACGCCATGCCGGATGAATTGCACGCTGAAGCCCGTGACATGCCCGATCCGGAAGACCTGCCGGAGGGTGGTTGGGGCATGGGGTTGATCCATGCCTTGGCGGATTCCATCCGTTATATCCGTGATGCGCGTGGCAATCACCTGTACGTCAGCAAGCAACTGGTGTGAGATGAAACAGGTTGCAGGAATTTGGGTGGCGTTACTGTTTCTTTTGTTGCAGGGGTGTAGCGTCATGCCGTCCATGCAGCCTTTTGCCACATATGGTTCATTGGCCGGAATGTGGGAATTCCTCCCGTCCGGTGCGGCGGATATGCCTGCTGATAACGCCCATTGGCAGCACATCAAGGTTCCCGGCAACTGGTACACGCAGGGTTATGACCATCACGGCATTGCCTGGTATCGGCTGAGATTCACCGCTGTAACCTCTCCGGAAACGGTTTCCAGCCTACATTTTGCGGGTGTCGATTACTTCGCCGATGTCTGGCTAAATGGGCAGAAACTGGGTTCGCATGAGGGTTATTTCCAGCAGTTTTCCTTCGACGTGACGCCACACCTGCAAACCGGGGACAACACTCTGCTGGTGCGGGTCAACAGCCCGCTGGAAAAGCCGGAAGATTTTTCGCTACGCAAGCGGTTGATAAAGGGGATTTTTTCCCATCATGATACGCGCCCTGGCGGTGCATGGTCGGAGCGCGGGCAGGAGCGTAATACTGGCGGCATTTGGGGCGAGGTACGCTTGCGGCAGACGCAGCAGGTGCAGATTGCGCCACGGCAGATTCAGGTACAGCCGACCAAGGGATTGGAGCGGTGGCTGGTCAGCGTTGATTTGGATAGGGTCGGGAAATGGCCTGCGGGTACTCAGCTGCAATGGGAGCTGGAGCCGGTTGGGTTTACCGAAAAGGGCGTATGCAATACGCCCCTACAGTGTCCGCGTAGGGGCGTATTGCATACGCCCTCTTTCAATATCACCAACCCCAAACTCTGGTTCCCCAAAGGTTACGGCGAACCCAACCTCTACCGGCTGACCGTCAGTGCGGTACAAAACGGTAAACTCCTCGACAGCTTCAGCCGTGACATCGGTTTCCGCAAGCTGCGTAAAACGCCGCAGGAAATCTGGTACATCAACGACCAGCGCATCTTGCTCAAGGGCACGAATTACATCGCCAACCAGTGGCTGGCGGACATGGGTACGGAAGATTTCCGCCACGACATCCAGTTGATGCAGGATGCGCACATCAACACCGTGCGTGTTCATGCCCACGTCACCAGCCCCGAATTCTACCGTTTGTGCGACGCAATGGGTCTCATGGTGTGGCAGGATTTCCCGCTGCAATGGGGCTATCAGGATACGGACGTATTCCACCAGCAAGCAGTGGCGCAAGTCGGCGACATGATCCGCCAGTTCGGCCAGCACCCTTCCATCATCCAGTGGACACTGCACAACGAACCACCGTGGGACGCTGACTGGATGAAGTGGAAATACAAGGATGAATACGATCCGCAGCAGAACAAGGTGCTGGACAGCAAGCTGTATCAGGCCGCCATGACGCTGGACAAGACCCGCCCGATCGACAGGATTTCCTCCACAGTATCGCATCCTTGGCTGGGCTGGTACTCGGGAAGCTGGCTGGATTACGCCAAGCCCACCAAACACCCCACCATTGCCGAATTTGGCGCGCAAGCCCTGCCTGATAAAGCGACCCTGGCCAGGATTCTTGGCCATGCGCCGAAGCTGCCGGAAACCGATGCCGATTGGGAGGAATGGCTGTTCCACAACTTCCAGCGCAAAGAGACGCTGGAAATCGCCAAAGTACCCAAAGGCAAAACGCTGGACGAATTCATCACCAATACCCAACAGTATCAGGCGCAATTGACCCAGTTGGCAGCGGAATCCTACCGGCGGCAAGCCTATCGCCCGGTAGGTTCGCTGTTCCAGTTCATGCTGGTGGAAGACTGGCCGTCGATGAATTGGGGCGTCGTCGATTTCTGGCGCAAACCCAAGCCGGGCTATTTTGCCTTGCAACGTGCTTACCAACCCGTGCTGCCCAGCCTTGCCTGGAACAAAGTGGAATACGCCGCAGGTGAAGCGGTCAATATCGGTTTATGGGCACTGAATGACAGTTTTTCCAGCTATCCTGCTACCCGCTATCGGGTTTCACTGTTCCAGGGAAGTAAAAAGCTGGATACTCAAAACTGGCAAGTTGACCTGACGCCCGATATGTACCGGCATTTGCGCGACTACACCGCACCCGTCGCGGAGCCGGGTGAGTACCGCCTTGAAGCCGAAATTCTGGATGCGCAGGGCAAACTGATCAGCCGCAACGAATACCGTTTTACCGTCCAATCACAACAATAAGACGTACCGTTATGGGATTCTATTTCGACAAGTTTGAAGATCGGCAGCCGGAGCCGCCGTTGCGGTATTCCGCTGTAACGGAAAGCATCTGGCAATTCCTCGCCGTGATCGCCATGACACTGGGGGCGTGGTATTTGTGGTGGCGCTGGACGGCATCCCTTAACCCGGAAGCGCTGTGGTATGCCGTGCCGTTGGTAGTTGCGGAAACGGCGTCTTATTTCGGCCTGGGGCTGTTCGTCTTCAACCTGTGGAAGGTGAAAGACTACGAGCAATTGCCACCGCCTGCTAATTTCAGCGAGGTGGTGCGCCCCGATCATGCGGAAGACCGCCCAATCAAGGTGGATGTGTTTTTCCCCACGTACAACGAAGAAGTCGAACTGGTGCGTTTGAGCATCATCGACGCCAAGAAAGTCACCTATCCGCACCCGATCGACCTCAACATCTTCGTACTGGATGACGGCAAACGTCCGGAGATGAAGCAGGTCGCCGCCGAAGAAGGGGTTGGTTACATTACCCGCACCAACAACATCGGCTTCAAGGCGGGCAACCTGCGCAATGCGATGGAACAGACCCACGGTGATTTCATCGTGATCTGTGACGCGGATACACGCCCGTTTCCGACCATTCTCGAACATACGCTGGGCTATTTCCGTGACCCCGATGTAGCGTGGGTGCAAACCCCTCAGTGGTTTTTTGATTTGCCGGAAGGCAAGCGCCTGCCTGATTTCCTGGGCAAATACTTGAAGGCGCCGGGTCGCTGGCTGGGTAAGGGTGTGGAAGCGGTGATCGGTGCAGTGCGCGTGGGTGAAGATCCTTTCGTCAATGAGCCGAAAATGTTCTACGATGTGATCCAGCGTCGTCGTAACTGGGCGAATGCCTCTTTTTGCTGTGGCGCAGGCTCGATCCACCGCCGTGAAGCCGTGATGGAAGCCGCCCTCAAGTGCTATGCCGACACCATTGAGAAGCAAGTCGGCAAACAATCGAAACAGTTACAGAAACTTATGGGCGGTGCTGATCTCGACGGTGGGTTGGTGCAGGAAATGCGTCATCAGGTTGCAGGCGAACACGAATTCACCCCCTACCGCTTCCACGTTTCTGAAGACATTTACACCTCGATCGTGCTGCACGCGGACGCAGACCGCAACTGGAAATCGGTGATGCACCCGGCGGTCGAATCCAAGATGCTGTCACCGCAGGATTTGCTGAGCTGGACGGTGCAGCGCTTCAAGTACGCAGGCGGTACGCTTGACATCGCGCTGCACGACAGCCCGGTAACGCGCCCCGGCATGAGCTGGCCGCAACGCCTGATGTATGGCGCAACCGTGTGGTCATACCTCGGCGGTATCTGGAATGCGGTTTTCCTGATCGCGCCGTTAGTGTACCTGTTTAGCGGGATTGCGCCGGTCAGCGCGTATACCGGCGATTTTTTCAAGCACATTCTACCCTTCCTGATTTTCATGGAGCTGGCCTTTATGGTGGGGACGTGGGGGATCGCAGGCTACCGTTCCAAAGCCAGCTATTTGTCGTTTTTCCCAGTGAACCTGCAAGCCATCTGGACAGTGCTGAAAGGTGAGAAAATCAAGTTTCCGGTCACGCCCAAAGACCGGCAGGAGGGCAATTTTTTCCATCTGGTGTTACCGCAGTTTGCCGTGATCGTATTAACGGTAGTGGGTGTGGCGTATGCGTCGGTACAGTATTTCGCGCTGGGTAATAACGACTATTCGTTGGGTGGGATTCTGGTCAATATTTTCTGGGGTTTGAACAATGTTTTTGCCCTCAGCGGGATTGTGCTGGCGGCTTTCTGGAAACCGGAAGAGGAGGAAGCCGTTGCTGAGGAAATACAACCCGCGCCTGCTTATAACAATAAAGGGGTTATTGCATGAGTTTCAAACAGGGACTGGTTCGCGCACGCAGCCACATCATTTTTTTGACCGGACTGGTGACAGCCTTCGGGCTGGTCGGCTGGCTGGAGGGCGTTAGCATGGGCAATGCAGCCACGCCGGAAGCGGTGGTCGAAACCAGCGCGGACGTGAACATTGCCCCCAGCCGCCCGCTGACTGCGCAGGAAATGGAATGGGCACGCACGGCATGGCGTTATTTCCAGAACAACACCATCCCCGCTACCGGGCTGGTCAATTCCGTTGATAACTACAATGCTTCGACCCTGTGGGATACGTCATCCTACTTGATGGCGGTGATTGCCGCGCAACGCCTCGGTATTATCGACCAGACTGAGTTCGACGCACGTATTTTCAAGGCGCTGGATTCTCTCGCCAAGATACCGTTGTTTGAAGGCAAGCTGCCCAATAAATCTTACAATACCCTTTCCCTGCAAATGGTCGATTACACCAATCAGCCCAGCGAAAAAGGTATTGGCTGGTCGGCCATTGATATTGGCCGCATTCTGGTGCCATTCAATACGCTGGCCTGGAATTACCCGCAGCACACGACTTCCGTGAAAAAAGTGCTGGAAAGCTGGAATACTGAGCCATTGCTGGTCGATGGTGTCCTGCACGGCGCGGCAGTATCAGATTCTGGTAAAACCCAATACCCGCAGGAAGGCCGCCTTGGTTATGAGGAATATGCAGCCAAGTCTTTCAACCTGATGGGGCTGGATGTTTCCAATTCGTTGCGCTACACCGACTTCCTCAAGTTTGTGGATATTGGCGGTATCCAGGTTGCTACTGATAGCCGTGACCCGCAGCAATACGGGGCGCACAACTACGTGGTGAGCGAGCCATACATCCTTGATGGCATCGAGTTTGGTTGGGATCATATTTCGCAGGAACTGGCATGGCGCGTCTATAAGGCACAGGAAAAGCGTGCTGCCGAAACGGGCATCCTGACAGCCGTTTCCGAAGACAACATCGACCAGCCACCGTACTTCGTTTACAACACCGTGTTTACCAGCGGCAAGGCATGGAACGCAATTACCGAAACAGGGGAAGACGCCAGCAAGTTCAAGAGCTTGAGCACCAAGGCGGCGTTTGGTTGGCATATGCTGTATGAAACCGCGTACACTCAAAAGCTGGTTGAAAAAGTATCATCTCTGGCTGACCCACAACGTGGTTGGTATTCCGGTCTGTATGAGGTCAGTGGCGAACCCAACAAGGCTATCACAGCCAACACCAACGGTATCATTCTGGAGACACTGGCTTACAAGCAAGGCGGTAAGGGGATTTCCCTGAAAGATTCCCCCGCAATGGCTACACTTGTCTTATCGACAAGCGGAGTCCCTATCCCCATGCCCCCCGAACCCCAAACAGCTAACCCGATCCTGAGTGAATCCCAGATAGCCGACCTGAAACTGGCGGCCTCGAAAATGTCTGGCAGCACCCGCCGTGCGTTCCAGGCGGACATGAGCCGGAAATATTGTGCAGGCAACGCCCGCCAGACTGAAAGGTGTTTTGGCTGGGGTCGGGAGGGGGTGCAGTTGGGTTTGGAGGAACAGCGCAGCGGCATGGTTTGCGTGGGTGCGCAGGCGGCGTATTGTGGCCAGAAGCGCTGGGAGGAAACCCAGCCGGAAGCGGCAGCCGCCTTGCTGGCGCTGGCGGAAGCACATAGCCAGCAAGACCCGACATTCCGCAGCAGCATCGCCTACACCCGCCTGACGGCGGCGGAAGCCATCCGGCAGTTACAGGCCATGGGTTTCAGCGGTGGACAAGTGCCCGCCCCCAGCACCATGGCGCGGATACTCAACCGGAATGGCTACCGCCTGCGCAAGGTGGAGAAAGCCAAGCCGCAAAAAAAATTCCAGAAACCGACGCCATCTTCGCCAATATCCAGGCCAACGATGGGCAGTTTGCCGATGGGGCGGTCAAACGCCTGAGCATGGACTGCAAGGCGACCGTCAACATCGGTGACTACTCACGGGGCGGGAAAACACGGGGTGACAATAAAGCCGCTGACCATGAGATGGGCTGCAAAGAGAAATACATCCCTTTTGGCGTACTGGATGAGGACAGTGGGCAGGTTTACCTGACCTTCGGCAGTTCCAGCAAAACCAGTGACTTCATCGTGGATTCCCTGTGCCGGGTATGGGAACAGATGCCTTCTGCTGACAAGGACGCCTGCCAGTGCATCCAGATCAAAGCGGACAATGGCCCGGAAAGCAGCGGGATCAGGACGCAATTCCTCAAGCGCATGGTGGAATTCGCCAACCATACCGGTAAGACAGTCCACCTGCTGTACTACCCGCCTTACCACAGCAAGTACAACCCGATTGAACGCTGCTGGGGGATTCTGGAACAACACTGGAACGGCACCCAGCTCAAGGATGCCGAAACCCTGCTGGAATGGGCAAAAACCATGACCTGGAAAGGCATCAACCCCATGGTCGAATTCAGCCACAAGGTTTATGAGAAGGGTGTGACCCTCAGCAAAAAAGCTATGGAGGCTGTTGAGGCGAGGCTGGAAAGAAATGCTGCTTTACCAAAATGGGACATTCTGATTCGCCCTGTTTTTGGGTAATGTCTTTGAGGTAAATCACCTAAGTTGATGAAGGTAGGTTCGTAAATCGAGAATGCTTTGCTGTTTCACAAGCGGATGAAATAAGGGATCACAGCCAGGACGCTACCTACAATGACCATCAACAGATTACTGGAAACGAAGTAAGGGTAAACCATCAATCCTATGCCGCATAGCAAGGGTATTGGGCTGTGTTGCTTTTTGCCGTACACGAAATAACCCAAGCCGATGGAACTGAACAACAACCCCCAGAATAAAGTAGTGGTATCCATTGGGTTCCCCCCTTGTTAGCGTTATGTGGATACGGCCATGGTAGCGCTCTTAACGGGTTACCGCCACACCAAATAATAAAGATCAGGTGCATTTTGCATGATGAAGGAAGCAAGTTAATGATTCCCTATATGATAAGTCAACTGCACCCTTTCACCCTGTGCCAATGGCTGTTGCAGGTTGATGCTGAACAGTGAAGGCCGGTGTGCCTGGCGTAAGCGGATAGCTGATGTGTGTTCTACCCAGCCTTGTTCCCGTGCCTTGCCGCTGGCCTCAAGCACCGCATAATCTACGTGGCCGACATATACTGGATCACGCCCAGTCAGGTGGATCTGTCCTTTAACAACTGTTGGCTGGCCATCCGTGCCATTTTCTATCCGCAGCGAGCGGAAAGCGACGGATGCCGCGTGGGTATTGGTGATGAACATGGTATCGTTACTTGAGTGGGGGGCAGCCACGCAAGCAGTTGCACCCAGCAGTGTCAGGATGGCAAGAAAGTTGCTGGCAGGTTTGAACATGGGGTTATCTCCGTAACGGTAAGTTTATATGTCAGGCGTGGGTTCCGTGCGCAGCCGACGGCATCCGCGACTTTTCACCCTTGAGGATGAACTGGCGGTACAGCAACGGCAGCAAAATCAGCGTCAACGTGGTGGAGCTGACCAACCCGCCGATCACCACCGTTGCCAGCGGCTTCTGGATTTCGGAACCAGGGCCAGTCGCAAACAGCAGCGGAACCAGACCCCAGGTAGTAATACTTGCCGTCATCAGTACCGGGCGCAGGCGGCGTAGCGCCCCCTCGCGAACCACAGCCGTGCCACGGAACCCCTGCTGATGCAGCTGATTGAAAAACGTCACCAGCACCACGCCGTTGAGTACTGCAATCCCCAGCAATGCGATGAAGCCTACCGAAGCTGGTACTGACAGGTACTGCCCGGAAATCCCCAGGCTGAAAATGCCGCCGATGAGCGCCAGCGGCACATTTCCCATCACCAACACGGTCTGGCGCAGGTCGCGGAAAGTCAGGAATAACAGCAAACCGATTAGCAGCAGTGCCAGAGGCACGACCACCATCAGGCGTTGCGCGGCGCGTTGCTGGTTTTCAAACTGGCCGCCCCAGGTAACGTTGTAACCGGCGGGTAATTTCACTTGTTCCGCTACGGCCTTCTGTGCTTCTTCCACGAAACTCACCAGATCGCGCCCGGTAACGTTGCTCTGGATGGTGACGAAGCGCCCGGCGTTTTCGCGTTTGATGGCAACCGGCCCGTTGGTGCGGATCAGTTTCGCCACCTGATCAAGGCTGATGGTGCGCCCATCATTCAGCGTCAGGCGGATATTCTGCAATGCGGTAGGAGCGTTGCGCAGGTCGGCGGAACCGCGTAGTTGCAGCGGAATGCGGCGGCCTTCCTGCTGGATCGTGCCGATAATTTCGCCTTCAAGCTGGGTGCGCAGCAGGGCGGAGATGTCATCCACAGTCAGGCCGAAACGCCCGGCGGCAGCGCGGTCAATTTCCGCTTTCAGGTATTGCACGCCGTCGTTTTGTTGGGTGTATACGTCGGTTGCGCCGGGAATCTTTTCCAGCAAGGTGGCGATTTGCTGGGCGTAGTCGTTAAGGTTGTTGAGGTCGGGGCCGAATACCTTGATGGCGACATCGCCACGGCTGCCGGTGAGCATTTCCGATACGCGCATGTCGATCGGCTGGGTAAAGCCGTAGGCAATGCCGGGGAAGGTATCCAGCACTTGGCGGATTTCTTCCTGCAACCATTCTTTGTCGGGGTTTCGCCATTCTTCCAGTGGCTTGAGGACGAGGAAGGAATCGGTGTCATTCAACCCCATCGGGTCGAGGCCGAGTTCATCCGAGCCGACGCGGGCGACAATGCGTTTGATTTCGGGAACCTTTGCCAGCAGCGCGGCCTGCACTTTCTGGTCGATGGCAACGCTTTGCTCAAGGCTGATGGACGGCAGCTTTTCCAGCTGCACGATCATGTCGCCTTCGTCCATCACCGGCATGAAGGTTTTGCCGATGAGGGGGTAAACCGCGACCGCTGCAGCCAGCAATACGCTGGTCAGCAGGTAGACGGGCTTGGGGAATTTCAGCGCGCCATCCAGTACCGGGATGTAGATTTTGCGGGAAATGCGTAGCAGCCACGGGTCTTCGTGCGAGGCTTTCTTCAGCAGCCACGAGGCCATGACCGGAATGGTGGTCAGCGCAAACAGCAGCGAGGCGGAAAGCGCAAACACGATGGTCATGGCGACCGGCGCGAACAGCTTGCCTTCCAGCCCTTCCAGCGACAGCAGCGGCAGGAACACGATGGCGATGATGAGGATGCCGGAACTGACCGGGGCGGAAACTTCCTGGGTTGCCCACAGCACTTTCTGCGCTTGCGGCGTCTTGGCCTTTTCGTCGTCGTGGGCAAGGTGGGCGACGATGTTTTCGACGATAACCACGGCGGCGTCAACCAGCAGGCCAATGGCAATGGCCAGCCCGCCGAGGCTCATCAGGTTGGCGGAAAGGCCAAACTGGCGCATCAGGATGAAGGTGCCGAGGACTGACAACGGCAGGATCAGTGCCACTACCAGCGCGGCGCGCACGTTGCCGAGGAAGGCGAACAGGATGACACCGACCAGCACGGCGGCTTCCAGCAATGCCTTGCTCACAGTGTGGATGGCTTTGTCGACCAGGGTGGCGCGGTCGTAGAACGGCTCGATGGTGGTGCCTTCCGGCAGGGTGGTGGAAATTTCTTCCAGCTTGGCCTTGAGCGTGGTGATCAGTTGACCGGCATTCGCGCCGCGCAGGCCGAGAACCAGACCTTCAACAGCTTCACCCTTGCCGTTTTGGGTGACTGCGCCGTAGCGGGTGAGTTCGCCGAGTTCGACTTTGGCAACGTCGGCAACCGTGACCGGCACGTCGCCCATGCTTTTGATGGCGATATGGCGCAGGTCGTCCAGTTCCTTGACGCCGCCCTCAATACGTACCACCCAGGTTTCCTCGCCTTCGTTGACGCGGCCTGCGCCGTCGTTGCGGGTGTTGCTTTCCAGCGCCACGCGTAGGTCGTCGAGGGTGAGGCCACGCGCGTTAAGGGCGGCGAGGTCGGGGGTGACTTCAAAGGTGGTGACACGTCCGCCCAGTGCATTCACGTCCGCCACGCCAGGCAGGGCGCGCAGTTGCGGGCGGATTGTCCAGTCCAGCAGGGTACGCTTTTCCTGTAAGGACAAGTCGCCTTCGATGGTGAACATGAACAGTTCCGACAGCGGGGTGGAAATGGGCGCAAGCCCGCCGCCGACGTTATCCGGCAAGTCACCCTTGACGTTGGCGAAACGTTCGGAAACCTGACTGCGTGCCCAGTAAATGTCGGTGCCTTCCGCAAAGTCGATGGTGATGTCGGCCAGCGCGTATTTGGACACGCTGCGCAGGATGGTCTGGTTGGGGATGCCAAGCAGTTCAGTTTCGACCGGCTGGGTGATGCGGTTTTCGACTTCCTCCGGAGTCATGCCGGGGGCTTTCAGGATCAGCTTAACCTGGGTGGTGGAAACGTCCGGGAAGGCGTCGATCGGCAGTTGCTGGAAGGCGCGGATACCGAGTGCGGCCAGCAGTAGCGTTACGCCTAGCACCAACCAGCGTTGGGCGAGGGAAAATTCTGTGAACCAGTTGAGCATGATACTTCCCGAATCCTGTCGATGAGCGGGCAGTATAAATATGGAATGGCAGGGGGGTGAGGCGGCAAACGGTCAGGGGATGCGGTTTTGGGGCATTTGCCCGATAGGGTTTTATGCTTGCCGGAAAGTTGCGTGCCCGCAGGTTCCGGTTGATGCAGCGGCAAGGCGGGTAATTGCTGGTGGTATTGTCGCCACCAGCTTGAATGCAAGAAACGTTACAGTTTTTTGTTAAAGGCAAACTTGGCGAAGGATTGTTCCGCCACGTTGAACCACTGCGCCTGATTATTGCGGAAAACTTTCCAGTCGTCGTAAATCTTCTTGAAGGAGGCATTGTTCTTGGCTTCTTCGTCAAAGGTTTCGATTGTGGCTTTGAAGCAGGCTTCCATGATTTCGTCGCTGAAGGAACGCAGTTTCACATCGCCTTGCAGCAGGTTGGCCAGTGCCTGCGGGTTATTGGCGTCGTACTTGGCCTGCATGTCGTTGTGTGCCAGTTGGCAGGCGGCTTCCCAAGCAGCTTTGTATGGGTCGGGCAGTTTTTCCCACTGTTCCTTGTTGACGTAGAAAGAAAGTTGCGGGCCTGCCTCCCACCAGCCGGGGGTATAGTAGTTCTTGACGATCTTGGCGAAACCGAGCTTTTCGTCGTCGTATGGGCCTACCCATTCCGCCGCATCAATAGTGCCTTTTTCCAGTGCCGGGTAAATGTCGCCGCCGGGTAATTGCTGCGGCACCACGCCCAGTTTGCTCAGTACTTTGCCTGCGAAGCCGCCGACGCGGAATTTTAGCCCTTCCAGATCCTTGACGGTGTTGATTTCCTTGTTGAACCAGCCGCCCATCTGCACGCCAGTGTTGCCGCCCATGAAGTTGACTACGTTGTATTCGGCGAACAGCTCGCGGGTCAGTTTCATGCCGTTGCCGTGTAGCATCCACGCGGTTTGCTGGCGGGAGGAGAGGCCGAAGGGTACGGCGCAGTCGAACGCCAGCGCGGCGTTTTTGCCGAAGTAGTAATAGGAGGCGGTATGGCCGGCTTCCACCGTGCCATTCTGCACCGCATCCAGTACTTGCAGGCCAGGGACGATTTCACCGGCAGCGAATACCTTGATGGTAAATTTGCCACCGGTCATTTTGTCGAGGGCTGAGGCGAGTACGTCGGAGGCACCGAAAATGGTGTCGAGTGATTTGGGGAAGCTGGAAGTCAGACGCCAGCTAATGGTGGGCAGATCGGCGGATTTGGCTTCATCAGCCGCCAGTAGGGTGGCAGGGGCAGTACCGGCAAGTGCGGCAGCGCCCGCCGCTTTTTTCAGGAATGAACGGCGTTCCATGGTGTCTCCTCCATCGGTTTGTCGGGGGTGTTTTCCGAATACATTTTGTTGGTAGTGCAAGGCAGGAGTGTAGCGCATATAATGCCCCGTTTCGATCACCAAACGGGAACACAGACATGGCACAGTCAGTCAAGAAAGTCGTGCTGGCCTATTCCGGCGGGCTGGATACCTCCATCATCGTCAGATGGCTACAGGAAAATTACGGATGCGAAATTGTTACCTTCACCGCTGACATCGGCCAGGGCGAAGAAGTCGAGCCAGCCCGTGCCAAAGCCCTCGCCATGGGCATCAAGCCGGAAGAAATCTTCATCGAAGACCTGCGCGAAGAGTTCGTGCGCGACTACGTGTTCCCCATGTTCCGCGCCAATACCATCTATGAAGGTGAATACCTGTTGGGTACTTCCATTGCCCGCCCGCTAATCGCCAAGCGTCTGGTGGAAATCGCCAACGCCACCGGTGCTGACGCCATTTCCCATGGTGCTACCGGCAAGGGTAATGACCAGGTACGCTTTGAACTGGGCGCGTATGCACTGAAACCAGGTGTCAAAATCATTGCCCCGTGGCGCGAATGGGACATGAATTCCCGCGAAGCCCTGATGGCCTATGCTGAACAGCACAATATTCCGGTTGACTTCAAAAAGGCTGGCAAAAAATCCCCTTACTCCATGGACGCCAACCTGCTGCACATTTCCTACGAAGGCGGCCCGCTGGAAGACCCATGGTTCGAGGCCGAAGAAGACATGTGGCGCTGGAGCGTTTCCCCGGAAACTGCCCCTGACAAGCCAACCTACGTCGAAATCACCTTCCGCAACGGCGATGCAGTCGCGCTGGACGGTCAGGAAATGTCCCCGGCGACTATTCTCGAAACCCTCAACAAACTGGGCGGTGCCAACGGTATCGGTCGCCTGGATCTGGTGGAAAACCGCTACGTCGGCATGAAATCCCGTGGCTGCTACGAAACCCCTGGTGGCACCATCTTGCTGCCAGCCCACCGAGCCATCGAATCCCTGACTCTCGACCGCGAAGTTGCCCACCTGAAAGACAGCCTGATGCCGAAATACGCCGAACTGATCTACAACGGCTACTGGTGGAGTCCTGAACGCAAGATGATGCAGCAGATGATCGACGCATCCCAGGCACACGTTAACGGTATCGTGCGCATGAAGCTGTACAAGGGTGCTGCCACTGTCGCTGGCCGCAAGTCTGACGACAGCCTGTTCGACTCCGCCATTGCCACCTTCGATGATGATGGCGGCGCATACAACCAGAAAGATGCGGAAGGCTTCATCAAGCTCAACGCCCTGCGTATGCGGATTGCGGCCAACAAGGGGCGTTAATCTTTTCCATGGAAGAACGTCTGGAAAAACTGGAGCTCCTGTTCATGCAACAGGAGCAAACCATTGAAGTCCTCAGTCAGCAGGTTTACTTGCAACAGCAGGAAATCACCCGCGCTCTGGGTGAAATCGAGCGTCTCAAAGACAAGCTCAAAGCGCTTGAACCCGCCTTGCTGGGTAGCTCGGCTGACGAACCCCCGCCCCCGCATTATTAATGTCAGGCCGTTATCAACTGGTGCAGACACCCGAACGGTTGGAACTACGCGACACGCAGGACGCCAAAATTGGTTCTGTTTATGTGGATTTTCTGGAGGGCAAAGCCCGCCACCGCCAACAGTTCGGTGGTGGCAAAGGCCAGAATATCGCCAAAGCCATTGGCCTGCACAAATTCAAACAACCGCATGTTATTGACGCAACTGCCGGACTTGGGCGCGAATCTTTTGTGTTAGCCAGCCTGGGTTGCAGCGTTACCATGCTGGAACGCTCACCCATTGTCCATGCGTTATTGGAGGATGCCATGAAGCGCGCCCTGGCAAGCGATAGCGCCGAAGTGCTGGAAACTGTCAGCCGCATGACCTTGCATCTGGCCGATGCGCACGCATGGCTGGAACAATTTGGCGCTGTTTCCCAGCCAGACGTAATCTACTGCGACCCTATGTTTCCGGAACGGCGCAAGACAGCCTTGGTACAAAAAGAAATGCGCTTTTTCCACGCGGTAGTGGGGGCTGACGCAGACAGCGACAGCCTGCTGGGGCTGGCTTGCCGTTACGCCAAACACCGGGTAGTGGTGAAGCGCCCGCGCCACGCGCCAGTGCTGGCGGGGAGCCAGCCTGCTTTCGTGATTGGCGGGAAGGCAGTCCGTTATGATGTTTACTTAGGCAAAGCAACTGCGCAAGAACACGCCTAGCAATAGAAAAATCCCCAGCCACGCCATCAGTTTGAGGATGATGCGGTATAATTGGCGTTTTACGTGTGTATCCATAGGTCTTAAGTTGTGCAGCAAAACTATTTTCTGATGATTGGCAGCCTGTCGGGAATGCTCGCAGTCATGTTGGGGGCATTCGGGGCGCATGGGCTGGAGAAACTGGTGGACGCCAAGATGTTGCAACGATTTCATACCGGTGTCGAGTACCAGTTTTATCATTCGTTAGCATTATTAATAATAAATATATTTTATAATCAAGTGAAGAATAAATTGATCAACTATGCTGGCCACGCTTTTACACTGGGTATTGTATTGTTTTCCGGTAGCCTGTATGTTTATGTTTTGACAGGATATAAAAGTATCGTCGCAGTAACCCCAGTGGGCGGGGCGAGCTTTATCATCGGTTGGGCGCTGGTATTTATTGCCGCGCTAAATTCCTTTAATTCAGAAAAAATATAGTGGAAAGTTATTTCTTATTACAGTTATATGCGGTAAGCTTTTTTCCAGAAGGAATGCTGGTAAAGTGGGTGTCATAACAAAGAAAATTACCAAGCCTGTTCTGACTGGCTAATTTTTAGTTGGGTTATTCCTGAGATCAAACCATGTGTTACACGCCTTTCAAATTTTTCGGTAAGAATTCAAATGGACGCGACTTCGTCGTGGGCGATATCCATGGTTCTTTTTCTGCGTTTGAACAAATGTTGCAACGGCTTGCTTTTGACCGCAGCCGCGACCGGGTATTTTCCGTCGGTGACTTGATTGACCGGGGGCAGGAATCGCATCGGGTTATTGAGTTCCTGAATTACGATTGGTTCCATGCAATCATGGGTAACCATGAGCGCATGTTGCTGGATTCTGAATACAGTCAGGCAGTTCTTGAAAACTGGACACGCTACAATGGCGGCGCTTGGTGGCGACAAGTTCCCGAGAATATGCGCCCACGTATCCGCAACGTGGTGGAGAAATTGCCGCTGGCTTTTGAGGTATCAACCGCTAATGGGCATATTGGCATTGTCCACGCTGATATTCCCACTGGCATCCCATGGCATCAGTTCATCCGCACGCTGGAAGCCGACCCGGATATGGAAGAATATGCCCTGTGGTCGCGTAACCGCTACAAGCATTTCAAAATGATGGGACGGACAGTCCCAGTAGAAGGGATTGATCTTGTGGTGTTCGGCCATACCCCGGTCAGCAAACCTTTGCGCACGGCAAATTTTTACTACATTGATACGGGCGCATCACTGCTGGATGACCGAAGCCTGGGCAAATTGACTATGCTGCAAATACAACCGGTCATGACCTTGCATCAGTTCAATGTCCGTACCGAGACAGAAGAACATACTCCCGCGTAATAGTTGGGCGGCCAGTGGCCGCCTTCCCAACCCCTAAAACCCTAACCTAGAAGTTCGCAACTGCGCCAATGCTGGGGCGGGGCGGGAACATGGTCGCAATGCGGCTGGCAATGGTGTCCTGCCGACGCGATACCTCGCGGATTTCAGGGCGGTTGATAAAATTTGCCAATGTCAGGTTATCCAGGAATTCGTACAACCGGTTACTCAGGTCTTCCCACAATTGATGGGTCAGGCACTTTTCACCACCGTGACAATCCTTGTTGCCAAGACAACGGGTAACATCAATGTTTTCATCAACCGCGTTGATGATCTCCGCGATGCTGATCTGGCTGGCAGGACGCCCCAGGCGATATCCGCCACCTGGCCCACGTACACCTTCCACTAAACCTTCCTTGCGCAATTTGGCGAACAATTGTTCGAGATAAGACAGGGATATGCCTTGGCATTGGGAAATGTCGGCCAAGGTAACTGGGCCCTCATGGTCATGGATCGCCAGATCCATCATCGCGGTAACTGCGTACCGGCCTTTTGTCGACAGCTTCATGTCTATGCTCCTTATGCATTTCAATTCCCGACTGAATTAGTTGGTATTGTAATTAATCCGAGTGGGGTAGTCAAGAATATTGACAGACAATATCTATACAAAATATGAAATGTTATGTGTTATTTTGTATAACAAGAGAAAGATTACAAAATTTTAATTATTCAAAAATTGTACATAATATGTATCACGAAAAGCAATGTCCTTGTCGCCGTAAATAATTTGTCCATTTGTATAAAAAGCGGTTCATGCGCCAACGGCATAGCAGCATGGTGTCGAGCTCCTTGCCCCAATACTGAATGCGGTCTTCCGACAAACGGCAGCGGTGGCTGATGACCTCCGCCTGCCGGGAGTCGTGGTAAACCCGAACCAGCATGTCAGGGCGGTTATCCTGGCTGCCGTCGTTCTCATGGAACAGGTAAGTCAGCAGCAGTGTGGTGGTGTGGCGGGTGTTTTCCTCAATGCTCAGCAACACAGGGATGCTGCCTTCGACCCTGGAAACCGTGTCTTTAGGCAATATACGGATGTCGCCGCATAACAGACGCAGTTGCATGTAATTAATTTCGTACATCTCCATCAGCGCGGCAAAAGATTTTGGCTGGGGGGATATGTTTGCGGGTTGTTCTTTAACTAACATAAATCCATAATGGGTCAACATTTTGTACGGCTGCGATGCTGTGCAGACAATTCCTGATCCTAACAAAAACCAACTGGCAAGCGTACTCCCATGACTATCCAGATAATCAAGACCACACCTTTTGATGACCAAAAACCCGGTACTTCCGGTTTGCGCAAGAGCGTCAAACAGTTCAAGAAGCCGGATTATCTGCAAACTTTTGTACAAGCCATTTTCAATACCCTGGACAACATTGGGGGTAGCACCCTGATCCTGGGTGGTGACGGGCGTTATTTTAATCGTGAGGCCATCCAGATCATTCTGCGGATGGCGGCGGCAGCAGGTTTTGGGCGGGTCATCTTGGGGCAGGGGGGCATACTGTCGACCCCGGCGGCTTCCAACCTGATCCGCAAGTATCAGGCGGCGGGTGGCATTATCCTGTCAGCCAGCCACAATGCAGGTGGGCCGGAAGGCGATTTTGGCGTCAAGTTCAACGGGCCGAACGGTGGGCCAGCGCCGGAAAGTATGACCGAGGCCATTTTTGCTGCGTCCAAACAGATTCAGGAATACCACATTGCGCCGATCCAACCTATCCCTGTTGACAAGCTGGGTAGCTATGAACTCGCTGGCATGAAGATCGAAGTGATTGATTCCGTCAGTGACTATCTGGCGCTGATGGAAACCATTTTCGATTTCAACAAGATTGCTGCGTTGCTGCAATCCGGCAAATTCAAGATGCGTTTTGACGCCATGCACGCGGTGACTGGCCCTTATGCGCACAGGATTCTGGAACAGCGCCTGGGTGCTCCGGTTGGCACGGTTATTCATGGCCAGCCGCTGGCGGATTTCGGTGGCGGCCACCCTGACCCCAACCAGGCGCACGCCAAGGAGCTGATGAACCTGCTCTACGCCCGCAATTCGGAGATTGATTTCGGCGCAGCCTCGGATGGCGATGGCGACCGCAACATGATCCTCGGCAAGCGCTTTTTCGTCACACCCAGTGACAGCCTTGCGGTGCTGGCGGCGAATGCCACATTGGTTCCGGGCTACCGTAACGGTATTGCCGGGGTGGCGCGTTCCATGCCGACCAGCCAGGCACCAGACCGGGTAGCCGCCAAGTTGGGTTTGGCTTGTTATGAAACGCCCACCGGCTGGAAATTCTTCGGCAACCTGCTGGATGCAGGCAAAATCACCCTGTGCGGCGAAGAAAGCTTCGGCATCGGTTCCGACCATGTACGCGAAAAGGATGGGCTGTGGGCAGTACTGTTCTGGCTCAACCTGCTGGCGGAAAAGCAGGATTCGGTGGAAAATATCGTGCGTAGCCACTGGGCTGAATATGGCCGCAATTACTATTCCCGCCACGATTACGAAGAGATTGAGCTGCAAGACGCCAATGTGCTGGTCGATGCCTTGCTGGGGCAGTTGCCCTCACTGGCAGGCAAACAGTTCGGTGCATTGACAGTTGACAAGGCAGACAGCTTTACCTACACCGACCCGGTGGATGGCTCCGTCAGCAAGAACCAGGGTATCCGCATCCTGTTTGCCGATGGTTCGCGCATCATTTTCCGCCTGTCCGGAACTGGCACACAAGGCGCAACCCTGCGCGTCTATCTGGAAAAATACGAACCGGATGCCAGCAAGCATGATCAGGATGTGCAGGAAGCGCTGGCGGATCTGCTCGCCATTGCCCAGCAGGTCGCGCGGATCGAGGAATTGACCGGGCGCGAAGCTGCCGATGTGATTACGTAATGTTTTGATCCCGCAGGTATTCCCGCACATCGGCTGGTGAACCGCTAAACACCAGTCGATGTTGTTTCTTACTGATCTGGTAGTCATACATCGGGTCGTAGTAATCCAGCAGTATAAAGCGTACCCAATCGTAATGGGCTTCCGTTGAACCTGTAGCGGCTTGTTGTTCCAGCGCTGTCTGCATAATCTTGCGTACCTGCTGGTAACGTACCCCGCCCAGCCGCCGCTGGATTTTATCCAAGCTGCCCAGCAGGTAGGCGCTGTACGCAGCAAAGCCAGCCTCGGCGTTACCATCAGCAAGCGCGGTGAATGCTGCATGATTATCCACCACATATTCCTGATAACTGATTTCTACCCGTTCTTCATCCGCTACCTGCATCAGAACGAGCGGCGCATTCCGCAAAACGTTGAAAAAAATCTCGGGAATATGCACCGAACCAATCATGCGGCTTTCATCTTCAAACAGCAGTGCGCTTTGCCCTTGATGTAATTTGCGCATGATGGCTATGGCCAGCGCATTTTCAAAATGGATCTGGGTGGGCTGGGGGGTCGGTTGCGTGCCGAATGCCGAACCACGGTGGTTGGCGAATGCTTCCAAGTCAATCTGTTGCTGGAAAGTGCGCAGGAAACGGGTTTTGCCCGAGCCGGTGCGCCCACTCAGAATCACGGGGCGAAGTTGCGCAGGTAGGCTTTCCAGCTGCTCCAGCAGGAAACGGCGCATGGCCTTGTACCCGCCTTGTACACGTGGGTAGGCAATGCCGGTCTGCTCGTACAGCCATTGCTGGGAAGTGCGCGAACGCAGCCCACCACGGAAGCAGTACAGTACACCTTCAGGATGCTGGCGGGCGAAAGTTTCCCAGGCGTTGACCCTTGTTGCCTTGATGTCACCGCTGACCCGCTGTAAACCCAACTCGATGGCGGCGTTTTGGCCGAGTTGTTTGTAGCGCTTGCCGATGGCGTCGCGGTCAGCGTCATTCATCAGTGGCAGGTTGGCGCTGTGCGGGAATGCGCCCTCCCGAAATTCAACCGGTGCGCGCACGTCGATCATGGGCAGGTCTTGCAGGAACAGTGCCTGCAAATCTTCCACGACCGGTAAACCTTTGCCTGCTGAGGATAGGGGCATGGTTTATTCGACCGTGATCAAGGCTGCGCCAGCGACGGCTTCGCGTAGGTAGCCGATGGGTTGCAAATCCAGACCCGCATCGTGGCAGGTCATCAGGAAATCCGCCTCACCAGCAGGGTCAACTGCCGCCAGCAGGCCGCCACTGGTTTGTGGGTCGCAGATGATTTGCCGCTGGCGCTCATTCATGTCACCTAGTGCATAGCCATAGCTGTCGAAATTACGCTGGGCACCGCCGGGGGAGCAATCCTGTTCCAGATAGTGGTGGATATTGGGCAGTACGGGAACCTTGTCGAACTGGATGACAGCCTGCAAGCCGCTGCCTTCGCACATTTCGCGCAGGTGGCCGCCAAGGCCGAAACCGGTTACGTCGGTCAGTGCCCTGACGTGTTCCATAGCGCCAAATTGCGCGCCGATAGTGTTCAGGCGGCACATGGCATCAATGGCGAGGTTGGCGTGTTCCGGCAGCAATACCTTGCGCTTTTGCGCCGTGGTGAGGATACCGATACCCAAGGGTTTGGTCAGGAACAGCTTGTTGCCAGCTTTAGCGGTGCTGTTCTGCTTGAGGCAGCGGGTTTCGACGATGCCGGTGACTGCCAGGCCGAAAATGGGTTCGGGGGCATCGATGCTGTGGCCGCCAGCCAGTGGGATGCCTGCGTCCTGGCAGGCTTTGCGCCCGCCTTCCACCACTTCGCGCCCGACTTCCGGCGGTAGTTTATCTAGAGGCCAGCCGAAAATGGCAATTGCCATGATTGGTTTGCCGCCCATGGCGTAGATGTCGCTGATGGCGTTGGTGGCGGCGATACGCCCAAAGGTGAATGGGTCATCGACAATCGGCATGAAGAAATCGGTGGTGCTGATGACGGCAGTGCCGTTTCCAAGGTCATAAACGGCGGCGTCATCGCGGGAACTGTTACCCACCAGCAGGGCGTCACAAACATCGGCGGGAAGCTGGCTGTGCAGGATTACATCCAGTACGGCGGGGGCAATCTTGCAGCCACAGCCAGAGCCGTGGCTGTATTCGGTCATGCGGATAGGGGTGTCCATGCGCGGCAATCCTTGTCAGGGTGAAGGGCAGCATGATACGGGAAAATCCGTGCTGCCCTCAACCGCTTGATCGCAGCGGTTCACACCCCCTGGCCTGTCACCACGATCTGGATGGTTTTCAGCAGGATTTTCAGATCCAGCCACACGCTTTGATGTTTGAGGTAATACATGTCGTGCCGGTGTTTGTGCATGGCGTCTTCGATGGAAGCACCGTAGGTATGACGTACCTGCGCCAGCCCAGTGACGCCGGGTTTGACCATGTGGCGGAAGCGGTAGAACGGGATGTGCTTTTCCAGTTCGCGGATGAAGACTTCACGTTCCGGGCGTGGGCCAATCAGGGACATGTCGCCTTTCAGCACATTAAACAGTTGCGGCAACTCATCAATCCGGGTACGGCGGATAAACTGGCCGACTCGGGTCACGCGGCTGTCATTGCGGGATGCCCAGCGCGCACCATTCTTTTCCGCATCTTCGCACATGGAGCGGAACTTGATGATGTCGAATTCGCGGTTGAATAATCCGGTACGGCGTTGGCGGAAAAATACCGGCCCGGGTGATTCCAGCCGGATAGCCAGCGCGGCCAGTATCCATATCGGCAAGGTTAGTGCCAGCAGGCTGGTCGCCATGGCAATGTCCAACAGACGCCGTTGCCATTGGGTTTGCCGGTGCAGCTTCCGGTGCAGCAGGTTGCTTTCCAGTAAATAGTCACCGTGCAGCAATTCAACTTCCACAAATTGCAATTGCTGGTCGAGGTAATCCAGCAGGGCATTGACCTGACCACCTGCGCTGGCGGCATTGACTAGAAAGGCGAGCTGTTTACTGCTTAACTCTGAACGCCGGTAAAAGCAGAAGGTTTTTCCGGCATATTCATGGATATTATACTGGTTAACGAGATGAGGAATGCCGTGACGGTTAAGTACCTCGGTTATGTGGGTTACGTCGTATTCAGGCGCATAGATATACAGGATGCTGGGGGCAGCCTGCTTGCTTGATTCCCCTTCCTGAAAGAAAGAAGCTGCTGTCAACCGAAACGCTAGGCTTGTATCTGACATGACGTTTGCTCCACATGTGGATCGCGGGATTACGGAGAAATCCCAGCGGTCATTATTTTTGATATTCAATAAAAAATTTATTGTTTGCGATAGGAGCACTATGCGACTGTGGAGCGATCAGCCTCAACGCAATGACTTATAATCGCAGCTATTTAGCTGACGAAATGCGTGATCAGGGTAAGTAATGGCACTTAGTGCATTATTTGAGACATGCCGCCCATGACAGGAAGCATAATGGAAAGGACAATCATGGTGACAATACCGCCCATCACCAGAATCAGGCCGGGTTCGAGCAGGCTTAACATGGTGGCAACTTTGGTCTGGACTTCGCGTTCCTGCTGGATGGCGGCGCGCTCCAGCATTTCATCCAGCTTGCCGCTGCCTTCACCGCTGGCGATCAGGTAGATCATCATCGGCGGGAAGTAGCCGGAACGTTCCAGCGCCTTGTGGATCGGCATCCCTTCGCGCACCCGTTCGGCGGCTTCCAGTACCGATTCGCGCATGGGGATGTTGATGACAACTTCTGCGGAAATTTTCATCGCATCCAGCACTGTCACGCCGCTGCTGTTGAGGATGCTGAAGGTGCGGGCAAAGTTTTCGGTATTAACACCGCGCACGATACGCCCGACCATCGGCAGGCGTAACAACCACTTATGGTAGCGGCGTTTCCAGACGGGGCGTTTGAGTAACCAGACAATACCGGCAATCAGCAACAGCACGCCGATCAGCAGTGCTAACCCGTAATGTTGCAGGAATTCACTGGCGGCGATCAGCATCCGGGTCAGCAGGGGTAGTTCAATGTCCAGCGTGGCGAAAGCATCCACCACTTTTGGCACCACAAACCGCAGCAGGGCGGATACCACGCCAATGGCTACCACCAGCAACACGGCAGGGTAAGCCAGCGCGGTGGTGACTTTTTGCTGGTTATGCTGGCGGTTTTCGGTGTAATCGGCCAGCCGCTCCAGCACTTCGGGCAAGTGGCCGGACTGTTCACCTGCGCCTACCGTCGCCCGGTACAGCACCGGAAATGCGCCGGGAAACAGCCCCAGTGCGCCTGCCAGCGGATGCCCTTCCATCACCCGCGAACGGATGGCAGAAAACATGCGGCGGGCAGAGTTGCGTTCGGTCTGGCGCACTACCGCGCCGAGGGCTTCTTCAATCGGGGAACCGGCGCGCACCAAGGTGGCCAGTTGGCGGGTCATCAATGCAAGATCGGCAGGGTTGAGGCGTCCACCACCCAGAAACGAACGGCTTTCAGCCTTTTTCTGTTTTTGCGCGACTTCGTTGACTTCCAGCGGGATCAGGTCACGATTACGCAACAATTGGCGTACTTGCCGGGGGGTATCGGCTTCCATGATGCCGCGCTCTTCCTTGCCGGCGGCATTGAGTGCGAGGTATTCATACGCAGGCACTAATGGGAATCCTCGCGGGTGACACGCAACACTTCATCCAGCGACGTGTTGCCTTCCAGCACCAGCCGGATGCCATCCTCGCGGATGCTGGGGCAGGTCTGGCGGGCATAAGCTTCCATCTGCATTTCGCTGCGGCGGTCGTGGATCATCTGGCGCAGGCCGTCGTCCAGCTCCACCAGCTCGTAGATACCCAAACGACCGACGAAGCCCCGGTGGTTGCAGGTGGGGCAGCCGACAGGTTTGTAGAGGATGGGGCGCTGGGAACCGGGCGTATTCTGAAGGCGCAGGATTTGCATTTCGCCATCATCGGCGGCGGCTGGCTGCTTGCATTCGGGGCATAACAACCTCACCAGCCGTTGGGCGATCACCCCCAGCAGGCTGGAAGCCAGTAAATACGGCTCCACGCCCATGTCCTGCATCCGCGTGACCGCGCCAATAGCGGTGTTGGTGTGCAGGGTGGAAAACACCAGATGCCCGGTCAAACTGGCTTGCACGGCAATTTCGGCGGTTTCCAGGTCACGGATTTCGCCCACCATCACCACGTCCGGGTCTTGGCGCAGGATGGCGCGCAGGCCGCGGGCAAAGGTCATGTCGACCTTGCTGTTGACCTGGGTCTGGCCAATGCCGTCGATGTAGTATTCGATCGGGTCTTCTACCGTGAGGATGTTGCGGCGCTGGTCATTCAGATGGGTGAGGGCAGCATACAGCGTGGTAGTTTTCCCGGAACCGGTCGGGCCGGTGACGAGGATGATGCCGTGCGGTTTTTCGATCAGAGCTTGCAGGCGGGCGTAAATGCGTGGCTCCATGCCCAGATGCGACAGGTTCAGGCGGCCTGCCTGCTTGTCGAGCAGACGCAATACCACCCGTTCGGTATGGCCGGAGGGCAGGGTGGAAACGCGCACGTCCACGCCCCGCCCGGCAATGCGCAGCGAAATGCGCCCATCCTGCGGCAGGCGTTTTTCGGCGATGTCCAGCCGTGCCATGACCTTGATGCGGGAAATGATGATGGGGGCAAGCTTGCGTGGCGGTTCGATGATTTCGCGCAGGATGCCATCGACGCGCATCCGCACCGACATGCGGGTTTCAAAGGTTTCGATGTGGATGTCGGAAGCGCCTTCCTTGACCGCCTGGGTGAGCAGGGCGTTGATCAGGCGGATAATGGGGGCGTCGTCTTCCGATTCCAGCAGGTCTTCCGGCTCGGGCAGGGAACCGGCGATGTCCTGCAAGTCGGCATCGTCGCCAATGTCCTGCATCATGGACGCGCCAACCTGGCTGCGGTCGTAATGGGTGGCCAGTAGCCGGTCGAAGGTTTCATTGTCGACTGGCTGGAAATACAGGTCACCGCTGATCAGCCGTTGCACTTCCGCTAGCGCCAGCGGGGCAACGCCGCTGCGGCACAACACTTGTGGATGTTGCCCGTTGGTTTGCAGCAACACGCCATGTCGTTTGGCGAAACTGTAGGGCAGGTTCAGGGGTTCTGTGGCCTGTGGCTCCGGGCTATTGGCGGCTTCCCTGTCGCTCATAGCGTCCCGTTACAGAACGGGTCTGCCTTGTTGCATTGGGTTTGCTGGGTCTTTTTGGCTGGTGCGCGTGGCGGCGGCGGGTTGTGCAGGGCGTCAGCCGTGCCATTGCTGACCTGGTTCATGTCCGGTGGCAGGGTGGATGCGCCTTCGGCCAGTGGGGTGCGTTGCAGTACCTTGCTGCGCTGTTGTTGCTGTTGCATGGTGTGGTATTTCATGCGTGTGTAGGCGTCGGCGGATTGCCCATCCGGCAGGATGACGGGGTGGATGAACACCATCAGGTTGCTTTTGGTTTTGTTGGTGGTGTTATTGCGGAATGCGCCGCCCAGTATGGGGATGTCACCCAGCAGTGGTACCTTGTTTTCGGAATCACGGTAATTGTCCTGGATCAGGCCACCCAATACCAGAATCTGCCCATCTTCCACCATGACGTTGGTGGCTATGCGGCGTTTGTTGGTGATCAGGTCGGCAGCGCCGGTGCTGCTGGAAGCCAGGGTGGAGGATTCCTGTTCAATCTTCAGGTTGACGGTTTCACCCCGGTTGATCTGCGGGGTGATCTTGAAGGTCAGGCCAACATCCTTACGTTCGATGGTGGTGAATGGGTTGGTGGTAGTGTTGGCGGCACTGGTGGATTGGCCGGTGATAAAGGGTACTTCCTGGCCGACGGTGATTTCCGCTTCCTCGTTATCCATGGTCACTAGGGTTGGGGTGGAAAGGATATTGGTGGCGGCGTCGCCTTTGAGGGCTTCGACGATCGCCCCGAAACTGTTATTGCCGCCCCCCATCAGGAAACCGTTGGGGACTCCAGTCAGGGTGCTGGTGGTAACGCCGCTGTACAGCCCCGCTAGGGTGTTCAAACCGCCAAAGTTGCTGTAACCGACCGCGCCGTTACCGCCATTGTTGGCACCGTTGGATATCAGGGCTGCCCCAATTTGGTTGGACAGGTCGGTGGAAACTTCCGCGATGACCGCTTCCACCAGTACCTGGGCGCGGCGGCGGTCAAGCTGGTTGATGACCGCGATCATGTTCTTTTGCAAGGTAGGCGGGCCGCTGATAATGACGGAATTACTGCTCTTATCGGCCAGTACCTTGACGCCGCCGGAAGTTGCGCTGACCGCACCTTGCCCGCTTCCGCCAGCAGCGGCAGCGCCCGAGCCTGGTGGGGTGTAGCTGTAATCGTAATATTGCCCACCCCCGCTGCCGCTATACTGTTGCAGGTTGGGCGCGACGCCATTGAGGACGTTTACCACGTCTTCTGCCTTGGCGTAACGGAGCTGGATGACTTTGGTATCGCCTTCGATGGCGCGTTTCACATCCAGCCGGATGATGGCTTTTTTCATGCGTTCGCGGGTTTGCTTGTCGCCGGAAATAAGGACGCTGTTGGTACGTTCATCCGCTGACACCTTGCCGGTGGCGGGGATGACGCCACCACCAGCTGCCGCTGCGCCGCCGGACATCAGCCCTTGCAGGGTGGAGGCGACTTGCGAGGCGACTGCGTATTCCAGTGGAACTAGCTCGAAATCTTCGTTGTTGGGCTTGTCGACGCTGGCGATGACATCCAGCAGGCGCGCCACATTCTGCGCCTTGCCTTTGATGACCAGTGAATTGCTGGCCTGGTTGGGCAGGATGCTGGTTTCACCCTGACCACTGAGCGGCATCAAGGTCTGGATGGCGGTAGTCACGGGGATGTAATCGAGGTTGACGACCTGGGTGATGGTTTCATCCGCATCGCTTTCGGTGGCGTCCGCCACCAGCGGGGCGACGTTGCCGCGCGCCTTGCCGGAGGGGACAATCTTGATCAGGTCGCCGGATTGCACTGCTTCGTAGCCGTGTACCTGTAACACTGACAGGAAGGCTTCGTATAGGCCATCCTTGTCCAGCCCGTTACCGGAAATGAAGGTTACTTTGCCGCGCACCTGCTGGTCGACGATGAAGTTCTTGCCGGTACTCCTGGCCACGATGTCGATCAGTTGGCGGATGTCGGTATCCTGCAAGTTGATGCGGGTAGCCTCTTCGGCCTGTAAACCGGCGCTAGCTGTCAGCAGCCACAGGGAGCAGGCAATGACCCCGGTGGAAAGGAAGGATTTGAACCTGTTATGCGATTTCATTAACAACCTGTTGTCCGTTTACTGTCGGCTGGCGGCGATTTCACGCAAGGCCGGAACTTCCAAACCCGCACCATCGGCAATTTGCAAGGCACGTTGCAACCGCGCGGGCGCGCTGCGCCCCATGCACTGGTGCTGGGGGTCGCCCTCAAATGCGGTCAACATGGCTTGCAACAGTTCCTCATGATCCAGCTTTTGGCCGGTCAGGTGTTCCTGCAAGGTATGGATGTCGCTTGCAACTGCGCGCACCAGAGGTTCGTGGTTTGCCCAAAGGCCGCTGACATTGCCCCCGACTTTCAGCCCTGCAATATTGCTTGTCAGGATGTAGTAGTTCTTGCGCACCAGCTCGAATAATAATTGTTCCTGATCATGCACCAGATACGCGGGAATATCCAGCGCATTCAGGCTGCCGGTTAACAGTTCGGCATGTTCGCCGTAAACCGGGGAGGGAACCACGATTTTGACATCCTGCCCCTTCTTTTTCTCGAACCAGACCGAAATCACGGTGGGGTTAGCCAGGCCGTGACGTTGCCAGTCGGCGGGTAGCAATTCGTTCTGGATCAGGGCGACGCGGGGTTTCCAGGCATCGGGGAGGTTTGCCAGGGTCGGGTGCAGATCGGTCTCACCCACGGCGGCGATGACGACGGCAGGCTCGGGGATGTGGCTGCATTGTGTTTGCATATCCATATCGCGGGTAACTGGGTAAACGGGATGCCCGGTGCGCAGGAAGCCGCGTGCGAAGACTGCCCCGATTTCCCCGATACCGATAATGACGACTGGATCTTTCACGGTTTTGCCCCTCGTTGTTGATGGTTGACAAGCGCACTGAGTCTAGCCAACCTGACCGGTGCTCTCAAGTCACCTTGCCAAATAACCACGCTGATTTATGGGGTATGCCCAGTATTTGCTACGGTTCATCGAGATTCATGGCTGTCTTCATCTCCTGACGGTGAACAGGTAAACTCAAACTTCCTGGCTCACTGTATGCTGGGATCAAGCAGCTGTTTCAGGCTCATTTCATATTGGAAAAGGCTCCGTCTGAAGAAGGATCGAACATGCCAACACAATACGATGTCATCATTGCCGGTGGTGGAATGGTAGGTTCCACGCTGGCTTGTCTGCTGGGCAATGTGGGTTTGCGCGTGGCTGTGCTGGAAGCGCATCAGCCACAGGCGTTTTCCCCCTCCGACCCTTATGACTTGCGGGTATCCGCCATTAGCCGTGCCTCGCAACGGGCATTGGTCAATGCCGGGGCATGGGTTGGCGTTGCAGCCCGCCGCGCTACGCCGTATGAAGCCATGTTCGTGTGGGATGCGACCGGCGATGGTGAAATCCGTTTCGATGCTGCCGATCTGGGTGAGCCTGATCTTGGGCATATTGTCGAAAACCGGGTGATTCAGCTGGCCTTGCTGGATGCCATCAACGCACAGGCAAACGTTGACCTGTATTGCCCTGACAAGCTGGCTACTTTTTCTGTCAACCCGGACGCCATTGAGGTAACCCTGCAAAGTGGCACGGTGTTGCAGGCAAAGCTGTTGGTGGGGGCGGATGGGGCACAATCCGAAGTACGCCAGCTTGCTGGTATCGGGCTGGAAACCAACGACTACGGTCAGAAAGGGCTGGTTTGCGTGGTGCAAACCGAGTTTCCCCATCAGGAAACAGCCTGGCAGCGCTTTATGCCAAACGGCCCGTTAGCCTTTCTGCCATTAGGGGGCGGCTCCTGTTCAATCGTCTGGACGCTACCTGCCGACCGTGCCGATGCGCTGGTGATGCTGGATGAAGCCAGTTTCTGCCGCGAATTGGCGCAGGCGCTGGATTATCGCTTGGGTGAAATCACCGCCGTTGGCGAACGCGCTGCTTTTTCCCTGCGTGGCCGCCATGCCGAGCCTTATATTCTGGAACGCATCGCGCTGGTGGGGGATGCCGCCCACACCATTCACCCGCTGGCGGGGCAGGGCGTCAATTTGGGCATCAAGGATGCGGTGGAACTGGCGGCGCAGATCCACCAGGCGCACGGCGACATCGGCAGCCTGCGAGTCTTGCGCGCCTACGAACGCGCCCGCCGGGGCGACAACGTGCTGACCCAGAAAGCGATGGAAGGCTTCCGCCTGTTGTTCGGCAACACCCTGACGCCGTGGAAAATTCTCCGTAATTCGGGGTTGAATCTTGTCAACCGCATGGGTTTCCTGAAATATGAGATGGCGAAGCGGGCGATGGGTATCTAAACTTCGTCAGCACGACAAAACAATTTCCGGAGGAAACCATGAAGCCCTTGAGTCGAGTTGCCAGCATTATTCTGTTGCCGTTGCTGACGGCATTTTCCAGCCTTCACGCCGAAGAAGTCACCGTCAAGCAGGGTGACACCACCTTGCGTGCCGATCTGGAACTGGCGGAAGGTAAAACCGTCAAGGATGGCGTCATCATGATGTTGCATGGCACGTTGGCCAACAACAAGATGGAAATCATGCAGTCTTTGGCTGGCCTGTTAAAGGAAAAAGGCTACAACACCCTCAGCGTCAACCTCAGCTTCGGCATCGACCAGCGCCCCTCTGAAATGTTGGATTGCAGCATCGAACATAAGCACAAACACGAAGACGCCGTGACCGAACTGGATACCTGGATGAACTGGCTGAAAGATCAGGGCGCTGGCAAAGTCGCGTTACTCGGGCATTCCCGTGGCGGCAATCAAGTTGCCTGGTACGCAGCCGAAAAAGATACCGGCCTGCTGGAAAAAGTGGTGATGGTAGCGCCAGCCACTGCTGATGCTGACAAGACCAGCAAGGAATACGAAGAACGCTACAAAAAGCCGCTGGCGGACATCATGGCCGAAGCCAGCAAACTGGTGGAAGAGGGCAAGGGTGAAATCCCGCTGGAAGTCCCTGGTTTTGTCTATTGTGAAAACGCCAAGGCGACGGCTGCCAGTATCGTTTCTTACTATAGCGACGACGAACGCAAGAATACCCCTAACCTGCTGCCTAAAATCCATAAGCCGATGCTGATTGTGGTGGGGTCTGAAGATGATGTGGTGGCTGATTTGCCCGCCAAGCTGGCAGGCGTCAAGCAGGATAACCTGACGGTTGAGACCGTGGATGGCGCGGATCATTTCTTCCTTGATCTGTATGCCGATGAGTTGGCCGACAAGGTGGCTGGGTTTATTGCCTGGTAATGCTTACCGGGAAGTGGGTTTTGTTGCCTACTTCCCACGCCTGTATCGAATCCGCTACACTCTGGAAAACGATAATTGCGACGGATTCACACAATGAAAGTGTTTAGGCTACCCATATTCCTTGTTCTATTCCTGATTTCCGCCTGTTCCGGGTTGCCGGGGCAGACCGGGCCGGAAGAAGAGGAGCAACGTCCCCTCACTATTTTGGTCATCAACGGTTTTTGCAGTTTTACAACTTATTGCTAACTTGCGTTAAGCCATGTCCGGTGGTTGTAGGAAACCCAGCCGTGCAATCACTTTCTTGTAGGTGCTGAGGATCTCGGGCATTAACACCCGCTGGATGTAGTCCAACACCCATTTGCGGTCACGCGGGCCAAGCGCTTCGGCGATGAAGTTGCCGAACATCAACCCCATGGAAAAGCCCGGTTCCTGCCCGACCTTGCCCCAGGATGTTTCCGCATAATCACCCATGCGCTGGTTCAGCTTGTTGATGAAGGGGTTGCGGTAATCGCCGGGGCCACCAAAATCACGTGCATTATCCTGCACATGGTCAGCAATTTTCAGGGCGAACGTAGTGATCAGGGCGGCGCGGTCTTCGTCATTCAGCACGTCGTGGGCAATGCGGTCGAGTACGTGGATCATGAACGCCATGATTTCTTCCATCACCATCACCCGCTGCATTTGGGTGTCGGTCTGGAAGTTTTCGTTTTCGATTTCCAGCAGCGCCTGCATCCCGACTTTCCAGGTATTGAAGGCCAGTACGCCGACGGTATCTTCCAGCGAAACTTCACGTTCCTGTTTGTTCCATTTGGTTTTCAGGCGGATGCGCACGATTTTTTCCTCTCTTGGCATGGATTGGGGCGCATTATAGGGAATCCCGCCACGAAAAGGCGAATAGTGCGGTAAATGCTACTGCTTAAGGGGCGTCTTTCTCGCTCCCCCTCTCCCTTTGGGGGAGAGGGGGCTAGGGGTGAAGGGTTTTCTTCAATCCACCTTGAACGGGAACCCCCCATGCTTGCCAGCAATGCCCAGCAAGTGCTCTTTCAAATGGCAACGGTGGCGGATCAGCCTGCCCGCGCCGCTGGATTGCCTCACCACTTTGAACGGCAGCGCCAGTTCACCGCTCGGCAAGTGGCCGTGGGCATCCACCAAGCCGTCGCGGTATGCCCGCAGCGCCCGCCGGTTGATGCGGACGAAACGGTTTTTTGCCCGCCGCACCATGCGCGCGCCGACGCTATCGCCTTCTGGTGGGATATCCCCCCCGTCTTCTTCCGGGGTAATCCACAGGTCAGGGTCGGTGGTGAGCTGGATGTCGTTCCAGTCTTCATCCATCACCAGTGTGCCGCCTTTGAGGATACTGACCATGCCCATGGCAAAGCCGCCGTCCGGGGTGGGGAAGCAGGATTCCTGCAAGGTTTCATAGGTGAAATACAGGTAGCGCTCGGTTACGCTTTTGATGCCGGCTCCGCGCTGTTCACCGGCGGCGTCAAGGGTGCGGCTGACGGTGCTGACGCGGGCGTTGAGGATGCGCGCGCCTTCGCCGAGCGGGATGCGCAGCGCGTCGGCATTCTCGTAAACGGCTTGCATCAGGGCGGCGTTACCGGCATGGGCGGGTTCTTCCAGCTGTGGGCCGAGGCCACCGGGGGCGCTCAGGTCAATGTCTTCCGACCACAACATGCGGCGCTGGAACACTTCCTTGGCAACCTCACGCGGATTGGCATCGTCCGGGAACAGGCGGGCGTCAGCGTTGTACAGTACCCGTGCCAAGGTCAGCAAGGTAACGCCGGTGGGGGGGACATCTTGCAAGGCGCGCAGCATCATGCCCTTGACCCGTTCGCTGGCTTTGACGATGGCGTCGTAGAAGGTGTCAAAGTTGTTGCGGACTTCTGGCTGGGCGTAGAAGGCTTCAAATTCGGGGGCGCGCGGCTGTTTGAGGGGAGCTTGTTGCATGATGTCCATCTGTACGGCTGCCCGGTTGGTGGTGGGCGAGCTGGAGAGGGTTTCCATGACTTCGGGCGACAATGCCTGTTTTACCAGCGTGGCGAGGATTTCATACAGCGCGGCTGTCCAGACGGTGGAGCGGTCGTGGATTTCCCACGGTGCTTCGTCATAATTGGGGCCTTTCAGGGCGGAACGCAGGAACGGGAAGCTGACGCCCCACAGGCCGATGCCAAATTCTTCTGCCAGTCCGCTGGTCAGGTTGGGGTTCATCATGTCGCCACCGGATTCGGCAAACAGGCGTTCCACTACCGGCTTGTGGCTGAGGGCGGCAAACAGGGCAACCAGGTCGCCAAACGATTCGTGCAGCGCGCCGGTATCGACTTCCTCGGAAAAGATGAAATCCGGGCGGAAGGAATCGAGGATGGCGTGCCCCAGCTCGTGCGTTACCACGTCGTGGGACAGGCAGGTCCAGATGGGCGCACGCCGGAACGGCGAGTTGAACGAGCCGAAATTGAGGGATGGCGACATCGGGTCATAGTAGGCATTGGCATCATTGAAAGCGTGTGGGCGGATTACCAGTGGCGCGTTGTTTTTCCACTTCATCTCCCGACCGATGGCGCGTTCCACCAGCTCCAGTGTGTGTGCTGCCACGGCAAACACATTGACCTGGTGGAACTGGGGGTTGTCGATGAAATCGCCTTTGACGTTCATGGTGGCGAAAGACAGGTCGGTATTCGCCCAGTCCAGTCCCTGATAGAGCGGGTTATCCCACTCATCAGCGTCGCGCACCGTCAGTTTGCTGGAGCCCATTCCGGCAAGGTAGTCAGTTTCCAGTGAAAACAGGTATTCCTGATGCAGGTCAGGCACGGATGGATCTTGCAACAACATGCCCATTTGTTTGTTACGCATGGGGTACTTCCTCTCGCTTGGGGTTGGTGTGAACAAGTGAGCCTCTAGCCTATGCTGGAAATGTCGACAAGGTAATCACTTGAACCGGGTATATTTCGCGCCCCTCTGTTACGAAATATGCTATGGGATTCTTGTCTCTTTATCTGGATTATATATCGTTTTATCGGAAATGCAGAGTGCTTGACAGGTGACCAGCTTTACCCAACGATGGGTGCATGATTCCAGTGGGAGAAACGGGATGTTTGATGTCTTGATCGTGGGTGGCGGCATGGTGGGCGCAAGCTTGGCAGTGGCGCTCAAGCCCTTGCAGCTGAAAGTTGGCCTGATCGAAGCATTCAACTTTGGGGTGGCGGAACAGCCCAGCTACGATGACCGTTCCATTGCGCTCTCGTATGGTTCCAGCCGCATCTATCAGGGCATGGGCTTGTGGGGCAAGCTGCGTTCTGGTGTGGAAAGCATTGAGCACATCCATATTTCCGACCGTGGGCATTTCGGCGTTACCCGGCTGGAAGCCCGTGAGGAAAACGTGCCTGCACTGGGTTACGTGGTGGAAAGCCGGGTACTGGGCAAGCTGCTGTACCAAGAGCTGGCAGAGGGTGACGTTGAACTGATCGTTCCGGCCAAGGTTTTTCAGGTGGAACAACTGGCTGACCGGGTGCAGGTCAGCATTGAACGTGAGGGTGTGGCCGACACGCTGGAAACGCGCCTGCTGGTGGTGTCGGATGGGCGCGATTCCGGCGTGCGCGAAGCCTTGGGGATCGAAACCAGCCGCCGTGAATACCACCAGACTGCGCTGATTGCCAATGTCACCACCGCCGAACCGCACCGCAATACCGCCTACGAACGTTTCACCTCCAATGGCCCCTTGGCTTTGCTGCCCCTGACTGAAGGGCGTTATTCGCTGGTCTGGACGCACCGTGATGAGGATGTTGCCGCTACCCTGGCGCTGGATGATGCAGGTTTCCTGCATCGGTTGCAGCTGGAGTTTGGCTACCGGCAGGGCATGTTTACCCGGGTTGGGCAACGCGCCGCTTATCCGCTGGTGTTGCAGAAAGCTGTCCGGGAAGTGGCGGGGCGCGCGGTGGTGATCGGTAATGCTTCCCACGCGCTACACCCGGTATCGGGGCAAGGTTTGAACTTGGGGCTGCGGGATGTGGCGCAACTGGCGGAGTTGCTGGCGGAGGCGGCGTTGGTGGGAGGTGACCCCGGAGCGGCGGAATTGCTGGCGCGTTACCAGACGCTGCGGGAACCAGACCAGCAGGGAGTGTTGCGCTACACCGATACGCTGGTACGGGTATTTTCCAACGATTTTGCGCCGTTAGCTCATGCACGCGCGGCGGGGTTACTGGCGGTTGACCGGATTGCGCCGCTGCGCCACTGGAATGCGCGGCAAGGCATGGGGATGCGTCAACAGCAATCGCGGCTGGCGCGTGGGCTGGGGCTGAAACGCTGATGGAAGAACAACTGGAGCGGATTGCGGATGCCTTGGCTGACACAGGGTGGATTGTATTGCCGAAATTTTTGTCGCTGGGCGATGTGCGCGAATTGCGGACGCAAGCCCAGGCACAGTGGCAGGTAGGAGGGTTTCACGCCGCCGGTATTGGCCGTGGGCAAGCGCTGAATATCAACGAAGCGGTACGCAGCGACCAGGTGCAGTGGCTGGAGCGCGCCAGCAGCGGGGCGTTGGCTGATTACCAGGCTTTCATCGAAGTACTACGCCAGAACCTTAACCGCCTGTTGTACATGGGCTTGCATGAGTTTGAATCCCACTTTGCGGTGTACCCGCCGGGGGCTTTCTACAAACCGCATGTGGATAATTTTCGCGGAACCAGCGCCCGTTTGCTGACCGCAGTGTTGTATTTGAATGAGGGTTGGCAGGAATGTGACGGTGGGCAATTGCGGTTTTACACCTCCGGCGACAATGGTGGCGATTACCTCGATATATTTCCCCATGCGGGTACGCTGGCATTGTTCCTCAGTACCCGTTTCTGGCACGAAGTGATGCCTGCCCGGCGGGAACGTTTCAGCATTACCGGCTGGCTGCGGGGGCGGGGTGGGGCGTTGTAATGACCGCCAAACCCCACGATTGGCGTCAAACTGCCGATGCAGGCATACTACGCAACCTGATTCCGCAACTGTTTGAGGCGTCGTATGTTTAGCCGCATCCGCGAAGACATTTACTGCATTTTCGAGCGTGACCCCGCCGCCCGCTATGTCTTTGAAATCATCACCACGTACCCCGGCATCCATGCCATTATTATTCACCGCATCAGCCATTGGTTGTGGGAGCAGGGTTTCAAATGGTTCGCAAGGGTGCTATCCAATGTCGCCCGCTGGTTCACCGGGATTGAAATCCACCCCGGCGCAACCATTGGCAGGCGTTTTTTCATCGACCACGGCATGGGCGTGGTGATCGGCGAAACGGCTGAAATTGGCGACGATTGCACCCTCTATCACGGCGTTACCCTGGGCGGCACCAGTTGGCAGAAAGGCAAGCGCCACCCCACGCTTGGCAATGATGTGGTGATTGGCGCGGGCGCGAAAATCCTCGGCCCCATTACCTTGGCCAACGGTGCGCGGATTGGCTCCAACGCGGTAGTGGTGAAAGATGTGCCGGAAGGCGCTACTGTCGTTGGCATTCCCGGCAAGGTGGTCACGCCGCGCAAACTGCATGAAAAGCGCCGCGAGGAAATCGCCCAGAAAATGGGTTTCGACGCCTACGGTGCGACCCAGGACATGCCTGACCCGGTAGCCAATGCTGTCAACCGGATGCTCGACCACATCCACCAGATGGATGAACGCATGGATAAATTGTGCGAGGAAATACACCGGCTGGGCGGGGTTCTGGAAGTGACGCCGTTGCCGGAACTGGTGGCGGAAGGTTTTGGTGAAGAGCAGGCTGAAGGTGGTATTTCTGGCTCATCCAAAAGGGATAGTCAAAACCCTAATACTTGACTAGTTTTGTCGGGTATTGTTAGGATGACTTCATCCTGAATGGAGAGCATTGATTATGAAATTGACGACCAAGGGACGTTACGCGGTGACTGCGATGCTGGATTTGGCGCTGCACAATGGCGAAAACCCTGTATCGCTGGCTGAAATATCGGAAAGGCAGGATATATCACTTTCCTACCTGGAGCAACTGTTTGCCAAGCTGCGCAAGGCCGGTCTGGTGGTTAGTATGCGCGGGCCAGGCGGTGGTTACCAGCTCAATGGCGCGCCCGAAAATATTGTGGTTGCCGACATTATCAGCGCGGTTGATGAGCATGTGGATGCCACCCGTTGTGGCGGCCTCGGCGATTGCCAGGACAACAAGCGTTGCCTGACCCATGATTTGTGGATGGATTTGAGCAACCAGATTCGTGTGTTCCTGTCCGAAATTACCCTGGCGGACATGACTTCACGGCTGGACGTGCAGGAAACCGCCGACCGCCAAAACCGCAAGCGCATTGATTTCGTCTCCCATTCACATTCCCACTAAAACGCCAGTGCAGGACAAGCCCCCATGAGTGAACTGAAAACGCCCATCTATTTCGATTACGCCGCGACTACCCCGGTTGACCCGCGTGTTGCCGAGAAAATGATGCAATACCTGACGCTGGACGGTGTATTTGGCAACCCGGCTTCCAAAAGCCATGCTTTTGGCTGGGGAGCGGAAGAAGCGGTGGAGCAAGCCCGCGTGCATGTTGCTGACCTGATCAATGCCGACCCCAAGGAGATTGTCTGGACCAGCGGTGCCACCGAATCCGACAACCTGGCCATCAAGGGTGCTGCGCATTTCAACGAGCGTCGTGGCAAGCACATTATCACCTGCAAAACCGAGCACAAGGCGGTGCTGGATACCTGCCGCCAGCTGGAGCGTGAAGGTTTTGAAGTGACCTATCTCGACCCTGAGCCGAACGGCCTGATCGACCTGAACAAGCTGAAAGACGCCATGCGCGAAGACACCACGGTGGTTTCCATCATGCACGTCAACAACGAAATCGGCGTGATTCAGGACATCGCTGCCATTGGTGAAATGTGCCGTGCCAACAAGACCGTGTTCCACGTCGATGCGGCGCAAAGCGCAGGCAAAGTGCCGATTGACATGGAAAAGCTCAAGGTTGACATGATGAGCTTTTCCGCCCACAAGATTTACGGCCCGAAAGGCATTGGCGCGCTGTACGTGCGCCGCAAGCCGCGTGTGCGTATCGAAGCGCAGATGCACGGCGGTGGCCACGAGCGCGGGATGCGTTCCGGGACATTGCCGACCCACCAGATCGTCGGCATGGGCGAAGCCTTCCGCATTGCCCGCGAAGAAATGAATGCCGAAAACGACCGCATCCTGATGTTGCGCAATCGGTTGTATAATGGCCTGAGAAACATTGAAGAGCATTATGTCAACGGTGATCTGGAACATCGGGTGGCCGGTATCCTGAACATCAGCTTCAACTACGTGGAAGGTGAAAGCCTGATGATGTCGCTGAAAGGGCTGGCTATGTCTTCCGGTTCCGCCTGCACCAGCTCCAGTCTGGAGCCGAGTTACGTGCTGCGTGCGTTGGGGCGTAGCGATGAACTGGCGCACAGTTCCCTGCGTTTGTCGATGGGGCGTTTCAGCACAGTAGAGGAAGTTGACTATGCGATTGAACGCATCCATATTGCAGTCGACAAATTGCGTGAACTCTCCCCGCTGTGGGAAATGTTCAAGGAAGGCATCGACCTGAGCAAGGTTGAATGGGTTTCGCATTAAGATTTGTTTGAGAGGTAGATAGCTATGGCATACGGTGAAAAGGTCATTGACCATTACGAAAATCCACGCAATGTGGGCAGCTTCAACAAGGCCGATGTGAACATTGGTACTGGCATGGTAGGTGCGCCTGCCTGCGGCGACGTGATGAAACTGCAAATCAAGGTCAACGAGCAGGGCATTATTGAAGACGCCAAGTTCAAGACTTACGGTTGTGGTTCCGCGATTGCCTCCTCCAGCCTGCTGACCGAGTGGGTCAAGGGCAAGACGCTGGATGAAGCCAGGGCCATCAAGAACACTGACATCGCCGCTGAGTTGGATCTGCCGCCGGTCAAGGTGCATTGTTCGGTACTGGCGGAAGATGCTATCCGTACCGCGATCGAAGATTACCAGAAGAAGCAGCAACAGTAAGCAAGCGACAGGAGACATGACATGATTACCCTGACTGAAACCGCTGCTGACCGCGTAGCCAAATTCCTTGCCAACCGTGGCAAAGGCATGGGGTTACGTCTTGGTGTCAAAACCAATGGTTGCTCCGGGATGGCCTACGTCATGGAGTTTGTGGACGAGCTTCAGAATGAAGATACTGTGTTCGAAAGCAATGGCGTCAAGGTGATCGTTGACCCCAAAGCGCTGGTGTATCTGGATGGAACCGAAGTCGATTATGCGAAAGAAGGTTTGAACGAAGGTTTCAAGTTTACTAACCCCAATGAGAAGGCGCGTTGTGGTTGTGGTGAGAGCTTCACTGTTTGATGATGTTGCAGGATCTTAAGCGGGATTACTTCGAGCTGTTTGGTTTGCCTCGCCAGTTTGGGGTGGATGACGGCGCACTTACCCGGCGTTTCCGTGAACTCCAGTCGCAGTACCACCCCGACCGTTTTGCCAGTGGCAGTGACCAGGAACGGCGGCTGGCGGTGCAGATTACCGCTTTCCTCAACGAGGCATATGCAACCCTGCGGCAACCACGTTTGCGCGCCCGCTACCTGCTGACGCTGGCAGGGGTGGAAATCAATGACGAACGCGACATTACGTCCGACCCCGCTTTCCTGATGCAGCAGATGGAAATACGTGAGGCGTTGGAAGACGCTGAGCAGGCGGCTGACCCCTTTGCCGCGCTGGATGCGGTGGGGGCGGACATCCGCCACACCATCGGTGAGTTGGAGGCAGGTTTCGCGGCGGCATGGGTTGCGGAAAACTACCCCGTCGCCAAAGACACTATGCTCAAGATGCGTTTTTACGAACGTCTACTGGAAGACTTGCGCCAACGCGAAGAGCGTCTGGAAGACAGCCTCTAGGACTATCATGGCATTACTACAGATTTCAGAACCCGGCATGTCCACCACTGCCCACCAGCACCGGCTGGCGGCAGGTATCGACCTTGGTACCACCAATTCGCTGGTGGCGAGCGTGCGTAGTGGGCAGGCCGATACTTTTCCCGATGATCAGGGGCGTCATTTGCTGCCTTCCGTGGTGCGCTATCAGGCGGATGCGGTGCCGGTTGTGGGGTATGACGCCAAGGCCGCGATTACCGCTGATCCCTTGAATACGATTGCCTCCGCCAAACGCCTGATGGGGCGTGGGGTCGGCGATATAAAACAGCTCGGGGGGCATTTGCCGTATGAGTTTGTTACGGGCGATTCTGTTGTGCCGCGTGTTGCAACTGCTGCGGGTGCCGTGTCTGCGGTTGAGGTGTCCGCTGACATCCTGCGGGTGTTGAAACAGCGGGCGGAAGTTACCCTCGGTGGCGATCTGACCGGTGTGGTGATTACGGTTCCCGCCTATTTTGACGATGCCCAACGGCAGGCGACCAAGGATGCTGCCAAACTGGCTGGTTTGAACGTATTCCGCTTGCTGAACGAGCCGACGGCGGCAGCGGTTGCTTACGGGCTGGACCGGAAGGCGGAAGATGTTATTGCCGTGTACGACCTGGGCGGTGGGACATTCGATATTTCCATCCTGCGTTTGAGCAAAGGCGTGTTTGAAGTGCTGGCTACTGGCGGTGATTCCGCGCTGGGTGGCGATGACTTCGACCATGTGATTGCTGAGTGGCTGTTGCAGGAAGCGGGTTTGGTTGGCAGTTCCGATCAGGTGGTATTGCGCACTGCCATGGTGGCCGCGCGTAATGCCAAGGAAGCCCTGACCGAAGCGGAAAGTGCGCCGGTCGCTTTAGGCGACTGGCAGGGTAAATTGACCCGCAGCCACATGAACGGGCTGGTTGCCCCGCTGATCAAGAAAACCCTGCTGGCTTGCCGCCGCACCCTGCGCGACGCCAACCTGCAAAAGGAAGATGTGCAGGATATCGTCATGGTGGGTGGCTCCACCCGCGTCCTTGCTGTGCGTGAGCAAGTGGCCGAATTCTTCGGCAAGCCACCGCTGGTCGATATTGACCCTGACCGGGTAGTGGCTCTTGGTGCAGCCATCCAGGCGGACGTATTGGCAGGCAACAAGCCCGATTCCGACATGCTGCTGCTGGATGTGATCCCGCTGTCGCTGGGGCTGGAAATGATGGGTGGGCTGGTCGAGAAAGTCATTCCACGTAACACCACCATTCCGGTGGCGCGGGCGCAGGAGTTCACCACCTTCAAGGACGGGCAAACTGCCATGTCGATCCACGTCCTGCAAGGCGAACGCGATACGGTGGAAACCTGCCGTTCGCTGGCGCGGTTTTCGCTGCGTGACATTCCACCGATGGTGGCGGGGGCAGCACGTATCCTTGTCACCTTCCAGGTGGATGCCGATGGCTTACTGAACGTCACGGCACAGGAACAAACCACCGGTGTCAGCGCGGGCGTGGAAGTGAAACCTTCCTACGGCCTCAGCGACAACGAAATCGAAACCATGCTGCGCGATTCCATGACCCACGCGCGTGAGGACATGGAAGCCCGCCGTCTGCGTGAACAGCAGGTGGAAGCCGACCGTTCCCTCGAAGCGCTGGATGCTGCCCTCGCAGCCGACGGTGATGTTTTGCTGACTGTGGAAGAACACGCCACCCTGCTGGCCGCCCGCGCCAAGCTGGCGGAACTGCGTCAGGGAACTGACTTTCAGGCCATCGAAAACGGCATCAAGGCGCTGGAAAAAGCCGCTGAAGCCTATGTCGAGCGCCGCATGAACGCCAGCATCCGCGCGGCTATGGCCGGGCACCGGATTGATGAATTCAAGGAATAAGCCATGCCAAAATTGATTTTTTTACCGCACGAAGACATTTGTCCGGAAGGCGCAGTCATTGACGTTGAACCCGGCATCAGCATTTGCGATGCAGCCTTGCAAAATGGCATCGAAATCGAACACGCCTGCGAAAAATCCTGCGCTTGCACCACTTGTCATGTCTACATCCGTGAAGGTTTCGACTCGCTGGACGAGGCCACCGACCAGGAGGAAGATTACCTCGACAAGGCGTGGGGCGTAGATCCGGATTCGCGCCTCAGTTGCCAGGCCAAAGTGGCGGATGAAGACCTCGTGATCGAGATTCCGAAATACACCATCAACATGGTTTCCGAACACCACTAGGAGGGGAGGCAATGGATGAGATCAAATGGACGGATACGCTGGAAATCGCCATCCAGCTCACTGAGGCGCACCCGGATGTTGACCCGCGCTATGTGCGCTTTACCGATTTGTACGCTTGGGTGATGGAACTGGACGGTTTCAGCGACGACCCTAACAAATCCAACGAGAAAATCCTTGAAGCCATCCAGATGGCTTGGATTGAAGAATCGGAGTAAAGGAAGGGCGGACTCAGGGTTGGTTTTCTGTTTGAAAACCAACCCGGGTTTTCACCAGATACACCGGCCTGCCCTTGACCTCAATAAATACCCTGCCCACATATTCCCCCAGAATCCCCAGCCCGATCAGGATGACTCCGTTGAAAAACAGGATCACCGAGAGAATGGAAGCATAACCCGGCACCTCCACCCCCAGCAGCAGGGTTTTGCCGATGACCCAGAGCAGGTAGCCCAGCGATAACAGCGACAAGCTTGCGCCCAGGTACGTCCAGATGCGCAGGGGTGCGGTGGAAAACGAAAAAATCCCATCCAGCGCGTAATTGAACAGTTTCCACAACGGCCACTTGCTGTTGCCAGCCTGCCTGGAAGGGCGGGTGTATTCGAGCGTTTCAGTACGGAAGCCCGGCCAGGCGAGGATGCCTTTCATAAAGCGGGTCTTTTCCGGCAACTGGCGCACGCATTCCACCACCTTGCGATCCATTAGCCGGAAATCGCCCACGTCTTCGGGGATGGGGATGGCGCTGAGGCGGGAAATGATGCGGTAAAACTGCCGTGCCGCCCAGCGTTTGGCAGGGGTATCGCCGGGGCGGGACTGGCGGTGCGCCAGCACCACGTCGGCTCCGGCTTGCCAGTGCGCCACCATCTGCGGGATCAACTCCACCGGGTCTTGCAGGTCGGCATCCATCGGGATGACGGCATCGCCGCTGGCAAAATCCAGCGCCGCCGTGAGCGCCGCTTCCTTGCCGAAATTGCGCGTCAGGCCGATCACTTTGATGTGGGGGTTAGCGTTGGCCAAGGCAATCAGGAGCGCCAGCGTGTCATCGGTGCTGCCGTCATCCACGAACAGGATTTCATACGGGTGGCCGAGTGTCTCCAGTGCTGGCGTAACGGCTTCCACGAAACGCTGGAGACCCTTTTGTTCATTGAAACAGGGTACGGCGATGGAAAGCAGGCCGGTTTCCCACATGTTTATGGTTCTTCCTCAGGGGGTGCTTGTGTCCATGCGGGGGAGGGTGGGCGCACCTTCGATTTCTGGGGTTTGTTCTGGCTACGCTTGCGTTTGATAAGATCCAAATCAAAGTAGCGTGCGTAACAGATATTCCGCCAGTCATGCGACAACGGCATGATGTCGTTGAAATAAACGGTGCGCGGGCGCTCACCCTCAAAAGCCGGGACGATCAGGCGGCGTTTGCCACGTTGGTTTGCATCCTCAATCAGGGCATAGCGCTGCTGGATGTAGTTATTGAACACTGGCGCTGTTTGCTGCCAGTCCATGATGGCGTGCTGGAACTTGCCGTTGGTGTATATCGCCAGTGCGAACAGCGCTACCCCGGCCAGAAATATGCCCGCTGTCCAGGGTCGGGCCGAGCCATTTTCCCGCCAGCTGTTGGGCATGAAATACAACGAAAACGCCCCGACCGTAAACAGCCAGGTGCACAGGAACACGAAATAAATGGCGTCCACTGTACGTACTGGTGGCCAGCCGCCGATTGCCCACCAAGCGGGGAATTCCAGCAATATCGGTAACAGTAAGGTCGCTAGGGCAAACAAGGCCAGATGCTGTTTGCGTGGCTGGAACTGCCGCATCCCGCTGCGTGCCAGCAATGCAGCCATGAACGGTGTCAACATGGTGGCCAGCAGGAATACCGGGTTCTGCACCCACCCTGGCATAGTCCATGCCCCCATCCCCAGGCTGCCCTTGATGGCGCGCACCAAGTCATGTCCATAGCGGAAGGTGGATTCCCGCACGGTATTGCCCGGCGCAAAATACACAATGGCACTGCAAGCAGCGGCGATGGCAAACAAAACCAGCCACGGCCAGGCAGCCCGCCAGCCCTTGCGCAACCTTGCCAGCAGCATGGCTGTGACTGCGGCGGCTGTCATTAGCATCCCGGTTTCGTTTGCGCCAACGGCCAGCAGCACCACAAGCAGCGAAGCTGCCAGGGGTAAGGCCAGCCCTTTCCCTTCATGCTGCCGGTCGGTAAGCTGGAGCATCAAGCCCGCCATCAGCAGTAACAGGATATTGGCTGTGAGGTAAGACAACGACCCTGCCATCCAGTACAAACTGCTGGCTGGGCTGCGCAAACCCAGTACGTACACGGCGGTGAACAGCAACGCCGTTATCACAACCGGCCACCCGTTCATGCGGGTCAGGAACAAACGCGAGAGGAAAAACGCCGCAGCCGTGAACAACGACAGCAACAGCAGCAACGCAATGAATTTGTAGCCATAGATCAGCCCACCCGACAACAGCGGGTAAATGGCGTAAAAGGCATTGCCGGAATAACGCCCGCTCCACTCCTGGTAGTGATGCCACAAATGCGGCCACAAGCCTTCGCGCCGCACGCCTTCGGCCATGCAGAAATCATCGGCGGAAGGGTGCGCATATTGCCCCAGTGCAATGAACAGCAGGATGACAGCGAGTGTGATCAGTGCCAGTAGGGTGAGGGAAATTTTTTCGAGTCTGGCAGGGAAGGTGGTGCTCATGGGGGCTATCCGTGTGGTGTTTTGCGGGATTCTACCCGGAAAACCTTACTGCCTGATACACCTGTTGCCAGGGCGGAAGCATGTGTGTGATCATGAGCTACCCTGCGGAGAGACGTCCGGTTGGGCGCAAGGGCGGGGATATTGTTCTGTCCGCTATTAAGTGGGCTGAAACCATCTTAGAGAGGAAATGATATTATTATGAAACAGACAAAAATTGCCCTGTTGATCGCAGGATTGGCGGTTTCGGGCGTGGCTTCTGCTGAATTCATGGACGGTTTTGACAATGGCAGTGGCATGGGGCAGGGTTACGGATCCGGCCAGGGCAACACCAGCGGTTACGGCCAGGGTTATGGTTCTGGTGCTAGTGATATGTCCGGCTGGGGACGTGGCAAGGGCGACGCCGATGGCGAGGTCGATTTCACCATCACCCTGAAAGGCAAGGGCAAGACCGATATGGCCTCCGACCTGTCAGGCAGTGGCCGGGGCGACACCGCCGCTAACCTGTATGGCTACGGTGACGGTTATGGCAGTGGTTACAACAACATGTATGGCTATAGCAATACCTACCAGAACAACCCGTGGGGTGGTTACGGTGGCGGTATGCCGATGATGCCTCAGGGTCAAGCCGCGCCAGCCCAGGGGCAAATGTCTGGCATGTCCGGTCAGCCCATGATGATGGCTCCGGGCTATGCCATGCCGATGCAGGCTCCCAGCTATGAGCAGATGTATCAGCAAATGCTGATGCAACGCGCCCAGGCTGACGCTTTCTTTAAGTGGATGGAAGAGCGCCGCAAGGCCATGGCCGAGCGTCAGGCTGCCGCTGCCAAGGCTGCTACACCAGCCGCTGCTGCGCCAGCCACCGAAGCGAAGCCTGAAGCGCCAGCGGCTGAAGCCAGTGCGCCAGACGCAGCCCCGGCAGCAGGCGAAGCCGCCGCAGTTGCCCCGGTGCCTGCGGCATCACCAGACATGCCGCCACCGCCGCCACCACCGGCAGCGGCTCCAGCTGCACAATAATTCGGGATGGCAACCAGAGGGCTACGTAAGTAGCCCTCTTTGTTTATAGCAGCCCGTCAAATGGGATGATGCTCACGGTTGTTCCCGCCTCCACGTCTCCCCATTCCAGCGGCAAAACGATAAAGCAATTGGCCTGGCTCATGGAGCGCAAAATGTGCGAACCTTGCCCGCCGGTACTGCGCACCCGCCACTGGCCGTTGGCATCGCGTTCGCAAATACCACGCTGGTAATCCTTGCGCCCCGGTGTTTTCTTCAGGCCGGTTTCGCAGATGGCGCTGTATTCCGGCACCAGCGGCACGGTTTCGCCACGCAGGGTGAGAATGGCAGGGCGCACAAACAGCAGGAAAGTCGCCATCACCGACACCGGGTTCCCCGGCAGGCCAAAGAAAACCGTGTTGCCGAGCGTGCCGAAAGCCAGTGGCTTGCCCGGTTTGGCGGCAACTTTCCAGAAATCCACTTTCCCCAGGCGCTGGAGGGTGGCCGTGACGAAATCGGCTTCACCCACTGAAACCCCGCCGCTGGTGATGAATACATCGGCTTGCTGCATGGCTTGCTGGAAAGCATGTTCCACCGCTTCCGGGGTATCGCGCACCACGCCGAGGTCGATGATTTCCACATCCAGTTTGCTGAGCAAACCATGAAGGGTGTAACGGTTGCTGTCGTAAATGTCACCGGGTTGCAGGGGTTCGCCAATACTTTTGAGTTCATCGCCAGTGGAGCAGAAGGCAACCCGTGGGCGGCGTAAAACCTCAACTTCACCAAGGCTTAACGAGGCGAGCAAGCCCAGATCAGCTGCATTGAGCTTATGCCCCGCCGCCAGCACCGTGTCGCCAGTGCGCATGTCTTCGCCGGGATGGCGCACGTTTTCACCCGTTTCGGGGGCTTTATCTACCTGGATGGCATCGCCGTCGCGCTGCACATATTCCTGCATCACCACTGTGTCTGTGCCATCGGGCACGACTGCGCCGGTCATGATGCGCACGCACTCCCCTGCCTGGGCTGTTCCGGTGAAAGGACGGCCTGCAAATGAGCTGCCGATGACCCGTAGGGATTGCCCATTGCTGATGTCGGCGTGGCGCAGCGCATAGCCATCCATCCCCGAGTTGCGGTGCGGGGGAACGTCGAATGGGGCAGTGACCGTTTGTGCAAGAATGCGCCCCTGCGCTTGCCACAAGGTGACGGTTTCATGCTGAGGTAGGGCGGTGATTGCCGCCAGGATGTGGGCTTGCGCTTGTTCAACGCTAATCATGCTCATATGGGTCATTCCTCTTCAGGGGCGGGGGTATTTAACCCCTTCAATGTGGCGTAATGCGGGTTTCGGCAGGCGCTTGCGCTAGAATGTAATCGTCCGTGAGCCAATATCCGCTTTTTTCAATGGTGAAGTATGGTAACAAGTTTTGATTTGCTGTTGGCAGTCCTTTTGCCTTTTGTAGGGGCATTGCTGGCGGCGGCTTTCAGTACACGGCACAGGGTGGCTGCGGCATGGGTGGCGGGGCTGGTGACACTGGGTTCGCTGCTGGTGTTGATGCCAGCGTTGCAGCGCGTGTTTGCCGGGGAAACCCTCATCCAGTCCTGGTCGTGGATGCCTGCCATCGGGCTGGATTTCGCCTTCCGGCTGGATGGTCTGGGGGCGTTGTTTGCGCTGATGATCCTGGTCATTGGTCTGCTGGTCATCCTCTACGCACGTTATTACCTGTCGGCCAAAGATTCGATGGGGCGGTTTTTTGCCTACATGTTGGTCTTCATGGGGTCGATGCTAGGGGTGGTGCTGTCGGAAAACCTGTTGCAATTGATGGTGTTCTGGGAAATGACTTCGCTCAGTTCCTTCCTGCTGATCAGTTACTGGCAACACCGGGAAGATGCGCGGCAAGGGGCGCGCATGGCATTGGCCATTACCGGCGGTGGCGGGCTGGCATTACTGGCGGGCATTTTGCTGTTGGGGCAGATGGCGGGCAGTTACAACCTGTCTGATATATTGCTGGCGGGTGAGCAAATCCGCGCCCATGCACTGTATTTGCCGACCCTGGTGTTGATTGCGCTTGGGGTGTTTACCAAGTCGGCGCAGTTCCCGTTCCATTTCTGGCTGCCGAATGCGATGGCTGCCCCCACCCCGGTGTCGGCGTATTTGCATTCGGCAACGATGGTGAAAGCGGGGATTTTCCTGTTGGCGCGCTTTTTTCCGGTACTGTCCGGGACACCGGAATGGTCATGGCTGATTGGTACGGTGGGGATGCTGACCTTGCTGGTGGGGGCGTTCGTCGCCTTGTTCCAGCATGACTTGAAAGGCTTGCTGGCGTATTCGACCATCAGCCATCTGGGCTTGATCACCTTGCTGTTCGGGCTGGGGACGGAACTGGCGGCGGTGGCGGCCTTGTTCCACATTATCAACCATGCCACCTTCAAGGCGTCGCTGTTCATGGTGGCGGGGATCATTGACCATGAAGCCGGTACGCGGGATATGCGCCGGGTAAATGGTTTGTTGAAATACCTGCCGCATACGGCGGTGCTGGCTATGATTGCGGCGGCGGCTATGGCGGGTGTGCCGTTGCTGAATGGTTTTTTAAGCAAGGAAATGTTCTTTGATCAGGCGGTTGTGGCATCCAGTACTTCGTGGTGGGCATTGGCCATTCCGGTATTGGCAACCTTGGCCGGGGTATTTTCGGTGGCGTATTCGCTGCGTTTCATCCATGACGTGTTTTTCAATGGTGAGCCGGTTGATTTGCCGAAAACGCCGCATGAGCCGCCGTTGTTTATGCGGATTCCGGTGGATGTGCTGGTGGTTTTGTGTTTGGCGGTGGGGATGTTGCCGATGTTTACGGTGGCTCCCTTGCTGGCAGTGGCGGTGCAGGGGACGTTGCAAAGTGGCCCCCCCGAATACAGCCTGGCGATTTGGCATGGGTTTAATGAACCCTTGCTGATGAGTTTTATCGCGCTGATGGGCGGGGTTGCTGTGTATGCGGTGCGTCAGCCGCTGTTTGCGTGGTATGAAGCGCGGGTCAGGGGGCAGTGGTTGCGGCATTGGTATGACTGGGGCATCGACAGGTTGTATAGGTTGGCGCGCACTGTCGTGCGGGGGCTGGATCGTAATTCCTTGCAGGACAAACTGTTTTGGGTGTTGGGTTTCACCTTGCTGATGGGGGGGGCTGGGTTCCTGTCCAGTGCTGCGCCATTGCTGGGTGGGCGGGCATTGTTGCCGCTGGATGCGGTGAGTCTCGTGGTCGGGGCAACCTTGATCCTTGCCAGCCTGTTGAGCGTGGTATTGCATCGGGAACGCCTGATTGCGCTGGTGGTATTGGGCGCGGTGGGGCTAGTGGTGTCACTGGCATTCGTGAAGTTTTCCGCGCCAGATTTGGCATTGACGCAATTGTCGGTGGAAATTGTCACGATTGTGTTGCTGATGCTGGCCTTGTATTTCCTGCCGCAATATACCCGGCGGACGAGCGTGACGTGGCGCAAGTGGCGTGATGGGGTACTGGCGGGTTTGCTGGGTTTGGGGGCTGCGGTGCTGGCATTGGCAGTGATGACCCGTGATACCGCGACTTTGGCGGATTACTTCGTGACGCAAAGCGTGCCGGGCGGTGGCGGCAAGAATGTGGTCAATGTGATTTTGGTGGATTTCCGGGGCTTTGATACCCTGGGGGAAATCGCTGTGCTGGCGCTGGCGGGGCTGGGGATTTTTGCCTTGTTGCAGCAGATCCGCTTGTATGCGCCTGCTACGGATAGCGGTGGGCGGCCATGGGCTTTGGAGGCGAACCCCTTCATCCTGCAAACCTTTAGCCGTATTTTGTTTCCGCTGATGTTGATGGTGGCGGTATTTGTGTTCCTGCGTGGACATAACCTGCCGGGTGGTGGGTTTATCGCCGGGTTGATTGCGGCCCTGGCGATTGTGTTGCAGAACCTAGCCAACGGCATTGGCTGGACGGCGCAACGGATTCGTAGCGATATGCATTCGTGGCTGGCGGCGGGTTTGCTGGTGGCGGCAGGCACGGGGCTGGTGGCGGTGGCATTGGGCTACCCGTTCCTCACCTCGGCGTTTGCGCATCTGCATTGGCCGGTCGTGGGTGAGTTTGAAGTGGCCAGCGCAATGTTCTTTGATACCGGGGTATTTCTGGTGGTGGTCGGGGCAACCGTGATGATTCTGGTGGAACTGGGCAAGCTGAACCGGCTGGATGCGCCTGCCCCTGCACCAACGGGAGGTGTGTAATGGAACTGCTGATTGCCTTGAGTATTGGCGTCATGGTGGCGTGCGGGGTGTATCTGGTGCTGCGTGCCAGTACCTTTCCGGTGGTGATGGGGCTGACCTTGTTGTCGTATGCGACCAACCTGTTCCTGTTTGCGATGGGGCGGCTGGCGGTTGGCGTGCCTGCGATTGTGCGCCCGGATGCGCCGGGCTATGCTGACCCGTTGCCACAAGCCCTGGTGCTGACGGCGATTGTGATTGCCTTTGGCATGACCGCGTTCAGCATTGTGCTGGCGTTGAAGGCGCGCGGGGAAACAGGCAGTGATCATGTGGATGGAAAAGAGCCGGAGATAGGGGGGAAGCTCCCATGATGCATTTGCCAATCCTTCCGATTCTGTTGCCGCTGTTGGCCGGGATTCTGTTGTTGTTATTACGCCCGCTGGGTTTGCAGGTACAGCGCGTGGTGGGTTTTGCGCTGGCGTTTGCCTTGCTGTTGCTGGCGGTGTGGCTGTTTGATGTTGCGCTGGCGGGATCCCGGCAGGTGTACGCGCTGGGGAATTGGCCCGCGCCGTTTGGGATCACTCTGGTGTTTGACCAACTCGCGGCCTTGATGCTGCTGGTGACGGCAGTACTGGCGGTAGGTGCATTGTGGTATGCGATTGTCACGGAAACCGATGCGCAGGGCAGCCATTTCCATGTGTTGTTCCAGATGCAGTTGTTTGGCCTGAATGGGGCATTCCTGACCGGGGATGCGTTTAACCTGTTTGTATTCTTTGAGGTGTTGTTGTTGGCTTCCTACAGCTTGTTGCTGCACGGTGGCGGCAAGAACCGTACTGTGGCGGGGCTGCATTATGTGGTGGTGAATCTGGTGGGTTCGACCGTATTCCTGTTTGCGTTGGGTGCGTTATATGGTGCGTTGGGGACACTGAATATCGCCGATATGGCGGCAAAAGTCGCAGCATTGCCTGCGGAGCGGGAAGGGTTGGTGATGGCGGCAGGCTTGTTGCTGTTGCTGGTATTCGGGCTGAAGGCGGCGATGTTCCCGCTGTATTTGTGGTTGCCAGTGGCATATGCACGGACATCAGCACCCGTGGCGGCCTTGTTTGCGATCATGACTAAGGTTGGGGTGTACGCGATTATCCGGGTGCATGGTACGGTGTTTGGGGCGGATGCGGGCAGTCTGGCGTATTTCCATGCACCGTGGTTGCTGGGGTTGGGGTTGACCACCTTGGTGCTGGCGGCGCTGGGGGTGCTGGCGGCGTTCCGCTTGCGTTTTCAGGTGGCTTATCTGGTACTGGCTTCGGTGGCCATGCTGCTGATTGCGGTGGGGCTGCATTCTGAAGCGGGGCTGGCGGCGGCTTTGTATTACTTGGTGCATTCCACCTTGTTGGCGGGTGGCTTGTTCCTGTTGGCGGATGTGATTGTGCGGGGGCGCGGGGCGTATGCCGACCGTTTTGACCCCGGTATGCGCTTGCCACACCATCGTTTGCTGGGTGGCTTGTTTATGTTTGCAGCGGTGGCAGCCTTGGGTTTGCCGCCATTGTCGGGGTTTTTCGGTAAGTTGTGGATTTTGCAGGCAGCATTGGGGCATCCGTGGCGTTGGGTGGTATTGGTAACTGTATTGCTGAGTAGTGCCTTGTTGTTGATTGCTTTGGCGCGTAGTGGTTCAGTGCTGTTTTACAAGGTAAAAGATCGCCCGGATGCGGCTGACCCGGTATTGCCAGCGCAGATTCCGGCATTTGGGCCAAGCTTGGTAGCCGTGTTGTGGTTGTTGGCGGCTATCCCTTTGCTGGTGGTATTGGCGCAGCCGGTTGCCGGGGTGATGCAACAGGTGGCAGCGCAAACGCTGGATGCGTCGGGGTATCGGGCAGCAGTCTTTGACCCTGCGGCAGGAGGTAAATGAGCATGTTGAAACGATGGTTGCCGCATCCTCTCCTGAGTTTGCTGCTGTTGTTGGTCTGGCTGTTATTGAACAATACCATCGCTATGGGGCATGTGGTGCTGGGTGCAGGCTTGGCTTTGGTGATTCCGTTTCTGACCATAGGCTTTTGGCCGGAACAGGTATGTGTGCGCCGCCCGTGGGTGTTGCTGAAGTTCATGGCGGTGGTGTTGTGGGATATTGTGGTGGCAAACCTGCATGTGGCGGTATTGATCCTGGGTTCTACCCGTAAACTCCAGCCTGCATTCATGGTGCTGGAACTGGATATCCGTTCGCCGTTGGGTGTGAGTTTGTTGGCGAATACGATTTCGCTGACGCCGGGAACCGTTTCATGTGAGGTGTCGGCTGACCGGCGGCAATTGTTGGTTCACGCGCTGCATGTGACGGATGCGGCGGCGAGTATCCGGGAAATGAAACAGCGTTACGAGCAACCCTTGATGGAGGTATTAGGCGAATGTTGAGCATGGTATTGCCGTGGGCTTTCGGGATGGTATCGCTAGCCTTGTTGCTGAGCTTGTACCGCTTGCTGGTGGGGCCGGATGTGCCTGACCGGATTTTGGCGCTGGATACGCTGTATCTGAATACGATTGCCTTGCTGGTTTTGTTTGGCTTGATGCAGGGCAGCGCGCTGTATTTCGAAGCAGCGTTGCTGATTGCCGTCATGGGTTTTGTGGGGACGATTGCGCTGAGCAAGTATTTGCTGCGCGGCGATATTATGGAGTAGGGCGATGCTGGATACGGTTTTGGCAATATTGGTACTGGTCGGGGCGTTTTTTACGCTGTTGGGTTCATTGGGGCTGGCGAAAATGCCGGACTTTTTTATGCGCCTACACGGGCCGACCAAGGCGACTACGCTGGGGGTAGGGTCTGTATTGGTGGCTTCGGCCTTGTATTTTTCGTTTAATACCGATGGGATCAGTTTGCATGAAGTGCTGGTGACGTTGTTTTTGTTCATGACTGCGCCTGTAAGTGCGCACATGATGGCGAAGGCGGCACTGCATTTGCGGGTCAAGCAGGTGGAACGCACGCGCAAGGCATAATTCACCGGGATGCAACATGTGGCAGGGTACTGATGGTTCATCTTCGTATCCTTGATGCAGGTCAAGAACTATTTTTGCTGATCCACATACCAGACTGCTGCTTCCACCCGTGAACGCAGGTTGAGTTTGCGTAGCAGGTGTTTGACATGCACCTTGACCGTGCCTTCAGTAATGCCCAGTTCGCGCGCGATCAGTTTGTTGCTCTTGCCGACGGCGACCAGTTCAAGGATGCGCTGTTCCTGCTCGGTAAGACCGGCTTCCGAAGGGGTTTTCGGGTGGGAGGCATCGTAACGCATGGCGTGCGCCAGTAGGTTGACCAGCCGTTCGGTCAGGGTGATACGCCCGGCGGCAGCTTCCGCCAGTTTTGCCACCAAATCCTCCGGCTCCATTTCCTTGAGCAGGTAGCCGTCCGCGCCACCGCGCAGGGCAGCCACCAGATCTTCTGCCTGGTCGGAAACCGTCAGCATTACGATACGGGCATCATTGCCGGATGCCTTGATGACTTTCAGTACCTCGATGCCGCTCATGTCCTTCATGTTCAGATCCAGCAGGATCATGTCGGGTTCAAGGTCTGCCGCCATTTCGATGCCTTCCTGGCCACAAGACGCTTCGCCCACGATCGTGAAATCGGGAACCATGTTGACCAGATAGCGGACACCTTTCCTGAATAAGGGATGGTCATCAACAATCAGCAGGCGTTGTGGTGTGTCAGGCGGCATGGGCAATCCTTGGGTCAGGCGCAAAATGATGGGTATTGGCCGGGGTAAAGTCGAGCTGCACGCAGGTTCCTCCGCCGATCCGTGGGAAAAATTGTAGCGTGCCTTTGAGGGCGCGGGCGCGTTCGTTCATGATCGCCACGCCGTAATGGTGGATAGACGCAGTTTTCTGGATACCGATGCCATCATCGGTAATTTGCAGGCGCAACCTGTGGTCAGGTTGCCCATGTACCGTTACCCAGGCATGGCTGGCTTTGGCATGTTTGAGGACGTTGGAAAGGGCTTCGCGCACAATTTGCAACACATGGATTTCTTCATTGGGCGTCAGGCTGATGCTGTCCAGATTGGCGTCGAGAGTAATTGGTAAATTGCCACGTTCGGCAAATTCGGTCGTGGTTTGCGCCAGCGCCATGCCAAGATCGGCGTCTTCCATGCGCAGACGGAAAGTGGACAGCAGTTCGCGCAATTGCTGGTAGGAGCTGTTCAGCCCCTCGCGCAAATCTTCCAGCGCCTCGGCAATTTCCTCACCTTCTTCCGGAGACTTGAGCGCAGTGCGCAGGCGGCTGACCTGGATTTTCATGTAAGCCAGCGATTGTGCTAGGGAATCGTGCAACTCGCGGGCGATGACGGCGCGCTCTTCCAGCAGGGAAACCCGGCGGTGCTGTTCAATGCGCTGCTCGGAAGCGATGGTGATGCCGATGTGGCGTGACAGTGCTTCCAGCAACTGGATTTGCCAGCGTTCGGCGCTACTTCCGGCGGGTACATCCACCGCCAGGATGCCGAAACGCTTGTCGGTATCCGTCAGCGGCATCCGCAACACATGCCGCCCATCCGGCAACGTATTCATGCGCACGGCATGGACATCATGGCATTCGACGCAGTTGGCGGCGTGCTGGCATAACGGGCTGACACCGCCTTCCACCGTGGTCGCGACCACCTGACCAAGGTTTTCCGTATCCCCTTTCAGGCAGATCGTGCCATGCCCCAGCCCCAGCACGGTTTCGGCGTCCCGCAGCACATTCTGGAATACTTCGCGGTCAGGGGATATGCCGTGCAGGCGGGTGATGGAGCGGTACAACAAATCCAGCGAACGGTTGCTGCGGGTCAGTTCCGCCGTCTTCTGCTCCACCCGGGTTTCCAGATTCTGGTAAAGCTTGGCGAGGTCTTCCGCCATGCGGTTGAAAGCTTGCCCCAACTGGCCGATTTCGTCCTCGCCAGTCAGGTGAGTACGGGCGGTAAGGTCGCCCTGACGGATATGCTCAGTCAGCCCCAGCAAGCTTTTGAGCGGGGCGAACAGGATGTTGTTAAGCAGGTAAATCGAGAGCATCACCACCAGCAACGTGCCGACGATGGTGGTGGCCAGGATAATCCGCAGGAACAGGATTTTGGCCTCGACCGTTTCTTCCATCTGTTTGACCAGATCGTTGATACGGTCGACGAATACAGGAATTTCATCCAGTACCGCCAGTTGCCCAATCGCCTCCGGTTTGGGCAACAGGGCGGGCTTGACCCGCGTCAACCAGCGGGTTTCAACTTCCTGGTAAACCTGCCGCAGGGGCACATCGTCATCATCCGGCACAATAGCCAGGATGGGTTCGGACACCAGATCATGTTCAAAGCGGGTAATGGCTTCCTGCAAGGTTTCCCGATAATCACGGGTGTCGTCCTGCAACAGGCGCTGGTGGAACGAGGCCATGCGCCAACTTTGCATCCGCAAGCTACCGGCAATGTTGATGGCTTCGCCGTTGCCCTGGATGGTTTCCGCCACCCGCCAGGAAACCGACATCCCGGCCAGCGCCAGCAGGGTAATGGCTGCAATCATCCCGCCCAACTGAACCAGCAGGGAATTCTTCAATTTGTGCCATATATCGCGCGCCAAAAGGATGCTCCATGGAACGGGGGAATCTGCTTTCATCAAGACTAATACATCCTGTTGGTGGAAAGGGCGGGTAATTGGTTGTACCACTTCAGCATAAGGGTATGACGGCAAGTTTCATCAAAAAATTTAAAATAAATAAAAAACAATTAGTTAAATGATAGCACCTATACCACTTTAGTGGTAATCCGCCTGTCATTTCCAGCTTGCCCCGGCTGGAAAGCGGCAAGCCTTCGGCGTAAAACAACAGTGGAATCATCCACAGTCCGGGAATAGGCCACGGGTAATGACGATACGGAATGACACGGCGGGCAACAACATGCACTTACCCAATATGGGGCGGAGGGCATTTTTGCGTGGCAGAAGCCCCCGTTTCAGCCCAACTGCCATCCGCCCGCCGTGGGCGCTTCCCGTAGCCGCATTCGTCAATGCCTGCACCCGCTGCGATGACTGCATCGCTGCCTGCCCACAACACATCCTGCAACGTGGCGATGGCGGTTACCCCGAAATCAGCTTCCGCAACGGGGAATGCACCTTCTGCGGCCAGTGCGCCGATGCCTGCAAGGATGGAGCCTTCCAGCCCGGCGAACACAGCGCCCGCAATGCCTGGAACCTGTCGGTCACGATCCAGCCATCCTGCCTGTCGCTGAACGGCGTGGTATGCCGCACCTGTGGTGACCACTGCGATGCACGCGCCATCCGCTTCCAGCTACAGACTCGCGCCGTCGCCGTTCCCCATATCCAGCAGGAAAACTGCACCGGTTGCGGAGCCTGCCTCAGTGTTTGCCCGGTCAACGCCGTTGACATCAAGAATATGCCCCGTCAGGAGGAAATCGCCGCATGACAGCCACACCCAACACAGCCCTTACCAACATCTGCGGCGTGCTGGTGCAAATCCGCCTCGAACAGCGCGAGGCCATGAAACAGCAGTTACTGGCAATTCCGGGGCTGGAAATTCATGCCGACAGCCCGGAAGGCAAGCTGGTAGTGACGGTGGAAGCCGACGATTACACCGAGGCCGCCGAAGCACTCAACCAGTTACAGACCATGAAGGGCGTGCTGTCCGCCTCCCTGATCTACCACCACGCCGAAGAACTCGAAGTTACCCAAAGTGAGAGCCAATCATGAAACTGACACGCCGAGACTTTATCAAGACAAATGCAATTGCCGCGACGGCTGCCGCTGCGGGTATCACTATTCCGGGCTTAAACGCCAGAGCTGAAGAAGCCACAGGCGACAAGGACATCCGCTGGGACAAGGCAGCCTGCCGCTTCTGCGGCACCGGCTGTTCCGTACTGGTCGGCGTCAAGGATGGGCGCGTGGTGGCCAGCCAGGGCGACCCGGATGCGCCGGTCAACCGTGGCCTCAACTGCATCAAGGGTTATTTCCTGCCCAAAATCCTGTACGGCAAAGACCGTCTGACCACGCCGATGCTGCGTAAAAGCGGCGGCAAGTTTGACAAGGAAGGCGAGTTCACCCCGGTTTCCTGGGAAGAAGCCTTCGACATCATGGCCGAAAAATGGAAGGCCGCACTGAAAAAGGATCAGGAAATCAACAAGGGTAAAACCGTCGACGAAATGGTTTCCACCATCGGCATGTTTGGCTCCGGCCAGTGGACGGTGTGGGAGGGCTATGCGGCTTCCAAGCTGATGAAAGCCGGTTTCCGCTCCAACAACATTGACCCGAACGCGCGTCACTGCATGGCTTCCGCCGTGGCCGGGTTCATCCGTACCTTCGGCATGGACGAGCCGATGGGTTGTTATGACGATCTGGAACACGCCGACACCTTCGTGCTGTGGGGTTCCAACATGGCGGAAATGCACCCGATCCTGTGGTCGCGCCTGACTGACCGCCGCCTGACTGGCAAGGATGTGCAGGTACATGTGCTGTCTACTTACGAGCACCGCAGTTTTGAACTGGCCGACAATCCGCTGGTGTTCAAGCCGCAGACCGATTTGGCCATCCTCAACTACATCGCCAACTACATCATCGAACACGATGCGGTGAACAAGGATTTCGTCGAAAAACACGTCAACTTTATGCAGGGTGTGACCAATATCGGCTATGGCCTGCGCCCTAAACACCCGCTGGAACAGGCATCCAACGCCAACGGCTACCCCGGTGAAGACGGCAAGCCGAAGGGCAACCCCGGCAAAATGGATCCGATTGATTTCGAGGCTTACAAGAAGTTTGTCAGCGAATACACGGTTGAAAAAGCCAGCGAACTATCCGGCGTACCCAAGGAAAACCTGGAAAAGCTGGCGCAGCAATACGCCGACCCGAACCGCAAAGTGGTTTCCTACTGGACTATGGGTTTCAACCAGCATACCCGTGGCACCTGGGCAAACAACCTCGTGTACAACATCCACCTGCTGACCGGCAAGATTTCCGAACCGGGCAACGGGCCATTCTCCCTGACCGGTCAGCCATCCGCTTGCGGTACGGCGCGTGAGGTCGGCACGTTCTCTCACCGTCTGCCAGCCGATCTGGTCGTCAACAAGAAAGAGCATCGTGATTTCGCCGAAAAAATCTGGCAACTGCCGGAAGGCACCATCCCCGGCAAAATCGGCTACCACGCCGTGTTACAGAACCGGATGCTGAAAGACGGCAAACTCAACGTTTACTGGGTGCAATGCACCAACAACATGCAGGCCGCCGCCAACATGAATGAGGAAGGCTGGCCCGGCTACCGTAACCCAGACAACTTCATCGTGGTTTCCGACCCTTACCCCACCGTGACTGCGATGGCCGCCGACCTGATCCTGCCAACCGCGATGTGGGTGGAAAAGGAAGGCGCGTATGGTAACGCCGAACGCCGCACCCAGTTCTGGCGGCAACAGGTGAGCGCGCCGGGCGAAGCCCGTTCCGACGTATGGCAGCTGGTCGAGTTCTCCAAGCGTTTCAAGGTGGAAGAAGCCTGGCCGGAAGAGCTGATTGCGAAAAAACCCGAGCTGAAAGGCAAGACCCTGTACGAAGTCCTGTACCGCAACGGTTCCGTCGACAAGTTCGCCAAACAGGATGTGAAAGACGACTCCGGCAACGTTTACGCCAACAAGGAGATGGAAGACTTCGGCTTCTACCTGCAAAAGGGCTTGTTCGAGGAATACCGCCGTTTCGGTCTGGAAGGCCATGAAGGCCACGAACTCGGCGAATTCGACGCCTACCACAAGGCGCGCGGCCTACGCTGGCCGGTCATTGACGGCAAGGAAACCCTGTGGCGTTACCGCGAAGGTTTTGACCCGCACGTCAAAGGCGAAAAAGGCGAGGTCAAATTCTACGGCAACGAGGATGGCAAGGCCAAAATCATCGCCTTACCGTATGAAGAGCCAGCCGAATCACCGGACAAGGAATTCCCGCTGTGGCTGTGCACCGGGCGTGTACTGGAGCACTGGCACTCCGGCTCCATGACCCGCCGCGTGCCTGAACTGTACCGCGCCGTGCCGGATGCGGAAGTATTCATGAACCCGGATGACGCCAAGGATCTCGGCCTGCAACGCGGGATGCCGGTCAAGGTTTCCAGCCGCCGTGGTGATATTGTCGCGCGCCTCGAAACCCGTGGCCGTAACAAGCCGCCCAAGGGGCTGATTTTCGTGCCATGGTTCGACGCCAGCCGCCTGATCAACAAGGTCACGCTGGACGCCACCTGCCCGATTTCCAAGGAGACCGACTACAAGAAGTGTGCGGTCAAGGTGGAAAAGGCGTAAGGCATAACGATGGAAGCTACCCGCCGCCAGTTTCTTCTCTCCACACTGAAGACAGCCAGTGCGGTCGGGCTGGGTGCGTTGGTGCTGGGGCTGTACAGCCGCCAGTCACGCGCCCTGCCCGCACCTGCCCTGCGCCCACCCGGTGCGTTGGCGGAGGAGGATTTTCTGGGAGCGTGCGTGCGCTGCGGCTTGTGTGTGCGGGATTGCCCCTACGACACGCTGAAGCTGGCGAAAGTGGGCGAAACGGTGGCATTGGGTACGCCCTATTTCACCGCGCGGGAGATTCCCTGCGAAATGTGCGAGGACATCCCCTGCGTAAAAGCCTGCCCGACCGGGGCGCTGAATCATGATCTGACCGACATCAACCAGTCGCGTATGGGGCTGGCCGTGGTTGTCGATCAGGAAGGTTGCATCGCCTTCCAGGGTTTGCGTTGCGAAGTCTGTTACAACGTCTGCCCGGTACGCGGCAAGGCGATCACGCTGGAAAAACAGCATAACGCCCGCACCGGCAGGCACGCTTTCTTCATTCCGGTGGTGCATTCCAGCGATTGCACCGGCTGCGGCAAATGCGAGGAAGCCTGCATTGTCGACGGCGAGGCTGCCATCAAGGTGATCCCGACCCATCTGGCGAAATCCGGTGGTTCCGGCCACTACCGTTTCGGCTGGAAAGAGAAAGCCAAACACGGCGGGGAAGCATTGGTTGCGCCGGATACCGAACACAAGTTCAACCTGCCGGAAGGGATGCGTTACGACTACGAAGGTAAAGGTCTGGTGATTGACCCGCAGCCGCAGGAAGGCTTGCCACAAGGCAGCACGCCACCTGCCGGAAGCGATTCGCCATTCCCGGACAATCCGCTGGAAACGCTTAATCGCAAAGGAGCGCCCTGATGGCTGGCGGAAGAACCCCTCACCCCAACCCCGCACCCAGCCGCCATGGCGGCGACCCTCTAAGGGGAGAGGGGCTAAAAGAGAAAATCGTGGGGGCGGAGGCTGTCAGGCTGAAAGGCTGGGTCGGTGCGCACAAGTATCTGATCCTGCGGCGCATCAGCCAGATCGGCATTCTGGCGTTGTTCATGCTCAGCCCGTGGATCGCCAAGCAGACCGAAGTGTGGCTGGTGAAAGGCAATCTGGCTTCCAGCCTGACGCTGGATGTGTTGCCACTGACCGACCCTTACGTGCTGTTGCAGTCGCTGCTGGCCGGATTGTGGCCGGTCACGACCGGCTTTATCGGCGCGGCCATCGTGCTGGCGTTTTACCTGCTGGTCGGTGGCAGGGTGTATTGCAGTTGGGTTTGCCCCATCAACATGGTGACGGATGCCGCTGCCTGGTTGCGCGACAAATTGGCTATCAAGGGGGGTGCTCACATCAGCCGCGACACCCGTTACTGGATTCTGGGTTTTACCCTGCTGCTGGCGCTGATCACCGGCACGCTTGCCTGGGAACTGGTCAACCCGGTGTCGATGGTGTTCCGTGGGCTGGTGTTCGGCATGGGGCTGGGCTGGGGTGTGATCATCGCCATTTTCCTGCTGGATTTGCTGGTCAGCCGTCATGCCTGGTGTGGCAGCCTGTGTCCGGTGGGCGCGTTTTACGGCCTGTTGGGTCAGGCCAGCGTGCTGCGCGTCAGCGCCTTCCAACGGGCGCAGTGTGATGACTGCATGGATTGTTTCAAGGTTTGCCCCGAGCCGCAGGTGATCAAGCTGCCGCTCAAGGGGGAGGCCAAAGGCTTTGGCCCGGTGATTACCTCCGGCCATTGCACCAATTGTGGGCGCTGCATTGATGTGTGCGCCAAGGATGTTTTCCGGTTTGACGTGCGTGTGCACAACACCACTCACAACGTACTTGCCAAAGAAGTGAAAGAGGTCGTGTCATGAAAAAAACATTTATCCTGAACATTGTTCTCAGCCTGGCATTGGGCGGGATGGCGGCTAATCTGTATGCCGAAGACGCGGCCAAACCTGCGGATAGCGCAGCCGCTCCGGCAGAGGAAGCCAAACCGGCAGATACCGCTACTGCGCCTGCCGAAGAAGCCAAACCAGCGGAAACCACTACCGCCAGTACCGGAGGGGATACCAGCGCCAGCGCAGCTCCCACTGACGTAGCCGAATTCACTGGCCAGATCGGTGAAATTGGCGGCGCTGCCCCTGACGCTGACAGCGCTGCCCCGGAAATCAAACACCGTCTGGATGGTGCGGCTCTCGACCGCAACTACTTTCAGCAGCCACCACTGATTCCGCACAAGGTCGACGAGTACCGCATCACCGTCAACAACAACAAGTGCATGTCCTGCCATAGCTGGGACAAGTACAAGGAGTCAGGAGCTACCAAGATCAGCCAGACCCATTTCAAGGATCGTGATGGCAAGGATCATTCCACCCTGGCTGCCCGCCGTTACTTCTGCACCCAGTGCCATGTACCCCAGGTTGATGCGGCGCCACTGATTGAAAACGAGTTCAAACCTGTTGATGAACTGAACAAATAACACCCTGAAATAAATGGAGGTTCCATCATGTTGAAAGGTTTGTCACGCTTCCTGAACAAGTGGTCGGTCATTACCGTCATGCTGATCGGTGTTGTGGCCGGGATTATTTTCTGGGGCGGTTTCAACACCGTGCTGGAGCTGACCAATACCGAGTCATTCTGTATTTCCTGTCACGAAATGAAGGACAACGTGTATCAGGAATACCGCAACACCATCCACTACGCCAACCGTACCGGGGTGCGGGCAAGCTGCCCGGACTGCCATGTGCCCAAGGACTGGACACACAAGATCATCCGCAAGATCAAGGCCAGCAACGAGCTGTACCACAAGGCGCTGGGTACAATCGACACCCCGGAAAAATTTGATGCCAAGCGGCTGGAACTGGCCACCCACGAGTGGGAACGGATGAAAGCCAATGACTCGCGTGAATGCCGCAATTGCCACAACTACGACTACATGGATTACACCATGCAGGGGCCGCGCGGCTCTGCCCAACATCCGGCAGCCTTTGAGGAAGGTAAAACCTGTATCGACTGCCATAAAGGTATTGCCCATGAATTGCCGGATGTTTCCCCTTTGAGTGACGAACAGAAGAAGGAATACAACCTCGATTAAGAAAAACCCACTATAAATAAATACAGGCTTTAGGGGTGTAAAACCTTTCACCCTATATTGCAGGAGGGAAACCTTTTGGGAGATGACGGATTATCAGCCTTCAAGTGTTTTAAAAAATTGCCGCGCCCACAAAAGGAATATTTACTGGACCATTCCCGTCGACTGGCAGTTTCCCGGCAGGAACGCCTGTTTGAAAACGGCAATCAATGTCCTGGCATATTTTGTTTAAAAGCAGGGCGAATCAGGCTGGGCATTATCGCCGCCAGCGGTAACGAACGCACCATTGACGTGGTTTTGCCCGGTGAAACATTTGGCGAGGCAGGCATTTTCAAACCCCATGAAGCGCCTGTTTACGCGCAGGCCATTACCCAGTCCGACTTATTATGCATCGACCGAAATGCCATCCTGGATGGAATCCAGCAATGGCCGGAAATGGGCAGTATCTTTTTGGAACTGGCATGTGCGCGCATCAACCAGTTGCTGGCAGGCATGTATGTCTGCTGCCTGCGCAATGCCCACCAGCGGGTCAACGACTTCCTGCTGCAAAATGCCCAGCCGGTTGGCAGAAACCGGACACAAGGCGTGGTTTCATTGCCGGTCAGCAAGGCGGTGGTCGCATCCAGCCTGAATCTGTCGGCGGAAACCTTTTCCCGTGAGCTGCATGTCCTGTCGGACAAGGGGCTGATCCGGGTGGAGCGCACATCCATACACGTATACGACCTTGAACAACTGCGCAAGCAGTATATTAATTAAACGCTAGAGAGGAACATTGAGATGAACCGCAGAACATTCCTGCGCGGTACGCTGGCAGCCGGTACAATCGGCCTCGCTGCCAATGCCGGTTTGCTGGCTCCACGCCTGTTGCTGGCTGATGAAACCCGCGCTACCGCATTTGAATCCAAATCCCTGGATGAGGCCCTGAAAGCCATGGGCGCAACTCCCGAAGAATCCGCCGACATCAGCATTGACGCCCCGGATGTTGCCGCCAATGGCGCTACCGTTCGGGTCAAGGCATCCACCACTCTGCCGGATGTGTCCGAAATCAGCTTCCTGGTGGAAACCAATCCGATGCCGCTAGCCTCAACCTTCGTACTCACTCAAGGTGTAGACCCGGTAGCGGCTGTGGTGCTCAAGTTTGGCAAAACCTCCAATGTTGTGGTGCTGGTCAAGTCCGGCGACAAGGTTTATTCGGCCAAAAAAGAAGTCAAGGTAACCGTCGGCGGCTGCGCCTGATTCGGGGAGGAACACTGTAATGTCAAGCATCAAACTGAAAGCCAAGGCGGAAGGCGAAACCGTCGAAGTCAAGGCGCTGATCACCCACCCAATGGAAACCGGCCTGCGCAAGGACAAAGCGACCGGCGAAATTGTCCCGGCTCATTTCATCCAGGAAATTACTGTCACCAAAGCAGATGCGCCATTGGTAAATGTTTATTGGGGTGCGTCTGTTTCCAAGAATCCCTTTATGTCTTTCCAATATAAAGGTGCAGTTGGTGATAAATTAAAACTCACCTGGAAGGATAATAAGGGAGCAACGGATTCTGCCGAAGTAGACGTTACCTGATTTTCATAAGACGAACCTTTAATCAAGTGGTGGTGAAAATGGCGCCTCACCACCATTGTGATATTAATCAATTTTTCTAAAACATAAGCGTTTACTTATATTTTTGTTCTTGAGCACCATCAAGGATTTCCATTCAAACACTGTGGTAAAAAAACAAAAAAGTTTTTAGATACAAGTGTTTTGTCACGCTAGAGAGGAGCCACATAATGGAACGGTATCGTGTGGGTGGGTTATTCCATCCGTCTATTAAGCTATGGCTGGGTTTATTATTTGCCCTGTTATTATTCAGCAATCCACTTCAGGCCGCCCGCCCCACTGGCGAAATCGGCAAAGACTGGGGCAACCCAAAGGGCAAGGAGTGCGTTGAATGCCATCTGGCCGAATCCCCCGGCCTGACCCAGGAATGGAATCATAGCCAGCACGGCCAGTCCGGCGTCAACTGCCTTGACTGCCACCAAGCCAAGCCGGAAGACAAGGACGGTTTTGAACACGAAGGTGAGCGCATATCCGTTATCGTCACCCCCAAAGACTGTTCCACCTGCCACAAGACCGAATTCGAGGAAATGGACGGCTCCCACCACGCCAAGGCTGGTGACATCCTCAATTCGCTGGATAACCTGATGGGTGAAGTTATCGGCGGCCCTGCGGCGGTAACTGTTGGCTGTAAGCAATGCCACGGTGGCACCATCGAAATCGGGGCAGACGGCAAGCCGACCCCCGGCAGCTGGCCAAACACCGGTATCGGTCGTATCAACCCGGATGGCAGCAAAGGCTCATGCAGCGCCTGCCACGCCCGTCACGGCTTCTCCAAGGCACAAGCCCGTACTCCTGACACCTGCGGCAAGTGCCACGTCGGCCCTGACCATCCGCAAATCGAAATTTACAACGAATCCAAGCATGGCATCGTTTACCGTGCCAGCGTAGACAAAATGAACCTCGACTCTGACAAATGGGTTGCCGGTATCGACTATTCCGCCGCCCCCACCTGCGCCACCTGCCACATGAGTGCTGGCGGCAAGGAAGGCAAGACCCACAACGTCGGCGAACGCATTTCCTGGACGTTGCGCCCACCGATTTCCAAAAAGCTCAATCTGGTCAAACTGGAAAACGGTCAGGAATTCGATGTACCGGAAGGCGGCCCTGATCCGCTGCCCAAAGTGGGCGATGTCGCCAAGGAATCCAAGGTCGTTGAAGTGCTGACCTGGGAAGACCGCCGCAACAAGATGAAGAGCGTGTGTCTGGCCTGCCACAGCGAAGGCATGGTGACTGGCCACTACAAGCAGTTCGATGATCTGGTTGACCTGTACAACGACAAGTTCGCCAAACCCATCGCCGCCATGATGGAAGACCTGAAGAAAGAAGGCTACATCACCCCTGCACCATTTGACGAAAAGATCGAATGGGTCTGGTGGGAAATCTGGCACCATGAAGGCCGCCGCGCCCGTCACGGTGCATCCATGAGTGGCCCGGACTACGCCTGGTGGCACGGTATCTACGATGTAGCCAAGAACACCTACTTCGAGTGGATTCCTGAGCTGAAAGAAGTGGTCATGCACAAGGATGGCAACACCGCCAAAGCGGACGAAATGCTGAAAAAGCACTTCGGCGACATCGAAGGCCACGACTGGTACTTCAACGGCCTGAGCAAGGAACAGATCGACAAGGTTCGCAAAGGCTACGAAGAGCGCTACGGCAAAGGCGCGCTCAAATAAACCTCCTGTAACTGCGTATCCTGCCCCGACGGGGTACGCGGTTTTTATCGCGTGTCATTAACCCGTTTCAGGAGTTTATACATGAACAGATACAGCACGCTTTTAGCCATCCTGCTGTTATGCGGCTCCCCAGCCGGGGCGTTCGCCGCCGACAACCAGGATCTGATGGCCGAGGCGGAAAAAGCCTCCACCAGTGGCGACTGGGAAAAAGCCACCACCCTTTACCGGCAAGCCGTGGAAAAAGAACCTGCCTCCTCGCTGGCGCTTTCGCGGCTGGCCGGCTCCTTGATGGCATCCCAGAAATACAGCGAAAGCATCCCGATTTTCCAGCAGGCCATCGGCAAAGATCCCAAAAATGCAGGCGCATTCATCGGCATGGGGATTTCCTACCTGCATACCGGGCGCTACACCACCGCTAGGGCTGCTTTCGAGGAAGCCAAAAAACTGCAACCGGACAAAAAAGAACTGGATGAGGTCATGACTTGGATTGACAACAGGCTGACGGCAGAAGAAAAAGCGGAAGCATTACCGCACAGTCTGCCCAAGCCTGAGCCGCAGAAGGAGGTCAAGCCATGAATCCTCGCCCAAGTAAACTGATTGTGGCGCTCGCTGCCCTGACCTTGTTCCAGACAGCCTACGCTGACGACAAGTCTCCGGCCAATACGGCTGAAAAATCCTCGCCATACAAATGTACGCTGGTTAGTGGCTGTGACCCGGTGAAAAAACCGTTGCCAGCCGCACCTGCCGACCCTGCTGCGCCAACAGCCGCCGTGCCTGCCCCGGCAGCAGCGCCCGACGTTATCCGCACCCCTTCCATGCTGGCGAACACGTGCGCAGGCTGTCACGGCACGAATGGGCACAGCGCTGGCGAAACCATGCCATCACTGGCAGGGCTGGATGAACGCTATTTCGTCAAAACCATGCAGGACTTCAAGTCCGGCGCACGCCCTTCCACCATCATGGGGCGACTGGCTCGAGGCTATTCCGACAGGGAAGTGAAAGAACTGGCGGATTTTTTTGCTAACCAGGAATGGGTCAGCGCCAAGGCCGAGTTTGACCCCAAGCTGGCCAAGGAAGGGCAGAAAATTCACAAGGAAAACTGCGAATCCTGCCACGAACAGGGCGGCGCAGTGAACGGCAGCAAGGAAACCCCACGCATCGCCGGACAATGGCGTGCTTACCTGAACAACCTGCTGATCGACCTGCACGACATCAAGCGTTCCAGCACCCAGCCGCTGAAAATGCGCCAACGGGTGCAGAAACTGTCACAGGAAGAAATTGAAGCCCTCAGCCACTATTACGCCAGCCAGCAGGAGGAGAAGAAATGAGCAAAATGTCACGCCGTGATTTTATCAGGGGTGCGGGCGGAATCGCTTTCCTGTCGGCTTGCGGCTTCCCGCTGTATGCATCCGCTGCGGATACTGAAAAGACCACTGCCGCTGCCAAAGCCCGCGTGGTGGTGGTCGGTGGCGGCTATGGCGGCACGATTGTCGCCAAATACATCCGCATGGCCGACCCATCCATTGAAGTTACCCTGATCGAAAAGAACGCAGAATTCATTTCCTGCCCGCTCAGTAACGAAGTCCTGTCGGGGGAACGCGACCTCAAGTCGTTGACCTTCAACTACAAGGGGCTGGAAGGGCATGGGGTGAAAGTCATCATCGCCGAAGTCACCGCCATCGACCCGGTGAAAAAATCCGTCACTGCGGGTGGTCAGGAAGTCCCTTACGACAAGCTGGTGGTTTCCCCCGGCGTCGATTTCAAATGGGAAGCGATCGAAGGCTACAGCGCGGAACTGGCCGAAAGCAAAATTACCCACGCCTGGAAAGCCGGTGCGCAAACCACTCTGCTGCGTAAACAAGTGGAAGGCATGAAAGATGGCGGCACGGTTATCATCACTGCTCCACCTGACCCGTTCCGCTGCCCGCCGGGGCCGTATGAACGCGCCGCGCAGATTGCCAGCTACCTGAAGGAGCACAATCCCAAGTCCAAAGTTATCATCCTTGACGACAAAGCTGGTTTCTCCAAACAGGGTCTGTTCACCCAGGGCTGGCAGATGCACTACGGTGACATGATCGAGTGGGTGTCCGGCGAGCAAGGCGGCAAAATCAGCGCAGTCAACCCGGATGCCATGACCGTAACTGGCGAACTGGAAGACTTTACCGGTGACGTAATCAACATCATTCCACCGCAAAAAGCCGGAGCCATTGCCTTCGCCGCAGGTCTTACCGATGAAAGCGGCTGGTGTCCGGTTGACCAACGCACCTTTGAATCCACCCTCCACAAGGATGTGTACGTCATCGGCGATTCCAGCGTGGCGGGCAAGATGCCCAAGTCCGGCTATGCAGCCAATTCGCAAGGCAAGGTGTGCGCTGCCGCAATCGTGACATCCGTCAATGGACAGCCAGTTCCCGAACCCTCCTACGTCAACACTTGCTATAGTGTAATTGCACCGGGTCACGGGATTTCCGTGGCGGCAGTCTACAGGCTGGAAGGTGGGCAAATAGTCCCCGTTCCTGATTCCGGGGGAATTTCACCACTGGGCGCATCTGAGCGCGACCGGGAACTGGAAGCGGAATACGCCTATAGCTGGCTGAAAAACATCACCGCCGATATGTTCGGGTAAAACGCGAGGTTTCATGCTGCTGGAAGTTGCAGGTCTTCATTGCACACGAGGGTATCGTTCCCTGTTCAGGGATCTGGCTTTCACTCTGGAAGCCGGGCAGTTGCTGTTGGTGGAAGGCCGCAACGGTAGCGGCAAAACCACCCTGCTGAAAACACTGGCCGGTTTACGGGAAGCGGATGCCGGTCAGGTGTTGTGGCAACAGCAACCGATTGCGGCATGGGGTGCGGAATACCGCCAGCAGTTTGTGTGGCTGGGGCATTCCAACGGCATCAAGGAAGACCTCACCGCGCTGGAAAATTTGCAGATGATGCAGGCTTTGAGTCCCCCCCGTTCCCCATCCTCCCCACTGAAATACGTACTGGAGCAGATGGGGCTGGCGGGTAACGGGAATCGTTTTCCCCGTCACTTCTCGGCAGGCATGAAACGCCGCCTTGCCCTTTCCCGCCTGCTGCTTTCCAGCGCCAAGCTGTGGATTCTTGATGAACCGCAGGCAGCACTGGATAAAGCCGGAATCCAGCTGTTTGAGTCCATACTCAGCGAACATCTGCAACAGGGGGGAAGCGCCATCATGACATCCCATCACGATGTCGGGCTGCAAGGTTCACATGTCCAGCGACTGGTACTGGCGGCCTGATGCGGGTAGCCAGCGCCTTCGCCGCCCTGTTGAAGCAGGATTTCATGGTCGCGTTCCGCCACCGTAATGAAATCCTCAATCCGTTGCTGTTTTTTACGTTGGTGACATTGCTGTTTCCGCTGGGTGTCGGCCCCTCCCCGAAGCTGCTGCAAACCATTGCGCCGGGGATTTTGTGGGTAGCTGCATTGCTGGCGGCGTTATTGGCGGCAGACAACCTGTTCCGCACGGATTATGAAGACGGCACGCTGGAACAACTGGTGCTTAGTCCACAGCCGCTACCGGTGATGGTGACAGCCAAGGTACTGGCGCACTGGCTGGTCAGCGCAGTTCCGCTGCTGTTGCTGGCACCGTTACTGGCAGTGTCCTTCGGGCTGGATGCACATTCCATTGGCATTGCCGAGCTGACCCTGTTGCTGGGCACGCCAGTGCTGAGTTTCGTTGGCGCGATTGGCGTGGCGCTAACGGTAAGCCTGAAACGCAGCGGTATGTTGCTGGCTCTGCTGGTGCTGCCGCTATACGTGCCGGTACTGATTTTTGGCAGTAACGCCATTGATGCTGCGGCTGCCGGATTGCCGGTCAGTGGGCAACTGTACTTGTTGGCAGCGATGCTGGTGCTGTCTGTAACGCTGGCTCCAGTAGCAATTGCCGCCGCTTTGAGGATGAGTGTTTCACAATGAATAGTAATGCCTCACACATTAACCCCGTTTCTCCAAAAAAGCCCGGATTGTTCATGCGCTGGTTCCACCGCATGGGTTCGCCGGTCTGGTTCTATCAAATCTCCGGCAAATTGTTGCCGTGGCTATGGGTGTTGTTTGCCGTCTTGCTGGCAACCGGGCTGTACGGCGGACTGGTAACAGCACCGGCGGATTACCAGCAGGGGGATTCCTTCCGCATTATCTACGTGCATGTACCGGCAGCATGGCTGTCGATGTTCGTCTATATGGTGATGGCGGTCTGCGGCGCGATTGCGCTGATCTGGCGCATGAAGCTGGCGGAAATGGTGATGGTCAGTTGCGCGCCGATTGGGGCGAGTTTCACCTTCATCGCGCTGGTGACAGGCTCGCTGTGGGGCAAGCCGATGTGGGGAACCTGGTGGGTGTGGGATGCACGCCTGACTTCGGAGCTGATCCTGTTGTTCCTGTATCTGGGCGTGATCGGCCTGTATAACGCGATCGAAGACAAGCGCATGGCTTCCCGCGCCGTGGCGATTCTGGCGTTGGTGGGCATCGTCAATATTCCGATCATCCATTACTCGGTGGAATGGTGGAACACGCTGCATCAGGGCGCGACCGTGACCAAGTTCGACAAGCCTTCCATCCACATCGACATGCTGATTCCGTTACTGCTGATGGCGGGCGCATTCAAGGTATTTTTTGCGATCAGCCTGCTGCTGCGTACCCGCAATGAGTTGCTGGAACGCGAACTGCCGCGCAAGTGGGTGAAACAACTGGTGGAGGAAAACGATGGCTGAGTTTTTCCACATGGGCGGCTATGCCCTGTATGTCTGGCCTGCGCTGGGCATTGCCTGCGTGGTGTTGCTGCTGAACGTGCTGTTGCCGATGCAGAAACACCGGGAGATTTTGCGCAAGGCGGCGGATTTTCATGAGTTGGAGAATACACCATGACACCTGTCCGTAAGAAACGTTTGTGGCTGATCCTGGCGCTGGTGCTGGGGGTTGGCATTGCCGCCGCGCTGGTGTTGCAGGCTTTTAACCAGAACATGATGTTTTACTACTCACCGAAAGACATCAAGGCGGGGCAGGCTCCGGCCAACCATGATTTCCGCGTCGGCGGGCTGGTAGTGGAAGGCACAGTCAAGCGTGACCCCAACAGCTTGGATGTGCGTTTCGACCTGACCGACATGACCGCAACCGTGACGGTGAAATACACCGGTATCCTGCCCGACCTGTTCCGCGAAGGGCAAGGCATCATCGCACGTGGCCGCTTGCTGCCGGATGGCGTGATCGAGGCGCAGGAAGTGCTGGCCAAACACGATGAAAACTACATGCCGCCGGAAGTGGCGGATTCCCTCCCCCACAAACCCGGTCAGGAGGCAAAATGATCCCTGAAATCGGTCACTTTGCCCTGATCATGGCGCTGGTGGTGTCGGTGGTGCTGACTGTGTTGCCATTGCTGGGCGCAATGCTTGGCAACGAACGCTGGATAGGCATTGCCAAACCGGCGGCGCGGATGCAGTTACTGTTTATGCTGCTCTCCTATGGCTGCCTGACTTACGCCTTTATTACTTTTGATTTTTCAGTGAAGTATGTGGCTTCCACGTCGCATTCCAGCCTGCCGTTGCTGTACCGGATTTCCGGGGTGTGGGGGGCGCATGAAGGCTCTTTGCTGTTGTGGGCGCTGATCCTGAGTTTGTGGATGGGTGCGGTGACGGTGTTCAGCCGCAGCATTCCACGGGTCATGCTGGCGCGGGTGCTGGGGGTGATGGGCTTTGTAGCGGTAGGTTTCCTGCTGTTTTTGCTGGTGACTTCCAACCCGTTTGAGCGGCTGATTCCTGCCCCACCGGATGGACGTAGTTTGAATCCGTTGCTGCAAGACCCCGGTTTGGCGGTGCATCCGCCGATGCTGTACATGGGTTACGTCGGGTTTTCGGTGGCGTTTGCGTTTGCCGTGGCGGCGATGCTGGGTGGCAAGCTGGATGCGGCGTGGACGCGCTGGGTGCGCCCGTGGACAAATATCGCCTGGGTATTCCTGACCCTGGGTATCGCACTGGGTAGCTGGTGGGCGTATTACGAACTTGGCTGGGGTGGCTGGTGGTTCTGGGATCCGGTGGAAAACGCTTCGCTGATGCCATGGCTGGTGGGTACGGCACTGATCCATTCGCTGGCCGTTAGCGAGAAACGCGCCACCTTCAAGGCGTGGACGGTGTTGCTGGCTGTGTTTGCGTTCTCGCTGAGTCTGCTCGGAACCTTCCTGGTGCGTTCCGGGGTGCTGACTTCAGTACATGCGTTTGCCAGCGATCCGGGGCGCGGGCTGTTCATCCTGCTGTTCCTCGCTGTGGTGGTGGGCTTGTCGCTGATGCTGTATGCGCTGCGCGCCGACCGTTTCAAATCCGATGTCAGTTTCCAGTTGTTTTCGCGGGAAACAGGCTTGCTGCTCAATAACGTGATTCTGGTGGTTATGGCCGCGACCATATTGTTGGGCACGCTGTATCCGCTGCTGATGGATGCGCTGGGCATCGGCAAGATTTCCGTCGGGCCGCCCTATTTCAACAGCGTAATCGTGCCGCTGGGTATTCCGCTGGTGATCGTTATGGGACTGGGCATATTGCTGCGCTGGAAACGTGACACTATCAACCGATTGGGAGCCAATCTGGTCTTGATGGTGATTATTGCCGTGGGCGTTGGCCTGTTGCTTTCCCTGCTGCTGCAATACGACTGGAAAATCATGGAAGCCGTGGGTCTGGTCATGGCTATGTGGATCACTGTCACCACCGTATTCTGGGCATGGAGACAGAAACGTACCGCTTCGGTGTGGGGTACAGCCCTTGCCCACGTCGGCATGGCTGTCACCATCATCGGTATCAGTCTGACCTCGCTATACAGCATGGAAAAGGACGTGCGCCTCACCGCCGGGCAGCAATACCAACTGGCTGGCTACGATTTCAAGTTTGAAGGCGTAAAGAAGGTTTCCAGGGATAATTACGATGCCTATCAAGGTGCGGTGAACATCACCCGTGAAGGCAAACAGATTAGTCATCTGGAACCGCAGAAACGGGTTTATCGGGTACAGACCATGCCGATGACCGAGGCCGGAATTGACGCCGGGTTGTTCCGCGACTTGTTTGTGGCGCTGGGCGAACCGCTGGAAGGCGAGTCATGGAGCCTGCGGGTGTACCATAAGCCTTTCATCCGCTGGATTTGGCTGGGGGCAATCTTCATGTCCATCGGCGGGGTACTGGCTGCGTTTGACCGGCGTTATCGCCTGAAAGTATAAGGGGAAACCAATGCTTAAATATTTCCTGCCATTGGGTGCATTCCTGCTGCTGGTCGTGTTGCTGGCAGTCGGCCTGAAACTTGACCCGCGCGAAGTGCCTTCCCCCTTTATCGGCAAACCTGCCCCCGCAATTGATGCGGCACAGCTGAATACAGATGCCGATATATTTTCCAGCTCTTCACTCAAAGGTGAGGTATGGTTGCTGAATGTGTGGGCATCCTGGTGCGGCGAATGCCAGCGTGAACACCCTGTGCTGACCGATCTGGTTGCGGAGCAAAAAATCAAGGTAGTAGGGCTGAATTACAAGGATGCACCTGCTGATGCACAACGTTGGCTGGCGCAATTTGGCAACCCGTTTGCCCGCATTGTGACTGACCCCAAAGGCAAAGTGGGGCTGGACTGGGGCGTATATGGTACACCGGAAACCTTCATCATCGACCGTGACGGCATTATCCGTTACAAACAGATCGGCCCGATGAGCCGCAAAGCCGTGGAAGAAAAAATCCTGCCGCTACTGACTGAATTGCGCAAGGGAGGCACGCCATGAAACGCCTGTTGCTGATCCTGTTGCTGCTGGCTCCCGTGGCCGCTTTTGCCAGCATCGAAGTTCACCAGTTCCAGACACCGACACAGGAAGCACTCTACAACGAGATGATTGCCGAGTTGCGCTGTCTGGTCTGTCAGAACCAGAATCTGGCGGATTCCAATTCCGAACTGGCACGCGATTTACGTGGCAAAACTTACGAACTGGTGATGGCTGGCTCTTCACGCGACGAAATCATTGAGTTCATGGTTAGCCGTTACGGGGATTTCGTTCTCTATAAACCACCGGTCAAGCAAAGCACCCTGTTACTGTGGACAGGGCCGTTACTGTTCATGTTGTTGGGGCTGGGTATCCTGTTCGCATTCCTGCGTAAAAAATCCCGGCAGGTCAGTCAACCCATCTCTGAGGCTGACAGGCAACGTGCCGAACAACTGCTGGGCGGAGGCAAGCCATGACTTTCTGGATGATCATTTTCCTGCTAGTGGTATTGGCGGTTGCCGGTCTGGTGATCCCCTTGTTACGCCAACCCAAGACACAACAGGATTCGGAACGCAACGCACAGAACATCCGCATTGCCCGCGAACAACTGGCCGAACTGGAGCGCATGAACGCCGCCGGGGAACTGGATGCTACGGAATATCAGGCTTCCAAAGACGAACTGGAAAAAGCCCTGCTGATCGATCTGCAACAGGACAACACCCCCGCGTCACGCAAAACCATTTCCCCGCAGATGACAGCCATTGTGACAGGGTTGTTTGTGCCGATAGCCGCCTTTGCCCTGTATGGCTGGCTGGGTACGCCGGAAGCCTTGCAGAGTACCGCTCAGCAGGCACAGGAACTTCCCCCGGATCATCCCCCCATGACTGGTGGTATGCAGCAAGCCCCTGACATCAACAAAATGGTGGAAGGCTTGCGTAAAAAGCTGGAAGCCAACCCCAACAACCCGGATGGCTGGAACATGTTGGGGCGTTCCTATATGAACATGGAACGATTCACCGAAGCTGCCGACGCCTACCGCAAGCTCTACGAGTTACAGCCGGAAGATGCGGGCGTCATGCTGCTGCTGGCCGATGCGCTGGCGATGAGCAATGACGGCAAAGTGACCGATGAAGGGGAGCAACTGGCGCTCAAAGCACTGGCGAAAGAGCCTGAAAACGTCACCGCGTTATGGCTGGCAGGGCTGGGCGCATCCGAAAAAGGCGACAAGGCCAAAGCGCTGGAACACTGGAAAAAACTGCTGCCGATGTTGGACGACAGTCCAGAGGAACAAGCTGAGGTTCAGGGGCTTATTCAGCAAATAGAGAAAGCCCCTGAGTAAGTTTGCCAGTTACTGCTGTCAGATTGCCTCTTGGCAGCGCCATCTTCAAAAAGCGGGAAGATTCCTGTACAACCTTGTTCTTGTGAAAAATGTTAAGGAACAAGGTTGCTTACTTATTTGAGCAGCGGCCTCAATTCGGCGCTATTACTGCTGGACATCCTGATCGTCGCCACCCTGTTGCCCACTGTAGTGCAGCAACGCCGCGAATCCGGCGCGACGCTGGCGTGGGTGCTGGTGATTGTGTTGCTGCCATTCATCGGTTTGCTGGGGTTCTGGGTGTTTGGCACTACCCGGCTGCATTTGCGCCGCCGCAAACGCCGCAAGGTGGAGGAAAAACTGGCTCCCGCGCTGCAACGGGTGCAGGTTGGCCTGAATGGCGAACGCCAAATCGACGGCCTTTCCTCCTCCCTGCTGAAACTGGTGCGGACACTGGATGATGTCGGCCCGTTGGGTGGCAATGCCGTTGAGGTCATGCGCGATGGGGCAAGCGTGTTTACGGCGCTGGAACAGGCTTTTGATGCCGCGACCCTGCACATCCATCTGGTCTATTACATCTGGGAACCGGATTTCACGGGGACATGCCTGCGTGATGCTCTGGTCAGGGCGGCGCAGCGTGGTGTGGAGGTGCGGCTGCTGGTCGATGACGTGGGTTCGCGGCAGGCAAACAAACGCTTTTTTGCCCCCTTGCTGGCAGCGGGTGGGCGAGTGGAACGCTTTCTCAAGGTCAACCTGTTCAGCCGTCGCCTGAACCTGAACAACCGCAATCACCGCAAGGTGGTGGTGATTGACGGCAAGCTGGTCTTCACTGGCGGCATGAACGTGGGGGATGTGTACGCGGGCAGGGGAGAGCCATGGCAGGATTTGCACGCACGTATTCGTGGGCCGGTGGCTTCCGCTTTGCAGGAAGTGTTCTGTCAGGATTGGTATCACGCGACTGGTGAGGATTTGGTCAGCGAAACCTATTTCCCTGCCATTGCTGAAACCGGTGACATTTGCGCGCAGTTTCTTGCCAGTGGACCTGCTGATGAACGTTGGCAGGCCATCCACACCCTGTTGTTCGCTGCCATGAATCTGGCCTGTCAGCGTATCTGGATCGAGACGCCGTATTTCGTGCCTGACCGCCCGATTGTGATGGCCTTGCAGACGGCGGCGCTGCGCGGGGTGGATGTGCGCCTGCTGTTGCCGGGGCGTTCCGACCACCCGTTGGTGTTGTATGCGGGGCGTTCCTTTATCGACGACCTGCTGGCGGCAGGGGCGCGGGTGTTTGAAATGGATCGGGCGATGCCGCACGCCAAAGCGGTCATGATAGACGGCAATTTCGCCACTTTGGGGTCGGCGAACATGGATCAGCGCAGTTTCCGCCTCAATTTCGAGGGCAATGTGTTCTTTTACGGCACGGAAATCGCGGGCAGGCTGGAGCAGGATTTCCTGGCCATTTGCGCCAATGTGCGCGAAGTGACGGCGCAACAGCGCCAATTTTTGGGCAAACGCCAACGTTTTGCGGAAAGTATTGCCCGTTTAGTCGCGCCATTATTGTAAGTAACTGATATTTTATGTTAACTTGTTGATATTAAAATATTGAGATCATGGCGATGGAAAATCTGCCCTATTACCTTGGTTTACCCTTGTGGGCCAATGCGCAATGGAAGGGTTCGCTGTTCAGCGCGGATGCCAAGCCTGCGGAATTTCTTTCCCAATACGCCAGGGTCTTCAACGTGGTGGAAGGCAACACCACCTTCTATTCTGTACCTTCGGTGGAGATGGTGTTGCGCTGGGTGAATGCGACGCCGGAAAGCTTCCGTTTCAGCTTCAAATTTCCCCGCACCATTACCCATCAGCATCACCTGATCCATGCGGGGAAGGAGACGCAGGAGTTCCTGCAACGTCTGGAGCCGCTGGGGCAGCGGCTGGACGGTCTGATGGTGCAACTGCCTGCTTCCTTTTCACCCAGTGAAATGCCGATGCTGGAAAGCTTTCTGCGCAGTCTGCCAGCGGATTACCGTTACGCGGTGGAGGTGCGGCATCCGGCTTTTTTCACCCAGGTGGAGGCACGCGCGGCTTATAATGCTTTGCTGGAGCGCCTGGGCGTGGATCGGGTGATTTTTGAAAGCCGCCCGGTACACGCCGCGCCGCCGCTGGATGTTGCTACCCGCGAAACCCAGGCGAGAAAGCCGCGCCTGCCGGTGCAGCTGGATGCGACGGCGGAACAGCCGGTGCTGCGTTACATAGGTCATCCCGTGCTGGCGAAAAACCATGCCTGGCTCGACCGCTGGGTGGCACAGGCCGCGCGTTGGTTGGAAGAGGGCAAACGCCCACGGATTTTCCTGCATACGCCCGACAACTACCTTGCCCCGCAGCTGGCGCGTATGTTCCATGCGCAGTTGCAGCAGCGGGTTCACGGTCTGGCGGATTTGCCCGCGCCAGTCGCCGTGATGAAACAGGCCGTACTGTTGTAAAAAAATGCTTGTACTGGTTGCTTGTGCGGGGGGGGTCTGGTATCCTTCCGCGCCTTTAGAGTTCAAGAATCGCAGAATTTGGAGTATCCCGATGTCTCGTGTATGCCAGGTAACAGGTAAGCGTCCGATCACAGGTAACAACGTGTCGCACGCCAACAACAAGACCAAGCGCCGTTTTCTGCCCAACCTGCATTCCAAACGTTTCTGGGTGGAAAGCGAGGATCGTTGGGTCAGTCTGCGCGTTTCTACGAAAGGTATGCGTATCATCGACAAGAAAGGTATCGACACCATTCTTGCCGACCTGCGCGCTCGTGGCGAAAAAGTTTAATTGACGGAGGTAACAGCAAATGGCTAAGAAAGGTGGTCGCGACAAGATCAAGCTGGTTTCTTCCGCAGGAACTGGTTTTTACTACACTACAACCAAGAACAAGCGTACTACGCCAGACAAGCTGGAGTTCAGCAAGTACGATCCGGTTGTGCGCAAACATGTCATGTTTAAGGAAGCCAAGATCAAGTAATTGGTCTGGTTTCCTGCGATTCTTTCCAAAGCCCGGCTCGTTGCCGGGTTTTTGCGTTTGTGGAAAATGCTATGGAAAATGGTTTAATGTGGGCTATTGTGGGCGTCAGCCTGTTGTTTTTGTTAATGCCGCTGCTGTTGGGGTTATTGATTTCGCCCTATCAACAGGTCACGCGGGTTGAGTTGATCAAGGCTTCCGCTGATGAGGTCTGGGCAGCGCTGGCTGACCTGCCGCGTCAGGCGCAGTGGCGTTCTGACCTGAAAAGTATGCAGATGATTGACGACGACGCTGGCCTGCGCTGGGTCGAGCAGTCAGAGGGTGGCAAGGCCGTTACCCTACGCAAACTCAAGGAAACGCCGCTGAAAGAGCTGTTGCTGGAAATGCGCCAGCGTGGCAGCAAAGGTACCCGTCAGGCGCGCCTGAACGCTGTGCCGGGCGGTACGCGCGTCACGTTCACGGAAATGTTGGAAACCCGTACCCCTTGGGGGCGCATCAAGGCGCGTATCAGTGGCGACCCTGACCGCAGCCTGGATCATTTCATCCACCAATTGCAAGCCCACTTCACTGCCTGAGGCAATCCAGGTCAATCGGGCTTAGTGTATGGCGGGGTAGGGCGGACTGGCTGGCCAGTTCTGATACGGTTTGCTGCCGCCCGGGGTAGGTCAGTGCTGGGGCGATTTCCATCAGTGGGTAAAGCACGAAAGCATAGCCCAGAATATCCTTGTGGGGCAGGTTCTGCTCCGGTAACAGTAGGTCGCCGTACAACAGCAGGTCTGCATCCAGCGTCCTTGAACTGAATTTTTCCCCATTCCTGACCCGTCCTTGGGCGTCTTCCAGGGTGCGTAAATACTGTTTCAATTCTGTGTACGACTGGCCGGTGGTGAAACCTGCCGTCAGGTTGAGGAATGGCGCACCCGCGAACCCTTCCGCAGGCGTTTGGTAGGCGAGGGAGCAGATGAGATCGGGGAAATCCTGCCGTAGCCGCTGGATACAGGCGCAAATATGCATTTCCGGGTCGATATTGCTGCCGAGGCTGATGTAGGCGCGCGGCATTATTCGCGCTTGCCCCGTTCTATCTGCACGCCGACTTCGCTGGAGCCACGTACTGCGCCGGGCTTGCCTACCGTGACCCGGATCCAGGGTACGCCGAGGTCGTCCATCAGGGTGGTGGCAATGGTTTCTGCCAGCCGTTCGACCAGCTCGTAATGGCTGTTTTCCACTAGCTGTATGACCCGTTTGGCGGCGGTTTTGTAGTTGAGGGTGTCCTTGATGTCGTCGCTGGCGGCAGGGATGCGGTTATCCCAGGCCATTTCCAGGTCGACGCGGATTTTTTGGCGGATGCGCTTTTCCCATTCGTAGATGCCGATGCGGGCATCCATCTTCAGGTCGCGCACGTAGACTGTATCCATACCGTGCTCTTGTTGTCAGTGTGTGGGAATGGATTGTAATACAACCAGCCCATACCCTGTTAGAAAGGGTATGGGCTGGAGGATTTGCCTGATAATGACGGGCTAATCAGTTAGCCAGTTGCCATTGGCCATTACTATCCTGGCAGGCTTTGGTCTGGATGTTTTGTTGTCTGCCGTCAATGACGCCACTAATCGTGACCGGGCGGCACAGCGCTGCCTGGTTATTGTAGTTGGCGCGGTAAACCTGGCCTGGGTTGACGTTGTATTGGTAGCCGGTATTGCTGTTGTACCAACTGGCGGGACGCCCGCTGTATACTGCTTGACCCAGATACTGCTGGTCGCGGGTATCCAGTTGAGCACCCCACTGACTGCCCAGATAGCTGCCGAGCATGGTGCCGATGATGGTCATGGCCGTATTGCCTTCACCATTGCCAAATTGGTTGCCGACCACACCGCCGAGGACTGCGCCCAGCATGGCACCGGTTTGGGCGTTATTCATGGGGGCAGTGCCTACGCATCCGGCTAGTGCCAGTGAGGATGCCAGGGTTACGCTTGCCAAAGAACGGGTAATGGATTTGTTCATGGGGACACTCCTTTTCTTGTATCAGAATGGCGGGCAACTTGTTCGCGCTGCCCGCCAGCTCGGGGACTTAGTAGCCCCGGTTGTAGTAAGGTGCTGGTTGTGGCTGTTGGTAGTAGCGGTCTTGCTGCGAACCAACCTGGCCGCCGACGTAGCTGCCTACCATAGTGCCAGCGATGGTGGCAGCAGTTTTGCCTTCACCTTCACCAAACTGGTGGCCGGCGACGCCGCCGAGTACAGCCCCCGCCATTGAACCTGCCTGGGAATTGTTCATCGGCGCGCCACAGGCGCTCAGCATTGCCGCCAGTGCAATGGCGCTCAACGAGTAAGTAATGGTTTTCATGTATAGCTCCTTGATTAAGCATGTGTTTGTGTTGGCATTTGCCTGCCAGGTTTTTCTAATCTCTGGTGTCTTGTTAGACTGGGAACAATTTGAGTGGTTCAGGAGATCTGCCATTATTTTTTCTATTGACAGCTAAGATTCCTGCGCCGCGTTGGTATTCTCCAACAGGACTGGGAACGGATGCCAGTAAAATTTTTTTGGGTAAGGGATTTAAGGGGCTGGTTTCTTACCGGCAAAGGCCGATTCAGCTAACATAGCGGTTTTCAGGACAACAAGAAATAGGGAGGATACGGCCCCATGAGAATGAACATAATGTGTAAGCTTGCCATCTCTGTGTTAATGGTGGGAATGCTGGCCAGCCCGAGCGTGAACGCGGGTGAAAGGGGGGGTAAACCCTGGGTAACCGGCTACCTGCCCGCCTATGAGCAGGATCAGGATGGCAAGATTGCCTTCATGGGTGAGGAAGACTGGCAAGGTCTGACCCATGTTATCCACTTCGCCGGGCGGGTGAAGGAGGATGGCAGCCTGGATGAAACCACTGAGGGTTTCAGCCCAGCCAGACGCGCCGCCGCGATCCGCACTGCGCATGAACATGGCGTGCCTGTGCTGTTCAGCGTTGCTGCCTGGGTAACGGTATATGGCCCGGTGTTGAACAAGCGCGCCAAACGCGAGAAGCTGGTTGGGCAATTGCTCAGCATTCTCAAGGAGGGCTACGACGGCATCGACATTGACCTTGAGCCGATCAAGGCTGACGGGGGCGGTAATAACCCTTCCTACGAAGCTTTCATTGATGAGCTGCACGCTGGCATGAAAGCCGTCAACAAGGACAATAACCCCAACATGCTGGCCACGCGCCCACTTTTGACCATTGCTACCGGCATCGAAAATGCCGAGGACAAGGATAGCGGAACCCTGCGCAAGCTGCTGACGCGGCTTCAGGACAAGCTCGACCAGATCAATGTCATGGGCTACGACCTGTCCACCTCCTTTGAGGGAATCGTCTGGCATGACTCCGCCCTGTATGACGGTGGCAACAAATACCCCGACAATACCAAGCGCTCGGTGGTGTCTGTGGACAGGGCACTACAGCAATTCATCGGCGCGGGCGTTTCCCCGGCCAAGCTGGGTCTGGGTATCAGTCTGGAGATCCGCGTCTGGCAGGGGGGCAAAGTCGAGGATGCCGACAATGGCGTTACCCGACCCCTGGAAGCATGGGATGTAAAACCCAAAAACTGGAATGAGGGCAGCACGCAGCGCGACAGTTTCGCCAACCTGGTTGACCCTCATGGGCGTTACGCTTACAAGCCTGAGTATTACCACTGGGATGATGACGCCAAGGTTTCCTATCTGAGCATTGATAAGCCGGGGACAGCGGATGACAGATTCATTTCCTTCAACGACCCGCGTTCGGTTGCTGCAAAGGTGCGTTACGCCAAACAACAGGGGCTGGGGGGCGTCATGATTTGGAACTTGGCGTTGGAGTGCAAACGCCCGTCAGCGGATTCACGCCCCTGCGTGGCAGGCGATGGCCGGGTAAGGCCCATCATGGGCGAATTGCGCAAAGCGCTGGCCGGGGAGGGCGGCAAGCCTTAAATGCACAGGTGTTGCACCAGCCGCACCCAATAGCTTGCCCCCAACGGTAATATCTGGTCGTTGAAATCGTAATGCGGGTTGTGCAGGGCGCGGCTTTCGCTGGCGTCGCCATTGCCGATCCAGATGTACGCGCCTGGGCGTTGTTGCAGCATGTAGGCGAAATCTTCCGCACCCATACTGGGCGGCGGGTTCCATTGCACGCAGGTTTCCCCCACCAGTCCGGTCGTGACCTGATAGCAGGTTTCGGCATTGGCCTGCCGGTTGATAGTGGCGGGGTAGCCGGGGTTGTAACGGATGCTGGCGGAAGCGCCAAACGCGCTGGCGGTGTGTTCCACCAGTTGTTGCAGGCGCTGCTTGATCAGTTCGCGCTGGCTTTCCTCCAGCGTGCGGATGGTGCCGTGCAGGCTGACTTGTTCCGGAATGACGTTGTAGGCGCTGCCGCCAACCATGCGGGTAATGCTGATGACACCGCTGCTGGTGGGCTTCAGGTTGCGGGCAACGATGCTCTGGGTGGCGGTAATGATGTGGCCTGCGACCAGTACCGGGTCGGTCAGGGTGTCGGGCATTGCCGCGTGGCCACCCTTGCCGCAGATTTCAATGTCGAAACCATCGGTGGAGGCCATCACCGCGCCTGGGTGTACCGCAAAATGCCCCGCCGGAATGCCCGGCCAGTTGTGCATCCCGTACACTTCGGCAATCGGGAAGCGCTCGAACAGGCCATCCTCAATCATGCGTTTGGCACCTGCCTGCATTTCCTCGGCGGGCTGGAAGATGAAATACACCGTACCCGCGAAATCCGGGTTCTGCGCCAGGATGGTGGCCGCGCCCAGCAGCATGGTGGTATGGCCGTCATGCCCGCAGCCGTGCATCTTGCCGTGATGGCAGGAGGCATGGGCGAAGGTGTTCAGCTCCGTCAGGGGCAGGGCATCCATATCGGCACGCAAGCCCACGTGTCTGTCGCCGGGGTGTTTGCCACGCAGGATGCCGACCACGCCGGTGCCGCCGATCTGGGTGTGGGTTTCCAGCCCCAATGCTTGTAAGCGTTCGGCCACCAGCTTGCTGGTGCGGAACTCCTCGTAAGCGGTTTCCGGGTGTTGATGGATGTCGCGCCGCCATGCCTGCATCTGTTGGTGCAGGGCGCTGCTGGCGGCGGTCGGGTCTAGCCTGGCTGTCATGTGTTCATCCTTTCTTTTGGTGGGGAGCCGCGCTTTTCCGGGGCATGTCTGGTATTCTTCCAGATATTCAACCTGTCAGGTAGTAGTCTTATGAAAACACAACAAGGAATGGCGTTGGCGTTAATGCTGGTGCTTCTGGCTGCCAATAACCTGATGGCGCAGGAGCCACAGGCAGCGCAGCAGACATTGACTTTCCCGCCCCAGCAGAACATGGGTAACCAAGTGCAATACCCAGGTGTTGGGCAGCAGGGCGTGCAATTTCCCAACCAGGCTTACGTGCAGCAGCAATTGGCGTACCCGTCTACGGGTTATGCTTATCCGGGGTATTCCAGCTACACCTATGGGCAGCAGCCCTATAGTGCTTATTACGCGCAATACTATAGCCCTTATGCGTACCCGTCCTACAGCCCTTATGCGATGGTTCCGCGCATGACGCCTTACGCTTTACGCCCGCCAGTCCCGCAAAACATGGGGGTTCCGCAGAAGAAGAAAGAAACCCATCCGTGGGGGGATACCCGCTATATCTGGCCTGATTTTTATACAGATTTTACCGGCGATGCCTGGGACAAAATGATCAATGCCCCCTTTGATATGGGGCGTATGCCGGGCGGCTGGCGCTTCCCTTCTTTCAGCTCGCCTGACCCGGTCACAGTGAGTGACGCGATTGCCAATCAGGTGCCGCCATTCGCGGAAGAGGCGGGTAATATGGTACCCCTTGATGACGTTGGCAATATGACGCCTTTTAAATTCTAAAACTATCGTGTTAGACTATTAGCCTAGTTATTTGGAAAAATAATATTAATTTATGTCGGAGGCTTGCATGTATTCGCCGAGGAGTTCTCTTGCTCTCAGCGCTATTGTGGTATTAGGGCTAAGTTTAGGGGCGTGCAGTTCAACGCCCGAAAAACAGGAATCTGCTGATGGTAGCGCCCAACAGGTTGTCCAGCAGCAGATGCCGCAAAAAAAAGCGCAGCCTGATGCGCCCCAGGTTATCCGCTACGGTGGCAAAAGCGTTGGTAATTATTCTGCTGCCAGCTTGGGCGGCGACTTTGCTGGCGATCCCCGTTTGCTGGCTTTCATTGATGGTTTGGTGAGCAGGCAAGGGTTTGACCGTAATTACCTGTACGGTGTTTTCAGTCAGGTGCGTAACCGTGATGATGTGGCTGCGCTCTGGAGCAAGCCGTCGGCAGGCAGCCCGCAAGGCTGGAATGCTTATCGCTCCCGTTTCGTCAATGCTGCCAACATTCAACGTGGGGCGCAATTCTGGCAGCAATATGCTGGTCATTTGCAGCGTGCCGAGCAGAAGTACGGCGTGCCAGCCGAATATATCGTTGGCATCATGGGGGTGGAAACCCGCTGGGGGCGCATTTTCGGCAAGCATCGCGTGATTGATGCCCTGACGACTTCTGCCCTGACCAACCAGCGCCGCAGCCAGTTCTTCTTTGACGAATTGAAGAATTACATGTTGATGACCCGCAGCGAACGCATGGATCCACTCGCGCCCAAAGGTTCATTCGCGGGGGCAATGGGTTATGGCCAGTTCATGCCCAGCAGCTTCCATGATTTCGCGGTGGATTTTGATGGCGATGGGGTGCGTGATTTGTGGAACCCGGTCGATGCTATCGGCAGTATCGCCAACTATTTCGCCAAACATGGCTGGCAGCGTGGTGGGGAAGTGGCGGTTCCGGCTGAAGTTACCTCTGCGGCCTATGCCAGTATGCCGGATGGTTACAAGGTGAAGTACAACCTCGGCACGCTGGCCAGCAAGGGTATTACGCCGCGTTACGGTCGCGGTTCCGGCGGGCAGGTGTATTTGCTGGCGCTGAGCACAGTGCCGGGTGGGTATAAGGAGCCGTGGATTGGTTACAAGAATTTCTACGTCATTACCCGTTACAACCACAGCAACTACTACGCCATGACTGTGCACCTGCTGGCCGAAAGCGTGCGCGCCAAGGTGAAATAATAGTCGGATAGGGATACTTCTTGTCCCTTCCCCCCTCGCGGGGGAAGGTTAGGATGGGGGGCAGGCAATTTCCCTTTACTGGAAGAGCGGCAACAATAAGGTTGCCAACCACAGCACCGCAGCAAACCCCACCACATCCGTCACCGTTGTCAGCACAACGCCGCCCGCCAGCGCCGGGTCAATATTCAGCTTGCGCATAATAATTGGCAAATAAACGCCGGAAACGGCGGCTGCCAGCAGGTTGATCACCATGGCGATGCCGATGACCACACCGATGCCTGCATCCTGCATAAAAAACCAGGCGACGAAAAAGATGGCAGCTCCCCACAGTATGCCGTTGATGAGGCTGACAGCCAGTTCCTTAAAGAACAGTGATCGGGTATTGGATTGCCCCAATTGCCCCAGCGCCAGCCCGCGTATTACCAGTGTCAGGGTTTGGGTTCCCGCTACACCACCCATGCTGGGTATGACGCCCATCAGGAAGGCCAACGCCACTTTGGCTTCCAGCGTGCCTTCAAAGCGTGAAATGACCATGGCAGCCAGCAGGGCAGTAATCAGGTTGGTTCCCAGCCAGATGGCGCGCCGCCGGGAGCTGCTGATGATGGGGGCAAACAGGTCTTCTTCATCATCCAGACCCGCCATGCTCATGACCGAGTGTTCAGCTTCCTCGCGGATGATGTCAACCACGTCGTCGATGGTGACGCGCCCGAGCAGTTTGCCACTGCCATCCACGACCGGGGCGGAAACCAGGTTATGGTCTTCAAACAAACGGGCGACGTTGCGTGCGGGCATATCAGCGGGGATGCCTGGCAGGTCGGTGGACATGACTGCGCCAACTGTCAGGTCTGGTTGGCTGGTCAGCAGGTCGACAAGGGGGAGGATGCCGAGATACTGGTCATAGCGGCTGACTACAATCAGGTTGTCCGTATGGGTGGGCAGCTCATGCTGGTGGCGCAAATAGCGGAATACCACATCCAGGGTTACGTCGGCGCGCACTGTGACGGTTTCGGTATCCATGATCCCGCCAGCGGTGTTTTCGTCGTAAGCGAGTACGGCTTCCACCCGTTCGCGGTCTTGCCTATCCATCCCGTCCAGGGTTTGCTGGATGATCTCGTCCGGCAGGCTTTGCAGGAAGTCGGCCATGTCGTCATAGTCAAGATCCTTGATAGCATTGAGGATTTCACCTGCATCCATTTCCTCGACCAGGCTGTGGCGCATGTCTTCGCTCAACTCTATCAGGACTTCGCCTTCATTTTCCTGCTCAACCAGTTCCCAGATCAGCTCACGTTGCCCGTGTGGCGCGGCTTCCAGCATGTCGGCGATTTCCGCCGGATGCAGGGCATTAAGGGCACGCCGCACTTGAAACAGCGCCCCGCTTTCGATGGCGTCATCAATGGCTTTGAGGCGTTGTTCGCTGTTTTGTTGGTGGAATAGTTTAGACATGGCGCAACCTTGGAATACTGGCGCCGTTATTGTAACAGCCCGGAGACGGGATACCACGCAGATGAGGCCGAGAAGGGTGGATTAGCGGACGTAGCTGAGTTCACGGTGGCGCAGGATAACGCTTTCACCCATGCTGTGGCGGAAGTGCTGGTACAGGCGTTCCGCGAGGTAGACGGAGCGGTGACGCCCGCCTGTGCAGCCAATGGATACTGTCAGGTAAGCCCGTTGGCAATTGGCATCGTGGGAGGGCAGCCAATGGCTGAGGAAGCCTTCGATGTCGGTGTACATACGCTGGACGTCATCGTGTTGTTCCAGCCACTGGATGATGCCAGCATCACGGCCTGTCAGCGTGCGCAAGTCAGGCTCCCAATAAGGGTTGGGCAGACAGCGTACATCGAACAGGAAGTCAGAATCAGAAGGTGTCCCGTGCTTGAAACCGAATGACTGGATCATCAGTGACAGGCGTTGGGGTGTGCTTTGGCAGATGCGGGCGGTCAATAACCGACCCAGTTCGTAAACACCAATGTGTGAAGTATCTAGCCGCAGGTCGGAATCAACCGCCAGCGGTTCCAGCAGGTCGGCTTCCAGCAGGATGGCCTTGTCCAGTTCCTGGGTTTCGCTGGTGAGGGGGTGACGACGGCGGGTTTCATTGTAACGCTTGCGCAGGATTTCCTGCTCGGCATACAGGTAAACCAGTTGGGTGTTGGCTATCCGCTGGCGGATGCGCTTGATGATGGCAGGGGTATCCAGCAGGCTGTCGCGCCCGCCCCGGATGTCAATGCCAACCGCCAGATGGGGTTGCTTGGCTATTTGTGGCGTGCCGAGCAAAGCCTCCAGCAGTTGGGAGGGCAGGTTGTCGATGCAGTAATAGCCATTGTCTTCCAGGGTATGCAAAGCGTATGTTTTGCCTGCGCCCGACATGCCACTGATGATGACCAAATGCATGGTCAGGCTGCCAGCACGCCCTCTGGAGGGCGCTCAGGTGGGTCGAAAAAAGCGCGGAACTGATCCAGCATCCCTTGCCGGTCATTATAACGGCACATTTGTTCTATCAGGGATTTCTGTAATAGCGTGCCGGTTAAGCGGGTGATCAGTTCGGAATAGTTGGGGGCTTCGTTGGCGGGCGCGAGGATGGCCAGGAACAGTTGCACTGGCTTTTTGTCCGGGGCATCCATTTTGATCCCGTCTTCCAGCACTAACAAAGCCCCCAGGGGTTGTGGTATGGGCAGGCAGGCGTGGGGAATGGCCACGCCGTTGCCAATGGCTGTACTACCCAGCTTTTCCCTGTTGATCAGTGCGTGAAAAATGGTTTCCGCTTCAAGCCCCGCATAGCCAGTGACCAAGAGAGCGGCGAGCTGTTCAAACGCACGCTTTTTGCTGGAAACTTCCGTTTCGCAACTGACCCGTTCGGGAGAAAGCAGGGTAGTAATGTCCATGGGGTTATTCCACGGAGTCAGCGGCTGCCACCATTTGCGCAGCCTCCTGGCGGTGGTGGCTCTTCAGTTTTTCCTTATGCTTGACAATCTGCCGATCCAGCTTGTCGGTCAGTGCGTCAATGGCGGCATACATGTCGTCGGCGTAGGCGTCCGCGAACATGTGGTTGCCATTGACGTGGAAAGTCGCTTCCGCCTTGTGGCGCTGTTTTTCGACTTCCAGAATGAAGTGGATCTTCATTACCTGGTCAAAGTGGCGCTTCAGGCGCTCGGCCTTTTCACGCACGTAGTTGTTCATGGAGTCTGTCACTTCGAGATGATGACCAGTGATTTCTAATTGCATAATGCAAGCTCCTTGTTCAGGTCATGGAAGAAACCACGTTACCGTCATGGCGTAGCTGGGGTTGCCAGCCCGCAGCCAGGGCAGAAAACGCGGTTCAGGTTGGAAGCAATGCTTTTCGTTCATGGGATGAAGGAATCGACATGGCTTCACGGTACTTGGCGACGGTTCGGCGCGCCACGTTGATGCCCTGCTGGTTAAGCAGGGTGGTCAATTGGTTGTCACTCAGGGGTGAGTGTTGGTCTTCCTCGCTAATCAATTTCTTGAGCATGGCCCGGATGGCGGTTGATGAACAGCTAGACCCTGTGTCTGTATCAACCTGGCTGGAGAAAAAGTATTTGAATTCAAAGATACCGCGCGGGGTATACATGTATTTGTTGGTGGTGACGCGGGAGATGGTGGATTCGTGCATCTCCAGCTCTTCTGCTATATCCCGGAGTATCAGGGGTTTCATGGCCTGTTCCCCGTATTGCATAAAGGCACTCTGGCGTTCAACAATTGCCTTGGCGACATTCAGCAGGGTGGAGTTGCGGCTTTCCACACTGCGGATCAGCCAGCGTGCCTGTTGCAGGTTGCTTTTGAAATAGCTTGCGTCATTTTCGCTTTTGACCTGCCCCAGCATGTCGGCGTAGAACTGGTTGACTTGCAGGTTCGGCGTGACTTGCGCGTTTAGTGATACCACCCATTTTCCTTTCAACTTGCGGACGAACACGTCAGGAACAATATAATCGGCGGCGGATGAGGAGTAAGCACTACCTGGCCTAGGTTGCAGGCCACGCAATAACAGGATGATCTCCTCCAGTTCGCTTTGTTCTATTTTTAATCTCTTTTTGATTTCTTTATAGTCGCGGCGTTCCAACAAGTCCAGATTTTTTTCCACCAGTTGCTGCGCCTTGAAACGGGTGCGGCTTTCTGGCAGGTGATGCAACTGAAGCAGCAGGCATTCACGCAGGTCACGCGCGCCTACGCCAATCGGGTCAAGTTGCTGGATGTACTTGAGGACAACTTCCACATCTTCCAGGTCAATCAGCAATTCTTGGTTGAGGGTGGCAAAAATCTCTTCCAGCGGGTCGCATAGGTAACCGGCCTCGTCCAGCGAGCGGATCAGGGCTTCGGCAATCTGTTTGTCGATGCTGGTGAGGTTGCTCATGTGGATTTGCCACAGCAGGTGCTCCTGCAAGCCATCATCGGCGCTATCGCCCTGGTTTTCCAGGAAACCGTTGGCGTCGCCGCCACTGTCGCTGTTGCTGCTGCGGGTGTCGTAAACGTCTTCCCATTCGGCATCGATGCTTAATTCGCTGGGGATGGCGTCGTCCAGGGAGGAGTTTTCGCTGGCCGTTTCGGAAACGTCTGTTTCGGTGTCTGCTTTCTGGTCGTTGTTAGTGTCGACTGAATGGTCTTCAGCATCATCGGTGAGCTGGAGCAGGGGATTTTCTTCCAGCGCTTGCTGGATTTCATTTTGCAGTTCGAGTGAAGACAACTGCAACAAGCGGATGGCTTGCTGAAGCTGCGGGGTCATGGATAAGGTCTGACCGAGTTTGAGATCAAATCCCTGTTTAAGCATTGTTCTTGTTATTCCTTTTACCTATAGCCGATGAATCCTGTCTTTCATGGCTTTCATACTACTCTAAACGTTAGCTGGTGCAAAGATGCGGTAAGCGGGATGAACGGGCGCTGAGCAGATTTACAGGGTAAAATTTTCACCAAGATAGACACGGCGGGCTTGTTCATTCTGCAAAATGGCATCGGGGGAGCCTTCGACCAGAATTTTACCTTCGCTGAGGATGTAGGCACGGTGGCAGATGCCCAGGGTTTCGCGCACGTTGTGGTCAGTGATGAGGACGCCGATATTACGCCCAACCAGATGGCGGATGATCTTCTGGATTTCCAGGACCGAAATGGGGTCAACCCCAGCAAAGGGTTCGTCCAGCAGGATGAAGGCGGGTTCGCTGGCCAGCGCCCGGGCGATTTCGGCGCGGCGGCGTTCCCCGCCGGAAAGGCTGATGCCCTGGCTGTCGCGCAGGTGGGTAAGCTGGAATTCTTCCAGCAGGCTGTCGACCTTGTCCTGGCGTTGGGCGCGGTTCAGGTCTTTGCGCAGTTCCAGCACCGCCATGATGTTTTGCGCCACGGTCAGTTTGCGGAAGATGCTGGCTTCCTGCGCCAGATAGCCGATACCTTCGCGGGCGCGTTCGTGCATGGGGGCTGCGGTGATGTCCTTGTCGTTGAGTAGCACTTGCCCCGCATCTGCCCCGACCAGGCCGACGATCATGTAGAAGCAGGTGGTTTTGCCTGCGCCATTCGGGCCGAGCAGGCCAACCACTTCGGCATTGTTGACGTGCAAATCCACGCCTTTGAGTATTTGGCGCTTCTTGTAGCTTTTTTGCAGGTCGCGGGCAGCCAGGATATGGGTATCGCTCATTTGGTGGCTTTGTTGCTGGGGTAGAATACGGCAGAAACGCGCCCGGATTTGCCTTGCCCACCGGCTTTCAACTGGCCTGTGTCGGGCAGGTATTCGATATGGTTGCTGGTGAAGTGGTCTTTGTCCTGCATCAGTTCGGCGTCACCGTCGAGGATCAGGCGCTTATCCTTGACCAGATAGCGGATTTGCTGCGCCTTGCCTTGTACCAGTTTGCCGTTATCCATTTTTTGTTGCAGGCTGACGGGGGAGCCGGTGGCAATGATGGCCTGGATTTCGTTGTCTGGCGCATTGATTTCGATATGTGCAGCCAGGATGCGCAAGGTTCCCTGCTGGATGCTGACATTGCCGTCGTAGGTGGCTGTACCGGCCATTTTGTCGAATACAGCCGAATCTGCTTCGATATTGACCGGCTCCGCCACATCCGACTTGAGCGCGTGGGCGCTGGAAACCATGCCCGCCAGAAGCAGGCTCAGCAGCCATTTATTTAACTTGGTAGGTTGAACGTACATTGGAGTCAAATTTCAGTAAATCCTGGTCAAGTTTAGCGGTCAGGCCGGTAGATTGCATCTCCCCGGATGGCGAAGTTATCGACACTACCGACTGGGTGGAAATGGTCTGGGTGGCCTGATCATAAAAAAGCTGCTCTGTACGCAATGTTAACCCGTCGCTGGTTGTGACCACAGGCTGGATGACTTCACTTTGCCGTTTGCCTTGCCAGTGCGACAGATGCCGCCCGGAGAGTTCATAGCTGAGTTTGCCGTCCGCTGCCACTGCCATAATGGAAAAATCCGACAGGTAATAGTCGATCTGGTCTTTTTCCAGTGCCAATTTGCTGAGGTCGGTCTTGCCCAGATAGTCTTCCACCCGCGTAATCAGCAGGATGGATAACAATATGACCATCAGGGCAAGCAGGCGTTTCATGTGAGATAGCTTTCCAGTTTGGCTTGCAGTTTGCCTTGGGCGTGCAGCAGCAGTTCGCAGACTTCACGGCCTGCGCCGCGCCCGCCGGGGGTTGCCGTTGTCCAGTGGGCGTGTTGCTTGACGTAGTAATGGGCGTCGTTGACGGCGATGGCGAAACCGACCTGTGCCATCACTGGCAAATCCACCACGTCATCACCGACGTAGGCGATGTTTTCCGGCTTGAGTCCGGTTTTAGCCAGCAAATCCTCGAAGGCGGGGCGTTTGTCGCGATAACCCTGCCAGATGCGGTCGCGCGGAACCTTCAGGTTGTCAGCACGGTGCAGCACCAGTTCGGATTGGCGTCCGGTAATCAGCGCCATTTCCAGCCCGCTTTCCAGCAACATACGGATGCCGTGGCCATCCTTGGAGTTGAAGGCTTTGTATTCCTGCCCCTCATTGTCGTAGAACAGGCTGCCGTCCGTCAGCACGCCGTCGATGTCGAAAATGACCAGGCGGGTGTTGCGGGCGCGTTCCAGCACGTTGGCGGGGAGCTTGTCGAAGTGGTACATCAGGCGATTCCTGCGCGTAAAAGGTCATGCATGTGGATGATACCGGTAACGCGCCCGTCCTGCACGACTGGCAGTACGGTGATGGCGTGTTCCTGCATCCGGTTGAGGGCTTCCACTGCGAGGCTGTCGCCATCGATGCTGCGGCAGTGCGGGGTCATCAGGGCGGCAATGGGTTGTTCCTGCAAGTTCAAACCCTTCTCGAATGAACGCCGCAAGTCGCCGTCGGTGAAAATACCCAGCAGCGTGCCGAAGGTGTCGGTAATGGCGGTCATGCCCAGTTTCTTGCGGGTCATTTCCAGAATCGCCTGTTGCAGGTTGACTTCCGGGCGCACCTGCGGAATTTCTTCGCCGGTGTGCATGATGTCGCGTACATGCACCAACAGGCGCTTGCCCAGCCGTCCGCCGGGGTGGGAGCGGGCGAAATCTTCTGCGGTAAAACCACGCGCTTCCAGCAGGGCAACTGCCAGTGCGTCGCCCATTACCAGTGCGGCAGTGGTGCTGGAGGTTGGTGCAAGCCCCAGTGGGCAGGCTTCCTTGTCCACACCCGTGTCAATGTGGAAATCCGCCGCTTCCGCCAGCGGGGAGGCGGGGTTACCGGTCATGGCGATGACGCGCACATCCAACCGCCGGATGACGGGCATGATGGAGAGGATTTCTTCGCTGGTACCGGAGTTGGATAGTGCAATGATGACATCGCCGTTCACAATCATGCCCAAGTCGCCGTGGCTGGCTTCGCCGGGGTGCAGGAAAAACGCGGGTGTGCCGGTACTGGCAAGCGTCGCCGCAATCTTGTTGCCGATATGCCCGGATTTGCCCATGCCGGTGACGATGACACGACCCCGGCAGCTCAGCATGGCTTCGCAGGCGCGCAGGAAGTCATCATCCAGCCGAGCGGGCAAGGCGCTGAGGGCGGCGATTTCGGTATCAATCACGGCTTTCGCCAGTGCAAGCAGGTCTTTGGCGTGGTGCGGCATGGTTTCAGGATCCGGCGGGAACGCTTTGGATGTACAGCAAAAGCTGGTAGCCGATAAACGCCGCCAGCAGGATCAGCCCTTCCGGGCGGGTAATCATATTGTTTTTCGGCGGCGTATAGTTGAACACGATCAGCAGCAGGGTCAGGCCAATCATGATGGGTAAATCCCGGCTTAGCAGCTCCGGTGGCGTGGCCAAGGGGTGGATCATGGCAGGCAAGCCAATGACTGCCAGGTTATTGAACAGGTTGGAACCCACTATGTTACCTACGGCCAGATCGGCTTCCCCTTTGCGGGCGCTGGCGATGGATGCTGCCAGTTCCGGCAGGCTGGTGCCAATGGCGACGATGGTCAGGCCGATCACCAGGTCGCTGATGCCGAAAGCCGTGGCAATGCCGCTGGCTCCCCATACCAGCAGACGGGAACTGGCGACCAGCAGGATCAGCCCGGCTACCGTCCAGAAAATAGCGCGGGGCATGGTTAAATCAGCCTGGATTTCCTGCACCTCCCCAGTCATTTCCGCCGTCAGGGGTTCCAGGAAATAGGAGCGTTTGGCGCTGTACACCAGCCAGACGAGCAGCCCCACAAGCAATGACAGCAGGATGGCTCCATCCAGCCGGGATGCATCGCCATCCCGCAGCAATAGCCAGGAAAAAATCCCCACTCCCAGCACAATCGGTAACTCACGCTTGACGATGCGGGAATGCACGGCCAGCGGCGTCAGCAGGGCGGTAACACCCAGAATCAGGGCGATATTGGCAATATTGGAACCGACCGCATTGCCCAGCGCCATGCCGGGTGCGCCATCCAGCGCTGCAATGACAGAAACCAGGATCTCCGGGGCGGAGGTGCCGAAGCCGACGATTACCATCCCGACGGTCAACGGTGATATGCCGGTCAGGCGCGCGAGACTGGCTGCGCCCAGTACAAAACGGTCAGCGCTCCACGCCAGCAGGATAAGGCCGGTGAGGACAGCAAGGGTGAATAACAGCATGAAAAGGTGACCGGTTGTTAATAACGTGCGCCATTATACAGGATGCATCAGGCAGTATGGATAATACCGGAGCAACACGGGGCAATACGCTTTTACAGTGCCTTGTACACCAGCACTAGGCCGGAAACCACCGCCGACAGCAGGAAAACGGGCTTGAGGAACTTGTTGCCCTGCCTGATCCCTAGCGATGCACCGAGGTAGGAGCCGCTCACCGCGCCAATCACCAGCCCCGGCGCGATTTCCCAGTCAATATGCCCCAGCGTCAGGTGCGCGATTGCGCCAATCGCATTCCACACCAGCCCGTTGGCGGCCAGTGTCATGGCGGTGGCGTGCAACTGGTCGTAGCGCAGCAGGTAGACATACAGCATGGTGGTGAACACGCCGCTGGCGACTGAAATCCAGCCGGAATAAAACGCGATCGGAACCAGCAGCAGGCTACCGATAATAACCTGTTGGCGCTGGATATATGGCGAATGGTGCAGCCCGCTGGATTTTTTCAGCCAGGAAACACCCGCCATCAGCAGGATGAATAGTCCCGCCAGCAACAGCATCAGGTTCTGGTCGAGGGCAGTGGCGAACAGCGTGCCCGCCACCACGAAAGGTGCACCGAGCAACGCATTCCACCAGAAAATTTTCCAGTCGATCAGGTTTTCGCGCGCATAGCGGAAGGTGCTGCCAATGCCGATGAAACCCACTGCCAGCTTGTGCGAGGCCAGCGCGTTGATAAAGGGCAACCCGGCAATGATGAGGATGGGCAGCAGGATCAGCCCCGCACCGCCGCCCGCCAGTGCCGAAAAGAAACAGGCGATAAAACTGGCGATGGCGCTGATTAACACTACGCCGATGGAAATATCCAAGCCTTAGTCTCCCGTGTGCAAATCGGTATCGTTGTTGCCGTCTTCCCGCTCCAGCCGCTCGTATTCCGCGATCATCTGTGCGCCAAACAGCAGGATGATCGCCGCCACTTCCAGAAACAGCAAGGCCACCACCGCAGTCGTCAGTGAACCGTAGATAATGTTCACCATCGACAAGGTGGAAAAATACCATACCAGCAGGTGGCGGGTGATTTCCCACAGCACCGCCACGCAGAAGCTACCCACCAGCGCATGGTGAAAGGAAATCCTGCCCACTGGCATCACCATGTAGAACGAAGTCAGCAGCAACGTCAGACCCAGGATGCCGAACCCATACAGGATGCCGCCGGTCATGTGGTCGAGTTGCAGCCGCCAGAAAAACACGGTGACCACTTCGCCATGCAGCAAATCCAGCGCCCCGCTGATAATGGTGATCAGCAGGATGCCGATGCCCAGCACTAGAATGTAAGCATACGGGATGATGGCTGATATCAGGAAATGGCGGCGGTGAATGTTGACGCGATGAAAAAAGATCACCGACATGGCGTTTTCCAGTACCGTGAACGCCATGGAGCTGAAAAACAGCAGGACTGTCAGCCCGATCCAGCCCACGGTCTGGCGGTTTTGCAGGAACAGATCCATCTGGTAGGTGATGACTTTGGCCTGCGTGCCGAAGATTGGGCTGAGGTTGTTCTGCACGATAGTCAGCAGTTGCTGTTCGTCGATCAAATGCGACAAGGCCACGATCAGCAGGGTGAACAGCGGGATGATCGACAGCAGGGTGTAATAAGCAATTGCGCCAGCCAGCAGGATACCCTGATTGGCGCGGAAACCGGCCAGCGAACGCTGGAGGAATTTCAGCAGGCGGAGAATGGGTGGCGTCAGGGCTGGGGGCATTCTACGGCTCAGTTACGGGGTTAACAGGTGCGGCATTGTTTGCGCCGTTTCCCGGTCGATGTCAAACAGCACCTCACAGTATTCGGTTTGTTCGCAGGCAGGGGAGGGGTCATCGGCGCAGCAGCTTCCGGCAATCAGGCCAGCGTAGAAAATGCCCGCCTTGATACGGATGTGGCCGTCGCTGGCACTGGAATCGAGTATGACAACGGTGCGCGGGCTATCGCTGACGTGGCTGCTGTGCGCCAGGGCTTGTTGCAAGGGCAGGTCGGCAATAGCCAGTTGCTGGATCGTGGTGGTAAAGGTCTGGGCAAAGCCGGGGGTATCCCAGGCTTGCAGCAATTCAGGCAATTTGATCAAGGCGGCTTTCCTCTCTCGTGGTTGTCAGGGGCATTTTAACAGCAGGTGGAGTTTGCTGTCCTGAAATGCAGGCTTGCCCAGGCATCATGGGCAGGTGTTGCATGAATCTTCTGTTTAGTGGTTCGTTATAATAAAAACAATCTGATTTTTTAATTAAATGAGAAACGTTATCCTTTATGAAACATCTGGAGGATAACGCCATGACCAAGACATTCACTTTCGCCATCTTGCATTTCAGCATTGCTTTCACGGTTGCGTATGTGTTGACCGGCAGCGTCCTCATTGGTGGGATGATGGCTTTGATCGAGCCTGCCATCAACACGGTCGGGTTCTATTTCCACGAAAAGGCGTGGAAGCGGTTTGAAGCCCGTCAGGCAAACGCGACAGCAAGGTCGGGTATTCATCACCACCATGTGTTGGCAGGCTAAGGCTTCCGCAGTAACATCCTGCGGTTTACACGGCTAAACACGGAGCGGATGCTTATGGACAGTTGCCCATGCGGCTCGGGAAAGACCTACAACCAGTGCTGCCGCCAGTACCACGATGGCAAGGCCGCGCCAACAGCAGAAACGCTGATGCGCTCGCGTTACAGTGCTTACGTACTGCGTAATGGCGCATACCTGCACCGAAGCTGGCACGGCAGCACCCGCCCAAACAAGAAAGGGCTGATGCAACTGCCACCAACCGAATGGCTGGGTTTGGAAATCGTCCGTACGGAGCAGGGCGGGGAGCAGGATACGGCAGGTATCGTGGAATTCATCGCCCGTTATCAGGATGGCGGGCAACCCGGCCAGTTGCATGAAACCAGCCGGTTTGTGAAAGAGGGCGGGCGCTGGTATTACGTGGCTGGAGAGTATTAGGATGCCGCCTTTTCCCACGTATCCTTCAACCCGATCACCCGGTTGAACACCGGCTTTTCCGCTGTGGAATACCTGGAATCCAGCACAAAATACCCTTCCCGTTCAAATTGGTAACGGTCATCCAGCGTGGCGTTCGCCAGCCCGATTTCACCCTTGCAGCCTTGCAGGATTTCCAGGCTGCCGGGGTTGAGCGATTCCAGGTAGTTCTTGCCGCCCGCATCCGGCGCAGGGTCATTGAACAGGCGGTCGTACAGGCGCACTTCGCAGTCGACGTTTTCACGCGCGGATACCCAGTGGATCACGCCCTTCGGTTTCACGCCGTCTTCCGGGTTGCTGCCGAGGGTTTCTTCCAGCACGCGGGCGCGCACTTCGATGATGTTGCCGTCGGCGTCCTTGATAGCTTCCTCGGCTTCGATCACGTAGCTGTTGCGCAGGCGCACGCGCTTGCCCAGCACCAGCCGCTTGTACTGCTTGTTGGCTTCTTCGCGGAAGTCGTCCTGGTCGATCAGGATCTCGCGGCAGAACGGCATGTCGCGCGTGCCCATGGCTTCATCCTGCGGGTGCACCGGCGCGGTCATGGTTTCCACCTTGTCTTCCGGGTAGTTGGTCAGCGTGACCTTGAGCGGATGCAGCACGCACATGGCGCGCGGGGAAATTTCGTTGAGGTCTTCGCGCACGGCGTATTCCAGCATACTGACATCGACCACGCCTTCGACCTTGGTCACGCCTGCCATGTCGCAGAAGTTGCGGATGGCCTTGGGCGTGTAACCGCGACGGCGCATACCGGAAATGGTTGGCATCCGTGGGTCATCCCAGCCGTCAACGTGGTTTTCATCCACCAGTTGCTTGAGCCTGCGCTTGCTGGTGATGGTGTAATTGACGTTCAGGCGCGAGAATTCGAACTGGTGCGGTTCGGCAGGCACCGGCAGGTTCTGGATGCACCAGTCGTACAGCGGGCGGTGCGCCTCGAATTCCAGCGTACAGATGGAATGGGTGATGTATTCAATCGCATCACTCTGCCCATGTGTATAGTCGTAGGAGGGGTAAATGCACCATTTATCACCGGTCTGATGATGGCTGGCGTGCTTGATGCGGTACAGCACCGGGTCGCGCATATTGATGTTGGACGACGCCATGTCGATCTTGGCGCGCAAGGTACGGGTTCCGTCAGGGAATTCCCCAGCCCGCATTTTCTCGAACAGCTCCAGGTTTTCTGCCACGGAACGGCTGCGGAACGGGCTTTCCTTTCCCGGTTCTTTCAACGTGCCCCGGTATTCGCGCATTTCATCCGCATTCAGGTCGCAGACAAACGCCTTGCCCTCTTTGATCAGGTAAACCGCCCACTCATAAAGCTGGTCGAAATAGTCGGAAGCGTAGCGAACCTCGCCGTCCCACTGATAACCGAGCCACTGCACATCGCGCTGGATGGACTCGACGTATTCCTCATCTTCCTTGACCGGGTTGGTGTCATCGAAGCGCAGGTTGCACTGGCCGCCGTAACGCTGCGCCAGCCCGAAGTTCAGCCAGATGGATTTGGCGTGGCCGATGTGCAGGTAGCCATTCGGTTCAGGTGGAAAGCGGGTACGGATACTGGTGTGCTTGCCGCTGGCCAAGTCGTCTTCGATGATGCGCTCAATGAAGTTCAGGGGTTTGCTGGTTTCGCTCATGTTGGGTAGTTCTTGTCGCTTATTGCAATGCAGGAATTAGACTACCATGCATGACAGATGTCCAGTGCCAACACCCCCCATTATCCGGCGGGGGCAACCGTTACGCTGCTACTGGCCCTTTCTGCTCCGGCGCCAGCACAGTCTCGAAATACTTGTCGGCAGTATCCTGTGGAACCGGATTTCCGTTGGAAAAGACCAGCGGCAGTTCGTAATCGCTCCAGCCGCGCAGCCCGGTTTTGAGGGAGTAAACATGCTGGTAGCCCAGCAGTTGCAGGGTGTGGGCGGCGAGGATGCTGCGGTTGCCCGAGCGGCACACCACCAGGATGTTTTGGGCGCGGGCTTCCACCAGTTTCGGCTCGGTTTCCTCGTAGCCGTAGTCGCAGGCCATTTCCAGAATGCCGCGCGGCACATCCAGTGAGCCGTCGATGTGCATCACCTGAAATTCCGACGGGCAGCGGATGTCGAGAATCAGGAAATCCTTGCCTGCCTCCTGCTCTTCCGCCACATCCCAGGGGAATACTTCCTGGACCAGCGGGGCAACACCCGCCACCAGACTTTTATAGGTTTCTCTGGACATTATGTTTTCTCCTGCTGGCAATATCAGTGTCCTGGCACGCAGATTTTACCGCGCATGGCTGCCATGGTGGTACGCACCAGCAATAAGCCTACCACGCCGGTCAGGATTGCCAGCAATATGCTTGCCAGCCCCAGGTAAAAGGAATTGCCAGACTTTTCATACATGAGGAAAGTGGCGATGGTAATGGCGGCGGTCGGGAACGAATACGCCCACCATGACAGCGCAAATTGCAGTTTCAGAAAACGGCTGAGCTGGCTGAACAGCAACAAGGTCAGGAACAGCCCGGCGAAATACAGGAAACGACCGAAGCCATCCAGCACGCCATTGGTCAGTTTCACGTAGGCAAGAAAGCCAACAGCAGGCGGCGCAATCAGGATGAACAGGGTCGGCAACAAACGCGCATCAATCGGCGTATGGAACAGGATACGGTAGAAAATGATCACCATCAGCACCATCCAGAACAACATGCCGATGCTGAAAAAGAACCACGAAATATCCGTGTAACCCAGCGGCATTCCCGCCACCGGCACCAATACATTACCCACCGCCGGGATAAACCACGCCGGGTTGATGTGCTGGATGTGGAAATGCTCCTGATGCATCCATGCATTGAGCACAAACAGGGTGAACAGCAGATGCAAGGCTGCACCCACTACCCACAACCCCCGGCTGACTTCCGGCATGAATTCCAGCAAGGCAACCGCCAGCAACAACAGGCTGATGGAAATGGTTGGGAAGAAGCTCAGTTTGACCGGGTGGCTGAGTTCCTGCGCCACCGCTTCGCGGCATACCAGCGCTTTGCTGGCGTAGATGATGGCAAACACGCTGAACACCAACACCGTCAGCCCCACCAACAACGGGCTGATACCAAAATCAAGCTGGTATACGTGCTGGGCTTTTTCCCAGGCAATCGTCAGGCCGGAAAGCCCCATCACCATGGCGAAAAAGGAAATCGGGAAGTGAGCCAGACGGCCTTGCGGTTGTTCGGGCGTGTTTTCCATCATTATTACCTCTTTAGTTGGCTACCAGCCCCTTGGCCCAGGCTTCCATCGCTTCGTTAGCGTGCGGCATGGGTGTTTCCAGGAAGCTGATGACGAACTTGTCGGCCATTTCCGCGATGCCGATGGAACGTGGGCGGATGGCCAGCATCTGCGGGGTTGGCAGTTTCTGGCCGAAGCAGAACACGACATCACGTGCGTCGAGGATTTCAGGGTTCATTTCGCCCTTGTCACCCAGCGCCTTGGTGTGGGTGTAATGGTCGAACAGGGCGATGAAGCTGGCAATCGGATGTGCATCAATCTTGGCCTGGAAGTAGCCTAGAATGCCGTCCATCGTGTTGTGGACAATTTCATCCTTGCCGATTTCGATGGTGTAAATAGGGTATTTTTCCATCAACATGGTTTGTTTCATGGGTATTCCTTTCGTATGGATAGTTCAAATAATGAGAGACAGTTTAATGGGCGGTCAGTCGTAGGGCATTGAGAAAAAACAAACTAAAACACTCGGGTTTATTCGAGGGTTAAAAGTCATAGCCAACGCCAACATAAGTGCTGGAATGTTCAAAATCTGCATCAAACAGGCCGGGAACCTGAAAATTACCCACCGGCGTTGTGATGTCCGCCTCGTCGTAATCCCAATCACTGCGGCTATGGCCGATGGTGACGAAAGCATTCTTCAGCACCGGCTGTTTCAGCAATGGGGCAGGGCGGATTTTGGCCGCGACTTCAAGCGTGCGGTAGCTGCCGTCAATATCCACGCCTGAGCCAACCAGCCCGTTATCCATTTCGCCGGTCTGGTGGTTGAGGGAGGCATTGCCGCTGACTTCCAGCCACGGTGTGGCCTGATAGCTGCCCTGCACGCTGACGCCAGCTTTGTAGGTGGTCACTTTGGTGTCGAACGTGTCCATCACTTCCAGTGCCAGGTTGGCGGCAGGCAGCATGTTGCGGACTTTCATGAACGGGGTGCTGACGCCGGTATTCACACCCACGCCCAGATGCCCCTTGTCGTTTTTGATCACGTCGTAGCCAATGCCAGCGTCCACATTCAGCCCATGAATACGGTAATCGGCAGGCACCGGAATCTCGGTGTTGTTGGCAATCAGGTCGGTCACGCTGCTGCCAATCACCGGCAAGCTGGTGGTCAGTGGCAGGCTGGTAAGGTCAGTTGCCCGGTTGACGGTATCCGAATCAAAGTAATCAGCGCGGAACTGATAGTAATAGCGCGAATCGTTGATGTTCTTGTGCGGTTCCGCCAGTGTCCATGTGTCGACATCCAACGTGACATCCATATCGACCAATGGCTTGGCCGCTGCGCCCATGTTGAAATCACCGCTGCCGTAACGCAGTTCCAGTGCTTGTGCATTGGTAACGCTGGCCAGCAACACGCCAGCCAGCAACAGGGTTTTTGGAAAAACTTCCATGTGGTGCTCCTGCATAAAAAAAGCCCGCCCATTATCGGGCAGGCATTGGGAGGTGAGAATGGCTCTGGTTATTGGAATCTTTAATGGTGGTGATGCCCGTGATGGTGGTCATGGCCATGCTCGTGGGTATGCGGAGCACCTTCCGGCAGGGTTCCCGCCAGCAGTGCTTTGGCTGCCGCCAGTGGGTCGGTTTCGGAGGTAGTTCTGACCATCACGCCACGGCTACCCATTTTGCGGATAAAGCCATCGCCGCAACTACCGGTAATCAGGTAGTCGAGTTCAAACAGCGGGTGTTCGCCCTGGCCATTCCATTCGTGCAGGGACATTTCCTTGGGCATGTCGAGCCGCCCGATTTCCTGCACGTCCGCGCCATCGGGCGCTTCAAAGACGAAAAAGCGGCGGCCTTTGCCTGCGTGGCCAGTAATGGTGCGGAAATTCTGGCTGCTGACGCCGATTTTTAGATGACCTGTTTTCATGTGTGTTACCTCGTTGGTTAAGCTGCTGCCGGGCCGTCTTCGCCGATCAGGATGGTGGTGTCATCCTTGTAGAAATAGGGCGGCACGACCAGGTTGGTGGCGGCAGGGACATTCTTGTAAACGCGCCCGGCCAAGTCGAAGCGGGAGCCGTGGCAGGGGCAATACCAGCCGCCTTTCCACTCAGCACCCAAATCTTCCGGCGCAACTTCCGGGCGGTAGGTGGGGGAGCAACCCAGGTGCGTACAAATGCCGACTAGCACCAGATATTTGGGGTTGCGCGAACGGTGTGGGTTTTGGGCGTAAGCCGGTTGCTGCTCGGCGACTGTGGACGCAGGGTCGCGCAGGTTGGGGTCGTTGGAGGGCAGGTTGGCCAGCATTTCCTCGGTACGGTTGACCACCCACACCGGTTTGCCGCGCCAGATGATGCGCACTTGCTGGCCGGGTTCGACCTTGCTGACATCCATTTCCACCGGTGCACCAGCCGCCAGTGCGCGGGCGCTGGGCGACCAGGAAGTGAGAAAAGGGGCGGCGATGGCAGCGGCTCCGGCTGCACCGACTACCGAGGTTCCGGCGATCAGGAGACGGCGGCGGCCTTTGTTGACTGTGTTGTCGTTCTGCATTTGTTTTGCTCCACAAAACCAGGATTTCCGAGAAAGTTACTTGGGGATGAAGTAGTGTGGCATTGACGAAATGCAAAATTCTGAAATAAATCATGATGTTGATTTTTCGCAAAATATTCTGTCAATCTGGTTTTATGTAGCCGTCAAGGCTGATGGTCGGCTTTAGCCGTTTCCCTAACTGAAAGCAAGGGAATGATCGATCAAATATCCGGTGATACGTTAAGCTTTTATTAAAAAGGGCGGAAAATCCCGCCCTTTTCGCCTAACTCAGTTCAGCCTCAGTGTTTCTTCTTCGGTGGAATCAGGTCGGTGATGGAGCCTTCAAACATTTCCGCCGCCATCGCCACCGTTTCGGACAGCGTTGGATGCGGATGCACGGTCAGGCCGATGTCAGCCGCATTCGCCCCCATTTCGATGGCCAGCGCGACTTCGGCGATCAGATCACCGGCATTGGTGCCGACGATGCCCGCGCCGATTACGCGGTCGGTTTCCTCATCGAAAATGAGCTTGGTCATGCCTTCGTCGCGACCCAATGACAGGGCGCGGCCACTGGCGGCCCACGGGAACACGCCCTTGCCGACCTTCATGCCTTTGGCCTTGGCTTCTTCCTCGGTCACTCCGACCCAGGCAATTTCCGGGTCAGTGTAGGCCACCGATGGAATCACCCGTGCGTCGAAATGGCTGGCCATGCCGGAAGCCGCTTCCGCCGCCGTTTTGCCTTCGTGCACGGCCTTGTGCGCCAGCATCGGCTGGCCGATGATGTCACCGATGGCGAAAATGTGCGGCTGGGTAGTACGCATCTGTGTATCCACCACCTGCACGAAACCGCGTTCGTCAACTGCCACGCCCGCTTTTTCCGCACCGATGCGCTTACCGTTCGGGGTGCGCCCGACCGCGACCAGAATGCGGTCATACACCTGCGGTTCGGCTGGTGCATTTTTGCCTTCGAAGCTGACCTTCATGCCCGCCGGAGTCGCTTCCACTGCCGTGACGCGGGTTTCCAGCCAGATGTTTTCGTAACGCTTCTTGATGCGGTTGAAGTAAGGCTTGACCACATCCTTGTCGGCTCCGGCGATGATGTTCGGCAGCATTTCGACCACGGTGATTTTGCTACCGAGTGAGGCGTAAACCGTAGCCATTTCCAGCCCGATAATACCGCCGCCGATGACCAGCATGTGCTCAGGAACGCTTTCCAGCGCCAGTGCGCCAGTAGAGTCGATCACGCGCGGATCATCCGGAATGAACGGCAGTTTGACCGCTTCGGAACCCGCCGCGATCACGGCTTTCTCGAAACGCACTACGGTTTTCTTGCCATCGTTGCCGATGACTTCCACATGGTTCGGGTCGAGGAAGGTGCCAACACCACTGACTACCTGCACCTTGCGCCCCTTGGCCAGCCCGCTCAGGCCACCGGTCAGACGACCAACCACCTGATCTTTCCAGCTGCGCAGCTTGTCGATGTTGATGGCGGGTTTGGCAAACTCGATACCGAATTCCGCCGCTTCGTGCGCTTCATCCATGACCTTGGCGGCGTGCAGCAGCGCTTTGGAGGGAATGCAACCCACGTTCAGACACACCCCGCCCAGCGTACTCCAGCGCTCGACCAGCACGGTCTGCATACCCAGATCAGCAGCACGGAAAGCGGCAGTGTAACCGCCGGGGCCTGCGCCCAGCACCAGCATCTGGCAGCTAATATCTGCTTTCATATTACTCATGACTTTCCCCTCACAGAATCAGGTTGCGCACGTCGGACAGGACGAATGCGATATGGCTGACGAAACGCGCGGCATACGCGCCATCAATGACGCGATGGTCATAGGAAACCGCCAGCGGCTGGATTAGCCGGTCAACGATTTCGCCATTCACGCGCTTGAGGCGATCCTGCGCACGGGTCAGGCCGAGAATACCGACTTCCGGCGCATTGACGATCGGGGTGAAGTTGGTGCCACCGATGCCGCCGAGGCTGGAAATCGAGAAGCAGCCACCCTGCATGTCGACAGCCTTGAGCTTGCCTTCGCGGGCTTTTTTCGACACTTCGCCGAGTTCACGCGCCAGTTCAAACAGACCCTTGCGATCCACATCCTTGATGACCGGCACCACCAGACCATCCGGCGTGTCGACCGCAATGCCGATGTTGTAGAACTTGCGCTGGATCAGGTTTTCGCCTGCGTCATCCATTGCCGAGTTGAACTTGGGGTATTCCTTGAGACCGGCGACCACGGCTTTCATCATGAACACCAGCGGGGTGAAGTTGAAGCCCAGTTCCTTGGCCTTGCCCTTCATGCTGTTGCGGTAGGCTTCCAGCTCGGTAATGTCGGCTTCGTCGAAATGCGTCACTTGCGGCACGTTCAGCCAGGCGCGGTGCAAATGCTTGGCTGACAGCTTGTTGATGCGTGACATCGGGACGGTTTCCACCGCACCAAACTGGCTCCAGTTCGGCTGGGTAATCAGTGGAATGCCCATTTCGCCACTCGCTGCCGGTTTGGCAGGCGTGGCTGGGGTACTGGCCGCCGGGCTTGTTGTAGCCAGTGCCGCAACCGAAGCTGCGGCAACCGGCTGTCCTCCAGTGCCGCAGTACGCGCGAACGTCTGATTCAGTTATGCGCCCATGCTGGCCAGTACCAGCCACTTTGCTCACATCCACACCCAGTTCACGGGCAATGCGGCGAACGGATGGACTTGCATGTGCTCTGCGGAACGCTTCCGCATCCACGGGGGGTGATTGGGTGGGGGTGTTCCCTTCGACTCCGCTCAGGGAACGGGGTGGAACCTCACCCGAGGGCTGAGCGGAGTCGAAGCCCGACTTGGCACCTGCCACTTCCAGCACCAGAATCAGGCTGCCTTCGGAAACCTTGTCGCCGACTGCGATTTTGATTTCCTTGACCTTGCCTGCCTTGGGGGAAGGGATTTCCATGGAAGCCTTGTCGGATTCCAGCGTGATCAGTGAATCTTCCGCTGCCACTTCATCGCCGACCTGTACCAGCACTTCGATGACATCCACATCCTTGAAGTTGCCAATGTCCGGTACCTGGATTTCTTCCAGGCCGGTCGGGGCCGTGACCGGCGTGGCACCCGCCGCGCTGCTGGACAGCTTGGGCTGTGCCGCTGCCGACGCCACGTTGACGCTGGTTTCGGCGGAATCTTCCAGCAACAGGATCAGATTGCCTTCGGAAACCTTGTCGCCCACGGCGATTCTGATCTCCTTGACCACGCCACCGCGCGGGGCGGGAATGTCCATGGAAGCCTTGTCGGATTCCAGTGTGATCAGTGCATCGTCAATCGCGATGGTGTCGCCGACATTGACCAGCACTTCGATAACATCAACATCGGAAAAATTGCCGATGTCGGGTACGTGAATTTCAATACTCATGGTTACTACTCCGCATCAGGCATACAGTGGGTTGGGTTTTTCCGGGTCGATACCGTATTTGGCCATCGCTTCCAGCACAGTTTTGGCCGTGATCGCGCCTTTGGCCTTACTGCCTTGCTGCTGGTCAGCCAGCGCTTTCAGGGCAGCAACGGTAACGTAGTGACGGTCAACCTCGAAATGCGCACGCAGGGCGGCGCGGCTGTCGGAACGGCCAAAGCCATCCGTCCCCAGTACGCTGTAGGAACCCGGTACATACGCACGAATCTGCTCGGCAAAGTTGCGGATATAATCGGTGGAAGCAATCACCGGCCCTTCCGCGCCTTCCAGACATTGCGTGACCCACGGCTTGCGGGCTTCCTGATCCGGATGCAACAAATTCCAGCGGGCGCAGGCAGCACCGTCGCGCGCCAGCTCGTTGAGGCTTGGGGTCGCCCAGATGTCAGCGGCTACACCCCAGTCGGTTTGCAACAGTTCCGCCGCCGCAATCACTTCGCGCAGGATCGAGCCGCAGCCCAGCAGTTGCACGCGCTGTTTCGCCTTGCCTTCCGCCTTGCGGAACTGGTACATGCCCTTGATGATGCCTTCCTCGGCACCTTCCGGCATGGCAGGCATGGCGTAGTTTTCGTTGAGGGTGGTGATGTAATAGAAGACGTTTTCGCCATTCTGGTACATGCGCTTCATGCCGTCGTGGCAGATCACCGCCATTTCGTAGGCAAAGGTCGGGTCATAGGACATGCAGTTGGGGATGAAACCGGCAAACAGCTGGCTGTGACCATCCTGATGCTGCAAGCCTTCGCCGTTCAGCGTAGTACGCCCGGAGGTGCCACCGATCAGGAAGCCGCGCGCCAGCATGTCACCCGCTGCCCAGGCCAGATCGCCGATGCGCTGGAAACCGAACATGGAGTAAAAGATGTAGACCGGAATCATCATCTTGTGGTTGTTGGCGTAGGAGGTCGCCGCCGCAATCCAGGAGGACATGGCACCGTCTTCGTTGATACCTTCCTGTAACAGCTGACCTTTCTGCGATTCCTTGTACGGCATGATGTCGTTGGCATCCATCGGCTCATATTTCTGGCCTTCCGGCGCATAAATACCGACCTGACGGAACATGCCTTCCATGCCGAACGTGCGCGCTTCATCCGGCACGATTGGCACCAGACGCGGGCCGAGTTCCTTGTGACGCGCGATGGCAACCATCACCCGCACCATCGCCATGGTGGTGGACATGGTGCGCTCGCCGGTGTCTTTCAGCAGTGCCTCGAACAGCGACAGGTCAGGCACGTCCAGCGTCTCGAAATTCTGCGGACGGTTAGGCAGATAGCCACCCAGCGCCTGACGACGTGCGTGCAGGTATTGCATTTCCGGCGAGTCGGCGGCTGGCTGGTAGAACTCGGCTTTTTCCACCTGTTCGTCCGTCACCGGAATGTGGAAGCGGTCACGCAGCTTGCCCAATTGACTGGAACTGAGTTTTTTCTGCTGGTGGCTGATGTTCATGCCTTCGCCAGCTTCGCCCATGCCGTAGCCCTTGACGGTGTGCATCAGGATTACAGTCGGGCGGCCAACGCTGTTCACTGCGTTATGATAGGCGGCGTAAACCTTTGCCTGATCGTGACCACCACGGATCAGGTCGTAATAAATCTGGTCGTCACTCATGTCGGCGACCATGGCCTTCAGCTCGGGGTACTTGCCGAAGAACTTTTCGCGGATGTAAGCACCGCCCTTGTTCTTGAAGTTCTGATATTCGCCGTCGATGCATTCCATCATCAGCTGGCGCAGCAGCTTGCCGTATTTCGGGTCGTCCAGCAGGCGATCCCAACCGGAACCCCACAGTACCTTGATGACATTCCAGCCCGCACCACGGAAGTTGCCTTCCAGTTCCTGCACAATCTTGCCGTTGCCGCGCACCGGGCCGTCCAGCCGTTGCAGGTTGCAGTTGACCACGAACACCAGGTTGTCGAGCTTTTCGCGGGAAGCCAATGCGATTGCGCCCTGGGATTCCGGCTCGTCCATTTCGCCGTCACCGAGGAATGCCCACACCTTGCGGCCTTCCGCGTGATTTTCAGCTTTCTTCGATAAACCCCTGTTTTCCAGATATTTTAAAAAACGGGCCTGATAGATGGCCATGATTGGGCCAAGGCCCATGGAGACGGTGGAAAACTGCCAGAAATCCGGCATCAGGTAGGGGTGCGGGTAGGAGGAAATGCCCTTGCCAGCCGCCTCAATACGGAAGTTTTCCAGCTGGCTGTCGCTGATACGGCCTTCCAGAAACGCGCGTGCATAGGTTCCTGGTGCTGTATGCCCTTGAATAAACAGCATATCGCTGCCATTGGGGTGATCGTGGCCTTTCCAGAAGTGGTTATAGCCGACTTCATACATGATGGCGGACGACTGGAAAGAGGCGATATGGCCGCCGGGTTCGGCAGGCTTGCGGTTGGCCTTGACCACCATGGCGGTGGCATTCCAGCGCAGGGCGCGCAGGATATGGCGCTCCAGCTCCAGATTGCCAGGGTAGGCAGGCTGCTGGCTGACCGGAATGGTATTGATGTAAGGGGTATGCGTGTCGGGTGGCTCCACCCCGGCTTCGGCGGCGGCCTCGACAGTCTTTTGCAGCAGGTAACGGGCACGGTCAACGCCGGTGCGCTCGACAACCACGTCGATGGCTTCCTGCCATTCACCCGTTTCCTGCGGGTCGGTATCGTGAAAATCCATACTCATGGATCAATCCTCTGGTTAGCGGTTAAAGGTGGTTATGCTTTCTTATGTGTAAATGCCGAAAGGGATATAACCTTACCTGCCAATCTATCCCTTTCGGGAGGGGATGTTAGTATAGATATAAACAGCAATCTAGCGAATCAATGATTTAATTATTCAATAATAAAAATTGGAAATAATATTATTTATTTTCAATAGGTTATAATGATTGGAAGTCATTGGCTCAGTAACAGCAGGCAGGTTTTTAATGACATTTCAAAACATTGGCAATGTCTTTTCACGATTGGACGTTGATGATGAGATTGTTTATTACTCATCTAGCTATCTTTTGCTGGATAGCAAGTGGTTTCCAGGCAAGGTCTTGGATCGTTGACTTTAATTATCTATATTACAGGTAGTTATAAAGAAGGTATGTAACTTCTCATTACTGACAGGTAAAACCCGCATTCGACGGCATCGGAAGGTGGATTTATCTGTGGATAATGAGAAGTTACGAAGGCATAAATGCAGGCAAAGCGAGCCTCCTGATCAGGAGGCTGCCGGTAGGGGTGGGGTATCTCCAGTTACTTCGTCAAACTGGCAAACAACAACGGCAACTGCTCCGGCAACCGATCCACATGATCAATAACCGTGTAGTTATTTTGCCCAAAAATCCGCTTCACGTAATCATCCGCGTGCGGGTCAAGCGTCAGGCAGTAAGTCAGCACGCCCGTGGTATACAGCTCTTCCACCGCTTTCTTGGCGTCAAAGCGCAGGTGCTGCGGATCGCGTTCGTCGATGTCGGCAGGTTCGCCATCCGTTACCAGCAAGATCAGCTTGCGGCGTTCAGGTTGCTTGTGCAGGTGGTGGGCAGCATGGCGCAAAGCCGCACCCATACGGGTAGACAAGCCACCTTTCATGCCAGCCAGACGTGAACGCGCTTCATCATCGAAGTGCTGGTTGAAATCTTTCAGGCGATAATACTGCACATCGTGGCGGCCATCGGAGGCAAAACCGTGAATCGCATACGGGTCGCCAATCCCCTCAATTGCGGTCGCCACCAACGTGGACGCTTCGCGGGTCAGTTGCAGCACGCTTTTGTCGGAACCCTTCATCGGCTCGTTGGTGGATTCGGACAAATCCAGCAATACCACCACCGCCAGATCGCGGCTTTTCAGCACGTTACGCATGGTGATGCGCGGGTTCGGCTGCTCACCCATGCGGATGGAAATCATCGCGTCAACAGCGGCATTGATGTCGACTTCATCGCCATCTTCCAGCCCGCGCTGACGTTGTACGCCTTCCGGCGTCAGCAGGTCGATGATCTGTTTGATACGATGTGCAACCGGGCGGTAGTCGTCAACGATGGTGCGAATATCATCCGGATCGCCCCGTTGCTGACGGCGCTCATACACCGTCACCCAATCAGGGCGGTGCAACTGAATCTGGTAGTCCCATTCGTGGTAATGGAAGGGGTCGGAAACCGGTTCCTTGCCCCACATCTCGTTGAAGCTCTTGGTGTTTTCCAGATCGTCTTCATACGGGTACATCTCGGTGGAACACGTCCAGATTTCCTGTGCATCATCACCGGCCAGTTCGCAATCGACCTCGTTGGCTATTTCCATGACGCTGACGGTTTTACGTACTTGCCGCTGACTGGCCGGAACATATTCGAAACCGACATCCCAGGTCAGTTCCTCGAATTCCCACACGATACGGTTGTCATCGCGGTACGGAATGCGGATGCGTTCCAGAATACGCAGGCTCGGCACTTCACGCCGGGCGGAGAAGATGTTGAACAGCTCCATCCCCATCAGCCAGGAGAAATGCTGGTCATCCTGCCGGTCGGCAATATTGGCGTGGAAACTGTCGACGAAATGGTTGATTTCATCATCACCGGAACGCACGGAAGCATCCAGCAACATCAGCGCCACATGCTCCAGAATTTTCATGGTCGGATGCTCGACATTGCCTTCATAGTCGACCGTCAGCAACCGTGACCAGAGGTTTTTCAGGCCCGGAAATGCCTGCACAGCTTTGTACTCAACCCGCGCATCTTCCAGAAAGCCGATGAAAAACATCTGTGCCGGGCTAAGCTGTTCCGCCGAAATCGCGGCACGCGCATACATCAGGTGTGAAGCCATGTGCGCGGCGGTGGCGCGATACAGTTCCAGCCCCGGAATATCGCCCAGATCATCAACGGCATCCGGCATGTGGAAGATGCGATGTTCGATGTACGGGCGGAAATCGGTGTAATCAGCCCCCGTCGGGCGCAGGAAGAAATCACGCGCCCACAAGGCACGCAGGTAGAAATTCAGTTTGCGTTGGGTCTTGACGAACAGCACACCACGCCGCTCTTTCTGCAAGGTCGCCTTGCTGTCCGCAGATTCCAGATTAAAATAAGCCGTCAGGTTATTGAAATCACGGCGATAAGCCTGTGCGCCAAAGTTTGCCCAGCGACGTAAGCCACTCAGGGTCAGTTTGGACAGCAGCTCATCCATGTGGTTGAGCATGGGCCGCAAACCACGCGCGGCGGTGGATGAAAACTGGTGGATAAAGGTCAGGTAGCCGCGCACCAGTTCTGCATCGCCAAGGTGACGGGCAGCATTGGGCAACGTAGCCAGCATCAGGTTGATGACTTCGCCGGATACCATGGAAGACAGTTTCATGGCGGCGGTAACGACATCAGGAATAATGTCTTCGCCGCATTCTTTGGCGACCATCGGCATTTCCTGCAAAAAGGTCATGACCAGATCGTTGCCACGTCCCAGCTTGCACAGGCCCTTGGCTCCATCCAGATAGTCGGTCAGACCCGCTGGCGACATGACACGAGTCGCTTCCTGATAGGTGCTGTTAAAGACTTCGCGCGTTTCCGGTGAAAACTTTCCCAGAAACTCCTGATATTCTTCCCGGTGAATTGGCATAAGTTTCTTCCCCCAGGTTTTTTACCCAAAGAAGGTCTGTACAGCCGCGTTCAGCGTATCGCGCATATCCGGGTCATCCGTCAGTGGTGTCACCATGGTCATGGTACATGCTGCCTGCGGAGAAATGCCTTTGCCGATCAACTGGCCTGCGTAAACCAGCAGACGGGTGGAAATGCCTTCGTCCAGACCGTGGCCTTTCAGGTTACGTGCACGGTGGGCGATTTGCACCAGCTTGCCCGCAGTTTTTTGATCTACGCCGGATTCTTTGGAAACGATTGCAACCTCAATATTTTCCGCCGGATAATCAAAGTCCAGTGCGCCGAAACGCTGCTTGGTGGACTGCTTCAGATCCTTCATCAGGCTCTGATAGCCGGGGTTGTAGGAGATGACCAGCTGGAAATCCGGGTGCGCTTCGATCAGCTCCCCCTTCTTGTCCAGCGGGAGGGTGCGGCGGTGGTCGGTCAGCGGGTGGATGACGACAGTGGTATCCTGACGGGCTTCCACCACTTCATCCAGATAGCAGATAGCACCAATGCGGGCAGCGGTGGCCAACGGGCCATCCTGCCATTTGGTACCGTCCTTATCGAGCAGGAAACGGCCAACCAGGTCGGAGGCGGTCATGTCTTCGTTACAGGCAACCGTGATCAGCGGGCGCTTCAGACGCCAGGCCATGTGTTCCACGAAACGGGATTTACCACAACCGGTCGGGCCTTTCAGCATCATGGGCATACGGGCGTTGTAGGCAGCTTCGTACAGCGTAATTTCATCGCCGACGGCTTCGTAGTAAGGTTCGTTTTTAACGAGATACTGGTTGGGATCTACAGTAGACATGGAAACGCCTCTCGATAGTGTGTCTGTCTTGTTGGGAATGGTCGTCTGCAGTTTAGTCTTCGTCGTCGGTTTCAGTTTCACCCGACCAGCCAGCAGCCCGGGCTTTGGCCATGGCGGCTTCGTAGAGTTGGTGATGGCGCTCGGCCAGTTCCGGCGGCAGTCTGCTGACCAGACAACCGTATTTGTCCCACTCGGCATTAACCTTTTGCAGTAAAGCGTCAATCCCGGCTAGGTTCCAGTTTTCACAGGTTTCCGTCTCAGGAATCAGCCCAAACAGCCATGCGTCGCGGATGATCTTGCCGATGGTGGTCATGCCGCCGTTAAGGTCGTTGTGGATGCCGACGTATCTGTCTGGTTTCTTGTTCATGAGGGGATCCTGTCTTGGGAACATGCTGTGCCGAAGTATAGAGAAAATCTGCCTCCGGCACAGCATTTTGTGCATCAGGCCAAAGCCTTATGCTGGCGTGCCACGGTAGATGACCATGGAAGCACCGGCGCACTGGGCGTAGTTGTCCAGACCCAGCAGGCGTACATGGTTATCAGGGTGAGCCTTGTGGCAGGCTTCGCACTCAGCGAGGATGTTGTCAACGCTGGTTTCACCAAACATTGGCAGTTTCCACATGTACCAGTATGAACCACGGGCGTTTTCTGGCTCGGTGTGTTCAATGGAAGGGTTCCAGCCCTTGGAAATGATGAACTGGATTTGCTGACGAATCTGCTCGTCAGACATCGCTGGCAGGTAAGAGAAAGTTTCAAACTTGCGGCTCTGTGCTGCATCGCTCAGGCTTGAGTTGTAATCTTGCATTCCGCTCATGATAAAGCTCCAAAAATGATGTCAATTCGATGTCGTAAAACATGAGGGAGGAACAGGGGAAGGAGTGCTTCCCCCAAACCATACACTTCATGCTGTCTGGATATTACTTGTGGGAAACGTCCAGCTTATCAACGGTATCGAATTCAAACTTGATTTCTTTCCAGGTTTCCATCGCCGCAGCCAGTTCAGGGCTATGCCTGGCAGCATTGGTGAGGATGTCCTTGCCTTCTTTTTCCAGATGACGGCCCATGTTACGTGCTTCAACGCAAGCCTCAACCGCGACACGGTTGGCAGCAGCACCCGCAGCGTTACCCCATGGGTGACCCAGTGTGCCGCCACCGAATTGCAGTACGGAGTCGTCACCGAAGATGCTAACCAACGCAGGCATGTGCCATACGTGGATACCACCGGAAGCCACTGGCAGTACGCCTGGCATGGAACCCCAATCTTGGTCGAAGAAGATACCACGTGAACGGTCTTCTTTGACGTAGCTGTCACGCATGATGTCGATCCAGCCCAGCGTCGCGTCGCGGTCGCCTTCCAGCTTGCCCACAACGGTACCGGAGTGCAGGTGGTCACCACCGGACAGACGCAGGATCTTGGTCAGTACGCGGAAGTGGATACCGTGGTGCGGGTTACGGTCGAGAACCGCGTGCATCGCACGGTGGATGTGCAGCAACATGCCGTTGTCCTGACACCATTGCGCCAGTTGAGTATTTGCAGACCAGCCGCCAGTGATGTAGTCGTGCATGATGATCGGTGCGCCGATTTCCTTGGCGTATTCTGCACGCTTCATCATTTCATCAGAAGTCGGTGCAGTTACGTTCAGGTAGTGACCCTTGCGCTCGCCAGTTTCGGCTTCAGCTTTGTGGATCGCTTCCATAACGAAGTCGAAACGGTGTCTCCAGCGCATAAATGGCTGGGAGTTGACGTTTTCGTCGTCCTTGGTGAAGTCCAGACCGCCGCGCAGACCTTCGTAGCACGCACGGCCATAGTTCTTGGCAGACAGACCCAGCTTAGGCTTGATGGTGCAACCCAACAGCGGACGGCCATACTTGTTCAGCATGTCACGTTCAACCTGGATGCCTTGTGGTGGGCCATTACAGGTCATGACGTAAGCGATCGGGAAGCGGATGTCTTCCAGACGCAGGGCGCGCAGGGCTTTAAAGCCGAATACGTTACCCACCAGGGAGGTCATGATGTTAACTACAGAGCCTTCTTCGAACAGGTCGATCGGGTAAGCGATGAATGCGTAGAAACAGGTGTCGTCGCCCGGTACGTCTTCGATTGCATAAGCGCGACCCTTGTAATAGTCCAGGTCGGTCAGCAGGTCAGTCCATACCGTTGTCCAGGTGCCGGTGGAAGATTCTGCTGCAACCGCCGCAGCAACTTCTTCACGTGGAACGCCAGCCTGTGGTGTTACCTTGAAGCAAGCCAGGATGTCGGTGTCTTTCGGGGTGTAGTCCGGCATCCAGTAGGTTTCGCGGTATTCTTTAACGCCCGCACTGTAGTTCTTAACTGCCATGAAGTGTGCCTCCAGAATGAGGTTGATGTTTGTTGGGAAATTGTTCGCATAGCTGCGACGGGGCATATTATTACGAATTGTATGTATAATTGAAACTCAATAATGCATAGTCTGAAAATAAGAAAAACTGATGTTTTGAGGAATCACAAAAAATGCATTTGTCATTGCGCCAAATAAGGATATTCGAGGCAGTCGCCCAGTACGAAAGTTACACGCGGGCGGCAGAGAAGCTGCACATGACCCAGCCAGCCATTTCAATGCAGATCAAACAGTTGGAGGAAAGCAGCGGGCTGGCGCTGTTTGAGCGGCAGGGCAAACGTATGTGCCTGACCCACACCGGGCGCGACCTGTTGCACTATGCCAGCCAGGTATTGCAGGCGTATAACGACATGCTGGTGGCAATGGAGGAGTGCAAGGGCATCAAAGGTGGCCATCTGATTGTGTCGGTTGCCACCACAGCCAATTATTTCGTCACCCAGTTGCTGGCCGAATTTTCCCGCCAGCACGAGGGCATCAATGTCACCCTGGATGTCACCAACCGCCACATGCTGCTGGATCAGCTCGAAAATCACGAGCCGGACATGGTGATCATGGGTGAGCCACCCAAGGGCTATAATCTGCAATCCGAGCGCTTGATGGATAACCCACTGGTGGTGATTGCCTCCCCCAACCACCCATTTACCCATCACAAAAAGCTGAAGCTGGAAGAGGTAATGACCGAGCGTTTCATCATCCGTGAAAAAGGTTCCGGCACGCGCGGCGCGATTGAGCGCCATATTCACCGCTTCAACCAAGTGTGCACTTCCACCCTGGAAATGCGCAGCAACGAAACCATCAAGCACGCGGTGGAGGCCGGGTTGGGGCTGGGGATCGTTTCTTTGCACACCATCCAGCCCGAGCTAAAAGCAGGGCGGCTGGCTGTCCTCAACGTGGAACATTTCCCGATCCGCCGTCATTGGCACATCGTCATGCGCAAGGGTAAACGCCTGTCGCCGATTGCGCAGGAGTTCAAACGTTTCGTCATGAAGGAAGCGCCCCACTACGTAGAGGCAGGGAAATGAGGATGATCAGGGTTTGCGGGGAGCAAGGCTAATTACCTTTTCGCCTCGGGTGGGTTGCTGCTGACGCATACGCCCGGCAAGCTGTTGGACGTGAAGGAAAAATTCGCCCTGCGCCCGTTTCATGGTTTCCAGCCCCCGTAGGTGATAGTACTCGAAGGTGTAGGGCACAGGGTCTTGCAGGGTTGCGCGTACTTGTGGGTGAAAATACCGCCAGGCAAATTCAATGTCGGTCTTGTTTTGGGCATCGACGAAAATCACTTCTTCCTGATCAATCACCGCCATGTACTGCATACTGCGGATGGGTACAAACACGCAGGGTTTGCCACTGAAATCCAGTAGCAGGCGCAGGGCGTTGTAGTGCTCCGCAGGTAATTGGCGGGGTTCATGGCCGAGGGCTTCGGCGCGGTAGAAGGTTTCGTACTGTGGCATGGCGCGGCCTCTGTGTCGGTGTAGTCTAGGGCAATGTTACCACCTTACCATGCCTACCATGCGCCGCCGATGGCCTTGTACAGGGTAATGATGGCCTGGGTGTTGTCTGCCTGGAGGGTTAACAAAGCTTTGCGGTTATCCAGCATGGCAGTTTGGGCATCGAGCAAGTTCTGGATATTGACCCGACCAGCCAGATAGTTGCGTTGCGACAGTTTTTCCACTGTTTGTGCCAGTTCCAGATTGTGCGTTACTTGCGGGTGCTGTCGGCGGATGGCTTGCAGGCTGGAATAAACGTCTTCCATGTCTTGCAGGGCGATCAGGATGGTTTTGCGGTAGTCGTACAGGGTCTTGTCGTATTCGGCGCTCCTGATTTCGACATTCTGCTTGAGCTTGCCGCCGTCAAACAGCGGCAGGCTGACCGAGGTCAGCAGGGTGCGGGCGATGCTGCCGACATCCAGGCTAAGGTCGTTGAGGTTGAAAGAGCCGCCCAGTTCGATGCGCGGTTTCAGGTTGGCTTTGGCTTGGCCCAGACGCAGGCTGGCGGCTTTGACCCGGTATTCGGCAGCCAACAGGTCGGGACGCCGCTGGATGGCGTGGCCGGGAACCGTTTGTGCCAGATTCACAGCATCGCCGGGAATGGGGCGGGAAGCCGTCAGGTAGGGCTTGATGGCGCGTGGTTCCATGCCGCTGAGTACGGCAAGCGCATGTTGGAATTGCTCAATACTGTTATCCAGCGCGGGCAGTTGGGCTTGCAGCTCACCCTGGTTCAGTTGGGCCTGACCGATTTCCAGGCTGCGCAGTGAGTGGTTTTGGCGTTTCTGTTGGCTCAGGTTGATGGCCTGGCTGCGGGAGCCGAGGTTTTGCAGATAGGCTTCCCGCACTGCCTGGGTTAGGCGCAGGTCGACGTAGGTGCTGGCGACTTCGGCGGCGAGAAAGATTTTCAGGCTTTTCAGCAGGGCTTTGGATACTTCGACATCGGCTGCGGAGGCTTGGGTTGATAGGCGGTTGCTGCCAAACAGGTCAGCTTCCCATTTGGCGTCGAGATTAGCGTTGTAGCTGTTGCTGTTGTCTTCTTCCAGTGGGGTGGAGGCGCTGGCTGACAGGTTGGGTAGCAAGCTGGCGTCAGCCATTTTCCGTCTGGCGCGCGCACTGCGCAGGTTGGCTTCAGCTGTCTTCAGATCCGGGTTTGCCCGTAGTGTTTCCTGGATCAGCCAAGTCAGGAGTGGGTCATCGAACCTTTTCCACCAGAGGATTTGCGCGTTGGTGTCGGCTGCTTCAAGATGGGGGTCATCTTGCGTTTTGTCTTTGCGGATCATGCTGGAAGGCACGCAAGCGGTCAGCATGAGGCATAATATGATGGCGGTTGCCAACAAACGTGATTGATGATGAAAATACATGATGTTATTTCAATATAGCCCTAATGTTTTGAGAATATGGCAAAGGTATTATTCTGGCAACCCATAAATAATCCGAATTGTGATACATAATATGTCATGCCCAGATGTTACCAAGCGGAGCTGAACATGCAACTGGAAACCTTCACTAAAGCCCTGGCCGATCAGACCCGTTTGCGCATCCTCATGCTGTTGGTGGGCAAGGAAGAGTTGTGCGTGTGCGAACTGACGCAGGCGCTGGAACTGGCACAGCCGAAGATTTCGCGCCATCTCGCCATCCTGCGCGAAAGCGGTTTGCTATTGGATCGCAAGTCTGGGTTATGGGTTTACTACCGTCTGCATCCGGAATTGCCGCAATGGGTGGAAGATATTATGAATGTTCTGCAAACGGCTGGGGCAGGGCAGGAACCTTTCGCAGCTGACAGCATACGTCTGTTGGGTGCGGAGAGGCAGAATCTGGTTTGCCCATCATGCAACTAATGGCCCTGAATTATATATCTGCTATTTCATATATATAATTTAACGTATATAGTGGTGGCTCATTTTCAATCCGGCCAGAGCCATGTTTGAAACCTTCGCCAATCTGCTCGTCTACCAGCGAATGGGGCTGCCACCCGAATCTCATTTTGGCGCTGCCCTGCATTTCTTTGTCATGGACGTGGCGAAAATCTTCGTCCTGCTGATCGTCATCATTTATCTCATGGGTCTGCTGCGTGCTTTGCTCAGCCCGGAAAAAGTGCGCGAATACGTGCGCGGCAAACCCAAATGGCTGGCACGCACGCTGGCCATTCTGCTAGGGGCGGTCACTCCGTTCTGCTCCTGCTCATCCGTACCACTGTTTATCGGCTTTGTGGAAGCGGGCATTCCGTTGGGCGTAACCTTTTCCTTTCTGATTGCCAGCCCAATGATCAACGAAGTCGCGGTTGTCATGCTTGCCGGAATCCTAGGCTGGAAACTGGCAGCGTTGTACGTGTTGGCCGGTCTGGCGGTTGCCTACGTCGGTGGGGTAGTGATGGAATGGTGCAAGCCGGAGCGCTGGGTGGAAGATTACGTGTGGAAAATCCAGATGGGTAAGCTACAGATGGCAGCGCCGGATACTTCACTGTTGGGTCGTCACCGTTACGCCGTGGGTGAAGTAAAGGAAATCGTGCGCCGTATCTGGAAATGGGTGCTGCTGGGTATCGCTGTTGGTGCGCTATTCCACGGTTACGTGCCGGAAGCTTGGGTGATGGAGCATCTGGGCGGCGATGATTGGTATACCGTGCCATTGGCAGTGTTGCTGGGCGTGCCACTGTATTCCAACGCAACCGGTGTGATTCCGGTGGCGGAGGCCATGATTGGCAAGGGCGTGGCGATGGGCACGACGCTGGCGTTTATGATGAGCATCGCCGCGTTATCGCTGCCGGAAATGCTGATTTTGCGCAAGGTCATCCACTGGAAAGCACTGGGTATTTACGCCGCCGTACTGGCACTTGCCTTCACACTGGTCGGCTGGGCTTTCAACCTGCTGGCCTTATTTTATTGAGGAACTGTATATGTCTGAACCATCCCTGCATTCATCTATTGTCGCGCTGGTATCGCTGGCGTCCGGCATTGCTTCCAAGCACCCTGACATGGGTCTGTGTCAGATCGACAAGCTGCGCCAGATGGGTGTGCCGGAAGCGCACATCCGCACCGTAATCGAGATTGCCCGCCACATCCGCGACGAAGCGTCGCAAAAGCTGGATGCAACTTTCAACGAAGAATGCTGCCCGGATGAGGCTGATTGTTGTGCTTCGAGTCCGCTCAACACCAGTGCGGAAAAAGCGGTAGCCAAACCGAAAATGCTAAACATTGCGGTGAAGGAAGAAGCCACGCCCTGCTGTAGCCCGACCGCTTCCGGCCAACCCTGTTGCTAATCGAGGAAACCAACATGAAAGAGATCAAAGTATTGGGTAGCGGCTGTACCAATTGCGACACAACCGCCAAACTGATTCAGGAAGCTGCCACTGCCAAGGGCGTGGAAATTTCGCTGGAAAAAGTCAGCGATATGGCTGCGATCCTCAGTTACGGGGTGATGTCGACCCCCGGTGTGGTGATCGACGGGCAGGTGGTGCATGCAGGCGGCCTGCCTTCCAAGGCAGCGATTGAAGGCTGGATTCAGTCCTGAATGTACGGATTATGCAATTCCGAGCGCAAACCTGAAAACAGGCTGACACACATGAGCAGCAAGACCAGTGTGAACGGCAAGCCGGTTGTGATAGCGCCAGCCTGAAGCGCGTTGAGTGCCTGATTGCCACCGCCAAACAGCAGGACAGCTGCAATCAGGCCTTCGAGCGTTGCCCAAAAAATGCGTTGTGGGACTGGGGCGTCCAGTTTTCCACCGGCAGTGATGCTGTCAATCACCAGCGAACCGGAATCCGAGGACGTGATAAAAAATACCAGCACCAGAACAATACCCAGAAATGAAATCAAGGCTGTAAAAGGCAGGTTTTCAAACATCTGGAACATGGCCAGCGAGACGCTGCTGATACCGTCGCTCAAGGGGCCGATATGGTCTTTTACCTGTTCCAGCGCGGTTCCGCCGAACACCGACATCCATAATAATGTTACCAAAGTAGGCACCAGCAGCACGGCAATGATGAATTCCCTGACTGTGCGTCCCCGTGAAATGCGGGCAATGAACATGCCAACAAAGGGCGACCAGGATATCCACCAGGCCCAGTAAAAGACTGTCCATCCGTGCATCCAGGTTTCGTCCTCACGCCCGACCCAGTTGCTTAAAGGGATCAGGTTCTCGACGTAACTCATGGCTGTTGCGCGCGCGGTCGAGAAAATTGCCAGGGTCGGCCCGGCAAGCAGTACAAACAGCATCAGCAGGAGCGCCAGCCCCATATTGATGTTGCTGAGTATCTTGACGCCACCATCCAGCCCGCGCACGACAGAAATCACCGCGATGGATGTGACGCCAATGATGATGCCAATCTGGAGATCAATGCCGTCGGGAATGCCAAACAGAAAATGCAGCCCTGACGCGGCTTGTTGCGCACCCAACCCCAGGGAGGTCGCCAAACCAAAAATGGTGGCGAGCACAGCCAGCAAATCAATGATATGGCCTGCCCAACCCCAGCACCGCTCCCCGAGCAAGGGGTAGAAGGCGGAACGGATGCTCAGGGGGAGCCGCCAGTTGTAGGCAAAAAAGGCCAATGACAAGCCAATCACAGCATAAATGCCCCACGGGTGCAGACCCCAGTGGTATAAGGTTGCCCCCATGGCCAGGTCGGCGTCTTCAGGGGTTCCGGGGGTCAGGTTTAAGGGCGTCCCATACCAGTCCGTGTAATAAGCGACCGGTTCAGCCACACTCCAGAACATGAGGCCAATGCCCATACCTGCCGCAAACAACATCGAGAACCAGGAAAGCCGGGAAAAATCCGGTTTGGAATCCTTCCCGCCTAGACGGATCCGGCCTGTTGGCAATACCGCGACCAACAGGCAAAACACGATCAGCAGGTTGCCTGCCAACATGAACAGCCAGTCAAAATGCTGGATGATCCCTTCCTTGGCGGCTTCCAGCAGGCTTTTGGCGTCAACAGGAAACAGCAAGGTGCCGATGACAAAGATGAAAATCAGCATGGCACTGAGCATGAATACAGGGTTATGGATGTCGAATCCCCAAAGCTGGATATTATCCTGCCCTACTTGATAGCGGGTTTTGGCAGACGTGTTCAGCTCCTGTGTCATGCTGGCTTTTGGAAAACGAATATTCCCCAGGCCAGATACCCTTGTTTGCCACCTTCAATCCAGTGCCCAAGCCCTGTTTTCATGCGCTCAAGATAAGCGGCATCCACGGTTTTTTCGAGTTCGGCCTGACGTTTTACCGTCTCTTCCAGCACACAGGTGTAGTGTTGGGTTAGCTGCGGGGTCAGCTCTTCAAATCCAAGCAGTTGTATACCCAGTTCAGCCGCAGTGGAACGGTAAAAGCCGGGTGAACCCAGGGAATCCAGGTGGATACGGCCAAGGATAGGCTCCAGCACGCCTTCAGGGCAGTTATCCGACTGCATGGGGTCGGTGAAAATGAAATGGCCACCCGGTTTCAATACCCGCGCGACTTCCTTAACGACCTGTTGGCGTTGCCCGCTGTGGAGGATGGCATCCTGTGACCACACCGCATCGAAACAGGCATCAGGGGCCGGTATGGTTTCAAAACTCCCGTCAACGACATCAATTTGCCCATCCAGACCGGCTTGTTTGTTTAGTTGGCGGGCGCGTCCGTTTTCCTTTTCGCTCAGGTTCAGCGCGGTGACTTTGCAGCCAAACCGGGTAGCGATATAACGGGCAGCCCCGCCATAGCCAGCGCCAATGTCCAGCAGCTTGCTGGTGGGTTTGAGGTCAAGCTTGTCCGCCATGTGCTGTACCGTGCGGTGACTTGCCGCTGTAATGCTTTCATCAGGCGACTGGTACAAGCCGATGTGGATGTCTTCGCCACCCCATATCATGGCGTAGAAGTTGTCGGCATCCTCACTGTTGTAATAATTTCTCGCCGTATCGACGGTTGGGGAATAGTGGGCGCTCATGCAACAGCCTCCGTTTGATCATCCTGCTGGTAGGTTTTTTCTGCAACGTGCACCAGGAAATCCGGTTCGTTGGCCTTGAAGGTTTCCTGGAAATCACCGTAGGTTTCAATCTGCTGGAAGCCAACTTCATGCATCAGGTTGCGGGTGTACTGCTTGCGTAGTGGGTACATGTTCAGATGGTATTTTGCCCCATCGGGAAACTGGTATTGGAACCGCGCCAGGCCGTTGTCGATGTATTCCGGTTCAGCGACCACCTGATCCCCACAGTAGTAATATTTATGTTTGCTGCTGAAACCTTCATCCAGAATGGCGTCGTAGTTACGCTGGTCTAGTATAAGAATGCCGTCATGGTTCAGGGTGGCGTAATATTCAGCCAATGCCTTGCGCCGGTCATGTTCAGCAAACAAATGCGTGAATGAATTGCCCAAACAAATCACCGCGTCGAATTGTTCATGGACAGTGCGGTTCAACCAGCGCCAGTCAGCCTGCACGGTGCGTAACACAAAACCGCGCTCATAAGCATTCTGGAAAGCTTTTGCCAGCATTTCCGGGCTGCCGTCAGCGCTGACAACATCAAAACCGGCACTGAGCAGGCGCACGGAGTGGAACCCTGTGCCAGTGGCCACGTCGAGCACCCGTTCAACCCCATATGAACGCAGTTGTTCGATAAAAAACTCACCTTCGCTTTCCCAGCGCTTTTCCCAGTCTATGAGCTCATCCCATTTTTCAACGAACGAAGTAATGTATTCCTGAGTGTAATGGTTGGTATCCCGGATAGCGGTTGGATTTTGCCCAAATGATTGTATGTGACTGTTTGTGTTATGCATGGCGACCTCGTTGTACTTTGAGTAATTCCGGGCAGCAGCAGGCGCGTTGAAGTAACTTCAAGACAATAACTCGAACCAGTCGTGAGACTGCAAGCATTTACCGGATTTTAAGAAAGCTCGTAGGAGCGTAGGTGAGGGTTCTGCGAACCCGAAAAAGCAGGGAAGAGAAGGCTGTTTCCCTGTAACGACAAGCACCCGATTGTTGATGTAAATCAGGTTTGCTTGATTGACTAAGGGCACGAGTCTACAGCATGCGGGGAGGAAGAACAAATTAAGGCTGTATCAGCCACTCTGGTGTAGAATTCCAGCTTAGCCAGGGTTTGGGGGGTTGGTAATTTATTCCGTTTCCAGTTGCAGATAGCTTTGATGGATATTGCGCCCATTCAGTTCTTCATGCATGTGCAGGAAGTTGAATGTCTCATCCGCTGACAGGCGCTTGACTGCATCGCCCAGGTCTTCCATCTCGTCCAGTGACTTGCCCACTTCCGTCACCAGCCAGTCGAGGTAATCGCCGGTGTCTTTCTGTGCGGTCGCCCAGTCGCTGGGGTTGCCATGCCCTGGAATGACATGCTCCGGTTTCAGTTCCGCCACTTTGTTGAAGGTTGCCTGCCAGTCTTTCACTTTGGATATTTCCGGCAGTATGCCCAGCATCCGGTCGTTGAACACGATGTCGCCGGTGAACACGACTTTTTCCTTGGGCAGCCACAGCACGGCATCACCGGGGAAGTGTGCGTCACCCAGGTAGCGTAGCGACATTTCCACGCCGCCGATGGTCAGGGTCTTTTCATCGCCGTCGAAGGTTTCACTGGGGTATTCCACTGTCAGGTCTTCCGGCTTGCCGCCGATGCCACTGGAGAGGCGCATCCGGTTCATGCTTTCCTGCGCTTTCTGGCCTTCCATCGTTTTGGCAAGGGCACTGACCGGGATTTTTTGTGCAAGGAAATGGCTGTTGCCCATCCAGTGATGGTCTTGTACGCCGATATTGAGCACTTGCTTGATGGGTTTGTCGGTGACGGATTTGACGGCAGCTTCCAGCATTTTCGCGCTGCCTACGGTTGCGCCAGAACCGACCAGCACCACGCCGTCGTTGGTGATGATGAAGCCAGTGGTATTGTTCAAGCCCTGGTTTTCCGCGCTGCGCTGATCGATTTCGCCGACGATGGCGTAGACATTATCGGTGACTTTTTCGGTGGCCGGTTCAAACGCATGGGCGGCTTGGCCAAGCAACATGAGGCAGGTAACAGCTTGTAACAGTTTTGCTAACACGGGTAACTCCTGGATCATTTATGAAGATTATATGACAACGGTAGGAAAGCTTTCATCATATCTGATTTGGCGAATATAATCCCTCCCCATATTTGATAACTTCAGGATAACATCATGGCAAACATCGGCATCAACGGCTTCGGGCGCATGGGGCGGCTGGGTATCCGCGCGGCCTGGGGCAACCCGGCGTTCACTTTCAGACAGGTCAATGACATTGCGGGCAATGCGGTCACTTCTGCCCATCTGCTGAAATTCGATTCCGTGCAGGGCATCTGGCAGCCGGAATGCGGTGCGGATGATGCCAATATGTTTGTCGATGGCGCGCCGATTGCCTACACCTCCAACAAAGCCATCGAAGATACCGATTGGTCGGGTTGTGACATCGTGCTGGAATGCACCGGCAAGTTCCGCAAAGTTGAACAGTTACAGGCGTATTTCGATCAGGGCGTGAAAAAGATTATCGTGGCTGCACCGGTCGAAGGTGCGCTGAACATCGTCTACGGCGTGAATGATGACTGGTACAAGCCGGAAGAACATCATTTGCTAACGGCAGCTTCCTGCACCACCAACTGTCTAGCACCCGTGGTTAAGGTTATGCACGAAAAGGTCGGCATCAAGCACGGCTGCATGACCACGCTGCACAATATCACCAACACCCAGACCATCATCGACAAGGGGCACAAGGATTTGCGCCGGGCGCGCGCCTGCGGCGAGTCGATGATCCCGACTACCACCGGTTCCGCCAAGGCTATCACCAAAATCTTTCCGGAACTGCAAGGCAAGCTCAATGGCCATGCGGTGCGGATTCCGCTGCTGAATGCTTCCCTGACCGATTTTGTATTTGAAGCGGCGCGTGAAGTGACGGCGGAAGAGCTGAACGGTCATTTCAGGGAAGCATCCGAAACCTACCTGAAAGGCATTCTCGGTTACGAAGAACGCCCGCTGGTGTCGGTGGATTACAAGGGCAACCCGTTGTCTTCCATCATCGATGCGCCTTCCACCATGGTCATTGATGGTACACAGGTGAAAATCTATGCGTGGTATGACAACGAGTGGGGTTACATGAACCGTATGATGGAACTGGCGGCGAAAGTGGTGGCCAGCCTCTGATGAACCTCGACCTGCGCAATTACCTGGCCGTTACCGGCGGTTACTGGGCGTTTACCCTGACCGATGGTGCTATCCGCATGTTGGTGGTGCTGTATTTCCACCAGCTTGGCTACTCGCCGTTTCAGGTGGCGATGCTGTTTCTATTCTACGAGTTTTTCGGCATTGTCACCAATTTGGTCGGTGGCTGGCTGGCGGCACGGCTGGGGTTGAACGTGACCATGCACCTGGGAATGGCGATGCAGGTGGCGGCGCTGGCAATGCTGATGCCGACGCAGTGGCTTTCCGCGCCGTATGTGATGTTTGCTCAGGCGCTGTCCGGCATTGCCAAGGATTTGAACAAAATGTCGGCGAAAGCCAGCGTGAAAACGCTGGTTCCTGCCGGGGCGGATGCTCGCCTGTTCAAATGGGTAGCGGTGTTGACTGGTTCGAAGAATGCGTTGAAAGGCGTCGGGTTTTTTCTCGGCGCGGCCTTGCTGCAAGCATTTGGGTTCCAGTTGGCTTTGCTGGTGTTGGCTTTGGGTCTGTTTGTTATCACCATCCTGACCTTGCTGTTGTTGCCAGACGATTTGGGCAAGTCCAAGGCCAAGCCGAAATTCAGTCAGGTGTTTTCCAATACGCCCGCCATCAATTGGCTTTCGGCGGCGCGGTTTTTCCTGTTCGGGGCGAGGGATGTGTGGTTCGTGGTGGCCGTTCCAGTATTCATGGCGGGGGTGCTGGGTTGGAGTTTCATGCAGGTCGGCACGTTCATGGCGGCGTGGGTGATTGGCTACGGGTTAGTACAAGCTAGCGCGCCGAAATTGCTGGGGATGAAACAACACGCGCCGGGGGCAAGGGCGGTACAAGTTTGGGCGCTGATCCTGTTACTGGTTCCGGTAGGTATTGTGGTGGCGTTGGGGCAGGGCTGGGATGCGGGAACCGTGCTGGTAACGGGTTTGCTGGTGTTCGGGGTGGTGTTCGCTATCAATTCCGCGCTGCATTCCTACCTGATTCTGGCTTATGCCGACCATGATAAGGTGGCGCTGAAGGTTGGTTTCTATTACATGGCGAATGCGGGTGGGCGGCTGGCGGGTACGGTGTTGTCCGGCTGGTCGTACCAAGTGTGGGGATTAACAGGCTGTTTGTTGATGTCAGCGTGGTTTATAGGCATGGCTTTGTTGTTATCATTACGCCTGCCAAACCCAACAGGAGGAGCCAGCTATGCCAACGATCAGCAACATTTTTCATCCAACTGACCTATCTGCCGCCAGTGATATTGCGTTTGTCCATGCCTTGAGGTTGGCGTTGGCGGCCAAGGGCGGGTTTACCGTTATGCATGTGGCGGGCAAACAGCATGTCCACCGCGAGGATTTGCCGAGTGTGCGGGGCATTTTGGGGCAGTGGGGATGCATTCCGCCCGATAGTGGCCAGGACGCCATCCGCGACTTGGGCTTGTCAGTACGCAAAGTGATTTCCCACCGCAGCAGCCCGGTGCAAGCCTGCCAGGATTATCTTGAGGAATATGCCGCCAATCTGGTGGTGTTGGCAGTGCACCGCCACAGCGCTGGTATTGAATGGCTACGGCATTCAGTGGGCGACCTGATTGTCAGGAATAGCGGTGAGCAAGCCCTACTGATCCCCGAAGGAACTGAAGGGTTCGTCAACCGTGCCGATGGCAGTTTGTCGCTGGGCAATATTCTGGTTCCTGTCGCCAACCAGCCACGCCCACAAGCGGCGATTGGTGCGGTGCAGGCATTGTCTGAATTACTGGAATTGCCAACAGGCCGTGTAACCCTGCTATATATTGGGGATGAAGGCAATGCGCCAAGCGTGCGTTTGCCTGCCGACAGCCAGTTGAGTTGGGAATGGGTATACGGAAAAGGCGATGTGGTGGGTGGTATCCTGCAAACCGCGCAGTCAACCCACAGCGATCTGGTTGTGATGGTGACGGAGGGGCGCAACGGTTTCTTCGACGCCTTACGGGGAAGTACCTCGGAACAGGTGTTGCGGAAAATCCATTGCCCATTGTTAAATGTCCCTGCCTGAAACGCGAATAATAAAAAGATGTTTTGCGTCAGGTGGCAAAATGACAAAACGGATAAGTGAGCATGAGTGAAGTGACCAGCAGTAAAATCCAGTCCACCCGCGTCGGCATGGATGCCGCCGCCATCAAACAGTCGATCCTTGAACACCTGGTGCATACCCAAAGCCGTTTCCCCGATGTCGCTTCCGAGAGTGACTGGTACAATGCGCTGGCGCATGCGGTGCGCGACCGGATGCTGGAGCGCATGATGGTGACGGCGAAAACCTACAAGGCGAACAAAAGCCGCACGGTCTGTTATTTGTCGGCGGAATTCCTGCCCGGCCCGCATTTGGCCAACAACATCCTCGCGCTGGGTATCTGGCAGGAAGTGCAGGAAGCCGTCGCCCAACTGGGGCTGGATTTCGAGAGCCTGCTGGAGGAGGAAGTCGAGCCGGGGCTAGGCAACGGTGGCTTGGGGCGGTTGGCGGCTTGTTACATGGATTCGATGGCGACCCTGAAGATTCCCGCCATCGGTTATGGCATCCGCTACGAATTCGGCATTTTCCGCCAGGAAATCGAGGACGGCTGGCAAGTTGAGAAAACCGACAAATGGCTGAGTTACGGCAACCCGTGGGAAATTCCCCGCCCACGCTTGCGTTTCAACGTGCATTTCGGTGGGCATACCGAACAGTTCAAGGACATTGACGGCATATTGCGGGTGAAATGGATTCCGGAGTGGCGCGTGATCGGTGTGGCGCATGACACGCCCGTGATGGGCTACGGGGTGAAAAACACCAATTTGTTGCGCCTGTGGAGTTCGGAAGCGGCGGAATCCTTCAATTTCCAGGCATTCAATACCGGCGATTATTATGGCGCGGTCAACGAAAAAGTCACTTCGGAAAACCTCACCAAAGTCTTGTACCCGAATGACGAGCCGGAAGCAGGCAAGCGTTTGCGGCTGGAGCAGCAATATTTCTTTGTTTCCTGCTCCTTGCAGGACATGGTGCGTATTTACCTGCAAAGCGGCGACCCGCTGGATCAGTTCCACCATAAATATACGGCACAATTGAATGACACCCACCCGGCCATTGCCATCCCCGAGCTGATGCGCCTGCTGGTAGACCGCAACCAGATGGATTGGGACACTGCCTGGCACGTCACCCGTAACACGTTTGCCTACACCAACCACACCCTGTTACCGGAAGCGCTGGAAAAGTGGCCGTTGGATTTGTTCAAGAAGGTATTGCCGCGCCATCTGGAAATCATCTACGAAATCAACAGCCGTTTTCTGGACGAAGCGCGCATGAAAATCCACGGCCTGAATGGCCATTTGGAAAAACTGTCGATCATTGAGGAAGGCGCACGCCCGCAGGTGCGGATGGCGCACTTGGCCGTGGTGGGTAGTTACAAAGTCAATGGAGTGGCGGAACTGCACAGTGAACTGTTGCGGCAGAACGTATTGCCGGATTTCCACGCACTATGGCCGGACAAGATCACCAACGTGACCAATGGGGTAACGCCGCGGCGTTTCATGCTGCTATCCAATCAGCCGTTGGCGCATCTGTTACGTGAGCGCATCGGTTGTGGTTGGGTAACTGATCTGGATAGTCTGCACAAGCTGGAAGCCCTGGCGGATGACCCTGATTTTCAGCAGCAGTGGCAGAAGGTCAAACGCCGTAACAAGGAACGGTTGGCGCGTCATGCGCTGGCGGCTACCGGGCAGAAGATTGACCCGGATTCCTTGTTCGATGTGCAGGTCAAGCGTGTCCACGAATACAAGCGCCAGCATTTGAACCTGCTGCATATCATTACCCTGTACAACCGTTTGAAAGACAATCCGGGGCTGGATATTCCACCGCGTACTTTCGTGTTTGGCGGCAAGGCTGCTCCCGGTTACTTCATGGCCAAACTGATCATCAAGGCAATCAATTCAGTGGCGGAGGTGATCAACCGCGACCCGGACATGGATGGGCGTTTGCGGGTGGTGTTTTTCCCCAATTTCAACGTTAAGACAGCTCATTGCATCTACCCGGGGGCCGATGTGTCTGAACAGATTTCACTGGCGGGTAAGGAAGCCTCCGGCACCGGCAACATGAAATTTGCCCTGAATGGCGCGCTGACCGTTGGCACGTTGGATGGGGCGAATATTGAAATCCGCGAGGAAGTGGGTAAGGAAAACTTTTTCCTGTTTGGCATGACCGAGGCGGAAGTGTCGGCCTTGCAGCAGCAGGGTTACCACCCGCAGGATTACTGCCAGAATGACCCGGAGTTGAAATCAGCACTGGATTTTCTGGCTAGTGGCTATTTTTCACACGGCGACGCCACACTGTTTCGCCCGCTGGTGGATAACCTGCTGAACGGTGACCCTTACAAGGTATTGGTTGATTACCGCTCCTACGTGGATTGCCAGGCACGTATCAGCGAAGCTTACCGTGACAGACAGGAATGGACGCGTATGTCTATCCTCAACGTGGCGCGTATGGGCAAGTTTTCTTCTGACCGCTCGATTCAGGAATATACCAATAATATATGGAAGATAGCCTCTGTTGATGTTTTCTAATTGTAAAAATAAAGCTTATTTTTGATCGTTGAAATTATCTGGTGTTTTCGGTTAGGCTGTGGCTGGCGGTTTGTAGCTGGTTTTGTCTAGTGTATACAATTATTTTCATATATACTTTGTTTATATCTAAACAACGGATAGTTGTCGGCTTTAATTTTGTCGGCCATTCCCTAGCGAATGGATAATATTTCCAATGTCACCTGCCCAGCTTGAGTTTGCTCCCGTTGCTGCAACCGTTTATGCAGTTTCCATTTATGTTTTCATGTTTATTGTTGCCAGTTATTTCATCAGGCAAGATACTTTTGCCAAGTCGCTTACCGTGCCTTCTGGCCGTTATGGTTCACTTGACGGGTTAAGGGGAGTGTTGGCGACCGGTGTCTTTATCCATCATGCGTTTGCCATGTATGTGTATTTCAGTGGGGGGGAGTGGCAGTGGAGTACCAGCCCTGTCTTTAACCAGTTGGGTCAGACAACGGTATCTTTGTTTTTCATGATTACGGGTTTCCTGTTCACCTTGAAGGCGCTTGCGCCAACAATTGACTGGAAGCGGCTTTATGCTTCACGTGTACTGCGTCTGGTGCCATTGTATGCATTGATTGTCAGCAGTATTTTTGGGCTGGTGTTCTACCTTTCCAATTGGGCGCTCAACGAACCCGTTTGGGAAATTATCAAGGAATATTGGGTGTGGATGACTTTCGTCTGCTTTGGGCGGCCTGACATCAATGCTTACCCCATGTCATGGACACTGATCGCTAATGTCAACTGGAGCCTGAAATACGAAATAATGTTCTACCTGTTTGCTGTCCCGGCCATTCATGTGTTTAGCCGTTTTGTCCAGCTACGGGCTGCACTGGTTTTGTGTGCGGCGATGCTGGGGGCGATATTGCTGTTTCGCTGGCAACGGGGGGGCGAGGGCGGCATCTCGCTTTATACGGCGCAGTTTCTTGGTGGGGTCATGGTTGCCTACGCTTTCAAGATCGACCGGTTGAAGGCGGTGATTGAGGGCAACATTATCCGTTGGTTGGCGGCAGGGGCGTTAGTCTCGTTATTTTTCATGCAATATGCCTATAGTGCTGTCGCGGTGATTGGCAATATCATCCTGTTTGCTGCTGTGGTGGGTGGGGCATCCCTTTTCGGTTTGCTGAAACACAAAAGCGCGGTCTGGTTGGGGGACATCAGTTATGGCATTTACCTGATGCATGGTTTGGTTTTGTGGCTGGTGCTGAACATGCTGGCCAAGGCCGGTATCCTAAGCCAGCTTGGTTTGGTTGGTTATTGGCTGGTAACCTTTGCCACAGCAGCCAGCATTGTCCTGCTGGCAAGTTGCAGTTATGCCTTGCTGGAGAAGCCCGTTATGGGCTTACTGCCAGCAAGGAAGCAAGATCGTGTAAGGGGCTATAAGCAACCCGGCTTACGGACTTGGTAGGGCGGTGACGCTTCTGCCGCGGAGAAAATTGCGCACTGACCACATGGATGACAGGAATACCCTGAAAAACAGTTTCAGCCTGACATTCCAGGGCAGGTCATTGGTCAGCGCAGTCCCGAGCAGGGAAAAGCGGATTTCCAGCCCGCGCATTACCTTGTCAAACAAGCGGCGGCCAGTCATTTCCTTGACATAAGTAGAACCGGTGTGGGAACGGTAGGTCTTCAGTGGGGCAGGGAGCGTGGCAATACTGCCGCGCACGGCAACCTGTGCCAGGTAGGCAACTTCCAGGTCGGCCACCATGTTTTTCCAGGTTTTGGTTGGGAACCAGCATTGTTTGGCGACATCGGTACGGCATAGCCCGAAAATACAGTGGTACAAGTGGTTAGGGTCGCCATAGTTGAAAAACAACAGGCGGTTGGCCTCAGCGTGGCCGACCACTTCAGGCAGGCGGATTGCTTCCATGCGGTCAACGTGAACGACTTGCCCGGTATTGGCAATGGTTTTAACATCCGTCATGACCAACGCCAGCTCGGGGTTGGCTTCGAGGCATTCCACCATCGAACCGATAAACTCGGGCTCACACAGGTCATCCGATGCAGTCCACATGAAATATTTGTCCTGGGCGGCATCCTTGACAAAGCGGAAGTTGCCGAAAATGCCAAGGTTTTTTTCCTGCCGTATGTAGCGGATACGGGAATCCCGCTCGGCGTACTGGCGGCAAATGGTTTCCGTACCATCCGTCGAATGGTTGTCGGAAATAATAATTTCAAAATCTGTAAAGGTTTGTGCCAATAGGCAATCCAGTGTCTCTGCAATCAGCGTTTCCCTGTTGTATACAGGTAGCCCGATGCTGACCATGGGGTTGTTTACCAGCTTCATGCTATCCCTCGCCATGATAAATCTGTCATCAATAATAGTACCCTATAGTATACTGGTGCGCTTAATCTTAAGCCACAGCATGTATAAAACAGATTACCATATACCATATAGATAAGGTATAAATACAGAGGGGTTATAGTGGGTATTTTTGTGATGGAAAGCACGGAAATAAAAGATTTATGGGGAGTAACCGCCCTCACCATTAAACGGGTGGGGCGGTTGATTGTTGTCACCAGGGGTTTAGTGTGCGGAAGCTTGCTGGTGTAATTGTTCAAGGCTTAGCGGGAAAGATTCAGCTGCTACTTTTGCCCCGGTACTGTCCAGCGCAACCCGGTCGTAATAGCCGTTGAGACGTGGCTGGTTATGGACATCGGTGCTGACCATCAGGTAAAGCTGATGCATCTGTTTGCCGGATTCATCAGGGGCATCGAAGTACAGGAAGGGGGCGGTGGGGAGCTGGCTTTCCATGTATTGCAAGGTAGCACTAGCCTGGGTTTTGCCGCCTATGGCAAGATCGGCATGGTCGCCGTCGATTTTCAGCGTGAGGGCTGGGGTCTGGTTTGTCCACACGCCGCTGTAAGCATCGCTGTCGAAGGCGGCGGCAGGTGCGGAAGCGCCAGCGAACAGGTAAACACACAACAGCGAGTGCCATTTTGGCATCCATTGGCTCATATTACTCTCCTAGCTATTTAACATTCTTGTTACCCTGAATATACCGCCAGCAACGGTGGCCTGACAATGCAGGTCAACCCGAGGGTCGGTGCGAATTTTGGGCAGCTATTTGTCGGTCGCTGGCGGTGGTCGTGCCCTTTATCGGATATGATGGGCGTCTTGAGTCATTCTGGTTGTTAAGCAGGGGGAGTGATGCCCAATTCAACTAACTTTTCGCATAACCGACAGCGTTGGGCATGGGCATTCTATGACTGGGCCAACTCGGCCTTTATCCTGATTGTGGCGACCGCTTTTTTCCCGATTTTTTTCCGTAAATACTGGGCGGGCGGGTTGCCGTCTGGCGAAATTACCCTGCACCTGGGGACTGCCAACGCCATCGCCAGCCTGTCGATCATGTTGCTGGCCCCGTTTCTGGGGGCGATAGCCGATCAGGGTGGGATCAAGAAGCCGATGATGGCGGCTTTCGTCACCCTCGGCGTGGGCGCTACCCTGGGTTTGTCGCAGGTAGGAGAAGGCCAGTGGCAGTGGGCGATGGCGGCTTTCATCCTGGCGATCGTCGGTTTTCTGGGGGCGAACATTTTTTATGACTCGCTGTTGGTGGATGTGGCGGAGGAAAAGGATTTCAACCGGGTGTCGGCGCTGGGGTTTGCCGTCGGTTATCTGGGCAGTGGTTTATTATTTGTGTTGTGCGTGCTGCTGACGCTGAAACCGGCATGGTTCGGGCTGGTGGATAACAGCATGGCGGTGCGTTGGGCTTTTGGGATTACCGCAGTCTGGTGGGCGGTGTTTTCCATTCCGCTATGGTTGTGGGTGAAGGAACGGCGCCGGGTGGCGCAAGCAGCGCAACGCCCGCCCATGCTGATGCGGCAGTCTTTCCGCCAGTTGCTGGATACGTTCCGGCATATCCGCCAGTTGCGGGTGGTGGGGATGTTCCTGCTGGCTTACTGGTTTTATATCGACGGGGTGGATACAGTGATCCTGATGTCGGTGGATTATGGCAAGGCACTGGGGTTTGCTGACGATAGCCTAATCACCGCGTTACTGCTGACGCAGTTCATCGCGTTTCCGGCGGCGTTGGTGTTTGGCTGGTTGGGCAACCGGCTGGGGGCGAAGCGCGGTATCCTGATCGCGCTGGCGGGCTATGTGCTGATCACGCTGCTGGCGGTGCGGATGCAGGCAGCGTGGGAGTTTTACCTGTTGGCGGGTATGGTTGGGCTGGTGCAGGGCGGGGTGCAGGCGCTGAGCCGTTCACTGTACGCTAGCCTGATTCCAGCGGAGCAGGCGACGGAGTTTTTTGGTTTTTACAATATGCTGGGTAAGTTCGCCGCCGTGCTGGGGCCGTTGCTGGTCGGCTGGGTGGGTGTGCTCACAGGGTCGCCGAGGTTGGGCTTGTTGGCGGTGCTGGTTTTGTTCGCGCTGGGGGCATTGCTGTTATGGCGGATGCCTGAACGCGCCTGACGTCGCGGTGTTGCCGCCCGCTGCGGCGGATTTCAGGGAAACTCTGTGCGGAAATGCGCGGGCGGGCGGGAAGCTTGCTACTATCCCAGCAAATCCGGGAGATAAGGCCATGCACCAACACCACGATCTGATCCAGGCTGTGCAACGCAATTGCCACATTGCGGATGCGCGTCACGCGGGGGATTACACCCTGTGCGTCTACCTGCTGAAAATGCGCGAGTTTTACCGCTGGGAACAAGGCGTCGGTTTCCAGCAGGTGCTGACCAGCGATGATGTGGGCGACTGGCTCACCCAGCGCGAAGCGGTTTGGGACGCGCTGGATGAGCAGGCGTTCGTGCCTTTGCCTATCAATGGCAGTGGTGAGTATGACCCTTTCGACAATGAGGCCATCAATGCCCAGCTTAACGGGCATGGGCTGGTCTATAGCGCTGGCTATGGCCGCCGCTGCCGCCCGCTGTTTTTCCTCGCCGAGCTGGAGCAGAAAATCGAGCACGATGGCTACACCATACTGGTTGCCGGGCGTGAACTGGCGCGTGATGTGGAAGCACCGCCCGCCATGAACCAGGGCAAGCACGTTTTCATCCGCCGCGAATCCTTGCGCCGCCTGTTGTGGGAAAAAGTTGAGGAATGGCGCTGGAATGGCATCGACAGCCCGCTAGGCCGGGCGATTGCCTGCTACGATTTCGACGCCGACGTGGAGGCTGCTCTGGATGTGATGGCCGCTGCCGAAGCCGATATGATCGTGGCGCATGAAATCGGTGAGGTGAAAGCCGGGCAGGTGCTGGGCGACGCAGCCTGGCAACAGATGTTGTTTGCGCTGCCGCCTTCCCACGCCGACATTATGCTGCGGGCAGTGCGTGACCATCTGGCGGATGCGCTGTATACCATCCCCGAATTGCTGGCACGGGATAACCCGGCTTCCATGCATTTCTATTTCGGTAACCTCACTGCCATGCGCAAGAAACTGGCACCGCAACTGCTGGAGGCGTACCAGCACTGGCATGAAACCGGTGATACGCAAAAGATTGCGGCTTGGGCGGAATGGGGTAAAGTACATTGGGCAGAAATGGGCAGCACTGCGTTAAGCCTGTTCCAGCAGCAAGGGGGGGATGCGCTGCCGGAAATAGAAGCCTTGATGGGTAGTGGCTAACGGAACAGTGGGAACCCATCCAGAAACGGGTCAAACTCAGGCGCTGGAATCCGGTAGCCTTTCAGCCACGCCTTGAGCTGTTTCACATCGCGGAATAGTCGCAAATCACGTTCGATGCGGGCAGTTTCTTCCTGCATGGTGCGGATGTCCTGTTTGAGCAATACGCCCAGGCGTTTGGGGGAAAGCGGTTCGAACGGGTCAACCCGCAGGATGGCGCGGATTTCGTCTTCCTTGTACAGAACTTCATCCTGTATTTCCCGTAGTTGGTCAGACAGTATTTTGTTGTAGTGTTTGAGGCGGTCGGCGGCAATGTTGTTGAGCTTGCCCTGGTCGATTTGTTCCACCGACAATTGCAGTTCCAGCAGCTTGAGCAGGTCGCGGTTGCCGTAAGCGACGGTGACTTGCTGCATCAGTTCGGTCTTGCGTTCGCGTTCTGCCGGGTCTTGCTCGCGGTCGGGGTGCAGGGCGCTGGTCAGTTGGCGATAAACAGCCTGGATGGATTTGCTGACGTTGGCGGCTTCTTCGGCCTCGCGCGCTTCTTTGGCTTCTTGTTTGGCGGTTTTTTTGCGTTTGGGACGGGCAGCCTCGGCGGCTTCGGTTTCATCCATGCGTTGCTTGACCTTTTCGGCCAGCCGTTCCGCCGTCGCCTGCGGGTTGTTTACATCAAACTCGTTATCTTCCAGTGAAATGCCAAATTCGCGTTCGAGCATGGTTTTGATAAAGTCACTGGCCATTTCCTGCTCTTCCTGTGCTTCGCTGTCGTAGTCGCCGCCACTGTATTTGTTGTAGAGGGTTTTGATGGCGTCGTTATCTTCCGTCCGCAACAATTCTTCACAGAGTTCGCTGATCAGGTGGCTGAGCTTTTCTTGCTGGTTGAGGGTGAATTTGTGGCCGGTGAATTGCTGGTCTAGCAGGTTCGCCATGTCAGCTTGGCGTTCGAGCATGGTCTGGCGCAGTGGGTTGAGTTTTTGGGCGGCTTCCTGACGCACGGTTTCAAAAGTGTCCTGCCACTCGGCCAGCAGTTTCTTCTGGGTGTCGATCTTCTTGATTAGGTTGTTGAATTTTTTCTGCGCAGGGGAGAGCGGTATCTGCGCGGCTTCGGTTTTGATATGGACAACTTTGTTCGCGGGCATGGGGTCTTCCTGACTTCGGGTTGTGGGTGTAAGTGTGGCATCAGGCCGGGTTTTGTTCCAGCAGGAAATCGACGAAGGCACGGTTTGCGCGTGACAGATAACCTTCGCGCCGCCACGCAATGCACAAATCCAGCCACACCGGCTGTGCAAACGGCAGGTCGATCAAATCCGCGTCTTCTTTTACCACCATGCTCAGCAGGGTGGAAATGCCGAAACCCTGCTTGATGATCGATTTGATCAGCGGCAACAGATTGGTTTCAAAGCCGATGTTGGGGGTGACGCCTGCTTCTTCAGCCAGCCGGTCAATGATTTTGCGGTGGAAATAGCCGGGGCGGAACATCACCAGTTCCTCGCTGAAAAAGTCGCTCAGGCTGATGCAAGCCTGTTGGGCGAAGCGGTGATCCTGCGCCACCACCACACGCATTTCCTCGCGTTGGAAGGTTCTGGCTTCCAATTCCGGTGGCACGAAATCGCGCACGATCACGGCGAGATCAAGTTCGCCGCTTTCCAGCATTTGTTGCAATTGCCAGGTGCCGCCTTCCACGACTTGCAGGCTCAGGTTGGGGTGGCGGTGGCGGAAGGCCATCAGGATCGGTGGGAAATAGTAGGAACCCAACATGCCGGGGATGCCGACACGCACCTTGCCTTGTGTCAGCCCTTTCAGCTCCTGCATTTCCAGCTGTGCATCACTGACGGCTTGCAGGATGCGTTGGGCGTGGGGAAGCAGGCGTGCGCCTTCGTCAGTCAGCGTCACCTTGCGGTCGTGGCGGTGGAACAGGGTCAATTCCAGTTCGGCTTCCAGTTTGCGGATGGCTACACTGACGGCGGGCTGGGCGACGTAGAGTGTCTCCGCCGCGCGGGTGAAGCTGCCGAGGCGGGCAATTTCGTGGAAGTAACGCAGTTGTTTGAAATCCATGTAGCCACCTGTCAGTAAACAAACGTTATCGAAACGATATTAACTATATATTTTATCAATTGCTGCGGTGCAACTATTCTGGAAGGGTTCGTACAGAGGATAACGTTATGATTGAAACCAACAGCCGCGATTTCCGCTTTGCCACCTGGGCTTTGTGCCTGGGTTCGGCGATGATTTTCGCCAATCTGCATGTGGTTCAGGCATTGTTGCCAACGCTGGCGCAGCAGTTTCAGTTGAGCGAGTTGCAGGCAAGCTGGAGCCTGACCATTACCGTGCTGACGCTGGGCTTGTCCTTGCTGGTGTATGGGCCGCTGTCGGATGCGATTGGGCGCAAGCCGATCATGGTGGTGACGATGGCCGGTTCCGTGCTGGTCACGCTGGCTTTGTCACAGGTGGAAAGTTACCCGATGTTGCTGCTGTTACGCGGTTTGCAGGGCTTTTTCCTCGGCGGCTTGCCTGCGATTGCGATTGCCTACATGGGCGATGAGTTCACCCGCAAAGCGGTGGTGCTGGCGGTGGGTGTTTACATCAGTGCCAACAGCCTTGGGGGTGTTACCGGGCGGATGCTGGGCGGTTTTGTCGGGGAGCATTACGGCTGGGCAGCGGCGTTTGGGGTAATGGGCGTGGTGAGTGCGCTGGTGGTGGTGGCATTCGTGTTGCTGTTGCCAAAATCGCGGAATTTTCATGCCAAGCCGTTGCACCCGGTACATGTCATGCAGGATATGGGCGGGCACTTGCGCAATCCGGTGTTGTTGATGGCATATTGCATTGCGTTTGGTAATTTCATGGTGTTCCTGAATCAGTACAGCTACATCACCTTTGTGCTGGCGGATGCGCCCTATCATTTGTCGCCACATGCGCTGGGGATGTTGTTCCTGACGTATCTGACCGGTTCGTTTGCGGCGGCGGTATCGGGGCGGGTAGCGCAGTTCCTTTCACCTCCGGTGGGGATGGCACTGGGGGTTCTGTTGCTGATGTGCGGAAGTTTGCTGACGCTGATTCCTAACCTGCTGACGATTGTGCTGGGTTTCATGGTCAGCAGTTTCGGCTTCTTTTTTACCCATTCGCTGGCGAGCAGCTGGGTAAGCCATCATGCGCTGAAGGCGCGGGCGAGCGCTTCTTCGCTGTATTTGGTGTTTTATTACATGGGGGCGAGTGCGGGCGGGTTTTTGCTGGCCCCGTTCTGGGCTTGGCAGGGGTGGTTGGGCATCGTGGCGGGTTCGCTACTGGTTTATAGCCTGACCTTGGGGTGCACATTGTGGTTGCATCGCTGGCAGGAAATGCAGGGGCAACAAATGTCTGACTCCAATCCCTGTGCCTGAAGACAGGAAAACAAGGCTGGAATTTTAACGCAAACTTAACATTTCGCTTTGACTCTACTGGCGGGGTATTCATACTATCCGCGTTTTGACAGTTTTGGAAAGGTGAGTGCTATGCCCAAAAGCCATATTGCAGGATTATTCGGCAAGTCGCCGATACGTCCGTTGCAGGAGCACATGTACTGTGTTTATAAGGGAATCAAGCATTTGGTCATGCTCGTCGAGGGCATGAACAGCGACGATGAGCAACAGATTGCAGCCGCGCATCAGGCCATCGTGGAAAGCGAACACCTTGCGGATGACATGAAAAAGGATTTGCGCCACAACCTGCCGCGCGGCTTTTTCATGCCGGTAGACCGCCGCGATTTGCTGGACGTGCTGTGGATGCAGGACCAGATCATCAACCAGGCCAAGGATATTGCCGGAATGGTGGTAGGGCGTAACATGCGCCTGCACGACAGTATGCAAACCCTGTTCCTGCAATACACCCAGCGCTGCGTGGCAGCGGTCAAGCAGGCGCTGGAAGTCATCAACGAGCTGGACGAACTGGTGGAAACCGGTTTCCGTGGCATGGAAGTTGAGCATGTGGAAGAAATGCTCAAGGAACTGAGCCGGATCGAGCGCCAGACCGATGAGTGCCAGGTTGAGCTGCGCAAAATCCTGTTTACCCTGGAAGATACCCTGCGGCCTACCGATGTCATGTTTACCTATCGCCTGATCGAGTGGATGGGGCGGGTGGCCGATGACGCACAGCGCGTGGGTAGCCGTTTGCAACTGATGCTGGCGAGATAGGGGGGAAACATGGAATTGTTCACAGATGCCACGGGCATTTACATCCTGCTGGCCGCCGTATTCGGCATTTTCATGGCGTGGGGGATCGGGGCGAATGACGTTGCCAATGCCATGGCGACTTCGGTAGGTTCCAAGGCCATTACCATCAAGCAGGCGCTGATCTTGGCGGCTATTTTTGAATTTGCCGGTGCTTATCTGGCGGGTGGGCAGGTGACAGATACCATCCGCAAAGGGCTGGTGGACATGGATGCCTTCAGCGCCCAGCCGGTGTTGCTGGTATGGGGGATGCTGGGGTCGTTGCTGGCGGCGGGTTTGTGGTTGCTGATTGCGACCCAGCGCGGCTGGCCGGTTTCCACTACCCATAGCATCGTTGGCGCAGTGGTCGGTTTCGCGGCTGTTGGCGTGGGCGTGGATGCGGTCAACTGGGATACCGTCGCCACGACCGCGACCAGTTGGGTGTTTTCCCCGGTGATCTCGGGCGTGGTGGCGTTCATGATATTCATGAGCATCCAGAAGCTGGTGCTGAACACCAAAAACCCACTGCAAAACGCGATCAAGTATGGGCCGTTCTACCTGTTCATGGTGGGTTTCGTGCTTTCCCTGCTGACCATCAAGAAGGGCTTGAAACACGTCGGTTTGCATCTGGATGGTGGGATGGATTTGATCATGTCGGTGGTGATCGGCGTGATTATTGCCCTTATCGGGCGTGTCCTGATCAGCCGTGTGAAACTGGCCGATCAAGCAGAGTCAAAGCGTTTCCATTACGCCAATGTGGAAAAAATCTTCGCTGTTTTGATGGTGTTTACTGCGTCATCCATGGCGTTTGCGCACGGTTCCAATGACGTGGCCAATGCAGTTGGGCCGATGGCGGCAGTCATTGACGTGGCGCAAAGTGGCGTGATGGCGGCGAAGGCCAGCGTGCCGCCATGGGTGTTGCTGGTGGGGGCGATTGGCATCGTTATCGGTCTGGCGACTCTGGGTTACAAGGTTATTCAGACGGTTGGGCATAACATTACCGAATTGACGCCAACCCGTGGCTTTTCTGCGGAAATTGCCACGGCCATGACGGTGGTGATGGCATCGTATACCGGAATTCCGGTTTCCACCACCCATACGCTGGTGGGCGCGGTGCTCGGGGTTGGTTTTGCGCGCGGCATTGCGGCGATTGACCTGCGGGTCGTCGGCGGTATCTTTAGGTGATTTACCTCAAAGACATTACCCAAAAACAGGGCGAATCAGAATGTCCCATTTTGGTAAAGCAGCATTTCTTTCCAGCCTCGCCTCAACAGCCTCCATAGCTTTTTTGCTGAGGGTCACACCCTTCTCATAAACCTTGCGACTGAATTCGACCATGGGGTTGATGCCTTTCCAGGTCATGGTTTTTGCCCATTCCAGCAGGGTTTCGGCATCCTTGAGCTGGGTGCCGTTCCAGTGTTGTTCCAGAATCCCCCAGCAGCGTTCAATCGGGTTGTACTTGCTGTGGTAAGGCGGGTAGTACAGCAGGTGGACTGTCTTACCGGTATGGTTGGCGAATTCCACCATGCGCTTGAGGAATTGCGTCCTGATCCCGCTGCTTTCCGGGCCATTGTCCGCTTTGATCTGGATGCACTGGCAGGCGTCCTTGTCAGCAGAAGGCATCTGTTCCCATACCCGGCACAGGGAATCCACGATGAAGTCACTGGTTTTGCTGGAACTGCCGAAGGTCAGGTAAACCTGCCCACTGTCCTCATCCAGTACGCCAAAAGGGATGTATTTCTCTTTGCAGCCCATCTCATGGTCAGCGGCTTTATTGTCACCCCGTGTTTTCCCGCCCCGTGAGTAGTCACCGATGTTGACGGTCGCCTTGCAGTCCATGCTCAGGCGTTTGACCGCCCCATCGGCAAACTGCCCATCGTTGGCCTGGATATTGGCGAAGATGGCGTCGGTTTCTGGAATTTTTTTTGCGGCTTGGCTTTCTCCACCTTGCGCAGGCGGTAGCCATTCCGGTTGAGTATCCGCGCCATGGTGCTGGGGGCGGGCACTTGTCCACCGCTGAAACCCATGGCCTGTAACTGCCGGATGGCTTCCGCCGCCGTCAGGCGGGTGTAGGCGATGCTGCTGCGGAATGTCGGGTCTTGCTGGCTATGTGCTTCCGCCAGCGCCAGCAAGGCGGCTGCCGCTTCCGGCTGGGTTTCCTCCCAGCGCTTCTGGCCACAATACGCCGCCTGCGCACCCACGCAAACCATGCCGCTGCGCTGTTCCTCCAAACCCAACTGCACCCCCTCCCGACCCCAGCCAAAACACCTTTCAGTCTGGCGGGCGTTGCCTGCACAATATTTCCGGCTCATGTCCGCCTGGAACGCACGGCGGGTGCTGCCAGACATTTTCGAGGCCGCCAGTTTCAGGTCGGCTATCTGGGATTCACTCAGGATCGGGTTAGCTGTTTGGGGTTCGGGGGGCATGGGGATAGGGACTCCGCTTGTCGATAAGACAAGTGTAGCCATTGCGGGGGAATCTTTCAGGGAAATCCCCTTATGTCGTGGGTCGTGACGCTGCCTGCTGGTGCGCTCCTTTCCGTGATGTTCTTCTATCTGTTGCGGGGGATCTTCGTCTAATCCAGCACCCGCTCTGACGGGAAGCAGGCCCGGAAGACCGTTCTGCCGGGCTTGCTTTCGATAGTCAGCGAGCCATTATGCCATTGCATGACGTGCTTCACGATCGCCAAGCCTAAGCCTGTCCCGCCGCTGGCGCGTGAGCGCCCGGCGTCTACCCGGTAGAAACGTTCCGTCAGGTGTGGAATATGTTCTTGCGGAATGCCGGGGCCGTTGTCTTCCACGCTCAGACAAACCTCCCCATCGCCAGAACCTTGCCAACGGATATGGATGTGCGTACCTGCCGGGGTATGTTTGACTGCATTGGCCAGCAGGTTGGTAATGATGCTGGCAATGTCCTTTTCGGAACCACACACGCATAAGCCCGGTTCGATGTCGGCCTCCAATAGATGGGTTTCGCTGGCCAGGGTATCGCGGATGGCCTGGATGCTGCTTTCCAGCAGGGCGGGAACATCGATGCGGTTGCCCTTGATGGGGGTGGTTTCCTGGCTTTCCAGCCGTGACAGCGCCAGCATGTCGCTGATGATTTGCTGCATCCGTGCGGCCTGTTCACGCGACTGTTGTAGGGGCGGAAGCAGATGGGCAGGCAGTTCCGGGTCGTTTTCAAACAGTTCCATGTAACCGGTCAGCACGGTCAACGGGGTGCGCAGTTCATGGGAGGCGTTGGCAATGAAAGCCTTGCGGGTTTTCTGCAATTGCATCCCTTCGCTGATGTCACGCACGCTCAAGACCCGCGAGCCGCCTTGCAAGGGAAGGGCGCGCGCGCGCAGGGTCAGGTTGTCGTTGAGCGGGGAAGGGAAGGTGACTTTGCGGTTGCTGTTTTCTTCCAGCAATTTGCGTAGGTCGGGGTTCCGCAACAGGGCTTCGATACGTTGCCCCTTGTCGTTGGCGCTGTGTATCCCCAGCATTTTGGCCGCCGATTTGTTGGCCCATTCGATGTGGTTATCAGCATCCAGCAGGATGGCCGCATCTGGCAAGACGGACAGTATCTGGTTGAAACGCAGCAGGGCTTCCTGTTGCTTGAGCTTGCGGTTGTCGCTTTTTTGCTGGGATTTATGGAACAGGTAGGCAATCTGTTCCCATGCGCCATCACTGTCGGGCATGTCTTCCGGTTTGTGCCCACCCGTCAGCCAGCGTTGCAGTTGGTACAGCTTGTACAACATCCAGCTGATATACCCCAACAAAACCGCCAGCATGACTTCCAGGGGAAACGGGGTAAACCATGCCACCAGCGCCCCGCAACCCACCACCAGCCCGAAGCGGTAGCGTTCTACCCCCCAGTAATCAATCAGCATCCGGCATCTCCGCATTGAACAGGTAGCCAGCGCCGCGCACGGTCTGGATTACGTTGTCGGCGTCATGGGCTTTCAGGGTTTTGCGCAGGCGCAGTACATGCACGTCAACGGTGCGTTCCTCGATATAGGTGTTTTGCCCCCAGACAAAATCGAGCAGCTGGGAACGGGAATAAACCTTTTCCGGATGCAGCATGAAAAATTCCAGCAGCCGGTATTCGGTAGTGCCGAGGTGCACGGGCGCGCCATCAATGCGCAACTGGTGGGCATCCTGATTGAGTTGCAGGCGGCCTGCATTGACGATGCGTTGCGAACTGAAACCTTCCGAGCGCCGCAACAGCGCCTTGATGCGGGCGCTGAGTGCTTTCAGTGACACCGGTTTGGAGAGGTAATCATCTGCGCCAGCATCCAGCCCCTGGATCATGTCGTCTTCCTCGCTTTTGGCGGTCAGCATGATGATGGGGATGTCGCGGGTGAGTTCATCGCGGCGGAAGCGGCGGATCAGTTCGGGGCCGGATACATCGGGCAGCATCCAGTCGACCAGGATCAAGTCCGGTGTTTGTTCCGCAGCCAGATTGCGGGCGATACGGGCATCTTCCGCTTCCTGCACGGCATAGCCTTCCCGTTCCAGGGAAAAGCGGATCATGGAGCGGATGGCGGCTTCATCCTCTACGCACAGGATCAGTTTTTTCATACAACCACCCGGTTAGCCGTTGGTGCCGAGAACTTCCTCACGCATTTTGTCCAGGTTGGTGTGGCGCACATCCTTGCCTTTGACCAGGTAAACCACGTACTCACAAATGTTTTTGCAGTGGTCGCCGACACGTTCCAGCGAGCGGGCGCACCAAGTGACATTGAGGCTGTCTTTGATATTGCGCGAGTCTTCCAGCATCCGGGTGAACAGCTGGCGGGAAATGGCGTCAAATTCCGCATCCACATTCTGGTCGTCGCTGACAACCTGCATGGCCAGTTTGACATCCAGCCGCGCCAGGGCGTCCAGGGTGTCGTGCAGCATGTTTTTGACGTGATCGCCCAGATGGCGCAGGGATTTGTGCAATTCGCCGGAAGTGGCGCTTTCACTGACTTCCACTGCGTAACGGCCAATTTTTTCCGCTTCATCGCCAATGCGTTCGAGGTCGGTAATGACCTTGATGATGGTGATGAGCAGGCGCAGGTCACTGGCAGCAGGTTGGCGGCGGGCGATGATTTCAGCGCATTGCTCGTCGATCTGTACTTCCAGCGTGTTGATTTCGTAGTCGGAAAACGCGACTTTCTCACCCAGGTCGCTGTCACGTTCCAGCAGTGCCTTGATGGCGTTGGTGACTTGCGTTTCCACCAGCCCGCCCATGGTCATGAGTTTGCTGCGGGCATCATCTAATTCTTGATTGTATTGGTGGGAAGTGTGCTGTGTTGTGTTCATTTCCATACCCCGTGCCGCCTTAGCCGAAGCGGCCTGTGATGTAATTTTCAGTTAATTGATGCTGCGGATTGGTAAAGACCGTTTTGGTGTCATTCACTTCAACCAGATAACCCAGATGGAAATAGGCGGTGCGTTGTGAAATACGCGCGGCCTGTTGCATCGAGTGGGTGACAATGCAAATGGTAAAGCTTTGGCGCAATTCGTCAATCAGTTCTTCGATGGTCGCGGTCGCAATCGGGTCAAGCGCAGAAGTGGGTTCATCCATCAGGATCACTTCCGGGCTGACGGCGATGGTGCGGGCGATGCACAGGCGCTGCTGTTGGCCGCCGGACAGGCCAGTGCCAGGGGATTGCAGACGATCTTTTACTTCCTTGAACAGACCAGCTTTTTGCAGGCTGGATTCCACAATGTCATCCAGTTCGGCGCGGTTGGCTGCCAACCCATGCAGGCGCGGGCCATAGGCTACGTTGTCGTAGATGGATTTGGGGAACGGGTTCGGCTTCTGGAACACCATGCCGACGCGGGCGCGCAGCAGTACCGGGTCTTGCTCCTTGGCGTAAACGTCTTCGCCATCCAGCACCAAGCTGCCGGTGACGCGGCAGGACGGGATGGTGTCGTTCATGCGGTTCAGGCAGCGCAGGAAAGTGGATTTGCCGCAACCGGAGGGGCCGATCATGGAAACGACTTCATTCTTGCCGATGTCAATATCGACGCCGAAAATGGCCTGTTTGGTGTCGTTGTAGAAAACATCCACGTTACGGCAGGCAAACTTGGGGTCATTGACCAGGGGTTTGCCCACAGTTTTGGTGTGCTTGAGTTCCTCAACAACCTTTTCGATGTCGACGATGGTTGTGTTGTCGACAGCCTTGTGGGCAACGGGTGCTGTGGCTGAATGGTTCAGGATTGCGGTTGCTTCTGTCATGGTCTTACCAACGTCTCTCAAATTTCTTGCGTAACAGGACTGCCAGCAGATTCATCAGAATCAGGAAGGCAAGCAGTACAATAATGGCTGCGGATGTGCGCTCGGTGAAGGCGCGTTCGGGGCTGTCCGCCCACAAATAAATTTGTACCGGCAGGGCGGCGGCAGGGTCGGTAATGCCGCCCGGTACGTCGATGATGAAGGCTACCATGCCGATCATCAGGAGTGGAGCAGTTTCGCCCAGTGCTTGTGCCATGCCGATAATGGTGCCGGTGAGGATGCCGGGCATCGCCAGCGGCACGACATTCTGGAATACGGTTTGGGTACGGGAAGCCCCCAGCCCCAACGCGCCTTCGCGGATGGAGGGTGGAACCGCTTTCAGCGCCGCGCGGGTGGCAATAATAATGGTCGGCAGGGTCATCAGCGTCAGCACCAGGCCGCCCGCCAATGGCGCGGAACGTGGTACGCCAAAGAACTGGATGAAAATTGCCAGCCCCAGCAAACCGAATACGATGGAAGGTACCGCAGCCAGGTTGTTGATATTGACCTCGATCAGGTCAACCCAGAAATTGTTTTTCGGCGCGAATTCTTCCAGATAAATCGCCGCCGCCACCCCAATCGGGAAGGACAGGAACAGCGTCACCAGCATGGTGTAGAAGGAACCCATCAGTGCGCTGAGGATACCCGCCTGTTCCGGCTCGCGTGAATCGCCGCTGGTGAAGAAGGTGGTGTTGAAACCGGTGCTGATGCGGCCATCCGCTTGCAGCTTGTCCAGCCAGGCAATCTGGTAATCCTTGATGCGGCGGTCGGCTTCCGGCAGATTGCGGCCAGCGTCGTTTTTGTAGAAGACATCAATGTCATCGTCCGCCAGGAACTTCACCGCCTGCTGGCTGCCGATCAGGGATGGCTCTGCCATGACCATTTCTTGCAGGCGGAACGGCGCGTTGGAACTGACCAGTGCTTTCAGGGCGCGTTTCTGCTGGCGCTCGGTCACGTCCGGGAACAGGGTTTGCAGGCTGTCCTGCACCACCTTGCTGTAGTTGGCGTTGCGTAACGTCTGTGGTGTTGCATCAGCAGTAACGCCGAGGGTTTCCGCATCCAGCTTCACATCCAGCTTGATGTAAGTGCTGGAAAAGGCTGGCAGACCCTTGCTGAAAATGTTCACCATCAGGATCGCCAGGAACAGGATGCTGATCACAATCGACATCATGCCGTAAAAGCGGAAGCGCTTCTCGCGGGCGTAACGCTTCGCCAGCCCGGCTTTGACTATTTCCGTTGTCTTGCTCATGGATGCCTCGTTTTACTCGTATTGTTCACGGTATTTGCGCACCACATGCAGCGCAATCACGTTCAGGATCAGGGTGACGATGAACAGTGTCAGGCCCAGGGCAAAGGCTGCCAGCGTTTTCGGGCTGTCGAATTCCTGGTCGCCGGTCAGCAGGGTAACAATCTGTACGGTCACGGTGGTGACAGCTTCCAGCGGATTGGCGGTCAGGTTGGCGGCCAGACCTGCGGCCATCACCACGATCATGGTTTCACCAATGGCGCGGGAAGCCGCCAGCAGGAATGCGCCGACAATGCCGGGCAGGGCGGCAGGCAGGATCACTTGTTTGATGGTTTCGGACTTGGTAGCGCCCATGCCGTAGGAGCCGTCGCGCATGGATTGTGGCACGGCATTGATGACGTCATCGGAGAGGGACGACATGAAGGGGATGATCATCACGCCCATCACCAACCCGGCGGCCAGCGCGCTTTCTGACGCTACATTCATGCCCAGGCTTTCACCCACATCGCGCAGGAAGGGCGCGACCGTCAGCGCAGCGAAGAAGCCGTAGACCACGGTTGGAATACCGGCGAGGACTTCCAGTGCCGGTTTGGCCAGCGCGCGGATTCTGGGGGTAGCGTATTCCGACAGGTAAATGGCTGACATTAAACCGAGCGGAACCGCGACCAGCAGCGCGATAAAGGAAATCAGCAGCGTACCGGCGAACAGCGGAATCGCGCCGAATGCGCCAGAACCGCCCACTTGATCGGCGCGGATGGCGATTTGTGGACTCCATTTCGTTCCGAACAGGAATTCAGTGATCGGCACGGCCTGGAAGAAACGGATCGACTCAAACAATACCGACAGGACAATCCCCAGCGTGGTGAGGATAGCGATGGAAGCGCACGCCACCATCACGTAACTGACCACCCTTTCGACCTGATTACGGGCGCGGGTTTTGGGTTTGATCATGCGCATCCCGATGAAAATGCCGCCAATCGCCAGCAGCAATACCACCACCGTTTTCGCCATCTGGCTGATGGACTGCATCCGCAGGTAATCTTCGGCGGCGGCTTGCATGGCGGGGTCGGTGGCTGTTTCCGGGCCATTCTGCACCAGGTTGAGGATGCGGTTGGTGGTCAGGCTCAACTGGTCGGCAGGCTGGCTCTGCAATTCCGCAGGCAGGTGGGTAACCATCTGGTGGGTCAGCATTGTGTTGTCAAACATAGACCACAACGCCAGCACCAGCAAGGCAGGAATGGCGCACCAGACCAGCACCAGATAGCCATAGTAGCTGGGCAGGGAATGCAAATTGTTACCGCCACGCTTGACCGGGCTGGCAATGGCCAGCGACCGCTTGCGGCCTATGTAATAGCTGAAAGCAGCAAGCGCCAGTAGCGTCAGCAGGATGGCTGGAAGACTCATGAAAACTCCTGTGGAGAATGACATCGCTCAGGTTTAGGGCTTTCAACCGGGGTCGAAGCGCTTCGGAATTGTAGGCTGCTTATATGACAGTATTGTTACATTCTGTTGAAGCTTTTACTGGGGAGGTGTTCTCAGACCCGGAATTGGCGCTGTATGGGGGGCGGCTTGACTGGAGGGGACAAAGCGGCTTTACTGATGAAATTTTGTTGAAATGTAAACAATAAAGGTCAATAATCTCAAGCGGGGGTGATATTGATCCATTTTTGCTGCGCAAAAGCGCCATTGGGTTGTGTGGTTTGCCGTCTGAATGAAATAGGGCTTGTTGTCATGAAGGAATTACGTCCGCTTGCGCATGTGCGGTTTGATGCCAGCAATCAGCCAGTTGAACATTGGCTGGATGATCACTTGCGCGATGTCGCAGAACTGGCGGCAGAATATGCTGAGTTGTTTGGCGCGGACTGGGCGCGTACTGCGGGTATCTGGCATGACCTCGGCAAATACAACCCTGAGTTTCAGCGCTACATCAGTGACAAAACAGGTTATGCTGCAAGCAATGCCCATATCGAAACCGACAACGTACCCGGCAAAGTCAATCACTCTGCTGCTGGTGCTTTGTATGCTGTAAGTAAAGATAAAAACCCCAAAAAACTATTCGGTAAAATACTTGCCTACCTGATTGCAGGCCATCACGCAGGTTTGCCCGATTGGGTAAAGGACGATGCAGACGGGCGTTCACTGGAAGAAATCCTGCAAGACGGCATTCATCTTAGTAAAGCCCTGCAAGCTAAAATCCCCGACGACATTCTGCAAGCTGGAATGCCTGCATCGGCTCCTGTTGGGGGCATTGATAACGCTGCATTGTGGATACGGATGTTGTTTTCCAGTCTGGTCGATGCAGACTTTTTGGATACCGAGCGATTCATGCAGGAAGACAAGTTTGCGCAGCGTGGGCAATATCCCGAACTGAATGAACTGTTGATTCGTTTCAACCAGCACATGGCAGCGTTTGCGGCCAAAGCGGCAGCTACCCCAGTCAACCGTTTGCGGGCGCAAATCCTGCAAGATTGCCGGGAGGCGGCGGCGAAACCGGCAGGTATGTTTTCCCTGACCGTGCCAACGGGAGGCGGCAAGACCTTATCAGGCATGGCCTTCGCATTGGAACACGCCATCCGGCATGGCAAGCAGCGCATCATTTATGCCATCCCGTATACCAGCATCATTGAGCAAACAGCCAATATCTACCGAAATATTTTCGGCAATTGCGTGATTGAACATCACAGCAACCTTGACCCCGATAAAGAGGACTACCAAAGCCGTTTGGCGGCAGAAAACTGGGATGCTCCCATTATCGTCACAACCAACGTGCAGTTGTTTGAATCGCTGTTTGCCAGCCGTACCAGCCGTTGTCGCAAGCTGCACAACCTGGCGAATAGTGTGATTGTGCTGGATGAAGCCCAGTTATTGCCGCCCGAATTTCTGAATCCAATTTTGGGGGTGATGAAAGCACTGGTTGAACATTATGGCGTGACTTTCGTACTGTCTACGGCGACCCAGCCAGCTCTACACATTTATCATGATGCCTTTGGGGGCACGGTGGTTAAAGGCTTTGAGGCGGGCCAAATCAGTGAAATCATGCCAGATCCGGCGGCGCTGTTTGCTGCATTGGAGCGGGTCAAGGTCGAATTGCCGACGGATTGGGTGGCTGAACGTTCCTGGGAAGATTTAGCGGTGGAAATTGCCGAACTGGATTCAGTGCTGGTTATCGTCAACACCAAAAAGCAGGCGGCGGAGCTGTGCCGTCTATTGCCTCCCGATACTTACTATCTGTCTACCAATTTGTGTGGGGAACATCGCTCTGAAAAGCTGCAAGAGATCCGGCAACACCTGCAAAATGGCGAAGCGGTGCGGGTAGTCAGTACGCAACTGATTGAGGCCGGGGTTGATGTGGATTTTCCAGTGGTTTATCGGGCATTGGCTGGGCTGGATTCGATTGCTCAGGCGGCAGGGCGTTGTAACCGTGAGGGTAAGCAGGCTGGGAAAGGGCGGGTTGTCGTGTTTGTGCCTCCCTTAAACGCCAAATTGCCAGGGCATTTAGGGCGTTCAGTCACTGTTTGCCGTTCATTGCTTCAGACGTTTACCCAAGCTCCATTGCATCATTCCCACTTCAAAACCTACTTTGAGCATTTTTACGCGCGGGCAGAATCACGGGATAAACACGGCATTGTCGATTTGCTTGCCCGGAACGCGCGGGAATTGAAAATCCAGTTTCGCACCGCTGCCCAGCGTTTCCGGCTGATTGATGATGCAGGGTTTGCAGTGTTGGTGACATACGGCGAAGGGACAAAGCTGATTGCCCAACTGAAAGCGATTGGCCCGAAACGCGACCTGATGCGCAAGTTGCAACGCTATACCGTGACGGTGCGCGAACGGGATAAAAACCGGCTGGTGCAGGCTGGTGACATCCGTGAACTGCCCAATTTGCCGGGCGTTTATGAGCAAACTACGCCGGGAATATACGATTTGAAACTTGGTTTATTGGTGGATGGTGTGTCATTGTCTGCCGAATCCTTATACATCTGAGGTGATGTCAGTATGCAAACATTTTGTTTGGAAGTTTCAGGTGATTTTGCCTGCTTCACCCGACCGGAAATGAAGGTGGAGCGCGTGTCTTACGATGTCATCACGCCTTCTGCTGCCCGTGCCGTGTTTGAGGCCATTTTGTGGAAACCCGCCATTCGTTGGCAGGTGCGTCGCATTGAGGTTTTAAAACCGATTCGCTGGATCAACTTGCGGCGTAATGAGGTTGGCGGAGTGGTGCCAGCAGGTGCGGTCAAGTCTGCGATGAAACACGGCAAAGGCCAGTTGAGTTTGTATGTGGAAGAAGAGCGCCAGCAACGGGCAGGCTTGTTTCTGCGGGATGTGCGTTACCGTCTCCATGCTGATTTTGAAATGCTGGATAACAACTCGGCGAACAACCCGGTCAAGTTTGCCGAAATGTTTAAACGCCGTGCCAGCAAGGGACAATGCTTCAATCAGCCGTACCTGGGTACTCGTGAGTTTTCCTGTGATTTCCGTTTGGTTGAAGATGCCGAAAACATAGAGATTCCAGCGGAATTGCAAGGCAGGCGTGAGTTGGGCTGGATGTTGTATGACATGGATTTTACCGATGCCAATAACCCAATGCCACGATTCTTCCAGGCCAGCATGGACGATGGTGTGATCCAGGTTCCTGCATGGGACAGTGAGGAGGTGCGCGGATGATCCTGCAAGCGCTCTACGATTATTACCAGCGTAAGTCTGCCAGCCCTGATTCTGCATTGGCTCCGGCAGGTTTTGAATACAAGGAAATTCCCTTTATTCTGGAAATTAGCGCCGATGGCAAGCTGGTGCAGATTGAAGATACACGCACGGGTGATGGCAAAAAGAAACGCGCCAAGTCCGAGCGTGTCCCCCAAGGTGTTAAAAAGACATCAGGTGTAGCTGCCAATCTGTTATGGGATAACGCCGAATATGTTTTGGGAGTTGACACCAAAGGCAAACCGGAGCGGGTGAAGGAGCAACAAGCTGCTTTTGCTGAACGTATCCGCCAATTGAATATTGCAGACCAGGATGAAGGGATTGCTGCTGTATTGGCCTTTTTAGGTAATCCCGACGCAGAGGTTTTACAACGGCAGCCGCAATGGGAGGAAATCGCTGCCACCAATCCAAATCTGACCTTCCGATTACAAGGGCAGCCACATCTGGTTTGTCAAAGCCGCCAAGTACAGACTGCGTTGATGAATACAGTCAGTGACGAAGGTGCGAAAGCGACGTGCCTGCTGACTGGGGATCAGGCAGAAATTGAACGTTTGCATCCTTCTATCAAAGGGGTTTGGGGAGCACAAACAGCAGGGGCAAACATCATTTCTTTCAATCTGGATGCATTTACCTCTTACGGCAAAAGCCAGAGTTTCAATGCCCCAGTCAGCAAGGAAGCTGCTTTTGCCTACACCACCGCGCTCAATCACCTGCTGGGTAAGGACTCAACGCAACGAATGCAGGTTGGGGATGCGTCCACCGTTTTCTGGGCTGAGAAAGAGCATCCATTGGAAGATGATTTCACAGCTTTGTGGGGTGCTGCGGACAACAACAAAGATGATCCTGACCGTAATACCAATGCTGTTAAGGCTTTGTATAAAGCGGTTGAAGAATATGGGCGCACCCCTGCTTTAGGTGAAGAAACCCGCTTTTTCATTTTGGGTTTAGCGCCAAATGCGGCCCGTATCAGCATCCGCTTTTGGCACACGGGAACAGTCCGCGAAGTCAGTCAGCGGATCGTTGAGCATTTTGAATTGCTCAGGATTGAACGCAGCGAACGTGACGCAGAATTCCTGCCATTGTGGTTGCTGCTAAGGTCAATTGCACTGTTGGGCAAGTCGGAGAATGTGCCGCCAAATCTGGCGGGTGAGGTTATCCGCTGCATTCTGGAGGGTTTACCTTATCCACAAACATTACTGGCTTCGGCAGTACGGCGCATCCGTGCTGAGCAGGAGGTCACTTACCCACGGGCGGCTTTGATCAAAGCCTATCTGAATCGACTTAATCCAACGGAGAAACTTGCCGTGTCACTTGATCTTGCAAACATGAATGTGGGCTATCGTTTGGGTCGCCTGTTTGCGGTACTGGAAAAAATACAGGAAGAAGCGCAACCCGGCATCAATGCCACCATCCGTGACCGTTATTACGGCGCTGCTTCCGCCACGCCAGTTACCGTTTTCTCAACCCTGATGAAACTGAAAAACCATCACCTGAGCAAAATGGACAACAAAGGCCGTGTTAATAACCTTGAAAAATTGCTAGGTGAAATCATGGCGGGCATTGCCGATTTTCCGGCACATTTGAGCCTGCCTGACCAAGGCCGTTTTGCGATTGGCTACTACCACCAGCGCCAGGATTTTTTCAAGAAACGCGAAAAAGCCACCGAAACTGAAACCACCCAAACTGAAATTGAAACCGGGGCACAAGGAGAACTGCTATGAGCCTGCAACATCGTTATGACTTCGTACTGCTGTTTGATGTAAAAGACGGCAACCCTAACGGCGATCCGGATGCAGGCAACTTGCCGCGTGTGGATGCCGAAACCGGGCAAGGCTTGGTGACGGATGTCAGCCTGAAACGCAAAGTCCGCAATTTCATTGGTCTGCTGAAAGAGGAGCAACCGCCTTACGAAATTTACGTGAAGGAAAAAGCCATTCTCAACAAACAGCATGAGCGTGCATATCAGGCGATTCCCGGTGGTACGGAATTGTTGGCTGGCGATGACAAAAAACGTAAAGGAGGCGATAAGGTGGAGGAAGCCCGTCAGTGGATGTGCCACAACTTCTACGATGTACGGACTTTTGGTGCTGTCATGTCTACCGGTGTGAACTGTGGGCAGGTACGTGGCCCAGTGCAAATGACGTTTGCGCGTTCGGTTGACCCCGTTATTGCCAGCGAGCATTCGATTACCCGGATGGCGGTAGCGACAGAAAAGGAAGCTGAAAAGCAGGATGGTGACAACCGCACGATGGGGCGCAAATTCACAGTGCCTTATGGCCTGTACGTCGCCCACGGTTTCGTTTCCGCTCACCTTGCTGACCAAACCGGGTTCTCTGACAGTGATCTGGAATTGCTGTGGCAAGCCTTGAGCAATATGTTCGAGCACGACCGTTCCGCTGCCCGTGGCGAAATGGCTACCCGTGGCCTGTATGTGTTTAAGCACGATAGCAAGTTGGGTAATGCTCCGGCCTATAGCCTGTTTGAGCGGGTGAAAGCCGAGTTGAAAGATAAAGACAGCGTACCGCGTAGTTTCAGTGATTACACCGTAACAGTTGATGCGGATAATTTGCCAAACGGCGTTGAACTGCTGACTTTGGTGGACTGATATTTCGTGGAATGCACTATTTGCAAAATGGGTGAAACCAAAGCAAGCGACATCACCGTTGCCTTGCAACGTGGGGAACTGTCCGTTTTGATCAAGAACGTTCCTGCGGAAGTCTGTGCAAACTGTGGTGAGTATTATCTGTCAGATGATATTGCTGATAAGGTATTGACGCAGGCCGAAGTCTCAGCAGCAAAGAATGCTGAAGTTGAAATTTTGAGGTTTAGGAAGTGATTAGTAATCAGCAGGTTAACAAACGTTGGCAAGCCACTCAGGTGCAAGGTTGTCCTGATGAGGTGGCGTTGGCAAAAAACCAGAGATTATTACAGCAATTGGGCGGCATTATATCAATTTCGCCTAATGGTTCGGTGAACTACAAGCGAGATGTGCAGCGTTATCTTGATAAGAAATTCAGATGACTGACCCCACCCCCATCATGCTTTCGGCGCTGCAACACTACAGCTATTGCCCGCGCCAGTGCGCCCTGATCCATCAGGAACAGACCTTCGACGACAACGTGCATACGGTGCGTGGTCATCTGGCGCACGAACGGGTGGATAGCGGCGAAAGCGGCATGGAGTACGGTGTGCGGGTGGAGCGTTCCCTGCCGTTGTTCAGCGCGCGCTACGGGCTGACGGGCAGGGCGGATGTGGTCGAGTTTCTGGCGGACGGCACGCCGTTCCCCGTCGAATACAAGCAGGGCAAGCGCCAGCAGAAAATCCACGATGAAACCCAACTGGTCGGGCAAGCGCTGTGCCTGGAGGATATGACCGGCAAGGCAGTGCCCGAAGGCGCGATTTTCCACCACAAAAGCCGTCGTCGCCGGGTGGTGGCGATCACGCCGGCATTGCGTGAATACACCCTGCGCATCATTGGCGAAGTACGCGCCCTGCTGGAGTCGGGGAAGCTGCCACCACCGGTGGATGACCGTTCCCTGTGTCAGGCGTGTTCGCTGCTGGATACCTGCCAGCCGGATTTGAGCGGTAACCGGGTACGCATTCGCCGTTTGCACGATACGCTATTTGAAACGGATGACGAGGCAGCGTGAAAAGTTTACTCAATACCCTGTATGTGTCCACCGACGGAGCCTACCTGCGGCTGGAGGGCGAAACGCTGGTGATGATGGTGGACCAGAGCAAAAAAGCGCAGGTTCCGCTGCACCATCTGGGATCAATCGTGTGCCTGGGGCGGGTGAACATGAGCCCAGCGCTGATGGCACGCAATATGGCGGACGGGCGCAGCATCGTGTGGCTGAATGAGCACGGGCGTTTTCAGGCGCGGGTGGAAGGCCCGGTGAACGGCAATATCCTGCTGCGGCAGGCGCAATTCCGCGCGGCTGACCGGGTGGAAACGGCGCTGGAGCTGAGCAAGGCGTTCACGGCGGGCAAGTTGCGCAACAGCCGCAATGTGTTGCTGCGCAGCGCCCGCGATAGCAAGGATGAGGCGGAAAAGGCGCAACTGGTGCGCGCGGCCAAGTCGCTGGCGGTCAACTTGCGCAATGTGGGTCATGCGGAGTCGGCGGATTCGGTGCGCGGGCTGGAAGGCGACGCGGCGCGGGTGTATTTCGAGCAGTTCAACACCATGATCAAGCCGCAGATGCGTGAGGAATTCGAGTACAAGGGGCGCAGCCGCCGTCCGCCGCTGGATGCGGTCAATGCGTTGATCTCATTCCTGTATTCGTTGTTACTGAATGACTGCCGTAGTGCGTTGGAAACGGTGGGGCTTGATCCGCAACTGGGGTTTTTCCATGTGGTGCGGCCCGGTCGGCCTGCGCTGGCGCTGGATTTGCTGGAGGAATTCCGCGCGGTGCTGGGCGACCGGCTGGCGCTGACCCTGATCAATCGCGGGCAGTTGCGGTCGAAGGATTTTGATTTCCGCCCCGGTGGCGCGGTGATGTTAAACGATGGTGGGCGCAAGACGGTGATCGTGGCGTATCAGGAGCGCAAGAAGGAAACCTTGCAGCACCCGGTGCTGGAAGCGCAGGTCGAGATCGGTTTGCTGCCACTGTTGCAGGCGCGGATGCTGGCGAGGTATCTGCGCGGGGATGTAGAGGCATACGTCCCGTTCCTTAACAAATGAGTGAAAAGAGTTCCTCCCCTTCCCCAACCCCTTCCCCCGCAAGGGGGGGGGCAGGGGCTATTAATTGGAGAGTGAGGTATGTTGATATTGGTGAGTTATGACGTGTCGACACTGGAGGCGGCTGGGCGCAAGCGTTTACGGCGGGTGGCGAAAGTCTGTCAGAACTACGGGCAGCGGGTGCAGAAGTCGGTGTTTGAGTGCAAGGTTGATCCCGCTACGCTGGAGATTCTGGAAGATGCTTTGCTGAAAGAAATTGATCTGGATGAGGATAACCTGCGGATTTACCGCCTGACCGAGCCACTGACCAGAAACGTGAAGGAGTTCGGCAAATTCCGGGCGACGGATTTTGATGCGCCGCTGATTCTTTAAGCCCCCGCCCTGTGTGGATGGGAGCTTTCAGGATTTTTAGAAATTAAGCACCTTGATGTCAGGTTGTAACAAAGTATCTGTTACTTCTGACGGTTTTGCCATAGTCACACCCTCAATCATGTCGTTTTGTGTTGCGCCTTTGCTCGGTAGGTACAGAGGGCAAACCTGCACGTTTGCACCCTCTTTGATCAGATTTTTCAGCAACATTTGCGGTGACTTTTTCAGTGGTTCAAAAAGAACTTCTTCGGAGTTTTTCAATACCAGATCGCCACCGCCGCTGCATAGTACGATTTGCACCTTTTTACCTTTTGTCAGAGATTGGGTGGCTAATACCATGGCCATCATTTGGGTTTGTGGTTCAGGGCTTGTCACCAGCGCTAATACACCCTGAGTTTCATCGGCAGCGTAAGTAAATGTTGATGAACAAAGGCTGGCTGCTACCACGATGGAATACATCAAAAGTTTGAGTCTAATCTTCATGACATTTGCTCCTTAAGAAAGAGACGACATATGTAGCTTTGGAATTTTTATTTTTTATCCACACCTCCTTTGTTATTATGGTAGTTAATATATCCAGTCAAACCGATGATAAATATCAATTAACAGAATCACTGAATGGCATTATTCTCTCCATCTATATTCAGGCTAAATAACAATGCTTTATTAATATTGTTGTGGTATAATTTCCTTGCTCTAGCTAGCCGCGAACCCTTAGCGATGGCAAATTTGCGGAGTAGTTCGCGAAAATTTAAATGATTGATTTTATGAGGGTATTTTTCATGAGTTTTGTGCGTGAACTTGTTTTTCTTCCCGTGCCTCCAAGGTTCGCGCAATCTTGCAAAATATCTTTTAATTTTTATGCCCTTACACAAGGGCGATTCTCCCGGCTTATTTGGTCGGGAGTGGATTGAAACCTGCCTGCCATCTCAAAAAATAAAATAAAATTTGATTCTCCCGGCTTATTTGGTCGGGAGTGGATTGAAACTCAAACGCCAGGGCAATATCCAAAAACCGACTAGCATTCTCCCGGCTTATTTGGTCGGGAGTGGATTGAAACAGAAAAAATAGAAAAAGCGCATCAGTTCAGTACGCCATTCTCCCGGCTTATTTGGTCGGGAGTGGATTGAAACAGGATGCCCACTGAATAAACCAGGAAGGCCAGCATTCTCCCGGCTTATTTGGTCGGGAGTGGATTGAAACCGCAAATGACTCAGAAACGAACGCCGACAGAAACAATTCTCCCGGCTTATTTGGTCGGGAGTGGATTGAAACCGTTTGTGGTTTCAACCTTGGTTGTTTCATCTGTATTCTCCCGGCTTATTTGGTCGGGAGTGGATTGAAACCTCACAACGCCTGATATTGAGGCGCATCTGGAAGATGATTCTCCCGGCTTATTTGGTCGGGAGTGGATTGAAACTTGATGTTTTGCCAGCTAATGCGCGCTTCTTTATATTCTCCCGGCTTATTTGGTCGGGAGTGGATTGAAACGTTAAGGTATTCTGGCAGATAGTATGAACCCGGTTATTCTCCCGGCTTATTTGGTCGGGAGTGGATTGAAACCGAAGGCTATCAGGCGTTTCAGGGCCTGCTGACTGATTCTCCCGGCTTATTTGGTCGGGAGTGGATTGAAACAACCTTAACGGCGACATTGTTGCAACAGTCCCAGACATTCTCCCGGCTTATTTGGTCGGGAGTGGATTGAAACAACCCCAGCACGGCAGGCAAGAAATTATTGCTGGAATTCTCCCGGCTTATTTGGTCGGGAGTGGATTGAAACGGCATGAAGTCGGATGGTGTCGAGAAACGTCTGATTCTCCCGGCTTATTTGGTCGGGAGTGGATTGAAACAGCCACGTATTCAACATTCCCTTCGCGGTGACCGAATTCTCCCGGCTTATTTGGTCGGGAGTGGATTGAAACAAATACGACCCGGGCAAGACTTACCTCGGACGATATTCTCCCGGCTTATTTGGTCGGGAGTGGATTGAAACACGGGCAACATGACAAAGAGCGCGGCTTGTAGAAACCATTCTCCCGGCTTATTTGGTCGGGAGTGGATTGAAACATCACCGCTGGGGCGCGGTTGAACCTGCACCAGATTCTCCCGGCTTATTTGGTCGGGAGTGGATTGAAACCTGATGTTTGCCCCCGCCGCCAGCGCCCGCATCTGGATTCTCCCGGCTTTTTTAGTCGGGAGTGGATTGAAACTACTTCCAGTCTCGTTTGTGATCAGGGAGGGTTACACGAACACTTGGGCAAGCACTCCGAAGCGGGCAGCCAAGGTGTGAATGGGGCTACGAGCTTTGATCCCGCTCATTCCCGGCATCATACACCCAGCACTACCACAGCGCGTAATTGCTGTTGAGCGCAGCGAGTGCCGCTGACTCACCATCATGCACGGCGTTCACGCTGAAATCTTTCTTTAACCTGAGTTTTGCTTAAGCGGGGCAGGCTTCCGTCCCCATGGTATGTTTGAGATAACCACACCACCAAACAGCCAAAGGAACGGAAGCCATGGAAGACAGCTTACTGGAATTATTCTGCGACATAGACGATTTTTGCCAGCAGTTCGTGCCGGAGTGGAACCGCCGCCAACTGGCCAGCGGTGAACGCCAGCGCCAGCGTACACAGCAGCTGGCGCTAAGTGAAATCATGACGATCCTGGTGTATTTCCACCGCTCCAGCTACCGCTGTTTCAAGCATTACTACCTGTACCAGCGGGACAAGCTGCATTCGGCCTTCCCGGAACTGGTCAGCTACTCCCGGTTTGTTTACCTGACACCGACCGCCTTGATCCCGTTGTGTGCTTACCTGATGGGGCGGCGTGGCGAGCAAACCGGGATCAGTTTTTGTGGACGCCACTTCCATTGCGGTATGCCACAACCGCCGTATCCACAGCCACAAAGTGTTCAAAAGGTGGCGAAACGCGGCAAAACCTCAACGGGCTGGTTTTACGGTTTCAAACTGCATCTGGTCATCAACGACCGGGGGAGTTGTTGGCTTTCCAGATAACACCCGCCAATACCGATGACCGCGCGCCCGTCCCCAAACTGGCGCGCGGACTGGTGGGCAAACTGTTCGGTGACAAGGGCTACATTTCCAAAAAGTTGTTTGAAACCCTGATGGAACAAGGTTTGCAACTGATCACACGGGTACGCAAAAACATGAAGAACCAACTGCTGCCCCTGGAAGACAAGCTGCTATTGCGTAAGCGGGCGCTGATTGAGACAGTCAACGACCAACTGAAAATATCTCACAGATTGAGCATACCCGGCATCGCAGCATCGCCAACTTCATGGTCAATCTGATTTGTGGCCTGATTGCCTATACGTGGCAACCCAAAAAGCCGTCCTTGAAATGGGCAATGGAAGAAGTCATGCTCACGGCATAAGGTTTATGCAAAACTCAGGTTTCTTTACATATCTTTACATAGTCAGAGCCTTGACGTTATTCATGAATGGGAATAAATTCCCATTCATAAGTTTACTACCATTGGAGAAATAACGATGACAAAGCAAGCTGGTTTGTTGGAACGCCGCCGGATTTTGAAAATGCTGGGAGGGGGAATGCTCTTGAGCAGCCCGTTGCTGCTAAGTGCTTGTGGCGGCGGTTCCGCTAGCACGACGGTAAGCAGCAGCGGAACTGACAGTAGTAGCGCAACCACTGGCACGACCACAACGACGGCTGCCAGTACTACAACTGATTCCAGCACGACGACGACTACCAGTACTACAACCAGCTCTGGTACAACGACGGCTGCCAAATGGGCGGCTGGTACTACCGGCCTGATTACAGCTGCTTACCCCGGCGACAGCATTTTTGAGAGTGGTAATACCTGCACAATTTCCCTGACGGAAACGACGACCGAAGGCCCTTGTTATTTTGGCGTCAATACCGGGGAGGATATTTCCAGTGGATTGTCTGGTTTGCCCATGCAGTTATGTCTGAAACTGGTGGATATGTATTGCCAGCCATTGGCGGGTTACCAGATCGAAGTCTGGCACTGCGATAATCGCGGTATTTATTCCGGGGACACCAGCAAGAGTTTTGACAGCAGCCGGTTTGCCGGTTCTTTCTGTACCAATAATGATAGTGCCTCTTTGGCAAGCACCTGGTATCGGGGGATGCTCACCACAGATAGCAGCGGGCGGGTCAATTTCAAGACCTGTTTCCCGGGTTGGTATCGGGGGCGTACCATCCACATTCACTTCGCAGTCAGTGATAGTGCGGGCAACTCGCGGGTCATTTCCCAATTCTGTTTTGCTGACACGCTGACCAAAGAGATCTGCACTACCCACGAGTATTACAGCAGCCGGGGTGAACAGGATACCACCTTGGCAGGTGGGCGGGATTCGGTTTTCCCCAGGAGCGGGTATGAAAGCTTCATGCTGGCGACACAGCAAAATGCGGATGGGACAATGCTGGCTTACCATACGATCCAGATTGCGTGAGATGAGCCGGGTTTTACATTTCTTTACATCTGGCTTTACACCGCTTTACTGGTAACTGTTGGATACTATGCGCTCCAACTGACAGGATCGGAACATAATCCATGAAACAATTACTCGTAATGGGCTTGCTGGCGGCGACACTGACAGCTTGTGGCGCAGCGCCTTCCTCACCGGAGGGGGCGGCCGGTGGTCAAGCGCAAGCAGGCCACTATCTGGCGCGGATGCAGTCTGATCTGGGGCTATCAGCCGCGCAAGCCAGCCAGATCAGCGCAATCGAACAGGCGCAACGTAACAAGATGGACTACCTGCGCAACAGCTCACAAGCGCGCATCAAGGGCTTGCTGACCCCCGACCAAGCCGCGAAGTATGACCAGCTCAACCAGCAACGCCAACGCGGAATGCGTCGCGACGGCCAGCAACCCCCACGTGCTGACAGGCAACAAAATGGCCAGTGGCAACATCAGGATGGGCGCGGCAACGGCATGGAAAACCGCTTGCAGCAGGAACTCGGCCTGACCCCGCAACAGGCCAGCGAAATCGCCAGCATCCAGCAGGCTGACCGAGCGCAAATGCAGGCACTGCAAAACGAAACCCAGGCGCAAATCCGCCAGGTGCTGACGGCGGAACAAGCGGCGAAATTCGACCAGATGCGCCCACAACGCTTTGGCAGCGACCGTTTCCAGCGCCAACGCCAGAACTGATTGCCCGTTTTCGGTCTCGAAGACCCTCGCTGCATTGTGTGGCGGGGGTTGTTCGCGTGCAGAGTATGCGGCAAGTTTGTGTTAGTATCAGTGGCGGTCTTGTTCTGTAGCAGGTAGGGCAGCCATGGAAACAAACAGCGCGAATACTCCCGAAGACACTTTGCTGGAAACCCGTCGGCGCAGGGATGCGTTGCGCCTCCGGCTGGCTTTTGAGGCGGGCTACCTCACCTCCGTTGAATGGGACATCAAGCGTGACGAGGTTCGCCGTTTCATCTCCACGACGTCAGCCCTCCCCATCATCCCGGAAGACAAGCCGATCACCTTCCGGGAAGCCTGCGAAAACATCTACCACAAAGACCGGGCAAACTTTATTGCCAACGTGCAGGCCGCGCTGAAGCACGAGCAAGGCCATTACACCAACGAATTCCGCATTATCGACCCGGAAACGGGCGAGTTCCTCTGGCTGAGCGCGACTGGGCTGGTTGAATTCGACAGCGAAGGCCAGCCCGCCTACCTGATCGGGTTTTCACGCGACATAACCGCCCAGAAAAAGGTTGAACTGAACTTGCGGGAAAGTGAGTACCGCTATGCCGGTATCGTCGAATCCGCCATGGACGCGATCATCTCGATAGACAGGCATCAGCGCATCATCCTGTTCAATGCGGCGGCGGAAAAAATGTTTGGCTGTCGGGCGGATGAAGTTATGGGTGAGCCGTTAAACCGCTTTATTCCACAACGTTTCCATCAACATCACCAGCAGTATGTGGATAATTTCGCGCGTTCCGGCACAGCTACCCGCAAGATGGGTAGTCTGGGCGTCATCACGGGGCGGCGGGCCAATGGTGAGGAATTCCTGCTGGAAGCCTCCATTTCCCAGGTGGGGGGTGACGGTGGGCCATGCTTTACGGCGGTATTACGCGATATTTCCGAGCGCAAAAAGACCGAAGATCGGCTACGCGAAAGCAAGAATGACCTGGATCGTGCCCAGGCAGTCGGCCAGATTGGCAGTTGGCGGATAAATCTACGCACGAGTGAGGTTATCTGGTCTGCCGAAAACCACCGGATATTTGGTGTTCCGGAAGGCGCCGCGTTGAGTTTCGAGCTATTCATCAACCTGGTTCACCCTGATGACAGGGAATATGTGAACAGTAAATGGCAAGCCGGGCTGACTGGTGAACCCTACGATATTGAACACCGCATCGTGATCAACGGGGAGGTCAAATGGGTACGGGAACGGGCCTATCTGGAAACGGATGAAAGCGACCAGTTGCTGGGCGCTTTTGGTATTACCCAGGATATTACCCAGCGTAAACTGGCGGAACTGGCCCTGCATGAAGCCAGCCACCGTAAGGATGAATTCCTCGCCATGCTGGCGCACGAACTGCGCAATCCCCTGGCCCCGATCAGCAATGCCGTCAAAATCCTGCGCATGACGCAGCAGGGTAACCGGGCGATAGAGCAAACCACCGACATGATCAGCCGCCAGGTCAAGCATCTGGTGCGTTTGGTGGATGATCTTCTGGATGTTTCCCGGGTATCGCGCGGTAAAATCAAACTGCAAATGGAGCCGGTCAATCTGGCAGGCATTATCCGCCAGGCCATCGAAACCAGCCAGCCCTTGATCGACTCACGCGGTCATACACTCAAGGTTTGCCTGCCGCCGGGGGTTGTGCGTGTTGAAGGCGACGCCACCCGATTGGCGCAGGTGATCAGTAATTTGCTCAATAATGCCGCCAAATACACCGATGCGGGTGGAACCATTACCCTCGGGCTAGAGCTTCAGCTGGATAATTCCCCGGATTCTGCCCTACTAGCCGTTATCCGGGTGAAGGATAATGGTCGCGGCATGGAGCCAGCCGCGCTGGAAAACCTGTTCAATATTTTCTATCAGGCTGACCGCAATCTCGACCGTGCCGATGGCGGTCTCGGCATCGGTTTGTATCTGGTCAAAAGTCTGGTCACCATGCACGGTGGTCAGGTGCAGGCTTTCAGCGAAGGGCGTGGTAAAGGCAGCGAATTTGTCATTCATCTGCCATACTTTCAGGAGCCGCAGCCGGAAGAGGCGGTAAACGCAGGCAGTAAAGCGAAACCCGCTCACCGCAAACGCATTTTGTTGGTAGACGACAATCCCGACGTAGCCGACAGCATGGCCATGCTGCTGAATTTGTTTGGCCATGATGTCATCATGGCGCATGATGGCCGGGAAGCGGTGGGCATTGCCCTTAAAGAAAAGCCGGATATCGTGTTGCTGGATATTGGTTTGCCGGGCATGAATGGCTACGAAGCGTGCCGAGCCATGCGCAATGGTGGCCTTATCCAGACCATGATCGTAGCCTTGACAGGTTACGGGCAGGAAGAAGACAGGAAAATGGCCTTGAAAACCGGGTTTGACCATCATTTGGCCAAGCCGGTTGATCTTGATGTGCTGGAAAAATTATTAGTAACCTCACAGGGGGTGTGATACTGCATTCAGTCCCGTGAGGCGCAATCCCGAAGAGAGCGTTACCAATGAATACAAGCTGGTTGGTTCAACAAGCATTTCGTACCCACCCATGCGTCATGCTAAACATGCCCGAAGGCGAGGAGGATGTTCAGCGCGTCTGTTATACCAAGGCAACGTGGTTTAATCATCATTCCCGGCAGCAAGGCGTCGGGTCTGTGCCTTCCCCGTGCGATGATTCAGGTAATACATCCCCATCGGCTGGCAGCCACCGCATTTTGTTGGTGGAAGATAACCCGGATGTAGCCGACAGCACGGCCATGCTGCTGAAGCTGTTTGGCCATGAAGTGTTGCTGGCATCCGATGGCGAGCAAGGTGTTGCAACGGCTATGCAGGAAAGACCCACCGCCATCCTGCTCGACATCGGTTTGCCCAAAATGAATGGTTACGAAGTCTGCCGGGCGATACGGGCGGCGGGTTTGGCCGATATTCCCATCATTGCCGTGACCGGCTACAACCGGGCAGAAGATAGGCAAAAATCAGTGGAGGCCGGTTTTAACCAACATATGCCGAAACCGGTGGATATGGATGAGTTGGTCAGGCTGCTGAGTGGTTTTCCGGGTAAACAATGATGTGACGAAGGGTTTGGCTGTTGCCGACCAAGCCCTTGATGCAAAATCCTTGCTGCGCCGTTATTTGGCGGCAATCACTTTATTCAGCAATTCCACCGGGTTCTGCCCGTTCTGACGGGCGATGTCACCCAATGAAGCCGTTGTAGCTTCTACTGTCAAACCTTGCTGTTGCAAGCTCGCCTGCAAACCTTCCAGCGTATTGCCGGTCACGCCAGCCAGCTTGTCCAGTGGCGCATTCATCAGCACTTGCGTTGCCGCCATTGCGCCACCACGCCCCGGCGGGCCGCGACGTTCCTCGGCGGGAACCAGCATCGATGCCACCATCACCACCGTGAACAGGCCAATCACCGCCACCGCCGGTTTCTGGGAAAAATAACGGCTGAACATTTTCCAGTTGAGGGTAATGTGCAGGCCAACCGCGAGCACCATCAGCCAGCTCAGCCATTCGTGCGCCACCTTGATCAGACCCAGTTCTATGTGGAAAAACATCAGGATGCCGGTAACCGACATTAGCAGGAAAGCGCCAATCGTCATCGGTGTCGCCCAGCGGCGCAGGGTAGTCATGTCCATGTTCAAATCTCCCGTAGTCAGTTGTTGACGGGGAAATCATTACTGACACGGGTCAATACACAAAGCAGTTTTACATTTCTTTACATGGCGTTTACCCACCTTAACTGAAGCTTGAGACAAACTTGAAGCATGGAAACTTTTCACGAAGGAGTTGGCTAAATGGCTTATAAACCACGTCTCTTGCTAACCAGCTTGGCCGTCTGCGTGGCGCTGGCTGCCTGCACCCCGGCCAGCCGTGTGCGGGATACTGTCGGCGGGTCGGCAGCGGCGTCAAAGGATGCCGCTGCTGCCAGCATTGCGGCGCGCACGCCAGTACAGGCAGCCTGGTGGCAGAAGTTCAATGACCCGCTGATGGCGGCGCTGATCCAGGAAGCCCTGCAAGCCAACCCCGACATTACCACGGCGCAAGCCAGCCTGCGTTCGGCGCGGGCGCAACGGGTAGTCGCCGGAGCCAGCCTGTTGCCATCGGTATCAGCAGGCGGTTCCGCCCGTAGCAGCAATGGCAATGATAGTTACGGGGCCAGCATCGACGCCAGCTGGGAAGCCGACCTGTTTGGAGCCAACCATTTTGCCACCCATGCGGCGGAAGCTGACCTGCTGGCCGCCAAGTCCAGCCTGGAAGATGTAAAAGCCTCCCTGGCCGCCGAAGTCGCCAGCAACTACGTCAACCTGCGGCTGGCACAGGCGCGGCTGGGCGTTTCCCGCCAGAGCTTGGCCTCCCGTCGGGAAACCGTGCACCTGCTCAGCCTCAAGCAGCAGGCCGGGCTGGCTAGCGGGCTGGATATGGAGCAGGCCAACCTGAGCCTCGGCCAGCTCAGCGCACAGCTACCGGCGCTGGAAAGCAGCATTGCCCAGTCGCGGCACGCATTGGCGATCCTCACCGGCAAGCAACCCCAGGGGCTGGATGTACGCCTGAAAAGCGGTGGGGCGATCCCGTCCGCTTCCGTGCAACTGGCCAGCCGGATTCCTGCCAATGCTTTACGCCAGCGCCCCGACATCCGCGCTGCCGAATACAAAGTGACAGCTGCCAACCTGAGGGTAGGGGAGGCTAAAGCCAACCTGCGCCCCAGTTTCAACCTGGGTGGCTCGCTTAACCTCAGCGAATTGAACCTGGCGGATTTGTTTGATGCCTCGGCAGTGGCGCGTTCCCTGCTGGCATCCATCAGCACCCCGTTGTTCGATGGGGGTAAGCTGAAACAGCAGGTGGAAATCCGCGATGCTACGCGTGAGCAAGCCGTTGCCAGCTACCAGAAAACCTTGCTGGTGGCGTTGAAGGATGTGGCAAACGCCTATGCGGGCCTGTATGCCGTGCGCCAGCAACAGCCCATCCTGGTGAAAAATGTGGAACTGGCGCGCAGCGCGGAAAAACTGGCGCAACTCAGCTATGACGCCGGTACTGCCGATTTCCAGACAGTGCTGGATGCGCAGCGTTCGGTGCTGAGCGCGCAGGAAAGCCTGCTGGCGGCACAGGCAGACAACACCCAATCAATCATCAGCCTGTACAAGGCTGTTGGCGGCGCTTGGTAAGGAGAACCCAACATGACCATGATGAATCCAACAACGCCTTCGGTTGAAGAAGTCCTGAAACAGAAACAAACCCGAGGCAAGCGCCGCTCCTGGAAAGGCTGGCTGGCAAGCTTGGTACTGTTGGCCGTCGCAGGCGGCGCGGGCTGGTATTACCTGAACAGTTCCTCCAGCAGCAGCCAGCAGACCTTCCAGACGCAGGTGGCCAAACGTGGCAACCTGAGCGTCACTGTGACCGCTACCGGTAATCTGCAACCGCTCAACCAGGTTGACATCGGTACGGAGCTTTCCGGCACAGTCGATGCCGTGCTGGTCGACACCAATGACCCGGTGAAAAAAGGCCAGGAACTGGCACGCCTCAACACCACCCAGCTGAATGACACCATCACCAAGAGCAAGGCATCGTTGGCATCCGCTGACGCCAGGGTGAAACAGTCAGCCGCCACAGTCAAGGAGGCGCGCACCAACCTCAACCGCCTGCGCCAGTTGTACCAGAGTTCCGGGGGCAAACTGCCCGCCAAGTCCGAGCTGGATTCCGCCGCCGCAACGCTGGAACGCGCCCAGGCCGATGAAGCCGTTGCCAAAACCAGCGTCACTTCCGCAAAAGCCGAGCTGCGATCGGCTGAAACCAATCTCGGCAAGGCCATCATCACCTCGCCAATCGACGGTGTGGTGCTGAACCGTTCGGTTGAGCCGGGGCAAACGGTAGCGGCATCCCTCTCAGCCCCAACCCTGTTCACGTTGGCGGAAGATCTGGCCAAGATGGAGCTGGAAGTGGGCGTGGATGAAGCCGATGTCGGGCAGGTCAAGGATGGCCAACAAGCCGAATTTACCGTTGATGCTTGGCCAGGGCGCAAATACCCGGCGACGATTACCCGCGTGAGCCTGGGTTCCACCCAGGCGGATAATGTGGTGTCTTACCTGACCACGCTGGCGGTGGAAAATGCTGACCTGACTTTGCGCCCCGGCATGACCGCGACAGCCACCATCTCGACCGAATCGCGGGAAAATGCCTTGCTGGTTCCCAACGCGGCACTGCGGTTTACCCCCAGTTTTCGCAGCAATGGCGCGAATGGCAGTGCCACCAGCGCGGCCAATGGGCAGAATGACGGTGGTATTTTGTCCAAGTTAATGCCGCGTCCGCCGGGCATGGGGCGTCCGCGTACCCAGCCTTCCAAGCCGGAAGTATCCGTTGGTAACAGTGAGCAGCGGGTATGGGTGCTGGAAAATGGCCATCCGCGCCCCCTCAAGGTTAAAACCGGCATTACCGACGGCAAGATGACCGAGATTGTGTCCGGCGAACTTCAGCCTGACATGCCGGTCATCATTGGCAGCAGTTCTGTTGGCGAGCCTGCCAATGGGGGAGGCAGCCGATGAGCGCCCTGATCGAACTCAAAGGCATCACCAAAACCTTCGGGCAGGGCATCGCGGCTTTCCAGGCATTGCGCGGCGTCGACCTGAGGGTGGATGAGGGTGATTTTGTCGCAGTGATGGGGCCAAGCGGTTCCGGCAAGTCTACCGCCATGAACATTATCGGTTGTCTGGATGTGCCGACTGGGGGTGAATACCTGTTCCGCGACACGCATGTGGAACAGCTCGACCGCAACGAGCGTGCCTTGCTGCGGCGGCATTTCCTCGGCTTTGTGTTTCAGGGTTTCAATCTGTTGGCACGTACTACAGCGCAGGAAAATGTTGAGCTGCCACTGTTATACCGGGGAGAACCGGCAGCCTTGCGTCAGGAAATGGCGGCAGCGGCGCTGGAACAGGTTGGCCTAACCGGCTGGGGGCATCACACCTCGGCGGAACTGTCCGGTGGTCAGCAGCAGCGTGTTGCCATTGCCCGTGCCATCGTCACCAACCCAACCCTGTTGCTGGCGGATGAGCCGACCGGCAACCTCGATACCCAACGTAGCCATGAAATCATGGAACTGCTGGTGTCACTCAACGAACAAAAGGGCATCACCATCCTGATGGTTACGCACGAGCCGGAAATGGCCGAATACGCCAAGCGTGTAGTGCATTTCGTCGATGGTAGGGTGGAAAGCGATGTCCGTAACCGGAGGGCTGCGTAATGTTATGGAACAGTTTTCTGCTGGCGTTGCGGGAAATACGCCGCAACCTGATGCGCTCTTTCCTCACCATTCTCGGCATTGTGATTGGCGTGTCGGCGGTCATTACCATGGTGACGCTGGGCAATGGCGCGACCCAGGCGGTCAAGGATCAGGTTGCCAGCCTGGGCAGCAACCTGCTGCAAATCCGCTCTGGCCAGCGCATGTTCGGCCCGCCGGGCAGTGGGCAGCGTGCGCCTTCCTTTGAAATGGCTGATGTGGAAGCGATTCAAGAGCGTATCACCGGTCTGGCAGCGGTTGCACCCGAAATCAGCCGTACCGCCACAGTGGTTTCTGCCGCCAACAACTGGTCTACCAGCGTGACCGGTTCCACCAACGACTTCTTGCAGGCGGGCAACTGGACGCTGGCTGCCGGGCGCGAATTCACCAATGCCGAAGTCGAAGGCGGGCAAACGGTTTGCATCATTGGCGAAACCATTCGCCGTGAGCTGTTTGGCACTGCCCAGCCCTTGGGCGAAACCATGCGTGTTAAGAATTTTTCCTGCGAAATCATTGGTATTCTGGCCTCCAAGGGTCAGGCGTCGATGGGGCGTGACCAGGATGAAATCGTGGTGATGCCGATCCGTGCCGTGCAGCGCCGTCTGACCGGTAACCGCGAGGTTTCCAGCATCCAGGTGTCGGTGCAGAACGAAAGCGACATCGACCGGGTGAAGAATGAGCTAACGCAACTGTTACGCGAGCGGCGGCGGCTGGAGCCGAATGAAGACGACAATTTCAATGTACAGGATACCCGCCAGATTGCGGAAACGCTTTCCGGCACGACGCAAATTCTGACCATGCTGCTGGGGGCAGTGGCATCGGTAAGCCTGCTGGTCGGTGGTATCGGGATCATGAATATCATGCTGGTTTCCGTTACCGAGCGTACCCGCGAGATTGGCATCCGCCTGGCCATTGGGGCGTTGGAGCGGGAGGTGCTGATGCAGTTCCTGATCGAAGCAGTGGCGCTGGCGGCGCTGGGTGGCATTATCGGTATCGCGCTGGCAACGGGGGCGTCAGTCATCCTGTCACAGGTGATGAGTGTACCGTATGTGTTTGACCCGACCATTAACCTGCTGTCATTCGTGTTTTCGGCGGGGATTGGTATCCTGTTTGGGTATATGCCTGCCAAGCGGGCGGCGCGGCTGGATCCGATCGAGGCATTGCGGCATGAGTGATGGGTTCCTTTCTGGGCAGGCAATACATTACGGATTCAGGCGATTGCCAACAAAATACGGAGATCGTGCTAACATGGGTGGGTACAGGCTGGTTTATGTGGGCGCTTGTGTTGGTACAAGTTGCGAAATAATAAAAGGCCCTTTTAATGTCAATGGGTTAAGGTTGGTTTGTGGAAGAATCGCTCTCATTTGTTGTCACGCTCGAAGGTGGCGCACCATCTGTGCAATTGGTGGTGCTCGAAGGTTACAGCCACCCAAACCGTATTATGGAAGTTCCGTTTGGCTTGCTGGATTTCCTCGCGCTCGTGCGTAGCGCCCAGGCTACCGGCGATTACTGGATTGTGAATACCACGCCGGATTTGCCGGAATTTCAGGTTGAGTCCGCCATTTTTGTGCGCCATCGTGACGGCAAAATCCTCTGGGACATCGTTTTCGAGCACTACGAACCTTTCCTGGATATTGAGCTGGCGGACGACGAAGAAGAGCCGTTGGATGATTATGATGAAAACGTCATAACCCTGAGTTTTGACCCTTTCCAGTACGTCAGTGCCCTGTACCAGTTTTGCCAGTTGTACCCGCAGTTCAGGCCAGTGACCTTCCAGCCAAAATCGGCGGATGACAGTTTGCGGCTGGAACAGTTTTTACCCCAGCTGCACATTCTCTGGCGGCGTTATGGCGAAGCCCAGGGAGCGGTCAGCACGGATGGTATCCTGGTCAGCGAGACCGACGCTTTTGCCAAGCAGGCGGAAGAGCAATGGACTGATGAAGTCTTGCGCGCCTTGCTGGAAACCCGGCTAGGGAACATGCTGGGCAATATTGACGATTACCTCAACTCCCTGCCAGAGGAAGTGCTGGCAAAGCTGGAAGCCGACAGCGAAAACATTGAAAAAGCGCTGAATGAACGCTGGGAAAAACTGGTCAACTCCCTCACCGAGGAAGAGGCTGAAGCACTGGAAAACGACCAGGCTCACCACAAATTCCCCAATAGTCTGAAATTGCGCCTAATGCGTGAATTTCTGGCGGGGAACCCTGCTGTCCTGTTGGGTCACGCCCATGTCGTGGGTGAAAGCGGCGACAAACCAGACAAAGTGGTCAGTTTGGAGTCATGGAAAAAAGACAAGGATTCCATTTCAGGCCAGCAACAATCCGGCCAGGACGAATAATCCGGCCGCAAGCGTTCCCCCCATCAATGCATAAGGCAGCTGTGAATTGACATGTTCAATATGATTACAGCCCGCTGCCATCGAGGAAATGATGGTGGTGTCTGAAATCGGTGAACAATGGTCGCCAAACACCCCGCCCGAAACCACCGCCCCGATCACCAACTCAACGTTGGCTCCGGTAGAGACCGCAAGGCTGACGCCAATCGGCAGCATGATGGAAAAAGTTCCCCAGCTGGTACCGGTGGCAAACGCAATCACACTGGACAGCAAAAAGACAATCACCGGAATCAGGCTTGGTGAAACCAGATCGCCAGCAAGTGACGCAAGATACTGGCCTGTTCCCATGCTTTTGGTGACATTGCCGATGGTGAAAGCCAACACCAGGATCAGCACGATGGGCAGCATGTCGCTAAGGCCGTGGTAAAAACTCTTGAACCAGGCTTCCCGGCTCATGACGCCGCCGAGGACATACTGCAAAAAGGACACAAACAGGCTGGCCAGCACGGCGTAAAAGACCGCTGTTGAGCCGCTGCCTTCCAGAAAGTTGCCATTGCCGGTGTAGTATAGGGAAACCGGCATCATGCCAATTAAAACCACGAGGGGAACCAGCATTCGGCTAATATGGCCACCATCTGCTGGCAGGGGCAGTTTTGTCGGCGTAACCTGGCGCTCATAATGACGCATTGAACCTACATCCCAACCCCGCAGGATCACCACCAAGACCAGGGCAATGGCGATTAATGCATAGAAGTTGAAGGGAATTGACTCAATGAAAATCCGGGTGGGGCTGCCGCTCAACATACCGTCCGTAACTTGGGCGGTTATTAACCCGATCAGCAGCGCGCCCCAACCGTTCAGGGCGATCAGGGAACAAACCGGTGCCGAGGTAGCATCGCAGACATAGGCCAGTTTCTGTCGGGAAACGCCAAACTTGTCACACAGAGGGCGGGTTACGGTGCCTGCTACCAGTGAAGTGATAGACGATTCAATGAAAATCAGTAGCCCAATGATGTAAGCGAGGATCAAAGCGCCCTTGCCGGAACGGATAGTGCGGCTTTTCTGGGTCAGGAAATGCACCAGGCCAGCCACACCCCCGCTATCGACTACCAGGCGCATAACTGCGCCAACCATCAGCGAAAATAACAGGGTTTTGGCGATCCAGCCTTCGGCAAACAGGCTGATGATGTTGTCAAGCAAAGCAATGACTGCATCCAGCGGGTTGAAATTGTTGAGGATCAGAAACCCGGCGAAAATACCGGTCAGCAATGAGATGACAACATCACGCGACACGATCGCCAAAGCAATAGCCAGCAGCGGCGGCAATACTGAAAGCAGGCCAAATTCCATTCACTTACCCACAGCTGATCAAATGCGGCAGAGCATAGCATAATCATCATGCCAAGCAGATAGAAAAACTGCCCGAATCCGGGCAGTTTTGGTGGGGTGATCTTATGGTTTGCGTACCTTTAAGCCAATAAGGGTTAGCAGCCCCAGCAACAGGGCAGGTAACGGGATGCTGCCGCCGCCACCGCCGCTGCTTTGGGTGGTGTTACTGGATGTATCAGTTGGGGTGGTCGTGCTGCCGGTACTGCTGGAGCTGCCCGTAGTAGTGCTGCCGGTACTGCTGGAGCTGCCTGTAGTAGTGCTGCCGGTATTACTGGAGCTGCCCGTAGTAGTGCTCCCGCTGCTGCTGCCGGTATTGCTGGAGCTGCCCGTAGTAGTGCTCCCGCTGCTGCTACCGGTATTGCTGGAGCTGCTATTTGAGCGGTTTTTCAGATGGTTGATGACATTCTCGGTTATGCGGCTGACTTGTGGGTCCTCCAATCCTTCTGCCCAGTCAATGGATGGGCCGACAAATACGGTTCCGCTGTTGTTACTGGGTTTGAATACACCAACTGTTCCCCAGCCTTGTCCATTGTAGTTATTCGATACAATGCCGGGGACGCCGGACGGGGAGTTAACAGCATAAGCTGGGGTAATCGCCAGAATCTGGAAATTGGTCGGCGTGCCATCTTCACCTGTTACGACCGGCGTGGTTCCTTCCATCCTGAACAATGCGCCATCTACTTCATAACCAGCAATCGTGCTGTCGCGCCCGAATACGCTTCCGTTTGAAAGACCAGTACCGGCAAACGCCCAATGGGATGCATCAGTAACCTTGAATCCGCCATTAGTACCATCATCGCCTACTCCCCCTTTGACGTAGTAGGGAACGCCATTTTCCGTATAGTCATGGTAGCCAGCATTGCGGAAGCTGACGCCTGTGGAAAGGTTTTCCGGTTTGTTGAGTGGCGTGTTGTACCAGTTGACCGTTAGCCTGTCATCGCTAATACCAGGGTTTGCCGCCCGGTCAGCATCAGCATTTTTGTAGCAGACCATGTTTTTGTAATCTGCGCTGAAACGAACTTGCCACCACATGGTGTTGCCACTGAAAATAGCACCGTTCCCACCGGAGGCCAGATAACTGTCCCAGGCGTCCCGCATTTCCTTTGACCAATATTCGTTGTGCCCAACCTGGATGACTAAATCATAGTTTTTCAGCAGGTTGGGGTCGCGATGGATGTCTATCATGGATGCCGCTTCGTAAGCAATGCCTTTCGCATCCAGCCACGTGGCGAACATCCTGTGTTCAGTCCATTGGCCACGCCCTGTGGGGCGTTCCATGGAAACTTCTACAGCACCCTGACCATTAGTTGAGTTGAACCCGTACATTGACTTCCCGCCAATTGGGCTGTAGGCAATCTTGGTTGGTAGACTGTCCAGTACCAGAATTTTTGAGTGGCTGCCTGGGCTGGAAGCCCTGACGGCGACATATTCAGAGTAGAAACCTGACGCATTTTGGAACACAAGTTGATAAATGCCGCTGTTCCAATTGCTAGGTATGTTTATATTATAAGCAGAACCCCAGTTCAATCCATTATAGTTGGTTGTGCCTGTAATATATTGTTTACCACTGCTGAATGATTGTTCAGACAAAACATCAGTGCTGCCCGCCCGTCTGATGGATACCTTGAAATCAGGGGAGGTAGTGGAAACATGGGCTTTCAGCTGGCCGCCAATTGTTGCAGTGCCGACCTCGAAATAAGCGCATATGTCGGAAAATACATCCCCATTCTTGAAATCACAAGGCAAGGCAAAAGCGTTGGAAGACGCCATAAAGGCGGCGATTGCCATGAGGGTGCGCGGCAATACTTTGCTTGGCTTCAACGCCATGCACGCGAGGGTAGTGTCAAACATCATTCTAAATATCTCCTGAATAGCCCAATTGAGGGGGGTGTCCTCATGTATGTTCTAGATGTCAGCTTAGTGTAGGATACTTTAATAAAATTTCATCGATTAAGTGATATTTTTTTTATTGTTGGCTACACAATCAGATAAGAGGATGAATTTTCGAGTGTAGATAGGAGCCACAGGTGTTGGGGAGCGTTGTCTACGTGAGGGAAGACACCCTTACAAGGTAAACGGCGACAGCCCTCCCAGGGTCAAAATGACATTCAGCAGTACAAGACCAGCCATGATGGCGATCGCTACGTACAAATGTTTAAGGGTATTGTCCATTGTCGTTTTCCTAAAAATCAGGCCATAAAATTTCGCGGGCAAGTAGACGCCATTTTAGCGTTTTGCTCAAGCTGAAGAAGGCGGCGGCGTGCTCGGGTTTTCCCTAATGAATCCAAGTCTTACGGGTAAATTCCGTTCTTTTGGGGATATAAGCTGAGACTGCCGGTTTCAGTCTTGCCGGGCAAATGCCCCCTCCAGTTGGGGAGCTAGGCTGGTGAGGAAACGTTTGTTCAATGCAACCCAGATGATCAATGGTGCAATCATGGGCAATAGTAACGTGCCGGTCTGGTAGCCCAGGGCAATCAGGTCGGCGCTGGTTTGGGAGAGGTGCTGCTGGCGCTGGAAGGCTTCCCCGACATCAAACGTCAGGGTTTTCAGTACACTGAAATACATACTGAATATTTCCGTAGGCAGGATCAGGATGATCCCCCACAACAGATTGCCCCACTTGTTGTTGCCTGGGGTAGCTAGCATCAGGGCTGCCAGCAACGGCAGGCTGTAGCTGTAGATCAGCGGGTTCAGGTGGAAACCCAGCACATCTTCACCCGACGGGGGGGAGGTAACCACGCCACTGGCGTCATGCCCGAAATTGGAAGCTAGCACCAGTGTATGCCCATCCAGCCGCAGCCACATCAGGGCATCGGCAAATTGCCAGTCCACCAGCTTGCCAGTGATCAGGGTAATCGGCGCAAGGTGATAAGTAGCTGTCAGATACCAGATGAAAAATGTCAATGGGAAAAATAACAGCACGCCCAGCATGAAGCGGTGCAAGGGCCGTTGGGTCATGCTGCTTCTCCTGCGGGTAAGTGGCCATCACTGGCGTTTGGCGGATCCTGTGGTTTGGGGGGGCGCGTTTCGCCCGGCAGGTAGCGGATCCAGATCAGGAAAACAACCAGCGCGTCCAGCATGATAAGTGCTTGCCATATATACAGGTGTGCCCAGTCGAACAATTCCCGGCTCCATTGCCCAAGATAGAACAGGCTGATGATCCGCAACAGGTTCATGGCCTGGATAGCCAGGAACCCCCACCACAACCCCTTGGCTTTGTAGGCTAATGGGGCAGGGAACGCAATAATGGCGGAGAGCAGGACAATCATCGCCTCCACGCCATTGCAGCCCGGCTCAATGGAAACGGCGAAACCGTTCAGGGTACTGCGGACAACCTTACCGCTGGCGGCAACATTGGGGTCAAAGGCAGACATCAACCAACCGCTGGTATCAGCCAACAGGCTTGTCCAGGGTAAAATCAGGGCGGATTGCACTGGCTGTAGCATCTCAGTCCCAAACAAGACGCCTTGAACCAGCAGAAAAACAAGCAGGAAACGTAACATAACCCCTATTCTTTTATTTTTATGAGATAATTATTTTATTTGATGTATCGACAAAAAGATAGTCTTGCCAGCCGTAAAACGTTGAATGCCTTTAAAGTTGCCGCACAGGTATACCCCCCACATTGGGTTCCTTGTTACAGGTTCCACAGCGCCGCTTGGTGGCGCACTCACTTTTCATGATGGTATGGCCAATCCAGAACAGGATGACGCCGCAGGCAAGGCAAATACCAAAGAACACCCAATTGACTTCCTGATTACGCTGGAGCTGGAGATAGCTGCTGCCTGCCCCGATGCCGGTCAGCAGGAACAGGGCTACCCATTTTGCGACCCGCATGAACTGGAATACCAGCGATTGTTCACAATGTATGGTTTGTGAACCGATACATTTGGTTTGATTTTTCATGACTCTATCCTCCCGATCTCACAAGCTGCAACTATACTGCCTGCTGCGCCCGTATCTCGTGCAACAATCGTACCACTTCGGTTGCCGACTGTACCCTATTTTCCGGGAATTTTGCCAGTAACCCGCTAACCAGTGGCTGATAGCCTGACAGCGTGTCAGGCAAGCGCGGGATGGGGGCAATTGCATGTTTTTTCAAGAGTTCTCCCAGTGAAGTGGATTCGTAGGGCTTGTGGCCAGCCAGTAATTCATACAGGATTATCCCTAGGGCGTACAGGTCGGCACGTTCGTCCGGCGCATCCCCCATAATCCGCTCAGGGCTGACGTAATAGGGTGTGCAATATATTTCATCCATGCGCATGAAACCCGAGGCCACCAGCAAGCGGGTTTCCAGCCCAAAGTCCAGCAACGCCAGGGAGTTGTCCTGCCTGACCAGGATATTGGAGGTTTTCAAATCCTGATGCAGCAAGCCAATGCCGTGGATGGCAGCCAATGCCAGCGCGATTTCCTCTAACCAGCGTAATGCTTGCTCCAGTGGTGGTATGGGGGTGGTAGTCAGGGCGCGCCTGAGAGTAGTGCCGGGTACGTATTCCATGGCCATATACAGTGCGTGTGAGGCGATGCCGGCTGCAAGTGGCTTTACCAGCCCCCGATGGTTGAGTAATTCCAGTGCCCGGGTTTCCATCAGGAATTCCTCCACCAGACTTTTGCCCAGTTTGCTGGTGTCAAATTTGAAGCGTTTGATGGCGACTGGTAAGCCAGCCGGGTTGTTGGCAAGAAAAATGATAGCGTTATCACTCTCGTGCAATACCTTCAGGAGGTAATAGCCAGGAAGGTCAAAGGGGTATCGTGCTAGCGCCTGTTGCAACACCGGGATGCTCCTGTTTTTTTCATAACTTGCCCTTTCTATTTGGCATCACGAATAGGGGGAGTGTAGGACAGGATAAGCAAAGGCGTGTGATTCCATTGAATTGTTCCGGAAATTGCCTTGGCATGAATGAATTGACAAGCACCCTTAAGGTCGCAGATAATTTCGCGCTTTTCCATGGGGCTGCTGCCCCGTAATCCTTGCCTCACCGTTAGCGGGAGGCTGTTAAACCGAAAGGAAGACCGTCAATGAGACATTATGAAATTGTCTTTCTGGTTCACCCGGACCAGAGCGAGCAGGTGCCTGCCATGGTAGAACGCTACCGTAGCATGGTGCAGGAAAGTGGTGGTGCTGTCCATCGCCTGGAAGACTGGGGTCGCCGCCAGCTGGCATACCCCATCAACAAGCTGCACAAAGCGCACTATGTACTGATGAATATCGAATGCGGCGCGGAAACCGTGGCTGAGCTGGAAAGTATTTTCCGCTTCAATGATGCCGTCATCCGTAACGTTACCCTCAAGATGGATAAGCCAGTCACTGACCCTTCCCCGCTGAAGAAGGAAAGCGAAGGCAAGCCTGCCCGTCGGGTGCGTGAAGAAGTGTCTGATGACGATGATTCATCCGACGACGAATAATTACGGCTGACCTGGAGAAACAATATGTCACGTCAATTCCGCCGCAAAAAATACTGCCGTTTCACGGCTGAAGGCATTACCGAGATTGATTACAAGGATCTCGACATCCTCAAGAGCTTCATTACCGAAACCGGCAAGATTGTGCCCAGCCGCATTACCGGCACCAAGGCCAACTATCAGCGCCAACTGGCAACCGCGATCAAGCGCGCGCGTTTCCTGGCGTTGTTGCCATACTCGGATCAGCACAAGTAAGGTGCTGTAAAAGCTTAACTCACGCACAAATGCATTCTTTTTGTGCGCAGACAAGGTGATTACGATGGAAGTTATTCTTCTGAAAAAAGTTGAAAACCTGGGTGCTCTCGGTCATGTTGTTTCCGTGCGCCCTGGTTATGCCCGCAACTACCTGATCCCTCAGGGTAAAGCCAAAATGGCCACCAAGGCTAATCTGGAAGCGTTTGAAGCACGCCGCGCCGAACTGGAAGCCGAAGCTGAAGCCGCGTTGGCCGCCGCCCAGGCGCGCCGTGACCAATTGGCTGAAATGGTACTGACCATCAAGGCTGTTGCCGGTAATGAAGGCAAGCTGTTCGGTTCCGTTTCCAACATTGAAATCGCGGAAGCCATCAATGCTGCTGGCGTGGAAGTGGAACGCCGCGAAATCCGTATGCCGGAAGGCCCGATCCGCCACTTGGGCGAATTCGAGGTTGGCCTGCATCTGCATACCGAAGTCGATGCTACTATCAAGGTTATCGTTGAAGCAGAATAATTACTGCTGACAACCTGCCTGGCTGATGTCCCATAGTGCTGCAAGGCATTATGGGACATTTGTATTTTATACCCAAGATATTCACACCTTTTTCACAGCTTGCCCGCTGATCTGTCCCCTGACTTTTCACCCCGACTTTCGTTAAACTTGCGGCATGGCAGAATCATACGAATCACTCAAAATTCCCCCGCATTCCATCGAGGCCGAGCAGTCTGTGCTGGGTGGCCTGTTGCTGAGTGGCCTGGCAAACGATAGCACGGCATGGGATACCATTGCCGACAAGGTGGTGGAAAATGATTTCTACCGGCAAGATCATCGCCTGATTTTCCGCGCCCTCGCCGATCTGGCTGAAGACGACAAGCCGCTGGATCTGGTGACGGTTCAGGACTGGCTGAAACAGCGCGGGGAGCTGGAAAATGCCGGTGGCTTCGCCTACTTGGCCACCATGGCCAAGGATACGCCCAGCGCCGCCAATATCCGCGCCTATGCGGAAATCGTGCGCGAAAAATCGGTGTTGCGTCAGCTGATCAGCGTCGGCACAGGCATTGCCGATTCTGCCTTCACCGCCCAAGGCCGCCCCAGCAAGGAGCTGCTGGATGAGGCAGAGCAAAAGGTTTTCAAGATTGCGGAGCAGGGCGCGAAGCAGGGTCAGGTTTTCAAGCCACTGAAAAAGCTGCTCAAGACCACCCTTGAGCACATCGAGGAACTGAGCAAGCTCAACAGCAATATCACCGGGGTTTCGACGGGTTATACCGATCTGGATGAGATGACATCCGGCTTGCAGAAAGGTGACTTGGTGATTGTGGCGGGGCGTCCGTCGATGGGGAAATGCATTGTTGCTGGTAGCAGGGTACTTGATCCGAACAGCGGCAGGTTGGAGGTTATTGATGATTTGGTGGCGCGGCGGCGGGGCGCTTTGGTAACGTTGGATAACCAGTTCCGCTTGCAGGCAACGCAGCCTTCAGAATTCGTTGATGATGGTATCAAACCTGTATTCCGGGTGCGTACTGCGTTGGGTCGGGAAATCGTTACTACCCTGGCGCACCCATTCCTGACAATAAGGGGGTGGCGAAGGCTTGAGGAACTTGAGGTCGGTCAGCGGATCGCCGTGCCACGGATTTTGCCCTTCTTCGGGAAGGCGGGGTTGTCTGGGCAGCGCACCAAACTGATTGCCTACTTCCTGACGGATGGGGGGCTAACCCAAAGTTGTCCGCAATTTACCAATGTCAACCTGCGCCTGTTGGATGATTTCACCTCGGCTTTAGCAGATTTTCCTGGTGTTTGCTGGCGTCTGGAAGACAGCAAGGGTAAACGGGCCCCTTCCATCCGCATTGCCACTGATAGCGAATTTCTTCAACAGGCGCGCATGGATTTTGCCGAACGCCTGAGGCAACGTCTGCGGGAGCTTTCTCTTAGCCTGAATGCATTAGCCCGCCGTCTGGATATTGCGGTCGCCACTGTGCATTACTGGACTGTGGGCAAGGCAGTTCCAGCGGGTGATATGTTCGGCGTCCTGTGTCGTGAACTTCAGGCAGACCCTCATGAGTTGATGCCGCATTGCGCTGCGGCTACTGCACGTTCAGCCCCTAATCCTGTTAGCGAATGGCTGCACCATATCGGCCTGATGGGCAAAAACGCCCATGACAAGCGGGTTCCAAGTATCGTGTTTGAGTTACCCCGCGACTTGGTGGCACTGTTCCTTAACAGGACGTTTGCCTGTGATGGCAGTGTTTATGTCCAGAATGGTGATCAGGCTGGCATCTCCTACAGCACGGTTAGTCATGGCTTGGCGCGGGATGTCCAGCATTTGCTGTTACGTTTCGGTATCTTGGCCAAACTGCGCCACCGGCAAATCCCGTATCAGGGTGAATATCGCCCTGCTTACGAATTGCGTATTACCCATCAGCAGCATATCCGCCAGTTTCTTGAAGAGATTGGTGTCTATGGCAAGGAAGAGGCTGTGCAAAAAGTACTGGCCGTCAGCCAAGCCAAAAAAGCGAAAGCCAATCTGGATACCTTGCCTGTTGAAACCTGGGAAATCATAACCGGACGCAAAGGCAATCTGACCTGGGCAGGATTGGCGCAGTGTATGGGACGCAACCCCGGGCATAATTTCCATGTGGGAAAACGTAGGATTGGACGTGAACTGCTAGCGGAAATTGCCACTGCCTTGCAGGATCAAGAGCTTGGCGAGCTTGCCAATAGTGACCTGTATTGGGATCAGATCGAGTCCATCGACTACATGGGTGATAAACAGGTTTATGACCTAAGTGTACCGGATACACACAATTTTGTTGCAGAAGATATGCTGGTGCACAATACCACCTTCTCGATGAACATCGCCGAATACGCCGCCGCCCACAAAAAGCTACCCACCGCTATTTTCAGTATGGAAATGCCTGCCGAACAGCTTACCCTGCGATTACTGTCGTCGATGGGACGTGTTGACCAGCACCGCGTGCGCACCGGGAAATTGACCGATGATGACTGGCCGCGTATCGCCACGGCAGTAAAGATTTTCGCCGATGTGCCGATGTTCATTGATGACAGCCCGGCGCTTTCCCCGACCGAAGTGCGCGCCCGTGCCCGCCGCCTGATGCGTGAACATGGTCAGCTTGGCCTGATTGTGCTTGATTACCTGCAACTGATGCAAACGGGAACCAGCACCGAAAACCGTACCGCTGAAATTTCGGAAATTTCCCGTTCCCTCAAATCGCTGGCGAAGGAATTGGCTTGTCCTGTGATTGCGCTTTCCCAGCTCAACCGCAGTCTGGAACAGCGCCCTAACAAGCGCCCGGTGATGTCGGATTTACGTGAATGTGTAACCGGTGACACTTTGGTGATGCTGGCTGATGGTTGCCGAGTGCCAGTGTGCGAACTGGTGGGGCAAACCCCGCAGATTTTGTCGATAACGCCGACGGGTATGGTGCAGGCAGCTGCCACCGATCTGGTTTGGTCGGCAGGTAAAAAATCACTGCTGAAAATTTCTCTCGCTAGTGGGCGCAGTATCCGTTGTTCCCATAAGCATCGTTTGCGTGGTTTGTGGGACTGGAAACATGCCCGTGATTTGCAGGTAGGTGATCGGCTGGCTATTGCGTGTCGCATACCTGAACCGCTGCAAACGCAAACATGGCCTGAGCATGAAATTATTTCACTAGCAACAAATTTGCCGGAGACTTTGCCTGCGGGCATTTTTCAGCTTCCCAATACTCAGCTGGCTTTATTCCTGCGCCATTTGTGGGCAACGGATGGCAGTATTCATCAGGGAGCCAACAAGCCGCGCATTTATTTTGCGACGGCAAGTGAAGCCTTGATCCGTGATGTGGCCGCCTTGTTGTTGCGTTTTGGTATCGTTGCCCGCATCAAACATGTCACGAGTACCGAAAGCCCGTGTGGCTGGTTTACTGCTGATATCTCCGGGGCAGAGCAGCAGCGGATTTTCCTGCATGAGATTGGCACGTTTGGCCCGCGCCAGGCCAATGCCGATATTCTGGATGATGAACGCCTGCACTTGCTTGCCCGTGATGAGCTGTTCTGGGATCAGGTGGTGAGTATTGAGCCTGCTGGCGAGGAAGAGGTATTTGACCTGACGGTTCCCGGCAACGCCTGTTGGTTGGCAGATGGAATCGTCAGCCATAATTCGGGCGCAATTGAACAGGATGCTGACGTGATCATCTTCATCTACCGTGACGAAGTTTACAACCCTGATTCCGCTGACAAAGGCACGGCAGAAATCATTATCGCCAAACAGCGTAACGGCCCCATTGGCAGCGTAAGGCTGACCTTCCTCGGCAAATACACCCGTTTCGAAAATTTTACGCCTGACATCTATACGCCGGGATTTGAATAAGCAACGCAAACCGCTACACTGCCTGCATGAAACGATCTGCCCGTGCCATTATTGATGCTGATGCCCTGCGGCATAACCTGCGCCGCTGTCGCGAAGCTGCGCCCAACAGTCTGGCGATGGCAGTGATCAAGGCCAATGCCTACGGGCACAACATGCTGAAAACCGCTGAAACCCTTAGCCATGCCAACGGTTTTGCGGTTTCCTGTATCCAGGAGGCGCTAGAGCTGCGGCAAGCGCGTTTTATCCACCCGATTCTCGTCCTGCAAGGATTCAGCAACCTGCAAGGCATGAAAGCGGCGGCGGAACACCGTTTGCGTATGGTTATCCATGACCGCCATCAACTGGAGTTGCTGGATAGTGCGCCCGCCTCCATCAAGCTGGACGTGGCGCTGAAGCTTGACAGTGGTATGCACCGGCTGGGTTTTCCGGTGGAACAGGCGCACCACCTGTTTGAGCGTCTGGGCAAGCACCCGGGCATCAAGCCAACCCCCTGGCTGATGACCCACATGGCCTGTGCTGATGAGCCGGATAACCCGCACACCCATCAGCAATTGCAGCAGTTTGCCCGCTATACAGATGGCTTGCAGGCAACGCGCAGTATCGGCAATTCCGCCAGTATCCTGGGTTGGCCGCAGACCCACGTCAATTGGGTGCGCCCCGGCATCATGCTGTACGGTTCCTCACCTTTTGTGGATGGCGATGCCAGGCGCGATGGCCTGCAACCGGTCATGACACTGGTCGCGCCTCTGGTTTCCATCCATACCATCGCCAAGGGGGAAAGCATTGGTTATGGCGCAAGCTGGGTTTGCCCGGAGGATACCCGTGCCGGTGTGGTCGCTATTGGTTACGCTGATGGTTATCCGCGCCATGCCCCTTCAGGCACGCCGGTGTGGGTCAATGGCAAGGAAACCCGCCTGCTTGGCCGTGTTTCCATGGATATGGTCGTCATCGACCTGACAGCGATTGAGGCACGGGTGGGGGATCAGGTAGAGTTATGGGGAAAACACGTTACAGTTGATAGGGTGGCGCGCGCGGCGGGGACTATCAGCTACGAGCTGCTCTGTAATGCCGGTAATTTGTGCGAGCATAAGTATATTCCCTGAAATAAGTGATCTTCGTCACTGCTTTTATGGCAAAAATTTGCCATAGTCATATCTGAAGAAAAATTAATCAAGGACAGGCTTGGATATGGCGACTCAACAGTACATCAAACCCTACAGCCGTAGTGAACAGATGAAGCGTGAGCTAATCGGCCTGGTTATCGGTGCCAGTTTGCTGATGGCAGGTATGGCATTTATTTTTTCCCAAAGCATTAATGCAGATACGCCTTCTGTGTCTCCCGCTGTGGTTCCAACGCCTGATGAAGTGTCCCCATCCCTTTCTCAGCCGATAGTTGCCCCACCACCTCCACCGCCTGCTGTTCATAATCCTGCTCCGGCCATGACCTTGGCTGCCCTTGATGCAGCCGCTGACAATACAGTGGTGTCGCCAGCAGCGGCTCCCCTAGAGAAAGTGGTTGCAGGTGCTCCAGATACTCAGGCTACTGATGGTGCAGGCACGCCGGTTGAGGGTGATGCTGAAACCCCACGGGAAGAGCCAAAGCGTACTGGCTGGATTTATGCGGGTCAGTTTGTGGATGGCAAATGGTCTGAAAAGGGGTTGCGGGTAGGCGCTGAACTGCCTGTCAGTGGCAAGCAATACGCACTGGCATGGGGTGCAACCGTGCGGGACAATCCACCCGGTAAAAGCAGTGGTGGCGGCAAGTTGGGCAAAACCGTCGGTAATCTTGCCAGCGGCAAGCAAATTGAAGTCATCCAGGTCAAAAAATCCGGCAGCAAAGGCCATATCTGGCTGGAAGTGAAAATGTAAAAATTTAATCGGGTTCTTGCCCGCAGTGATAGACTTGCAACTATTGAAGTCTTGCAGGTGTCCAACTGCGCATGATAAGCCTGAGTATCCGCACCAAACTATTTATTGCCATTTTTCTGGCCTGCCTGCTGACCATTGGCGGTGTGGCTGGCGTAGTGCAATTCAAGTTCAAACGCAGTTTCCTCGATTACCTGAATGAGCAGGAAAACCGCTCCCTTACCCAGCTCGAAACTCGCCTGATCAGTACCTATGAGACCAGCGGTGACTGGTCTGCCCTGGACAAAAACCGTTATTTGTGGGATTCGCTGCTACGGACAGCGATGCGCAGCAGTTTTTTTCCTGCCAATGGTGATGCGGGTGATGGCGAAATGGCGGATGAACCTCGGCCCCCGCCCCCCTTTCGGGAGGAGCATAAAATTGGTGGGTTGCCGCCGCCGCGTTCCCATTTCATGCAACGGATGGATCGTTTTGCCAGCAGGATTGTCTTGCTGGATGCCGGGCATAAACTTGTCAGGGGGAGTTCCCGTCTCGGCACGCCTGACAATCTGCATGAGCTTAAATCACAAGGTAAAATCGTCGGCTATCTGGGTATCTACCGTCGGCAGCGCCTGACCGAAAAGGTGGACGTGGAATTTGCCGACCGCCTGCAACGCATGTTATGGGTCATTGGCTTGTTGGCATTGCCGGTAACCGGGTTGCTGGCATTCCTGTTCGCCCGCCATCTGGGGCAGCCGATCCAGACCTTACGCAATGGCGCACGCCAATTGACAGATGGCAATTATGCTTTGCGCATGAAAGTTTCCGGGCGTGATGAACTTGCCGACCTGACCCGGGATGTCAACCGCCTGGCTGAGCGCTTGCAGCAGAATGAGGCGTCCCGCAAACAATGGATTGCCGACATTGCCCATGAACTGCGCACTCCACTGTCTATCCTGCGCGGCGAAATCGAGGCCCTGCAAGATGGCGTCAACCAGCCGGATACCAGCACTTTCGCTTCCCTGCATCAGGAAGTTAGCCATCTGGAACGGCTGGTTGGCGACCTTTATGACCTTTCCATGTCCGACAGCGGGGCGCTCAGCTACCACAAGGAAGCCACCGACATTATCGCCCTGCTACGTGAAACGCTGGCCTTGCACAGTTCGCAGTTGCATGAGCAGGAGTTGCAGGTTGATACCATCTGCATTGCGCTGACGCCCATCCATATACAAGGTGACCCACAGCGCTTGCAGCAATTGTTCAAGAACCTGCTGGAAAACAGCCTGCGCTACACCGACAAGCCGGGGCAATTGCGCGTCAGCAGCAACGTGGAAAATGGCTGGATAGACATTGTGTTTGAGGATTCCGCGCCCGGCGTGCCGGATGAAGCTTTGCCGCGCCTGTTTGACCGCCTGTACCGGGTGGAAGGCTCCCGCAACCGTGCAACCGGCGGGGCAGGGCTTGGCTTGAGCATTTGCCGCAATATTGTGGCGGCGCATGACGGTGAAATCAGTGCTGCCCATTCCGCGCTGGGTGGCGTGGAAATCCGTGTGCGCCTGCCGCTGCAACCCTGATGGAGTATGCGCCATGGAACGGATACTGATCGTCGAAGACGAACCCAAAATCGCTGACCTGCTGCAAAAATACCTGGGCAATGCCAGTTACCACACCGACTGGCTCAATACCGGCATTGGCGTCAGCGACTGGGTGCGCCGCGAGCAGCCTAGCCTGATCCTGCTTGACCTGATGCTGCCGGGCAAGGATGGCCTGGAAGTGTGTAAGGAGATTCGCCAGTTTTCCCCCGTGCCCATCATCATGCTGACCGCGCGGGTGGAAGAAATAGACCGCCTGCTGGGTTTGGAACTTGGCGCGGACGACTACATCTGTAAACCCTTCAGCCCGCGTGAAGTGGTTGCCCGCGTCAAAGCCATTTTGCGGCGATTGCAGGCATTTTCCCAACTGGCGGCTGGTGGCCAGACGTTGGAAAATAATGCTAATGGCGCATTGCTGGAACTGAACCGGGATCGCCTGCTGGTCAGGGCTGGAGGGCGGGACATCACCCTGACGCTGGTCGAGTTTGAGCTATTGGCGGCACTGTTGCAGCAACCCGGCAGGATTTTCGGGCGTGACCAGTTGATGTCGAAAGTCTATACCGACAACCGTATTGTTTCCGACCGTACCATCGACAGCCATATCAAAAAACTGCGCAAGAAGCTGGCGGAAATCCTGCCCGGCCAGGAAGTTATCCACTCCGTCTACTCGGTGGGCTACAAATTTGAGCCATGAGTGCGTTTCCATATTGTTTGCACAATTGCAGCAAACTTGGTGCGCAATCGGCGCGTAATCTTCACCTGGTCGAAAGCAACAAGCTTTCACCCTAACGACAAGATTGAAGTTTGTTTACGGAGTATTTGAAATGAAAAAAGCATTGATCATTACCACATTGGCTGCCTTGCTGGGCGCTTCTGTAGCAATGGCCGACCACGGTTTCGGTGGCGGTTTTGGGGGCAAAGGGTTGGATCGCATGAAAACTGCCCTGGGTCTGAGCGATGTTCAGGCGAGTCAGGTAGAAGTCATCATGCAGGAGCAGAAAACCCAAATGGATGCTATCCGCACCCAAACGGAACAGCGTATCCAGGCGCTGCTGACGGCGGATCAGGCGGCCAAATTTGCCGACATGAAGCAGAAGCGTGAAGAGCATATGCAAAAACGTCTGGAACACATGCAGCAAAAGCAAGGGCAGGGCGCTTTCTTCTAAGGGTCTGCCAAACGTTTTCTTGGTCTAGTTTTGAGTCATATTTCACCTCGCTTGGGGCGGCCACTGGGTCGCCCTTCTTTTTGGGTAAATCCCGAATCCGCCAAAATTGCCGTTTGATCCGGCTAAACCCTACCGCTGGTCAAACTTTCTTGCCGCTTATTCTAAATATCCTACCGATTGTCGGCAGTCAGCTTTCATTCATCTTACCGATTACATCTAATGCATCTTTAATAAATAAAAATTATTGAAATGTGTATCCAGCAGCGTTTAACCACTGGTGCTGGTGTAAAAATATCCTTCGCGTATCGGGAGACAACAATATGACAATAATCCTTCGTAAAACCCTGTTGGGCGTTTGTATTGCCGCCGCTTTGGGTTCCATGACCGCCTCCGCCCAGCCGCCTGCCCAGGCGAAAGCATTTGGTGTTGGTAACCCATTCCAGTTGGAAGACTTGCCGCCGGGTTTGTTGCGCGACCAGTTGGTTGCCCTGCCTGCGGTAGCGCGTGAGAAAGCCAAAAGCTGGTTGGGCAATATCCAGTTCCATGAAAATGATGTTCCCTACATGCAGGCAGACCCGGAAGGCGGCATCCTGTTTGTTGACAGTTTCCTGCCGGATCTGACGGAAAATGCTGCGCCTACTGGTGCGGAGAGTGGGTTAGTCACTGCTTACACCGCCGCCAATGTGTTCAAACTACACAGCAAGGCGGGCGCGGGCAATGTGGTTTACCTTGATTTTGATGGCCATGTCATTACTGGGACTGCCTGGAACAGCTATGTGGGCAGCAGCAGCCTGAGCGCACTGCCCTACGACCTGGATGGCAGCCCGGGCAGTTTCAACGATGCGGAAGCCGCCAAAAATCGCCGAAATCTGGCGACGCATCAGCGAGGATTACGCGCCGTTTGACGTGGATGTGACGACAGAAGCCCCAGCCAGCTTTGGCCCAACGGTTGGCCGTATCCTGATTACCCGCGATTCTGATGCTAGCGGCCAGCCCATGCCCGCCCAGGGCGCGGGTGGGGTGGCTTATGTGAATGTCTGGGGAATCAGCAATTACCATTCCTACTACTCGCCTGCCCTGGTGTATTACAACAACCTGGGCGGAGGCCGCCCCGACTATGTGAGTGAAGCTGCTTCCCACGAAATGGGGCACAACATGGGGCTATCACACGATGGCACCAGCACGGCTTCCTATTACGGGGGGCATGGCTCCGGTTTCACCAGTTGGGGGCCAATCATGGGGACTGGTTATAACCGCAACGTCAGCCAGTGGAGCAAGGGGGAGTACGCCGATGCCAACCAGCAGCAGGATGATGTTGCGATTATTGCAAGCAAGGTCAACCTCCAGACGGATGACCACGGTAACCAGACAGGCCAGGCCAGGCCACGCCGCTGGTGGTGGATGCCAGCGGTAGTGTGTTGGTAACTACCTTGGTGGATGATCCGGGCAACCTGAATGGTGTCAACAAGGGGGTCATTGGTAGCCGTGATGATGTGGATGTTTTCAGCTTTGCGACCATCGGCGGGGCGCTAACCCTGCAAGCGACACCGGCGCGCGAAGCCAGCAATACCCGTGGTGGCAATCTGGATGTGCTGTTGTCCTTGTATGACCAGCAAGGCAATCTGCTGGCATCCAGCAACCCATCAACGGACACCGACGCAGGTGTCAGCCTGACCGTCGGCGCGGGAACCTATTATCTGGCGGTAGAGGGTGTTGGCAGCGCCAACTATTCCGATTACGGCAGTCTGGGGCGCTACTACATTGAAGGTGTGTTGCCGCAAGGCAGTGATACCACCCCGCCGTCACCGGATCCGATGGGTTGGGCATCTGCGCCCACAGCCATCGACCATGCCAGCATCCGTATGACTGCACTGACTGCTACGGATGATACTTCTTCTGTCCAGTATTACTTTGCCTGCATGGCGGGTGGTAATGGTTGTCAGGATAGTGGTTGGGTGAATGCACCGGTGTATACCGCTAGTGGGTTGGATGCTTCGACAGCCTACACCTTCACCGTCAAGGCACGTGATAGCTTTGGTAATGAAACCGTCCGTTCGGCGGAGGCTTCTGCCGCCACGCTGGACGCGCCAGTTGTGAACCAAGCTCCGCAGGCCAATGCTGACACCGTCAGCGTGGCAACTGGTGGTACGGTCGTTATTCCGGTATTGGATAATGACAGCGATCCGGAAGGAGATGCATTGACCATCACCAGCGTTGGCAGGAGCAGCAAGGGCGTTGTTTCTTCCGATGGCCATCAGCTCACTTATACGGCTGGTTCGCGCAAAGGCGGCGACAGTTTCACCTATACCATCAGCGATGGCCAAGGCAACACGGCCAGCGCGGTTGTCAGTGTTTCCATCACATCATCAGGTAGCACTGGTGGTGGCGGTAAAGGGCGCAAATAAACTTGCCTGTGTTCCGTTCCCAAAAGCCGGATAGTTTTATCCGGCTTTTTTATGTTGGCAATAGTATTTTTTGAAATTTATAGATTGGGTTTTGGCTGATTTATTTGTTTAATTTTTTCAAATGATCATCGTGACTGTTTTCTGATGTTGCTGATTGTTAATCTGTTAAATACGTCTATTTGAAAATTTCTATGATAATTTAATTAATTGTCCATCCATTCCGTAAAAATTTGTCTAGACTTAATGTGAGTTTCGTATATGGACAATAAATGATATGGAAGGTAAATATGGCAAATATCATAACGGAAAATAACGATGATGACCTGACACCGACCCAAGAGTACGCCATTGCCGGTGTTGTCATCCTGCTATTTGGTTTGCTGTACTGGTTTTTAAGCCATGGTTGGGGCAGCACTGATGCTGACAGCGTTACTGCCGGTTCGCAACTACCGGATTCCAACCTGGTCATGGTGAAACCAGCGTCGTTGCCGAACAGTACTGCCTTGCAGGCAGACATGGCTTCTGCCGGTGATGCGCGAGTGCCTTCGACAGGTGTGCAAACCAGTGCAGCAGTGGAGGTTACAGCCGCCAGTACCCAAGTGTCTGCGCCTGCAACCGGGCAGACCGTTGCTGCTGTGAAACCAGAGGCAGCAACGGCGGTAGCAACAACAGAAACGGCTCCCGCCAGTGACGAACCAGCCCCTCCGGCAAAAGCCGCTGTCAGCACGGATCAGGATGCAGGCCCGGTGGGGATCGCCAGCCCCGCAACAACGGCGAAACCCGCTGTGCAAGCGCCCGCCGCAGCGGTTAGTACCCAGAAAACCCCAGCACAGGTTTACAAGCTGCCGGATGGTAGTGAGGTCACCCTTGGGTCAACCGGTTTTGAGACAGGGTTGTTGCAGAGCATCATGAGTGGTGAAGTGAACAAGCCTGTCATTTTCGACAAGATCATGTTTGATAAAGGGTCTACCAGTATTAACGCCTCATCTGAGCCGCAGATCAAGGCAACTGCCGCCCTGTTGAACAGCTACCCGGCTATCAAGCTGCTGATCCGTGGGCATACGGATGAAACCGGTGTATCCAGCAGCAATACCGAGCTTTCCCTGCTGCGCGCCAATGAAGTGGGTGTTGCGCTGGTGAATCTGGGGATTGACCGGACGCGCCTGCGCATTATGGGCATGGGGGATTCAGCCCCGATTGATACCAACACAACCGAGGAAGGTCGCAAAAATAACCGGCGTGTTGACGCCATGATCATTCAATAGCAGATATTTGTTTATAGATTTTTTCGTATATAGGTTAGGAGTAAAACTATGGAAGGCTTTTTATCCTCTATCACCGGTGCTCTGGGGCCGGTGGCTTCCGGCAAGCTGGGTCATGCCCTGATTGGTTTGCTGATCCTTGTTGTCGGCCTGATTGTGGTCGGCTTTCTGGCGGGCATTTTCAAGCGTCTGTTGAACCGGGTGGGTTTCCTTCAGCGTACTGGTTTGTCCAAAACCCTGGCATCACTGATCAAGGCGATCCTGACCATTTTCGTGCTGATGGCTGTGTTGCAGCATTTTGGCCTGACTGATGTGCTGGCTCCGCTGAAAGACATGGTTAACAAGTTCTTGGCGGCAGTCCCCAATATTATCGGCGCGGGCGTGATTGCCTATGCTGGCTGGATGGTGGCGAAAATCGTCTCCGAGCTGGTTGGGGTTGGCTTGCACAAGGTTGACCGTCACCTGCTGGAGCGGACGGGCAACGCCAGCCTCAAAGTTTCCAAACTGGGCAGTTCCTTTATCTTTGCTGCTATCTTGCTGCCGATTGCGGTAACGGCGCTGGGTGTGCTGAATATACCTTCCATTACCGGCCCGGCTTCCGACATGCTCAACAAGTTGTGGGCGGTGATCCCCAACATCATTGGCGCGGGTATTATTCTCACCGTGACCTGGTTCATTGCCAAATTTGCCATTTCGTTGCTGGATGGGGTGCTGGAAGGTTTGGGTGCTGATGCTATGCCGCAGAAATTGGGTATCGCCGGTTTGTTTACAGGTTCCTTTACACCGCGCAAGCTGGTGAGCAGTGTGATCATGTTCTTCGCCATGCTGGCGGCAGCTACGGCGGCGGTGAACACGCTGGGTATTGACATCATTTCCAACATCTTTGCCAAGGTGCTGGAATTTGGTGGCGGCATCCTGGTGGGTGGCGTGATCCTGGTGGTCGGTTACTTCCTGAGCACGCTGGCCTACAACAAGCTGCAACAGCTTGGTAGTGGCGGCTTGGCCAACATTGCCCGCATTGCGATCCTGGGTTTGGTGCTGGCGATGGGCCTGCGTGCCATGGGGCTGGCGGATAACATCGTCAATATGGCGTTTGGTTTTACCTTAGGTGCTGTGGCGATTGCGGCGGCGCTGGCCTTTGGCTTGGGTGGCCGTGAAGCGGCCAAGCGGGTTACCAACAACTGGGCGGATAAAGTCAACAAGGTTTGACGTTGGTGGGTGGGGGAGTGTTACAACTCCCTCACCACCCGGAACCCCAGATTAGTATCCATTTCATCCAGATAACGCTTCTTGCGTGCCGCGCTGCGCGCCCGCGCTGCCGGGTCAAACCATGAGCCACCTTTTGTGACGTACCAGTAAGGGTCTGCTGCCAGCGCAGGGCTGCCGTCACGGTTGGCGTTCAGGTGGGAACTGCTCCAGTGGTCAGCGGTGAATTCCCACACATTCCCGTGCATGTCATGCAACCCCCAGGCGTTGGGTGCTTGCAGGCCGACTTCGCTGGCTTTGGGGCTGGGGAAACAGCGTGGCAGATACCAGCGGCGCTTTTCCAGCTGTTCCTTGTAAGGGAATAACGGGTTGAAATGCACTTCCTTGCAGCTTACATCGTCACCGTGGTGGAACGGGGTGGTCGTGCCTGCGCGGGCGGCGTATTCCCATTCGGCTTCGGTTGGCAAGCGGTAGGTGTGGCCGGTCTGCAAGCTCAGCCAGGCCAGGTAGAGCTTGATGTCTTCCATGCGCACATTGATGACGGGGTAATTCCCTTCGTGCCAGAGCAGTTCTGGGCGCAGGAACCATTCCGTATCCTTGCGGAACTGCCTGAACTCTTCGCCGGTGACCGGGTATACGCCGATAGCGAATGGCCGCCGGATCATGGTCAGGTAGCGTGGCGCTTCGTCGCGCTGGTGGCCGTGTTCGCTGGGGTCAGAACCCATTTCAAAGCGCCCGGCGGGGATCACGGCCAGTTCAGGCCCCGGAATGCCGGATTTCAGGGTGTCGTGGAAGTGGGCCGACAAGCCGGATGCGCTGGCGGTTGCCTGCTGCAACTTCCCGATCTCAGTGCTGTCCAATTCGTCAACAAATACCAAACGGGCTTCTGGTGTTGAAATTTCTGCCGTCATCATGCGTATCAGTAGTGGTTAATATACTAAAATATTTGCATTATCCGCAAAGTCGGCAGAAAGACAACACAGAAAATTTATTTTTGCACTATATTTAAACCGAGGGTTTTAGTGTGTGGTCAAAATAAAAGGGGATTGTTAAATGAATAAACGGTTCTTTGTCATGGATCAACGGGTAGAGCGCAGCGCAGCGCAACTTCTGCTGGAGGGGTTGATTGTTTACCGGCAGGATTTGGGTGAGCTAGGCAAGCAACTGGAACGTTTGTTACGCCAAGGTGGTGTGCGTTCGGTGCTTGATCCGGCGTTTTCCCTGAAGTTCCATTGAACAAATCATTGTTTTGCATGAACCATTCCGCGTGTTAGCGCGACGTAAGGGAAAGCATTTGCGTACATGGTCATGAGTTGAGAGTTATCTCCCCCGGGTTTCCCGGGGTTTTTTTTGCCTGCCAGTTTCTTTTGGTTGCTTTTTAGCCTATTTACCACTGATACCTTAAAAATTGCAGCTTATCGGCGTGATTTGTGTTTTTTATCCGTGGATGGCTGTTTTCAGTATAATAGGCGTAACTCAAGCCCCTAATCATAATTCTAAGCAGGTGGCAGTATGCCGATACGTTTACAGTCCCCACACCGCCAGGCAGGTCTGAGCCTGCTGGAAGTCCTCATCGCCACGGTCGTGTTGTCCGCTGGGCTGTTGGGGCTTGCCGGTTTGCAGATCGCCGGGATGAAGACTACCCACAACTCCTACCAGATGCAGCAGGCAACGTGGATCGTGTATGACCTGCTGGAGCGGATGCGTGCCAACAAACAGGCTGCCGAAAATGATGCCTATGCCGTCGACTCCAGCAGTGTGGATTATTGCGGCGCCAATGCTACCCCCCCGACAGCTATGGCTGCTTACGACATTTACCAGATCATGTGTGGTTCCGGTAACGGTAGTGGCATCAATACCGTGCTGATGGGTGGGCGTTTACAAGTAAGTTGTCCAACTGGCAGCTGCCGTGATGGTTTGCAGATCAACCTGCAATGGGATGAACGCAATGCCACCCGCCAGGGGACAGATTTTGATGGCGGAACCGATGGGGTGGAAACTTTCAATATCAGCTTGAACGCCACTTTATAGGAAGCATTATGCAGTACCGTAACAAACAAAAAGGTATCTCACTGATCGAGCTGATGATTGCCATGGTTGTCAGCTTGGTACTGGTCGCGGGGGTGGGAACTGTCTATGTGAGCAGCAAACGCAACTACCAAACCCGCGACCAGCTTTCCATGATGGATGAAACTGCCCGCGTTGCCTTGTTTACCCTGACCAGGCATCTGGAACACGCTGGGTATGCGTCTGCGGCCAAGTTTCCTCTGGAAATGGTAGGCGGGCAGTTTTATGTATACGGTGACCCCGACCCGGTGGAAGGCTCATGTGGTACGGTCAAGCCCTTGGCGTTGGCGGCTGTGAAAGCCAGCGCTACCCGGGACAATTTTAATGCTTTTGGTGATTCGGTCAGCGTCCGTTTTGTTAGTGATAACCGGGTGTTTGTCGATGCCGCCAACAGCAAGTTTCCAGGAAGCTGTCGGGCGGATTGCAATGCCCCGCCGCCAACAACCGACTGCCCGGCAGCGGAAAAAGGCGCGGATGGCTATTGCGTGCTGTCAAGCTGCCCGCATTCCCAGGACGACAAGTTTGCCTGCCGGTGTAACGCGCCCCCACCGCAACTGGAAAGTTATCTGGCGTACAACGCTTTCCATGTGGATACCGATGCAAACACCAGGGACTCTCAGGGGAATGCAGTCCCGGTTTTGTATGTCGTTGGCACTAACAGCAACCAGTCCAAACGGCCACTGGTGAACGGCGTGGAAAATATCCAGTTCATGTACGGGATGGATGACGATGCCAATGGCTCGGTAGACCGCTATGTGAATGCCTCTGGCGTGGCTGCCGGTGAATGGCAACGGGTCGTCAGTATCAAGGTGGGCATTCTGGTCAGGTCACTGGATTCAATTTTGCCTGCGGCGCAAGCGCAAACCTATCAGGTGCTGGATGCCGCCGTGACGTTTAATGACCGTTTCCAACGGTCGGTTTATAGCACAGTGATCTATTTGCGTAATACCACAGCAAGTTAAGGAGATATTTATGCAAAAGGTGGTCATGAGACGTGAACGTGGTGCGGTGTTGTTGTGGGGGGTGGTTATTTTGTTGACCCTGACCGTTATTGGCATTGCCGCCAGCCGGATGGCGACGGTCGATAGCCGTATCGCAGGCAACCAAATGATCAGTATGCAGACGTTTCAGGGAGCCGAGTCGACATTGGCGACCGTTGCCATGGCGGATGGGACTGGCAAGCGCAAGCGTTTGCTCTATTACAGCAATACGCCTTCCAACTTTGAAAAAATAATGGATATTCCCGATCTGGATGAAAATTATTGTGAAGACGATGCATCCGTTTATTTTTGTGACCCTGTAAGCAAGGTAAAGGCTGATCCCGTCATTCAAGCTGACCCACACGATCCAGGGAGCGATATAACCTGCCCTGTGCTGGACGGCATATCCATCAGCAGTGACATGTCTTCAGGCTGTCTATTGGTAACAGTGGATGCGGATGCCGCTTTTGCGGGGACAGGAGCCAGCAGTTGGCACGCGGAAGGAAGGGCGCGCCTGAAACCAGCACCCAATTGAAAAACATAATGGTCTATGCAAGGTAACAACAATGATGACAATGAAACAAATGGGGCAGGGTGGTTTTACCCTGATCGAACTGATGATCACGGTAGCTATTATCGGCATCCTTGCCGCCATTGCCTACCCTAGCTATACCGCGCAAGTACAAAAAAGCCGCCGCGCGGATGCGCAGGTAGCCCTGTTGGAAATGACCCAGCGTCAGGAGCGCTATTTCCTGCAAGGCAACGTTTACAGTTACGCCAAGGGTGTTGGCAGTAACGCGGGTGAACTGGGTTACGGCGCAAACAGCCCGGAAAACTTTTATACCCTAGCGATTGCGGCCACCCCGAATGGTTGCGGGGGAACAGCAGCTAGTCGCTGCACTGGCTACGTCGCCACGGCGACCGCAACCGGCCCCCAGGTGCATGATGAGAGCTGCAAAACCCTCTCCATCGACAACCGGGGAGCCAAAAGTGCAACCAAGTCGGACGACACGGCTTCCAGCGTGTGCTGGAAATAACCCGTCATCGCCCATGCCCAAGCAAACAACATCATAAAAACAAGCCATGAAAACAATACGTCATAGCCTGCGGTGGCTCCTGTTATCCGCCCCCCTGCTGTTCGCCACAGTGCTGATGGCGGATGAGACCGAAATCTACTTCTCCGACAAAAGCGGTGAGGTCGCGCCGAATGTGCTGTTCCTGATTGATGCGTCGGGCAGCATGAACCAGCCCATCATTGGCGATGCACTGGGCAGGACACGGCTAGGGGTGCTCAAGGACTCTTTCACGGCAGTGATGAACGCGGCGCCCGCCAACCTGAACGTGGGGTTGATGCATTACGCCAACAATGGCCTGGGGGAGGATTACTGGTGGAGTTCCATCAAGGGCGTGAATTTTCCGGCAACCCCGATGGAAGACAAGGTTTTGCCGCTGATTGCTTCCCACAAAAACTCTGATAACCTGCCCAATCCGCATGATGCCACCGTTACTGTGCGCGAGTTTTTGTCCGATGTGGTCGGTAGCTGGAATGCTGACGGCTATACGCCTATCGTCGATTCGCTGTACGAAGCTTCCCGTTATTTCCGGGGTGATGCGGTTGGCTGGGGGATGGACGTGCCTGCCCTGGGCTGGTCAGCCCATCCGTTGACCTATGATGCGGAACCTGTGTGTACGGCCTCCCACACCGCAGAGTGTGTCAATAGTTGGGGGCAGTGCAACGCCAATATCGTGCCTGGATCATGCGATACCGTGTATTACAACCTCTGCTGTAACTGGGTTGAAACCGGCAGTGATGGCTCGGGTTATTGTGAGGACAATAACTACAGTTGCACGGATGACATTACAACCTGTGAACATACCATCTGCGACACGCTTACCGGCGCGCCTGCCTACCAGTCACCGATTGAGTACAGTTGCCAGGCCAACTATCTGGTGCTGATGTCGGATGGCAAGCCCGAATACCCTTACTATCCGGGTGCGGGTGAGCCGGATGGAACCCTTTATTATCCGCCATCCTCCGAGCGTTACCCTGGCGGCACCGGTTTTGCTGCCGACATGACAGCCCAGCTCAAACCGGCAATCAGCACCACGCGGGTGGAAGATTACATCGGCGTTGCGGATTGCACTGACAGCCCCAACGGCTATAACAGCGGTACTTGTGGCTCAGAACTGACCCACTGGATGGCCAGTGCGGATCAGAACCCTACTCTGGATGGAACCCAGGTGGTGAATACCTATGCGGTAGCGTTTGCCATGAACGACCAACCGACAGCGGCGCGCGATTATCTGGAAAGCCTGGTGACGGCGGAAGACGGCTACTTCGAGGCCGATGACGCCGATGCGCTGGCGGGCGCTTTCAACGCCATCCTCAATTCCATCAACAAGAATGGCCGCTCGTTTTCTGCCCCGGCCTACACGGTTGACCAGTCCACCCTGTTGTCACACAGCGACGAAGTGTACATCCCGCTGTTTGACCAGTCGCCCAATGTCACGTGGCCGGGCAACCTGAAAAAATTCAAGCTGGATCTGGATGGCTCTGTGACCGGCAAAAAAGGCCAGATTTATGGCAAAAACAACCAGCCTGCACTGAATGAAAAAGGCGAATTCCTCAACGATGCCCATGACTTCTGGGGTGATGCGGTCAGTGGTGGCAGCGTGGCTGCTGGTGGAGCCGCCAGCCAGTTGCCGTCGCCTGATAGCCGCTATCTGTATACGGATGCTAGTGGTGTAGACCTGACTTCCACGGGCAACAAACTGGATGCCAGTAATACCAATATCACCAGCACCATGCTGGGGGGGGCGGGTACTTACACAACCGATAATACATTGCAGGATTGGTGGGCCGGGGTAGCTGATGGCATCAGTTGTTTTGGCACATATACTGATTGTGATGGTGTTGAACATGAGGTGGCGGGTAACCCTTTTAACAATAATGGCTGCGTTAACATCCAGGAAGTGACGACGTGCCCGCTGCCAGGCAGCGATATCAGCGCTGATGACCGTACCGCTCTGTTGAATTATGCGCGGGGGGAAAATCCCGATGGTACTTTCCGCAAGCACATGGGCGATATGTTGAACACCAAGCCAGTGGTAGTGACCTACAAAAGCGACTCGGGAACCGATAGCGTCAGCATGAAATCGTATGTGTTCGCTGCCACTAATGAAGGCTATCTGCACGCCATTGATACCGATACCGGCGTGGAAAAATGGGCGTTCATGCCTAAAAGCCTGCTGAAGAACATCAACCTGTTTTACCAGAATGAAGCCTCCGCCAACCACGTCTACGGCATTGACGGCGACATTACAGTCTGGGAATACGACGGTAACCACGACGGCAAAATCCGCCCGGGGGATACTGCCAGTGGCGACAAGATCTACCTGTATTTCGGGATGCGACGGGGCGGACAGGAATACTATGCGTTAGACATCAGTAATATCAGCAGCCCGTCAATTGCCTGGCATATCAGCAATACTGACACGGATTTCACCGAAATGGCACAAACCTGGTCAAAACCAACCCTGGCCAAAATGCGTATTGCGGAGAATAGTTCAACCCCGAAAGTCGGTAGTCTGGTGGATGTGCTGATCTTCGGCGGCGGTTTTGATGGCTGTCAGGATGGCTGCCAGGGCGAAAACCCGGTACAACGTCTGGACAGCCCGGATGCGGCTGAACGGGCAGCGCTGACTGACATCAAGGGCGCGGATGTATTCATTGTCAATGCCAAAACCGGCGCGCGTATCTGGTCATTGCGCGCCAATGTCAGTGGCGCGGCTGCCCAGTTGCTGCAAAGCGTGCCCGCAGACATCCGCATCATGGATATGGATCGCAACGGCGCGCTGGATCGCCTGTATTTCGCCGATACCGGCGGCACGGTCTGGCGGGTGGATATGGATGTAGACCTGTTCGATACTGACAATACCACCTGGTACAACTATTCCAAGGCGCGGCTGAGCAAGTTTGCCGTACTGGGCGGAACCGGAACGGCCAAACGCATGTTCTTCCATGAGCCTGACGTGGCGCTGATGAAAGACAAAGGCAAAACCATCATGACCCTGGCAATCGGCAGCGGCTACCAGTCGCACCCGCTAGACCCCGAAGTGCAAGACCGTTTCTACGTGCTGATTGACCGTGACCCGTATGCACGTGCGCCGGATACCAGCAAGTTCCCTATCCAGGAAAATTCCAGCCTGGCCAGCATCACCTTGCCGGATGGTTCAGACAATACGGCGGTCATTGGCGGCAACAAAACCTTGCTGAGCGAAACCGGGCTTACTGGTTGGTATTACGACCTGCCGAACGACGGCGAAAAGGTATTGGCACCTGCCGTGACCTTCCTGAACAAGATTATTTTCAGCACCTTTGCGCCCGTCGACGAAGATGGGAACGGCAAGGAAGACCCGGATGACCCTTGCGAAGTCCCGCCCAACAGTGCCCGTGCTTATGTCATGAACCTGTTAAACGGTGGGGCGGTGGCGGATTTGAACAGGGATGGCAACCCCGAACGCTCTGTCGTGTCGGGCGTCAATGAAATACTGGGTGACGCGCAGATTGTGTTCCGTGTACCCAGCGCATCTGATGGCGGGGCCTGCACGGAAAACGACTGCCAGCAGACGGTCGAAATCCGCATTGGCAAGATGTCGATACCACTAATGGATGAAGGCAACAGCACGTCTTCCGGAGCCGGTGGCGGCGTGAATGCGGTTGCGGGCAGCGTTGACCTGACCAGTATCCTGCCACGGGTGTTCTGGGTGGATCACGATGTGTCGGAATAAACCGGTGTTTATTGACACCATTGCCCGAGGCTGACCCGGTCGTTGCCTGCCAAATCCGGCAGGCAACGCACTTCCCGGAAGCCGGTTTCCCGCAGCAGTGCCGTTACTGCCACGCCTTGGTTGTAGCCGTGCTCCAGCAGCAGCCAGCCACCGTCTGCCAGCCATTGTGGCGCGTTGCTTACGATCTTGCGGATGTTGTCCAGCCCGTCCTGGCCGGAGGCCAGCGCAGTCAGCGGCTCGAAGCGCACGTCGCCCTGGCTCAGATGCGGGTCGTTGTCTTCGATATACGGCGGATTGGAAACGATGATGTCGAAGTGCCGGGCGGGTAGGGCGTTGAACCAGTCGGAGAGGATGAATTGCACGTTGTGGATAGTGTGGGTGTGGGCGTTTTCTTTAGCGACGGCTAGGGCGGCGGGTGAGAAGTCGGTGGCGGTAATATGCAGGTCGGGGTGTTCGCTGGCGATGGCGAGGGCGATTGCGCCGGTGCCAGTGCCTAGGTCGAGGGCGCTGATCGCGCCCCGGGCACCAATTGGCGGACTAACCTGCGCCACGTAGGGGCAGGCCCCCGTGCCTGCCCTTGAAGAGGGCAACCACAGGGGGTTGCCCCTACAGTCATCCACTCGCCTTATTATTTCCAGGGCAGTTTCGACCAGTAGTTCGGTTTCGGGGCGGGGAATGAGGGTGTCGGGGGTGACTTTGAGGTTTAGCGTCCAGAATTCGCGCTGACCTGTCAGATGGGCAACCGGAACACCCTGTTCCCGTTCTGTCAGCAAGCGCTGAAACTCTGCCACAATGTTGGCATCAATCTCTTTTTCAGGCCAGGTAAACAGCCATGTGCGTGGTTTTTGCAGGCAATGTGCCAGCAATATTTCCGCATCCGCGCGCGCCGATTCCGATACTGTTTCCAGTTGCAGGACAGCCTCTGCCAACAACTCCCCCACTCTTGCTCCCATTCCCCCCCTCTTCTTCTCACTCATCCGCCAACGCCGCCAACTGATCCGCCTGATATTCATTGATCAACGGCTCAATCACCTGATCCACATTCCCGGCCATGATCTCGTCCAGTTTGTACAACGTCAGGTTGATGCGATGGTCGGTAACTCGCCCCTGCGGGAAGTTGTAGGTGCGGATGCGTTCCGAACGGTCGCCGGAACCGACCAGGCTCTTGCGGGTTTCGGCCTGCTCGGCTGCCTGTTTCTGGCGTTCGCCCTCGAAAATGCGCGCTTGCAGCAGCCCCATCGCTTTGGCGCGGTTTTTGTGCTGGGAGCGTTCATCCTGGCATTCCACCACGATGCCGGTCGGGAGGTGGGTGATGCGGATGGCGGATTCGGTCTTGTTGATGTGCTGCCCACCAGCACCGGATGCGCGGTAGGTGTCGATCTTCAAATCTGCCGGGTTGATGTCGGTGGCTTCCACTTCATCCACTTCCGGCATGACGGCCACGGTGGCGGCGGAGGTGTGGATGCGCCCCTGCGATTCGGTGGCGGGGACGCGCTGCACCCGGTGCGCGCCGGATTCAAACTTCAGCCGCGAATACGCGCCCTGGCCGATCACGCGGGTAATGATTTCCTTGTAGCCGCCGTGTTCGCCCTCGTTCTGGCTGATGATTTCGATCTGCCAGCGGCGCATTTCGGTGTAACGCGAATACATGCGGAATAGGTCACCGGCGAAAATGGCGGCCTCGTCCCCACCCGTACCGGCGCGGATTTCCAGGAATACGTTGCTGTTATCGTGCGGGTCTTTGGGTAGCAACAGTTTTTGCAGGTCGGTTTCCAGTTCGGCGCGGCGGGTTTTGGCGGTATCGAGTTCTTCTTCGGCCATTTCGCGCATTTCCGGGTCGGTCAGCATTTCCTGGGCGGTGGCAATGTCGGCGCTGGTCTGCTGGTAGGCGTGGAAGCCTTGCGCGACCGGCTCCAGTTGGCTGTATTCAATCGACAGTTTGCGGAATTGTTCCTGGTTGCCGATCACGTCCGGCTCGCCCAGAAGGGCGGCAATTTCGGCGTAACGTTCGCTTAAGGTTTCGAGTTTTTGCAGGATGGATGCTTTCACAGGTGTTTAGCCGTTGTCGTCAGTTGCATTAAGGGGCAGGTTGAACAGGGTTCTGGCGTGTTGCAGCAAGCAGTGGTCGCCGTTGCGGGCGGCGTGGTGCATGGCCTGGGTGGCGTCATGCGAGAGTTTGTTGGCCAGCGTGTGGGCGAGAAATTGCAGGGTTTCTTCCGGGTTTTTGCCGTTGTGTAACAGGCTTAGCGCTTTGTCGAACACTTCCTGACGGATGGTTTCGGTACGGGCGCGGTAGTTGCGGATGGTGGCCATGTGGTCTTGCGCGCGCAGCCAGGCCATGAAATTGGCGACTTCTTCCAGCACCATGCTTTCGGCCTGTTCGGCGGCGGCGCGGCGCGATTGCAGGTTTTCCTCAATCACTGATTGCAGGTCGTCGACGGTGTACAGGTATACGTCGTCGAGTTGGCTAACCTCTTGCTCGATGTCGCGCGGCACGGCGATGTCGACCATGAACATGGGGCGGTGCTTGCGGATTTTCAGGGCGCGTTCCACCGTGCCTTTGCCAAGGATGGGGACGGGCGAGGCGGTGGAGGAAATCACGATGTCGGCCTTGGGCAGGTGTTCGGCGAGGTCTTGCAGGCCGATGCCCTTGCCGCCGTATTCGCCCGCCAGTTTCTGTGCCTTGTCGATGCTGCGGTTGGCGACCAGGATGTTGCCAATGCCGTTGGCGGCGAGGTGTTTGCCGACCAGCTCGATGGTTTCACCTGCGCCGATCAGCAGGGCTGTCTGTTTTTCCAGTTTGCTGAAAATTTGCTTGGCCAGGCTGACGGCGGCGAAGGCGACTGAAATCGGGTTTGCGCCAATACTGGTTTGGGTGCGGACTTTTTTGGCGGTGGAAAAGGCGTGTTGCATCAGCCGGTTCAGCTGGTTGCCGGTGACGGCGCTGTCGCTGGCGGCTTGCAGGGCGGATTTGAGCTGGCCGAGGATTTGCGGTTCACCCAACACCAGTGAGTCCAGCCCGCAGGCAACGCGCAGGGCGTGGCGCACGGCTTCTTCCTGCTGGTAGATATAGAGGTAAGGTTGCAGTTGCGCGGTTGGCATGTTGTGCCAGCTGGCCAACCATTCCACCAGGGTTTCCACAGGCTGTTGCTGATGGCAGGCAGCGTAGATTTCAGTGCGGTTGCAGGTGGACAGGATCAGGTCTTCCTGCACCACCTGATGGGCGGAATGCAGGGCTTGCATCATGCTGTCAGGCGAGAAGGAAACCTTTTCCCGGATGGAGACAGGGGCGGTTTTGTGATTGACTCCAACGATCAGGATGGACATTCAGTGTTATACCAACGGATACATTTCATTTTCAGAACCGCGAATTTTCTGATACGTTATGGGCGATTACAAGGTCATTCGCTGAATATAACCTTAAAAGCGCTTACAACATAACACTAATGGTATTGCGCGATACCGGAGAACAACATGCAAGGCATACGCTTGTCGCGTCGCTTCATCAGCCTCGCACTTTCCATCTTCGTGGGTGGCTGTGCATTGGGGAACAACACATTTGCTGGCCAGCAGACAACGAATGTCGCCACTTTCAGCAGTCCGCTCAGTTATCAGGTTTACAATATCCTGGCGGCGGAAATGTTTATCCAGGAAGGTAACCCCGGGCAGGCGGCGCTGCATTACGCGGCGGCGGCGCAACAAAGCGATGACCCGGCCATCGCCAGGCGGGCAGTGGAACTGGCGGTCGGCGTCAATGACAATGCGCTGGCGGCGCGCGCGCTGGAACGCTGGGTTGCGCTGGAGCCTGAGTCGCCGGAAGCCCTGCAATACCAGGCGATCAACAGCCTGCGCGCGGGCAACTACGAGGCCGCCGCCAAGGCACTGGCCAAAGTCCGTGACAAGGTGGAAAAGGAGGATGGGCACGGGTTTGAGTTCATCGTTTCCCTGCTGGCGCTGGAACCGGATGCCAAAAAATCTTTCCAGACCTTGAAACAGTACGTGCAAACCGTGGACAGTTCAGCGCGGGCGCAACTGGCGTTGGCTACGCTAGCCATTAATTCCGACCAGTTTGAGGATGGCCTGAAAGCCGCGCGCACCGCCAGGCAGGCCGGTGACAAGCCTCAGCAGGAACAGGCATCGCGCCTCATCGCCAAGGCCTTGGCGGGCATGGACAGGGTGCCGGATGCGGTGACGGAACTGGAAACGGCCTCCAAGGCCAGCAAGAACCCCGACCTGAAGCTGGATTATGCACGCATGTTGATCCTGGCCGACCGGCGTGCGGAAGCAACCCCGATCTTCAAACAACTTTATGCCAGCCACCCTGATAACACCGACATCCTGTATACGCTCGGCCTGCTGTATCTGGAGCAGAAAGAATTCGCATTTGCCGAACCCTTAATCAAAAAATTGCTGGATATTCCCGAACGTGCCACCGAGGCCAGTTATTTCATGGGGCAAATCCAGGAAGGGCAGAAGCGCCCGGAGAAGGCCATCCGCTTCTACCAACAGGCCATGGGCGGCCACTATGAAAAGGAAGCCACGTTGCGCGTCGCCAGCCTGCTGCTGGAAACCGAAAGCCTTGAGTCCGCCCGCCAGTGGCTGGAAGAGCAACAGCAAGCAACCAGCAACGATGACCGCAAGCTGCTGCTGTTGCAGACAGAAGGCCACCTGCTACACGACAAGGGCCGCTACAAGGACGCCATTTCCATCTATGGGAAGGCGCTGGCACTGAAACCGGACGACTTTGATACGCTGTATTCACGCGCCCTCAGTGCTGAAAAAGCCGGGGATTTCAAGGCTGCTGAAGCTGACTTGCGCACCTTGCTTCAGCAGGAGCCTGACAATGCCACAGTCCTGAATGCGCTGGGCTATATGCTGGTGGTCAATACCGAGCGCTACCCGGACGCTGAGGCGCTGATCAACAAGGCATTGCAGCAACGCCCCAACGACCCGGCGATCATGGATAGCATGGGCTGGATCCTGTTCCGCACCGGCAAGCTTGCGGAAGCGGAAAGCTGGCTGCGGAAAGCCTATACTCAGTTACAAGACCCCGAAATAGCCAGCCACCTGATCGAAGTGCTGTCAGCAGGGGGTAAGCAGGCGGAAGCCAAAACCCTGCTGGACGAAATGCTGGTCAAATACCCAGATGACGCACAACTCGTCAATGTCAGGAAAAAGCTGGTCGGTTTATAATTCCCCACTCAGGAAGAACAACATGCAACGATGGATACCGGTAGCAGGTGTATGCCTGCTCACACTGGGCGGGTGCGCTGCCCAACATCAGGCCGCCCCGAAAACTGATACCGTTTCCGGCGCAGATGCGCAAGCGAACTGGAAGCAGCGGCAAGCGGATTTTGCCCGCATGAGTGCTTGGCGCTTGCAGGGCAAGGTTGGCGTACAGTTCCAGGATCAAAGCGCCTCTTTCAATATGTCCTGGCTACAGAATGGCAATGACGGGTATGAGATGAACATCAAGAACCCGTTGACTGGCTCTATCGTCGCTTACCTGAAGGGCAGCCCTGGCGAAGTGACCTTGCAGACCAATGGCAAAACCTACCAGGACGCCAGCGCGGAGCGGCTGTTGCAAGGGCAACTGGGCGTATCCCTGCCGCTGGATGGCATGAAATACTGGGTGCGCGGCGTACCTGCGCCTGATTCTCCGGTACAAAAGGTCAAGCTGGATGCGCAGGGCAGGCCGGAAATGCTGCAACAATCCGGTTGGGTGGTGGCATACAACGGCTGGCAGGACAATGACTGGAAGGCGCTGCCGGAAAAAATCAACCTGAGCCGAGCGCCTGATACCAAGGTCAAGGTGATCGCCAAGGATTGGCAGACGCGCTATTAATGCAAGCCCTGATTCTCCCAGCCCCAGCTAAACTTAACCTATTCCTGCACATTACCGGCAGGCGTGCGGATGGCTATCATCTGTTGCAAACCCTGTTTGTGTTTCTCGACTTCGGCGATGACATTACCCTAAGCGTGCGTGCGGATGGTGAAATTCACCGTCCGGCAGGGGCAGCGGATGTACCAGAACATGCTGACCTCACCGTCCGTGCTGCCCGCCTGTTGCAACAGGAAACCGGCTGCCGGTTGGGGGCGGATATTCACGTCCAGAAACGCATCCCGATGGGCGGTGGCCTGGGCGGGGGCAGTTCCGACGCCGCTACGGTATTGAAAGGGCTGAACCATCTGTGGAATTGTGGCCTGGATGACGATGCGCTGGCGACATTGGGGTTGCGGCTGGGGGCGGATGTGCCGGTATTTGTGCGCGGCCATGCTGCCTGGGCGGAAGGGGTAGGCGAGCAATTGACACCCGTGGAGTTGCCGACAAAATGGTATGTTGTTATTCATCCGCGCGTACATGTGCCGACGGCTGAACTTTTTTCCGCGCCAGACTTGACACGTGATTGCCTGCCCATTACATTAGCCGCCTTCCATGACGGGCAAGGCAGCAATGTCTTTCAACCGGTGGTGGAAAAACGTTACCCGGAAGTGGCCAATGCTATAAGCTGGCTGTCAGGGTTCGCAGAAGCAAGGTTGACCGGTTCAGGCAGTTGTTTGTTTGCTCCTGTCAGTAGCAAGGGTAAAGGTAACAAAATCCTGCAAAACTTGCCTCCAGAATGGTTTGGTTTTGTTGCTCAAGGGGTTACAATGTCACCTCTTCAGCAAAGACTGGTTACAGTGTAAAAAGTTGTGTTTGTTCAGTAGGGCTGTCGCCAAGCGGTAAGGCACTGGATTTTGATTCCAGCATTCCCAGGTTCGAATCCTGGCAGCCCTGCCATCTTCTGAACGGAAACAGGTTTCCTGCTCCAGAATAACGTTGTTTCAGCAGGGCTGTCGCCAAGCGGTAAGGCACTGGATTCTGATTCCAGCATCCCTAGGTTCGAATCCTAGCAGCCCTGCCATTTCCTCCCAACTCAATGCGGATGTGTCATGTCTGACGATAGAATGATGGTGTTTACCGGCAACGCAAATCCGGAACTCGCCCACAAAGTCGTCGATCACCTCGGTATTCCCCTCGGCAAAATCAAGGCAGAGCGCTTCAGCGACGGTGAAGTGCATGTTGAGCTGTTGGAAAACGTGCGTGGTCGGGATGTGTTCATTGTGCAATCCACCTGCGCGCCGACCAACGATAACATCATGGAACTGCTGATTATCGCCGATGCCATGTACCGTGCATCAGCAGGGCGGATTACGGCGGTCATTCCCTATTACGGCTATGCACGCCAGGATCGGCGGGTGCGTTCACGGCGGGTGCCGATTTCGGCCAAGCTGGTGGCGGACATGATTTCCACCGGGCATGTTGACCGCGTACTGACGATTGATTTGCACTCTGATCAGGTACAAGGTTTCTTCGACCTGCCGGTTGACAATATTTATGCCTCTGGCGTATTGCTGAACGATATTTTGAGCCAGGATTTGCCACACTTGATGGTAGTTTCGCCGGATGTTGGTGGCGTGGTGCGCGCCCGCGCGTTGGCGAAAGGTTTGGGGGATGCTGATCTGGCCATCATCGACAAGCGTCGCCCGGAACCCAACAAGTCTGAGATCATGAATATTATCGGTAACGTGGAAGGGCGTCATTGCATCCTGATCGACGACCTCATTGATACCGGTGGTACGTTATGTAATGCCGCGACGGCACTTAAAGGCCATGGTGCATTGAGTGTGCGGGCCTATGCCAGCCATGCGGTGTTTTCCGGCAAGGCTGTCAGCAACATCGAAAATTCTGCCCTGGACGAAGTTGTCATTACCGACACGATTCCATTGAGTGAAAGCGCGAAAAAATGTGATAAGATTCGCCAGCTTTCGGTCGCCGGGATACTGGCAAAAACGATTTTACGCATCAATCAGGACGAGTCAGTCAGCTCCCTGTTTGAAGGTTTATGATTTTGTACCCCTCTCTTGCTCCTTTCCCCCCTTGAGGGGGAAGGGTTGGGGATGGGGGGGGTTATCATCAGGCTGGGTCTGGTCGCGGACTCTGGCCATTATTTTTGGAGAAACAACATGTCAAAGAAATACGTCCTGACTGCTCAGGCGCGTGATTTGCAGGGCAAGGGTGCGAGCCGCCGCCTGCGTAAGGAAAACCTGGTTCCAGCCGTGATTTACGGTGCGGGTCAGGATGCCAAATCCATCACGCTGCGCCACAATGAAATGGTGCGGAACCTTCAGGAAGAAGCGTTCTATTCCCAGATCATCACCGTTGATTTCGGTGACCATCAGGAACAGACCATCCTGCGTGACCTGCAGCGCCACCCGTCCAAGCCCATCGTGATGCACGCTGACTTGCAACGCATCAGCGAAGACCAGGAAATCCGTATCCACGTTTCCCTGCACTTCATCAACGAAGATGTATCCAAGGGCGTGAAAGAGCAGGGTGCATCCATCAGCCACGTCGTGTCTGAAGTTGAAGTTTCCTGCCTGCCGAAGAACCTGCCTGAATACATCGAAGTTGACATGATCAGCATCGAAAAAGGCCAGATCCTGCACCTGTCTGACCTGAAACTGCCGGAAGGCGTCAGCCTGCCAACACTGGCGCTGGGTGAAGACCACAACTCGGCTATTGCTTCCTGCCACTAAGGTAGATGCAGATGGGAACCCCGATCCGCCTGATTGCAGGCTTGGGTAACCCCGGCAGCCAGTATGACAAAACCCGGCACAATGCCGGGTTTTGGTTTGTTGATGAACTGGCGCGGCGTTATTCTGTCCAGTTTGCCACCGAAAAGCGCTTTTCCGGTGATGTCTGTAAGCTGCAAGTGGGTAGCAACACGATCTGGTTGATTAAGCCGATGACCTTCATGAACCGCAGTGGGCTGGCGGTGCGTCAGCTGGCGGATTTCTACCGCATTCCGGTGGAGCAGATCCTGGTGGCGCATGACGAGCTGGACATCCCGGCAGGTGATGTACGCCTGAAACAGGCTGGCGGCCACGGCGGGCACAACGGCCTGCGTGATTGCCATGCCCATCTGGGGGCGGATTACTGGCGGTTGCGTTTGGGTGTTGGACACCCCGGCGACCGCAACAAGGTGGTGGATTATGTGTTGTCACGCCCTTCACAAGACGATGAAATCGTCATTTTGCGGGCGATTGATGCCGCTGCCGACCAGATTGAACTGATTTTGCAGGGTGAAATGCAAAAGGCCATGCAGGCATTGCACACCCGTTAATTGATACACAAGGTACCGAAGTCATGGGATTCAAGTGCGGAATTGTTGGTTTGCCAAACGTGGGCAAATCCACCCTGTTCAACGCCCTCACCAAGGCGGGCATTCAGGCGGCGAATTACCCGTTCTGTACGATCGAGCCGAATGTCGGCATTGTGCCCATGCCTGACCCGCGTCTGGATGCGCTGGCAACAATCGTCAAGCCGGAACGTATTGTGCCGACCACCATGGAGTTCGTCGATATCGCCGGGCTGGTGGCAGGCGCGTCGCAAGGTGAGGGTCTGGGCAACAAATTCCTTGCCCACATCCGTGAAACCGATGCGATTGCGCAGGTAGTGCGCTGCTTCGAGAACGATGACATTATCCACGTGGCAGGCAAGATTGACCCGGCTTCTGACATCGACACCATCAACACCGAACTGGTGCTGGCGGATCTGGAAACAGCCGAAAAGGCCGTTAACCGCTTGACCCGTTCAGCCAAGTCTGGCGACAAGGATTTGGTGGCACAGAAGGCCATGGCGGAACGCATGTACAAGCACCTTTCCGATGGCAACTCCGCCCGATCGCTGGAAATGACACCGGAAGAGCGTCTGCTGCTGCGCGAACTGCACCTGATTACCATTAAACCGTTGATGTTCATCGCCAACGTTAATGAAGACGGCTTTGAAAACAACCCGTTTCTGGATGTCGTGCAGGAAATCGCTGCCCGCGAAGGCGCGGAAGTCGTGCCGGTCTGCGCGTCAATCGAGGAAGAGCTTTCCCAACTGGAAGATGTTGAGCGTGACGAATTTCTTGCCAGTATGGGGCTGGAGGAGCCGGGGCTGAACCGGGTAATCCGTGCCGGTTACTCGCTGTTGGGTTTGCAGACCTATTTCACGGCGGGCGTGAAGGAAGTGCGGGCATGGACAGTGCGCAAAAACGCCACTGCACCACAGGCTGCGGGCGTGATCCATACCGATTTCGAGCGTGGTTTCATCCGTGCGCAAACCATTGCCTATGACGATTTCATTGCCTACAGGGGTGAGCAGGGCGCGAAGGAAGCCGGTAAAATGCGTGCGGAAGGCAAGGATTACATCGTCAAGGATGGCGATGTGCTGAACTTCCTGTTCAACGTGTAACGTTTCATTTCATTAGGGTGTTGGGGATGCTCCACAGGAGCTGCCCTTTACCTTCCTGAAAGTCTACCTCCAGACGGATCAGGGACGCTTTTTTTGCTTTCACTATAGGTTTTCGGCTGCCTAGCAGTAGGGAAATGACTTCGGAAAAATCCGGTTCATGACCTACCAGCCAGATGTCATCCTGGCCGCTGATAGCGAGTTTTTCCAGTTCGGTAACCATGGATTCTGGCTCTGCACCTGTCAGCCAGCCGACTGTTTGTGGTTGTGGGCAGCCTTGCAGATTGTGTTGCAGCAGTTGAGCCGTTTCCAGCGCCCGCACCAGTGGGCTGCACAGCAGGTAGCCGGGAACCAGCCCGTGTTTGCTACAGAACCCAGCCACGCGCTGCGCCTGGTGTTTGCCTTTGCCGATCAGTTGGCGGGATGCGTCGGGGATGGGTAGCTGGCGATCCTGCGCGGTGGCGTGGCGCAAGAAGGTCAGTATGGTCATGCGGTTTTCCTCCCTGCCAGTATCAGGCCACTGGCCAGCAACCCCAATATAAAGAAACCACTGACCAGCGGCAGCACGGTCCCATCATAGCGTTGGCCGATCAGGGTTCCCAGTGGGATGGCCGTCAGCGTCGATAGCGAGCCGATGACCGATGCGCTGATACCGGCAATATGCCCGAGCGGCTCCATCGCCAGTGCATTCAGGTTGCCGAACAGCATTCCCAGCGAGAGGAAAGCCAGCATGAGATAGGCCAGCAGGCTAAGCAGCGGTGGATGTCCTTGGGCACTGACAGTGACCAACAGGAACAGGCCGGATAACAGGGTAAACGCCAGGATAGCTCGTAGCGCCAGCCATTGCATTCCATAATGCATGACCAGTCGCGCGTTGAGGATGGATGATACACCCACCGCCAGCGCCAGCAGGGCAAAATACAGTGGGAAGCGTTCGCCCAACCCGTACTGGAGTTGCAGGATTTGCTGCGCCGAACTCAGGTAACCCAAAAATGCCCCGAACACGGCTCCGGCAGCCAGCGTATACATCATGCTGGCCCGGTTGGTGAGGATTTCCCGCAACGCCTGCGTGAATTTTTTCAGGGTAAGGGGGCGGCGTTTGTCTGTGGGCAAAGTTTCCGGCATCCGCAGCCAGAACCACAACGCGGCAATCACGGCCAGCGTCAGGAATACGCTAAAAATGCTGCGCCAGCCTGCCAATAACAGGATGATTTGCCCCAGCGATGGCGCGATCATCGGCACCAGGATGAAAATGCTCATGGTGAACGACATGATCCGCGCCATTGCTGCCCCGCCATGGCAGTCACGCACCAGCGCAATGGTCAACACCCGTGGCGCGGAAGCCCCCAGCCCCTGCAAAAAGCGCCCTGCCAGCATGTGGGAAAAATCCTGAGAGAGCATTGCCAGCAGGCTGCCGAGCATGAATATGCCCAGCCCCACGTACATCAGTGGCTTGCGCCCGGTCGCATCCGACAGCGGACCAAAGAATACCTGCCCACTCGCCAGCCCCAGAAACAGGGTGGAAATGATCAGTTGCGCATCGTTGGGGTGCTGCACGCCCAGGTCTTGCCCGATGATGGCAAGCGCAGGCAGCATCGCGTCGATGGACAGTGCCGTGAGGGAACTGAGCATCGCGATCAGGGCGACGAATTCGCCAAAGCGGGGGAGTTTGCTGGGCATGGGTTGGGCTTTTACAATTGTTTTTGCTCTTCCAGCCATGCCGCCATGTCTTTATTCTGTACCCGCTCGTAAATGGCTTCGACAGGCAGGGTGACATTGACTGATTCCAGGGTGAGTTCATCGCCGAGGAAATAATAGGACGACCGCCAGCCAGCGTTGCGGCATTCCACATATTCGTGTCTGACTTCACTGGTCTTTTCGCCTGTCAGATAATCTTCAACCGTGATGTAGTCCAGCTTCTTTGCCGTTGCCGCCATCGTCCTGCCTACCTTCTGCTGATATTGCGCTTGCGCCAGTATACAAAACCGGTGTGCGAGGTGCTACGCTTTACCCTGTCAGCCCCATTCAGCCCTGATTGCCTGATTACAGCCGTTGGGCAAAATCCCATTGCAGGCGCTTGTGAATGCGGGGGTAGGCCAGTACCCGCCCGATTTCGTCCAGTTGGAACTGGCTCAACACCAGTTCAAAATGGTTGTCACGCCACGCCTGCACAATCCTGCCGGGTATGCTGTTGGGCAGCATCAAGCCTGACAGCAGGATGTTGGTGTCAATGACTACCCTCATGCTGCCGTGCGGCTGCCGCGTGTGTGCTGGATTGCCTCATCCAGCAGGTCATTGAGGTCGCTTTCCTGCATATCCGCAAAGGCTTGCTGCATGTGTTTGGTCATGCGGGCAAATTCCTGCTCCATTTGTTGCAGGCGTTCAAACAGCGGGATGCCAATCAGGGCGGCAACGGGTTTGCCTGCTTTGGTGATCACGATCTGGTCGCGTTTGTACTGGACTTCGTTTAACAGTTCGCCAAGGTTTTGGCGCACCGTCATGGCGGGGGCTTCACGTAACATGGGGTGCTCCATTGCTATAACTATAATGGTTAGTATAGTTGATAGGGTTTGAGGATGTCCTGTGCTCTTTTCCCCAGTTTTGCGGGTTGTCATTCCTGATGAACCATTTCCGCAGAAATCCTGCTGAATATCGGTTATTATCCGTCCGTCAGGGGTTTTTATCAGCAAATTGTATGACCGATATTTTCATTAGTTACAGCCGCAGTGATCAGGCGTGGGTTGCCAGGCTTGCCAAAGCCTTTGGGGAGCTTGGCTATGATGTGTGGTGGGATACCCAGTTATTGGCGGGTGAGGATTTTGCCCACATTATTCCAACAGAACTGGAAAAAGCCCGCTGCGTGGTTGTCGTTTGGTCGAAAGTTTCAGTCACGCGCAAATGGGTGCGGTCGGAAGCCACCCGGGCGGATAATCGTGGGGTGCTGATTCCGGTGAGCTGCGAAGCCGCCGACATTCCCATGCCGCTTGATCTGTTACACACCGAAGACATGCGCGGCTGGAATGGTAAACCTGAACATCCGGCTTTCCAGAAGCTGTTACAGGCTGTCAGCCGATATTGCCCAGCGCCTGGACTTTCCACGGGTAGTGGTGAACTTCCACCAATAAAAGACCCGCCACCTCCATTGCCACCCAAAAAATTCCCGTGGCTTCCGGCGCTTCTCATCTCAGCCGTGGTTTTGGGTAGTGGCGTTTATTGGCAGATGCAGGGGAAATCTTCTGTAGGAGCTAGTCTTGCTGGCGATTCTTTTACTTCCCCACCCGTTGCCATTGACCCAGCCGAAGCTGAGCGCAAGGCAAAGGAAGCCCAAGCCAACGAACTGGCGCAAGCCAAAGCCACGCTGGAAGCATGGCCTGATGCCATTACCCGTTTGACCACGCTAGCGGAATCTGGCGACACAAGCGCGATGCAGGTATTGGGGGCAAGCTACTACGTGGGGCATGGGGTCGATAAAGACCAGCAGCGGGCTTGTCAGTTATACAAACAAGCCGTTGATGCCGGTGATGCCAAAGCAGAGGAAACGTATGCAAACTTACCGAACTGCCATTAATTACCCCGGTTTTTCTGCCGGGTTGGTGGGCTGGCTATTCAGTGGCGGGCTGTTGCTGAGCGTTGCGGCCCATGCCGAAACCCTGGAAGACAAGCTGCAAGCGCAAATACAACAGGAAAAGCAGGAACAGGCCGCCGCCGAAGCCAAGCGCAAACAGGAGGAGGCGGCAAAACAAAAAGCTGCCAAGGAAGCTGCCGCCAAAAAGGAAAAGGAGCGTAAAGCCGCTGCTGCTGCCGCCAAAAAGGAAAAGGAACGCAAAGCTGCCGCCGCCGCAGCCGAAAAGGAAGCACGGGAGGAAGCTGCCCGTAAAGCTGCTGCAAAAGAGGCAGAAGCGCAACGTCTTGCTGAGATTGAGCCAGAAATGCAGCTCATCCCCGCAGGCAAGTTCATGATGGGCTGCGTGGAGGGGCGCGACGATGTAGAAGGCGGCTGTGAGGATGATGAAAAACCTGCCCATGAAGTCAGTATCAACGCTTTCTACATGGGTAAATACGAAGTGACCTTTGACCAGTGGGATGCTTGCGAACAGGCTAAAGCCTGCCCTCATGCGGGTGATAGTGGCTGGGGGCGCGGCAATCGTCCGGTGATTAACGTCAGTTGGGAGGACATTACCCAGAAATACATCCCGTGGTTGAACCAGCAAACAGGCAGGCATTACCGTCTGCCAACCGAAGCGGAATGGGAATATGCGGCGCGGGGCGGTTCGGATACTGCTTATCCGTGGGGTAACACTATCAGTTGCGGCAATGCCAATTATGGGTCTTATTCAAATCAGTGTGAAACTGTCAGGACTAAACCCGTTGGTTCCTACACTGCGAACGGATATGGCTTATACGATACGGCAGGTAATGTGTGGGAGTGGTGTCAGGACTGGTATGCAGGTGATTATTACAAGTCTTCACCTGTAAGTGCCCCGCATGGACCAGGTGCTGGCGCTGCCCGCGTGTTGCGCGGTGGCTCGTGGTACAACGATGCACAGTACGTGCGTTCCGCCGACCGCAGCCACGACACGCCGGTCCCCCGGATCAACCTCCTTGGTTTCCGTCTTGCGCGTTCCCAGCTCAAACGCCAGCAGTAGCGGCAGTTGACCAGACCGTTATCCTGTCCGTGATGTTTTGCCACGCGGCGAAAAGCCAATGCCCCCCGGTATGCTGGTAGGCAGCGTCGAACGCTTGCCGGTGGGGTTTCTTTTTTCAGTATGTTAATCTCGATCCAACAGTAACTATTCAGGAGGTCTCGATATGGCGAACGTCGCTTACGATCAGGATCTTTACACGTGGGCGCAACAACAAGCCGCGCTACTGCGTGAACGCAAGTTTGATCAAGTGGACTGGGAACACATCATCGAGGAAGTCGAAGACATGAGCAAATCCGAAAAACGGGCGTTGGAATCGTTTCTGGAAACCTTGCTCATGCACTTGCTGAAATGGCAATACGAGCCAAGCCATCAGTCACGTAGCTGGAAGTTCACTATCATTGAACAACGTAAACGTATCGAACGGCATCTCAAAGAAAACCCCGGTTTGAAAAGCAAGTTGCCGGAAGTCATCGAGTCTGCCTACGAATACGCAGTGTCAGGTGCTGTGCGTGAAACCGGGCTTGCGCCGGAGGTGTTCCCCGAAATCTGCGTGTGGACGTTTGAGCAATTTATGGATAACGACTTTTGGCCTGAAATTGCTCCATGAAAAAACTCCCCATCGGCATCAGCACCTTATCCAGCATCATCGACGACGGCTACGTTTACGTGGACAAAACTGCCTACGTCCAGCAATTGGTGGAATCTGGCAAGTATTACTTCCTCTCGCGCCCGCGCCGTTTCGGCAAGTCGTTGTTGGTTGATACATTGCAGCAACTGTTTGCGGGCAATGAGCCGTTGTTCCGGGGGCTGCACATTCACCCGCACTGGGATTGGTCGGTGCAATACCCCGTCATCGTCATCAATTTTGCCGCTGGTTTCCTGAAAAGCCGGGAAGAACTGGATAAGCGCATCCGCTTCATTCTACGTTTGAACCAGCAGCGGCTGGGCCTCACTTGCGCTGATCAGGATGATCCGGCAAGTTGTTTTACAGACCTGATCCACGCAGCTAAGGCCAAGTACGGCCAGGATGTCGTCATTCTGATCGACGAATACGACAAGCCCATGCTTGATAGCATTACCGACCAAGCGGTGATGGATGAGATGCGCGACGGGCTGAAAAACCTGTATTCCGTGATCAAGGGGCAGGATGCCCATATCCGCTTTGTCCTTCTGACGGGGGTGAGCAAATTCTCCAAAGTGTCGATTTTCAGCGGGTTGAATAACCTCCAGGATATTACCTTGAGTCCCGCTTACTCCGCCCTGTGCGGTTACAGCCAATGTGAGTTGGAACATTATTTTGGCGGGCATTTGCAGGGTGTGAACATGGAGGATGTGCAAAGCTGGTACAACGGTTACAACTGGCTGGGTGAAAGTGTTTATAACCCCTTTGACATCCTGCTGTTCATTAGCAATGGCAAACAATTCCGCAATTACTGGTTTGAAACCGGTACACCAGGCTTTTTGGTGGATTTGCTCAAAACCCGCTATTACCACCTGCCGGATTTTGAGGCAATCGAGGCCAGCGAAGCCCAGTTGGGCGATTTCGACATGCAACACATCCAGTTGGAAACGCTGTTGTTCCAGACCGGCTACCTGACCATCAAACGTACTGACACGCTGTTTGAGGAACCGATTTTCCTGCTCAGTTACCCCAACCGCGAAGTGCGTTCCAGTTTCAACCAGATGGTGATGGGTCGTTACCTGACGGAGCAACTGCCAGAGCGTTTGCCTTTCTTGCGGGCATTGCTGAAAAACGATTTTGCCAGCTTGCAACAGCGTTTTACCTTGCTGTTTGACAACATCGCGCACCAGAATTACACCCAAAACAACATTGCCCACTATGAAGGTTATTACGCGGCGGTGATGTACTCTTTCATTTGCGCCCTGGGGCTTGATACGGTGGTGGAGGACAGCCACAACAAGGGGCGGATTGACTTGGCCTTGCGTTTCAGGCTCCCCGATGGGCAACGGCAGGTCTACATCTTCGAGTTCAAGGTGCTGGATGGCGACCAGCCGGATGGCAGCGCAATGCAGCAGATCAAGGACAAGGATTACGCCGCCAAATACCGAGACGGGCAAAACCGTATTTTTCTGATAGGTATCGAGTTCAGCAAAATCACCCGTAACATCATTGGCTTTGAGTGGGAGCAGGCATAGTCAATTTTTCCCTGTTTGCCACCCACCCCTTACACAAACACTATTGCAGGAAACCAGCCACCATGGCCGACTTCTACGACGAACTCACCTATGAAACCAACCCGTTTCCGGAAACCCACCCCGGCAATCTGGAAGCGCTGGGGCGGCTATTCGGCATCCCGACAGTTTCTGCCCAGCAATGCCGGGTGCTGGAACTGGGGTCGGCGACCGGTGGCAATATCATCCCGATGGCGGCGCGCTTGCCCGGCAGCGAATTCGTGGGCATCGAATTGTCTGCCGCCCAAGTCGACATCGGCCAGCGCATCATCCGCAAGTTGGAATTGCCCAATATCCGTCTGGAGGTAGGCGACATCCTTAATCTGGAGCCTGCCATGATCGGCCAGTTTGACTACATCATTGCGCACGGCGTTTACTCCTGGGTTCCCAAGGCGGTGCGGGAAAAAATCCTGCAATTGGCGGGTGAATGCCTGACGCTGACCGGCCTTGCCTACATCAGCTATAACCTGCTGCCCGGCTGGCGGATGCGAGGCAGCCTGCGCGACCTATTGCTGCACGCTACCCGCAGGGTGGATGGTGCGGAGGCCAAATACAAAGCAGCCATTGCCGCGCTCGAACGCCTGCAACAGGCATTGCAGGGCGCAGAAACGGATAGCCAACGTTATGTCCAGCAGGAAATCGCCTACCTGCTGCGCGCGCACCCCAGCTACCTGCTGCACGAATACCTGGCAGGCGAAAACAACGCATTCCTGTTCAGCGAATTTCTGGCTGACGCTGATCGCCACGGTTTGCAATACGTCTGCGAAACCGACCTGCACACCCTGTTCGACACCACCCTCAGCCCACCTGCGCAGGCCGCGCTGGCTGATATTGATGACCCCTTGCAGCACGAACAATGGATGGACTTCGTGCGGATGCGGGCATTCCGCAAAAGCCTGCTATGCCGCGCCGACTTGCCATTGGAGCGGGAAATCGACATTGACGTGTTCACCACCTTTTTCTTCAGCGCCAACCTGCGTTTGCAAGGCGCGGAAAATCTTGATAACACCCAAGCCAGCACTTTCCTGACACCTGATAACAGCGAGCTTAGCGTTACCCACCCCCTTAGCAAAGCCGCCTTGTTGTATTTGCAGGCCGTGCATCCATATTCACCGGATTTTGCCGAACTTGCCGCGCAGGCGGAACAACGGGTGCGGCAGGCGGGCAGCAACCCTTATGCCGGGGAACGCCATGAACTGGTCAGCGAGCTGTTCAGCCTCTACAGCTACCGCGCCGTTTACGGGCACTTGCACCCTTGCACCGGCAAGCCGGAATTGCCGGAATATCCGCGTGCTGTGGAACTGGCGCGTTTGCAGGCAAGAGAGGGTTGGAATAGCGTCGCCAGCATCCGGCATCAGGCACTCAGTCTGGATGCCTTCTCCAGCCGTTTGTTGCAGGAACTGGATGGTACGCGCACTGCGCCCGAACTCACCCAGTATTTGCTCACTGAGGCATTGGCTGGTCGGCTGGAAATTCCCGGTGGCAAACAGTCGCAAACCAGCGGCAAGGGGCTGGAAAAGGAAATTAGCGATAACGTCAAACACTTGCTGAATGTGTTTGCACGGCATGGGTTGCTGGCAATGGTGCGGTTGAGCATCTAGGTCATCTTGCCTGCCTTGCATTGCTATTTCCCTTATTGAGGTATCAGCTCTTCCGCTGGGATACATGAGGGCACTGGCAGAATGTCCTGATATGTGGTTTTATAAAAATTAAGCGGCTCTATGTGGAATACCGTGGGTAACTGAACTCCAGTTTGCCGCACAGGAAGTAAACCATGTTGATGAGGTTGTGGGTATTGCGGAACCCCCGCGCCCGCCGTTTGGCCAACTGTATTTTGTGGTTGATGCCTTCGAGGATGCCGTTGGAGATGTGTGATTCAACGAACCGGATGATCCCCGACCAGTGCGCCCGGACGGTGTTGGCAAACGTCTGGAAGGCCGGGATGCCAGCAGAATCCACCTCATCACACCATTGTTGCAGGAAGGCTTCCGCCGTTTTCCTGTCGGGCATTGTCCACAGGTCGTTGAACAGCACCTTGAGACGGTAGGCAGTACCCAGCGTGGGGTAGAGGGTGATGAACTCTGCCAGTGACTGCTCCTGCTGTTCTGACAGGTTATCGTAGTTTTTCAGGAAGGTGTACTTGTGGCCTTTGAGGTCGGCATGTTCCTTGCGCTCCAGCTTGCGCACCTTGTCCATGGCCTTGTTCAGCAACTGGGTGACGTGGAAATGGTCAAAGGTGATGGCGGCATCCGGGAAGGCTTCCCCTACCCCGGCAATGAATGCAGGCGACAGGTCAATGCTGACATCGGTGATTTGTGACGGTTTCACCTCATGGCTGGCCAGGTGTTTCTGGATCTGGGACAGCGTTTCCTTGCCCTTGCCTTCGGTGGCATGGACGACGCGGCGGGCATCCAGGCCAACCCCCACAGTGATGTAGTTGTGCCCTTTGCGGGTGGAGGTCTCGTCCACCCCCAGCCGGGTGATGCCGGACGGGTCATCCTGCTGGCGGCCTTCACAAACCCAGTGGTTGAACACCGTCCAGATGCGTTGCGGGTTGACCCGCATCAGTTCCGCCACCCGGTTGACCGGCATCTCCCGTTCGATCAGTGCCATGGCCAGCGCCTCAAACAGCAGCGTGAAGCCACTTCCGGGACGCGCCCAGGGGACGGCAACCGTCTCAACCTGACCCGATCCGGTGCGGATGCGCGGGACACGGCAATGCAGGTAACAGGTATGCTCAAAGAAGTTCAGGTGCTGCCAACGCCGCTCCACCGTGTCATGCACCGGGCAAGGTTCCCCGCTTTGGTCGGCAAAACGGCTGCCACGCGCGAAGCTGATACGGATGTGCAATTCCTGGCGTCCTTCCGTCCCGCTGAAGTCGATGCTGTCCACCTGCCAAGGTGAGGTCAGCCCCAAGGCCATTCCAAATAGTGTGTCGCTGTTCATACCCTTAGGATAATCTACCCACTACGATTCACATAGAGCCAATTAAGCAGGGCAGACATCCTTGTCCACCCTGGTTCAGAGGATGCGAAAACATACCCTGAAAAACTTGGTTTTCTTCATTGTTTAATGTGCCAGCATTACTCTTTCAGGCATTGTTCGTAAGGAACCCTGACCAGTTTGCCTATGATTTCAACCGCTGCCAGTTCTACCAACGAACGTACTGCTTGTGCTTGGCCTTCATTCCGGTTTAGGTTTATGTCGAAATAAACGCCAAATTTGTTAATGCTTGCATCCGCATCCAATGAATTGCCTTTTTGGAAGATCGCCACCGAATTTTTGGATGAAACACCAGGAACGACGCTCATGTCACTGGTATTCAATACATTTAAATCCAGTGCCACTACGCTTAAAGATGAACCCCTGGAAAAGCCCATCCCACCATCTCTGCGGGCAAACAACCCAACACTGGCATCGGTACTGACGACACCTTTGTCAAACTGGCTGATAGAACCTTGGATGTCATACAGTGGCAATTGTTCATAAGCTGTATTGTTATTGGCGGCTTTCAAAAAGGAAACAAGGTTGCCTGTATCCTTGCCATATAAGATTAGCCTGATGCCATGGCTTCTATACGTCATCTCGGAAATGGCTGATACCAGCATATCCCTGACGCCCATCTTGACCTCATCAGTTTTGTCATCCACATCTTCAACCATAACAGGGATATTCCTGATACCCTTTGCAAGCATGATATTATCCATGCAACGTAAAGAACTGGAAAAGCTGGTGATGCTTTTGTAAGGGGCTCCGACAGGGCCTTTTTTTACTTCCTCGAACTCATTTTCCAGTCTTGAATCGAGGCTGACACAACCAGTTAACACTAAAAAAATACTCGCCATTAAAAATGGCGTTTGCATCCCTCTCATATAACCCCTTTTTTCTGTGACAATTATTTTTTTATTTATTAAAGGAGCCTGCTCCTCAGCCTCGAGGAAAAGACCAACGGATATTTCAATGCATCTGCTTACCGACAGTTATTGGCTTGTAGGATATCACCTTGAACAAAAACAATGATGTCATCTGGAGGAGGGGATGAGTTATCCAGGAACACATTGCCAACATTCAAGTCACAACCATCAGTATCCAGGCTTGCCACTGCAAATGGGTCAGCATCTGTCCCTGTATTTCTGAAGTCTACTTGGTATGCCCTCAGTTTGGCACGTGTCTTGGCGTAGGTGGCTGACATGTCTACCATATCAGGAGGGGAACTGCCGTCAGGCAAAGCTGCTGCATTACTGGCAAGTAATGCTAAGCAGGCAGATAGCACAAGGCGTGTATTAAAACGAATCATGATGTTATCTCTTTGGTCATCTGCCAAAAATACCCCTACCCATAATTTAGGTAGGGATATCCCTGTTTATTTAATCAATCACGGACGGGTAGTGTCACAATCACAAATGGTTGCAATGGTCGCGGATTGTGTTCCATTCTGTCCTCTTTGCTTTTGATAAATTTTTGAATTATGGACATAGATATTTGCTTGGCCAGCGAATTGGTCAGTCACATGTGAGACAACAGCCCTTTGGGTTAAATCAGTCCCATCCTGAGCCTGGAAAATCTCAACATCATGAATATGCATGTCAATGTTGGTACCAGTTGCAAAAGCTGAAGTACTGCCAAGCAACAGCAGGGCAGAAATGATAGCAATCCCTTTCATAGTTTAATTCTCCAAATAAATAATCTATCCAAATATACGGCAACATCCAAGTTTTTCATTGGCTACTGATATTAAAACGCTCCAGCATCCATGCTGATCATCATGAATTAGCTACCGACTTTACCCTGCAAAACCATTTTGTTGCAGAGCCACACACTCATCCTCATCATGAGGACAAAATAAGCATAGTCAAGCATGGCCAATAATCAAACGGTTATTTTGAAATTTTTAAATAAAATTTTAAATGCCTGCGTTCTTTTTTATTTATGGGCTTATTTTAAATAAGCCATGGCTATCAGTAACTATGGGCGTTGAGACAGTATTTTCCCGGCAATTTCCGGTCAAAAGTCATAATACCCTGCAAGGTAGGGGGAGTCGACATATGCCATATCGTTACCCACATCTGTTTATGCCATCTAATTCACGGGTCGTTCAAACGGACTGCGTATAAGTTCCTCTGTTTTATCTGGACAAGAAGCACAAAAATCAGTGACAAACTTGGGCAATGAATTGAAAGGTCTGGACGTAGGTGATCAACGGCTCACCCGTTGAGTGTGTTTGCGCGGCATGGGTTGCTGGTCTGAACCGGGATTTGCACGCTTAGCCTGTTTGGCATGAGAAGGGGCGTGTGCGGGCTGGGGTCATCTTTTAATTTGGCCAATCAAGGCTCAGAAGGCCAAGGAAACTGACAATCGCCAGCCCACCGCCGATCCAGCGCTTGAACAACCGGTCGTTGCGCATGATGGCGTCGTGCGCTTTCAAGCCCAGCACGTGGCCGATGGCAGCAACCGGGATCAGCGCCAGCGCCGTGACGAAATGCAGCTCAACCGACAGCGCAATGAAGGTGCTCATCTTGATCGTGACCAGTACAAACCACAGCACGAACAGGGTGTCGCGCAGTTTTGCCTTCGCCACGTTGCGCATGTAAACCGCCACCATCAGTGGCGCGCCGGTCAGCGAAGTACCTGCTACATAACCGCCCAGGATCAGCAACAGTTTGTCTGCCCAGCTTTGGTTGCTGGCAATGGTGCGGTTGAGCATCCAGATAATCCCGTAAAACAGGCTGATGGAATAGATGAAAATGTTCACCCACAGAGTTGGCAGGTTGACCAACCCGAATACGCCGACAATAGCGGGTGGGATGATGTACAGTGAAGAGGAACGCAGGTAGGCCCAGTCAACGTTATGCAGGCGCTTGCTCAGGGTCAGCCCCGAAAAAAACAGCAGGTGCGTACCGATGATGGGTAGCCATAACAGAGGGTCATGGTCAATAAACAGCATCAGCGGCAAACCCAGGGCAGCGCCGCCAAACCCTAGGCCAGTACGCACAAACCCCGTCCACACAAATATGAGGCCGACAATCAGGGTCTGGAACAAACTGAAATCCAACAGCATGGTAGACGCCTTGGCAAAAAGCAGATTGTAACAGAATGCCCCGCCTACGGCGTCTCGTCACTGGCCAGCAACCCATGCACAAACCAGGGCGGTGGTGGTATTTCACTGATTGGCTGGAAAATGCCTGTCATGTTAGCGTTAGTCGCCTGTGTTTGCCCGGCTTCACTCCAGCTTCTGCCCCAATCATGGGTGGAATACTGATACCGCTGGGGAAGGTCTGCCCCGACTGACTGGGCGGTGGATGTGGTGAACAGGAGTCCGCGCCCTGTTTCGTCCATATTAAACGCCTGGATGGCAGGGTACTGTTGACCCCAGTCAGGCCGATCCAGTTCGGCAGGCAGGGAAATGCTGGAGCAGCCAAATTCACCCAGTTGGTGTTTGCCGTGCAGCACCACGTAATGGTTGCCCGGCCCTTGCCGCCCTCCGGTGGCGAACAGCATCACGCGGTTGAAAGCAGGCGTACTGTAGGCGGCCAGCACTTCGCCACCTTCCGCAATGGGCCAGGCGTGCCAGCTTCCCTGATATTGCACAAACAGGATGGAACCAAGCTGCTGAGGGTCTTTACCCAGCAGCATGGGCAGTGGAATACCGTTGAGGGCATAACCATACAACGCCTTTTTATCAAGCAGCGATTGCACCAGTGTGCGGCTGACAGGTGTTTCCTGCCCGCATTGCCAGCCGGGTTGCCACATGCTGGCAAAATCCAGTGCAGGCAGGTTTGCTGGCGCAGCGGCAGTAAGCGGGGACACTGATGGGGCATCCGCCGCGCACCCGCTAAGTGGCAACAGACTGGCGCAGGCGATAACGCAACCGCGCAGGAAATGGCTTGCTTTGCACATGATGTTTTCTCCCTCTAAGCCCTTGAGTATAAGACCTTTGCAAGGGGAAAATGTTCAGTGACGCGCCCCCAGCAGTTCGCGGGTATAGGGGTGTTGCGGCTGGTGGAACAGGCTTTCCGTAACGCCAGTTTCGATCACTTGACCATGGCGCATGACAGCCACCCGGTCACACAAACCACCCGCCAGCGGTAGGTCATGGGTGATCAGCACGATGGCCATTTCGCGGCTGGCGCGGATGTCGCGCAACAGCGCCATGATGTCGGATTGCACCGTCACATCCAGCGCCGTGGTTGGTTCGTCAGCAATCAGCAGTTGCGGTTCGCACAGCAGCGCCATGGCAATCATCACCCGCTGGCGCATCCCGCCGGACATTTCGTGCGGGTAGTTGTGGAAACGGCGGGCAGCATCGGGGATGCGTACCTGTTCGAGCATGGCGATGGCTTGGTTCCGCGCCGTTTTCGCGCCCATGCCCTGATGCACTTCCAGCACTTCGGATAGTTGCCGCCCGATGGTGAGCAAGGGGTTCAACGCTGTCATCGGATCCTGGAAAATCATCGCCATGCGTTTGCCACGGTACTGGTTCAGGGTTTTGGCAGGCTGGTTCAGCAGGTCAGTCCCGGTGAAAAACACTTGCCCGCTAGCGTTGGCATTGCGGGGTAGCAAGCCCATCACGGCATGGAAGACCTGGCTTTTACCGGCGCCGGATTCGCCCACGACGGCCAAGGTAGCGCCCGGCTCAAGTTGCAAATCCACCCCGCGCACGGCTTCCACCTGGCCTTCCGGGGTGTTGAAGCGGACTTGCAGATTGTGGATGTCGAGTAATGACATGGCGGGGAATTATACCTTTGCCTGCATTTGTTCTAACAGGTCAATATGTAGGGGAATGGCACTGATCATTTACGAGAATAACAGACGCTACCTCATCCATGCTAGAATAGCCCCCACACCCTCAGAAAAACTCCATGCGCACTAATGCCTTTGTGCGCAAACCGGAGCACAACATGACGAACGACGACAACAAACCTTACATCGTCCTGATCAGCGTGCACGGGCTGATACGCGGTCAGAACCTGGAACTCGGGCGTGACGCCGACACCGGCGGCCAGACCAAATACGTGGTGGAACTGGCGCGCGCACTGGGCGAACACCCATCTGTCGGGCAGGTAGACCTGATTACCCGGCGGGTGGCCGACCCCACCGTCAGCGAAGATTACGCCCAACCCATCGAGCCGCTTTCCGCCAACACCCGCATCGTGCGCATCGACTGTGGCGAAGACACCTACATCCCCAAGGAACACCTGTGGGACTGCCTCGACAACTTCGCCGACAACCTGATCGAATTCCTCAAGCAGCAACCACGCCGCCCGGCCATCATCCACGGTCATTACGCGGATGCAGGCCACGTCGGCACGCGCGTTTCCCACCATCTAGGCATCCCGCTGGTATTCACCGGCCACTCGCTCGGGCGTAGCAAGCGCCGCCAGCTCCTCGCCGCCGGGCATAGCAAGGAGGCGCTGGAAGCCCGCTACACCATCACCCGCCGCATCGAAGCGGAAGAAACTACCCTGGGCGTGGCCGAGCGCGTCATCACCAGTACCCATCAGGAAATCAACGAGCAGTACGCCCTCTACGACCACTACCAGCCCGAACGGATGCGCGTCGTCCCGCCCGGCACCGACCTGCAACAGTTCCACGCCCCCGCTGGCGATGAATACAGCACCAGCATCGCCGCCGAAGTCGCCCGTTTCCTGCAAGACCCCGGCAAGCCCATCATCCTCGCCCTCTCGCGCCCCGACCCGCGCAAGAACATTGTGCAATTGGTCAGCGCCTACGGCGAATCCAAGGAATTACAGGAACTCGCCAACCTGGTCATCGTTGCCGGTAACCGTGACGACATCCGCGACATGGATACCGGCGCGCAGGAAGTGCTGCAAGACATCCTCATGCACGTCGACCAATACGACCTGTACGGCAAGGCCGCCTACCCCAAGCATCACCAGTCGGATGAAGTGCCTACCCTCTACCGGCTGGCCGCGCTCAGCAAAGGCGTGTTCATCAACCCGGCGCTAACCGAACCGTTCGGCCTGACCCTGATCGAAGCTGCCGCCAGCGGCGTGCCGATCGTCGCCACCGAAGACGGCGGCCCCACTGACATCATCGGCAACTGCCAGAACGGCTACCTGATCAACCCGCTTGACCGCGAAGACATCGTGGCAAAGCTGCTGCGAGTGCTGACCGAAACCGCACAATGGCAAACCCTCGTCAACAACGGTCTGCAAGGCGTCAAACAGCACTATTCCTGGCAGGCGCACGTGGAAAAATACCTGCAAGTCATCCAGCCGCTGCTGGAACAGGCGCAGGCTTCCCCACCCGTACAGGCCAAGCGCCGCAAGCAGTTGCACCACGACCGCGCGCTGTTCTCCGACCTCGACCAGAACCTGCTGGGCAAGCCGGAATCACTCGCGCCTTTCATTACAGCCCTGCAAGCCAACCGCAAGTGCGTGCTGTTTGGCATCGCCACCGGGCGGCGGATGGATTCCGCCATGCAGGCTTTGAAGAAACACAGCATCCCGATGCCGGATGTGCTGATCACCAGCCTTGGCACCGAAATTTACTACGCCCCCAACCTGGTTCCTGACACGGCCTGGGAGCGGCACATCGACCACCTGTGGAACCCTCGCATCATCCGCCGTACCCTGCAAGACCTGCCGGGGCTGAAACTGCAACCCAACCGTGAACAGAGCCGCTTCAAGGTCAGCTATTACATCGACCCGCAAATAGCGCCGGATCTTCAGCACATCAACAAGCTGCTGCATCAGGAAGGGCAAGCGGTGAATGCGATGCTGTCGTTCGGCCAATACCTCGACATTATTCCGGTACGTGCCTCCAAGGGGCTGGCGCTGCGCTGGTTTGCCGATAAACGCGAGATTCCGCTGGAACGCATCCTCGCAGCTGGCGGTTCGGGTGCGGATGAAGACATGATGCGCGGCAACACCTTGGCCGTGGTGGTCGCCAACCGCCACAACGAAGAGCTTTCCGACCTGACGCAGGGGGAAAACATCTTCTTTGCCGAACGGCCTTATGCAGAAGGTATACTGGAAGCCATTGAGCACTACCATTTCTTCCAGACCTGTGAGGTAGTAACGTCATGAACCAGGCACTGCTGATCTGTACCGATCTCGACCGCACCCTGATCCCCAACGGCGCGGAACCGGAATCGCCCAAAGCCCGTTACTGGTTCCGCAAGCTGGCGGCATTGCCAGAAATTACCCTCGCCTATGTCAGCGGGCGGCATGATAAGCTGGTACGCGACGCTATCATCGAATACGACCTGCCGCTGCCAGATTTCGTGATCGGCGATGTCGGTTCCACCCTCTACACTTGCCAGGGCTGGCAATGGAAACCATGGAGTGCATGGGAAAACCATATCGCCCCCGACTGGGGTGGGCGCGACCATGCACAACTGGCCAGACTGCTGCACGACTTCCCAGCCTTGCGTTTACAGGAAAATGCAAAACAGAACACCCACAAACTGAGCTACTACGTCAAGCTGAGCACCAACCACCAGTACTTGATGGATGCTGTGCAAATGCGGCTGGTGGCCAACAACATCAATGCCAACCTGATCTGGAGCATCGACGAACCGGCCAATATCGGCCTTCTCGACATTCTGCCCGCCAGCGCCAGCAAGCGCCACGCGATCGAGTTTTTGCAGGAACAGCAGGGTTTTGCGTTGGCAAACACGGTATTTTTCGGCGACAGCGGCAATGATTTGCCGGTGTTGGTCAGCCCGATTCCCGCCACCCTGGTCAACAATGCCAGCCGTGAAATCAAGGTGGAAGCGCTACAAATGGCCAATATGGCGGATATGGCACAGGCGCTGTATCTGGCGCGGGGCGGCTTCCTCGGCATGAATGGCAATTATGCCGCCGGGATATTGGAAGGCATTGCCCATTATCACCCTGAGATTGTGGCCAGACTGGAGAAAAAATAATGACAGACCATCACATTAGCGCAAGCCGGGAACTGTTGCGCCCGGTCATCTTTGGCGAAGTGCTGTTTGACCGTTTCCCGGATGGCAGCGCCGTACTCGGCGGCGCACCCTTCAACGTCGCTTGGCATTTGCAGGCGTTCGGAATGCAGCCATTGTTCATTTCCAGCGTCGGCGCAGACCCGCTGGGCGATCAGGTGCGTTCCGCCATGCAGGCTTGGGGCATGGACATGGCTGGCCTGCAAACCAGCGCCTACCCGACAGGCGCGGTGGATGTCCGCTTCCACAACGGCGAGCCGCATTACAACATTGTTCCCGATAGCGCGTGGGATTTCATTGAAGCGGGAAAACTGCCGGAACTGCCTGCCAACACTTTGCTCTATCACGGCAGCCTTGCCTTGCGCCAGCCAGTGTCCCATAACGCTTGGGGGCAATTGCAACAGCGATCCGGCACGCCGCGTTTCATCGACATCAACCTGCGCGCACCGTGGTGGAGCACGGAAACTATCGGCCCGATATTGGCTGGGGCGCAATGGCTCAAGATCAACGCCGATGAGTTGGCCGAAATCGTCCCACAACACAGCGACACCGATAGCCGCATCCGCCACCTGTTCGCTACCCTGCCACTGGCATGGCTGATCATCACCCTGGGTGAAGCAGGTGCATTGACGGTTTCCAGCACCGGCGAACGTTTGCAGGTCAAACCGGAACGCGTCACCCAGGTAGTCGATACCGTCGGCGCGGGCGACTCTTTCAGTAGTGTTTTGCTGTTGGGTCTGCTAAAAGGTTGGCCAATGGAAGCAACCCTGCGGCGGGCGCAGCAGTTCGCCAGTGCTGTCGTCGGCCTGCGGGGTGCAACCACCCAAAACCGGGATTTTTACCAACCCTTCATCGAAAACTGGCCACTGGCGTAAAAGAAAACAAAGGAACACGCATGTACGAACAGGTTTCCCACTCCCTTCTCAACGACATCCTGATTGAGCTTGACCCGACCATCAAGGGCGAAGGGCTGCGTCATTTTTATACGCGGTTGGGGGCAAACTTCTACTCCATCCATTCGCTGTTTAATATCCTCTACGGCAAGCGCGAGGATTTCCGCGAACACATCCAGTGCCTGGTGGAAACCATGGCGCGGCAATACCTACTGCGCGCCGATTACCTGCGTGAATCCGACCTGGAGCGCGAGAAAGACCACAACTGGTTTTTAAGCCAGGAATGGGTGGGCATGGCGTTGTATGCCGACGGTTTCGCCAAAAACCTGCCCCATCTGACCGAAAAGGTGCATTATTTCCAGGAACTCGGCGTCAACATGGTACACCTGATGCCGATGCTGCAATGCCCCAAGGGCGCGAGTGACGGCGGCTACGCAATCAGTAATTTCCGCCAAATTGATGAGCGTTTTGGCACGCTGGACGATGTGGAAACGCTGGCGGGCGAATTGCGTAAACGCGGCATCCTGCTGACGCTGGACGTGGTGTTGAACCATACGTCCAACGAACACGAATGGGCGCAACAGGCGCGTGCAGGCGATGCCAAATTCCAGGATTACTACTACATCTTCGACAACCGCGAAGTGCCGGACATGTTTGAAGTCACCATGCCGGAAATCTTCCCTGAAACCTCACCCGGCAATTTCACTTGGGATGAGGAGATGGGCAAGTGGGTGATGACGGTGTTCAACAGTTACCAATGGGATCTGAATTACAGCAACCCGGCGGTGTTCATCGAAATCCTCGACATCATCCTCTACTGGGCGAACCAGGGGGCGGACATCCTGCGGCTGGATGCGGTAGCGTTCCTGTGGAAAAAGATCGGCAGCATTTGCCAGAACGAGCGCGAGGCGCACCTGATCCTGCAATTGCTGAAAGATTGCTGCCAGGTAACCGCCCCCGGCGTGCTGTTCATTGCGGAAGCGATTGTTGCCCCGGTCGAAATCATCAAATACTTCGGCGAAGACGCGATCAATGCCAAGGAATGTGAAATTGCCTACAACGCCACCTTCATGGCGCTGCTATGGGATGCGGTCGCTACCAAGAACGCCAAACTCTTGACCCAGGGTATCAAAAGCCTGCCCGACAAGCTGGAACGCGCCACCTGGCTGAATTACGTGCGTTGCCACGATGACATCGGCCTTGGGTTTGATGATAACGACATCCGCGCAGTGGGTTACGAGCCTTACGCCCACCGCCAGTTCCTGATCGACTATTTCACCGGGCGTTATGACAACTCGCCCGCACGCGGCTTACCCTTCGGCCATAATGACAAGACCGGTGACACGCGCATTTCCGGTTCGTTGGCATCACTGGTAGGGCTGGAAAGCGCCCTGCAAGCCCAAGACCCGGAACGTATCGACGTTGCCATCAAGATCATCCTGCTGTTGCATGGCATGACTCTGGCATTTGGCGGTATCCCCTTGCTGTACTACGGCGATGAAATTGGCACACTCAACGACAACACTTATCTGGAAGATCCGGCCAAAGCCAACGACAGCCGCTGGGCGCACCGCCCGCGTATCAATTGGGACAATGCTGAACAGCGCAACACGCCAGGAACCGTTGAGTTCCGCCTGTTCAATGCCTTGAAAAAAATGATTTCAGTACGCAAGGAAGTGACGGCGTTCGCCGATTTCAACAACCGCGAACTGCTGGATGTGGGCAACCCGCACCTGTTCGTATTTTCACGCTTTGAACACCTGCAACCCACCAGCCGGGTGCTGGTCGTCGCCAACTTCGACAGTGCCCCCCAACACCTGAATCTGGAGGATATTGGCCGCAAAGCCTATTTCCGTCAGGGTTCGGTACGTGATTTGTATTCGGGGGAACGCCCTGCAATGTTCAAGGATGAGCTGGTGATCCCACCCTACCGGTTTTATTGGCTGACGGATCAGTAAATAAGTCGCCCACCCCTCCGTCTGGAAATTCACTGATATGGTGCTATATTCTGGCAGTTGTTGCGTGGGTTATGGCATAAAACCTGCTTAACATTTCCCTGAGAAAATCCCCGCAAAGTTGTAACATCAGGAAATGACCATGAGCCTCAAAAAGCAATACCTGAAAACCCGCCCTGTTTGCAAAGTGACATTCCGCATTAGCAAGGAAGCAGCCCGGTCGGCACAAGCCATTTATCTGGCTGGCGATTTCAATGCCTGGGATGCCGAGGCAATACCTATGACCCCCCTTAAAAGCGGTGAGTTTACCGCTGTATTGGAGCTGGAAACCGCTACCCCGGAATACCAGTTCCGCTATCTGTATGACGGTGAGCAATGGGAAAATGAGTGGGAGGCCGACGGTTATGCCGTTAACGGTATCGACGGTGAAAACTCTGTCGTGCGCGTGTGAGCGGAAATAGGTTATAAACACAGGTCTCCGTAGTTTTGAAAGGAAACCGGATGCCGTCCCGTTTTGCTCATTCGTTTGCATTTGACCCTGGTTATGGCTATTCGCTGGCGGATTTGCTTGCGGTGGATGCGCCAGCCATGCCCGCTGATTTTGCCGCATTCTGGCAAAGCCGTTATGAACGCACATTGCTGGTGCATCCACGCCCCAGCATCAAACATACAGGGACGGCGCATAACGGTTTTGAAGTCTATGACCTGAGCTATTTTTCCACCGATCATTCTATCATTGGAGGTTGGGTGCTAGTTCCGCAAAGCCAGCCGGTGACTTGCGGGTTGGTATTCGGGCACGGCTATGGCGGCTGCGATGAACCGGATTACCGCCTGTGCCCGTCAGGGGCGGCTTTGTTGTTTCCCTGTTTTCGCGGGCTGTCACGCAGCCAGCAGGCATCGGTTTCCAGCAACCCTTCTTACCATGTGCTACACGACATCGACAAATCAGAGCAGTACATCATCGGTGGGTGTGTGGAAGACTTGTGGTTGGCAGTGTCGGCCTTGCAGTTATTGTTTCCGGCGGTGCGCGGGCATATTGGCTATTCCGGCATCAGTTTTGGTGGGGGGATAGGCGCATTGGCGTTGCCATGGGATGCGCGCATCCAGCGGGCGCACCTGAATGTGCCGACTTTCGGCAATCATCCGCTGCGTTTGCAACTGCCGACGGTTGGCAGCGGCGCGGCGGTGCAGCGCTATCAGCAGCAGCACGGCAATGTCATGGATACCCTGCAATATTACGACGCCGCCAGCGCCGCCGGTTTCATCCGCCAGCCGCTGCATGTGGCCGCCGCGTTGTTCGACCCGACGGTCGCTCCACCGGGGCAGTTCGCCATCTACAATGCCTTGCCGGAGTCGAAGTCGCTGTTCGTGCTGGAGGCGGGGCATTTCAATTACCCGCGCCAGGCGGAGCAGGAACGGGAACTGCTGGCGGAATTGGAAACCTTCTTCGCGGGGTTATAGCCATTCAGTAAACAGGAAAGTATTTTCACCGGCGGGCTTCCAGCCCAACCTCTTGGATATTGTGCTGGTGATCGGCAGGGAAGACCCATTTCTGGGTAACAATCATCATCTAAGCCATATCCTGCACAGCAAAGGTATCCGCCATCACCTGCATGAGTGGGATGAGCGGGCGCACAAGGGTTATTATTGGCGGCGGATGGCTCCGCTGTATTTGTAATGTATCTGCTATCTCGGTGTGACGTGAAGTTTCACGTTATGTTTTATTCACTTTCCCGGAATTATCCATGACACCACTGGAAAAGGTTGAAGCCCTGTACCGCGAACTCGTCGTTTCCTACCACGAAGGTGAGAAACGTGAAATCCGCGCCGCCTCCAAATTGTTGATGGTCGCGCTCCTGCACATGAAGGAACACGGCGGATTCGGCTGGCAAGGGTTGGTCGAGGAATATGTCATCATGCTGAAGAATGACCCGGAACGTTTCCACGCCATGCTGGACTCCAACCGTGGCGAGACCAAGCGCAACGGGCAGGCTATCCACTAAAATTTCCCCTGTAGGGGCATATTGCATACGCCCTCTTCACGCTGTCAAACGTCGTCAGCCAACAGGAACTCCGGACTTGCATGCTTGCGCAATAGTTCCGCAATTTCATGTTGCAGGCGTGGCCATTGCCAGATCATCGCCAGACTGTGGCGGTTGCGGTAGAAAACGTGTTTGGATGGGTCAAAATAAGCGCGGATATTTTTCTTGCTGAGCACAAATGGTGGTTGCCCTTCCCGCGCCAGCACGTAGCTGACGATCAGCATGGCGGTGCGGTGATTGCCTTCGATGAACAACTGTGGCGTGCTGAGGATGTGGATGTAAATCCCGGCGGCGCGTTCCCATACCGGCTCATGCTTGTGCCGTTCCAGCCATTCCATCAGGTCGCCGATGCCGTCAGGTTGCTGATAGAAACGTTTCTCGCTCGCCTTGAGGTGGGAGGCAAGCTGCTGGCGCTTGACCGGGCCGTCACCACACAGGATCAGGTTGTTGAGTTCGAGGATGCGGGCGGAATTGCCCAGCATGAATAGGTCGATGCCCAGGTGCAGGGCTTCATCGACGCAACGGTAACCGGCCAGCATATTACTGACGACTTCATCCGAAAAGGCGTCGCGGGGTGAGTCCAGGCTGATATTGATGCGCTCAAAGTCCGCCTGGACTTCCCGTAATGATGCCTCTATCGCCGCCAAATCCAGCCGGTAGCGGGTGGTTTGGCGTTCGTCTTGCGTAAAGATACCCCAGTGCATCCTGTACCTCCCTTCTTTTTGTTGATTATTGATGCTACCGGCAGGCAGCAGGCTTAACTGAAGTGACCGGCAACGTATTCCTTGGTCAGTTGCGCCTGCGGGTCTTCAAAAATCTGCCGGGTTTCACCCATTTCCACCAGATAGCCGGTGCGGCCACCCTGCGAGATGTCGACGCCGAAGAAGGAGGTGTTGTCGGCAACGCGCATGGCCTGTTGCATATTATGCGTGACCAGCGCCAGCGTGTAATGTTCCTTCAGTTCCAGCATGAGTTCTTCGACCTGACGGGTGGCGATCGGGTCGAGGGCGGAACAGGGTTCGTCCATCAGCAATACATCCGGCTCGGTGGCGATGGCGCGGGCAATGCACAGGCGCTGTTGTTGGCCGCCGGACAGGGACAGGCCGCTGTTCTTGAGCTTGTCCTTGACTTCCTTCCACAGCGCCGCGCCTTCCAGCGCTTTTTGCACGCGCTCATCCATGTTGCCCTTGAAGCGGTTCAGGCGCAGACCGAAGGCCACGTTGTCATAGATGCTCATGGAAAACGGGTTGGGTTGCTGGAACACCATGCCGATGTAGCGGCGCACCACTACCGGGTCGACGTTACGCGCGTAGATGTTCTGGCCGTGGTAGGTCACTTCACCTTCCAGGCGGAATACCGGGATCAGGTCGTTCATGCGGTTGAGGCTACGCAGCACGGTGCTCTTGCCGCAGCCGGAAGGGCCGATAAAGCCGGTGATCTTGTTCTTCTCGATGGGCACGATGCTTTTGCGCACGGCGAGAAAATCACCGTAGTAAATTTTGTCGATGTCGCAGTTGATGACGACCGGGCCGTTGGCCGTGAAGCGGGCGGCGCTGGAAATGCTTGGTTCAATGGGAGCAGTCATGGGGTGACTCCTGAAAAGTTAATATTTGGGTCGGCCAAACAGGCGGGCCAGGACGTTGAATACGAGGACGATGAGCACCAGCACCAGGGATGCCGTCCAAGCAAGCTCAAGCTGGTTTTCAAACGGCATGGCCGAGAAGTTGTAGATCAGGATCGACAATGAGGCTGTTGGCTCCATGACCTCGGAAATGTAGTAGTTGCTGAACAGCGCGGTAAACAGCAGCGGCGCGGACTCGCCCGCCGCGCCCGCCACCGCCAGCAATACGCCGGTGAGGATGCCGGACAGGCCGGTTGGCAACACCACTTTCCAGATCACCTGACTGCGCGTGCAGCCCATGCCGTAGGCTGCGTCCTTCATGCGTTGCGGTACTTGGCGCATGGCTTCTTCTGCGGCCAGCACTACGGTCGGCAACATCAACACCGCAAGGGCGACCCCGCCCGCCAGCGCCGAGTAACCAAAATTGATGACCAGGATGGAATACACAAAAACACCGGCGAGGATGGAGGGGAAACCGGTCAGGGTTTTGGCCAGGAAGCGTGAAGCAGTCGCGGTGCGGCTTTGCGGATCCAGTACGCCGAGGTAGACCGCAGCCAGTGTGCCAAACGGCACGCTAATGGCGCTGGCGATGCCCACCATGACCAGCGTGCCGATGATGGCGTTGCCGAAACCGCCGCCCATTTCAAAACCGGCGGGCGGCAGTGCAGTCAGGGTTTCCCAGTTGATGCGCGTGCCGCCTTTCATCACCAGCATATAGATGACGGAAAACAACGGCACGCTGGCCAGGAACGCCATCAGCCAGGTGAGGCCGGTCAGGAAACCGCTTTTCATGGCGCGGTATTCCAGCGGCTGGCGGCTCAGGTTGTAGTCTTTCCCCAGCGTGGCTGAGGACAGGTTTATATTCATATTGCTCATTTCTTGCCCTCAAACTTGCGGACAGTGTATTGCTGGATGGCAAGACCCGCCACGTTGACCAGCAGGGTAATCACCAGCAGCGCCAGCGCGGCGTACATCAGGCTCTGCACTTCCAGCGTCCCGGCTTCCGGGAAATTGGAAGCCAGCAGTGAAGCCAGCGTGTTGCCGGGGGAGAAAATCGACAGGCTGATCTGGTCGACGTTGCCGATCAGCATCGCCAGCGCCATGGTTTCGCCCAGCGCGCGGCCAAAGCCCAGCACCAACGCGGCCAGGATGCCGGAAGAGGCGGTCGGCAGCATCACTTTCAGGATCGCTTCCCAACGGGTAGTGCCCATGCCAAATGCGGCTTCCTTCACCTTGTAGGGAATGCGGCGGAAAGCGTCCACCGAAATCGCCGCCACGGTTGGCAGGATCATGATCGCCAGCACCAGCGCGGCAGGCGCCATGCCCGGCCCGCTCAGGCTGGTGCCGAACAGCGGGATGAAACCCAGATGTTCATGCAGGAAGCCAGCGATCGGGCGCAGGGCAGGGATCAGCACATAAATCCCCCACAAGCCATACACAACCGAAGGGATGGCGGCCAGTAACTCGACGATGGTGCGGAACACCGCCGCCAGACGCGCTTCAATGAAATCCTGGGTGAGGAAAATGGCGATGAAAACGCCAAACAGGCCGCCCAGCAACAGGGCGAGCAGGGAGCTGTATAGCGTCCCCCAGATTTCCGGCAGGATACCGAATTCTTCCTTGCCGGGGTTCCAGTCCATGCCGCTAATGAAACCGAGGCCATAACGCTGCATGGCAGGTAATGCCTGACTGCCGATTTCCCACAGGATGTAGCCCATCAGGATGATGATCAGGAAAGCGGAACCGTAAGCCAGGCCACGGAACAGGCTATCGCTGGTGTAGTCGCCACCTGAAGGTGGTTTGGTAACGCTGCCGGAGGAGGTAGCTTGCTGGAATGGGTTGGAAGCCATCGGGTGACACCTGAAAACGTACTTTGGGGGTGGAGGGAAAGCCGGGCGTGGAGAGTCCCCCGGCTTCCTGGGTCAATGATCAGATAACGGAGGGTATTACTTGATCATTTGGGAGACTTCACGAACCTTCTTCACAACGCTTTCCGGCATTGGGATGTAGCCCAGGGAGTCAGCACTTTCCTGGCCGGTGGTCAGGCCGTATTCAACCACTTTACGCAGGGCGTCGGCTTTGGCGGCGTCTTGTTCCGGGTAGAAGATCATCCAGGTGTAGCTGGCGATGGGGTAAGCATCTGCACCGGCAGGGTCAGTTGCCCATGCACGCAGGTCAGGCACATCGCTGTTAGGCAGGTTGCCGCTAGGGAAGTCAGTACCAGCCAGTGCTGCCGCGCCGGATTTGGCATCAGCCGCTACGAACTGGCCATCCTTGTTTTGTAGCATGGCGATGCTTTTCCAGCCGCTCAGCTTGGCGAAACCGTATTCGATGTAGCCGATGGCGCCTGGGGTTTGTTTGATGGTGGCAGCGATGCCGTCATTTTTAGGCGCTTTGACGAATTTGTCAGTCGCAGGCCAGTTAGGGGATTTGTTGCCTTCGCCAACGCTAGACTTGAAATCTTCGCTGATGGCAGCCAGGTGGCTGGTGAACACGAAGCTGGTGCCGCTGGAGTCGGCGCGGGTCACGACCGTGATGGCTTCGTCAGGCAGTTTTGCATCCGGGTTGGCGGCGGCAATTTTAGGGTCATTCCACTGGGTGATTTTGCCCGCGAAGATTTCAGGGTAAACATCGCGAGGCAGTTTCAGGCCATCAACGCCTTCCAGGTTGTAGGCCAGTACCACTTCACCGGCAGTCATCGGCAGCAGGATGGCTTTGTTGCCAGCCTTGCCCAGTTCTTCGTCATTCATCGCGGCGTCACTGGCGGCGAAGTCAACGGTCTTGTTGATGAAATCCTGGATGCCAGCGCCGCTACCCTTGGACTGGTAGTCAACACGGATGTCAGCGTTCGCAGCACTGAAGTCCTTGAACCACTTGGCATAGATAGGGGCAGGGAAACTGGCACCGGAGCCGTTCAGTTTAACTTCTTCGGCGAATGCGGTTGAAGTCAGCACAGCAGCGGACAGGCAGCTGGCAATAGCCGTCATCTTCAACAACGACACAAATTTCATAATCTGGATACTCCTGAATGCTAGTAAATTGGGCGCTCACATGAGTTGTTCATGTCAGAACGCAATCTTCTAACCAGGAGGTGACAGAGCGATGAATAAAGGATGACGATACTGTTAAATGGTGGGGTAGGGCTAATGTCTGACCACTTTCGAGAACAGGTGGATCACCAGCACGCCGAGGACAATCAGGCCCATACCGATGGTAGCGGCCAGATCCAGCCGCTCATTATAGAAAATGATGCCGATAATGCTGATCAGGACGATACCCAGCCCCGACCACACCGCATAAGTGATGCCCAACGGGATGGTGCGTAGCGCCATGGTCATGAAATAAAACGCCAGCCCATACCCCACCACCATGACAAAGGTCGGCAGTGGCTTGGTGAATTCCTCCGTCGCCCGCAGGGAACTGGTGGCGATAACCTCGGCAATAATGGCCAGGGCAAGATAAAGGTAAGACATAAATTGTGAACCGGGTTCAGCAAGTAGGGAGCCGGTATCATAATGAAAGAAACCTTGCCTGAATACGGAAAACAGGCAGCGGGTATCGGCAAAAACCGTTCAGACAGCAGTTTGTCACGTAAATGTCATATTCCCCGGGCTAGTATGTTAACCATAAAAACAAGCAACGCCGGAGTGAGTGGAGTCTCTCATGCAAAAATTCAAATGGATTATTTTCGCGGTTATCGCCTTTTTCCTGATCAAGGGTTTTTTCTTGGATGGCAAACGCACCCAGCAAGTCAGCATTGACCCTGCCAGCGCCGATCTGGTGATTGTTTCTGGTTCAGAAAACAAGGAGTTGCAAGCTATCATCGATGCCTGGGCGGATGGCGTGGGCAAAAAGGTCGCCGTGGTCTACAAGGGCAGCGTCGACATTTACCGTAGCCTGCAACAGGGCGCTGCCATGCCCTGCGATGCGGTTTGGCCCGCCAACCATTTGTGGATTGAGTTGGGTGACACGCAGAAAGTCGTCAAACACGAGCAATCCATCATGCGTTCCCCGGTTGTTCTTGGCCTGAAAAAATCCATTGCGCAGCAACTCGGTTGGGACCAGCGCGAGGTGCGCATTCAGGACATCCTCGACGCCGCCGAGCAGCAGCGTTTCCGGCTGGCCATGACTTCCGCCACCCAGTCGAATTCGGGGGCGAGCGCTTACCTCGGTTTCCTGTATGCCATGGCAGGCTACCCCGACACCCTGACCATGCAGCACCTGCAAGACCCGGCGGTGCGGGAAAAGGTCAAGCGCCTGCTGTCCACCACCAACCGTTCTTCCGGCAGTTCCGGCTGGCTGAAGGAAGCGCTGGTGGAACACCCCGACCGTTTCGACGCCATGTTCAACTACGAAGCGTTGATCATCGAAGCCAATCATGCACTGACAAAGCAGGGGCAGGAACCGCTTTACGCCATCTACCCGCAGGACGGCCTGTCGGTGGCGGATAGCCCGCTGGGCTTCGTTGACAAGGGTGACAAGGTCAAGGAAGAGCTGTTCCTCAAGCTGCAACAATACCTGTTGTCCGACAAGGTGCAACAGCAGATCGAAGGCATGGGTCGCCGCACCGGTCTGCTGGGCATGACGGTTGCCAATCCGGATAAAACCATCTGGAACCCGGATTGGGGCATCAACACCGACAAGACCATTGCCTCGATTCCGACCCCGCAGCAGGCGGTGATCCAGGAAGCCTTCAATATCTACCAGACCGACCTGCGCAAGCCCAGCCTGACGGTGTGGGTGCTGGATGTTTCCGGTAGCATGTCCGGCCAGGGTATCCACGACCTCAAGCAGGCCATGACTACCTTGCTGGATCCGGTGCAGGCCAGCGAGCACCTGCTCCAACCGGGGGCGAAGGACGTGACTTTCATCATTCCGTTTAACGGTAGCGTACAGGCGGTGTGGAAAGTGGAAGGCAATGACCCGGCGCAACTCGCCACGGTACTCAATCATGTGCAATCCCTACAGGCATCCGGCGGCACGGATTTGTATGAGGGTTTGGTAACAGCCCTGCAACAACTCCGTTACTATGACGCGGAAGGCACTTTGTGGAATTACCTGCCCGCGATTGTCGCCATGACGGACGGGCGTTCTGACGACACCAACCTGTTTGCGTTCCAGGATGCGCTGCGGGCGCTACCGTTTGCGGGTGACGTGCCGATCCACGCAATTGCTTTCGGCGATGCGGATGAACGCCAACTGGAAGCATTAACTTCGCAATCCGTCGGGCGCTTCTTCAAGGTCAAGGATGATTTGCCGGGCGTGCTGCGCGAAGCCAAGGGTTACAACTGATGCTGAAACTGAAGGAACTGTGGCGGCAAATCCTGGCTGGCGTGTTGGCTGCCGGGGTGTTCTCGGCGGTTTACCTCGGTTTCAGCCTGGTGTGGTGGGCGGCGCTGCTGGCCGGTTTCGCGGTCTACGCCGCCAGCCTGCTGCTGATTGAACGTGCGCCGGAAGATAGCGAAGTCTACGTTTACGCCAACCTCACCCAGGAAGACATCAACGCCGCCGTGCGCCAGTGCTTGCAGGCAGCCAAGGATCTACACGCCGCCAGCAAGGCCAACCGCATCGACGCCGACACCGCCGTGGCGCTGGAACGCATGGCGCAACTGGTGGAGGAAATCGGCAACAATTACCGTGAAGACGCCCGCGACCTCAAACACAGCCGCAATTTCACCAACCACTACCTGCCGAAAATACTGGAACTGGTGAAGGATTATGTCGCCCTCAGCAACCGCACCGTCACCGATTCCGCCCAGCAACGCCTGCAACAGGTGGGCGGCGTTATCCGTGGCTATTTGCCGAATGTGCAGACCATCCACAACGCCTGCCTGGAAAACGATTTTGAGAAACTGGAGCTGGAAACCTCCGTGCTCGGTGACGTGATGAAACTCGCCATCCCTGCCGCCAAGGAAACGATCCGATGAAAAAAATACTGGGAATCCTGATACTGCTGGCGGTTGCCGCTGGCGTCATTATCGCCACACAAATGGATTGGGGCAGCCTGCAACGCACGCAAACCGTCAAGCAGGACTGGGTGGACGTGAACATTTACTACGGCGGTGAAAAATCCCGTTTCCTCGCCAACCCGCAAACGCAGAAGACGTTGGAAAAATACAAGGTGCGCCTCAACGCCGCCAAGGCGGGCAGCATCGAGATGGCGACCCAGTTGCCGACCGAGGGCAAGGATTGCCTGTGGCCATCCAACCAGATCGCGGTGGAGCTGGCGCGGCAGGCGGGCAAGCCAGTGCTGGCCGATACCAATATTTTCAACTCGCCGATGGTGTTCTATGCGTGGCGGCCAGTGACTGAGGCTTTCATCAAAGCCGGTGCTGCCAAACGTGAAAATGGCGTTATTTCTGTCGATACCGCCAAGCTGGTGGAACTGGTGCAGCGGCAAAAGCGCTGGAAAGAGGATTTGGGGTTGGATGTTTACGGTGCGCTGAAAATCTTCTCCACCGATCCGCGCAATTCCAACTCCGGCAACATGTGGGCAGGCTTGCTGGCGAACACGCTCAATAATGGCAATGTGGCATCAGCGGCGGATTTGCCCAAAGTGCTGCCAGCGGTACAGGCGTATTTCCGCGCCATGGGTTACATGGAACACAGTTCCGGCGATATTTTCGAGAATTTCCTCAAGCAGGGGATGGGCGCCCGCCCGATCATCATGGGCTATGAAAACCAGTTGGTGGAATTTGTGATCGAGCACCAGGAATACCGTGATGTCATCCGCGACAAGATCGACATCCTCTACCCGACGCCGACGGTATTCGCCAGCCACCCGCTGATTTCCCTGACCGGCAACTGCAAGCGGCTGGAAATGGCCTTGCAGGATCAGGACTTGCAGGCGCTGGCGTGGAAGGAACACGGCTTCCGCAGCGGCTTGCTGGGCGTTAGCAACAGCCCGGATGTGCTGAATGTGGGTGGTATCCCCGAAACCGTCAATCAGGTCATGCCGCTGCCGGAGGCAACTGTCATGCAACAAATCATTGATGCGCTGGAATAAGCGGTTTAATCAAACTGCAACATAGCTTTAACCTTACTGAAAATATTCCGGCATAGCATGGCGGGCTGTACACACCCATCAAAATTGGAGATACCCGCAATGAAATACCTGAAAATCAGCTCGGTAGCCTTGGCTGTGGCTGCTGCCTTGGTTGGCTGTGGCGATGACAACAACAGTAGCTCTTCCTCCAGCAGCAGTTCCAGTGTCAAATCCGTTGAATTCAGTAGTATGCCTGCCCCTACAACTGCCGACAAAATGGCGGTTACCCACTCTTCCTCCGTCGCTAAAGTCACTTACAGCGACGGCACCAGCAAGGATTACCCCCTGACCTATAACAAGCTGTTTGGCGTAAAAGACAAGGTGGGCGGTAACGCCAATGCGGCTGGCCAACTTTACAACTACAAGATGGAACCGATCATGGATCCATACAACCAGCCGGTTATCGCGGAAACTCCGGACGCCAACAGCCTGCTGAAGGTCGGCGGCAACCTGTTCCTGGTTTCCCATCTGGAATATGACTGGCTGCTGTCTGATGGTTCTGACGCTTACAAAGTGGCCAATTGGTATACCCGTATGCCGATGTCCATGTTGCTGACCGGCATCACACAAGCTACTGACGGCAAGCTGTCGGTCAAATCCCAGAAGCCACTGGATTTCTCTGGCGTTGATGGCCTGTGGATTCCTTGCTTCGGTTCCCAGACCCCGTGGAATACCCATCTGGGCTCTGAGGAAGATTACGACCTCCAGTACAACCCGTTGAACACCAGCGGTTACGCCACTACTACTGCTGGGCTGAAAGCGCTGAACGAGGTCTATTACAAGAACGAAAAGACCGCCAACCCTTACAACCACGGCATCATTCCTGAAGTGACCGTGAAGGAAGACGGTTCCACCACCATCGTCAAGCACTACGCCATGGGTCGTGGTACCTGGGAAATGTCCAAGGTGATGCCGGATGGCAAGACTGCCTACATGGGCGATGATGGCACACACGGTTTCATGCTGATGTTCGTGGCTGACAAGGCTGGCGATTTGTCCGCTGGTACTATCTATGCGGCCAAGTGGACACAAACCTCTGCTGACGCGGGCGGTAAGGCCAACCTGACCTGGGTCAAGCTGGGCAGCGGTACGGATGCCGACATCAAGGCGCTGGCTGATGCGGCTACCTTTGAAACCATCTTCGATGCCGTTGCGCCAACCGCCGGTACTTGCCCAACTGGCTACACTCGCGTCCGTGCTGGTTCCACGGCTGACGAATGCCTGACCGTGAAAGCGGGTCAGGACAAGGCGGCTGCTTTCCTCGAATCCCGCCGTTACGCAGCACTCAAGGGCGCGACCACTGAATTCACCAAAATGGAAGGCATCGCTGTCAACGACAAGGACAAGCGCCTGTACGTGGCCATTTCCGCCATCCGCGACAGCATGACCGATGGCGCTGACGAACCGGCCAACGACATCAAGCTGAAGAAAGTCTCTTCTGGTGCGACCTACTCGGCTGACCTGAAAGGCGGTCAGAAAGACACGTCTGGCGCTGCCATCAACTCCGAATACGTCGCCACCAACATGTATGTTGAAGCAGCCCTGCTGGGTGAAGACATCGCTGCTGACGCGCTGGGCAACACCGCCAACCCGGACAAGGTTGCTAATACCGACAACATTTTCTTCTCCGAAAAGATGCGCACCCTGTTCATCGGTGAAGACTCCGGTATGCACGTCAACAACTTCGTGTGGGCTTACAACGTCGACACCAAGAAGCTGAGCCGCGTGCTGAGCGCGGTTGCGGGTGCTGAAAACACCGGCCTGCAAGTGGTGGACGACATGAATGGTTATGCCTACATCATGAGCAACAGCCAGCACCACGGCGACTGGTCTACTGGCAAGAACGCGGAAGTCGACAAGGCTCTGGCCACTATCGACAAGTTCGACGCCAATATTGGTTACATTGGCGGCCTGCCTGCCATCAAGTAATGGGTAAAGAAACCCCACCCCGGCCCTCCCCTTGTCAGGGGAGGGAGCCAGGAACCTGAGACCCCTCTTGTTCCTCCCCTGACAAGGGGAGGTTAGGAGGGGTTTCTTCTTGTAAGGATTTGATGTGTGATGAACAAAATCGGGTTAATCCTGCTGGCTTTCCTGTTAAGCGCCTGCGGTGACGGTGGCGTGGACAATGCCGCAACGGATACGGGTACAACATCGGCAGCTGTTCCCGGTATGGGTCTGACGGGCGAACGCGCCAACCCGGTGCTGTTCAGCAACCCCTACCCGCAGATCCCCGCCCAGTGTTACATCGAAACCTCGCGTGGTACGCAGAACGCCTGCCAGTATTGCCATACCAACGCCGCCTATCAGGCAGGGCTGGGCAACAATAACCCGCAAGCCGGTCTGGAAGCGCGGATCGGCAACCTGCAAATCGAATATGCCTTTGCCCCGTATGAAACCACTTCCCCACTGGCAACCGTCAACCGCTGGGAAAATACCCTCAAGCCGGAAACCCTGCGGCAAGTGGTGGCAGCACTGGGGATTGATACCACCGCCTGGGATATGCGTACCTACGTGCGTAGTGACAACTGGCAAACCGCTTACAATCAACGCCCCGGCGACCCCAAACAATGGGATGCAGGCATGCAATCGCCATTCCGCCTGTTCCCCGGCCTCGACCCGGCGGATTTGCCCGCCAACAGCGACGGTTTCGTGCGCAGCCAGCAAGCCCAAAACGGCTTTTTCAGCGATACAGAAGGCTGGCTCACCGGCTGGCGCGCCATCAACTTCATGCCCTACGGCATTTTCACCCCGATGACAGGCTCGGTGTCGGGCATCTACATCCGCTTGCCGGAAAAATTCATGCAGCGTGAGGATGGCAGCTTTGAACTCGCCACTTACGCACAAAACCTCGATTTGCTGGAACGCTCCATCCAGGGGCGTTTGTTGCCGACCGACAGCAAAACCTACCAGGGCATGGCGAAAAGCGTGCCGGTGGAAGCAGGCTTATATCCGTTGGGAACCGAGTTTGCCCACCCGCTGCATTACGTCGATGTGCGGGCGGATGGTACAGACGCCAGCATCAGCCCGTTCCCGGGAACCCGCAGCCACCGGGTCAAGGAAGTGCGCTACATGTACAAGGCGCGAGACTGGCAGCCCAGCCAGTTCCGCCCCGGTGAGAAATCTGAAGGTGCGGGCATCTACGGCAATGACGCACAGGGCTGGGTGGACAACGGCGCAGGCTGGCTGCTGGCGGGTTACATCGAAGACAAGGATGGTGCGTTGCGCCCGCAAACCCGCGAGGAAATGACCCAGTGCATCGGCTGCCACAGCGGCATTACCCGCACCGAATTCCCTACCTTCACCTCCGGTACCGGCAATACGGTGGACAGTACCTGGGCGATGCCACGCAAATTCGCCGGGGAGCTGGGCTGGCAGGAAATGAATTACCTGCTGTACAAGGCTGACCGCCATGCGGATGAAACTGCTGTGCCGGGTAAGGCGGGGCAGGGCGACCCGCTCAACCGCGATCTCGACCAGGGAGAGCTTGCCTATTTCCTCGATACCGTGGTGGGGGCAAGCCTCTACGGCGACATGCCGCAGGCCATTGAAAATGTGCTGAGCCAGCATATCCGCACAGCCAACGGCTACAGCGCCGATTGGCCGGTGCTGGATACCCTGAGCGCGCAAGGTTTCCAGCAAGCCCAGGCATTGCGGCAACAACTGATGCGCGAGTTCACCGCCAAAGGTGGTTATCTGGAAACTGACGGCAGCATCAGGGGTGGCCTGTTGTACCCGCCGGAACGCGCTGCGCTGGCCGCCGCTGCCCGTTACCGGCAGGTGGTCGTCAGCCAGCGCTACAACAAGGGCAAGGATGTATTCCCGGAAACCCCGGTCACGTTCCGCCATTTCCGTGACCCGGCGCAACCGCTGACCCGCGTGGATGGCACACCGTACCAGACGGGTGAAGTCATCACCGAACGCCCGGTCGAGCTGGATAACCCTGCCAGCCTGACCTATCGCGTAGGTAACAGTCAGACCGGTATTGATGCAGCTCATCTTTACCCGGAGGGTAATTACAACCCCGACTATCTACCGCTGCTGAAATTCCCGCTGGAATTTACCCCCGCTCCCGCAGGTGCAGCGCAAAGCCGCCCTGATTGGCAGGCTATTCCTTTGACCCGACTGCCCTTGAGTTTGAAAGGAATGCTGGGTTTGCCAGGTGGACAGGGTTTTGCCGTGATTGAACAGCAGGGGCAACAATTCCTGGCGCAAAGCGGTAAAACGCTCTCCGCGCAGCCAGGCGTGCAATTGCTGGAAGTGGGTGAACGTTACGCCCTGTTAAAAAATGGCGAGGCGCTGGAAAAGCTGGAACTGGGTGTTGCTACCAGAACAGATACACCGGTAACAGCCCCGGCGATAGCGGCGGATGAGCTGGAGCAGGTTGACCTGAAGGCGTTCCGTGACAATGCGGCTGTTGACCCTTACCGCCTGTTTGATGCGGTACAGCCGGAACCGGTGGTGGCTGGCGGCAAGTTGGCCGGTTACCGGTTGGCACCGGGTGCTGACCCGGTGTTGTTCGTCAAGGCTGGCCTTAAAGTTGGTGATGTATTGCTGGCGGTTAACGGCGTCAAGTTGGAAAGCGAGGAACAAGCGTTCAAGCTGCTGGAACAGTATGCCGGTGCCATCCAGTTGAGCTTGACCTTGCAACGCGGCAAGGAAGAAATCAACCTGCCGGTCAATTTCCAGGAGTCCTGATGCGTATACTGATGGTTTCCGACGTGTATTTTCCGCGCGTCAACGGTGTTTCCACCTCCATTCAGGCATTCCGGCAGGCGCTGACAGCGGCAGGCCACCACGTCACCCTGATTGCGCCGGACTATGGGCAAACGGTGGAGGATGAGGTGGGCATCATCCGCATCAGCTCACGCAATGTGATTGTCGACCCGGAAGACCGCATATAGCGCTATTCTAGAGTATTCCAGATTTTGTCTACAAAATAGGCTATGAAAAACGCTATTGCCAGTGCTGCCAGTCTATTATGCGAAGTGTATTCACTAAAAAATCTATAGGAAATTTCATAGACGATGCCAATAACAATTAGGCTAACAACGATAAATAAAAATTTCTTCATTCCGGGCGCATTTGTAAGTATTAGGTGAAAAATGGTATTTGGTTTATATGCGAAGGCAGGGTAGAGCTTATCTAATTTTACCGCAATTGTTTTCCAGCCTTTTTCATCAAATTGTAAGAAATTCCAAGTAAGGTCTTGCCAATATTGCGATTATGAGGTTTTTCATGAGGTTGTCGCCCCTGTTTGCTTCTCTGAGTTTGTTGCTAGCTAGTGCTCCCCTCTATGCTGCCTCTCTTCAAAAAACAGTCGAATTCAAGCCGCTGGATCTGCCTACCAGTGACGCTGACAAACATGTGGTCAGAACCACGGATGAAGTTACCGTCAATGGCGGAAAACAGGCGATTGCCTTCCAGGAGTACATGCGTACCGGCGCTCAGGATAACGATGAGGTTTTCGGCCTGATGAAAGACGTGAAGGGCAATCCCATCAGCGTCGACGGCACACCTTATGTCTGCAATGGCGTCAATGGTACATCGGGCAGCGGCATGGATTTCAGCTCCATCCTGCATGACAACGGCAAGCTGTATGTCATGTCTCAGTTTGAATGCAATGTCGGTGGCATGTACATGAGCGAAGTCCAGCAGGACAAGGACGGCAAGCTCAGCCCGGTCAAGGATACGTTGCAATTCATCGACCAATCGGGCGATTTCGGCGGTTTCGTGCATTGCGCCGGGATGGTGACGCCGTGGGGCAGCCATCTGGGTGGCGAGGAATACGAGCCGGATGCCGCCAATATCGAGGAACAGATTGGCAACCCGGATGGCATTACCGACAAAAAATACGTGGCCTACCCCAAATACTACTGGCAGGATGACCTGAAGAACCCGGCCAAATCCAGCCCCTACATGGTTGGCTGGGTGACGGAAACCCGCATCAGGGATGGCAAGGGGCATTACAGCAAGCATTACGCGATGGGGCGCTTCTCGCACGAGCTGGCCTACGTGCTGCCTGACCAGAAAACCGCTTATCTCACCGATGATGGCGATAACGGCACACTGTTCATGTTTGTTGCCGATCAGGCGGGCAACCTGTCGGCAGGCACACTGTACGCCGCCAAATGGAACCAGACCGATGGTAATAACGGCGGCACGGCCAAGCTGGAATGGGTCAGCCTCGGCCATGCCAGCGATGCTGACCTCAAGGCCGCCATTGCCAGGCTGCCCAAATTCAGCGAACTGTTTGAAACCGGCGATACGGACAAGTGTGATACGCAAAACGGTTTCGTGCTGGTTTCCCCGGCAGGTTTCAAAAAGCAGTGTTTGAAGGTCAGGGATGGTAAAGAGGTGCTGGCCTCCCGCCTGGAAGCGCGTCGCTACGCCGCCATCAAGGGCGCTACCCACGAATTCCGCAAGATGGAAGGTTTTACCTATGATGCTGACCGCAACACTGGCTATCTGGCCATCAGCGAAGCGGCGCGAGGGATGCTGGATAACACCGATGATGTGGAAGAGCAAAAGAACTATGACAGCGCCACCGGTAACCATATCCGTCTTGCCCAACCCAACTACTGTGGTGGTGTATATGCGCTTTCCATGCAGGATGGCGTCAAGGATACGGATGGCAAAGCTATCGGCAGCAGCCATGTCGCCACCGGCATCAAGGCTGTGGTCATGGGTGGTTCCGCCACTGACGCGAGCCTCAACGCGGGTGGCGCGGAAAGTTGCGCTGCCAATACACTGGACTGGTTTGCGCAACCTGATAACCTCTCTTTCCTGCCGCATTCCGACACGCTGCTGATCGGTGAAGACGGTGAGCACGAAAACAACATGCTGTGGGCATACGATATTGGCAACAACAGTCTGACCCGCGTTGCAACCGTGCCTGTGGGGGCGGAAACCACTTCCCCATACTGGCATCTGGATGTGAATGGCGATGGCTACATCGGTATGGTTGCCCAACACGCCAAGAGCATGGATGACCCTCAGTCCGTACTGGGTTTCATTGGCCCGATCAAAGGACTGGTGAAATAGTTAATGCGCATATTGATGGTTTCCGACGTGTATTTTCCGCGCGTCAATGGCGTTTCCACGTCGATACAGGCATTCCGGCAGGCGCTGGAGGCGGCTGGGCATCATGTCACATTAATTGCGCCCGATTATGGGCAAACGGTGGAGGATGAAACCGGCATCATCCGCATCAGTTCGCGCAACGTGATTGTTGACCCGGAAGACCGCATGATGCGCATCCGCCGCATCCATCGCCTGACTGAGGAGCTACGGGCGGAGGATTACGACATCATCCACATCCACACCCCGTTCGTGGCGCATTACGCCGGGCTGAAACTGGCGCGCAAACTGAAGCTGCCAGTGGTGGCGACCTACCACACCTTTTTCGAGGAATACCTCTACAACTACGTCAAGTGGCTGCCCAAAGAATGGCTGCGCTATGCGGCGCGGCGCTTTTCCCGTACCCAGTGTGCCGATCTGGATGCGTTGGTGGTGCCTTCCAGCGCCATGCAGCAAGTGCTGAAAGATTATGGGGTGGAAACGCCCATGACCATTCTGCCAACCGGTCTGGACATGCGGGTATTCGAGTCTGGCGACGGTGTGGTGTTCCGGGAACAGCATGGCATCCCGGTTGAGTGCCCGGTAATTCTGTTCGTAGGACGGGTGGCGTTCGAGAAAAACATTGGCTTCCTGCTGGATGTGACCGAACGCTTGCGGGAGCAGATCCCTGACATTTTGTTCGTCATCGCGGGTGAAGGCCCTGCGGAAAAATCCCTGCACGCGCAAGTGAAGCGGCGCGGGCTGGAAGGCAATGTCAGTTTCGTCGGCTACCTGCGCCGTGATGGCGGCTTGCAGGCGTGCTACAAAGCGGCGGATGTGTTCGTGTTCGCTTCCCGCACCGAAACCCAGGGGCTGGTGCTGATTGAGGCGATGGCCTGCGGCACGCCGGTGGTGTCGACAGCGGTGCTGGGGACGAAGGATGTGATCGGTTCAGGGCAGGGTGGCCTGGTCGCGCCGGAAGAGGTGGAAGGTTTCGCCAAACAGGTGGAACGCTTGCTGCAAGGTAAAACCCTGCACGTGCAAAAAGCCAAAGAAGCGCTGGTGTATGCGGCTACGTGGTCACATACGGCGCAGGCGGAAAAATTGGTGGCGTTTTACCGGCAGGTCAAGTAGCAGGCGCACGGGTTAGCCGTTGGCAGATTAGGCGAGCTGGCGTTCCTGAAGCCAGGTGGTGATCCGTTGTTCAAGCCAGTATTGGGTGTTCCAGGGTGTTTTGCCTGAGACGAAGCCTACATGGCCACCATGCGTGGCCAATTCCAGTATCACCTGGTCGCTAAGCATGTCTTCAGTGGGCGCGGTGGCCGGGTACATGAAAGGGTCGTCGCGGGCGTGGATAATCAGTGTCGGCGTCTGGATGCGCGGCAAGAATTGCCTGGAACTGCTGCGGGTGTAGTAGTCTTCCGCATCTGCAAAACCATTCAATGGGGCAGTAATCTGGTCGTCGAAGTCGTAGATGGTTCCCAGCTTGTTGGAGCTGGCCTGTAAAGGTTGTTCCCGCTGGCTGAACTTGCGACGGTAAGCCGCTTTTAACTTGCCCAGCAGGTATTGCCCATACACCCGCGCGAAGCCCTGTTCCAGCTTGCGCGCGCATTCTTGTAGCTGGAAAGGTACGGAGACGGCGATGATGGCTTGCAAGCCCGACGCCGCGCCGGTTTCCCCCGCATATTTCAGGATCAGGTTGCCACCTAGCGAGAAACCAACGGCAGCCTTTGGCATCCTGCCGGTCTTGCGCAGATGGGCAAGCACTTCCGCCACGTCTTCCGTCCGCCCTGAGTGGTAGCTGCTGGCGTGGCGGTTGGGGGTTCCGCTGCATCCACGCAGGTGCATGAAGACGCTGGCGAAACCCACCTTGTGCAGGGTCAGCAGCAAAGTCTGGGCGTAATGCGATTCCAGCGAACCCTCCAAGCCGTGGATCACCAGCACCAGTGGCGAATCCGCTCGCGGATGCCAGGCAAGGTCGATGAAATCACCATCGGCCAGTTCCACCCGTTCGTGTTGCAGGTCGAGCTTTGGGCGCTGGCGGAAAAACACCGGCCACAGGGTTTGCAGGTGGGGGGATTTGAGCCACCAGGCAGGGCGGAAGGTAGATTGCTGTATCTGCGTCATCCTTATATGATCACACGTTTATATTCCTGACCGGAAGTACGCATGAGCCAATACTGGAGCAAGCTGGTACACAACCTCGACCCGTATGTGCCGGGCGAGCAGCCCAAAGACCAGCGCTACATCAAGCTGAACACCAACGAATGCCCGTACCCGCCATCGCCCAAAGCGTTGGAAGCCATCCACGCAGCGGCAGATGACACCCTGCGTCTCTATCCAGACCCGAACGCTGACACGCTCAAGGATGCCATCGCCGACTATTACGGCGTAACCCGCGCCAACGTGTTCGCAGGTAACGGCTCGGACGAGGTGTTGGCGCATGTTTTTTGTGGCTTGCTCAAACACGACAAACCGTTGTTGTACCCGGACATCAGCTACAGCTTCTACCCGGTCTACGCCAACCTTTATCAGATCGAAGCGCAGCAAATCCCGCTGCGGGAAGATTTCCGCCTGTGCTTGGGTGATTACTCCGTCGATAACGGTGGCATCATTTTCCCCAACCCCAATGCGCCCACCAGCATGGCCGTGGGGCTGGAAGCTATCGAAGCCCTGTTGCAAACCTATCCGGATTCTGTGGTGGTGGTAGACGAAGCCTACATCGACTTTGGTGGCGAAACCGCGATTCCGCTGACTGCGAAATACCCGAACCTACTGGTTGTGCAAACCTTCTCCAAATCCCGCTCACTGGCGGGTTTGCGGGTAGGTTTTGCCGTTGGCCACCCTGATCTGATCGACGCGCTGGAACGGGTGAAAAATTCTTTCAACTCCTACCCGTTGGGGCGCATGGCGATTGCCGGTGCGGCAGCAGCAATGCGTGACAGGGACTATTTCGAGACAACCTGCCAGCAAATTATTGCCACCCGTGCAGCTACTGTGCAGAAACTGACGGAATTGGGCTTCAGCGTACTGCCTTCCGCTGCCAATTTCGTGTTTGCCCGACCGCCGCAAGGCAATGCCGAAGCAATCTACTTGGCACTGAAACAACGCGGCGTATTGGTGCGCTATTTCAACAAACCCCGTATCAACGAATACCTGCGCATCACCATCGGTACCGATGAAGAGATGACCGAATTCCTGCGCATACTCACCGAACTATGAATCTCTACGAACTCGAAACCTATCTTAACAAGCTGCTCAACATCAGCAAATTCCGCGACTATGGCCCCAACGGCTTGCAAGTTGAGGGCAAGGTTGAAGTACGGAAAATCATCACCGGCGTTACCGCCAGCCAGCCGTTGCTGGATGCTGCGGTTGGGCTTGGTGCCGATGCCATACTCGTCCACCACGGCTATTTCTGGAAGAACGAGGCATCAGTTATTCGTGGCATGAAAAAGCGCCGTATCGCCACCCTGCTCAAGCACGACATCAGCCTGTTCGGCTACCACCTGCCGCTGGATGCACACCCAGAACTGGGTAACAACGCCCAGCTTGCCAAATTGTTGGGCATACAGGTTGATGGTGTGATGGACGAACGCGAACTGCAAGGCGTAGGCAACGTGGGTTCCCTGCCGGAGCCGCAAACGCTGAAAGCCTTTGGCAAGCAGGTCGCCGATGTGCTGGGGCGCGAGCCTTTGTTGATTGCCGGTGGTGACAAACCCATCCAGCGTATCGCCTGGTGTAGTGGTGGTGCGCAAAGCTACATCCAGCAGGCATTTGGGCTGGGCGTGGATGCTTATCTGAGCGGGGAAGTTTCCGAACATACCGTGCATAGCGCGCGCGAAAACGGCATCCATTACATTGCAGCAGGTCACCATGCCACTGAACGCTACGGCATCAAGGCGCTGGGCGAACATTTGTCAGCGCAGTTTGGCCTTGAACATATCTTCCTTGATTTGGATAACCCTGTATAAATCAGGGCATTCCAGCTTTTTTTTGTGTTATTATGCCCGCGCTTTGTCCGGCAGGTGGGTGTGGCAGTATTCATGACTTAAATCAACGGCTCATGCCATGCTGTTGTGGAGGCCGCATTTGCACTTGATTTTGAACAACAGTTCGGACATCCTATGCCGTGTTTTAGCGTATGCTAATATGGGCATTTGCTGTGTAGAGATGCATATATTCAACGTTGTTGCAAGTGGTTATGATGCTGCACGCAAGAGCGTGTTTTACGTTTTGATTATTTGGGAGAGAGCAAACGATGGCAAATTCTGGAGTAGATAAAAGCCGTCGCCGTTTTCTGATTGCCGCCACTTCCGTGGTTGGTGCAGCAGGCGCGGCAGCGATTGCGACCCCGTTCCTTTCTTCATGGTCGCCCAGTGCCCGCGCGCTTGCCGCCGGTGCGCCTGTGGAAGTGTCCGTGACCAAAGTTGAACCGGGTCAGTTATTACGTGTCATCTGGCGTGGCAAGCCGGTATGGATCGTCAACCGTACCAAGGAAATGCTGGATGCCCTGCCAAGCCTGGATGGTCAGTTGAAAGACCCGAACTCTGACAATCCCAAGCAGCAGCCAGAGTATGCCAAAAATTTGGCACGTACCCGCGAAGGCAAGGAGCAATACCTGGTTCTGGTTGGTATCTGTACTCACCTCGGTTGTTCTCCTACCTACCGCCCAGAGCTTGCGCCTGCTGATCTGGGGCCGGAATGGAAAGGTGGCTGGTATTGCCCGTGCCATGGTTCCCGTTTCGACTTGGCTGGCCGTGTGTTCAAGAACGTTCCAGCGGGTGCCAACCTCGAAGTGCCACCTTACTACTTCAAGGATGACAATACCGTTCTGATTGGCGAAAACGGAGGGGCAGCATAATGGCTGAGCGTCCACAACATAATTACACCGGTTTCTTGGGTTGGGTCGAAGACCGCTTCCCGATGATGGAAACCTGGAATGCGCATTTGGCTCAGTACTATGCGCCTAAAAACTTCAACTTCTGGTATTTCTTTGGTTCACTGGCAATGCTGGTGCTGGTTATCCAGATTGTTTCCGGCCTGTTCCTGGCGTTCCACTACAAGCCTGACGCTACGTTGGCGTTTGCTTCGGTTGAATACATCATGCGTGACGTGCCGGGTGGCTGGTTTATCCGCTACATGCACTCCACGGGCGCTTCCGCGTTCTTTATCGTGGTGTACCTGCACATGTTCCGTGGTCTGATCTACGGTTCTTACAAGGGTAAGCGCGAATTGATCTGGCTGATCGGTATGGCCATTTATCTGGCGCTGATGGCGACTGCGTTCATGGGCTATCTGCTGCCCTGGGGTCAGATGTCCTTCTGGGGCGCACAGGTAATCATCAACCTGTTCAACACCATCCCTTACATCGGTAACGAGCTGTCCACCTGGATTCGTGGTGACTTCGTACTGAGTGACGCGACTCTGAACCGCTTCTTTGCGCTGCACTTCTTCCTGCCTTCACTGGTTCTGCCAGCGCTGGTATTTGTGCACATCGTTGCGCTGCACGCGGTGGGTTCCAACAACCCTGACGGTGTTGAAATCAAGAAAGGCCCTAAAGGCAATGCATGGAGTGAAACGGCTCCTGCTGATGGTATCCCGTTCCACCCTTATTACTCTGTTAAAGATATTCTGGGTGTTGTGGTATTCCTGATGGGTTTCTTCGCCATCCTGTTCTTTGCACCAGATGGTGGTGGTTATTTCCTGGAGAAGCCTAACTTTGAACCGGCCAACGCGCTGAAGACGCCTGAGCACATCGCACCGGTATGGTACTTCACGCCGTTCTACACGGTTCTGCGTGCGATTCCTGACCCATGGTACGGTACGCTGGCCATGTTCGCGGCGATTGCTGTGTTGTTCATCATCCCTTGGGTTGATCGCAACCCGATCAAATCCTGGCGCTATCGTACCAACGCACACAAGATCAACCTGATCCTGTTTGCTGTTGTGTTCTTCGTGCTGGGCTGGATGGGTGTTGAAGCCGTAACCCCGGCCTACAAGGAGCTGGGAACCCGTATGACCCAAATTTACTTCCTGTTCTTCGTGGTTCTGTGGGTTCATAGCAACCCGGCAAAAGCCAAGTATGTCATGTGGTTCGGTATCCTGCTGGCGGCGGTTATCGGCTATGACATCGTGTTCCGCTACACCCCGGGTGATGCAGAAGCGACTTCACAGATGATCAAACAGTTCATCTGGCCGGTCGGTTATCTGGCCCTGACTCTGCTGTTGCCTGCTTTCAAGAAGAGCTGTAACGAAGAGAAGCCAGTTCCTGATCGTGTAACAGGTCATTAATAAGGAGTGCGCAACATGAAAAAGTTTATTGCAAGTGTAATGTTCGCACTTTCAGCATCCGTCATGACTACTGCTGCGATGGCTAGTGGTGGTGGCGTGCACCTGGAACATGCGGATGTGGACATCCACAACAAGGCCAGCCTGCAACGTGGCGTGAAGTATTACGTCAACTACTGCATGGGCTGCCACTCCCTGGGTTTCAGCCGTTACAACCGTATTGCGCAGGATTTGGGGTTGACGGATGAGCAGGTGGCAAAAAACCTGATTTTCACCCGCGATGCCAACGGTGAATTGCAGAAGAGCGGTGCGCTGATGAAAAACGGCATTTCCCAGAAAGACTCGGCAGAATGGTTTGGTGCTCCGCCACCAGACCTGACCCTGGTTGGTCGTTCCCGTGGCCCTGACTGGATCTACAGCTACCTGAAAGCGTTCTATGTCGACCCAAGCCGCCCGATGGGCGTGAACAATACCGTGTTCCCGAACGTCGGTATGCCTCATGTCCTGTGGGAACTGCAAGGCTTCCAGGAAAAGGAATGCACCAAGGAAGGCGAAGGCGAGCACGCGGCTGAGCATTGCGAGTTGAAACTGACCAAGGCTGGCAGCATGACCCCATCTGAATACGACCAGACTGTCCGCGACCTCACCAACTTCTTGGCTTATGTGGGTGAACCAGCAGCGCTGAACCGTAAAATGTATGGTGTTTTTGTCCTGCTGTTCTTGGGTTTGTTCGCGGTTATCGCGTACTTCCTGAAAAAGGAATACTGGAAGGATGTGCATTAATCCTTAACCGGTATAACACCTTGAAGCCACTCTAGTGTAATATGGAGTGGCTTTTTTGTTTTCAGTACAGGGAGTCCTGCTTATATGGCTTCGCTTTCCAGCCGAAGATCTGTAATGACATTGTTTTCAGCGCCCGACTGCGCCGACAGTCACCGGGTGCGCATTGTGTTGGCGGAAAAGGATATTACCGTCGACATCCTCAATATCAACCCGGACAATAAACCCGAAGAGCTGTCCGAGCTGAATCCGTACAACACGACCCCGACTCTGATTGACCGCGATCTGGTGCTGTATGACGCCCGCATCATCATGGAGTATCTGGACGAGCGTTTCCCGCACCCGCCCCTGATGCCGGTTGACCCGGTAACGCGGGCGCATTCACGGCTGGCTTTGTACCGCATCGAAAAGGACTGGTTTTCACTGGTACATGACATCGAGCATGGCGACGAAGCGACCTCCACCCAGGCGCGCAGGATTCTGCGTGAAAGTGTGTTGTCGGCTGCCGAAGTCTTTTCCGTCAAGCCATACTTCCTGAGCGACGAATTTTCACTGGTGGATTGCACCATTGCGCCGATCCTGTGGCGTTTGCCGAAATACGGTATTGATGTGCCGGAAAAACAGGGCAAGCCCATCCTGAAATACATGGAACGGATCTTTTCACGCGATGCTTTCCAGCAATCCCTGAGCAAGGTAGAGAAATCCATTCGCCCATGAACCAGCCTAACCAGCCCATGAAAACAACCCCGAAACGCCCGTACCTGTTACGCGCTTTCTACGAATGGATCGTCGATAATGGCATGACGCCGCATATTTTGGTGGATGCCCGTTCCGACCAGGTGATGGTGCCGCGCCAGTTTGTCAAGGACGGTAACATTGTGCTGAACATCAGCATGAGCGCTGCCAACAACCTGATGATCCGGGATGATGAAGTGACGTTTAATGCCCGTTTCGGCGGCAAGGCGTTTTCCATTTGGTTACCGATGTGGGCAGTGATGGCCATTTACTCACGTGAAACCCAGGATGGTCTCAGTTTCCCGGCTGACGAATACGCGGAGCACATGGAAGCCTTCATGCCGGATGTGCCTGCCCCAAGCCCGGTTTCCCTGGCTACGGTCGGTGGCAGCGCGGTTGCTGACGAAGCCGCCGGTGCTGCTGAGGGTGATAGTCAGCAGGAAAGTGTCGGGAAGGATGAACCCCCACCGCCCAAGCCAACCAAACGCCCGGCGCTGCGCGTGGTGAAATAGCCCGATGCTGTCGCTGATTGCCGCGATAGCGCGTAACCGGGTCATCGGCTATGAGGGGGGGATGCCGTGGCATCTGCCCGCCGATCTTGCTTGGTTCAAGCGTAACACCTTGGGCAAACCCATTATCATGGGGCGTAAAACTTGGGATTCGATCGGGCGCGCGCTACCGGGACGGCGTAATCTGGTGATTTCGCGTGATACAACGTTCCAGCCCACCGGAGCCGAACGCGCTGCATCCCCGGATGCCGCGTTGGGTATGGTCGAAGGTGTTCCGGAAGCCATGATCGTGGGTGGTGCGCAGGTATACCAGCATTTTTTGCCCCATGCCACCCGCCTGTATTTGACCCTGATTGATGCGGATGTGTTAGGCGATACTTTTTTCCCCGACTATAATCAATTCCAATGGCGTGAGCTGGAGCACCATGACCATCCAGCTGACCCCAACAACCCATACCCCTGTACATTCCTGGTTCTTGAACGGGAATCCTGATCCCAAGGAGGACTCGCCCTATGAGTTCACTGTTGATCGTCAATGCCAATCTGGTTAACGAAGGCCAGGTTAGCAGCGCTGATGTCCTGATCCGTAACGGGCGCATCGAAGCCATTGGCCACAACTTGCCAGCCGCAGGCGCGGAAGTGCTGGATGCTGCCGGGCGTCACCTGCTGCCGGGCATGATTGACGATCAGGTGCATTTCCGCGAACCCGGCCTGACCCACAAGGCTGATATGGCAACCGAAAGCCGCGCGGCAGCAGCGGGTGGCATCACCAGTTTCATGGATATGCCGAATACCATCCCCAATGCCCTGACATCCGCTATCCTGAATGAGAAAAAGCAACTGGCGGCTGGCCGTTCGCTTGGCAATTATGCGTTTTACCTGGGCGCGTCCAATGACAACCTTGAGGCCATCAAGGCGCTGAACCCGAAAGACGCTTGTGGCATCAAGGTCTTCATGGGCGCATCCACCGGCAATATGCTGGTGGATGACCCGGAAGTGTTGGAGCAGATATTCACCCATGCGCCCACCCTGATTTCTGCCCACTGCGAAGACACCCCGACCATTCTGGAAAACGAGGAAAGCTACCGCAGCATTTACGGTGACAATATTCCTTTCAACCTGCATCCTGTCATCCGCAGTGAGGAAGCCTGCTACAAGTCATCCTCGCTGGCGATGGAACTGGCGCAACGGTGCGGCACGCGCCTGCATATCCTGCACATTTCCACCGCCAGGGAAGCCGAAATGTTTTCCGATGCACTGTTGAAAGACAAGAGGATTACGGCGGAAGCCTGCGTGCATTTCCTGCACTTCTCGGATGAGGATTACGCTACCAAGGGTGCGTTGATCAAGTGCAACCCGGCGATTAAGACTGCCGAAGACCGTGCTGGTATCATTCAGGCGCTGATGGATGGCCGCCTGGATGTGATCGGCACCGACCACGCGCCGCATACTTGGGATGAAAAGCACAGCAGCAGCTATTTCAAGGCCCCATCCGGACTGCCGCTGGTACAGCACGCCATGCAAACGGTGCTGGAACATTACCATGATGGCATTTTCTCACTGGAATTTATTGTCGAAAAGACCAGCCATGCCGTGGCCGACATGTTCAATATCCGTGAGCGTGGCTACATCCGTGAAGGTTACTGGGCTGATCTGACGCTAGTCGATCTGGAAACGCCATGCCTTTCCACTCATGCCAGCAGCCTGTCGAAATGCGGCTGGACGCCCTTTGATGGTTATGAGTTCCGTTCCACCATCGCCGCCACCATCATTAATGGCCAACTGGCGTGGAAGGACGGCAAACTGCTGGAAGTGGCGTCGGGCGGCATGGCACTGGAGTTCGACCGCTAACATTCGGCATCCCGGAAATGGGGCTGGCGATGCAAGCTTTGCTGGCTGGGTTGGCTTTACGCATGGGCAATCCGGTGCGTTTCCATTCGCGGTACAGCCATTGTTACAATGTCAGGTTGTCGAGCCGTGCTTCAATACGTATTGGACGCACATTTCGGTGACGACGGGAAAGCGCCAGCCGATTTCTGGGTTCCAGAACCAGAGGGTGGTTTACGCGGTGGCGTGTTGGCTCCATGCCTGAATGTGTGGTTCGTACCAGTCGGCAATGCCGAGATGATCGGAGGTGTCGCCTTCAAAGCCGAGGATGCCATACGCACCGTCGGATACGATCACGGTTGGTGTGTCCCATTGCGGGTAATGGTTCAGGCTGTCGCCACGGTGGAGGCTGGCTTGCCCATCCATCCATCCATCCATCCATCCAGTGCGTGTGTGTGGGCTTGCTGTCCAGTGTCACAGCTTTGCCGTGCCCGACCGTGCTGGGGGATGGGGTGTTCTTTGCCTTGAGTGCTGTTAAGGTAGGCATATTATGTTGTGGGAGGCAGTGGAGTGTATTTATGCAGTTGCAAGCCCTCAACAACTTCAAAGTGTTTGGCATTGCCCGTCGCCAATCCCAGCCCGTATTCCAACGCGGTGGCTGCAATCAGTGCGTCGGCAAGCTGCATGGAATGGCTATGGAAATAGCGGCGCACTAAGGCTACCGCACGTTCTGAAATGCTGTCATTGATGGGCAGGCGCGATACAGCCATGTTTTTGAGCGTTTTGTCGATGGCTTGGGCTTCACGCTTGTTTTTTGCGCCCTGAATCAGTTCCATGTAGGTCACGTCAGAAATAGCAATGTCTTCAAACGTGTCCAGAAATTCACTCGCTTGCGGGTTTTTGCGTGTCACCCAAATCAATACGTCGGTATCAACCAGAATCAAAAGCGTGATCTCCGCAGATGGCGGACGTAAGCGGCGGGGTCTGCCATTTCTTCACGGTCTTGCCATAAGCCGTAGAGTGGCGTATCGCTCCAACAGGTTTGGCGTTTACCAGCGGTTTTGCTGGCTGGTTTGACAGGGTAGCGGCTGCGGATGAATTCGATGTAGTGCAATACTTCGCGCTGGGCACTCTCAGGCAATCCGCGAGCCTGCTGGGTGATTTGTTGTTCCAAGGTTTGCATGGTGTTCTTATCCCGAAAGCTGTGTTGACGGTTAGTATAAGGGGCTTTGTACGAATTTCCAAAGCGAAAGGATTTAGGTGGGTTGTGGCTGGATGCAGGGTTTGCGGGGAATACGGGTGACAGCCTTGCGCCCTGCCTGTGCCTGCCGTTGGCGTAGGATTTCTTCAACTCCATTGAACAGCATCATGCTGCATTAACCACCTTGCTCGCTGACAATTTCAGGGTGGCTAAAATATGAAAACCGAATTTTCATTTGCCGACGGTATAGAAATAAAATTTGCTAAAAACTCTTGCATGAGTATTCAACATTAATTAATCTCCCCCATCACCTTAACCACCCACTCCTCCCGCTCCTCCACCGTCGGGAGTTCGATTTCAAACCGCAACTTATCCTGCCCATCCAGCTTAAACACCCACGGGCGTTTCTGGATCAGGGTAATCACCTTCATCGGGTCAACATTCGGCTGTTTGTCGAAAATAATCCGCCCACCCTTGGCGTTCATATCCAGCTTCTTGATGCCCAGTTCCTGCGCGATCAGTTTGACGCGGGTAACGCTGAACAGCGTCTTGGTCGGTTCCGGCAGCAGCCCGAAGCGGTCGATCATTTCCACCCGCAATTCATCCAGCGCCTCCTGCGAGGGCGCGCTGGCAATGCGTTTGTAGAGAATCAGGCGGCTATGCGCATCCGGCAGGTAGTCGTCAGGAATCAGTGCCGGAGCGCCCAGTTCCACCGTCGTGCGGTTGCTGCTGGCGGTGAGTTCCGGAACCTTGCCGGACTTGAGCGCCTTCACCGCCCGTTCCAGCAGGTCATTGTAGAGGTTGAAACCGATTTCCTGAATCTGTCCGCTCTGGCCTTCGCCAAGCAGTTCGCCTGCACCGCGAATCTCCAGGTCGTGGGTGGCCAGCGTGAAACCGACGCCCAGGTCTTCCAGCGACTCGATGGCTTCCAGCCGCTTGACCGCATCCGGCGTCATATTGGCCTTGGGCGGCGCAATCAGGTAGGCGTAGGCGCGGTGGTGCGAACGCCCGACCCGCCCGCGTAACTGGTGCAATTGCGCCAGCCCCAGCTTGTCGGCGCGGTTGATGATGATGGTGTTGGCGGTCGGCACATCGATGCCGCTTTCGATGATGGTGGTCGCCACCAGCACCTGGAAACGCTGGTGGTAAAAGTCGCTCATGATGCTTTCCAACTCATTCGCCCGCATCTGCCCATGGGCATGGCGCACCTTCACATTGGGCAACATTCCGGTCAGTTCTTCCTCGATTTTGCCGATGGTCTTGACTTCGTTGTGCAGTACGTATACTTGCCCGCCGCGCGACAGCTCACGCGCACAGGCTTCCTGCACGGTGGTTTTGTTCCATTCGGTGACGAAGGTCTTGATCGCGTGCCGCTGGGTGGGCGGCGTGGCGATGATCGACAGGTCGCGCAGGCCAGACAGTGACATGTTCAGGGTGCGTGGAATCGGCGTGGCGGTCATGGTCAGCATGTCGACGTTGGCACGCAGCTTTTTCATCTGCTCCTTGTGGCGCACGCCGAAACGGTGTTCCTCGTCGATGATCACCAGCCCTAGGTTCTTGAACTGGATATCGTCCTGCAACAGCTTGTGCGTGCCGATCACGATGTCGATCTTGCCAGCGGCGAGTGCCTCCAGTGCCTTGCTGGTTTCCTTGCCGATCTTGAAGCGTGACAGCGATTTAATCATTTCCGGGTTCAATTCCCCGCCCCTTGGGGCGATTCTTCAAACAGCATCGTGAGGTGCTATTGAACGTAGTGAGCCACGAAGTGTGTGAACGAAGTGAAGTGATACCCCGCTTTCGAGTGAAAGGAGAAAGGCGACCGAAGGGAGAGGGCTTGCCCCGGGGATATTCATTCACAAACAGTTAGTTGACAAAACTGCGCTCAGAATGGTCGTCATTTGCTTGATTTCTGTCTCTGTCACATTCAATGCAGGCATAAAGCGCAAAGTATGTGGCTGTGGTGTGTTGATCAATAAGCCTTGTTTAAAACAGGTTTGCACAATGGCAACAGCATCTAATGTTCCTGTATCCAATGCTAACAACAAACCTCTGCCTCGTATTTTGCCTAAGCCAAATTGGAGGGAAAGCGAGGAGAGAGCATCGCGCAATAGCTGGCTACGTTCGCGGACTGTTGATAAAAAATCAGGTTGGGTGATGGCTTGAATAATACTATAAGCAACGGCTGTCATGAGCGAATTACCGTTGTATGTGCCGCCTTGTTCGCCTGCTGTGAATACACAGGCGTGGTGTTTTGCCAGTAACGCGGAAATCGGTACACCACCGCCCAACCCTTTGCCCAGTGTCATGATGTCAGGTTCAATGCCGTAGCCTTGGTAGGCAAACAAATCGCCTGTCCTGCCCATGCCTGTTTGGACTTCATCGCAAATCAGCAGCAGGTTATGTTCATCTGCAAGCTGACGTAAGGTGTGCAGGAATTCGGGTGTAGCGGGGATAACACCTGCTTCACCTTGAATCGGTTCAATCATGATGGCGACGGTTTCGGTATCAATGGCTTGCCGTACTGCTTCGGCTTCATTAAACGAGACTTTGGTAAACCCCGGCGTTTTGGGTTCAAACATCGGTGCGAATGCTGGTTTGCCACTGGCTGCCATTGTGGTTAATGTTCTGCCATGAAAACTGTTATCGAAAGTTATTATTTTCCATGCTCCATTTTTATGTACCTTTCCCCATTTACGCGCCAGTTTGATTGCACCTTCGTTGGCTTCTGCACCACTATTAGCAAAAAACACCTGATCGAAAACAGAGTGGTGTGTCAACGCTTCAGCACATTCTAGCATTGGGCGATTATAAAAAGCGGGGCTAGCATTAATTAGACGGCTGCTTTGTTGATTAAGTGCATTAGTAATTACAGCGGGGCAATGCCCTAGTGTGTTCACAGCCCAACCCTGAACAAAATCAAGGTATTGTTTGCCATTATGATCGGTCAGCCAACTGCCACTACCTTGTTCAAAAATAAGCTCAGGTCGTGAAGCGGCTTGCATAATATTGCGAAAAATAGTTTGCATGTTAATTCTTGTTTCCCGTAAAATTTATTACATATGAAATGATTAGTATTGTTAGGGGATATGGCAGAAAAACACCTCCAAAAATAATGATTATTGACATGATTAAGACGACGGTGATTGATATTATTTTAAATAATAGTTTTTTGGATAAGAAAAAAAGAGCACAACTTGCTACTCCATATAAAATAAGAAAGTTTTGTCCTGCTATGGATAGCATACTTTCAATACTAAGGAAATTATAATAGTCTAATGCCAAAACAAATAATAATGCTGTGTTCGCGAGAATAATGGCATAAATAGGTGTGCCTTGTTTATTCGTAAGGCTAAAATATTTTGGTATAATCTTGTCCCGACTGAGAGAGTATATTAATCTTGAAACTCCCCATATAGCACCAAATAAATTGGCAAACACAATAAGTGTTGCCAACAGTGATACAAGCAATACAGCCTTATCACCCAGTGACTTCTTCAATATTCCAATGAATGGAGTAAGAGGATCTGTTATGTTTTCTTCTTGTTGAACAAGAAAAGCCACAGTAAGATAAAGTATAGTTGTGATCAAAAAGGAAAATAACATAGCTATTGGAAAATCACGTTTTGGATTTTTGAACTCTTCAGCAGAATGAGCACCAATTTCCCATCCGGTGAATGCAAAAAATATAATCATAAAAGGAGAGAGTAAATCAAATATATTATTATTGATATGTGGTAGCTTTACGGCTTCTATTCCTTGAGTATCTCTTATTGCAAAAAAAAGTAGAATTATAATGAAAACTATAACCGTAGAGCTAATAGCAGTGGTGATGGTGGAAATATGTTTTCCAGAAAAAAGATGTAATAGCGTTGGCAATAGTATTAGTAATGCAGCATAAAAGTGATATTGAAAAGGAAGTATCGCTGAAAAATAATAAGCACCTGTTAGTGCAATCGACGGCAAGCCGAATACTACAGCGCCTAGAAGTAACAATGTTGCAAAACTTTTCCCAATATTACCGAAAGCTTTTTCTGCATAATAAGTAACTCCTCCAGAGTTGGGGAAATATATTCCTAAGATGGTAAAAATAATTAGAATTGGAATTGATATAAGTGAAACCAATATCCATGAAGCAATCGCATCTTGACCAACTTGCTGATAAACAATGCCTGGTAATATCAGTAATCCAGCACCGATTACAATGTTGAGAAATAAAGCAGTCCCACTAAAAAAACCTAATGTTTTTTTTAGTTCATACATAATAATATCCTTGCTATTGATTTTTTACTAAACTAAAATTTATTGGGCATTTGGTGGGTGGAGAATCATTATCATCTGGTATCATATATTGAGGCCATTCAAGATCACCATCTTGATAGTGACCGAGATAAGGACTCCGAGAAATTTGGTCATATTTATCAATATTGTTTCTAATTCTTTCCCTTATTTTATAACCTTTTTTATTATTGCCAGCAAACTTGTCAAATCGCTCTCGTGGATTAATTACAAATACCAAAGCATCACATAAGTTTCTACTGTTTCTATTTTTATGATTTGGGTGGCTTACATTAATGAATATTTGAACTCCTGAAAAGCACATTGTCCAGAATTCTTGATTTGGATTTTTAGGTAAAAAACCATTCCATGCGATTTTGTCATGGTCTATAAAATATTGAAGTGAATCAAAAAAAACTTTTTCATAATGATGTGTGTTAAATATAGAGTTGACAGGCTCAAATAAAACAATTAATGGCTCAATGTTATTTATATTTTCATCTGATTGTTGAGTCTCTTCCAGAAAGAAAGATAGCTCATCTGCAAAACTTGTGAAGTTATAAGTGTGCTGATCTTTACACCAATTTACAGTGAGAAATCTAAAGTTTTGTAGGGAAAATACTCTTTTTGCGAAAATGCAAGGGAAATTATTTCCATGATTTACTGAAGGATCAAATTTTTTTGATATTTGATCAATTAATGGATATGTCCATTGAAGAGTTTTAGGTAACTTTATATTTTGGAAATCTTGCTGAGTAATTAACATTGGAAATCCTCTTGGTGAATAATTGAACCTTGAGCGTTAGGTGTTATTGTTTTTGTGGTACACTTGTAAAAGCCAATTAGTTTGTTTTTGATGAAATAGTTTATGTGATAATAATCATTATTATTAGATAGAGTCTCTTTCTTATAATCGTAGTTTTTTATTCCTTTTGTTTTCATTTCTAAGGAACATGTTTTAGCTTTCATTGTTATCACAGAGTCTGGGTTTTTGTATTTTTTATTAAATCTTCCACAAATTGCATTAGCTGCAATTTCTACTTGATGCATGATGTTATCAATAAAGAAAGCTGTTTCTCCAGCGTGTTCAATGCAATCGCCAATTGCCCATATGTTTGGGTCAGATGTCATCATGTAGTCATCTACTTTTATGCCAGAGCCAGTAGCAATTTCGGTATTAAAAGCTAAATGTATGTTGGGTTTTAAACCTACAACAGAAATTATTATGTCGCAAGTTATTTTTTTTCCTGAACTAAAGTTAACAAGAAAATTATTTTTATTTTTTTCTATAGATAAAATGCTGCAATTAAGAATAAACTTAACTCCAGTTTTACTAAACTTATTTTGAATGAAACTGGATACTTCTTCTGAAGTAATTTTAGATAAGATTCTAGGTGATATATCATGCAGCCATATTTTATGTCCAGCACGAGATAAATCATCTGATATTTCACAGCCAACTAATCCTGCGCCTACCACCAAGATACTTTTGTGATTATTTAATAAATTACTAGCAAGTACTTCATATTGATCAAGATTATTCAAAAAGAAAATATATGGCTGAATATTTTTTGGAAATATCTTGATAGGAGATGCTCCTACAGAAAGAACAAGTTTTTCATAACTATATTTTCCTGATGCTGTTATTAGTTGTTTTGCGGTTCTATTTATCCCTAAAACTTCTGTTTTTGAGTATAGGTTAACGTTAAGAAGATTAGCTCGATCATGTCCATGAGCAAGAACTAAATCAGTTTTAGATTTTCTTTTGGATATGGACTCAGATATGGATGGCTTATAATAATAATCACCATCATCTAATGTGAAAATGGTGATTGTCATATTTGGATCATGAGACCTTAATCTTTCTGCAAGAGACCAACCTGCTATACCTGCACCGACAATAACAGTATGGGTTGTACCGTGATGTATTGAATCGTCTACTATATCTTCAACTTGGCTACATTCGTATTCATCAAATAAGTCACGAGAATCACCACATGTTGAACAAAACCAACTATTAGGTAAATCAGAAAATTTTGTTCTTGGAGGAATGTTAAATATAGGATCACCAATGAGTTCATTATAAATGTGACCGCATTTTTTGCACTTGTAACATTTGTATTCCATAAAATATACTCCTTAGGTTATTTTAATAAGGCAGATCTAATTAATAGCATACAGTAACTTTGGCTTAGTTATTTGCTTGAGGGTCATGCCTAATTAAAATTAAAGTTTTGCAGATTTTTAGAGATACCCGTGGTAGAGTATTAAAGGATATGGTTTATTATATTATCAGAGATAATTGAAGCTATTGATGGTTTAACTGTTGTCAATAGTGTTTTTTTAAATACATTGCTACCACGAGTATCTCAAAGAACCACTTTATATACTAGCATGAAATTTTAAGATAATAATCCTTGGCGCTCAAAAGACTCTTTACCTTCTATCATGTCAAATACTCCTACTTCTGATGCGAGTTGGATTAATTCGGAATAGTCAATTCTATTTAAGTTTACTTCTGACTCTGCACGGCAATCACCAATCACTTCATTCGTATATTTAAAGTTTAATTGGTTAAGTATTGCTTCCCATACAATAAATTCTTGACTTGCAAACCAATGAACAGGCAATGGTAACACTTGGCAAAAGAAAGTTTTTTCTTTGTAACTTAGGTGATGAAATATTTCTTTTGTGAGATTGCGAAAAATACTGCTATGAGCCAACTCATCTTTTCGATGATAATCTGTTGTAATTCTATTAACTGGTTGAACTTCATCAGCATTTGCTAATAAACTTAAGTAAGCGTTCACGCCCTCTGATAGGCATTGCAGCGATTTTATAGTAAATTCACCCCATCCCAATAACGAGCCATTATCCCCTTGCCAGCCCTAGCCCACCCACTGCCGACCACCCTTGATGAAGCACATCAGCTGATCGTGCGCCAACAGGAACGGATAGCCGGGTTGGAGAAGCAAGCGGCACGGGTAGTGGTGTTGGAACAGCAAGTCGAAACGCTGCAAAAACAGCTCGAAGAACTGGTGGCCAAACTGGGCAGCAGTTCCCGCAACAGCTCCAAACCGCCGTCCTCAGACAGCCCGGAACAACGGGCAGCCCGTCCAAAACGCAAGGGGAGTGGCCGCCCGCATGGCGGGCAACCCGGCCATCCACGCCACGAACGGGCGTTATATCCCCCCGAACAAGTGACCCGCACTGAACAGTATTTCCCGGAAAGCACCTGCGCCTGTGGTGGGGCAGTGGCGGTTGACTGGGAAAACCCTTACCGCCATCAGGTCACGGACATCGCCCCTCCGCCGCCACCCGAGGTGACGGAGCACCAGTTTTACCACGGTGTCTGCCAATCCTGCGGCAACCAACACCACAGCCAGTGGCCGGACTGGGTCCCCAGCGGGCAAATGGGTGCGGGTGTGATCGCCTGGATGGTGGTGCTGGCCGGGCAGTTTCGCCTGTCGATGCGCCAAACCCAGCTCCTGCTGTGGGAAGTCTGGCAGGTGCGCTTCAGTACCGGGGCGATCAGTAAGGCGCAAGGCCAATCCATCCCGTGGATGGGGCCGCTGTACCGTCAGGTCGGTGAGCATGTGCGCGGGCAGGCGGTCTGCCATGCCGATGAAACCCGCCATTACCGTGGCACGGACACCTACTGGTTATGGGCATTGGCGGACAACACCGTCACGTACTTCATGACCCATTACTCACGCGGCAAGGCCGCCGCCGATGCCTTGTTGGGCAGTTTTACCGGTTATCTGGTGACAGACCACTTCAGCGGTTACGGCAATGTCCCGCCCGAACGGCGGCAACTGTGCTGGGCACACCTGATCCGGCACTTCCGCAAGATGGCCGGGCGTTGTGGCGGAGGGGGAATGGTTGGCAAACGCCTGCTGCTGATTGCCTGCGCCACCGTCCGCACCCATCACCGCTGGCAACAGCACCCCGAAGGGGCGGCACGCTACCGGCGGCGGATACTGCGCCTGCGCCGCAGCTTCCAGGCCACCCTCAGCCTGGGCGAAGCATTGGATAACTGCAAACGCACCCGCAACCAATGCAAACATCTCCGTAAAGATGAGGCCATGTGCTGGACTTTCCTCAAGGATACACGCATTCCCCTCACCAATAACCGCGCTGAACGGGTGATCCGCCCCTACGTGCAATGGCGTAAGACCAGTTTTGCCAGCCAGTCGGCACAAGGGGACAGGTTCCGGCCAACCGTGCTGACCGTGTTGGGGACTGCCCGGCAATTGGGGATGGATATGGCAACCCTGATGCGCTATGTGTGCTCCCAAGGCTTGGCTCATAAGCCGGTCGCCGTGCGCTTCCCCTTGGGGCAGGTCTGTACCCGCAAACCGCTACAAATGGCGTGAACGCTTACTAAACTTAAGTAGTCACTAATGAAAACTTCTGACACAATACAGGCTGCTAATCTCACTAGTTTTTTCTGCCAATCGTGAGAGTATCTGCCAACTTCCTTCTCAATATTATTTACCAAGTCAAAACTTGGAAGTTTTAATTCAAGAAGTCCTCTCTGTTTTCTGCAAGTATAACAAGTATTTAATACCATCAGTATATGATATGCTTCATCAACTAATGTTTCTGCTGCTAACCATCTTATTATATGGTTACTTGTTCCGGGTAATTCAGAATAGATGAGTTGATTGCAAACGGGAGATATTATTTTTGCTTCTATATCAATGGTTTTTTCATTATACGCAATCCACCCAGATGAGAGAATAAGCGTTCTTGTCTCGTCATCAATTTCTAGGTAACGTGGGTGTTCGTGAAAGGGTAAAAGTGAATCAATAAAATCATCGTGATCAGGATTGTAAATTAAATCAACTTCAATTTCATCATTCTTGACTTGGGCGCGACTTGACCATGACTTTCCCAGTTTATCAAGAATTAAGATGCAATTATTATCTGATTCTTCAGTGTGGTTTTTCGGCAATTCCATGCTTTGACTAATCATTTAATTAACTCCATATCATGTTTTATAAAATCATCTCTGCTCTATCAAATATTGCGCTCTCTTAAAAATAAATTAAAATTTATCTGAAATTTTTTAATAAAAAGTAGGCTCGCTCATCAATAAGCGTGGACCTTGAGAAGTATACTCAACAATACGGTGTTCATCAGTTGCGACTAAAATCTCAATATGATAACCAGCATCAGAAGGGAAACGAGTTTGTATATCCTCTAATACCTCATCTATCCAAGGCACGTTACTGTCAATATGACACCATGCCCGCCTATTATATGAAACTATCAGTCGATAGTGTTTTACCATTGTTTAGCTTTCCTACCTTATTGTTTTGGGCCATCTATACGGGAGTTCCAATTTTCAACTTCACCAGATTGCAGACGGTTTTCTATTGTCCGCTTCCAAGACTTTACTAATGGCAAATGTAGCATTTGTTCAAGAGAGGGGTAATGCAACGGATTCTTGTAGAAAAACTCCATCAAACGGGCTAATGTCCACTCTGGATAGGGACGATTTACCAGATCAATAGTATCACCTGCTTTGAGCATTCCCGCCTGTAGCACGCGGCAATACCAACCCGTTCGTAAACTCGACTGTAGTCGTCGTGCCATATCAGGTACGCCAAATCTGTCATTGAGCTTCCAGCAAGGTTGGCGTGCTTGCGAAACTTCCATTAATACACTGCCTACATGAAGCTGATCACCTAAACAAATAGTGGATTCAGTTATGCCCTTTGTCCTAATGTTTTCACCGAAAGCACCCGCTTTAATGAGAGCAGGAAGCATACCTAATTCTTCAATCCACTTAGGGTAATGTTCAAGTGCATAAAAGTGTACGGCCTTATCTGTACCTCCATGTACTCGCAAGTCACCTTGTTCATCACCTTCAAGCCCATTAGCACTTACTGACACAGTTGAATAAACAGCTTGTTTATCAATCGCACTGTAAGTACCCGGTCGTGTGTAAAGTTTTGCTTTTCCCGTTAGCACTGACTCAACAATACCCAATGCGTTTTGTTTCACAACAACTCCAATTTATCCAGCCAACGCCCAAACACAGTTTCAGCGGCGTGTTGCAAGGTGGCTTTAAACTGATTGGATTGTGTACGGATCGTGTTGGGATCAATACCAGCAAGGCTTAATTCAAGTGCATGGCCTATCAGCCATTGTTCGAGGCGTTTGGTATCAACCTCAAGGTGGAATTGTAAACCAAGCGCATAATCGCCCAAAGCAAATGCTTGATGGGGACAAAGGTTAGTGGTTGCCAAACTTTCAGTGCCTGCTGGCATATCAAATTGATCACCATGCCAATGCAAAACGTGTACATCGGGTGTGAGTTCAGCAAGGACAGACGCTTTGCCCGCTTCGGTTAGTTGCAAAGGAGCAAAGCCGATTTCTTTGTGACCCATACTAGCCACTGTAGCTCCTAATGCCCGTGCCATTAGTTGCGCCCCTAGACAAATACCGAGTATCGGTTTCTGTGCAACTAGGCGGTGTTGGATGAGTTCCAGCTCTTGCTGCAAAAAGGGGTATGCCTTTTCATCATAAGCACCAATGGGCGCACCCAGCACCACCAGCAAATCAATGTTATCGGGGTCAAGTGTCCATAATTCATGCACACCCATGTCGTAGTAGTAGATTTTGTAACCTTTACGAATCAATAGAGGCTCAAGTACACCCAAATCTTCAAAAGGTACGTGACGTAATGCAATAAGGGTTTTCATTTTTGTACCAATACAATATAATTAACGAATGAGTACATATTACATCAAGGCGTCCAACGCTGTCGAGATTATTGTCAGTTTGGAAGAACAAATTCGTTTAGGGGTGCTAAAGCCCGGTGAATCGCTGCCTGCTATCCGTGAGCTTGCGCAGCAGATTGGTGTTAGCCCGAATACAGTCGCTACGGCGTATGCCAAGTTACGGGATGCAGGTTTGGTTGTTTCTGACGGGCGACGGGGTACGACGGTAGCTTTACCACCGAGCCACGGCGATATGCTGACGGAACTACCCGCAGGGTTGATTGATTTAGCCAGTGGTAATGTCGATGGTAATCTTCTGCCGCCACTCAATGCAGCGTGGTTGGCAGAGCAAGGGTCATTGACAGGTTATGATGCCAGCGGTGATGCTTCCTGTTTACTGGAAGTTGCTCGTCGTTGGTTGACAAAAGAACAGCTTCCATCTGCGGAGATGGGGGTATTTTCTGGAACATTAGAAGCTATTGCCATTGCATTACGCTTGCGCGTAACGCCAGGGGCGCGTGTATGGGTGGAAGACCCATGCTGGCCACCCTTGTTAGCATTATTGGCAGGTTTGCGTATCAAGCCTGTACCGTTACCAGTGGATGCACACGGCTGTCTTGTACCTGAACCTGACAAGCAGGTGATGGCAATGATTTTGACGCTTCACGCCCATAATCCGACAGGGGCAACCTTGAGCGAGGAGCGGTTGAATGCAATGGCAGCCCTGATGCAACAACAACCCCATACTTTATTTATTTTGGATGGCTATTGGGGGCCGATTGCAGATCAGCCTTTACCAAAGCTGAATTTGCCAGCCAACTGGCTTTATATTCTCTCTGTGAGCAAATTTTTAGGGCCTGATTTGCGGGTTGCTGTCGTGAGTGGTTCGGCGGCTATTGTAGCGGATATGAGGCGGCAACAATCGTTGGGGCCACGGTGGGTTAGCTTGCTGTTACAAAAGTTGGCGGCTCATTTGTGGTTGGAAAGCGAGCAAAATAAAGTCCTAAGTTATGCCCAACAAAGCTATGCTGCGCGTCGGGCGACACTGGTTCGTGGCTTGGCTGATTTGGGGTTAGCTATTCCCATTACAGGGGAAGGATTGCATGTCTGGCTACCTGTAGCCGATGAAGCCTCGACGTTGCAGGCATTAGCCGCGAAGGGCTGGGGGGTGCAGGCTGGTCGTCCCTTTCGGCTTCAATCGCCGCCTGCTATCCGTATTAGTCTTGGTAATTTGACGGTGGACGAGGCTGGCGTGCTGGCTAGGGATATTGTCTCCAGTTTGCATCGCCCCAAACGTTCATGGATATAAATCACCCCCCCAATCTCCCCCATCACCTTAACCACCCACTCCTCCCGCTCCTCCACCGTCGGGAGTTCGATTTCAAACCGCAACTTATCCTGCCCATCCAGCTTAAACACCCACGGGCGTTTCTGGATCAGGGTAATCACCTTCATCGGGTCAACATTCGGCTTGTCGTCAAAGATAATCCGCCCGCCTTTGGCGTGCATATCCAACTTGCGGATGCCCAGTTCCTGCGCCACCAGCTTGACGCGGGTAGCGCTGAACAGCGTCTTGGTCTGTTCTGGCAACAAGCCGAAGCGGTCGATCATTTCCACCCGCAATTCATCCAGCGCTTCCTGCGTCGGCGCGCTGGCAACACGTTTGTAGAGAATCAGGCGGCTATGCACATCCGGCAGGTAGTCGTCAGGAATCAGTGCCGGAGCGCCCAGTTCCACCGTCGTGCGGTTGCTGCTGGCGGTGAGTTCCGGAACCTTGCCGGACTTGAGCGCCTTCACCGCCCGTTCCAGCAGGTCGTTGTAGAGGTTGAAACCGATTTCCTGAATCTGTCCGCTCTGGCCTTCGCCTAGCAGTTCGCCTGCACCGCGAATCTCCAGGTCGTGGGTGGCCAGCGTGAAACCGACTCCCAGTTCTTCCAGCGATTCAATCGCTTCCAGCCGCTTGACCGCATCCGGCGTCATATTGGGTTTGGGTGGCGCAATCAGGTAGGCGTAGGCGCGGTGGTGCGAACGCCCGACCCGCCCGCGCAACTGGTGCAATTGCGCCAGCCCCAGCTTGTCGGCGCGGTTGATGATGATGGTGTTGGCGGTCGGCACATCGATGCCGCTTTCGATGATGGTGGTCGCCACCAGCACCTGGAAACGCTGGTGGTAAAAGTCGCTCATGATGCTTTCCAACTCATTCGCCCGCATCTGCCCATGGGCATGGCGCACCTTCACATTGGGCAACATTCCGGTCAGTTCTTCCTCGATTTTGCCGATGGTCTTGACTTCGTTGTGCAGTACGTATACTTGCCCGCCGCGCGACAGCTCACGCGCACAGGCTTCCTGCACGGTGGTTTTGTTCCATTCGGTGACGAAGGTCTTGATCGCGTGCCGCTGGGTGGGCGGCGTGGCGATGATCGACAGGTCGCGCAGGCCGGACAGTGACATGTTCAGGGTGCGTGGAATCGGCGTGGCGGTCATGGTCAGCATGTCGACGTTGGCACGCAGCTTTTTCATCTGCTCCTTGTGGCGCACGCCGAAACGGTGTTCCTCGTCGATGATCACCAGCCCTAGGTTCTTGAACTGGATATCGTCCTGCAACAGCTTGTGCGTGCCGATCACGATGTCGATTTTGCCAGCGGCCAGTTCGCCCAACGCGGTGGTGGTTTCCTTGCCGGTCTTGAAACGTGACAGCGATTCGATGCGGAACGGCCAGTCGGCGAAACGGTCGCGGAAGTTGTTCAGATGTTGTTGTACCAGCAGGGTGGTGGGCGCAATCATCGCTACCTGCTTGCCTGCATTGGCGGCGACGAAGGCCGCCCGCATCGCCACTTCGGTCTTGCCGAAACCCACGTCGCCGCACACCACCCGATCCATCGGTTGCGGCGAACGCATATCCTTGATGACGTTTTCGATGGCAAGACCTTGATCCGGGGTTTCCTCAAACGGGAACGCGCCCGCAAACAGGCGGTAATCGTTGTCATCGAACGGGAAGCTGTGGCCTTGCTGTGCAGCTCGGCGGGCGTGGATGTCGAGCAATTCAGCCGCCACGTCGCGGGCTTTTTCCGCCGCTTTCTGTTTGGCTCTGTCCCACTGATCATTGCCAAGGCGATGCAGGGGCGCGTGTTCGGGGTCTGCGCCGGTATAGCGGCTGACTAAGTGCAGCGCGGCGACCGGTACGTACAGACGGTCGTTGTTGGCGTATTCAATCAGCAGGTATTCGGCAGTCACGCCACCCGCCGTGACCGTTTCCAGCCCCAGATAGCGCCCGACCCCATGTTCCTCATGCACGACCGGCGCACCTTCGGAAAGGTCGGTGAGGTTGCGGATGATGGCATCAGCATCGCGGGTGGTTTTCTTGCGCCGCCGTTGCTGCTGGATTTGTACGCCATGCAGCAGGTTTTCGGGAATGACAGCAATACGTGTATCCGGCAGCCAGAAACCGTCTTCCAGCGGGGCGACGGTGACGGCCATTGCCTGCTTGCCGCTGAGGAAATCCTGCCAGCTTTCCACCGTTTGCACATTGATCTGGTTGTCACGCAGCAGCGAAAGGAAGGTTTCGCGCCGTCCGGCGGATTCGGCGGTGAACAGCACCCGGCCTTTCAAATCCTTAAGGAAATTGGTCAGAAGGAACAGCGGCTGCTCGTGACGTGCGTGGATCAGCAGCGAGGGCAGGGCGGATACGGGGTAGTTGTGGGACGCGCCCTCTTGTCCCTCCCCTGATAAGGGGAAGCTGGGAGGGGTTTCTTCTATACCCTTAAACCTTTGCACCGCAATCGCAGGGTATTCCCGCAAATAACTCCCCAGCAATTCCGCCGTCAAAAACAACTTCTGCGGAGCCAGCAATGGCCTTTCCACATCATGCCGTCGCTGCTCGTAACGGTATTCCACCGACTCCCAAAACTGCGCTACCGCCGCTTCCATGCCCTCAGACAACACCAGCAACGTCTTCTTCGGCAGGTAATCAAACAGCGTGGCGGTATGCTCAAAGAACAGTGGCAAATAATACTCAATCCCTGCTGGTGGCTTGCCTTGGCTAACGCTTTCGTAGATAAAACTACGGCTCAGGTCGCCTTCCACCTGTTCGCGGTAATTGCGCCGGAATGCCTTGATACCTTCTTCATCCAACGGAAATTCGCGCGCGGGCAGCAGCTCAATGCTGTCGACCTGTTCTTCGCTGATCTGCGTTTCAGGGTTGAAAGTGCGGATGGTGTCGATTTCATCGTCGAACAGGTCAATCCGGTAAGGCGTGTTGCTGCCCATCGGGAACAGGTCGACCAGCGAGCCTCGGGTAGCGTATTCGCCGTGTTCCATGACCTGGCTGACATGGCGATAACCGGCTTCTTCCAGCTGCTTGCGCAGTTTGTCGATGTCGAGTGGCGCACCTTTGCTCACCATGAAAGTATGACCGTGCACATAGCTGGTGGGGGCTACCCGGTGCAACAGGGTGGTGGCGGGCACGATCAGCACGCCGCGCTTGAGGTTTTCCAGCGTCGCCAGTGTTTTCAAGCGCTCGGAAATAATGTCTTCGTGCGGGGAAAACACGTCGTAAGGCAGGGTTTCCCAGTCGGGGAAAATATGGCGCGGTACATCCGGCGCGAAGAATTGCAGGGAGGCTTCCGCGCGGTAAGCTGCGTGCAAATCCGGCGTTACCAGCAGCAACAGGCCCTCGAAATCCTGCGCGGCCTGGGCAATCAGCCATTCATCAGAACAGCCGTAGAGTTGTCCCCAGCGGATGCTGCCGTTGGAGGATGTGGGGTAGTGTGGCTTGGGTAATGCAGGCATGAAACCGGGCTTGTTTTCCTAAAGCTGGGCATTTTACTGGATGGTGGCCTGCTTGTCCTGTTGGCTGACGGCTTCGGCAGGCTTTTGCAAGCGTTGTTCAAGCACGTCGTGTTCACTGTCGCTTAGCTGCTTGAGGACGTAATCGCGGTTATCGGCGGCGTGTTCATGGCCTTGTGCGGCGGCACGCGACAGCCAGTAAGCGGCTGAAGGCAGATCTTTGGCTGTGCCGACGCCATGCGCCATGCAGGTGCCAAGATTGAACTGGGCGGCGGCGTTGCCTGCATCAGCGGCTTTCTGGAACCAGCGGATGGCTTCTTCCGGGTCGGCCTGCACGCCTTGACCGTTGGCAAACATGATGGCCAGGCCGGTCTGCGCATTGGTATAGCCCTGGGCGGCGGATTGCCGATACCAATACAGTGCTTGTGTGTCATCCTTGGGTAGGTCTTTGCCCTGATCCAGCATGTAAGCCAGGGTGTACTGGGCGGCGGGGTTACCACCTTCGGCAGCCTTGCGTATCCAATTGATGCCTTTTTCATGATCCTGGGGCAAGCTTTCGCCCAGCAGGTATTTGACGCCCAGGTTATATTGCGCGCCGTTTTCGCCTTGTTGGGCGGCTTGCCGATACCAGCGGATGGCTTCCGGCAAATTCTTCCCCACACCTTCGCCGTTGTCGTACATCAGTGCCAGGTTGAAGGCGGCAGCCGGGTCGCCCTGTTGCGCAGCCTTGCGGAACCAGTAGGCAGCCTGCGTGAGGTTTTTGTTTTGCGCCTTGCCTTGCAGGTAGCGTACCCCTAGGTCGAATTGGGCATCACTATGCCCGTTCTGCGCAGCCCGGGTGTACCAGTAAGCAGCTTCTTCCGAATCGGCTTGTGGGTCAATGGAGAAATCATACAGCAGGGCGAGGTTATACTGAGCTTCCACATCCTGCTGCTGGGCTGCCTGTTCGAGCCAGTAACGTGCTTTTTCCACGTCATGGAAAGCTTGCAGGGATAAGACGCCAAGATTGTATTGGGAATCGACATGCCCCTGTTTGGCTGCCCGCTCATACAGGCTGGCGGCTTTGGTATTGTCTTGCTTCACGTAGGAGCCGGTTTCATACAGGTGTGCCAGCTCGTATAATGCTGGTGGATAATCCAGCTCTGCGGCGTGTTCCAACAGTTCCAGGCCGCGTTTGGGGTCGGCGTTCCCGTTTTTGCTGTTGAAAAGGTTGCGGGCGGTGGCAAATAGGCTGGCGGTATCATCGCTGATGCCGTTGTTGTCAGCCAGACTGATCTTGGGGAGGGTGGTGGCTGTGTCTGTCAGCCCAGCGTGAGCGCATGTCACCTCGCTCAGTGCAAAGAATGCGCTGATTGCTATAGTTAATGGTAGCGGTGCAGTGCGTATGCCCCTAAACATGGTGTTAAAGCCCCAGGAAAAAATCAGGATCAAATTGTTGGTTCTGCCTATTGGGATTGATTATAGATGCAAGGAATGCAGGAATAAAACAATTTATGAAGAATTATGGTTTTCAAGTCGCGCCCCTTGTCGGGTAAATTGATTGTCAGGTTCACGTATCTGATACAAAGGAGTTAGGGTGTTGTCGATAGAGCAGGTTGAAATAAAAGGCGAAATGTTGCTGGTGAGTGTCCTGCAACTGGCCTCCACTGATTTGGAGGTGGTCAGGCGTGGGTTGCAGCAAAAACGGGACAGTTTTCCGCAATTGTTTGCCAGCAGCCCCTTGGTTGTTGATTGCACCCCATTGGGTGATGTTTGTCAGGATCTGGATATGACGCTTTTGCGTGAGCTTATTCTGGAACTTGGTCTTATTCCTGTTGGCATCCGCGGCCTTGCCGATGCCTATGCCGGTCAGGCCAGCGGGGCAGGTTGGGCTATTTTGCGCGCGGGGCGTGGGAATAATGCGCCAGCGCGTACCGAGCGGCCAGCAGCAGAACCAGGGGGGGGGGTAGCGGTTCCGGCTGGTAGCAGCGTGAAAGTCATCGACCGCCCACTGCGTTCCGGCCAGCAGGTTTATTTTCCTGAGGGCAATGTCGTGGTGTTGCAACATACCAGTGCTGGTTCGGAAATCTTGGCGGGTGGCTCGGTGCATGTCTACGGTTCGTTGCGTGGCCGGGTGCTGGCGGGGGTGCAGGGCGACACTAGCGCGCGCATATTCTGTCAGAAGCTGGAGGCGGAACTGGTCGCGATTGCCGGGTGTTACCGCTTGCTGGACGATATTGAAACAGATTTGAAAGGTTCCCCAGCCATGGTGTGGCTGGAGGACGAAAAACTGAAAATTGCGCCCATGTTTTGAAAACCCATCATTATTTATACCAAATAATACCTTGGTGTCTGTTAAAATACCGAGAGATTACGCGGCGTAAGCCTGTTTCACGGCGTCAACAAGAAGGAGCATCTTTTGAGCAGAATTATTGTCGTTACTTCAGGGAAGGGTGGGGTTGGCAAAACTACCACCAGCGCGGCCTTCGCAACCGGGCTTGCCATGCGTGGCTACAAGACTGCTGTTATTGATTTTGACGTGGGCTTGCGCAACCTTGACCTGATCATGGGCTGTGAGCGCCGCGTCGTTTACGACTTCGTGAATGTCATCAACCATGAGGCTTCCCTGAAACAGGCGCTGATCCGTGACAAGCATGTGGAAAACCTGCATATCCTGCCTGCCTCGCAAACCCGCGACAAAGATGCGCTGACGTCGGAAGGGGTCGGGCAGGTCATGGATGAGCTGCGCGATAACGGCTTTGATTACGTGGTGTGCGATTCCCCGGCGGGTATCGAGCGCGGTGCGCACATGGCCATGTACTTTGCTGACGACGCCATTGTTGTTACCAACCCGGAAGTGTCTTCCGTGCGCGATTCCGACCGCATTCTTGGCCTGCTGCAAAGCAAGACCCGTAAGGCTGAGCAGGGTGAAACAATACGCGAGCATTTGCTGATTACCCGTTATTCACCAGCACGGGTAAGTGCCGGAGAAATGCTTGGCATGGAAGACATTCTGGAAATTCTGGCAGTGCCTTTGATTGGCGTGATTCCCGAGTCACAAAGCGTATTGCAAGCGTCCAACAGCGGTACGCCGGTGATTCTGGACAGAAACAGTGACGCAGGGCTGGCGTATGATGATTTTGTGCGCCGTTTTTTGGGTGAAATGGTTCCTCACCGCTTCCTGGAAGTGGAAAAGAAGGGCTTTCTCAAGAAGCTGTTCGGAGGGTAATGCATGGGATGGTTTGATTATTTTAAGGTAGGCAAACCCAACAGCGCGCAGGTCGCCAAGGAGCGCTTGCAGATTGTCATCGCGCATGAACGGATTGACCGCAGCGGGCCTGAATATCTGCCACAATTGCGCCGTGACATCATGGAGGTGATCCGTAAATACGTGCCGATCCAGGAAGAGCAGGTCAATGTCCAGTTTGAAAAGGGCGCTGATTACGACGTACTGGAACTGAATATTGCACTGCCTGAGCGAACCCACTAGCTGCAAATCAGGGCCAGGGTCTGTTTGCAGCCAGCTTTGCAATGTTAAGTGGCAGGTTTGCCTTGTGCCTCCTGTTTCTTGATGAATGCGCTCAACGCCTCTTCCGTGATTGCGCCTGCTTGTACTGCCAGCAGCTTGCCCGCCGGGTTGTACACCATGAAGGTCGGCGTTCCGATGAAACTTTCCTTGGCCGTGCTATAAAGGTATTTGTCGAACTCCGATGGGTCGCTCAGCAGGTTGGTGAAATCCAGGCCGAATTCATCAATGAATTTCTCGGCATTGGCCTTGCCGCCGCTGCCATCCAGTGAAATGCCGACCACATCCACATCCGGGTTGGCAGCCTCAAAATTGATGGTTTCGTGGATGCTGCCCCGGCAGGCGCGGCAGTCTGATGCCCACACTTCCACGACTGTCCATTTGCCTTTGCCCACCAGTGTTTCAAGGCTGGCCGGTTTGTCGTCCATGTCCGTCAGCGCGGAAACGGGTGGGGTCAATAGCGTCAAACCAGCCAATAATGCGATAATTGGTGCTGTTTTAATCCGTAACATGCAATATTCTCCCAAAAGCCTACAATAGCGGATTTTACGTGATTGCTGATTGTATGGATGCGCCTGATGCCGACAAGTTCTTTTTCGCCGATTAAGTGTATTTTGTTTGATCTGGATGGAACCCTGCTCGATACTGCCCCCGACCTCGTTGCGGCACTGAACGCCGTGCTGGTGGCGGAAGGGCGTGCAATGTGCACGTTGGAACAGGCACGCCATACCGTTTCCCACGGCAGTCCGGCGATGCTGGAATTTGCCTTCGGCACGGATCAGTCAGCAGCTGATCTGCAACGCCGCCGCAGTCAGTTCCTCGATTATTACACCCGCAATATCAGTCGCCACACCACCCTGTTCGATGCCATGCCGGATGTGCTGGCAACGCTGGAAGCGTCAGGCATACCGTGGGGAGTCGTCACCAACAAGCCGGAATACCTCACCTTCCCCTTGCTGGATGCACTGAATTTACGCGCCCGTGCCGGTAGCATCATTGGCGGTGATACGCTGGAGGTCGCCAAGCCCCATCCCCAACCCCTGCTGGTAGCCGCGCAACAATGCGGGGTTCTGCCAGGGCATTGCCTCTACATCGGCGACGCCGAACGCGACATCATCGCCGGGCGCAGTGCAGGCATGAAAACGCTGGTAGCCGAATGGGGTTATCTTGATCCCGGCGATGTGCACCTCGGCTGGCAGGCAGATGCCGTCATTGCCAGCCCTGCCGACATACTCAGGTGGCTGGACTGATGGATAGCACTCCGTTCCAGCTAGGTGTATTCATCGATGCCCACATCGTGCTGTTCACAGCGGTGACAATGTTCATCCTCGGCCTGCTGGTTGCCCATCTCATCTACAGCGCCCCACTGCGCCAAACCCGCCGCGAACTCGAACGCCTGCAACTGCAACTACAAACCGAGGAACAGTTGCACGAAGAACGCCTGCAAACCCTGGACGATGCGCAAGACCGCTTGCATAACACCTTCGCCGCGCTTTCCCAGCGTGCCTTACGCGAAAACAACACCCAGTTCCTGCAACTGGCGCAGGAAACCATGGGGCGTTTCCAGGTCGAGTCGCGCACCGATCTCGAACAGCGCCAGCGTTCCATCCAGCATCTGGTTGACCCGATCCGCGATGCGTTGGCCAAAACCGAACACCAGATCCGCGAAATCGAAAAGGATCGCCAGACCAGTTTCGGTGTCCTCAGCCAGCAGATTCGCGGCATGATGAACGACCAGGCTGCCCTGCGCGATGAAACCGGGCGACTAGCTTCCGCGCTGCGCACCCCCGGCATCCGTGGGCAATGGGGGGAACTGAGCCTGCGCCGTATCGCCGAACTCTCTGGTATGGTCGAACACTGCGATTTCGTCGAACAGGCACAACGCAGTAATACCGAGCGTACCATTCGCCCCGACATGGTGATCCGGATGCCGGATGCGCGCGAAATGATCGTCGACGCCAAAGCACCGATGGACGCTTATCTGGATGCGGTCAACGCCGACAACGAAGACAGCCGCAAGCGTCACCTGCAACGTCATGCCCGCCATGTGCGCGAACACGTCCGGGTGTTGGCTGGCAAGCGTTACTGGGAACAATTCGAGCAGTCGCCCGATTTCGTGGTGCTGTTCATTCCCGGCGAACAGTTCCTCGGTGCGGCGCTGGAACAGGACAAAACCCTGCTGCACGATTCCCTCAACGACAAGGTGATCCTGGCGACGCCGAGCACCCTGGTGGCACTGCTGCGGGCGGTAGCATTCGGTTGGAAACAGGCGGTTCTTGCCGAAAATGCAGGCAAGGTGCGTGATTTGGGCGAAGAATTACACAAAAGATTAACGGTTTTTCTTGACCATCTGGAGCGTCTGGGGCGTAATCTCGGCAGCAGCGTGGATACCTACAACAAAGCGTTGGGGTCGCTGGAGCGCAGTGTGTTGCCGGGGGTGCGCAGACTGTCGGAACTGGGGATTTCATCCGGGCGGAACATTACCGAGCCTGTACCGGTCGAAGCCATACCACGCCAGCCATACGCCAAGGATACCGAAACTGATGCTGAAACCGATTAAAACGCGCTATTACCTGACCCTGTTGCAGATGCTGGTTGTCCTGTTCCTGCTGGGCGTGTTCGTCCTGCTGAACAAGGATCAGGTCACGCACTTCTTTTACAGCACCCAGGCGGGGCAACTGGGGCTGGTGCTGAATGGGGTCATCCTGTTGATTTTTCTGATCGGGCTGGTGCGCATGATCCTGATGTTCCTCGGTTTTACCCGTGAACAGGAGGTGCTGCAACGTTTCCTCAAGCGGGTGGAAGAGGGCGCGCCCAACCCCACCCATGACCTGCCGGACAGCGCCATGATCGTAGACCGTTACCGTGCGGTGCAGACTATCGCACGCCAGCACGCGGAAGTGAATCAGGCGGCACTGGCTTCTACCCTGGCTGCTAGCCAGTCCACCCAGTTCACGCTGGTGCGTTTCGTGCACAACATCCTGATTCTGTCTGGCGTGTTCGGCACAGTGGTGTCGTTGTCGATTGCGCTGATGGGCGCGGCTGGCTTGCTGAATTCACCGGAAAACATGCAGCAGATGGGTACGATTGTCGGCGGCATGTCCAACGCGCTCAGCACCACCATTACCGCCATCGTTTGCTATGTCTTTTTCGCCTATTTCCACCTGCGCTTGCAGGATGCGCGTACCCAGTTGCTGGCGAATGTGGAAAATCTTACCACGCTGTACATCCTGCCGCGCTTCAAACATGCGGAAAACAGTATGCTGCACGACGTGGCAGTGCTGACGGCGGAATTGCGCCGAGCGGCGGAGGCCATTCACCTGATCCAGGATCGTTTCTTACACGCGGGCGAGCGTCTGCAACTGGCGGCGGATGACCTGCAAACAGCCGTGGCGCAAAGTGGCGGCAATATCCAGATCATCCGCGATTCTATCCGCGAAGGCTTCCGCCTCGATGACAAACCGAAGGGGTAGGGCATGAGTGACGGGCATTTTTCGTTTGCATCCCTGATCAGTGGGCGTGATGATTTTGAGGAAAGTTTCTGGCCATCCTTCACCGACATCATGATGGTCATCACCATGATTTTCCTGATCGTCACGGTGGCCGTAGTGCTGACCAATACCCGGTTGCTGGACGAGTTGCGCCACAGCATCCTGGCGGAGCAATCTGCTCAGCAGGAAGCGCAAAAGGCCGCATTCGAGGCGCAAAGGTCGGCATTGGAAGCGCAGAAAGCCGCTGAACAGGCCGAATTCCAGCTCAAGGCTAACGCTACGCTGGAAGAGCAGCTTGATTACCTGCAACAGCGCAGTTCCTCGCTGGAAATGGAGTTGTTGCGCAGCCGCGCTGAAGCCGAACAGGCGCGCACTGCCAGCACTGACAAGGATGCAGCGCTGGCGGAATTGCAAGACAAGACCCAGGAGCAGCAGAGTGCGCTTGCTACCCGCGACAAGACGCTGGATGATCTGCAAAAGCAGTTTGCTGACATCATGGCGGAACGCGAACGTACCCAGGCAGAACTGGCTGCCGCCCGAGACAGCGCTGATAGCAAGGAAACCGAGTTAACCGCCCTGCGCACCAAGGTCGACGAAAGCGAAAAGCAACTGCTGAGCCTCAAAGGCGAATACACCGAACTCGACAGCAAATACCAGAAACTGCTGCGCCCAGCACGCTCCGCCAAAGGCAAGCAGGTGGTGGAAGTGGTGTACAGCAAATCCGGCTACAGCATCCGCAAACCGGGTGAGGGCAGTTTGCGCAGCGTTAGCCGCGCCGCGCTGGAAAGCGAATTGGCCGGTTTGAAAGCGCAGCACAGCACGGACTTGTATGTAAAAGTCATTATTCCGGACAACAGCGGGCTTTCCTATAACGAGGCATGGAGGTTCACCAGCGACATGCTGAGCAAATACGATTATTATTCTGAACCGTGACGTTGCCTCAAGGCTTCATACAGGCACACACCAGTCGCCACCGACACATTCAGGCTAGACACCTGGCCTTTCATCGGAATCGAAATCAGGTAATCGCAACGCTCTTCTGTCAAACGGCGGATGCCTGCGCCTTCCGCGCCCATCACCAGCGCCATTGGCCCTTTCAAATCAGCCTGATAGAGCGTCTGCCTGGCCTTGTCGCTGGTGCCGGTTAGCCAGATGCCGCGTTCCTTGAGCGTATCCAGCGTGCGGGCGAGGTTGGTGACGGGGATGAAAGGCACGATTTCAGCCGCGCCAGACGCGACCTTGCGCACTGTCGGAGTGATGTTGGCGGCGTTATCTTTGGGGGCAATCACGGCGTGGACGCCAGCGCCTTCTGCTGTGCGCAAACACGCGCCGAGGTTGTGCGGGTCGGTGACACCATCCAGCACTAGCAGGAACGGGGCTGCTTCTAACTCGTCCAGCAAATCGTAGAGGTCGTTTTCGGTGTAGGACTTGAGCTTGTAGTACTCGGCAACCACGCCCTGATGGCGGTTGTGGCCAGCCATTTTGTCCAGCCGCTCAGCGTCAGCGAGAATCAGGTGCAAGCCGCTTTCCGCCGCCAGTTTTTCCAGCTTTTTCAGGCGGTCGTTACGGCTGCGTTTATCCAGCCAGATTTGCCCGAGGCTTTCTGCATCATTGCGCAGCGCGGTTTCGACGGCGTGGATGCCGTAAATGGTCGATTTTGCCATCAGGTTTTCGGTTTCTTCTTACGGGGTTTGCGGTTGGTCGGTTTCTTGGCGGCGGGTTTTGCCTCACGTTTGGCAGCAGGCTTCTGTTCGGTTGGGGAGGGCTTTTTGCCTTTGGTTTTGCTGCCGGATTTGCGGCTTTTACCCGCAGGTTTGCGCTCCTGTTCACCTTCCGTTTTGGCTAGCACGAAGTCGATTTTGCGTTCGTCGAGGTCTACCCGCGCAACCGTGACCTGGATGGTGTCGCCGAGGCGGTAGATACGCCCGGAATTTTCACCGGTCAAGCGGTGGTTGGCCGGGTCAAAGTGGTAGTAGTCGCTGGTCAGGGCGGTGATGTGGATCAGCCCTTCCACGTAGATGTCGCTCAGTTCCACGAACAGGCCAAAACCGGTGACGCCGGAAATGACGCCACTGAAACTGTCGCCGACATGCTCCTGCATGTATTCGCACTTCAGCCACGCAGTCACGTCGCGGGTGGCATCGTCAGCGCGGCGTTCGGTCATGGAGCAATGTTCGCCCAGCGCTACCATGTCCTTGTAGGCATACTGGAAGTTGCTGGCTTTGCCCCCACGGATCAGGTGGCGGATGGCACGGTGTACCAGCAAGTCCGGGTAACGGCGAATAGGCGAGGTAAAATGCGCGTAGTGGGTTTGCGCTAGCCCGAAATGGCCTTTGGTTTCAGGGCTGTAGACTGCCTGTGACATGGAGCGCAGCAGCACGGTCTGGATCATGTGCCGATCCGGTCGGTCACCCAGGCTGTTGAGCAGTTTGGTGTAATCCGTCGGGGTGGGTTCATCGCCGCCACCGAGGGAAAGCCCCAGACCGTTGAGGAACTGGCGCAGGTCTGCCAGCTTTTCAGCGGTCGGGCCTTCGTGCAGGCGGTGCAGGGCAGGGATCTTGTACTTGCTGAGGTAGGTTGCCGCGCACACATTGGCGAGAATCATGCACTCTTCGATCAGCTTGTGGGCGTCGTTGCGTTCGGTGGGGACAATCGCCTCGATTTTGCGTTCGGCATCAAACAGGATGCGGGTTTCAGCCGTTTCAAAGTCGATGGCACCGCGCCGGTCGCGCGCCTTGCGCAGTACCTTGTAAAGCTCGTACAAATCATCGAGATGCTCGCACAAATCCGGCACGGCTTCACGGGCTGCCTGGTCACGCTCGACCACAATCCTGGCCATTTGAGTGTAGGTCAGGCGGGCGGCGGAATGCATCAAGCCTTCCACAAACTGGTAGCTGATCAGTTTGCCGCGTGGGCCGATTTCGATGTCGCAAATCATGCACAGCCGGTCGACGTGTGGGTTCAGTGAGCATAAGCCATTGGAGAGGATTTCCGGTAGCATCGGGATGACCTTGCCGGGGAAATAGACTGAAGTGCCGCGTTCGGTGGCTTCGCGGCCAATGGCTGAATCTGGCTGGACGTAGTGCGATACGTCGGCAATCGCTACTAGCAGACGCCAGTTTTTGCCTTCACGTTCGCAATACACGGCGTCGTCGAAATCCTTGGCGTCTTCGCCGTCGATGGTCACGAATGGGGTGTCGCGTAGGTCTTCACGGTCTTTCTTGGCGTCTTCGGGGACTTCGTAACCGAAATGGTCTGCTTCTTCGCGGATTTCCGGTGACCATTCGTAAGGTAATTGGTGGCTGCGGATGGCCACGTCGATTTCCATGCCGGGAGCCATGTGGTCGCCCAGCACTTCCACGACCTTGCCTTTGGGTTGGGTGTATTTGGAGGGCTGTTCAATGATGGCGGCGACCACGATCTGGCCGGGTTGGGCATCGCCGACAGCATCGGGGGGGATGAGGATGTCCTGACTGATGCGGGAATTGTCAGGGGTGACAAAGCCGATGTTGCCTTCCAGAAAATAACGCCCAACTACTTGGGTAGTGCCACGCTCCAGAATTTCCACCACAGCGCCTTCGCGCCGCCCTTTGGGGTCTAGCCCGCGCACAGTGACCAGTGCGCGGTCGCCATGCATCAGGGAACGCATTTGCTTGGCATGCAGGAACAGGTCGGCGCTGCCGTCATCCGGTTTCAGGAAGCCGAAGCCATCCGGGTGGCCGATCACGCGCCCGGCAATCAGGTCGGTGTGGGCAATCGGCACGTATTGGCGGCGGCGGTTGTAGAGTAGTTGGCCGTCACGCTCCATGGCGCGCAGGCGTTTTTTCAGGGCGTCAAGGTCGCGCTCTTCTGTCAGGTGCAATTTGCCGGACAGGTCGGCGAAATCCAGCGGCTGGCCGCTCTGATCCAGGATTTGCAGGATCAGTTCGCGGCTGGGAATCGGGTTGTCGTATTTCTCGGCTTCGCGCTGGTTGTGGGGGTCTTTAAACTTCAATCGGGAGTCCCTTTGTCGTGTTGTAATTCGTGTGCGGCTAGCATAGCAAAAAAATGTTATGAAAGTGCTTTTTCGTATTTGACAAGGTGCAGCAAGCTCTATAAGATTCGCCTCTCACAACGCAGCACTGCTTGTGAAATGCCGAGGTGGCGGAATTGGTAGACGCGCTAGTTTCAGGTATTAGTGGGGTAACTCCCGTGGAGGTTCGAGTCCTCTTCTCGGCACCAAATTTAAAAGGCCAGTCAAAAACGACTGGCCTTTTTGGTTTCTACGGTTCGAAAAGATGACCCGAACTGCTGGGTAAGCAGAAAACTTTTCAATTGGCAGGCAGAATCACCCGATGTTGCATGTCCAGCTCGAAACAGACCGTATTCCCCACTGCATACGCCTGATGGCTGGGAGCCAGCGCCAGTATCTGGCTGCCATCCGCCAGCGCCAGCGTGTACAGGTATTCCGCGCCCCGGAACATCCGTGATGCTACCGTTGCCTTGCGCGGCGCATCCGCCACCAGCTTCAGGTCATCGGGGCGGATAAGTACATGCACCGCCGATTCCGTCAAGCAATCTTCCGGGACTAGACCCTGTACCGGGCCGATCAGCGTCATCACCGTATTGTGGTTCAGCACCGTGCCGGGAATCAGCGCCCCTTGCCCGATGAAACCCGCCACAAACGGGTTGGTAGGCTTATGGTACAGGTTGTAGGCCGTGTCCCACTGCTGCAAACGCCCCGCCTGTAACACACCGATTTCATCCGCCATCGCAAACGCTTCGTGTTGGTCGTGCGTGACCAGAAGCGCGGTTATGCCTTCACGCTTGAGGATGTCACGCACCTCGCGGGCCAGCATTTCGCGCAATTCCACATCCTGGCTGCCGAAGGGTTCGTCCAGCAGCAACAGGCGGGGGCGCGGTGCAAGCGCGCGTGCCAATGCAATCCGCTGCTGCTGGCCGCCGGAAAGCTCGTGCGGGTAACGTTTTTCGTAACCGGGCAGGTTCACCAGTTCCAGCAATTCTGCTACCCGTTGAGCTTTGTCCTTGCCGGACTGCTTATGGATGCCAAACGTAATGTTGCTGGCAATGCTCAGGTGTGGAAACAGCGCGTAATCCTGAAATACCATGCCGATGTTGCGCTGCTCTGGCGGCAGGTGTTTGCCGGGTGCGCTGATTACCTGATCTTTGAGGATAACCGTACCTTGCGTGACCGGCTCGAAACCGGCAATCGCGCGCAACAGCGTGGTCTTGCCGCAGCCGCTAGGCCCCAGCAGGCAACCGATCTGGCCGTCTTCCACCGTCAGGCTGACATCATGCACAACGGCGTTGTCGCCGTAGCGGATGTGGATGTTTTGAAGGGTTAACTTGCTCATTTCATTTCTCCCCAGCCCGCGATTTCCCAATAGACCGGCTAAGCAGAACTACCGGAATAATCCCCGCTGCCACAATCATCAGCGCAGGCAAGCCCGCCTCCGCCAGCCGCTCATCCGACGCCAGTTCATACGCCCGCACCGCCAGCGTGTTGAAATTGAACGGGCGCAGGATCAGGGTGGCGGGCAATTCTTTCAGCACATCGACGAACACCAGCAGGATGGCGGTCAGCAGCGTGCCTTTCATCAGTGGCAAATGCAGCTTGTGTAATACGCCGAAAGCACTCAGACCCAGCGAACGCCCGGCGTTGTCGACCGTCGGCTTGATCTTGCCCAGCCCCGCTTCCACCGTTTGCAACGACACCGACAGGAAGCGCACGTTGTAGGCAAACAGCACGGTAAACAGTGTGCCGCTCAGCAGCAGCCCGACATGGGTTCCGAACCACTGCTTGCTCAGGTTGTTGAGCTGCGTATCCGCCCACGCAAACGGGATCAGCACGCCAATCGCAATCACCGTGCCGGGAATCGCGTAACCCATCGCGGCAATCCGCGAGGTCAGGTTCACCAGTGGATCGTTACTCAGGCGCTTGCCGTAACCCAGCACCAGCGCCAGCAGCAACGCAAACAGCGCCGCCAGCCCTGCCAGCAACAGGCTATGCCACACCAGCTTGAGGAAATCCGCATCCAGCCCATCCGCTGCCGTGCCCATGCTCCAGTACAGCAATTGCCCGACCGGAATCACGAAGCCCAGCAGCAGGGGCAGGGCGCATACCAGCACCGCCACCAGCGCTTTTCCACCCTGCAACGGATAGCGCGGCAAACGCGAATACTTGCTGGAAGTATGGTGGTAACGCGCCTTGTGCCTCGACCAGCGTTCCAGCAGGATCAGTACGAACACAAACCCCATCAGCAGCGCCGCCAGTTGCGAAGCCGCTGCATGATCCCCCAGCCCGAACCAGGTGCGGAAAATGCCGGTGGTAAAGGTGGTCACGCCGAAATACTGCACCGTGCCGAAATCCGCCAGCGTTTCCATCAGTGCCAGCGACAGGCCGGTGATGATGGCAGGCCGCGCCAGTGGCAGCGCCACACGGAAAAAACTCTGCCACTGGTTTGCGCCCAGCGTGCGGCTCACTTCCAGCACACAAATCGACTGCTCCAGAAAAGCCGCCCGCGCCAGCAGGTACACATACGGAAACAGCACCAGCGACAGCATCACAATCGCCCCACCCAGCGAGCGCACATTGGGGAAGTAATAATCGCCATACCCCCAGCCGGTCGTCTCACGCAACAGGCTTTGCACCGGCCCGGAAAAATCCAGCATCCCGGTGTAGGTGTAGGCAATGATGTAGGCAGGCATCGCCAGCGGCAGCAACAACGCCCACTCGAACAGGCGCTGCCCCGGAAACCGGCACATACTGTTCAGCCACGCTGCCGGAAGCCCCAGCAGCAAAACGCCGCAACCCACCCCTACAGCCAGCAGCAACGTGTTGAGCAGGTAATCGGTGAGTACCGTATCAACCAGATGTTGCCAGACCTCGGGGGCGGGGACGAAGACGTAGCCAAACACCGCCAGTATCGGCAGCGCCGTGAGCAACGCCATGCCGCTGAGCATGACGCGCCACAGGTAACGCCTTACTTCCAACCGGCTTTGTCCATGATCTTGACTGCTTCGGCGTTGTTTTTGCCGAGCTCGGACAGGTTCAGGCTGTCAGCCTTGAACTCGCCCCAACCTTTCAGCAGTTCGCTGGGTGCGATGCCTGCCTTGACCGGGTATTCCTGATTGGCTTCGGCATACCATTGCTGTGATTCATCGCTGACCAGAAATTCCAGCAGTTTGATGGCGTTGCCCTTGTTGGTGGCGGTTTTGGTGACTGCCGCACCGCTGATGTTGATGTGTGTGCCACGGTCAGCCTGATTTGGCCAGAAAATGGCGACTTTTTCCGCCGCTGCTTTCTCTTCCGCATCATCACTGCCGAGCATTTGCCCGTAGTAGTAGGTGTTGGAAATGGCAATATCACACTGACCTGCCGCTGCTGCCTTGATCTGGTCACGGTCGCCGCCTTCTGGTGGGCGGGCGAAATTCTTCACGAAACCATCCGCCCATGCCTGCGCTTTTTCTGTGCCGTTGACCGCAATCATCGAGCCGAGCATGGATTGGTTGTAGATGTTGTCGGAAGAGCGGATGCAGATGCGGCCTTTCCACTTCGGGTCAGCGAGGTCTTCGTAGGTGGAAAGCGCTTCCGGCTTCACCTTGTCTTTCACGTAGAAAATCGGGCGGGCGCGCGAAGTGAGGCCGAACCACTGGTTGGCGGGGTCGCGCAGGTTGTCGGGAATGTCTTTAGCCAGCACTTCGGACTCGACCGGTTGGGTCAATTCCATTTCCACTGCACGATACAAACGGCCTGCATCAGCGGTCATCAACAGGTCGGCGGGGGTGTTTTCACCTTCCAGCTTGAGGCGTTCCAGCAGGGCGTCGTCCTTGCCGGTGACCAGGTTGACCGCAATGCCGGTCTGTTCGGTGAATTTGTCGAACAGGGGCTTGATCAGTTGTTCCTTGCGCGCGGAGTATACGTTGACTTCGCCCTCCGCCAGCGCGGGGGCAGCAAGGCTGCTTACCAGTAACGCCAGGGCAATCTTCTTGAACATTGGGGGTGAACCTCTTTTGAGAATAGAAACAAGAAAGATTTGCATTATCTATATGCTAAGTGGGAATGCAAGTAATTCTCATTATTTTAGGACTTACGCATTGACGGCGGCCTGAAATTGTGGGTTGAGGTGCTGCTTGCCTTGCATGAAGCGGCTGACAAAAGCAGCCACAGCATCCGTGTACAAGTCGCGTTGCCATTGGTAGGCGTTGCTGATGATGTCAACAAACTGCATCTGTTGCAGGTGGACATAGCTGCACAAGGCGGCAAAGATATGGTTACGTATCGGGACGTTGCCGCGTACCTGGAATTTCTCGATATGGCAGACCTGCTTGATCATGCGGTGGTATTGCTCAATCTGCCAATGCTGGTCATGCAGGGTCTGGAAATCCGCTTGCTGGAAGGTGTCATAGGCGTCAGCATTCGGGAGGAAAACCACGTAATGGCGCAGTTGGTCTTTTAACTGCGTCCGAAACAGCTTTACCTCGCCAAATTCGCGTAACCAGACCCTCAGCCCGTCAGCAGGGATGTCCAGTTTCTGTACCTGCACCCATGACCCCTTTTCGGTGGATACCCGGCGGTTGCTTTCCACAGCGAACAGGAACCCCATGCGGTGGTTTCTTACCGTTTTGAGGTTGCCCACACAGGAATACCAGCTATCCCCGGTCATGAAGGCGGGTTGCAGCCCCCATGCCAACACGTCCTCCAGCATGTCGAGGAAATAATCATTCTTGGTCTTGCCCTCTGCCTTGTCATACACCCGGTAGTTGACCGGCAGGCTGCGCCCTTGCGGGTCACTGTAATACAACGTGATCAGGTTCAGCCCCTTGACCACCCGGTGGTGCTTGCCTGACCAGAAGTGTCCAACCAGCTCCATATGCTGGCTGTAGGGTTTGTCCAGCGTACTGTCATCCACATTCAATGTCCCGCCCACCAGGTTCAGCAGCCGCGATGCTTCGTTGAACAGGTCTTTTGGCTCATAGGCTTCCCGCAACAGGAAGCGGTTTACACTGTCATGCGAGATGCCCATCACTTCCGACAGGCGGGTGCAGGTGCTTGATTTCGGTTCACTCATCAGAAACCCCATGTACATTGGCAGGGTGCAATTGGCTGTCGGTGGGCGTTTGGGCCTTCTTATCATTGGCTTTTATGTCGCGTGAAAAACTTATTCCTGACACAGACAGGGCTGCTTCGTCAATGCGTAAGTCCTATATTTAACGATTATTCCGCATAGGTGAGAGGCTGACGGTAAATCAGATTGTGTTTTATCCCTTCAAACTTTTTGCCTGTTAGCGAGGCGATGCGTCACAATACTGAGCACAATTAATACCACCAGAGGTTTCCCCTTTGAGCGACATACCACAGACAGCGCCGCAAGCCCCGCCCTTGGGGCAGGCGTTTTTCTACTGGCTGAAGCTGGGTTTCATCAGCTTTGGTGGCCCGATGGGGCAGATTGCGCTGATGCACACCGATCTGGTGGAAAAAAAACGCTGGATTTCGGAACACCGTTTCCTGCATGCGCTGAATTTCTGCATGATTTTGCCGGGGCCGGAAGCGATCCAGCTCGCCATTTACATTAGCTGGCTGATGCATGGTGTGCTGGGCGCGGTGATGGCAGGGGTGTTGTTCTTCCTGCCTGCGTTCCTGCTGTTGTCGTTGCTGGCGGGGGCTTATCTGGCGTGGGGCGATGTACCGCTGATGCAAGGCTTGTTCTACGGCATAAAACCGGCGGTGGTGGCAATTGTGTTGTTTGCGGCGTGGCGGATTGGTTCCAAAGCGCTGAAAAACAGCGTCCTGTGGGGTATCGCGGCTGCGGCTTTTGTCGCTATCTTTGTGTTTGGGGTCGGTTTTCCGTGGATTGTGCTGGTGGCAGCCCTGTTGGGCGTGATTGGCGGCAAAGTCATGCCAGACAAATTCAGGGGCGGTGGTGGTCATGGCGCATCCGACAAGGCTTACGGTGCAGCGGTGATTGATGACCACACCCCAACCCCGCCGCACGCGCAATTCTCGTGGCTGAAACTGGGGATGACAGTTGCGGCTTTCGTTACCATCTGGTTGGTGGCCATGCTGGTGGTTGGCGGGCAACAAACCCTGAATGACATGGGCAGTTTCTTCACCAAAGCGGCATTCCTGACCATCGGCGGCGCGTATGCGGTGCTGCCGTATGTGTATCAGGGCGGGGTGGAACACTATGGCTGGTTAACCGGCCCGCAGATGATCGACGGTTTGGCACTGGGTGAAACCACGCCGGGGCCGCTGATCATGGTCGTTACCTGGGTGGGTTATCTGGGCGGAGTGACCAAGGCAGTGTTTGTCAATCCGCTTGCCGCCGGTTTTGCCGGGGCGGCAGTGGCGACATTTTTCACCTTTTTGCCGTCTTTCCTGTTTATTCTGTCGGCGGGGCCGATGGTGGAAAGCTCGCGCAATGACCTCAAGTTTACCGCACCCCTGACCGGTGTGACCGCCGCAGTGGTGGGCGTGATCATGAATCTGGCGGTATTTTTCGCTTGGCATACCTTTTTCCCGCAAGCCAGTACAGCCACGCCGTTTACTGCCCCGTTTGAGTGGTTTGCGGTATTGGTGGCAGTGGGCGCATTCGTTGCCTTGTGGAAATACAAGGCGGATGTCATGCATGTGATTTCTTTCTGTGCCGCTGTCGGCCTGACTTATACCTTGCTACCCCCCCTGTTTTGAGGAGGAGTGGCTTGATCTTGTTGGGCAGTTTCGTCAGTGTGGATATACGGGTGACCTAAAACTCGTAGGCAACTTGTAGGGTGACAACATCCTCATCCGTACCGTCGTAATGGTCGTTTTTCATGTATTCGGCGGCGAAACTGGCTTTCTCGAACACCGGCATCCGGTAGGCAATGCCGGTGGCGGTTTCCGGCAGTTCCAGTGTTTCCGCTGCGTCAGTTTTTTGGTAAGCCAGCGCGATGGTGCGGTCATTGCCAATGTCGATACTGGCTTCCAGATTGGTGGCGGAAGGTTTGGCGGTGCTGGCATCTTCCAGGGTGATTTCGTCCACCTTGATGTGTTCGGCAATCACACCCACGCGCCCGATCTGGCCGGATGCGTATACGCCCACGCCGGAGGCAGCCTTGTCGTTCACGTCGGAAATGTAGCTGATGCCCGCGCCGACCGTTTCGGTGGCGAAATCCAGGTTGACGCCGTAATCGTCGATCTTGCCGCCGCCGTCTTCGTCATCCTTGAACACGTAGGCGGAGCCGGACACATTGCCATTGCCCATGCCGACCTGCACGGCTTCTTCCTGGGTTTCCGCCAGTTCCAGCGTCAGTGGGTCGGACACCATGTTGCTGTCAAACTTGCCGAAGGGCACGTACATGCGCCCGGCGGTGATGTCCAGCCCTGCGCGCGGTTTGAAGGTCAGGGTGGCTTCGTCGACGCTGATGTTGTCATCGTTTTCGCCTTGTTCGTACAGGAACAGCAGGTGGCCTTCCAGCTTGTCGTTCAACGGGTTGTCAACGCCGAGTTCGACGGTGGAAACCGTCAGGTCGCTGCTGTCTGCTTCATCGGCGTTGACAAAACCGGCTTCCACTTCCACCAGGCCGCTGAGGGTGGTTTCGGCATAAGCGGGCGCTGCCAGGGATGCGCCAATCAGGAAGCTGAGCAAGGTCTTTTTCATAGGGGAATCTCCAGAGTTTTTTAAAGTTGCTTGCATTGGCTTGTCCGGAGTCATGCCAGCACCAGATGGTTATCCCAGTGCTTATCCGGGAACTGGTGCAACAGACTGGCTGATGCGGGTTGTGGGGTTGAGGGAAAGGTGTGGATGCCGCCGGTCGCGTCCGATACCAGAAACCGGTTTTGGTCGGCGAGGAAGGCGACGCCGCTGGGTTCAGATAGCGGCTGCGCGTGCAGGAAACGGCGTTCGCGGGTGCTCCAGAAACTGGCGTGGTTGCCGCGTGGTGAGGATACGGCAAGGATTTGCTGCTGCGGGTCATAAGCCAGATCCGCCATGTAGCCGTTGAAACGCGCCACGTCAGCGGGGTTGATGTCGAGCAGTTGCAGGTCGCTGCCTTTGTCCTGCCATGCCACTAGTGACGCCGGTTGGCGGCGGTACAAGTCGCCTTCGTATTGCAAGGCTACGCCCACGCTGCCATCGGCGGTGGCAATCAGGTGGCGGATGCTGAGGTGATGGTCAGGCAGGCGGTATTCGTCGATTTTCTTGCCATTGGCGGCGTCGATATACACCAGTGATGGTTGCATGGTGTCGAGGTTGAGCTTGCGCCGCCCGAAGTCGGGGTGTTGTTCAATGCCGCCGTTGGCCACCACCAGCGTTTTGCCGTCGGGCATCAGTTGTACATCGTGCGGGTCAAGGCCGTAGGTGTCGTATTCGCCAAGCTGCTGGAAGGTTTTGCTGTCACGGATGCCGAGTACGCCGCGTTTTTCGTCGTAGGCGTTTTCGGTGGTGAACAGCACATCACCGGATGCCGATAAGCAGCCGTGGCCATCAAAATGCCGCCCTGACGTCGCCTTGAACGGCGTTGTACTCCCGTCACCGACATTTACCTCCGCGCTTTCAAACGCTGGCCGCCTTCCGAACAGTAGTACCCGCCTGTCTGCCAATGGCAGCACGGCATGGCCGCGCACCGGCACGGCGATGGATTGCACCTGTCCGCTGCGCATGTCCAGCCGGGTGAGGAAATGCCCACCCGCCGGGTTGTCGCTGGCGGAATACAACAGGCTGGGGGCGGTGGGCGCAGCAGCGGCCTGTTTCATCAGGGAACTGACCCCGATGGCGGAACCCAGCGCGCTGGCAGTGGCGAATAGCAGGAAGGTGCGGCGGTTCATGCGTCAATCCCCATCGTTGTCGTTGAAGCCAAGTTGCACGCGCATGACTTTGGCAAGTTGGCGCTTGATACCCATCTGAATGTCATTGCCGAGGTAGTAGTAACCATCCAGCTCCTTGCCCTGGCCGTTACGGATCAGGGTAAAGGGGTCAGTGGTGGGTATGGGCAGTTTGAGGTAGTTGTTAAAGCGTTGTTCCATCGCATCGGCGATCCATTTGGCTGTCTTGCTGTTGTCATGCTCACGCAGCCACTGGAACAGCCCCCCATCGCGCATGATGCGTTGCATCCCTTCCACGTTGGCGCGCACCACCCTGACCGAATAGCCGCTGCGCCAGGCTTCCAGTTGGTAGGCGTTGGACTGGTTGAGGATTTCCTGCTTGCCTTTGCTGTTGAGGTTGATGCCTTTGCCCAGCGGGTTGCCGATGCGTTTTTTGGAAGTTTTCTCGGCGGACTGGTACAGCTTGCCCACCAGCAGATCGACTACCTGACGTGCACTGGCGAAGGTGGCATTGCCTTTGTCAGCGGTGCGGAAAGCAGTGGCGTATCCCCGGCTGTCTTTCACCCAACCATCGGCGATGGTGCTGATGTCCTGATGCAATAGCTCGCTGGCGGCTTGTACGTAGGCGCAACGGCGCTTGCCTGCATCGCCCTGGAAGGCTGCCAGTTGCTCAGCTTCGGTTTTGTCGCGGTCAAACAGCAGGAATTCCAGCGTACCCAGCCCTTGCCCACCAACCCCGGCTTTGTCGATGGCGGCTGGGGTCAGCTCGTCAGTTCCACCCAGCAACCCGTTGATGATGGACTTTTTCGGCGGGTTGAAGTTGATGCTGAAATCAATCTGTTCTTCTACCGCCGGGCCGAACAACAGCGCATCGGTGTGATGCCAGGCCAGCAGGGTTTCGCCCCAGCCTTCGCGCAATACCCGGAATTTTTCGGCGTCTGGCTCGGCGCAAAAAGCCTTGCTGCGTTGTTCCAGCGTGTTGGCAGCGACTTCCAGTTCGCGGTAAAGCGGGATGATGGCACCATCCACCAGTTGCGCCAGCAGTTTGTCAACATCCGGTAGCGGGGTGGCGGGGGCGACCGCCGGTGTTTCCGCCAGCAGGGGCAGCGGGAACAGGAGCAGGCAGAGGAAAAATTTCTTGAACATCAGTCGTCCCATCACAGCGAGTTGAGGAAACGCAGCAGCGCTTCGCGTTCGGGTTTATTCATGGCTAATACGGCCTGTTTGGTGGATTCAGATTCACCACCGTGCCACAGGATAGCTTCCAGCAGGTTACGGGCGCGGCCATCATGCAGGAAGCGGGTGTGGCCGTTGACCTTTGCCGTCAGGCCGATACCCCACAACGGCGGGGTACGCCATTCGCTGCCGGAGGCGGCAAATTCTGGGCGGTTGTCCGCCAGCCCTGCGCCCATGTCGTGTAGCAGCAAATCGGTATAAGGCTGGTGCGGCTGGTTTGCCAGTGACGGAAAGGTAGGGGTGTGGCAAGCAGCACATCCCACCTGATGGAACAGTTTCTGCCCTTGAGCGACTTGCGGGTCGTCCACGTTCCGGCGTACCGGAACCGGTTGGTTGGCGATGTGGAACACGACTTTTTCCAGCAAATCCGCCGGGATTTCCGGCTTGCCGCCGTCGGGCAGGCTCAGGCAGTCCGTTTGCGCCGTGCTGCACGGCTGTTCGGGGAACAGGTAGGAGGTAATGCCAATGTCATTACGGAACGCATCCGCGCTTTGTTGCAGGATGCTGGGCTGGCTGGCTTTCCAGCTAAAACGGCCTAACACGGTTGTTTGTTGGGCAATATCCCAGACGACATTCGGTTTGCCGGAAATACCGTCGTCATCCTGGTCATCCAGGTCGGCATTGGCGAGGATTTCAGCTTCCGGGATGCTTTCCAGCAAGCCCATGCCGGGCAGGGGCGGGGCAACGCGGGCGGAAAGCTGGACGTCATGCGCCAGTTCGCCGTAGTTCAGATGGCCGATGGTCAATGTGGGTTTTTGCAGGTTCCAGGCTTCACCATCCTGAAACTGTCCGCTGATTTCGGTGTAGCTGAAATGGGGCATACCTTCACCCGGCAGACCTTTGATGCCCAAGGTTTGTAAATGGTCGCCGTAGACGGGTTCGGGGGCAACGCCGAGTTTTTCAGCCACTGTTTTTTGTGCTTCGGTAGTGGCCGGAACGCTCAGTTTCACCAGCGTTGACAGAAAGGGTTCCGCATCGGTTAGGGGAGGGTGGCCGCGACCATGCCCGATGTGGCAGGCCAGGCAGCTATTGGCCTTGAACAACGGCCCCAGCCCGTCGCGGGCGGTGGTTGAGGCAGGCGCGATCACCCACGGCTGTTGGAAGAAAGCGCCGCCGATGGCAAAGTCTTCGTGTTGTTGAGGGTTCTCTTCGGCTACGCTCAGGGAATGGTTGCCAGTGCTATTGGCTAGCCCCGGCAGCACAAACAGGCTGCTCAAGGCGATGGCTAGAGTCGGATGCATTTACCCACCAAACGAATCGCTGCTTTCCGGGTTGAGGCTGTCGATTCCCACGGCTTTGGCGGCGGCTTCAATGTCACCGGTCTGACTACGCAGGGCGGTGATGGCGGCTTTCACCCGTTTGTTGCCGTCTTTGTTGTCCGGGGTAATCTGCTGGTCGAAATGTTCGCCATTTTCGGCGGCTTCGACGATGGCTTCAACCGCTTTTTGGGTGTTGGCGAGTTTGCTGGCCAGGGTTTCGCTGAGTTTTGCGTCCTTGCTGGCGACCAGTTGGGCGAGGCTTGCGCCTTCCACCTTGCTGCCATCGGTACGGGTGTAAATGCCGTTGAAAATGTTCTGGATGCTGCGGGCGTTTTCGGCGAGGCTCAATATGCGTTTCAGGGTCTTATCCCAACAGCAGCGAAAGCAAGGACTGTAAGGCAGCTTGCCCCCGTTTCCTGATGTTGTGAAGAGACTCGAAGAATGCAAGGTAACACGGTAGCTTTTCTTGTGAGATCCCCCGATGAGGTCGTAACCATGAGCGTAACAGTGACCAAAAACCTTCCATCGTATTGACGTGGACTTCATGGAAACCGTCACCATCTTCGTCACGGGCATATTCGCCTGCGCCATGGTTGACGGTTTTGTGGGCATAGCCCCATTCTTCCAATCGGCTGTAAATGTTGTACTCATCGGTGTAGACCAGCGTGCCTGCTGCCACCGTTTCCACAATCAACGGCTTGATCGTCGTCTGTTTCACATTCGCCAGCATACGGATCACGACCTCCCCGGAACGCTGGATCATGCCGAAAATGGGTGGTTTGTCCTTTTCCAGTGTCCCACGCCCCGGCGCACCTTTCAGGGCGCGGCGGCGACCTTCACGCCCAGCATCCGCGACGGCTTCGGGGTTTCCCTTGTGTCCAGCCTTGACATAAACCTCATCAAATTCAACATTCCCAAACAGGTTTACTGGCGTTTTTTTTCTCGACACCACGCCGTAACTGTTCCGTCATCGCCTGAACATCATCCTTGTTCAACCCCAATTCGCGGGCGATTTGTTGGTTGGACAGGTTCAACGACATCAGGTACAGGCACAACACCCACACCTTCAGCGGCTGGTGGTGGCCTTCAAACACCGTTCCCGTCAGGTCATCAAAACGCTTTTGGCAATCCTTACACTGGTAACGCTGGCGTTCCTGCTGGGTGTCATCCTTGCCTCGACGGATAGTGTCCTGTGAACCGCAGTGCGGACAAATCACCCCATTAGGCCAACGCACGGAACGGACTTGCTCGAAACAGGCGGCATCACTGGTCAGGCTGGAAATACTGATGAGCGAGGTCATAAAGCCTCTCCTTGGCTATCGGAAATGACTAACTTTACCGCTATCCATCACGTTTGCAATGCCGGGGAAAACAAGACCCTGAAACGCATATTGAGCCTTCGGCGATGTCATTGTGGGTGTTGTCGCTAAAGCAGGAGTGCTCGTCTTCTTGCGAATGCGCCAGCAACGCCACGTTCATGCGTTCACCGGCCAGTTCGCCCAGGCTCAGGCTGCCCATGCCGAACAACATGCGGCGCAGGGCTTCGTTTTCAGGCAGCGACAGGAAGGCTTGGCGGTAGTTGTCTTTGCTATCTGCCCAGTCGTCGGCCATGGTTTGCAGGTCGGCCACCAGCAGGTCAGTGGCGGCTTTCAGGTATTCGCCACGGCGTTCGCAGTTGCCGTTGGTACAGGCGTCGCCCTTGGCATAATCGGTGGCAGGGCGTTTGCCAGCGTCTGTGGGGTCGGCGTTGAAATCCTGACCCCATAGCAGAAATTCAATGGCATGGTAGCCGGTGCCGACATTGGCTTCGGAACCGCCTTTTTCATTCAGGGATTTCAGCAACTCAACATTGATCGGATCTTTGCCCGCGATGATATTGGCGCTGGCAAACGGGTTGCCTTCTTCGTGGTCGTAAACAGCCTGTTTGACGTAATCAATCAGACCCTCGTCCAGAGGCCATGCATTGACCTGACCTTCCCATTCATCCACGTTGGGGTTGCTGAAACGGAATGCTTCGGTCTGGCTGTAAGGCTTGCGGGCCGCCAGCCAGGCATCCTTGGCGGCCTGTTGGGTTGCATCGGTCGGGTTGGCGATGAAGGCATCGACTTTTTCCTGCAACACGTTGGCTGTAGCCAGCGCATCGCCGAAACTGGCGGCGGCCAAGTTGACGTAATTTTCCATAACGGCTTTGGCGCTAACCGTGTCGGCCTGTGTGAGGGTAGGATTGACGCTCAACATGCCACCCAGCAGGGCTGCCGACACGATCTGGCTAATACGTTTCATGTTTGGGGATGCTCCGATAAAAGGGTCTGGCTGGGTCGAGGAGGGTGACTGGCTTGACCGGTAGTACTGAAGGGTTACTCGGTAGGTCGTTCAGGCGAACGGTCAGGCACCGGCTGCTTGTCTGCGTCATCGTCTGCCGAGGTGAGGATCAGGTTGCCCCGGCGGGTGATGGTCAGGCAGTAAGGGCGCTTGCCGTGCTGAAGGATGATCTTTTTACAACCACGCATCAATTCTTCCAGATTGATCCGTTTGGGTTCCACATCCGTCATTCTCAAGGCTCCAGTCATCATGCGAATGCACCTTGCATCAGGTTGAAGTCAAAGGTTTCAGGGTTAAGGGTTGTGTCGATTACTTCACGGGCATGGTGTTTGCAGCGTCCGCAACAGGTGCCGACCTTCAGTTCCTGCTGGATGGCTTCCAGCGAGTCGTGGCCTTGCTTGACCGCTTTCTTGATGGCTTTGTCAGTGACGGAATGGCAGATGCAAACGTACATACTTTATCCCCTAAACAGTAATCATTCTTGATAACAAGGCGGATGATAACCATCCTCATTTGTAAATGCAAGTGGTTCTCAGTGTATTTTTGAAAATGAGAATGATTATTATAAAAAGCTTGACTCATTAACGGGAATCATTATCATTTGTTCCATCGAACAGGTTTTGCCTTTCCTAAAAATGGCAACCCAGGTAGTCAAGCCATGTGTCATGTAACTTCCACACAGCCAGGCTCACTTTTCGCAAACACAGACGCGGAGGTGCGTAATGACGTTTTACATCAATGCCTGGCTGGATCGGGTTGACCCGTTCATCAGCCTGCATAACCGCCATACCGGTGAAATGGTAGCGCGGCTGGAAAAAGATGAATTGCAGGAGTGCCTGGAGCAGGGCGATTTCTGCGTGCATGAATTGTGCAACCCATGCCCAAGGGTGCAGCAGGAGCTGGTGAAATGCCTGTTGCTGGCGCGCTGTTCCTGTGACGTGCGGCAACAACTGGAAACCATTCACCGCAACTTTTTCCCGCCACCAGCAATGGCGGACATTATTCCTTTCAGGCCGAAACAGAGCGTTGCCCCAAGCTATGGGCAGGGTTACGCCTGAAAACAATGTGTGTACAACCTGTCAGGTTAGCCTTGATAAAAATAACCCTGGCCTGACCGGAATCCTGGTTCCTCTCTTGGAATTTTGAAACATCGTTGGGGGCTTCGGCCCCTTTTTCTTGCGTGCTGGCGGGCTAGCCATCCAAACCCGCTGCCCCTGAATCCGCTATACTGTTCCGGTATCCACACAGCAGGCTTCGGCAGATGAAAAACTTACCCATCGGTATCAGCACCTTACAGAAAATCAGGGATGATGATTGCATTTATGTGGACAAGACTGCGTATGTGCAACAGTTGGTGGAGCGCGGCGGCTATTATTTCCTGTCACGCCCGCGCCGGTTTGGCAAGTCGTTGCTGGTAGATACGCTGCACCAGTTGTTTGCAGGCAATGAAACCCTGTTCCGGGGCTTGCATATCTACCCGCACTGGGACTGGGCGGTCAGCTATCCGGTTATCCGGTTCAGTTTCGGGGCGGGGCAATTGCGCAACCGGGCTGAGCTGGATGACAAGATGGGGGAGTTGTTGCGCATAAGCCAACAGGAGTTGGATATTACCTGCACAGAAACCAACCTTTCAGCCTGCTTTGCAGAACTGATACGCACCGCCAAAGCGAAATACGGGCAAGCGGTGGTGGTGTTGGTCGATGAATACGACAAGCCCATCCTCGACAACATCAGCAACCCGGCGATTGCGGCAGAAATGCGTGACGGCTTGCGCAACCTGTATTCCGTCATCAAGGATAACGATGCCCACATCCGCTTTGCCATGCTGACCGGGGTCAGCAAGTTTTCCAAGGTGTCGTTATTCAGTGGGTTAAACAACCTCAAGGACATTACGCTGGATGCGCGTTACAGTGCCTTGTGTGGTTATACCCAAATTGAACTGGAGCGAGAGTTTGCTGAACATCTGCAAGGCGTAGATATGGCACTTGTGCAGCAATGGTACAACGGCTATAACTGGCTGGGGGAAAGTGTCTACAACCCGTTCGACATCCTGCTGTTTGTGGATGGAGGCCACAAATTTCTGCCTTACTGGTTTGAAACGGGTACGCCAACCTTTCTGGTGGAAGTATTACGCAAGAAGCCATACCACCTGCCTGATCTCGAAGCCGTGCACATGGAATACAAGACCCTGGGTAATTTTGACGTGGATACTATCCAGCTTGAAACCCTGCTGTTCCAGACGGGCTACCTGACCATCAAGCAAGAAACCGTTGCGTTCCCCGGCAGTACTCCGGAATACACCCTGTCTTACCCCAATCTGGAAGTACGTTACAGTCTGATGGGGTATTTGCTGGAACACTACCTGACCGACAGCCGCCATGAGCGTGGTTCCATCTATCAGGCATTTCTTTCTAATGATTTTGTGGCGCTGGAACGGCGTTTCCGCACCCTGTTTGACAGCATTGCCCACCAAAATCACACCAACAACCCGATGGCGGCGCATGAGGGTTATTACGCGGCGGTGGTTTACGCTTTCCTGTGTTCCCTAAGCCTTGATACGCGGGCGGAGGAAAGCACCAATAAGGGCAGGGTGGATATTACCTTGCGCTTTACTTTGCCGGACGGGCAGCGGCAGGTGTATATCTTCGAGTTCAAGATGACGGATAAATCCGCAGGTGATGGCAGCGCTTTGCAACAGATCAAGGATAAGAACTACGCTGCACCTCACCGTGACGGGCAGCAGCGGATTTTCCTGATTGGCATGGAGTTCAATGAAAAGGCGCGAAATCTGGTGCGGTTTGAGTGGGAAGAGGATACTGTTCGTTGATCCTGTATTGGTTGTAATGTAAGTGGTTCTCATTTATATTCGCAACTCCTGAATTATTGCAGATAGCCCTCCTATGCGTGCTTTGGTTTCTTGTTTGCTATTGTTGCCGTTTGCCGCCGGTTCGCTGCTGGCCGCAGACCAACCCGTTGCCACCAAGACTGAACTGGGCAAAAAACTGTTTTTCGATGTCAATTTGTCGAAAAACCGCACTCAATCCTGCGCTACCTGCCATAACCCGGAACATGGTTTCGTTGATAACCGTTCTACCAGCGTGGGCAAAGCTGTGTCTTTGGGTGATGACGGTAAATCATTGGGTGACAGGAATGCCCCTTCTGCGGCTTATGCCCGTTTCAGCCCGGATTTTCATCAGAACAAAAAGGGCAGGTATGTCGGTGGCCAGTTTCTGGATGGGCGCGAAAAGGATTTGGCAGGGCAAGCAGGCGGCCCACCGCTGAACCCGGTCGAAATGGGGATGCCCGACAAAGCCACTGTGTCGGAACGCTTGCAGGAAAATGCGGATTATGTGGCGGCATTCAAACACTTGTTTGGCGATACGGTATTCGATAAGCCGGACACAGCCTACGCAGCCATGGCGGAAAGCATCGGTGAATTTGAAAAGACTGACCTGTTTGCGCCATTTGATTCCCGGTACGACCGTTATCTGCGCGGGGAAGTGGAGTTGACTGATCAGGAGTCCTTGGGTGAATCACTGTTCTTTTCCAACCAGTTCACCAATTGCAACCGCTGCCATCAGTTAAAGGCGTTTCCCGGCAGCGAGGGTGAAACTTTCAGCAATTACGAGTTCCACAACCTTGGGGTTCCGGCCAATCAGGCCGTGCGTGAGTCCAATGGCAAGGGCAAGGCTTTCATCGACAACGGCCTGCTGGAGCACCCGGACGTGAAGGATGGCAAGGAAGCTGGCAAGTTCAAGGTTCCCACCCTGCGCAATGTGGCGATTACCAGCCCCTATATGCACAACGGTGTGTTCAGCGACCTGAAAACCGTGGTGTTGTTTTACGACAAGTTCAACAACCGCAAACGCAAGCTCAACCCCGAAACTGGCAAGCCGTGGGATACGCCCGAAGTTGACGGTAATCTGGCGCTGGAAGATGAGGATTTTCAGGCTCCGGCGCTGAAGGATGAGGAAGTGGATGCGCTGGTAGCCTTCCTGAAAACGCTGACTGACCAACGCTATGAGCACTTGCTGGAACAGAAGCAGCACTATGCCGACAAGTAGTGGAATAGTGCTGCTGTATCCTTGATCTTGCATTCCGCGTCGGGGTTGAAGCTGAACAGGTCTTCACCGGCTTCCAGCTTGGCTTTTGCATCGAGGGGTAAACTTCAGCTGTACATGGTCGAAATCCTTGTTGCAATTTGGTTGCATAAAAGTGTGGTGAGGTTACTTTGTATTTGCAATTAAGTTGCATTAATTGCGATGTCATCTCACATGATGATCCTTAATGCCAGTTGCAGACCGAACGCTCGTTTGGTAAGTTGGGGTGCCATGATGAGAGCAAATGGCGAAGCACGGACAAAAGGCGACGATTTACGGGAAAAGATACTGGCAACTGCTTTGGATCTGTTTTCCACGCATGGTTATTTCAATACCTCCATCCAGGATATACGGCGCAAGGCCGATGTCAGTACCGGGGCTATTTATCATCACTTCCAGAATAAGGAGGCGCTTGCCAAATCCCTGTATGAAAGCCTGTTACGGCAGATGGAGGATGCGATCGTGCAGGAATGCCAGCAATGCAGCGGGTGTTTTAACCAAAGCCGCGCCATTATCGACAGGCTGTTCAGGCTGACAGTGGAACAGCCCAAGGTCATGCAGTTTGTATTGCTGGCACAGCATCGAGAGTATTTGCCCGGGGAGCCTCCTATTTGTTCCTCCCGGCCATTTCAGATCATGCGACAAGTCATTGAACAGGGAATGGCGGCTGGCGAGGTTCGGCAAATGGAACTGTGGGTTGCTGCTACCACCATGTTTGGCGGTGCATTGAGGATGATGAACCTGTATCTGGACGAAGTGCTGGAATATCCGCTGCCAGACTATACCGATGAAGTCGCCAATGCAGCATGGCGCGGCATATGCCCCTAAATCGGCACTAAATTTTTACCCAAAAACCGAACGAACAATCGTTCTTTAATGTAAAGGAGATGATGGATATGCGCAACATTGGCAAACTGGTTTTGATTACTTCGTTAATGCTGTCCCCCAACCTGTTTGCGGATGATAAGCCCGGCGACAACGTAGCGCCTGTTGCTGTCAGCAAACCTGATGACAGTGACGCACTTAAAGGGGTTGAAAAGGGCAAGGTCATTTTTGACATCAACATGGCCAGCGCAGAAAAAATGACGCTTTACCTGATGGTTATCCGGGAAACGGTCGATGACTTAAAACGTCAGGGGGTGGAGCCGGATGTCATTCTTGCTTTTCGTGGGATGTCGGTAAAACTGATCTCCAGGGACAGGGAGGATATGGAACTAACCGATTACGAACATCTGGACAAGATCGCCACCCAACTGGCTGATTTGCAGAAAGAAGGTGTGCGTATGGAAGCCTGTTCCGTCGCTACCCGCCTGTTCAATGTCGATAACGGCACGTTGCTGGATGGTATCAAGCCGGTGGGTAATACCTTCGTTTCCCTAACCGGCTATCAGGCTCAGGGCTATGCCAATATCCCTATTTACTGATGTTATTCCGGGGGCGGGTGGTTTTTTCCTCCCGCCCGTTTTCTGGACTGAGTTGATTATCCCGATGTAGGTGTTCATGATTGCCGGACTGGATGATCGTGACACCAAATATCTGGGAAATCCGTAGTGTAAAAATCCATGACAAGCGGATTGCAGGCGAAGAACAGGTGCAAGTGACTGAGGGTTGCAACGTTTACCGGGATTCCGGTTTTCAGGGGCATCAGTTGGCCCGACAGAAGTGTGCTTTCTCATGCCATCTGGGTAGCTTCGGTTAGTATGGTGTTAGCCTTTGCCAACAATCTACCGGTGCTAGTAACCATGCCACATTCATCCAAACCCTCTGCTGAGTCCTGCATAACAAACTTCGATGCGTTTGCTCGACTGGCGGATTATTCCCTGATGGACACCTTGAATGCCGACCCTGACGCTACCGGCGATGGTCATGATCACCGTGCCCGTCAGGTTTTTTCCGGCCATTTCGTGCCCGTGACGCCCACACCGCTTCCAGACCCGGAATATGTAACTCACAGCAGCACTTTTTTTAGGGAACTCGGCTTGAGTGATGAGCTGGCGCTGGATGAAAAGTTTCGCCAGGTATTTTCCGGCAATCTCTCTGCGGCGCAGGAGCCTATGCGCCAGGTGGGCTGGGCAACAGGTTATGCACTGTCGATTTATGGCACTGAATATACCCAACAATGCCCATTCGGTACGGGCAATGCTTATGGTGATGGTCGGGCAATATCCGTGTTTGAAGGCGTCTTCAATGGCCAGCGCAGGGAAATGCAATTGAAAGGGGGAGGCCGAACGCCTTATTGCCGTGGTGGCGACGGGCGTGCGGTACTGCGTTCCAGTGTGCGTGAGTTTCTGGCGCAGGATTATATGCACGCCTTGGGTGTGCCGACATCGCGCTCTTTGACGCTGTATGTTTCCAAATCCGAGACCGTTGCCCGACCCTGGTATTCTCAGGATTCCCACTACACTGACCCCGATATTATGGTGGATAATCCTGCGGCTATCGCAACGCGGGTTGCGCCCTCCTTTTTGCGTGTTGGTCAGCTGGAGTTATTTGCCCGGCGCGCCCGCAGTCATGCGCATCCAAGAACACTGGAAGAGTTGAGGATGATCGTGTCGCATTTGATTGAGCGGGAATATAAAAGCGAAATTAATCAGTATCTTGCTTTTACAGAGCAATTGATTGAGTTGGCTAAACTGTTTTGCCAGCGTCTTACTTCACTGGTGGCCAATTGGCTACGTGTTGGTTACTGCCAGGGGAATTTTAACAGTGACAACTGTGCCGCCGGTGGCTTTACCCTCGACTATGGCCCCTTTGGGTTTTGTGAAATTTTTGATCCTGCGTTTCAGCCCTGGACTGGTGGCGGCCAGCACTTTTCATTTTTCAATCAGCCAACCGCGGCAGAGGCCAATTATCACATGTTCTGGAAAGCGGTGAGGCCGCTGCTGGCAGAAGATACTGAAGCTTTGGAGCATTTCGATCAGATACGCCACGACTTTGCAGAAGTCATGCAAGAACAGATGCAAAAAATGTGGGCAGCCAAACTCGGCCTGACTGAATTCCATCCAGTACTCTTCAAGCAGTTGATGCAGTTGATGATCGACTCAGAGGTGGATTACCCCCTTTTCTTCCGCGAGTTATCCCATATCCCGGACGATGTTTCAGCCTTGAAAAAGAGCTTTTATGTTAAAACTTCGCCACAACTTGATGGGCAGTGGCAATCCTGGCTAAACAGCTGGCGCGAACTTGTCATGAATGATGGCGATTTGGCTGAAATATCAAAAAAGATGAAACAGACCAACCCCAAATATACATGGCGGGAATGGCTGGTTGTCCCGGCCTATCAACAAGCCATGCAGGGTGATTACACGTTGGTCAAAGAGCTGCAAGCAGTATTTAGCCACCCCTATGCTGAGCAATCACAAGCAGTGGAAGATAAATACTATCGCCTGAAACCCAAGGCATTTTTTAACGCTGGTGGTGTGTCGCACTATAGTTGTTCCTCTTGATTTCTCATAAAAGTGATCAGCTTTACACGCCCAGCCTATCCAGCAGTTGTCATGCCCGTTTGGGGTCGCCACGTAACTGTGCAGCATAAACTGCGCTGTTTCGCTTTTTCCCCGGCTTATGCAATGGGCATTTCACCCGTTCTTCAGGCAATCTTGATCGTGTGGTAAGCCAGTAACGTACCATCGGCATTTTGCGCTGTCGTCAGCATAAAGCTTTCGTAACCACTTCTGGGGAACACGCCATCCCGGCCACCCGCCAGCGTCGTATCCTGTTCGCCACGGCTACTGTAATGTTCATGCGTGGTGCAAATCTCTTTGGCAAGCGCATCGGTAAAGCAGAATTGCGAAATGACCCGCGCATGGCCTGACCTTTCCCTGACCGCAAAGTGGATGTGGATGGTGCGCCCGCGATACCAGCCGGGGAAACAGGTCTTGAAATTTACCCGCCCCTTGCTGTCGGTCTGCAAGATTCCCCGATACCAGGTGCTGGCCTGTGCGGCGCTGTCATTACTGGTGCAAAAGCCCCCGGCAAAGCGGCTGCTGTCAAAACTCTCGCGGGTGTTGCCGGAATAGACGCCACGGTTGTCGCAATGCCAGACCTCAATCCAGTGATTTTCCAGCGGTTGGCAGTCTGAATCGACCAGCTTCAGGCATAACTGCATAGGCAAGCCAGATAAACCGCTGGAAATATCTTCCCCGGTTTCCACCCCGAAATAGCAGGGGCCTTCGGTGGTTGCCTGGGTTAACGCGATGTTGCAGGTATTGCCGCTGTCAAAAATGCTGTCGTCCGGGTAGGGCACAGTGATCAGGCTGGTGTTGCCTGATGCCCATTTTGTGCCTGTAGTGGCGGCTGCGCTAATGGCTGTATTGCCCCAGGCACTGGATAGCCAGGGGTTTCCCAACAGGATGCCACCACCCAGTATTTTCAGGATGTGGCGGCGTTCTGCTAAAGCTGATTTTTTTTCCATCATGATGTCTCCATCCGAATCCTTGAGGAGCCAGTCTTGCTGTCGATTCGCTGGCAGGGCAAACTCCTACAGAGGATGTTTCGTGCATATTCCTTACTGTATGGGCGGGTTGCCTGGCATACCGCGTGGTGGTTGTGGCGGTTGCATCTGTTCAAACGCAGTGGTTTGTTCAGCTGTCAGAACCTGTTTGATCAATTGCCGGGTTTCAGTACGCAGGGCGTCCATTTGGGTGCGCTGCTGTTGTTGCAGGGGTGCCAGTTGGGCGGCCTGCTCATCCGTCAGGCCCAGTTCGTTTTGCATGCGTTCGGCCATGCCACCAGCTTCCGGTGGCTGGCCACCCATGCCCGTCCCCTTGTCTCCGGTTGGCGGTGGTGGCGGGCGTTGGCCTCCTGACATGCCTGCATTTCCGGGTGGTGGCGGACGTTGGCCACCTGCCATGCCTCCATTGCCCGGCGGCTGATGTTGTGCTTGCATCTGCTCAAGCTGGGCGGCTTGTTCCGCGCTCAGGATGCTGTTGATTTTTGTCTGGAAATCATCATGCAGGGCTTGCATTTTTTCCCGCTGGGCAGCTTCGATGCTGTTGATCTGGCTGACTTGTGAATCCGTCAGACCCAGTTCGTTTTGCATACGTTCGGTCTGCCCTGCTGGGGCTGGTGGTGGTATCTCATCCTGTGCGGCGATAGTGGCACTCATCAATACGCCTGCCAACACGGACATCAGTAATACAGGTTTCATCAATGCTTTCTCCTTGGTTCAAGAATGTCAGCATAGTATTCACTGAATACCCGTAAAGATAGGTAAGTGGAGTGTAAAGAAATGTAAAGCTTGGCTACAGTAATTTGGCGCAATTTGGGCAAAGCCCTTGCAGGTTCAGTTCCACTTCGTCGATCCGATAGCCTTCCGGCAGGGCAAACAGCAGGGTGGGTTGCAGGGTTTCCAGACAAAACACCTGTTCGCATTGCTTGCAATGGAAATGTGCGTGCTGGTGGGGTGTTCCGGCCTGTGCATTGTAGCGCCAGGTGCGATCCGCGCCCGCGATCTTGTGTGCCAACCCTTGTTCCACCAACCAGTCGAGCGCCCGGTACAGGGTTACCCGGTCAACGGATAGCCCTTGCTGATGCACGGTTTGCTCAATTTCCTGATGGCTCAGTGCGGCGTTGGCATTCAGTAGGATGCCCAGCACCCCGACCCGTGCAGGCGTTGCCCTGCCTTGGGCTTGCTGGAGCAGGCTGCGGGCGGTGGATTCATTGCCGGGAAGGGGGCTAGCCTGGGTCATTTCTGCTACTCGTTTGCGTCAAAATTTTGCAACTATGTTGCATTTTGTCAAGTAATGCACATACCATTTGCTCCATTATAAACGTGCAAACACCAACGGGGTGAATACATGCAACTGACACAGACTACTTCGGCCTTTGCCATTGCCGCCGCATTGGCAACACCTGCCGCTTTCGCCGAAACCACCACCGGCGACACCATCAAGGCAGCCCTCAAGCCCACTTCCAACTGGGAGGGCAGCCTGATCGTCGAAGGTATCTATTTCGACAGCAACAAGGATGAGGCCGCCCACGAGGAAGGCGAGGGGGAAGAAGGGCACGATCACGAGCACGCCCACCTGCCCGGTTTCCCTTCCGGAGGGCATGACCACGGGATGCGCGAAGGCTTGCACACCGGGCATATTGAGGCCGTGGTTTCCGGCAATATCAACGACAAGCTCAAAGCCCGCGTCACCACCGGCATCATGGAAACCGAAGACGAAGGGCTGGAAATGGAACTGGAAGAAGCCTTCGTCGAAACCCGAGGGCTGGGCAACGGCGTAACCGTCAAGGCGGGGCGCTTCTTCTCCGATGTCGGCTATCTGAGCAGCAAGCACAATCACGAATGGGATTTTGCCGACAACCCGCTGGTGTACAAGGGTATGTTTGGCGCACATACCAACGATGACGGGGTGCAGCTCAGCTACGTCGCGCCGACTGACACCTTTGTGCAAGTGGGTGCGGAATTGTTCCGGGGCGACAAATTCCCCGCTAGCGACAGTGACGATACCGTGGGCGCGGCGACGGTATTTGCCAAGACGGGTGGCGACATCGGCACGGATCACAGTTGGCAGGCAGGCGTCGGCCACTGGCGGGCGGACAGCATCAACAACCGGCTGGGGGAATTGCACGAACACGAACGCCCGGATGGTTCCATGCATTCCGTCACCCCCGGCTTCAGTGGCAAAAGCCGCATCAATACTGTCAATGCGACCTACAAATGGGCGCCCAATGGCAATGCGAAAGAACGCAGCCTGAAATTGCAGGCGGAATATTTCCAGCGCGATGAAGACGGCGCGATTGACATGCTCAACACGGACGGCGGCATTGAGCGCACCCTGAATTATGGCGGCAAGCAGGACGGCTACTACGTGCAGGGCGTTTACCAGTTCCGCCCACATTGGCGGGTTGGTTTGCGCCATGACCATCTGGGCAGCGACAACACCCTGACCCAGGCCAGTGGCGCGGCAGCGACCGAGCATCAGGTGGAAGCCGCCGGGTTGGCCACCGAAGGCCATACCCCCAAGCGCAACAGCCTGATGGTCGATTACAGCCCGCGCGAATACAGCCGCCTGCGCTTGCAATTCAACGAAGACAAAAGCACGCCGGAAACTGACAGGCAGGTGATCCTGCAATACACCCACAGCTTTGGCTCGCACGGCGCACACGGTTTTTAAGGAGATTCCATGAAACGCATTTTTCTCATCTTTGCCCTGCTATGCGGCAGCACACTCGCCCATGCCGACCTCAATATCTTCGCCTGCGAACCGGAATGGGGCGCACTGGCGCAGGAAATCGGCGGCAACCAGGTCACGGTCTACAACGCCACCACCGGCTTGCAAGACCCACATCATATCGAAGCCCGCCCCAGCCTGATTGCCAAGGCGCGGCAGGCGGATTTGCTGGTTTGCACCGGCGCGGAACTGGAAATCGGCTGGCTGCCGTTACTGCTGAGCAAATCCGGCAATGCTGCCATTCAGGAAAGCCAGCCGGGGAATTTCATGGCCGCGCAATACGTGCAACTGCTGGATATTCCGGAAAAAGTTGACCGCAGCATGGGGGATGTCCACGCTGATGGCAATCCGCACATCCAAACCGACCCGCGCCGCATCGCACAGGTCGGCAAGGCGCTGGCGGAACGCATGGCGCAGGTGGATAGCGCCAACGCCGCCCATTACCAGCAGGGTTACGCCAGTTTCAACAGCCGCTGGCAACAGGCCATGCAGGGCTGGCAGGCCAGGGCGGCGGGCTTGCGCGGCAAGGTGGTGGTCGTCCACCACAAAAGCTGGGTTTACCTGCAAGACTGGCTGGGTTTGCAGGAAATCGCCACACTCGAACCCAAGCCCGGCGTTCCGCCTACTACCGCGCACCTGACCAGCGTATTGCAGCAACTGCAAACCACCCCGGCCAGCGTGGTGATTTATTCCGCCTACCAGAACCCGCGTTCGGCGCAATGGCTATCCGGCAAGGCGGGTATTCCGGCGGTGCTGCTGCCTTCCACCGTGGGTGGTACGCCCGAGGCCAGCGACCTGTTTAAACTATTCGACGACATCATCCAGCGCCTGAACGGCGCGGCAAAGTAAGCGCATGGACTGGACGCTGCAATTCAGCATCCTCGCCCCGGCCTTTGTTGCCGGGGTGCTGGTATTGGCGACCCACATCCCGCTGGGGCGCGAAGTTCTGCGCCGGGGCATCATTTTCATCGATCTGGCGATTGCGCAGATTGCCGGGCTGGGGGTGATTGCCGCGCACAGTTTCGGCTGGGAAGTGCATGGCTGGGAAACCCAACTCATTGCCCTGAGCGCGGCGCTGGCGGGTGCATGGCTGCTGGGCTGGGCGGAAATGCGCCTGCAACGCCAGCAGGAAGCCCTGATCGGCATTGTGTTTGTGCTGGCGGCGACTGGCGGGTTGTTGTTGTTGGCGAATAATCCGCACGGTGGCGAACACCTGCGTGAGCTGCTGGCCGGGCAAATCCTGTGGGTGAACTGGCCTGATCTGATTCCGCTGGCGGTGCTGGCGGCGGCCTACTGGCTGCTGGCATGGTTGAAACCGCAATGGTTGCCACGCCTGTTCGCACGGCAGACATTTTACCTGTTGTTTGCGGTGGTGATTACCTTTGCGGCGCAGGTGGTGGGGGTGTATCTGGTGTTCGCCAGTCTGGTGATCCCGGCGTTTGCGGTGTGGCGGGAACAGGCTGGTTCCTTGCGTGATGCCTTTGCGCTGGGGCTGCTAGGGTATGCGGCGGGAATTATGGTATCGGCGTGGCTGGACTTGCCGACCGGGGCGAGCATTGTGTGGTTTCTGGCGCTGGCGGGTTTGGGGTATCGCTTGATAGGCAGTAGAGCTTAATTGACCAGGCTGATTGGCAAGGGATAGGATGGACAGGCATTGAATATAAAACCAACCTAAACAACAGGAGACGCCTATGAAAGGAAACCCCGACATCAACCGTTCGCTGAATCTGGTGCTACGTAGCCAGTTGACGGCGATCAACCAGTATTTCCTGCACGCCCGCATGTGCAAAAACTGGGGGCTGGAAAAGCTCAACGGCAAGGAATACAAACGTTCCATCAAGGCCATGAAACAGGCCGACGAACTGATCGAACGCATCCTGTTCCTCGAAGCCCTGCCCAACCTGCAAGACCTCGGCAAGCTCTACCTCGGCGAAGACGTGCCGGAAATCCTCGCCAACGACTTGCGCCTTGCCGGTGAAGTGGTGGCGGAACTGCGCAAGGTCATCGCCGAATGCGAACAGGCGCAGGATTACGTTTCCCGCGACATGTTGCAGGAAATCCTCGAAGAGGAAGAAGAGCAGACCGACTGGCTCGAATCCCAGCAATGGGCGATCGACAACGCCGGTCTGCAAAACTACCTGCAATCCATGATGAACGATTAAGGAGCAAATAATATGAAAGGAAAAGACCGGGTTATCGACGTGCTAAAGACCCTGCTGGCGGGCGAGCTGGCGGGTCAATTACGGTTGCAGCGGAACGTCGCTCACGGATTGCATGACGTTCCATACGCCGGTTACAGGTGGGAAACAGTGACATTGAAGCTTTACTGCCAGCCTGAGAATGACGACTAATGACTGGCGTGATTAAGCTTCATATTCACGCCATAAATCACCTGTAAACGGCGTGAATAGATGCTAAAATCACGCCATGAGATGGATATGGCAACAACCGGCATGGCCTGACTTTCACTATGACCCGTGCTTGCTCGAAGAGCGGGAGCTTGTGTTTCGCTTGAATTCAGAACGTCTGGCGGGTCGTTTCGAGGCGTTGCCAACAGCTTCCCGGCAGGATGCAACGGTTGACCTGATGCTTTCCGAGGCTATCAAGACCAACGCCATTGAGGGTGAAAACCTGGACAGGGAATCGGTCAGATCATCACTGCTGGCGTTAATCACAGCCGATACCCTGCCGGACAACGCAGACCAGAAAGCAACGGGGGCGGCTTTGCTGCTGGTAGACGTTCGTAACACCTGGCAAAAACCCCTGACACATGATCTGCTGGGGCAATGGCAAAGCATGGCAGTTCCGGAGCAGCGTTATATCCCTATTCTTCTGGGCACATACCGTACTGATCCGTCACCCATGCAAATTGTGAGCGGCCCTTATGGTCGGGAGAAGGTTCACTATGAAGCCCCGCCCGCAAACCGGGTAGCGGATGAAATGATGGCATTCATCGACTGGTATAACCAGTTTGGCTTTCCGAATAAGACAAAAGCGACTTCAGGGATTGCCAGAGCGGGTATTGCACACCTTTGGTTCGAGGTCATCCACCCCTTTGATGATGGTAACGGGCGGGTCGGCAGGGCGATTGCCGACCATGCGCTTTCGCAGTGTCTTGGCTACCCCACCACGGCTTGTCTCGCCACGGCCATCGCGGCAGACAAAAAATCTTATTACCAGCAACTGGAGCAAGCGAGCCGTGGCGGTATGGATGTCAATGCCTGGCTGGATTATTTTGCCGACACGGTGATCCGGGCGCAGGAAATCGCCAAAGAGGAAGTGGATTTTGTGCTGGGCAAAGCGCGGTTCTATGAAACGTATGGTGATCAGTTGAATGCACGCCAGGCCAGGATGGTGGCGCGGGTGTTTGCAGAAGGCCGCAAGGGCTTTGAAGGCGGCATTACCACCAGAAAATATGAAACGATTGCGAAGTGCCCTAACCGTACTGCCAGCCGTGACCTTGCTGATCTGTTAGCCAAAGGCATTATTCTTGCGTTGCCCGGTGGTGGCAGAACCACGCGCTATGAGCTGGCGATCTGATTGCTGTTTCCACAGCACCGGGCAGCATGTCACACCCTCACGGTCAAACCGTCCTGCAAGGAACGGCGGTAGGCAATCGCCCCCGGGATCAGGCTGAACACCAGTGCCAGCACCACTACCACCGCCAGCATCAGCAGATTGGGTGCATCCGGTATCCAGGTGTGCAGGTAGAAACCGTATTCCGCCATCACCCAGGGCCGGGCGGCGAACAGCGCGGCATAAAGCAGCGCCATCCCCGCCAGGCATCCCAGTACCGCCAGCACCAGTGCTTCCAGCACAAACAGCAGGAACACCTGACGAGGATGCGCCCCGACTGCACGCAGGATCGCCATTTCCCGCCGCCGCTCATTCAGGGTGGAAAGCAGCACGGTCAGCATTCCCAGCAGCCCCGCCGCCACCACGAAACCGGTGATGATGCGCAGCACGGTTTCAAACATGCCGATGGCCTGCCACAACTCCGCCAGCGCCACGCCCGGCAGGGTCGCGAGCAGCGGTTCCCGCTTGTATTCGTTGATCTCGCGCTGCACCCGGAAGGAGGCGGCACGGTTTTTCAGCCCGACCAGAAATGCCGTGATCAGCTTGGGCTGTAAGTTTTTCTCCAGCGCTTCTTCCGCGCTGATGTGGTAACCCGCTACCGGCGCGCCGTTCACCCAGTCGATGTGGATGGCCTCGATCGCTTCCAGCGACACATGCACGGTGCGGTCGATCGGCGTGCCGGTCGGTTTGAGGATGCCAACCACCGTGAACGGTTTGTCGGCGTGCTGGGCAAAGCTGGTTGAACCCGAGCCGTGCGCCAGCGTGATTTTATCCCCCAGCTTGTAACCCAGCTTGCGGGCTACCTCCGACCCCAGTACGGCATCAAATACGCCTTCAAACTGTTTGCCCGCCGCGAACGCCAGCAAGCGTTTGTCGCCATGGCGGTAATAACGGAAATAATCCTGATTCGTCCCCAGCACCCGGTAGCCCTTGTGCGAGTCGCCCAGGCTCAGCGGGATCGACCATTCCACCAGCGGGTTGCTGATAACCTCCTGATACGATTGCCAACTGATATTGTTGGTGGCGTTGCCAATGCGGAACACGCTGTACAACAGCAGTTGCACCGGGCCGCTGCGTGCGCCCACCACCAGATCCGTACCCGAAATGGTGCTGAAGAAACTGTTCCTGGCTTCCTTGCGGATATAGTCGACCCCCAACAGCAGCAGGACGCTGATGGCGATGGAAAGCAGGGTCAGGAGCAGGCTGGCGCGGCGATTCCACAGGCTGCGCAAGGTGAGTTTGAGGAGGATCATGGTAGCGCCTCTTGCTCCCTCTCCCCTTGAGGGAGAGGGCTGGGGTGAGGGGTATTGATTTCCGTAAGGTCGACTACGCGGGGAAAATGGCTGGCAATGTGTGGGTCATGGCTGACAAAGATGATAGTGCTGCCCTGTGCTTCCGCTTCCTGGAACAGCAAGTCGAGGAAACCGTTGCGGGTATCGGTATCCAGCGCGGAAGTCGGTTCGTCAGCGATGAGCAGTTCCGGGCTGCCAATCAGGGCGCGCGCCACGGCTACCCGTTGTTGCTGACCTACGCTCAGGTCGGTGACGGAACGGTGACGCAAACCTTCTTCCAGCCCCAGATGATCCAGCAAACGGTTGGCGCTGGCCTGCATGTCGCCCGCCTGTTGCTTGCGCCGCGCGGAAAAATGGCAGGGCAGTTGCACGTTTTCCAGCACCGACAGATAGGGCAGTAAATTGAACTGCTGGAAGATCACGCCCATGTGGTCGGCGCGGAAACGGTCACGGGCGGAACCGTTCATGTTACCCATGTCCTTGCCGAGTATCGCGAGACTGCCGCTGGCCGGGATCAGGATTCCGGCCAGCAGGTTCAGCAGGGTGGTTTTGCCGCTGCCGCTGGCACCGCGAATGAACAGGTGTTCGCCTTGTGGCACCTGCAATTCGGCGATGGCCAGCGTATCGCGGGTCTGCCCCGGCCAGCGGTAGCACAGGTCGCGCAGTTGGATGACGTTCATCAATTCAGCTTGAGGGTGGCGTCTTTATCCAGCTCCTGCGCGGATGCGCCCTTGTCAGTCACCCATTCGGCCTTGAGCTTTTGCAAGCCGTCAGGGAAGGCGGCAAACAGTTTGGTGGTGACTTCCTTCAGTTCTGCCGGTTTGGCGCAGGCGAAAGCCCAGGTGACATCCATATCGCTATGGGTTTCGCCTTCTTCATGTTCATGGTCGGCGTGTTCTTCCTTGTCGCCATCCTTGTGTTCGTGGTCATGATCTTCCTTTTCTGCTTCGGCATTGCCTAACAGCGCGGAAACCACTTCGGCGCTTTTGAGGGTGCATTCCGCTTCCGGGTTGATGCTGAACAGGTCTGCCCCGGCTTCCAGTTTGGCTTTTGCATCAGCCAGTTTTTGTTTGTCCTCATCGCTGCTGGCGGCGTGTTCAAAGCCGACGATGTTGGCGGCGGGGGATTCGAGCATGATTTCCAGGCCGGATTCACCGGCGGCAATGCTCAGGGTGGCGACGCCGTGTTCGTGTGCGCCGTGTTCTTCATGGCCTTCCGCTTCGTGCTTGTGGCCTTCGTGTTCGTGCGCTTCGGTTTTGGCTTTGCCATCGTCGTGGGCTTCGTGCTTGTGGTCATCGGCGTAAACATTGCCAATCGACAGGGCAGCCAGCAGGCTGAGGGTGCTGATCAGTGTGTAGGGTAATTTCATGTTGTTCTCCGGTTTATAAATTTTCGAGGGTTCGGGTGAAAGAGGATAGCAGGTTGCTGACAAAGGTTTCATCCAGGTCAGCGGTGATGAACACAAAGCGGCTGCGATGGTCATCATCCGGCCAGCGCGGCAGTTCCACCGAGGGGTAAAACAGGTGCTGGACGGCGTGCAACACCACCGGGCGACCGGGGTATTCCTGCACGTTGACGATGGCTTTCATGCGCAGCAGGCGGTGGCTGCAAAAGCTGACCAGTGTTTCCAGCGCATCCGATACCCCTTGCCATGGCAACGGCTGGTCGAAGGTGAGGGAAAAACTGCGGATGCGCCCATCAATGCCGGGGGCTGCGGGCAGGCTGGGGTTGCGGATACCTGCGTGGGTCGGCGCAACCGGCGTCACCAGCCGGAAACTGTCCGCCGCCAGCCATTGTTTCGCCTTGACCGGCTCGGACTGATGGTAGGCGCGCAAGCCAAACACATGCTGCGGGTCTATATCGCCATGCAGCACTGGCACAATCGGGGCTGACGGGTTGAGTTTGGTCAGGCGGCTTTCAAGCTGGGCAATCTTGTCAGTGTTGGCAAGATCGGTTTTGGTCAGCAGCAGGCGGTCGGCGGTGGCGACCTGCCGCACCGCCTCGAAATGCACATCCAGTTGGCTGTCGGCAAACAGCGCGTCCACGGTAGTGACCACCCCATCCAGATAATGCCGCCGCGCCACCCAGTCGGAGCGCAACAGGGTTTCCATCACCGAGGTCGGGTCGGCAACGCCGGTGGTTTCGATGATGATGCGTTCATACAGCGGCAGTGTGCCGTCACGCCGCCCCATCCACAGGTTTTTCAGGGTGGGGACGAGTGAACCCTGGATTTCGCAGCACACGCAACCGCCGTTCAGCAGCGCCATCGGCCCCTGGCTGTCGCCGACCAGTTGGTGATCCAGCCCGATGCTGCCGAATTCGTTCATGATCACGGCGGTCAGGGGTGGGGCGCGCAGCAGGCGTTCCCAGAATGAAGGTTTCAACAGGTTGTTGAGCAAGGTGGTTTTACCACTGCCGAGAAAGCCGGTCAGCAAGGTGATGGGGAGGCGGGTGTCCACGTAATCATCCGGGTGTTGCTGGGTGCTTGGAGCCATGCCTGGGTCACTCCGCCTTCAATGCCTGGTATAAGGTTTCGATATTGTGCTGCATCATTTTCGGATAGGTTCCGGCTTCGCCATCCGCAGGCGACAAAGCGTCAGCATACAGCGTGCCCCCTACCTTCGCACCACTTTCAGCCGCAATCTGTTCAAGCAGGCGTGGCGACATCATGTTTTCCAGAAAAACCGCCGTGATTTTTTCAGCGCGAATCTGTTCGATCAGGGCGGCCACATCCTTGGCCGTCGCTTCGGTTTCTGTGCTGATGCCTTGCGGTGCAAGGAAGGTGAGCCGGTAGGCATCCGCAAAATAGCCGAAAGCATCGTGGCTGGTGACGACCTTGCGGCGTGATTCCGGCAGCTTGTCGAGGGTGTCGGTGATCAGTTGCTCCAGTTCCGTCAGTTGTTGCAGGTAGGCGTCCCGGTTAATGGCGTACACGGCGCTGTTTAACGGGTCGGCTGCCTGCAAACCGCGATTGATGTTATGCACATAGGTTTTGGCATGGGCAAGGCTTTGCCAGGCATGGGGGTCAACATCGCCGTGGCCGTGTTCCTCTTTATGCCCGTCAGCATCAGCCAGGGGCAAGCCGGTAATGCCTTCGGTCACAGTGACCATTTTGCCCTTATAGCCGGAGGCTTCGATCAGCCGCTCCAGCCAGCCCTCGAAGCCAAAGCCGTTGACGAACAGGATGTCCGCTTCCGCGACAGTTTTGGCATCGGCGGGCGTGGGCTGGTAAACATGGGCATCGCTGTCAGGCCCCACCAGGGTTGTTAACTGAACACGGTCGCCGCCAACCGCCCTGACCATATCCCCCAGCACGCTGAAGGTGGCAACGACCTTGAGCGGGGTTTCTTCGGCATGAACCGACGGTAGCCATGCCAGCAGCAATACCAGCAGGCCACGCCGTAACCATTGATGTAACATCGTGTTGTCTCCTTCATGGGTGAAATGATTGTTGGGCAGGCGCAACCCCGCCATATTGCTTGCGCAGCCCGTACAGGGCAGAGGCGATATACACCACCCCCAGGTTCAGGATGATGGTCGGCCCTGATGGCAGGTCAAAATGGAACGACATCAACAGCCCCAGCCAACTGCACAGCATGGCGACCGCGATGGCGACGGCCAGCATCGTGCCTAATCGTTGCGTCCAGAAACGGGCAATGACGGCAGGCAGGATCATGATGCCCACCGCCATCAGGGTTCCCAGTGCATGGAAGCCGCCCACCAGGTTCAGCACCACCATGACCAGAAACACCACCGGCGTCCACACGCCAAAGGTGCTGACGGAACGGCAATAGGCAGAATCGAGGCATTCCAGCACCAGCGGACGGTATAACACCGCCAGTGTCAGCAACGAGAGGCTGGCAATGCCCGCCACCAGCAACAAGGCCGCATTGTTCAGGGCCAATACTGACCCAAACAGCACATGCACCAGATCGACATTGCTGCCCTTGCTGGAAATGATCAGTACGCCCAGCGCCAATGACAGCAGGTAAAAAGCCGCCAGGCTGGCATCCTCCGGCAAACGGGTCAGCCGCGCCACCAATCCGGTCAGGATGGCCACCACCATGCCCGCCACCAGACCGCCGAGCGTCATGGCCGTCAGGGATAAGCCCGCCAGCAGGTAGCCGACCGCGACTCCCGGCAAAATGGCGTGCGCCATCGCATCCCCCACCAGGCTCATGCGCCGCAACAGCAGGAACACACCAAACGGGGTTGCCCCCAAAGCCATTGCCCATGTCCCCACCAGTGCGCGTTGCATGAAGACATAATCGGCAAACGGGGCGAACAGCCAGTCATACAGCATCAGGCAATACCCCGCTCTGGCACCTGTTCCAGCACCTTCGCTGTTGCCCCGTAGCGCGTTTGCCCCTCTGCCAGCAACAAGGCGGTAGGGAAATGGCGGCGCACCCGTTCGCGGTCGTGCAGCACGGCCAGCACGGTACGCCCTTGCTGATGCCATTGCTGTATCAGCGCCAGCAAATCCTGGATGGTTTTCTCATCAATGGCGTTGAACGGTTCATCCAGCAGGATCACAGGCGCATCCTGCAACAACAGGCGGGCAAACAAAGCCCTTTGCATCTGCCCGCCAGACAAGCGGGATAACGGCACATGCCGCATACCATCCAGCCCGACGCTTGCCAACGCGGCGGCAATCCGACTTTCCTGCGTGGCGGATACCGCCCCAAAAGCGCCCACCTGCCGCCACAAGCCCATGGCCACGCAATCATGCACATCAATCGGGAAGTTCTGCTCCAATGCCGCCCGTTGTGGCAGGTAAGCAAGCTCACGCAGCCCGACTCCATGCAAATGGATACTGCCGCCCAGGGGCTTAAGTTCGCCCATCAATGCCTTGAACAGGGTGGATTTGCCTGCGCCATTTGCCCCGACAACGGCCAGCAATGCCCCGTGCGGGATGCTCATGTTAAGGTGCTGTATGACCTTGTGCCTGCCATAACCCAGCGTCAGGTTGTGGAAGCGGATGGCGGGCGGGTGTGTCATGGCATTAAGGATGAGTGGTGGTGAGCAATGAGCCACCCCCCGTCGCGGTTCTCGTAGACAAACGTGTAGCGTGCCGGGACATACTCGGTTTTGCCGCCGTCAATGATGCGAAAGGTGTAGATACCTGCATCGGTGATCTTGTTACAGCCCATTTTGACGTTGCGCTGATTGATCTCGCCAAGCGGCTGTTTCTGCAGGAAGTGCTCGAAATAATCCTGAATCTCGCGGCGGGAAAGCCGGGGAACATTGGAAACAGTGGGCAGCAGAACCGCATCTTCCGCATAACACTGGCTGACCCGTTGCGCATCACCGCTTTTAAGCGCCTCGTTCCAGCGCTCGAAAAGTTCCTCGACAAGGCGTAGCGTGGCGGGTGCGCAAACGGCAATCTCGTCGTTGCTGGGCGTATCGGTTTGGGTGGTTGCGAAAGCCGCCGTGACACCTGAAATCGGGTGGCGACCGCCACGCATTGAGGCGCTAAGGCTGCGTCTATCCTTGGGCGGAGCTGATTCGATGAACGGCGTGCCGGTTATCGGCGACATGGTGGAAGTTGTTGCCACTAAAATAATCCTCGTAGTTGATTCATTGTATTCACCACAGCACCCACCCGACTGCCAGCCACAGCAGGGCAATCAGCAGCCCGACCAGCAACAGGCGATAACCTATCCCGGCGGTCAGCAGGCTGTTTCTAGGGTTGCTGTTCTGTTTCATCTTCCGGTTCCTGGTACATTTCTATCGCGGCATCCAGTATCTTGTAACCAGCATCAGCAAGATCGGTTTTAGTGCTTTCTGCCTTCACAGTTCCAGACACCCAGACAGGTTCATAAACCCGCTCCATGCCAATACTTTTGCCCGTTTTTGGTTTGACCAGAATCGTCTGGCTCAAGGGTGGCGGGGGAAGGTGGATGCAAGCGCCAAAATAAGGCACTAATAAAAAGTCACCTACCATCCCGTTGCTTTCATCTATTTCCAGCGGTGCGACGAATCCGGGCAGTTTGATTTTTTTGCCATTCATGGCTGGGTTGACAGGGGCAGTATTCAGTTCCGCCTGCATTTTATCCATTACGGCCTGCTCTGCCGGGTCACCTTCTGGAATGGCGTCAATCTGTGCCTGGTATTTTTTTACGATGTCTTCCAGCCCATGTCCCGGTAATTCCAGATCTTCCCAGGCAATTTTCGGGTACTCGTCAGTTGGTGAGGCAACTGCACTATCCGAACTTGCCAATTGCTGGATTTTCGTCCCTAGTGCGGGAGCGTCTGCTGGCAAGGTTGCCGCTTGTGATGTCTGCCCTGCATTGGGGGCTGTTTCAGTATCACAACCTGATAGGAACAGAAAAAAACCGATCAACAAGCAATAGTTGGCTTTCATAGCGGTATGGATTCATTGACGACTACGTTAGATGACACGGTATCCACCTCAAAATAGAAGCAATTTGAGCGCAAAGTATGGCAAGCTGCGCCCCCTTGTTGATCTACCTGACACAGCAGGGCGTCACCGTCACAATCAATGCGCATGAGTTTGAGCGTTTGGGTATTGCCACTGCTCTCCCCCTTAACCCAAAACGCTTGCCGGGAACGTGACCAATACGTCATCGCTCTTGTAGCCAGCGTTCTGCGGATGGATTCTGCATTCATCCAGGCCAGCATTAGCACCTTGCCTGTATCGTATTGCTGGGTAATGACGGGAATCAGCCCTTGCTCATTGAAGGTCAGATTTTTCAAAACGGTATCCAGCGGAAACCGGGTTTTGCAAGGGCTTGGCTCAAGCGACTGGAAAAACGCTTTTGACATGAATCTGTTACCCTGCAAATTGCCGTTGCTGGATTTCACGGTGTGTTTGGGCTTCAATGCCCAGTGTGGCGGTTGGTCTCGCCAGCAAGCGCGGCAAGCCAATCGGTTCGCCACTTTCCTCGCAGTAACCGTAGCTTCCTTCATCGATTCGCGTCAAAGCGTCGCCGATTTTTTTCAGCAGCTTGCGGTCACGGTCGCGGGTGCGCAATTCCAGCACATGCTCTTCCTCCAGCGTGGCCTGGTCGGCGGGGTCGGGCAGCAACTCACTTTCGCGCAGGGATTGCACGGTTTCTTCGCCGCGCTTGAGGATTTCCTGACGCATTGCCAGCAAGCGCTGGTGGAAAAATGCCAGTTGTTGTTCATTCATATAATCCTCTGGCGGCATTGCCAGCAATTCAGCTTCGGTCATGCTTACCCCCACACCGGCATTGGGTCGGGGAAGCGTTTCCAGCTTTCCGGCCCCAGTTGCATTTCGTCGTCATCCAGCAAGGCACTGTCGAGTGCGGCGGTGATGCGGGCTTTGTCCAGCCCTTGCCCGATGAATACCAGTTGCTGGCGGCGGTCGCCATAGTCGCCTTCAAACTGGGCGAGGATGTGTTCTCGGTATTCCGCGTCGTCAGGCCAGTCGTCGCGGTGAACCGCAGCCCACCAGAACCCGGCCTTGCCCAGCCGCAGCAGGCCGCCTGCTTGTGACCATTCGCCCGCGCTGTGATGGCGGGTCGCCAGCCAGAAATAGCCTTTGGAGCGTAATAGTGTGCCGCCACGCAGTTCGCCGTCCAGAACTTCTGCCAACCGTTGCGGGTGGAACGGGCGGCGGGCGCGGTAGACGAAGCTGCTGATGCCGTATTCTTCGGTTTCCGGGGTGTGCGTGCCGCGCAATTCCTGCAACCAACCGGGGGCTTGGGCGGCGCGTTCAAAGCTGAAACGGCGGGTGTCGAGGATTTTGTCCAGCGGAGCCTGCCCAAAGCTGATGGGGATAATCTCGGCTTCGCGGTTGAGCTGGCGCAGGGCGTGTTCCAGCCGCTCGCGCTCGGCGTTGCTGATCTGGTCAATTTTGTTGAGCAGGATGACATCGGCGAATTCCACCTGATCCACCAGCAGTTCCGCCACGCTGCGTTCGTCTTCCTCGCCCAGCGATTCACCGACTTCTTGCAAGGAGCGGGCGCGGTCAAGTTCCACCGGGAAGTTGGCGGCGTCCACTACCGTGACCATGGTGTCGAGGCGGGAAATGTCGGACAGCGATTGCCCGTTTTCATCGGCAAAGGTGAAGGTTTCCGCCACTGGCATAGGTTCGGAAATGCCGGTGGATTCGATCACCAGATAGTCGAATTTGCCCTCACTGGCCAGCCGCCCGACTTCCAGCAGCAGGTCTTCACGCAAGGTGCAGCAGATGCAGCCGTTGCTCATTTCCACCATTTTTTCTTCGGTGCGTGACAGTTCCGCACCGCCGGAACGCACCAGTTCGGCGTCGATGTTCACTTCCGACATGTCGTTGACGATGACGGCGACGCGCTTGCCTTCGCGGTTGGTGAGGATGTGGTTGAGCAGGGTGGTTTTGCCCGCGCCCAGAAAGCCTGACAGCACGGTAACGGGGAGGCGGGTATCAGTGACGTTGTGCATTATTGAAATCCGTATTGCAACTTGATTGCACTGGATTGTAGTGAGGCCGCTTGGTATTTGCAATCAAGTTGCACTTTGGTGTCTGTCTCTCAGCAGTAGCGGTCTGGTCAGGATGTATTATTGCGGTGTTTACCTCGCTACACTATGCTTACTTAACACTTACTACCAGGTGTTACCTTTTAATGCTGGAGCAAACACGATGGCTACCACTTCCGTAAAGTTAAGCGATGACATGAGTGCCCGGCTGCGGCGTTTGGCTGACAGCAAGCGGCGCACCCCTCACTGGCTGATGGTGGAAGCCATCAACCGCTACATTGAACAGGAAGAGCGCAAGGCGGTTTTCTACGCGGATGCGCTGGCTTCGTGGGAGGAATACCGGCAAGACGGCCTGCATGTTACCTGGGCCGAGGCAAAAAGCTGGATCAGCACATGGGGAACTGATAACGAGAAGGAAGCCCCAGAGTGCCACAAATAAACGTTACCCGCCGCGCCTGGAATGACATGATCCGGCTGCGGGAATTTATCGCGGAAAAGAACCCACGGGCGGCACTTCGGGCAGCGGAACGCATCACCAGCGCCATTGACCAACTCGCTACGTTCCCGCTGGTAGGGCGGCCTTGCCCGGAAGAATACTTACCTGCTGAATTCCGGGAACTGCTCATCAGTTTTGGGCAGGATGGCTATGTGGTGCTGTATCGCGTAGACATTTCAGGAGATGCCGTCACCATCGTGGCAATCCGGCATCAGCGCGAAGCAGGATTTGACGGCCAGGGCAGTGAATAGGCGTAACCAGCAGGGAAAGATTCCTCCTCCTGCTGGTTAGCTTTTTTGTCAAGCGGTTCCGCGCAGCACCCTGGCCACTTCCACCATGTTCGCCAGTGCCGGGATCACCTCCGCCCACTGGCGCGTCTTCAACCCGCAATCCGGGTTCACCCACAGGCGCTGCGGCGGGATGTCGCGGCTGGCTTTCTGCATCATCCGCACCATGCTGTCCACTGCCGGGATGTTGGGGCTGTGGATGTCATACACACCGGGGCCGATTTCATTGGGGTAGGCAAACTCGCTGAACGCCTCCAGCAGTTCCATATCGGAACGTGAGGTTTCGATGGTGATCACATCCGCATCCATCGCCGCAATGTCCGGCATGATGTCGTTGAATTCCGAATAGCACATATGGGTGTGGATTTGGGTATCATCCCGCACTCCTGCGGCACTCAGCCGGAAAGCCTCTACTGCCCATTGCAGGTACGGCTTCCAGCCATCCTTGCGCAGGGGCAAGCCTTCGCGGAAGGCGGGTTCATCCACTTGGATAATGCCAATGCCTGCGGCCTCCAGGTCAAGGATTTCATCCCGCAAGGCCAGCGCAATCTGGAACGCGGTGTCCCGGCGCGGCTGGTCGTCGCGCACGAATGACCATTGCAGCATCGTCACCGGGCCGGTCAGCATCCCTTTCATGGGCTTGGCGGTCAGGGATTGGGCATAGGCCGACCACTCCACCGTCATGGCCACCGGGCGTGATACGTCACCGTAAATGATCGGTGGTTTCACGCAGCGGCTGCCGTAGGATTGCACCCAGCCCAGACGGGTGAAGGCGTAACCGTCCAGCTGTTCGCCGAAGTATTCCACCATGTCGTTGCGCTCGGCTTCGCCATGCACCGGCACATCCAGCCCCAGTTGTTCCTGTACTTCGACGGCGTGGCGGATTTCGGCCTGCATTGCCGCGTGGTAGCCGACGGCATCCAGTTCACCCGCCTTGAAGTCGCGCCGCGCCTTGCGGATGTCCGGCGTTTGCGGGAAGGAACCGATGGTGGTGGTGGGGTACAGCGGCAGGTCAAAGCGCTGCTGTTGCGCCTTGGCGCGTTCCGGGTAGGCGGAGGTGCGTTGCAGCAAGGCAGGGCTGATGCTTGCCATGCGCCGCGCCACTGCCGGGTTGTGCACCCGTTCCGATACCTTGCGGGTGTGCAAGGCTTGCTGGTTGGCTTCCAGCACGGCACGCACGCTGCCGTAACCCTGGGTCAGGGCCTGGGCGAGGATGCGCAGCTCGTCCAGCTTTTGCACGGCGAACGCCAGCCAGCTGTGCAGTTCCGCATCCAGCCCGGTTTCCGCTTGCAGATCCAGCGGCACATGCAGCAGGGAACAGGACGGGGCCAGCCACAGGCGTTCCCCCAGCCGCTGGTGGATCGGTTCCAGCCATGCCAGCAGCGCGTGCAGGTCGGTTTTCCAGATATTGCGGCCATCGACGACGCCCAGTGACAGCACCTTGTAGGTGGACAGGTTATCCAGCACCCGCGTGACTTCCTCGCGCCCGCGCACTGCGTCCACATGCAGCCCCGCCACCGGCAGGTTGCAGGCCAGCCGCAGGTTGTCGCGCAACTCGCCGAAGTAGGTCGCCAGCAGTACCTTCAGGTTACGCGCCTGGAGGTGGTTGTAAGCGGCTTCAAAGGCGTTCTGCCATGCCAGCGGCAAATCCAGCACCAGGATGGGTTCGTCGATTTGCACCCATTCCACGCCCAGGGCGGCGAGGTGTTGCAGCACTTCGGCATATACCGGCAGCAGGAGCGGCAGCAGTTCCAGCTTGTCGAATTCCTGCCCCTTGACCTTGCCCAGCCACAAATACGACAACGGCCCCAGCAAGACGGGTTTGGGGGTGAACCCGGCGGCTTGGGCTTCTTTCACCTGATCCAGCAACAGGGTGGAAGCCAGATGGAAATCCGTATCAGCCGCCAGTTCCGGGACGATGTAGTGGTAATTGGTGTCGAACCATTTGGTCATTTCGCAAGCAAAGGTAGGTTCACCCGTGGGAGCGCGTCCGCGCGCCATGCGGAAATACTGGTCAAGTTCACTGATGCCTTGCCCCTGCTGGAAACGTGGCGGGAGGTTGCCCAGCATCAGGCTGGTGTTCAATACATGGTCGTAGAGGGCGAAATCGCCCACTGTCGCCAGGTCCAGCCCGGCTTGTTGCTGGATGTTCCAGTGGCGTTGGCGCAAGCCTTGGGCGGTGGACAGCAGCTTGTCGGCGTCGCTGTCGCCTTTCCAGTAGCTTTCCAGCGCAAATTTCAGTTCACGGTTCGCGCCCATGCGCGGGAAGCCGAGGTTGTGGAGTCGCATACAAAGTCCTTTCCTTAATGACAGAAAGGTGGATTGTGCAGATGATTATCTATGACTAAAAACGATATTTATTCACTATTTGATGAGTATTATTCATGGTATAGTGTGGGCTTACCCTGATAGGAAAGGAGTCTGCACTGTGTCTTCCCCCTGCTTTATCAAGAGCCTCAAGCTAAGCAATTTTTTGAGCTTTGGTGAAGATTCACCTGCGATCCCGCTACAAAGCCTGAATATCATCATCGGCCCAAATGGTTCAGGCAAGTCCAACTTTCTTGAAGCCATTGACCTGCTCCGCAGTGCGCCCAATGAGTTATACAAACCCATCCGCGAAGGTGGCGGCGTCAGGGATTGGCTGTGGAAGGGGGGTAATACACAGACACCCGTCGCCTCCATTGACGCAGTGATCGAAGCGCCAACCAATGTCCCCCAACCCTTGCGTTACCGCTTTAGCTTTACTGCCGCCGGGTATCGCTTTGAGTTGGTCGATGAAACCATTGAACATGAGAGTGTGCATGGAAAGAGCAAAGAGCCTTATTTCTACTACAAATTCAACCACGGCAAGCCTGTCCTGAACGTCAAGGAATCACAGTCCAGAGCAACACAGAGAGCGGGAAGGAATGGTCATAAACCGTTTTTACGCCATCTGAGAATGGAAGAAATCAATATTGAGTCATCCGTCTTAAGGGAAATCCGCGATGCCGAACAGTACCCGGAAATTACCTATGTGGGCAAAGCCTTTGAGAAAATGCGGCTCTACCGCGAATGGAGTTTTGGCCGGGGTAGCCCGCTGCGCTTGCCGCAACGCGCCGATTTGCCCAATAACCTGCTGGAAGTGGATGGCGGCAACCTGGGGCTTATCCTTAATCGTCTTGATGGGGAACCCGCTATCCGGCGCAAGCTCACGGAGGCGTTGCAGGCGCTCTATGCGGGTATTGAGGGCTATCATGTCTTGACGGAAGGCGGTACTACCCAAATATTTTTGCATGAAGGGAATAAAAAAATTCCTGCCACCCGCTTGTCTGATGGAACTTTGCGCTATTTATGCCTGTTGGTCATTCTGCTGCACCCAAATCCACCACCTGTCGTTTGCATCGAAGAGCCGGAATTAGGTTTACACCCTGACTTGATGCCAACCATTGTGGCATTGTTGAAAGATGCCGCTACCCGTTGCCAGTTGATTGTCACCACCCATTCTGACGGTTTGGTGGATGCAATGACAGACCAGCCCGAATCCATCCTGGTGTGTGAACAGGATGATAAGTTGGGCACAACACTAAAGCGCCTTGATGCGGAAGCGTTAAACCCCTGGCTGGTTGCCGATCGGGAAGCCCTGCAAAGCTATTTCGGCAAAAATTTCAACAAAAAAGCCTTGCCCGCCATCAGCCGTAGAGTGGAAGCCATCCCCAAGCAGGAACTGGAAGATTCCCTCAACCGGGCAGCTATCAACACCGCCAAAAAAGGTTACAACAAAGGGCGTGATTCCTTTGCCTTGCTGGAAAAAACAAACCCGGCGGTTGTCAGACAAGGTTCACCATGGGCTGACAGGTTTCTGGCTGAACTGGAAGGCAAGTGCCAATAGGATGGACATCGCCCACCTGCGCATTATCCACGCCCTGCACCAGTACCAGACGCTCGGTGCTGCCGCAGAAGCCCTGTGCCTGACCCAATCCGCGCTGTCACACCGCATGAAGTCCCTGGAACACGAGGTTGGGATTGCGTTCTGGGGCAAACAGGGGCAACGCCTCAGCCTTACCCCGGCGGGGCAGGAGCTGTTGCGGCTGGCGCAGCGGGTGTTGCCGGAAATCGAAGTCACCCGCAGCCGCCTCCAGTTGATGGCGGACGGGCGCGGCGGGCGTTTGCACATCGCGGTGGAATGCCTGCCGTGCGCGCAATGGCTGAACCCGGCATTGGGCGCCTTCATGCGCGAGTGGCCGGATATTGATGTGGATGTGGTCAGCCAGTACCGCTTTTCAGCGCTGCCCGCCTTGCTGGACTACCAGATTGACGCCAGCCTGACCCCTGACCGGATGCCGCACGGCGATTTGCATCACGAGCCACTGTTCAGCTACCCGCTGTGCCTGGCGGTCGGCAAACAGCATCGGCTGGCGGCGCGGCCAAGCTTCACTGCCCTCGATCTGGCGCAAGAAACCCTGCTGACCTACCCGGTGGAGCGCAGCCGTCTGGACGTGTTCACCCAAATCTTGCAGCCTGCCGGACTGGAACCGCGCCATCACAAGGCCGTTGGGGATACGGAACTGATGTTGGGGATGGTGGCAAGCGGGCGCGGGGTGGCGGTGATACCGGAGTGGCTGGCGGAGCGCAGTGCCTGCCGGGGCGAAGTTACCCTCCTCAAGCTCGCTGGCGAGGCGCTGGTCAAGCAACTGTGGCTGGTTGTGCGTAAGGAAGACCGCGCCCTGGCATGGATGGAGGGGCTGTTTGCGGCGCTGGGAAAGCATGTTCCCAGCGCCGTTTAGCCTGCGGGTGTTTCACCTGTTCTTCAGGCAATCTTGACCGTGAGGTAAGCCAGTAACGTGGGGTATCAGTTGGCCCGACAGAAGTGTGCTTTCTCATGCCATTTGGGTAGCTTCGGTTAGTATGGGGTGAGCCTTCCCCCAACAATCTACCGGTGCTAATAACCATGCCATATTCATCCAAGCCATCTGCCGAACCCGGCATAACGACGTTCGATGCGTTTGTGCAACGGGCGGATTATTCCCTGATGGATACCTTGAATGCCGACCCTGATGCTACCAGCGATGGCAATGATCACCGTGCCCGTCAGGTTTTTTCCGGTCATTTCGTCCCTGTGACACCCACACCGCTCCCAGACCCGGAATACGTCACCCACAGCAGCGCTTTGTTCAAGGAACTCGGCTTGAGCGATGAACTGGCACTCGATGAACAATTTCGCCGGGTGTTTTCGGGTGATCTCGCAGCGGCGCAGGAGCCAATGCGTCAGGTGGGCTGGGCGACGGGCTACGCGCTATCAATTTATGGCACCGAATATACCCAGCAATGCCCATTCGGTACGGGGAATGGTTATGGTGATGGTCGGGCAATATCCGTGTTTGAAGGTGTCATCGATGGTCAGCGCTGGGAAATGCAATTGAAAGGCGGTGGCCGAACCCCTTATTGCCGTGGTGGCGACGGGCGTGCCGTGCTGCGTTCCAGTGTGCGGGAGTTCCTGGCGCAAGATTATATGCACGCTTTGGGTGTGCCGACATCGCGCTCGTTGACGCTGTATGTTTCCAAATCCGAGACCGTTACCCGGCCTTGGTATTCTCAGAATTCCCACTACACTGACCCCGATATTATGGTGGATAATCCTGCGGCTATCACAACGCGGGTTGCACCCTCTTTTTTGCGTGTTGGTCAGCTAGAGTTATTTGCCCGTCGCGCCCGCAGCCATGCGCACACAACAGCATTGGAAGAATTGCGCATGATCGTGTCGCATCTGATTGAGCGGGAATACAAAAGTGACATTCATCAGAACCTTGCTTTTGCCGATCAGTTGGTTGAGTTGGCTGGATTATTTCGTCAGCGCCTCACCGCACTGGTGGCCAACTGGCTGCGGGTTGGTTACTGTCAGGGTAATTTTAACAGCGACAATTGCGCCGCTGGCGGCTTTACCCTCGACTATGGCCCCTTTGGATTTTGTGAAGTTTTTGACCCTGAGTTTCAGCCATGGACGGGCGGCGGGCAGCACTTTTCATTCTTCAATCAGCCCAACGCAGCAGAGGCTAATTATCACATGTTCTGGAAAGCGGTGAGGCCGCTGCTGGCGGATCATGCTGAAGCCCTGGAACAATTCGACAAGATACGCAGTGGCTTTGCAGAGGCCATGCAACAACAGCTTGAGCAGATGTGGGCAGCCAAACTGGGCTTGACTGAATTCCAACCAACACTGTTCAAGCAGTTGATGCAGTTAATGAGTGACTCAGCGGTGGATTACACCCTTTTCTTCCGCGAGTTATCCCATATCCCGGACGCTGTTTCAGCGTTGAAAAAGAGTTTCTATGTCAAGACTTCACCGCAACTCGATGAGCAATGGCAATCTTGGCTAAAAAGCTGGCGTGACCTCGCCGCCAACGGTGGTGATTGGGCTGAAGTATCCGCAAAAATGAAACAGGCCAACCCTAAATACACATGGCGGGAGTGGTTGATTGTCCCTGCCTATCAACAAGCCATGCAGGGTGACTACACGTTGGTCAAAGAGCTGCAAGCCGTACTGGGCCACCCCTATGATGAGCAAGCACAAGCCGTGGAAGACAAGTACTACCGCCTAAGACCCAGTGCGTTTTTTAACGCTGGTGGCGTGTCGCACTATAGTTGTTCCTCTTGACCCGGAATAACCACTGAAAAAGCGTTAACCGGCACGGTTAGTTTTGCCCGCGCAATCCGGGCAGCGCCCTTGCAGGTTCAGTTCCACTTCGTCGATCCGGTAGCCCTCTGGTAGGGCAAACAGCAAGGTAGGTTGCAGGTTTTCCAGGCAGAACACCTGTTCGCATTGCTTGCAGTGGAAATGGGCGTGCTGGTGGGGTGTTCCTGCTTGCGCATTGTAACGCCAGGTGCGGTCTGCGCCTGCGATCTTGTGTGCCAACCCTTGTTCCACCAGCCAGTCCAGCGCCCGGTACAGGGTCACCCGGTCAACGGACAGACCCTGCTGGAGCGCAGTTTGCTCAATTTCCTGATGGCTCAGGGCGGCATTGGCCTGGAGCAGGATGCCCAATACTCCGACCCGCGCAGGCGTTGCCCTGCCGTGGGCTTGCAGGAGCAGGCTGCGGGCGGTGGATTCATTGCCGGGAAGGGGGCTAGCCTGGGTCATGTCTGCTACTCGTTTGCGTCAATGTTTTGCAACTGTATTGCATTTTATCGGGTAATGCACATACCATTTGCCCCATTATAAACGCTCAAACACCAACGGGGTGAATACATGCAACTGACACAGACTACTGTGGCTATCGCTATTGCCGCTGCATTGGCAGCACCTGCCGCTTTCGCCGAGACCACCAGCGGCGCCGCCATCAAGGCAGCCCTCAAGCCTGCTTCCAACTGGGAAGGCAGCCTGATCGTCGAAGGTCTTTATTTCGACCGTAGCAGTGACGGCGAACAGGCTGTGGAAGGAATGCCCTCCGGGGGACATGCGCACGGTATCCGGGAAGGTTTGCACCCCGGCCATAGTGAGCTGGTTGTCAGTGGCAACCTGAGTGACAAGCTCAAGGCAAGGGTGACAACGGCTGTAACGCAAGCTGCCGAGGAGGAGGGTGATGGCCTCGAAGCTGAACTGGAGGAAGCTTACGTCGAAACCCAGGGGCTGGGTAATGGTGTAACCCTCAAAGCAGGGCGCTTTTACTCCGATGTTGGTTATCTGAGCAGCAAGCATACCCACGAATGGGATTTTGCCGATACCCCGTTGGTCTACCAGGGCATGTTCGGCGGGCACGCCAATGATGACGGGGTGCAATTCAGTTACGTCGCGCCTACCGACCAGTTCGTGCAGGTGGGTACGGAACTGTTTGCGGGTGAAAAATTCCCGTCCGGCAAAACCGACGATACTCTCAGCGCAGCAACACTGTATGCCAAAACCGGCGGCGATATTGGTACTGACCACAGTTGGCAGGCGGGGATCGGCCATTGGCAGGCAAACAACATCCGCGACCGTAGCAGCGAAGCCCATGATCATGGCGGCGGCGCGCCTGCGGAAACCCCGCGTTTTTCCGGCGACAGCAAAATCAATACCATCAACGCCACCTACAAATGGGCACCCAACGGCAATGCCAGGGAACGCAACCTGAAACTGCAAGCCGAGTATTTCCGCCGCAATGAGTCCGGCACGGTCGATATGGTGGAGGCGGATGGAACGGTGGCAGAAACGACCGGCTACGATGGCAAGCAAAGCGGATGGTATACCCAGGCAGTTTACCAGTTCCGCCCGCACTGGCGGGTTGGCGTGCGCCATGATCGCCTGAACATTGACAATAGCGGTGATGATGACGATGTGCTGGAAGAGGCAGGTTTGCATTCTGAAGGCCACACCCCTAAGCGCAACAGCCTGATGCTCGATTACACCCCGCGCGAATACAGCCGCCTGCGCTTGCAATTCAACGAAGACAAAAGCACGCCGGAAACTGACAGGCAGGTGATCCTGCAATACACCCACAGCTTTGGCTCGCACGGCGCACACGGTTTTTAAGGAGATTCCATGAAACGCATTTTTCTCATCTTTGCCCTGCTATGCGGCAGCACACTCGCCCATGCCGACCTCAATATCTTCGCCTGCGAACCGGAATGGGGCGCACTGGCGCAGGAAATCGGCGGCAACCAGGTCACGGTCTACAACGCCACCACCGGCTTGCAAGACCCACATCATATCGAAGCCCGCCCCAGCCTGATTGCCAAGGCGCGGCAGGCGGATTTGCTGGTTTGCACCGGCGCGGAACTGGAAATCGGCTGGCTGCCGTTACTGCTGAGCAAATCCGGTAATGCTGCCATTCAGGAAAGCCAACCGGGGAATTTCATGGCAACGCAATACGTACAACTGCTGGATATTCCGGAAAAAGTTGACCGCAGCATGGGGGATGTCCACGCTGATGGCAATCCGCACATCCAAACCGACCCGCGCCGCATCGCACAGGTCGGCAAGGCGCTGGCGGAACGCATGGCGCAGGTGGATAGCGCCAACGCCGCCCATTACCAGCAGGGTTACGCCAGTTTCAACAGCCGCTGGCAACAGGCCATGCAGGGCTGGCAGGCCAGGGCGGCGGGCTTGCGCGGCAAGGCTATCGTGGTGCATCACAAAAGCTGGGTTTACCTGCAAGACTGGCTGGGTTTGCAGGAAATCGCCACACTCGAACCCAAGCCCGGCGTTCCGCCTACTACCGCGCACCTGACCAGTGTATTGCAGCAACTGCAAGCCACCCCGGCCAGCGTGGTGATTTATTCCGCCTACCAGAACCCGCGTTCGGCGCAATGGCTATCCGGCAAGGCAGGTATTCCGGCAGTGCTGCTGCCTTCCACGGTTGACGGCACACCCGAAGCCAGCGACCTGTTCCGGCTGTTTGACGACATCATCCAGCGCCTGACTGGCGTGGCGAAGTAAGCGTATGGACTGGACGTTGCAATTCAGCATCCTCGCCCCGGCCTTTGTCGCCGGGGTGCTGGTATTGGCGACCCACATCCCGCTGGGGCGCGAAGTCCTGTGTAGGGGCATCATTTTCATCGACCTGGCGATTGCACAGATTGCCGGGTTGGGGGTGATTGCCGCGCACAGTTTCGGTTGGGAAGTGCATGGCTGGGAAACCCAGCTCATCGCCCTGTCTGCCGCACTGGCGGGTGCGTGGCTGCTGGGCTGGGCGGAAACGCGCCTCAAACAACAACAGGAAGCCCTGATCGGCATTGTGTTTGTGCTGGCGGCGACTGGCGGGTTGTTGTTGTTGGCGAATAATCCGCACGGTGGCGAACACCTGCGTGAGCTGCTGGCCGGGCAAATCCTGTGGGTGAACTGGCCTGATCTGATTCCGCTGGCGGTGCTGGCGGCGGCCTACTGGCTGCTGGCATGGTTGAAACCGCAATGGTTGCCACGCCTGTTCGCACGGCAGACATTTTACCTGTTGTTTGCGGTGGTGATTACCTTTGCGGCGCAGGTGGTGGGGGTGTATCTGGTGTTCGCCAGTCTGGTGATCCCGGCGTTTGCGGTGTGGCGGGAACAGGCTGGTTCCTTGCGTGATGCCTTTGCGCTGGGGCTGCTAGGGTATGCAGCGGGAATTATGGTATCGGCGTGGCTGGACTTGCCGACCGGGGCGAGCATTGTGTGGTTTCTGGCGCTGGCGGGTTTGGGGTATCGCTTGATAGGCAGTAGAGCTTAATTGACCAGGCTGATTGGCAAGGGATAGGATGGACAGGCATTGAATATAAAACCAACCTAAACAACAGGAGACGCCTATGAAAGGAAACCCCGACATCAACCGTTCGCTGAATCTGGTGCTACGCAGCCAGTTGACGGCGATCAACCAGTATTTCCTGCACGCCCGCATGTGCAAAAACTGGGGGCTGGAAAAGCTCAACGGCAAGGAATACAAACGTTCCATCAAGGCCATGAAACAGGCCGATGAACTGATCGAACGCATCCTGTTCCTTGAAGCCCTGCCCAACCTGCAAGACCTCGGCAAGCTCTACCTCGGCGAAGACGTGCCGGAAATCATCGCCAACGACCTGCGCCTGGCCGGTGAAGTGGCGGCGGAATTGCGCAAGGTCATCGGCGAATGCGAACAGGCGCAGGATTACGTTTCCCGCGACCTGTTGCAGGAAATTCTCGAAGAGGAAGAAGAGCAGATTGACTGGCTCGAATCCCAGCAGTGGGCGATCGACAACGCCGGTCTGCAAAATTACCTGCAATCCATGATGGACAGTTAAGGAGAACAACATGAAAGGAAAAGACCGTGTTATCGACGTGCTGAAAACCCTGCTGGCCGGTGAGCTGGCGGCGCGGGATCAGTACTTCATCCATTCGCGCATGTGCGATGACTGGGGTTTGAGCAAGCTGTATGAGCACTACGAGCATGAACGCCAGGAAGAAAGCGGCCATGCGGATGCCATTATCCGCCGCATCCTGTTCCTCGAAGGCGTGCCCGACCTGGATAATCAGGACAAGCTGAATGTCGGTTCCGACGTACCCAGCATGTTCAAGAACGACTTGGCGCTGGAATACCACGTCACCGGGGCGCTGAAAGACGCGATGAAAATCTGCGAGGAAGAGCAGGATTACGTCACCCGCGAAATGCTGCGCGTGCAACTGGAAGATACCGAAATGGATCACGCTTACTACCTGGAAAAGCAACTCGGCCTGATTGACAAGATCGGCCTGCAAAACTACCTGCAATCGCAGATGTAAGTTCCCCTCCAATCCTCTGTTCAGGCACACGCGGTCTTCGGATGCGGCGCATTACCCAGACAGGGGTTTTACTTCTCCGCTCACTCGTTTCCTTCCGCTTGCCTGCCCGTTGACGGCGTTGCCAGCGTCACCCTGGCTTTCGGCATCACTTGTTCCAGCATTTCCAGATACATGCGCTGCCCGGTCAGGGCGGGGGCCTGGCGGTATTCTTCCCAGGTACTCAGCAAGCGGTCGCGGTCGCCGCTGGCGCGCGCCAGCAATTCGCTGGCATAGGCTTGCGCCTGTTGCTGCTGGCGGTTGGCGTCGCTGCGCGCCTTGGCCAGGGTGGAGCTGCGTTCGCCCTGTTCCACCTGAATCTTTTCCTGCTTTTCAGCGCGGGCAACCGCCACGTCATCGAACACCTGTTTGATGGATTGCGGCGGTTCCAGGCGGCGGATTTGCACCGAAGTGACGTTGATGCCGAGGTTGAGGGCGCGGGTTTGTTGCTGGATGGCCTGTTGCAGGCCGGACTGGAACTGGTTGCGCCCGGTGGTGAGCAGGTCGCCGATGTTCTGGCTGGCAACGTACTGGATGCTTTCGGCCTGCGCAATCTGCCGCAGCAGTTGTTCCGGTTCAGCAGCCTGATGCTGGAAAATGCCCGCTTCCTGGATGTTGTATTGCAGGATCAGCGCCACGTTGATGAGGTTTTCATCGCCAGTGGTCAGTTCCAGTTGCACATGGCTGGCGTTGGCGTCCTGGGCGAAATCCAGCTCCATCGAGCGCACCGCCGTCACCTGCAATTTTTCCACGGATTCAATCGGCCAGGGCAGGCGGTAATGCATTCCCGGCGCAATCTTGTCGTCCACCAGCTTGCCGAAGCGGGTGAGGATGCCGCGCTGTTCCGCGCCTATTGAGTAAAAGCCGCTCAACAGGTAAAGCAGCGGCACGATCCCCAGTAATGCCAGCCACAAGCGCTGGCTGTGGCGGGCGACCTGTTGCAGGTCTTCCCTCAGGCTCATGGGGCAGGCTCCGGCAACGGCGCGGCGGGTGGTTTGGCGGTGGGTGGCGTCATCAGGTAATCAAAAATGGGCGCATCAGATGACAGGATGAAGGTGGTGTTGTCACCAATGATTTTTTGGTAGGCGTCCAGTGAGCGGCTGAAGCGGTAGTAATCCGCATCGGCCTGGAAGGCTTCGGCGTAGGTTTTGGCGGCTTCCGCTTCCCCCTTGCCCTTGGTGGTCTGGCTTTCGCGGTAGGCTTCGGCCAGCAGTTCGCGGGCTTCGCGTTCGGTTTCGGCGCGGATTTTGGCGGCGGCTTCCTGGCCTTCGGCGCGGTGCTGCTTGGCGGTGCGTTCCTGCTCCGACATCATGCGCTGGTAGATGGATTGCAGGTTTTGCTTGGGGAAGCCGAAACGGTTGGGGCGCACGCTGATGATTTCGATGCCGAATTCTTTCAGGGCGGTGGCGCTGCTGTTGCCGGTGACGCTGGTGAACAGCGCGGGCAAGCCTTGCTGCTGGTTGTCGACGCTGAAAATGTCGCTGAGCGGGATGTTGCCAATGGCAGCGCCTACCCCGGCGTTGAGCAGTTCCTGTAAGCGCAGGCGGGCGGTGTCAAAGTCGCGCACGCTTGTGAGGAAGGTTTCCGGTTCGGCGATGCGCCACACCGCGAAGCTGCTCACCACCAGGTTGCGGCGGTCGCGGGTGACGAATTCCGCCGGTTCCAGCCCCAGCAGTTGCAGGCGCTTGTCCAGCACGGTGCGGGTCTGGATGGGGGCGGGCAGTTTGAGCGCCAGCCCGGCTTCGCGGATCGTGCGCACCGGCTTGCCGAACTGCATGATGACCACGGTTTCGCTTTCCTTGACCGGCACGAGGCAGGTGGACAGCAGGTAGCCAGCCACGATCAGGGCGGCCAGCGTCCACAGGGTTGTTTTCATGGCTGGATTTTCCTTTGGTTGCTGGCGGCGGCTTTTTCCGGCGGGGTTGCGCCCTTCCAGACGCGCAGGTCGTTACTGTGGATGGCCGGGTCGGTAATGGTCAGCGGCTTGCCTGCCAGCTTGTCGGTCACGGTATCGAGGTACTGGTTAAAACGGATCACCTCGGGGTATTGGCGGAATACGCTGGAAATTTCCCGGAAGCGTTGCGCGTCACCCAGGGCGCGTTGCTGCTGTTCGCTGCGGTTGCTGTCGGCGGTGGTGAGGCGCTGGAGCTTGGCGGCGTTGGCCTTGCTGAGTTCGGCGGCGCGTTCGCCGCTGGCTTCGAGTTCGAGGCGTTGCTGTTCCTGGCGGGCGTCGAAGGCGTCGCGGTAAACCTGCACCACCCGTGGCGGCGGCTGGAGCGACTGGATTTGCGCATTCACGCTCACCAGCGGCAAGCCCAGCGCCTGCATGTCGGCCTTGATCTGGCTGGCGATGCTGGCGGCGAAGGCATCGCGGGGCGTGTCCAGCAGTTGCCGGAAACTGAGGCGCGAGACCTGTTGCCACAGGGCGGATTCGGCGACGTGCGCAATCAGCCGGTCAGTGTCGGCGCTGTTGACCTGCAAGGGCAGGGTGGGCTGGGTCTGGTAGTGCAGGCTGAGCTGGATGTTGACCAGGTTTTCGTCGCTGGTGGTCATCAGCAGGGCGTCGTAACGGTCTTCCGGGTCGCTGAGGAAGGCTTGTTGCCACAACAGTTGCGGTGCGGGCGGGGTGGCGGCGGCAGGCGTTTCCACCCGCCCCAGCGTCAGGGTATTGACGTAGCCCGCCGTCAGCAGTTGCATGTCGCCGAAAGGCCAGGGTAGGGCGTAGTACAGGCCGGGCGGCAGTTCCGCGCCTTGTGAGCGGTTGAGTACCTGTTTGATGCCGACCTGCCCGTGCGGCACGATGCTCAGGCCACTGGTGGCGTAAAGGCATAGCGCCAGCACCAGCAGCAAGACCTTGCTGGTGCGCTGGTAGGTTTGCCACAAACCGATGAAAGGGGCTTGCAGCCAGCGGTAGACACGGTTGGCGGCCAGCGAGCGGGTGGCGGTTTCCAGCAGGGAAAGCTGTTGCAGTTCGCCGCCGCGCAACAGGCTGCGGAACCCGGCGACCAGCAGTTCCACCCCGGCGACGCCAACCATCACGGCAATGATTACCGCGACGATTTCATCCAGGTAAATGCCGATCATCATGCCGACCAGCGATACCAGTACGGCGATGGAGGAAAACACGTCCATCTGGCTGTGGTAGCCGTCGGCTTCCAGTGCGGGCGAGTCAGTATCACGCCCGACCCAGGTTTTCAGCCGCGCCATGAACCAGGCGATGGCGATGGAAAGCAGCACCCCGGCGATGCCGACCCACAGGTTTTTGAGTTCTTCGGGGGATCGGCCTTGCACTTCGCGCACAATTTCCACCGGCACGTACAGGATCAGCAGCGCCACCAGGATGGCAAGGATGGCTTCAAAACGGTAAGCCCTGGCGATGGCGGCGGGGTTGCCGGTACGTTCCTGGCGGTGGCGCGTCACCAGCCCGACCAGCAGGATGGTGGAAACCGCGAAGTCGGTGATGGAATGGTAGGCATCCGCCAGCAGCGCGGCGCTTCCGGTTGCCCAGGCAGTGGCCATTTTGATCACCACCAGCAGCGCGTCGGCGAGGATGGCGAGCAGCGAGGTGCGGATACGGCGGTCGTTGAACAAGGTTGGGGTTCCAGTGCCTGACATGACTGTTGAGGCTAAAGGGGGAATATTTCAGGTTGATGACAAAACTTAAACGGACACGGCCTGCATCATCGCAGGCCGTTATTGTTACAGATTCCCGATCTTTGTAGGAGCCAGCCCTGCTGGCGATCGCTTGCTACAGAAGATGTTTCGTACATGTTCCTTACAGGGCTTTCTTGCAGAAATACCAGTCAGTGCATTCATAGCCTTCCGCCATGCGGGCTTCTGCGGCAGCTACGTCACCCGGTGGCGGGACAATCACTTTGTCGCCCGGCTGCCAGCCTTCAGGGGTGGCTACCTTGTTGGTGTCGGAGGTTTGCAGAGCCGCCACCAGACGCAAGAACTCGTCAATGGAGCGCCCGTTGGTCATCGGGTAGTAGACCATGGCGCGCATGACGCCATTCGGGTCGATGATGAAGGTTGCGCGTACTGCGGAGGTATCCGCTGCACCGGGGTGGATCATGCCGTAGGCATTCGCCACTTTCATGCTCAGGTCTTCGATGATCGGGAAACCGATGTCCACACCGAATTTTTCCTTGATATTGCGCATCCAGGCCACGTGGCTGTAGTAGCTGTCGATGGACAAGCCCAGCAGTTCGCAGTTGAGCGCGGCGAATTCACCCTGGCGTTTGGCGAAAGCCATGAATTCGGTGGTGCAAACCGGGGTAAAGTCAGCCGGGTGTGAGAACAGCACCAGCCATTTGCCCTTGTAATCGTCCAGTTTTTTCACACCGTGGGTAGTGCGGGCTTCAAACGCAGGGGCTGGTTCGTTGATGCGTGGCATTGAAGGTGTCATGTTGTCCATTGTCAGGTTCCTTTTCAGTTGGAGGGTTTACTTGTGAAGGAAGCAGTTGGCGGTGTCATCAGATTGGCTTGCCGCTTCGTTGATAAGCATATTATGAAATAATGATATTTATTTAAAATGGAATATTTTGAACGTTTCGTTCTATTAAATGTATTGTTTACTGCCAACCTGCCTTGTCCATGATCTGCACGGCCTGGGCGTTGTGCTTACCCAGTGCTGACAGGTTCAGCGCATCAGTTTTGAAGTTGCCCCAGCTTTGCAGTTTGGCATCAGCTGCAATACCGCGTTTGACCGGATATTCGCCGTTGGTGGTGGAATACCAGCGTTGCGCGTCATCCAGCAGCATGTATTCCAGCAGTTTCACCGCGTTGTCCCGGTTCTTGGCGGATTGGGTTACGCCCGCGCCGCTGACATTGATGTGCGCGCCCCGGTCGCGTTGGTTGGGGAAAAACACTTTCACTTTGCTGGCAGCGGCTTTTTGCGCGGCATCGCCACCGTACAGCATTTGCGCGTAGTAGTAGGTGTTGGCAAGCGCAATGTCACATTGCCCGGCTGCCACGGCCTTGATCTGGTCACGGTCGCCGCCGCTGGGCGGTCTGGCAAGGTTCGCCACCAGCCCTTGCGCCCATTGTTCGGCTTGCGCAGCGCCCTTGGCGGCAATCATCGACGCCAGCAACGACTGGTTGTAAATGCTGTTGGAGGAACGCACGCAGATACGCCCTTTCCACTTCGGGTCAGCGAGGTCTTCGTAGGTGGACAATCCCGCAGCCTGCACCTTGGCCGGATTGTAGAAAATCACCCGCGCCCGGTAGGTCAGCCCGAACCACTGGTTGGCCGGGTCGCGCAGATTGGCGGGAATCCCCTGGTTCAGTTTGGCGGACTGGATTGCCTGCAAACTGCCATTGGCGGCAGCGCGGGATAAACGCCCGGCATCAGCGGTAATCAGTACATCGGCGGGGGAATTTGCCCCTTCGCGTTTGAGGCGTTCCAGTAGCGGGTCATCGTCGCCCGTGACCAGATTGACCTTGATGCCGGTATCCTTGCTGAAGGCATCCAGCAGTGGCTTGATCAATTGCTCTTCGCGTGCGGAATACACATTCACTTCATTGGCCAGCACCTGCGCACTGCACAGTAACAGCAGGCCAGCAACTAACTTTTTCAACATGAAAAACTCCTTTTTTTTCATGAAGAAACCCCTCCCCGACCCTCCCCTTGTCAGGGAAGGGTGTAAGAGGACTGGAGTACCCTCTTGTTCCTCCCCTGACAAGGGGAGGTTAGGAGGGGTTTCTTCAAACTACGCATCCGCCCAGCGGCGGAGCAAATTGTGGTAAATCCCCGCCAGCCTGACGGTTTGGGGATGTCCCGCGCCCAGTTCCAGCGAAAGTTCCTGAATGCTCTGGTCGAGGTCGTACAGCAGGGTGCGTTGTCCATCATCGCGCACCATGCTTTGCGTCCACAGGAACGAGGCGATGCGCGCGCCGCGCGTCACCGGGCGTACCTGGTGCAGGCTGGTGGACGGGTAAACCACCATGTCACCGGCGGCCAGCTTGACTTCCTGCGCACCGTAGTTGTCTTCGATCACCAGCTCGCCGCCGTCGTATTCCTCCGGTTCGCTGAAAAAGACGGTGGTGGAAACGTCGGTGCGGACTTTGACGGTAGTGCCCGGCACATAGCGGATGGCGTTATCGACGTGGATGCCGTAATTCCCGCCACCTTCGTAACGGTTGAACATGGGCGGAAAGATTTTCAGCGGCAGGGCGGCGGAGATGAATTGGGGTGATTTCGCCAGCGCATCCAGGATCAGGCCGCCGATTTCTTCCGCGAGCGCTGAGTTTTGTGCGAGTTGCAGGTTGTGTTTGGCAGTGGCGGCTTGTCCGCCCGCCGTTGTTTTGCCATCGACCCATTCCGCCGCATCCAGTTGGGCGCGGCAGTGGGCGATTTGTTCTTTACTGAGGACATTGGGTATACAGATCAGCATTGCCTATGCTCCTTGAAATGGTATTACCCCCCAAAAAGCCCGCCCCGTGACTCATGAAAACGGGGCAGGCTACCAGGACTCAAACTGTCAGATTAAAAGTCGTAGGTAAGGCTCACGTTGGTCGTGCGACCGGGTGCAACATAAGTGAACGGCGCACCGCTGCGGTAGAACGCTTCGTAGATGGTTTCATCGGTGGCGTTTTTCACATTGAGTTGCGCCGACAGCTTGTTGCTGATCTTGTACTCGCCCATCAGATCCAGCCGGTTGGAAGAGGGCAGGGTATTACCTGTGGTGGCCGCGAATGAGCCGCCTTCAACCTTGCCGATATGGATGACGCTGCCACCCACCGCCATTTTGGGCGTGGCCTGGTATTTGGCCTGGATGCTGGCGCTTTTCTCCGCCACATTGGCCAGACTCTTGCCCACAGAGTTGGGGTCTGCCGAGTCGGTGATCTTGGTATCCATGTATACCGCGCCACCCGCCAGACTCAGCTTTTCCGTAACATTGCCTGACACGCCCAGTTCCAGACCCTGGATACGCACCTTGCCGGTCTGGCTGTAAACGGTTGCACCACGCGGGCCGGTTGCCTCAATCTTGTTTTTCTTGTCAGTCTGGAACAGGGCGGCACTGACGGCGAGGTTGTCATTCATCAGGTTCCATTTGGTGCCGAGTTCCAGGCTCTTGTTCTGCTCCGGCTTGAAACCGCTGATCTGTTCATTCAGGCCGCCGTAAGCCACGTCGCCCACGCCGTCATACATTTCGCCCGGCACGTTGGAGGAGGTGCTGACCGAGGCGTACACGCTGCCATTTTCCTTTGGCTTGTACACCACCCCGGCATGACCGTTGCTGAAACCTTTTTTGTACGTGACCGGCGGGTTGACGCCCGCAACTGTGCCGCTGGTCGCACCAGCGCCATAGGTCAGGGATGAGTTGGTGATGTCAAAGTGGTCGTAACGTAAACCGCCAAACGCTTCCCACTTGGGGTTGAACTTGACGGTATCCATGACATACAGCGATTGCGTGTCAGCCTCAAGGACAGAGGAACGGCTGACGCCATTGATGCCCGGCGCGGTCGCATAGTTGTCCGGGTTCAGGATGTTCAGCACCGGCGCGGGGACACCGCCAGGGTTGGTGGTGGCGTTGAATGTGTTCAGGCTTGGCACATCGTTGGTGACTTTTTCATTGCTGATTTCAAAGCCTGCCACCACGGTATGCTCGGTTTCACCCCGGTGGAATTCGTGGGTAATTTGCGTGCTGTTGCCGGTGAACTTGTTGTTGAAATCCGCCGTGTTGGCGCTGTTGGTGACGGTAGCTGTTGGCGTCAAACCGGTTGCCGCCGGAACGCTGCCCGGTTTGGAAACAACGTATTGGTTGGTGGTTTCACCCACGCGGGTCTTGCTGGTGACGGTGGTGTTGGGCGACAGGCGATAATCCACCGTGCCGGTGAGGATGTCCGCACCGGTGTCGTGGAAGTCACGCCCGGCAATGACGTAGGAGTTGTCACGGTCAACAGCGGCAGGCGCACCAGTAGTCGGATCCCACGGATGCCCACGGTCAGGCATGGCTTCATTGCGCAGGTGGTAGAAATCGACCGACAAATCCAGGTTGTCGCTGGCCTTGTAATCCGCCGCAATCGCTGCGCCGTGGCCTTTTTTATACACTTCGTCACGCCCGGCAATTTCTGAATCCTGCACCATCAGGTTACTGCGCACGTTCAGCTTGTCATTGACCACGCGGTTGGCGTCGAGGGTGGCGCGTTTGTCATCGCCTAGGGTCAGCGTGCCACGCGCGAAGTTGGTATCCTGCGGGCGTTTGGAAACGCTGTTGACCGCGCCGCCGGTTGTACCCCTGCCGCCAAAGGTAGAACTGGGGCCTTTGGCAATTTCAACCTGTTCGGTGGCGAAAATGTCGCGGGTGGTGGAGCCAGGGTCACGCATCCCGTCCACAAAGGTGTCGTTACGCGCATCATAGCCACGGATGAAGAAACGGTCGCCTTCCGCGTTACCGCCTTCGCCCGTACCCAGGGTGACGGAAGGCTGGGTACGCATCAGGTCTTTGAGGGCGGAAACGCCAGCGTCTTCCATCTGCTCCTTGCCCACCACGGTAATGGTCTTGGAAACGTTCAGTAGCGGCTCGGTAAATTTGCTGTTGCCGGATTTGTCGATCTTGTACGGCGCTTCCGGGTCAGCGTTGGGGTTGGAACCGGGTTTGGCCTGGGTGGCTTCGGTCGTCACGCCTTCCAGTTGGGTGACATCCGCTTTTTCTTCCTGGGTTTTTTTGTCGTCAGCGGCAAAAGCGGGGGTGGTGACAGCAGCGAGCACCACAAAAGCGGCGGAAGCCAGGGCAATATTCGGTTGTTCAACACGGCAGGCCGTGCCACGGATGGCAAGGGGCTTCTTCTGATAGCTCACTTGGATACTCCTAAAAACATTGAGTGGAAAGGGGTTCGCATCCGTGGCTATCAGGCTATTCGATGCATTCAGGGTTGCAGATGATAATCATTCCCCTTTATTAGTCAATAGACCTTGTGGTAAAAATACGAATTATTGTTATTTGAGTGTTGGAGTATGACCACACAAACCGCAGCAAACAGGCCGCTCCACGCCTGTCTGACACAGATTCCCACCGCCATTGCCGCTGTGTCGGATTATGAAAACTTTGCCCACGAGCGGCTGGACGACAACGCCTGGGCCTATGTCCACAGTGGCGCGGCGGATGAAATCACCCTGCGCCGCAACCGGCAGGCATTCGACCAGCTTGCGCTGCACAGCCGTGTCCTGAGCGATATGCGCGGCGGCCAAACCCGCTTGCAGTTGTTCGGGCAAACCCTGCAACACCCGGTTCTGCTGGCTCCGGTGGCTTACCAGACCCTGTTTCACCCGGAAGGGGAACTGGCCAGCGTCCGCGCGGCGGCGGCGATGGATGCGGGCATGGTGGTCAGCACCCTGGCGACCCACACGCTGGAACAGATTGCCAGCCATGCCGCTGCGCCGTTGTGGTTCCAGCTTTATTTCCAGCCGGATCGGGAATTTACCCTGCAACTGTTACGGCGGGCGGAGGCAGCCGGTTATCAGGCGCTGGTGGTGACGGTGGATGCGCCCATCGCCGGAATCCGCAACCGCGAGCAACGCGCTGGTTTCCACCTGCCAGCGGGGGTGGGGGCGGTCAATTTGCAGGGAATGCGCCAGCCACAACTGCAACTGGCGGAAGGGCAAAGCCGGGTATTCGACGGCCTGATGGCGCACGCTCCGACCTGGCGGGAAATCGAACGCTTGCGCCAACTGACGGATTTGCCACTGATCCTCAAAGGCATTACTCATCCACAGGATGCGCTGCTGGCGCTGGAACTGGGCGCGGACGGCATCATCATTTCCAACCATGGCGGGCGCACCCTGGATAGCTTGCCCGCCACGTTGGAGATGCTGCCCGCAGTGGCAAAGGCCCTGCAGGGCAGGATGCCGCTGCTGCTGGATGGCGGCATCCGGCGCGGCACGGATGTGCTCAAAGCCCTGGCGCTGGGGGCAAGCGCCGTGCTGGTTGGCCGCCCGCTGGTTTACGCCCTCGCCACGGCGGGTGCTTTGGGCGTGGCGCACATGCTGCGCACCCTGCGGGAAGAGCTGGAAATCAGCATGGCACTGACCGGTTGCCGCACGCTGAAGGACATTACCCCCGCTGTATTAGCCATGAGTAATACTTGAAAACGAAAATAACAACGATTATCATCCGCGTAAATTTACCTGATGCCACTAGCCATCCGCCCATAGCCAAATCGGTAGCCAAGGTTCAGTAAAGCCCTGTTTTTATATTGAAAAGGTTTTGCTAACCCCATGGAATTACTGAAAGATTATCTCGACTACATGGTGCTGGGCACGCTCGGCGTGATGAGTTTCATCATGCTGGCGTTTGCGGTGGAACGTATCATCTATTTCTGGCGCGTCAAACTGGCTGAGTTCAAGCACATTGAACTGCTGAAAGTCGCCCTGACCCGCAACCTCACCACTATTTCCAGCGTCGGTTCCAATGCGCCCTATGTGGGTTTGCTGGGAACTGTGCTCGGTATCCTCGTCACCTTCCACGAAATGGGACAGGGCGGCAAGATCGACGTCAACACCATCATGCTGGGGCTGGCGATGGCGCTGAAAGCCACGGCTGCCGGGCTGTTCGTCGCCATTCCCGCGATCCTGTTCTACAACAGCCTGATGCGCAAGGTTGATGTGCTGGTGGCGCGGTGGGAAGCAGCGCAGGACGGCCACGCATGAAACGCTTCGACCAGATCAACATGATCCCCTTCATCGACATCATGCTGGTGCTGCTGGCGATCGTGCTGACCACCGCAACGTTTGTGTCGCAAGGGCTGATCGAGGTCAACCTGCCGACCGCCGAACAGGTCAGTGAACCCCCGGAAGACGAAGAGCCGCTGGAAATCGCCATCGACGCGCAAAACCAGCTGTTCCTCGCTGGTGAGCAGGTGACGCTTGAACAGCTGGGCGACAAGCTGACGACGCAGGCCAAACCGGAAACCCTGATCGTGCTGCGCATCGACAAGGCGGCTGTGTTTGAACATTTTGTCAAGCTGATCGACCTGCTCAAGGCGAAGGAACTCAGCAACCTCTCGATACAGGCGCAGCAGGAACCATGAAAACCAACCACCTGACCGGATTCGGCGTTTCCAGCGCCATCCATGCCGCGCTGGCGCTGCTGCTGGTTCCTGTCCTGTTTGCCGAAGCAAAACAGCCGGAAGAGCCGCCGGTATTGCCGGTGGAGCTGAGCATGTTCGAGCCGCAAGCGCCCGAGCCAGCGCCGCAACCCGTTCCGCAGGTAGCGCCGGAGCCGCCGCCTCCACCGCCTCCGCCCAAACCGAAAGAGAAGCCAAAGGAAAAGCCAAAGCCGAAAAAAGAAAAAAAGGTGGAAAAGCCCCTGCCCAAACCCAAGCAGGAGAAAGACTTACGCAAGGAGCGGGAAGAGCGCGAACGCCGCGAGGAATTGCAGCGTCAGCGCGAAGAGCAGCGGCGGCTGGAAGAACTGCGCCGTCAGGAACAGGCGCGTGCCGAAGCCGAACGTCAGGCTCGCCAGCAGGCGCAACAGGAAGCTGCCGCTCGTGCCGCCGCGCAAGCGCAAAACGAAGCGCCGGTCATTACCAACCCGCGTTACCGCAGCCCGCCGCGTGCGCCGGATTACCCTCGTCGTGCGCTGGAGTCAGGTGTAGAGGGAAGGGTTATCGTGCGGGCGAATGTGAGTCCCGGCGGCAGTGTAACCGCAGTCCGCGTGCATCAGTCATCCGGCAACAGTTCACTGGATTCAGCAGCATTAAAGGCAGTGCGCGGCTGGTCATTTGTCCCGGCGACCCGTGGCGGGCAAAACATCGCATCCATCGTGCAGGTGCCGGTGAATTTCAAAATCAAGTGAGGAAAACAGATGCAGGTTTTACGCAAATACATCCCGGTGGCAGGGGTACTGATGATGGCTGGCTGGTTAGCAGGCTGTGCTGGTGATCCTGTGAAGGAAACGGTGGCTGATGCCAATGCCAAGCCGATCAATTACGGTTGCAGTGGAACCTCGATCAACGACTGCATGACCTTCCATACGCCGGGTTCGGGTGGGAAACCGTCACATTAATCCAGCCAGTGGAGTTTTACCATGGATACCAAGCTAGCTCTTTCTTCCGACGAACGCACAGCCCTGCAATTCATGCGCGAGGAAGAAAAACTCGCCCGTGATGTTTACCTGAGCCTGTACAGCCTATGGCGCTTGCCGGTGTTCAGCAATATTGCCGCCTCCGAACAACGCCATACCGAAGCGGTGCAAGGCTTGCTGCAAACCTACGGTATCCCTGATCCGGTGACAACTGACCGGGTGGGTACGTTCACCAACCCGGAACTGACCAGCCTGTACGCCGATCTGGTGGCGCGTGGACGCCAATCCGCTTACGACGCCTTGCAGGTGGGCGCACTGATCGAGGAAACCGACATCACCGACTTGCAAAACGCCCTCAGCAAGACCGCACAACCCGATATTGCCCGCGTCTACAGCAACCTGATGCAGGCTTCGCACCGCCATTTGCGCGCCTTTACCGGCCAGTTGCAAAGCCGCAGCGGGGCGTATGCCGCGCAGGTCATGCAGCAGACAGAGGTGGATGCGATTATTGGTGTTTCAGCCTATCCCGCAACCCGGACAGTGGACGGGAATGTCACCCGCATGGGTGGCGGCAGGCGCATGGGACAGGGCCGGAACCAGGCCGCAACAGGCCATGGCGGCGGGATGGGCAATGGCAACCGGCGGGCTGCCGTCATGCCAGCCGCAACCCCGGCGCAGCCTGTCGCGGGGTTTGGTTGCGACGGCGGGCGCAGGCATCGGGGCGGCTGGTAAGGTTTTGCCTATGCGCCAATCCGTAAGCTGCTCACCAGACCGCTTAAAAACTGCCGGGTAAACCCCTGTTCCTGCGCCGTGCCTTCCCCCCGCGCCGCCAGGAACACTTCCACCCCCAGATACAAAAACCGCCGGTTGCACCAGATTTCCGCCGGGATCACGGTTTCCGCCACCAGCCCGCCTGCCATCCCAGCTTTGCCCTTGAGCAGGTGCACCACCCGCACTTCAGCGCTGGGCAGTTCACTCTCCGCCATGCTGTCGAGCACGGCAGGCAAGCCTTGCAGTTTGTCCGGCTGCTGGCAGAACAAGTCTATGCACAAGCCGTGTTCATCCACCCCGGTATGCAAATCCACCAGCAACGGGTAGCGCCCCGCTACATGCGGCAACAACTGGTGGTAAAGCTCACGGTGCAGCATCCCGTAATGGAAGCGCTGGTCAGGACGCGGGTGTTGCCCCGACAGGCCGTCGGGGATCACCAATACGTCAAACAGGGCAGGGTCAAGACCACTGGCGACGGCTTCACCGAAGGCGCGTTCCTCGCGGTGAATGCCGACCACCAGCAGCGCCTTAGGCATCATCTACCCACTCGTAAATGTCCACAGTATGCGGGTCACACTTGCTGCACCCACCGCCGCACGCCGTGCCGCTGGGCAGGCGGCGCACCCGCCCCTTGCGTTCCAGCGTTGCCAGCATCGCCGTGAGTGCATCCGGGGTCGCCACCAGTGCGTAGGACATGTCCTGCACGCTGGCGCGTTTGCGTTCCCGCAAATAGTCCACCACTTTTGATAACATCATGGCAGGCTACCCCGCTACGCCTTGTGGGGTGCGGGCAGCGGCAAACCCGCCTCGCGCCGCCCCTGCCAGTGCAGGATCAGGAACGCCGACACCATCACCGCCAGTACAATACCGATCCACATAGTTGAACTGGCAGGGTGTTGCGCATAAGTCGCGCCCTGGTAATACAGCGTCGCCAGCCCGTAGCCCGTGCCGGTTGTCCACCAGGCCACGAACAGCGTCCAGCGCAGCCCGGATTCCTGATACACCGCCGCAATCGCCGCCGTACAGGGGAAATACAGCAAAATGAACAGCAGGTAGGCAAATGCGCCTGCCACACCGTCAAACCGCGCCGCCATTGCGCCAAATGTGCCGGTGGAGACTTCCTGTTCCTCCGCTACCGCTGCCTGGTCGCTGACATCGCCGACATTCAGACCCAGCGGGTCAGTCCACGTCCCCAGGGCATCGCCCAGATTGGCGGGGATGGTGGTAACTGCTTCACCCAGACTGGTGCTGAGGCTGAAGGCTTCTTCTTCCACCGCTGTGCCATTTTCTGCCGCTTCCTGTTCCGCCAGCGCGGTGTAGGCGGCGTCCAGCGTGCCGACCACGGCTTCTTTCGCCAGTACCCCGGTGAAAATGCCGACAGCGGCAGGCCAGTTGTCTTCATGCAGACCCATCGGTGAGAACGCCGGGGCAATGCTGCGCCCGACTTCCGCCAGCACCGACTTGTCGCTGTCCTCGTTGCCAAAACTGCCATCCGTCCCCAGCGCATTCAGCACGTTCAGCACCAGCACCATCGGCACGATAATGCTGCCCGCCTTGATGATGAAACTTTTCAGCCGTGACCAGGTGTGCGTCAGGATGCCTTTCAGCGTCGGCAGGTGATACGGCGGCAGTTCCATGATGAACGGGGTGGCCTCGCCCTTGAGGATGGAATGTTTCAGCACCAGCCCGGTCAGCACTGCCACCGCAATGCCGATCAGGTACAGGCCGAACACCACGTTCTGCGCATTGCTGGGGAAAAACGCGGCGGCGAACAACACGTACACCGGCAAGCGTGCCCCGCAGGACATGAACGGTGCCATTGCAATCGTCATCAGGCGGTCACGGCGGTGTTCCAGTGTGCGCGTCGCCATGATGGCGGGCACGTTGCAACCAAACCCGACGATCAGCGGCACGAACGATTTTCCCGGCAAGCCCACCCAGCGCATGAAACGGTCCATCACGAACGCCGCCCGCGCCATGTAGCCGGAATCTTCCAGGAACGACAGGAACAGGTACAGGAAACCGATCACCGGGATAAAGGTCGCCACGGTCTGGATGCCGCCGCCGATACCGTTCGCCAGCAGCACGGTCAGCCACTCCGGCGCACCGAGGCTGCCCAGCCATGCACCGAAGCCATCCACGAAAATAGCCCCAGCCGCCAGGTCGAAAAAGTCGATGAATGCGCCACCGATATTGATGGTGAACATGAACATCAAATACATCATCAGCAGGAAAATCGGGATACCGACAATCCGGTTCAGCACCACCCGGTCGATGCGGTCGGTGATGTCGCTGCTGGCTTGCCCGCTCATGCTGACAGCGCTGTTGGCAATGCGGTTGGCAAGGCCGTAACGCGCATCCGCCACCATGATGTCAATGTCCTCGCCCAAGACGCTGGCGTGCTGTGCGGCGGTGGCGCTGAGGGCGTCACCTGCTGCCTGTTTCGCCAGATCATCGCCTTCCAGCAGGCGTACTGCCAGCCAGCGCGGGGCAACGCCACTGTTGGCGGCGGCAGTGCCCAGTTGCGCGGAAAGGCTGCTGACTGCCTGTTCCAGCGCATCGTCGTAGCTGAACTGCACGCTGGGGCGCGGCTGCGCGATAACGGCTTGCTGGATGGCCTGTTTGAGCGCGTCCACCCCGTCGCCTTCAGAAGCCACCACCGGGATGACCGGGCAGCCGAGTTGCTGCGACAAGGCGGCAGCATCCACCTTCATGCCCTTGCTTTGTGCCACGTCGACCATGTTCAGCACCACCAGCAGCGGCACGCGCATTTCGGCAAGCTGGCTGGTGAGGTAGAGGTTGCGTTCGAGGTTGGAGGCGTCCACGATGTTGATGATCAGGTCGGCTTCATTGGCGTGGACGTAATCGCGGGCGACTTTTTCATCCAGCGACACTTCGCGGTCTACCACGTCCAGCGAATACGTGCCGGGCAAATCCACCACTTCAAAGCGGAGGTTGTCGCGGCGGTATTCGCCGACCTTGCGTTCGACCGTGACCCCCGGCCAGTTGCCGACGCGCTGTTTCGAGCCGGTGAGGGCGTTGAACAGGGTGGTTTTGCCACAGTTGGGGTTGCCGACCAGACCGAGGGTGTAGCTGGTTTTTGCGTCAGGTTTCATGGCAGCTTCTCCACGGACAGGACTTCGGCTTCATCCTTGCGCAGGCTCATGGCGAAGCCGCGCACGCGGATTTCCACCGGGTCGCCCATCGGCGCTACGCGGGTGATGCTGATTTCAGCGCCGGGGGTAATGCCCATGGCCAGCAGTTTACGGCGGTAAGCACCGCCACCTTGCAGGAAGCCGCTGATTCTGGCGCGGTCGCCCACCTGTAATTCCTTGAGTGTCATGTCGTATCTCCTGTTGGGGTGAGGGGTTCTTCTACCGCCTCGACCATGATTTTGTGCGCCATGCCGCCACCCAGGGCAAAGCGGGTTTCCCCGCGTGACACCACCAGCCCGCCGCCTTGACGCTGGCGCACGGTGATTTCACTGCCGACATTCAGCCCCATTTCGGTGACACGCTTGTCCAGCATCGCCCCGCCACGCAAGGCCACAATCCTGACGGTTGCCCCTTCTGTTGCCATCCCTAGCGGGAAACTGCCTTGTTCTGCCATGCGTCGTGTTCTTCCTGTCGTTACAATAGTTTGCCTATCAGGTGACTGGCGGTGCGTTGCGCCAGTGCGCCTACCAATGCCTTGCCGAACAGCCCCGATACTTTTTCACCGGAGGCGGCAGGCTGCTTGTGTTGCTGGACAGCGGCGGGGGAGCGGATGCACCCGGCGATTTCCAGCGTGTTGATCAAATCGTCCTGCGTCAGTTGCTGCGGGTCGTAATGCACGGTCAGGCTGCCTGCATGTTTGTTGAACCTGACCTCTTCAACGCCGGGGGTGGCTTCCAGCGCGGTGACGGCGCGGCGGGCGGCGACACCGTGGCAGTTGAAATGACGGCCTTTCAGGCGCAGGCGTCCGGGGGTATGGTGCATGTAATCAATGGCGTTCATGGTTGCGTCCTCGTTTGCTGCTTATTTGCCAAATGATTATTACTATCATTCGTAATGAATAAAAGCCATATCCCGTTATGCCTTTGGCTACGGTTTAACGCCGTTTCACTTGCTTGCCGTCTGCCAGCCCTTCGATGTCCACCCCCACCAATGCCCTTAACAGCACCCCAATGGTCGTGCCATTGTGCAGCACGGCGCTCATCACCGGCGACAACCTGCCCAGCACCGCGCCTGCCAGTACGGCGGTGTTCACCCCGACGGCGATGTTGAAATTGCTGCGGATCAGTTGCATGGTGCGCCCCGCCAGTTCGCGGGCATCGGCCACGGCGGCGAGGCGGTCGTCCATCAGCACGATGTCGGCAGTGGCGCGGGCAATATCCGCCCCGCGTGGCATGGCGATGCCCACTTCCGCCACCGACAGCGCCGGGCCGTCGTTGATGCCGTCGCCAACGAACGCGACCTTGTGGCCTTGCGCCTGCAATTGCTGGATGATGGCGGCTTTTTCTTCCGGGGCGACTTCTGCATGTACCGCATCCAGCCCCAGTTCCGCCGCCAGTGCTTCCGCCTTGCTGCGTTTGTCGCCGGTAATCATCACCGCCTGGGTAATGCCGAGGCTGCGCAGGCGGTTGATGGCATACACCGCATCCGCCCGCAGGGTGTCACGCAGGGCGACAATGCCGATGGGTTTGGCCGTTTTGCGCCCTTGCGCCGCCGCACCGATGTACAGCAGGGTCTTGCCTTCATCCTGTAGTCGGTCAATGGCGGTTTCGTGTTTGGCGAACAGGATGTGGTGGTGCTCTTCCAGAAAGTGGCGGCTGCCGATCACCACGCGCTTGCCATCCACATCGGTGGACAGGCCATGCGCCACCAGATAGTCGATTTCGCCGTGGGTAATGTGTTGGAGGTCGCGTTCCTTGGCGGCATCGACCACCGCTTGCGCCAACGGGTGGCTGGCGTGTTCCTCGATGGAGGCCACCAGCGCCAGCAGCGCGTCTTCGTCCAGATGGGATTTGTCCAGCACCACCACGTCGGTGACGACCAGTTCGCTGTGGGTCAGCGTGCCGGTCTTGTCGAATACAATGGTGTCCACCTCCGCCAGATGTTCAATGGCGCTGCCGCCGCGCATCAGGATGCCGTGGGTGGCGGCGCGGTACATGCCGGACTTGAACGCCATCGGCGTGCCGAGCTTGAGGGCGCAGGAATAATCCACCAGGAACACCGATTGCAGCCGGGTCAGGTCACGGGTGAGGGCATACACCAGCCCGCCGGTGAGCAGGGTGAACCACACACGCTTGTCGGCGAGTTCATCCGCCATGCGCTGGGTGTCGGAACGGTTGGCGAGCGAGGACTGGATGAAACTGGCGACCCGTGCCGTGGTGGTGTCGGAACCGACCCGCTGGGCTTCGATACGGATGCGGCCTTCTTCCACCACGCTGCCCGCCACCACGCGATGGCGTTGTTCCTTGCGCACCGGCAGGTCTTCGCCAGTGACGGCGGCCTGATTGAGCAGGGCGACACCTTCCACCACCCGCCCGTCCACCGGCACGGTTTCGCCAATGCCGACCACCACGATTTCGCCGACCTGGACTTCATCGCCGGGAACCTGTACCAGTTCGCCGTCGCGTTCCACCCATGCCGGGGCGGGTTCAGGTTGCAGCAGGCGGCGCAGCAGCTTGTCGGACTTGCGTTCGGTCTGGTGTTCAAGGAATTCACCCAACGCCAGCAGGAAAGTGGTGATGCTGGCGCTGTAGGCTTCACCCTTGAAGCCCGCCAAGCCGATGGCGAGCGCGTCCAGCACTTCCATTTTCACGCCTTCGTTGATGAAGGTGTCCACCCCGTTGAGCAGGATGGGGGCGGCATTGGCGAGGCTCAGCAAGCGGCGCTGTGGCGGTGACAGCAGCGGCATCAGTGCGAGGGTGGCGGCACTGCTGAGCATCGGCGCAAATTCACTGCCAAGTTCGGTGGCTTCACCCGCTGTGGCGGCCACTTGTTCGCGACGGAAACTGCCCAGCCGTTGCAGGATGGCATCACGCCCGGTGCGTTGCGGGTCGAAATCCACCGCCACGCTGGCGGCTTTGCGGTTGATGTGCACATCCCTGACCCCTGCTTGCGCTTCCAGCCAGGATTCCAGCCACACCGGGTTGAAACCGCGCTCTGCCACCGCAGGCAGGCGTACCCGCAACCGTGCGGGCGTTTCGTGCAAGACCACTGGCAAGACTACTGGGTTGCCCATCGTTTGCGTCCTTATTCGTTACCGGCCTCGGCGCGGATTTCAGCTTCCGCGTCCTGGAAGCGTTCCTTCAGTTCCTCCACCCCGCCTTGCAGCAGGCTCCATGCCTTGACCGCGCCCTTGATGGCGGTGCGCTGCACGTTTTCGTTGGTGAGGATGTAGGCCGCCGCTGCGCCAATCAGCAAACCCTTGACGAAACGTTCGTTGAGGAAGCTGGCTTGCGGGGCAGGCGCGGGTATGGCCTGCTGCTGGTAGTGCGGCGCGTAAGCCGGGTAGCCGTAAGCGACTGGGGGTTGCGGGTAAGCCTGCGGCATGGGCTGCTGCATGGCGTAGGCTTGCTGTTGCCCCATGCCTTGCGCGGGTTGCTGCATGGCGTCCGGTGTTTGCGCTTGCCCTTGTGGCTGGGGTGGGTACATTGGGTTGTGATGATCCATGGTCGAATTCCTTCAGAAGTGGGTGGTGCGCCTATTTGTCTTCCGTCCAACGGTTGAGGCCGTACAGGACAGCCGTGCCAACCCCGAACATCACTGCCAGGCGCAACATGCCCCGGTCAGCCACGGCATGGGAAACGGCTCCAGCGACGGTGGTGGCTGCGGCGGTTGCGGCGGCGGTCGCCACGGCGCTGGACAGGGCGGTTTTGCCAGTGTCCAGCATGGCTGCCTGCGGCTGGATTTCTTCCTTCTGCACGCGGCGCAGGTTTTTGGCAGCAGCGGCGGAACCACCGATCACCGCCCCGGCGATGGCCATATTGGCGAGTGCGCTGAGGGAACAGGTCGGCACGGGGTTATGCACGGGCTGCGGGTATTGCATCTGCTGTTGCGCTACGGGGTAATGGTTACTCATCATCGTTCTCCTGGCTGGCGGCTTGTTTCACGCTTTGTTTCACTTTGCTGACGCCTTCCTTGACCTTTTCCACGCCTTCTTCGGCGGCGTCGCGGGTTTTGACTGCCCCCCGGAACAGGGCGCGTTGTACGCCGCTATTGGTGAACAGCAGCACGGCGGCAGCGCCAACCAGTGCGCCTTTCCAGAAATCCTTGTCGTTGAAGTCGATCAGTTTGGTGAGGCTGGCAAGGCCGGGCGTGCCGCTGGTCATGTCCTGTACCATCTGGTTCAGGTCGTTGCCGGGTTGGGCGGCTTGCTGCTGGTGGGGCTGGCTGCCGTGCTGGCCGTGCATGTGCCCCATGCCCATTCCCATGCCGGGTTGTGCGTACATCGGCTGGGCGGCATAGGCGTAACCGGGCCATTGCGGCTGCTGCGGGTAAGGCATTTGCGGCATGGGCTGTTGCGGGTAGGGCATTTGCGGCGCAGCCTGTTGCGCGGCGGCTTGCTGGTACATGGCTTGCTGGCCTTCCGGGATGCCGCCCTGTTTGCGGCTCTGGCCTTGCCCCTGTCCCTGGGGCATGTCGCCGTTGCCTGTGGAACCCATCATGCCAGCGGCATCGGCGGGTTTCATGCCTTGGTCGGGGTTGCCGCCTGGGTCAGGCATTGCTTGTTCGTTCATCACTTACTCCTTATGCGTGAAAGTGTCGTGTAACAACTGGGCGTGGCGCTTCAGCCACTCGTCCAGCAGCTTGCTGGCGTCGGTGCTGTCGCCGTGGATCAGGGTTTCCCAGTCGTCGGGGGATACCTGTTTGGGGTTGTATTCGATGGTCACGGAAGCCACCGCCGGGTTGAGGCGCACGTCGCGGATGCCTTCCAGCCCGTCCAGCAGGCGCTGCAACTGGCTGCGGTCGAGTTGTGCGCCGCTGTGCCACAAGGCCATGCCGAGGCGCAGGCGGATGCGTCCGGGGATGTGGTGGACAATGCTGAGGTGCTGGCGCAGGCGCAGCAGGGCGGCGGTGTCGAAACCGAGGTGGGGGATGGCGCTCATGCGTTCCCCCTGACGGGAATTTGCAGTAATGCGGGTGTAATGCCAGCCAACAACATTGCCGTACTCCATAACAGCGGATGATGATGAAGCTGGCTATCCGCAATGGGAGTGGCTTGCTTAGAATTGCGTGTAGGCTACACGACTTGACCGCAGGATTACAGAAAAACGCTGGGATGGCTTTGAGATTGGTCAAGAAAATCTACTATCGTCCAGCAGTTTGGGTATCAGCTTCAGGCGCACAGCCGCATTTCCAGCAATTGATGCGCCGGGGTGCGCTTGCTTTGCAGCATGTCGAACAATGGTTCCAGCAGGATGTGGTCGGGGTCTTGCGCCAGTGCCTTGTCCGCCGCATACAGCACCTGCCAGGCAAACTTGAAAACCAGCGGATTATCAAAGCCCTGCATGGCGGCAACCTGATGCTGGTGGGCATTGGGCACGATTGCCCGCCCCGGCAGGCTGTCATCCAGCACCAAGCCTTTGAGCAAGGCGAACAGGGCGGCATACAGGCTGAAATCAGCGCTGGAATCAAACGCCTTGAACTCGATCCGCCCCGCTTCCGCCGGGTGGCGCGGCGCTTTGGTCAGGGTCGGGTTGGAATGCAGCAGGCAGGCGCTGTCAGGCGGGAATGCCAACACTGCCGGGCGTGCGCCGGTACGTTTCCAGGTGCGTATCGACAAACCTGACCAGATTTCCCCCGCGTAAAACGGTGAGCTGAAACTGAATGGCACGATGAAGGGGCTGTAATAGGTCAGTTTGCTGGCAATGTCGACGATGGCGGTGCTGCTCATGCCTGCTTGCGAAAGGCTCAGATCCGGCCCGTAAGTCAGCATCGGGATATGGGCGGTGTCGCGTTCTTCCGGCGTATCGTTGCGGCGCTGTTCCAGCTCGAATGCATTCAGTGGCGGGTCAGGGGTGAATTGTACCTGCTGCGGGTTGAAACTGACCGGGGCAGGGCGGTAGCCGTAGCGGCCCGCCATGTCCACCAGCAGTTGGTAACTGTCCTGCAATTCGTTCAGCACGCCCTGGATGCCGGGGTGGATGGTGGTGCGGATTTCGATGCCCTTGGGGACGCAGGTCAGCAGTTTCCCGTCTGCGCTGAAACGTTCGTAACCCTCGATATACCAGCGTTTACGGCGGATACCGGCATCGCCGCTGCGCAAGTGTTCGGCATCGCTGGCGTATTCCGGCAGGCGGTCGACGATTTGCTGGAAATCTTCAAACCGGGTGTTGGTGAAATCGGCGAATTTGCCATCAGCGCGGTAAAACGCGACTTCGTGTTCAATCCCAAAGTGGAATGGCTTCATGCGGCTTGCTCCTGTTTCTTGTCCAGTGAAACCCAGGTACGCCAGCTATCCGGCGTGCCACGCCGGTTGCGTAGCTTACCTTCGTGGACATCCATGTTATCCATGTTACTGTCGGTTTGTGGCGGGAACATGAAAATCGCCCCCAGCAATTTCTGCGCAAGGGGAATGTTGCACAGGTCGAAACATTCGCTGGAAGCCAGTACCCCGCCGCTTGACCAGTAGGTCTGGATGCCACGTGCTTCCCCCGCCAGCAGCAGGTTTTGCACGGCGGCAGCGGCGGCGGCGAGGTGTTCCTCATCCATTTGCTGCGCCTTGCGGGAGTTGTCAGGTTCTGGCAGCCAGGTGGCCAGTACTACGGAACCGGCAGCCGCCAACATGCGGATGATGGTGGAACTGGCATCAACACACCCGTCTTCGTCTTCCAGCAGGCAGTGGGCAAGCGTCAGGCACTCCGCTTGCCCAAGCGCGTAAAACCGCCAGGGAACGCAGGAATCCAGCCCGTCCTGCTGGTGGATTGGGTTGGCGGGGTAGTGGAACGGTGCCCAACCGGCAATGCGCACGGCCTCTTCCACCTGTTCGCGGAAACCGTGCGGGATGTGGGCGGGGGCGTGCAGATGCCCCAGCACTTTCCGCGTGCGGCGGCTGCGGATGACCTGATCCACCGCCAATGCCGCATCCCTTGGCTGGTTGATGGAGTGTAAATACGTCATGCTGTTTACCTCTTGTGGTCGGGAGGAAAAACGCTGGCTAACGGGGTTTGGCTTGCGCAAGGTGGGGGTGATTTTTGTTAATGATATATATTCTCATTTGCAATGACAAGCAGAATCTTTTCTACATCCTGGCGGATACGCTGCTGCTGCAAAAGCTGCATTTTAATCACATCCAAATGGTACAAAAAGGTAAACTGGGGGCGTTAATCACCACGCTGCCCGTCGACAAACTGGTTGACGAGGACATCCGCGCCCTCATCGCGGCGAAAAAATTCTTCGTCCTGCACGCCCCGCGCCAGACCGGCAAAACCACCACCCTGCTGGCGATGATGGACGTGCTCAACCAGTCCGGCGAATACACTGCCCTGTACATGGGGGTGGAATCAGCGCAATCCGCCCGCAATGATGTTGCCGCAGGCATGAAGGCCATTCTCGGCAGTCTGGTGTATGGAGCGGAGGCACGCTTGCAGGAATACCGCCTGAAACCATGGCGTGATGAACTGTGGCCGGAGTTGGGGGAACACGCCACCCTGCGGGAACTGCTCAGCCGCTGGGCGCGCGAAAGCGCCAAACCCATCGTACTGATGATCGACGAAGTGGATGCCCTGGTTGGCGATACCCTGATTTCGCTGCTGCGCCAGTTGCGTGAAGGCTATATTGGTCGCCCCGGCGTACCATTCGTGCAGAGCGTGATCCTGTGCGGTGTGCGCGATGTGCGCGATTACCGCATCCACACCGCGCATCATGAAATCATCACCGGCGGCAGCGCCTTCAACGTCAAGGCCAAATCCCTCGTGATGGGCAGTTTCACCCGCACCGAAATCGAAACCCTGTACGCCCAGCACACTACCGAAACCGGGCAGGCGTTCGCCCCGGAGATTTTCCCCGAACTGTGGGAGGACACCCGTGGGCAACCGTGGCTGGTCAATGCCTTCGGTCATGAGCTGACCTGGGAAGACAAGGCCGCCCGCGACCGCAGTACCCCAATCACGCTGGAATGCTACCGCGCCGCCCGCGAGTGTTTGATCCAGTCCCGCACCACCCACTTGTCACAACTCTCCGACAAGTTGCAAGAAGCCCGGGTTCACGGCGTCATCAGTGCGTTGCTGGCGGGCGAAGTTACCCCCGACACCTTGGCGATGGATGATGTGGAATATGTCGCCGACCTCGGCCTGATTGGGGTAAGGCCGCAACTGCACATTGCCAACCGCATCTATCGCAGATGTAGTCTCTTCTTTCCCTTCTGACCTGTGTTCAGGCACGTGCGGTCACAAGACGCGGCGCTTTACCCAAACAAGGTCTTTTTCCTTCCTGGCCAGTCTTGCAGTATCCTCGCTGCATGGAGATCCGACCCACCACTATCCAAGATTTACCTGCCATCAATCGCGTTATCGACGCGGCTGTTATGGGCTGGAAACTGCCTGAACGGGTCAAACGTTTGGCCTTGCCGAGCTACCGCTACGATGCCGCTGATATACAGCACCTGAGTGTACAGGTGATTGAAATGGCAGCGGATGGAATTGTCGCTGTTGCAGCGTGGGAAGCGGCTGATCCGCGTGATACGCCGGGGAGGCAGTCTGGCTTGCTGTTGCACGGCTTATATGTTCACCCCGATGTGCAACAGCAGGGGTTGGGAAAGCGTTTGTTACAGGAGGTAAAGCAAGCCGCGCTTGCCGGTGGATACGCCGGGGTGTTGGTCAAGGCGCAAGCAGATGCGGAAAGCTTTTTCGCTGCGTGCGGCTTGCAGAAACTACCGGTAGAAGATACGGTGCGCCATTACGCAGGCCGCTATTGGCTCGCAACGTCTTGCATGTAATTTTGTACCCAATTTTCCCCGGCTCTTGTATGGCAATTAAGCGAGTTTGGCTGCAAAATAAGTATTTGCTTAAATACTTCTAAAGATTGGGAGCGATCAAACATGAATGCAGTCAAGGTTTTGGCACTGGTATTGGCTATCAGCACATCTGTTGGGCTGGGGGCTTGCTCAAAGGCACAGGGGCTGGGTGAAAAGTCCGGGAATGCGGCGGAAGCATCCGTGCAGCAAGGTAGCGTGAGCAATGTTTCCAACGCGGAACTGCAAGACCTGATGGCGAAAGGGGTAACGCTGGTGGACATCCGCTTGCCGGAAGAATGGCAGCAAACCGGCGTGGTGGAAGGCAGCAAGCTGTTGACCCTGTTTGAGAAAAATGGCTCGGTTGCACCGAATTTCCTCGCCGACCTGCAAAAAATGGTTCCTGCCGACAAGCCGGTGGCGCTGATCTGCCGTACTGGTAACCGTACCCGTGCCGGGACGCAAATGCTGGCGCAAGCGGGTTATACGCAGGTTTACAACGTCACGCATGGGATTACTGGCTGGATTGGGGAAGGCAAGCCGGTTGCGCGGCAATAATGGATGCATGTCTCCCTACCCCAAATACCTTCCTTAATGATGGGTATACCGTCGGCAATTCAGTTTTCGGTTTCCTTATTTTTCATAATAAATTAAGTATCAATGAGTTATGAATTTTGAGGAAACCGAATTTTGAATTGCCGTGAGTATAGATTGGGGTAGGGGAGTTGTATCCTTACTTACACCACTGCGAATGCTTGTTCCAGATCGGCAATGATGTCGTCGATATGTTCGATGCCCACGCTGATGCGGATGGTTTCCGGCCTGACGCCTGCTTTCAGTTGCTCGTCCGGCGTCAACTGACGGTGGGTGGTGGAAGCCGGGTGGCAAGCCAGCGATTTGGCGTCGCCGATATTGACCAGTCGTTTGATCATCTGTAGCTGGTCGTAGAATTTGACCCCGGCTTCAAAGCCGCCCTGGATGCCGAAGGTCATCAGTGAGGCCGGTTTGCCGTTGAAGTATTTCTGTGCCAGATCGTAGTACTTGTCGCCTTCCAGTGCGGCGAAATTCACCCACTCAACTTTTGGATGCTGCTTCAGGTAGTTGGCGACCGCGATGGCGTTATCGCAGTGGCGTTCCATGCGCAGCCCCAGCGTTTCCAGCCCTTGCAGGATCAGGAAGGCGTTGAATGGCGACAGGGCGGAGCCAGTATTGCGCAGTGGCACGGTGCGGGCGCGGCCAATGTAGGCGGCTGGCCCCAGCGCTTCGGTGTACACCACGCCGTGGTAGGAAGGTTCAGGGTTGTTCAGGACGGGGTAGCGTTCCTTGTGTTCCGCCCACGGGAATTTGCCGGAATCGACAATAATGCCGCCGAGGGATGTGCCATGCCCGCCGATATATTTGGTCAGCGCGTGTACCACGATGTCAGCGCCGTAATCAATCGGCGTACACAGGATCGGGGTCGGCACCGTGTTGTCGACGATGACCGCAACGCCGTGCTGGTGGGCAACTGCTGCGATGGCTTCGATGTCAATGATGTTGCCCGCCGGGTTGCCGATGGTTTCGCAGTAAACCGCCTTGGTTTTGGCGTCGATCAGCTTGTCGATGGCTTCAGGGCTGTCATCTTCGGCAAAGCGTACCTCAATACCCAGCTTGGGCAACATGTGCGCAAACAAGGTGTAAGTGCCACCGTACAGCTGCGGGGTGGTGACGATATTGTCGCCGGCTTCCGCGATGTTGATGATGGCATAGTTGATGGCGGCCATGCCGGAGCTGAGCACGAGGCCAGCGATGCCGTTTTCCAGCGCTGCGACGCGTTGTTCCAGCACATCATTGGTTGGGTTCATCAGGCGGGTGTAGATATTGCCGGGTACGGCCAGGTTGAACAAATCCGCGCCATGTTGGGCATTGTCGAATTCGTAGGCAACGGTCTGGTACAACGGTACGGCGACGGATTTGGTGGTTGGGTCGGTGGTATAGCCGCCGTGTATGGAAATGGTCTCTTTTTTCATGGAACTCCTCCTTGGTGGAAGGAGAAGGTATAACATAGCGTCTGTGTTTTGCCTACAGGAAGGAAACGCCATGCCCGAATTGCCGGAAGTGGAAACCACCCGCCGCGGAATTGAACCCTGGTTGCAGGGTCAGACCATCGCCAAAGTCATGGTGCGGCAACCCAAACTGCGCTGGCCAGTGCCCGCTGAAATCAGTGTGCTGGAAGGGCAGGTGGTGCAGGAGTTGACCCGCCGTGGCAAATACATCTTGCTGCACACGCAGGCAGGAGTTGCGCTGATCCATCTCGGTATGTCAGGTAGCTTACGCATTGTGGAAGCCGGGTTGGAACCACGCAAGCATGATCATTTTGATCTGGTGTTGGCAAGCGGGAAGGCTGTGCGTTACCACGACCCCCGCCGTTTTGGTGCACTGCTGTGGACAGAGGAAAACCCACAGCAACATGCCCTGTTACGCACCCTTGGCCCTGAACCGTTGGGCGATGCGTTTGACGGTGACTACCTGTACCAGCAATCACGCACGCGCAAGGTCAGCGTGAAAGAGTTCATCATGAACGCCCATATCGTTGTCGGCGTGGGAAATATCTATGCCAACGAAGCGCTCTTCCTTGCCCGGATTGACCCACGCCGGGCTGCGGGTCGCGTATCCCGCGAACGTTATCACGCTCTCGCGCAGGCCATCCGCCAGATTCTGGCCTACGCCATTGAATGCGGGGGAACAACCCTGCGCGATTTTGTACGTGAAGACGGGTCGCCGGGGTATTTTCAGCTGGAGCTGATGGTTTATGACCGGGCTGAGCAACTTTGTAGTGCTTGCCAAGCCCCTATCCGCCGTATTACCCAAGGGCAGCGCTCCACTTGGTTCTGCCCCGTTTGCCAGCGCTGAATGGGTGTTGGATGGTTCTTCCTCTCCTGCCTGTTCAGGCGGAGCCGTATCGCCTTGCGGCTTGCCGCTGAGTCAATTACGGCGTGCGCTCCTGATCGAGAGGTCAGCGTCTTCCAATATACCGTTGGCCATGAGTTCCTTGATCAATTGCTTGCGGACGCCCTTGGTCACGCCAATATCCATGCCGATACGGTAGAACACGAAGGCTGGAATCCCGATAATGGCCAGCCCGACCAGGAAATACATGAAAACTTCTGTATCCAACATCTAAAGCCCCCTGCTTTTGACAGCCAGAATATGATATGTGTAGCGATTGGGTTTTATAGCCCAGATTATTTATAGATAAATATATTATATGAATAAGCTGAACAGGAAATTTACCGTCGCCCCGATGTTGGACTGGACGGATAGGCATTGCCGTTATTTTCATCGTTTACTGACAAAACAGGCAGTTTTATACACCGAAATGGTGACGGTTGGTGCCATCCTGCACGGTGACCGTGACCGCCATTTGCGCTTCGATGTCGCCGAACACCCGGTCGCCCTGCAACTCGGCGGCAGTGAGCCAGCGGAAATGGCGGAATGCGCCCGTATTGCCGAGGATTACGGCTACGATGAAGTCAACATCAACGTCGGCTGCCCCAGCGAACGGGTGCAGAAAGGGGCGTTTGGTGCTTGCCTGATGGCAGAGCCGCAGCTGATCGCGGAATGTGTTGCTGCCATGCAAGCTGCGGTGAGCATCCCTGTCACGGTCAAAAACCGCATCGGTATCGACGAACAGGAGGATTACGCGGGTTTACGCCAGTTTGTCAGCACAGTGTCTGAAGCCGGTTGCCAGACCTTCATCGTCCATGCCCGCAAAGCCTGGCTGAAAGGGCTTAGCCCGAAAGAGAACCGTGAAATTCCGCCGTTACGCTATGAACTGGTTTATCAGCTCAAGCAGGAATTCCCGGATCTGGAGATCATCATCAATGGTGGCATTACTACGCTGGAGCAGTGCCAGCAGCATTTAAGGCATGTCGATGGGGTGATGGTGGGGCGCGAGGCTTACCATAACCCTTGGTTACTGGCACAGGTAGACTTGGTGTTGTACGGCACGGGGACATCTTTCCACAACCGTAAAGCGGTGCTGGCGGCGTTATTGCCTTATGTGCAGTTACAGCTGGATGCTGGCGTGCCGCTGAACCACATCAGCCGTCACATCCTCGGTTTGTTCCAGGGAATGCCAGGTGCACGCAGCTGGCGGCGCTTGATTAGCGAGAATGCCCATAAGCCGGGGGTGGGGATAAATTTATTACGTCAGGCAGCAGAAAAAGTGCTTGACCTTTCATCCGGGATTTAGCAGAATACGCGCCTCAACAGTTCCCCGATAGCTCAGTCGGTAGAGCAAATGACTGTTAATCATTGGGTCGGCGGTTCGAGTCCGTCTCGGGGAGCCAATAAATTCAAAGGGTTGCAACCTTTCCGGTGCAGCCCTTTTTTTGTCTGGCGTTTCCCGGTACGGTTTACGGTACGGTTCTAGCCATTTGACCCCTTGTTCCTGCACTTCCAGGGGTTTGCCCTAATCGTTCATTCGGGTGGGCAAAAAGTGAACCATTGGGGTGGGGAAAGCACAAAAGCAAAAAACTTCCCGCATTTCCCGCAAGTAGTAGTAAATAACCCTCTAGCCCTTATGTGTAGCCATTCTTGCTTGCGGGAAATGTTTCCCGCAGAGTTCCCGCATTTCCCGCAAACCATGCCCTACCAATGCAGGCAGCCCGGCTACTCACTTACCCAATGGGCAGATACAACAAAGCCGGAACGTGTCCGGCTGTTGGTGTGGTGGTTGGCGAAAGGTTCAGGCAGCCAGATATAACAGTCTGCGTTCCGTGCCGTCGTGGCCGATTTCCAATGCTTCAACCACAACCCCTTTCTGTATCAGCCGGTCTATTGTGCCACTGATAGCCTTATAGGGGCTTTGTGACTCCCGGAACGGTTTTACCTTTGCTTTCGCTTCCTGTACTTGCCTGCGGGTTGCCCCCTTCCGGTTGCCAAGGTAATCAATAATCTGGTGTTCCTCGGCATTGAACCCGATAACGCCAATCTTGAATAATAGGCTTAGCGTGTTGTCGAGCATGTCTTTCATGATGCTGATTGCAGCGTCAATGAACTGGCTGGGTATCTCACCTGTGGGGTGCTCATACAGGCAGGCCAGTAGCGCCGCAAGCTTCATGATGTGCATGTCCACCTTGGACGCCACGCCGCGCATGGTGGCGGTGCTGTACTTGCCGCCGTCTGCAAGGTGCGGTTCCAGTTCGTTACGGAACAAGTAGATTTTGTGCCAGTCGCTTGAACTGATGCGGTAGGCGGGCAGGTCTTCAAAGTCTTGCGGCTGTTCTAATGCCCGCTTCGCCAGTTCGCCCACAATGCGGTTATAAACGTTCTGGCTATATGCCTGCGGGTAATGTTGCCGGGTGTGGTCGCGTGTCCCTTGCTGCGTTGGCTCTTCTGCCAGCAGGAAGCGTTCAGCCATGCCGGAACCCTCGGATTTTGCCAGTATGGTTTCAATCGCCGCCGGTTGCGCAAAGCAAGTGATTGAACCGATAACCAGCCCGGTATAACTGTCGCGGGTTGATCTGCTGGAAGCATGGTATTCAGCATTGAAACCCTTCAACGGTAGATCGTTGTTATTCTTGCGCCCTTCCCCGCCATAGCTTGCGCCGGTCAAGGTGTTGATTACCGCCTGTTCCGCACTGGCAAGGGCGAAGTATCCGCCTGATTTAGCAAGGATGGGTTCCAGGGCTTCAACGGTTGAATCAGTAATGAAAATGCGGGACGGGTAAGGTTCCTTGAACTTTTGTCCCTCATTTGCCGGGTCTTCCTTGAATTCAGCTTCACGCCGCCGGTAATCCTTCACAGCTTCTTTGTGCGCTTGAAAGACTGGCCACTGGAAGGTTTTCAACATCCGGCTTTTTGCATCGCCGGGAAGCCCGCCACAGATGACATATTCACCAACGGGCAGAGCGTCGCCATTCTGATATTGCACACCGAAGACACGGCACGCCACGGCTGAAACAATGCCAAGGGCAATCAGTAAGCCGGTGCTCTGGTGGATGTTGCACATCAAGGCCACGTCATCCACGTATTGCTTGAAGCTGCCTTCCGGTAGGTGTTTCAGCAGATCGAGCCGTGTTGACGGTTGGGCGGGTTCCGGCTCAGGGCGTTTGCTGCCTGCCGGGAATTCAAAGACAACCCCGCCAAGGCCGTCAGCTTTGGTTTGTGCGTTTGGTTGCATACGGTATAATTCCTGTGTCAAAGTGATTGATGGCCTGATTGGTTTGCGCTAATCGGGCTTTTTTTTTCGTCTGCGGTTTGGCTTGTGTGCCAGTCGTTCCAGTCGCCGCCCATTGGGGGCGTGCATGTAGCCGCGCCAAGCGCTTGCGCCGCCTGCGTGGCGTAGTACCTGCCGGGGTTTACAACTTTCCTACCATGTACCTTGACGCTGCTGCCGGTGTCGTTGTCCACGGCAAACACAACCCCGGCATCAGGGAAGCGGCCACGCGCCCACCTGCCAGCAGACAACAGATTGCTTGTTGCAAACGCCACCACGACAGGGTTCCGGGTGCGCATGTGAACGGTGCAAGCTGTCGCCCAGCCCTCAGCGATGAATAAGCGGTTTGGCACTTCGCCCGTGGTCAGCCCGCCCCCGATCCACAACAGCCCATCCTTGAAGGTTCCGCGCATCAGCTTGTAGCCGGTGCTGGTGATCTGCTGGATGCCCTGCAATTGGCCGGTGTGGCTGTAGACGGGTATCAGGCAATCATCAGGGGCGATGTATTGCGCCTTGGTGTCTGCGGTCGCTGGAACAATCTGGTAACGCTTGGTGGCTTGCCGTGCACCCATTGCGATGATTCGCTTACCCAATGGGTACGGGTGGTCATGGTCTGCCGGTGCTGATTCGCGGATGATGGTTTGCAGGATTGCCAGCAGTTCCGCCCGCTCTGCCTCTGCCTGCCGTGCTGCGGCGTCTGCCCTGGCTTGCGCCTCTTCGCGCTTGCGGCGGTATTCGGTCGGGTCAAGTTCGTCCTGGCTGTTGCCCCACTCCCGCCACGTAAAGCACTCCTCGCCTGATTCCTTCCAGTGGCGGTATCGGACAAGCATCCCCTTGGGCAGGTAATGCCCGACATAGGAAATCTTGTCTTTGCCCTTGCCGCGCCCTGAGTGCCATTTGCCATCAATGACGGGGCTGGCGATGGCATCCCCTATATTGGCTTGCATATGCGCTTGCAGGTTCACCGTTCCGCCTCCGGGTTGATAACCTTCGGCCTGCGCACGGCATAGCGCCACGCCTGCCGGGTTTCCATTGGGATAGAATAGTATCCGGGTGACTTCCCCGACTTCCCGTTCCTTGCAGCCTGCACCCCAATGGTGACAATGCACGCCCCGCCGTTCAGGGCGCGTAGCCTGCTGATGTGTTCCATCGGGTTCTTGGCGGGGGCGCAAACCTTGCGGATCGCATCCGTTCCAGCCATCTCAAGCCGTTCCATGGCTGGCAGACGGTCAAAGCCTTGCTCAGCAAGCGCCAACAGGTGGTTAATGATTTTTCGCTGAACCATCCCTGCATTGCCGCTGCTGAACCGAAACTCGGGAGATGGGGTAGGTGTATTGCTTGCCCGGCAGGGTAGCGCCCCCGCCGGGTTTTGGGGTGTCTGGTTCATGCTGCTGGCCTGCTCTGGATGTAGGCCATGATTTCGCTTTGCAGCCAGCGAACCGAACGTGAACCGAACAGGCGACGCCTTGGGAATTGGCCTGCCTTTTCAAGTTCATAGATGCGGGATGTTCCAAGCCCGACAAGTCCGCGGACTTCGCCAATTTTCAAGGCGCGGTCTGTTGTCGGGGTAGTTTGTGTGCTTGCAGCCATTTTTTCAACCTCTTGCGTGGTTAGTTACGATGGCTGCTAGAATCCTGCATTTTGCGTTGGCATAGGTCTAACTAGGTTTTGAGTTGACCGACTTAGACCTAATTCGCCTCATTTGTTGGTCGGATGTCAGCATTCACCTACCTGCTTACGTAAGCGTTCACGCCCTCTGATAGGCATTGCAGCGATTTTATAGTAAATTCACCCCATCCCAATAACGAGCCATTATCCCCTTGCCAGCCCTAGCCCACCCACTGCCGACCACCCTTGATGAAGCACATCAGCTGATCGTGCGCCAACAGGAACGGATAGCCGGGTTGGAGAAGCAAGCGGCACGGGTAGTGGTGTTGGAACAGCAAGTCGAAACGCTGCAAAAACAGCTCGAAGAACTGGTGGCCAAACTGGGCAGCAGTTCCCGCAACAGCTCCAAACCGCCGTCCTCAGACAGCCCGGAACAACGGGCAGCCCGTCCAAAACGCAAGGGGAGTGGCCGCCCGCATGGCGGGCAACCCGGCCATCCACGCCACGAACGGGCGTTATATCCCCCCGAACAAGTGACCCGCACTGAACAGTATTTCCCGGAAAGCACCTGCGCCTGTGGTGGGGCAGTGGCGGTTGACTGGGAAAACCCTTACCGCCATCAGGTCACGGACATCGCCCCTCCGCCGCCACCCGAGGTGACGGAGCACCAGTTTTACCACGGTGTCTGCCAATCCTGCGGCAACCAACACCACAGCCAGTGGCCGGACTGGGTCCCCAGCGGGCAAATGGGTGCGGGTGTGATTGCCTGGATTGTGGTGCTGGCCGGACAGTTTCGCCTGTCGATGCGCCAAACCCAGCTCCTGTTGTGGGAAGTCTGGCAGGTGCGCTTCAGCACCGGGGCGATCAGCAAAGCGCAAGGCAAATCCATCCCGTGGATGGGGCCGCTGTACCGTCAGGTCGGTGAGCATGTGCGTGGGCAGGCGGTCTGCCATGCCGATGAAACCCGCCATTACCGTGGCACGAACACCTACTGGTTATGGGCATTGGCGGACAACACCGTCACGTACTTCATGACCCATTACTCACGCGGCAAGGCTGCCGCCGATGCCTTGTTGGGCAGTTTTACCGGTTATCTGGTGACAGACCACTTCAGCGGTTACGGCAATGTCCCGCCCGAACGGCGGCAACTGTGCTGGGCACACCTGATCCGGCACTTCCGCAAGATGGCCGGGCGTTGTGGCGGAGGGGGAATGGTTGGCAAACGCCTGCTGCTGATTGCCTGCGCCACCGTCCGCACCCATCACCGCTGGCAACAGCACCCCGAAGGGGCGGCACGCTACCGGCGGCGGATACTGCGCCTGCGCCGCAGCTTCCAGGCCACCCTCAGCCTGGGCGAAGCATTGGATAACTGCAAACGCACCCGCAACCAATGCAAACATCTCCGTAAAGATGAGGCCATGTGCTGGACTTTCCTCAAGGATACACGCATTCCCCTCACCAATAACCGCGCTGAACGGGTGATCCGCCCCTACGTGCAATGGCGTAAGACCAGTTTTGCCAGCCAGTCGGCACAAGGGGACAGGTTCCGGCCAACCGTGCTGACCGTGTTGGGGACTGCCCGGCAATTGGGGATGGATATGGCAACCCTGATGCGCTATGTGTGCTCCCAAGGCTTGGCTCATAAGCCGGTCGCCGTGCGCTTCCCCTTGGGGCAGGTCTGTACCCGCAAACCGCTACAAATGGCGTGAACGCTTACCCTGCTTACTTGGTTCAGCTCTTGATAGTTGAGATTGTGTTCTGTAAAACCGTGATGGGTTCAGACTGGCAATGCAGTAAAACTAACCTCCTGCCAGCATATTGCCAATTAATTTCTTGTTATAACGACTGGCAGACAGAAAGCCATCCGCAATAAGCGCTAAAGCTACCGGGATTATAAGAACCCCGAGGCTAAAAATGATTAGGGCAATAACAAAGAAAAATGTAACCACGCCAGTTATCCACTGGCCACTATAAATATAGCCAGCACCAGGGAGAAAAAGATTTAACAAGGCAGCGACAATGCCGGATTTCTTGCGTGACTCGTACAGCAATAATAATTTGGCATCACTGAAGCCTTCGTTTTTGTTTTCGGTGGAAGGTGTATTTACATCTTTGATATGACTGCTATTTCTGGAGGGTGTAAGCGTATCTTCCATTGGTGTTCCTCCCGCAAGGTCATACGAAACATCTGGCGCTTTAAACCAACGTTCTCCTTGAGGGGTTTGGGCTTTGATGTTTCCATTGGAGCTGACAGCAACCACGGGGACAATTAATTTGCTTGATTTAATCAGGACTTTTTGCATGTTTTTCAACCTATTCATTGTTGTTGTATTACGGGTGGCGATTTTTTCAGAATGTTGAAATATAAGTATGTTTGTGAACCGTGGCAAAAAAATTAGATAAGCGAAACATGCTTTTGTCAAGCTGTTGCAACTATTTGATTATCAAGGTGGCGAATGCTTTTCATTAGCCTCCTCCAGGTATTTTTTTACCGTCTCGCCATCAATCTTAAAGCCTTGTTGGTCACATGCAACCGCAATACTGCCTTTGTTTCCTCCTGTTGCAGTGTTGCGTTCGCCAGGTTTGTAGTTGTATTTGTCTATTGCCATGGCACGAATAAGCGCTAACATATTGTTGTGCTTCCTTGCCTGCTGGCTGGTGAGCTTCTCGCTGGCGTCGCTTTTTTCTGCTTTCCCAATGGGAAATTCAGGCGGCAATTCCCAGCCTACTTCACCTAGTATCGGGCTTACCCATGCTGCAAACTGCCCAGCAGTTATTTCGGCATCATAGTAAATGTACCCATCCTTGCAGGCTTCCGGGCTGTAGTGGGGGTGTGATTCGTCGCATCTTTCAGGCTCAACAAATTTTCGTGAAGCCAAGTACGCAATAAACCCAAACTTCTCGGCAAGTTGGCTGCTTTTGGTTGCCAGCTTATCCCGAATGCAAGGCCACCAATCATGAAAACATGGGGCTTCGCAGTAGAACAGGCCGGAAGCAGGGTTAAGCCCGAAGGTTAGCAGCAATACTTCCCTAAGCTGGATATTTTCAATAAATCGCCATTTGCGCCAATCTGCCTTGTGGTCTTCCAGGCCAGCTTCAACCAGTAACTTTTCCCATTGGGACATGAAACACCCCCTTTCAGGTGCAACCTTTCAAAATAGGAACCAGCATCAGGCAGTGAAAGGATTCTGCTTTTCGGGTGGCCTACCCTAGATGCCGGTTGGAAACTTCCCGCACTCTAACCAATTGTTAAATATCAGTTTTTCAGGTGCTTGCGGGAAATTGCGGGAAGTGTTCCCGCATCATAAATCCTTTATTAATCAATATCTTATCGTTGATTTTCGGCGTTTGCGGGAAATGCGGGAACTATGCCGCCCTGCGATGTTCCGCGATGTAAGCTTTCAGCACTTCATCAAGCCGGGTTTGCCAGCCTTCGCCGCTATCCCTGAAATACTCCACCACATCGGATGATAGCCGGATGGTAATGCGTTCCTTGGTGGGTGCTTTCTGCTTGCCACGCCTTGGCACGATTTTGGCCAGTTCCGGCAACACGTCAGCCAGTGGGCTGAATGCCGCCATATCTGCCGCTGTCAGTTCGCGTACTTCGCCGCCTTCGTCGGTCAAGGGCTTTTCAACATGGGTGGTATTGCCGTTCATAATTCCGCCTTTCTGGTTTGGTTGCCTTCCTGAAACTGATAACCCTGATGCCGTCCTTTATCGGGGTAAAACACGCGACATGCAAAGCACCATTCAGGCAGGCCAGCATGATGTAACGCCGTTCCGGGTAGTCGTGCCGGGTATCCTCCCGAATCAGTGCCGTATCCCAGTCAACATGCTCCACAAGGTCAAAGGGCAAATCCCTGTGTGCAATGTTCCAGGCGTTCTTCTTCGGGTCATAGTCTATTTTCATGTTTCACCCTGATTGTATGCACAATTTAATTAACCTGCAATCTTGAAAGGAACCACGTTGCCGCCAGTATGCCCGTTCAGGATCGCATCCAGTTTCCGCCCCCACGCTTCCAGGGCTTGGCGTTTCTCTGCCATGTAGTCGTAACGGTCATACACGCCCCCAATGGTGCGGTCTTTGTGGTTGGCAACCTTGTCTTGCACCAGCCGGTTGAAGCCCATCGCCCCCAGCCCGGTCAGGCAGGTGCGGCGCAAGTCGTGCGGGGTGGCGGGCTTGTCCGGCCAGTCCATGCGTTTCATTGCCCGTGGCATAATGGTTCCCGCCATGACTTCGCCTTTCAGGTTTGGGAACAGTACCCCATTGCGGGCATGTGGCCGTGCCTGCCCAATGATTTCCAGCGCCATGGGTGACAGTGGCACGGAATGCGCAAGCCCGTTCTTGGTGTCTTCCATGCGCCATACGTCGCCCTGTAACTGGCTTTCGTGCATGGCGGCAACTTCCCCCGGCCTTTGCCCGGTAATCAGCACCATGCGGATGGCCAGCGCCGTGGATGGTTCCAATTGTGTCTTGTCACCCGTCTGTTCCCAGAGGAAGCGTATCTCTGCATCGTTCAGGGTGCGTTCCACGCTGGTTTCCTTGGTGCGTTTGATGCCTGCCGCCGGATTGGCTGTGATATGCCCGCGCTCTATGGCGTAGTTGAAGAACTTGGATAGCAGGCTGATAAGCCGGTTACGCGCCACCATCGCCCCGGCTTCCTGCTTTTTGTCCAGCAGTGCCACGACATGCCCGCGCCCCACCTTGTCCAGTGGCAGGCTGCCAAGGATCGGGACAACATCACGGGCAAGGTATCGCCGGTCGGTTTCCCAGCTTTTCTTTCTGGCCTTGGCGTACAGGTTTATGTAGGTGTCCGCAAACTGTTCAATGGTCGGCATGGTTGCCACCTTGTGCGCTTTCAGGTTGCGTTCAATGGCTGGGTCTATGCCGTCTTGTGCTTGTGCTTTTTGTTCCGCCACCAATGCCCGTGCTTTGGAGAGCGCCCCCGCTATTTCGCGTTCCGTGCTTTTGGCAGTTAGTTCCGGCAAGCCCAGGGTGTAGAGCCGTTCTTTTCCTTTCAGCCAATAACGATGAATGAATGCCTTCCGCCCCGTTGGGTAGACACGCAAGTAAAGCCCCTTGCATTCGGTATCCTTGAACATGGTTTGAGCCTTGTCGGTAGACGCCGCCTTTATGCCCTTGTGGTTCGTGAACGTGTTCGCCATTGGCTACTTCCTTACGGTACGGTTTCCGGTACGGTTTTGATGCCGGAAACCACTGTATCAATCTGGAAGAAAATGGGCAAGCTGACTATATAACCATTGATTTATAAAAGGATTTTCGGTGATTTTTGGATGCCATAAAGTAGGATGTGAGATGACTGTTAATCATTGGGTCGGCGGTTCGAGTCCGTCTCGGGGAGCCAATGAATTCAAAGGGTTGCGTGATTTCAGTCTGCAACCCTTTTTCATTTCTGCCTGTTTTTCTGTTGTGGTGATGGTTTAATCACCCAGCAAACCTTTCAGATTCGAGATGTAGGCGCGGGCTGTTTCCTGCCGCTCTTCATCCGACACTACCTTCTTGTTGTCCCACTCCAGATGTTCCGGAGGCAATTCTTCGAGAAAACGGCTGGGTTCGACAGTGGAAGATTCCCCGTAACGTGAGCGTACCTTGGCATAGCTGATGACGAGGTTTTTCTGCGCACGGGTAATGCCAACGTAAGCCAGCCGCCGTTCCTCCTGGATGCCGTGTTCGTCGATACTGTTGGCGTGGGGTAGCAGTTCTTCCTCCATGCCGACCAGGAACACGTTGGGGAATTCCAGCCCTTTGGCCGCGTGCAGGGTCATCAGGGCAACGGCATCCTGTTCCTTTTCCTCGCTGTTGCGTTCCAGCATGTCGACTAGGCTCATGTGGGCGATAATATCGCTCAATGTTTCCTTACCCGCGCCGTCGTCGTGCAGTTTGCGTACCCATTCGACGACTTCCCACACGTTTTTGCTGCGGGCTTCGGCCTGTTTGGGGGTGTTGCAGGTGTTTTTTAGCCAGTCTTCGTAGCCGATGTCGGTGATGACCTGACGGGCGATTTTGGTGGGGTCAGCGCCTTCGGCGGAGCGTACCATTTCGTGTAGCCAGAAGCTGAAAGTTTCCACCCGTTGCTGGGCTTTGGCGGAAACGCGCTGGGCGAAACCGAGTTCCTGCGCGGCGGCGAACAGGCTGGCGTGACGCTCGTGGGCGTATTCGCCGAGCTTTTCCAGCGTGGAGGTGCCTATCTCGCGTTTGGGGGTGTTGATGATGCGCAGGAAGGCGGCATCGTCATCCGGGTTGGCGATCAGGCGCAGGTAGGCGAGGATGTCCTTGACTTCGGAGCGCTCGAAAAACGACGTGCCGCCAGTGAGCTTGTAGGGAATGTTGTTTTCGCGCAGGGCTTTTTCAAACAGGCGGCTCTGGTGGTTGCTGCGGTAGAGGATGGCGAAATCCTTGTAGGCAGTACGGTCGCGGAAATGTTTCTTGATGATTTCGCCGACGACTTTTTCGGCCTCGTTATCCGGGGTGCGGCAGGGCATGATGCGGATCGGGTCGCCTTCGCCGAGCGTACTCCACAGGTTTTTGGAAAACAGGTGCGGGTTGTTGCCGATCAGGGCATTGGCGCTGTTGAGGATGCGGCTGGTGGAGCGGTAGTTCTGTTCCAGCATGACGACTTTCAGCATGGGATAGTCGCGTTGGAGCTGGATAATGTTTTCCGGGCGTGCGCCGCGCCAGGCATAGATGGACTGGTCATCGTCGCCTACGGCGGTGAGTGCGCCGCGCATTCCGGCAAGCAGGCGGATCAGTTTGTACTGGCAGGCATTGGTGTCCTGATATTCGTCGACCAGCAGGTAGCGCAACTTGTTTTGCCAGTGTTGCAGGGCATCGGGATGCTGCTCAAACAGTTTTACCGGTAGCACGATCAGGTCGTCAAAATCAACCGCGTTGTAGGCTTTGATTTGCCGCTGGTATTTTTCGTAAAGGATGGCGGCGAGTTTTTCGTCGGTGGTGTTGGCTTGCAGCGCGGCTTCCTCGGGGGAAATGAAGTCGTTTTTCCATCGGGAAATGATCCAGCGCAGGCCGTCGGCTTCCTCCACTTCTTCCTTGTGTGCCAGTTCTTTCAGGATCGCTCCGCTGTCCTGCGCGTCGAGGATGCTGAAATTGCTCTTGTAGCCCAGCCGCTTGGCTTCGCGCTTGATGATATTGAGGCCGAGGGTGTGGAAAGTGGAAACGGTCAGGCCGCGAGCCTCTTCCTTGCTCAGCAGTTTGCTGGCGCGTTCGCGCATTTCGCGGGCGGCTTTGTTGGTGAAGGTGATCGCGGCAATCTGGTCGGCGGAATGCACGCCCTTGCGGATCATCCAGGCGATTTTCTGGGTGATGACACGGGTTTTGCCGCTGCCAGCGCCCGCCAGCACCAGTAATGGTGTGCCGAGGTGGGTGACAGCTTCCTGTTGTTGGGGATTCAGACCTTGCATGGGTAGTTCATCTAAGCTGGAAGGCCGCCTATAATGCCCGCCATGACAAAAATCGCAAGACTTGACGACCTCAATTTCCATCATGTGCTGACGGAAACGCCGGGCGCGGCACTGGTGTTTTTCACTGCGCCCAACTGTGGCGCGTGCCGCAGCCTCAAGCAGGCTTTGGGAAAATTTTTGCGGGAATACGAACCGCTGCCAGTTTTTGAGGTGGATGCTGTCCATAACGGCGGGTTGGTTAACGCGTTGGAAGTTTTTCATCTGCCCGCCATGTTCCTGTATGTGGATGGCAACTATCACCGTGAGTTGCAATGCGTACCTTTACCGGAGAGGATTGATGCCGCTATCCGGCAAGCAAAGAACCTACCATCCGAGGAGGAGCCATGAATATTGATGCCGAAACTGGTCTGCTCGACGTGGCGCGGCAGTGCCCTTCGCCCAATCACGACGACCGCCCGGAAGGTTGCGCGCCCGACCTTATCGTGCTGCATAATATCAGTTTGCCACCCTATCAGTTCGGTGGGCCGTGGATCGACCACCTGTTCACCAACCGGCTGGATGCGGATGCCCACCCTTTTTTTAGGGAAATCTGCCACTTGCGGGTAGCCAGCCATCTGTTGATCAGGCGAAATGGCGAGCTTGTCCAGTATGTGCCCTTCCACAAGCGCGCCTTCCATGCTGGTGTGTCAAACTATGCGGGTAGAAATAATTGTAATGACTTCTCAATCGGTATCGAAATGGAGGGTTCCGATTTCGAGCCATTTACGGAAGCACAATACCAGCAACTGCAAACCCTGCTGCCAGCACTGGTCGCTGCTTACCCCTCATTGGCTTTGGAACATGTGACCGGGCATGAACACATTGCCCCCGGGCGCAAGACAGACCCCGGCCCTTTTTTCGACTGGAAACGCTTGAGTGATGCTTTTGGTGTGGAGTTGCCTGCCTTATGACCAGAATTGATTTTCTCCGTCACGGTGAACCGGAAGGTGGTAACCGCTACCGGGGCAGTGGCACTGATGACCCACTCAGCGCAGCAGGCTGGCAGCAGATGTGGGCGGCACTGGAAGGTAAAGCGGGTTGGGATGCCGTGGTTTCTTCCCCGATGCTACGCTGCCGGGCGTTTGCCGAAGCCTTGGCCGGTAGCCGTAGCCTGCCGCTGGAAATAATCCACGATTTGCGGGAAGCAGGTTATGGTGTGTGGGAAGGCCGCGCTCCAGCTGAAATCAGCGCAACGGAACCGGAAGCTTACCGGGCTTTGTACTCTGACCCGCTGCATTGCCGCCCGCAAGGGGCCGAACCACTGAAGACGTTCACCAGCAGGGTTACCCAGGCGTGGTGGCAAGTTATGGAAAAATATGCCGGCCAGCATGTCCTGCTGGTTTCCCATGCCGGGACGATGCGGGCAATCCTGAATCATGTGCTGGATGCCCCCATCACCAGCCAACAACGGTTCAGCTTGTCTTATGCGGCATTTTTCTCCCTTCAACAGGATATGCAGAAGGGCATACAGGTATTGCTCTGACATGTTGTATAAAACCAACAATCAGGGTCAGAAAATATTCGATATGGTGAAAGACGAACATTATTTCTATACTTTACGGACGTGACATGTAAACCACAACCCGCAGAAACCCAACGTAGCGTGCGTTAGATTCTGCCAATCAGCCCCATACAATCACTGCCAACTATCGAGGGAACCCAATGAAAATGAATCACACTAGCTCAGGTTTGTTTGTCCATGCGCGCCGGGCGCTGCTCATGCTGCCCCTGGTTTTGCTCAGTACCCAAGTGCTTGCGGAAACGTCAGCTACTCCCCCCCCTGCCGCTAATAGTGCTGGCGTTACAGCACTGCCAGAGGGAGCTTGCCCTCTCAATAGTGGCGGCCCCTCCTTGCTGGGCACGCGCTGGCGTTTGCTCTCCGTTTACGGTAACCAGGTTCCGCAGGAGCTTGAAATCACCATGTTAGTCGGGGAAAACGACCTCAATGGGTTCGGCGGATGCAATCAGTATGACGCCAATTTCCAGCGGGTTGGCCATACTGGCTTCAAGATCAACAAGATAGCCAAGGGTCAGGATGGATGTCCCGTCCTGCGCCCTGCGCCTGGGATGCCAACGATCAATGTCGGCGACTGGGAAGGCAGTTACATCCGTACTTTGCAACGTGCGGGCAGCGTTGAACAGGTCGGTAATACCCTGCATTTCTACAACCGTAGCGGCGAGCCATCCGTCATTTTTGCTAAAAAATATGGCAGCAGTCCTGAGGCAGAGCCTGCTTTGCCACCTGCGGGCAGTACACCTGAATCCGGCGCTTCCGGCAACGCGCAGTAAACTGCCGGGCGGGGCTGATCCTGCCCGGCTCAGCACCATGCCAGCATTACCAAATCGTGTTGTTATATCAGCCGCAATACACCATATGTTGAGGTGAAAAAGGGTGGTATGATACAACGCTTTTTTAGCTTCCAATGCGCAGGAGAAATGCGGCATGTTTTCCAGCCAGATGAAAATTGCAGGTTATGACGATGAATTGTGGGATGCTATCCAGCATGAGGTACGTCGCCAGGAAGAACACATTGAACTGATTGCTTCCGAAAACTACGCCAGCCCACGGGTGATGGAAGCACAAGGTTCAGTATTGACCAACAAGTACGCTGAAGGCTACCCCTCCAAACGTTATTATGGCGGCTGCGAATACGTCGACAAGGCTGAGCAGCTAGCCATTGACCGTGTGAAGGAGCTATTCGGCGCGGATTACGCCAATGTGCAGCCGCACTCCGGTTCCCAGGCTAACGCTGCCGTTTATATGGCCTTGCTGAACCCGGGCGATACTGTGCTGGGCATGAGTCTTGCCCACGGCGGTCATCTGACCCATGGCGCAAAAGTCAATTTCTCCGGTAAAATCTACAATGCTGTCCAGTATGGCATCACGGATGAAGGTTACATCGACTATGCAGAAGTCGAGCGTTTGGCGGTTGAACACCAGCCCAAAATGATCGTGGCAGGTTTTTCTGCCTATTCCCGGATCATTGACTGGAACAAGTTCCGCGAAATCGCCGACAAGGTGGGTGCATACCTGATGGTCGACATGGCGCATGTCGCTGGCCTGATTGCAGCCGCTGTTTACCCAAGCCCGGTACAGATTGCGGATGTCACCACCTCCACTACCCACAAGACCCTGCGTGGCCCGCGTGGTGGCATCATCCTTGCCAAATCCAACCCTGATCTGGAAAAGAAATTTAACTCGCTGGTATTCCCCGGTATCCAGGGTGGCCCGCTGATGCATGTCATTGCTGCCAAGGCTGTTGCCTTCAAGGAAGCGCTGGAACCTGAATTCAAGACTTACCAGCAGCAGGTTGCCAAAAATGCCAAAGTCATGGCAGACACCCTGATTGCCCGTGGTTACAAAATTGTTTCCGGTGGTACGGATAACCACCTGATGCTGGTCGACCTGATTGCCAAGGGCATCACCGGTAAGGCGGCGGATGCGGCGCTAGGCGCGGCCAATATCACGGTCAACAAGAACTCCGTGCCAAATGACCCGCAATCCCCATTCGTCACCAGCGGTATCCGCGTTGGTACGCCAGCCATCACCACCCGTGGTTTCAAGGAAGCCGAGTGCGAACACTTGGCAAACTGGATGGCGGATGTGCTGGACAATATCGAAGACGTTGCCACCATTGGGCGCGTAAAAGGCCAGGTGCTGGACATTTGCGCCCGTTTCCCGGTTTACGTCTCCACCTCATTCGGCGACCACCCGGCCTGAGCTGATGCGCTGCCCCTTTTGCGGAACGGATGATACGCGGGTCGTGGATTCACGGCTCGCCAACGAAGGCGATCAGGTACGCCGTCGCCGCCGTTGTTTGGCCTGTGATGAGCGTTTCACCACTTACGAAGTGGCAGAACTCACTATGCCGCGCGTCATCAAGTCCAATGCTGCGCGTGAGCCATTCAACGACGAAAAGTTGCGTGGTGGTATCATGCGTGCGCTGGAAAAACGCCCGGTTTCGATCGAAAATATTGAGGCAGCACTTAATCATATCCGTAAAGAAATCCTCATCAGCGGCGAACGCGAAATCGCCTCCTCCATCATCGGCGAACTGGTGATGAATGCGCTGCGCCAACTGGATGAAGTGGCCTACGTGCGTTTCGCCTCTGTCTACCGGCGTTTCAACGACATCGAAGAGTTCCGTAGCATGATTGAGCGGCTGGAAAATGACCCCGGCCCCGAGCAGCGCAAACGGCAAATCGACCTGCTGCCATCCACTCCTGGCAAGTCATGAGCGATTCCGGGTTTTCTGCTGACGATCACCGCTGCATGGCGAGGGCGCTGCAACTGGCGCGGCGCGGCCTTTACACTACCCACCCCAATCCCCGCGTAGGCTGCGTTATCGTGCGCAATGTCCAGATTGTCGGCGAAGGCTGGCACGAACGGGCGGGGGAACCGCACGCCGAAGTCCACGCCCTGCGCAGGGCGGGTGAAGCTGCCCATGGCGCAACCGCTTACGTCACGCTGGAACCCTGTTCCCACCATGGTCGAACCCCGCCTTGCGCCAATGCGCTGGTACAAGCCGGAGTAAAACGGGTAGTCACTGCCATGGTCGACCCCAACCCACTGGTGGCCGGTAACGGCCTGAAGCTGTTGCAGGTAGCCGGTATCGAAACTGCATCCGGCCTGTTGGAAAGCGAAGCCCGCGCCCTCAACCCCGGATTCATTTCCAGAATGGAACGTAACCGCCCCTACATCCGCTTGAAAATGGCCATGAGCCTGGACGGGCGCACCGCCATGGAATCCGGCGAAAGTGTGTGGGTTACTGGCGATGCAGCCCGCCGTGACGTGCAATTTCTACGCGCGCAGGCGGGTGCAATCCTCACTGGTATCGGTACTGTTTTGGCGGATGATCCCTCACTGAATGTGCGTCTGACAGCCGAAGCACTGGGAATTCAAGGAGAAGTTCGTCAGCCGATCAGGGTAGTTCTGGATTCAGAACTGCGTTTCCCCCCGGATGCAAGGCTGCTTAACATCCCCGGTGAAACCCTCATTTACACCTGTAGCGCGAACGACGATAAAATTGCCCAACTGGAACAAGTTGGCGCAAAAGTCCGTCGGTTTGATGCCAAAAAGCTCCATCTGTCCGAAGTGATGACCGCGCTGGTCGAGGATGGCATCACCGAAGTCCATGTAGAAGCAGGCGCAACCCTCGCCGGTGCTTTGGTAGAACAAGGGTTTGCCGACGAACTGGTCATCTACATGGCTCCCCACCTAATGGGTTCCAGCGCCCGCGCCCTGTTCAACCTGCCGCATATTGCCCACATGCAGGATCGGCTTGCCCTTACCATTCGGGATATTCGCGCAATAGGGCAGGATTGGCGTATTATTGCCAGCCTGAGCTGAAAGAGAACAACCCCAATGTTTACCGGAATCATCGAATCCATCGGTACTGTCCGCGACATGCAACCCAAGGGCGGCGACCTGCGCCTGACCATTGCCACCGGCAAACTGGACATGGGTGACGTGGCGCTGGGTGACAGTATTGCCGTCAACGGCGTATGCCTGACCGCCATTGAGTTCGACAGCAGCAGTTTCAGCGCCGACGTTTCGCGCGAAACCCTGTCGCTGACCAGCCTCGGCAACCTCAATCGTGGTTCCAAAGTCAATCTGGAAAAAGCCCTGACCCTGCAAACCCGTCTCGGCGGCCATCTGGTCAGTGGGCATGTGGATGGGCTGGGCGAAGTCATCAGCCGCCACGACGATGCGCGTTCCGTGCGCTTCAGCATCCGCGCACCGGATAACCTTGCCAAATACATTGCCGCCAAAGGCTCGATTACGGTGGACGGCACTAGCCTGACTGTCAACAAGGTCGACGGCAGCAGCTTTGAACTCAACATTGTGCCACACACCTTGCAGGAAACCATCATCGCCGACTACCGCAGCGGTTCAAAGGTTAATCTGGAGGTGGATGTTATCGCCCGTTACCTCGAACGCCTGCTGTTGGGCGAGAAAGCAGCACAACCCACAGCCGGTAGCGGTATTACCGAAGCATTCCTCGCCGAACACGGCTTTATGAAGTGAGACCCCATGCAATTCAACACCACAGAAGAGATTCTAAAAGACCTTGCTGAAGGCAAAATGGTCGTCATTGTCGACGATGAAGACCGCGAAAACGAAGGCGACCTGCTGATGGTTGCCTCCCTGACCAAGCCGGAAGACATCAATTTCATGGTCAAGGAAGGGCGAGGGCTGGTGTGCCTGACCCTGACCCGCGAGCGTTGCAAGCAATTGAACCTGCCGCTGATGATTTCCGCCACCGATGAATCACACCGCACCAACTTCACCATTTCCATCGAAGCGGCGGAAGGTGTCACCACCGGCATTTCCGCTTACGACCGGGCGCATACTATCCGCACAGCGGTAGCGCCGAATGCAGTCCCTGCCGATATTGAACAGCCGGGGCACATTTTCCCGCTGATGGCGCAGCCGGGCGGGGTGCTGACCCGTGCTGGCCATACCGAAGCCGGTTGCGATCTGGCGCGCTTGGCGGGTTTCGAGCCTGCCGCCACCATCGTTGAAATCCTCAACGAAGACGGCACCATGGCGCGCCGCCCCGACCTGGAAGTGTTTGCCGAAAAGCACGGCCTCAAGATGGGGACGATCGAAGACCTGATCCGCTACCGGGTGCAGAATGAAAAAACGGTTGAGCGCATTTTCGAGAAAGAAGTGCAAACCGAACACGGCCAGTTCCACTTGGTCGCTTATCAGGAACTGGCCAAACACAGCGTACATCTCGCGCTGGTCAAGGGTGATATTGCCGCCAGTGATGATGTGATGGTGCGTGTGCATCTGGAAAATGAACTCTGCGACCTGCTGGCCTTGCGCGAACCCGGCTGTGGCTGGCCACTGCGCAGCGCCATGAAACGCATCAGCGACGAAGGCAAGGGCGTGATTGTCATCCTCAGGGAGCAAATCCAGCCGCAAAATGTGCTGAAACAATTGAAAGGGTTTGAATCCCAGCCCGAAGTGCAGGACAATGCATCCTCTTCACCGGCTGAGCTAAAAACCTACGGCATTGGCGCGCAAATCCTGTCTGATCTCGGTGTCCACCGGATGCGGGTCATGAGCGCGCCGAAACGCTTCCACGGGATTGCAGGCTTCGGGCTGGAAATTGTGGATTATGTACAAGGGTGAAACCCCTCGCCCTTTCACCATTCTTTAAAAACCGAGTTGGGATTTTCAATGAGCTTCAATGTCATCGAAGGTGATTTTGCACCACAGGAAGCCAAATACGGCATCGTCGTTGCGCGTTTTAACAGTTTTATCGTCGAAAGCCTGCTGCAAGGCGCGATTGACGCCCTCAAACGTCACGGCGGCGTGAAAGAGGAAGACATCGATGTAGTGCGCGTCCCCGGCGCATACGAACTGCCACTGGTAGCGCAGGCCATGGCCGCCAACGGTGATTACGACGCCATCATCGCACTGGGTGCAGTCATCCGTGGCAGCACCCCGCATTTTGATTACGTTGCAGGTGAAGCCTCCAAAGGTCTGGCGCAAGTCGGCCTAAGCCATGAACTGCCGGTCATCTTCGGCGTCCTGACCACGGATACTATCGAGCAATCCATTGAGCGCGCTGGCACCAAAGCTGGCAACAAGGGCGCGGAAGCTGCCCTGTCAGCCATTGAAATGGTTTCCCTGCTGCGCAAGATCAGGAAGTAAGCACAACATGGCAGGACGCAAACCCCTCACGGATGCGCAACAACTCATCGCCCGTCGTCGCGTCGCGCGGCGGCTGGCCATGCAGGGCGCTTACCAGTGGCTGATCACCGGTAATGAGTTTCAGGAAATCTACCTGTATTTTCAGGAAGAACCCGAGTTGGCGGCGGAATTCCGCAAATCGGATGCGGCGTTTTTCCACAAGCTGCTGCGCTGCGCGATTGAGGGTGGCGAGGAACTGGAAAGTCGCATTGCCCCCCACCTCGACCGCAAGCTGTTTCAGGTTGACCCGATTGAACATGCTGTGCTGCGGGTAGCGACCTGCGAACTGCTCAACCATATCGAAACCCCTTACAAGGTGGTAGTGAACGAATACGTCAATTTGGCGAAAAAGTTCGGCGCAGAACAGGCGCACAAGTTTATCAATGGCGTTCTCGACAAGGTGGCTGCCGACATACGCCCATTGGAAGTGCCTGGCAAACGCAAATAATCCCCCCTCATGGGCGTAACCCTGTTGCCCCCATGCAAAAACCTTCCATCGGCTCTACACATATTCTGCACATCTGCGCAGTATGCTTTCCAAGGGCATATCGGCAAATAGATAAACAGGAGTGTAGTTAGCATGAATCCAGCCATTGAAACCAGTAAATACGATGACAAGTTTTCCCTGTTATTGCGGGACGGAAGCAGGGGGCGGCGTTACATGACACCGGCTGCGCCGCCCGCTGAGCGGATACGGCGTTGGCATAACCGGCTGGAGCGGTTGTTTGCAAGGCAGGCATATTAAAACCGGGCCGTTGCGCCCGTGTTCTCAGGCCGCTTTTGCCAGGTCAGTACCACTGGCAGGGTGGCGTTGCATGCTGCCCTGCACAAAGTGGCGGTGGTAACGGGTATTGAGGTTGTTTACGTCCAGCAGGATGAACACATCAGCCACATTGAAATCCGGGTCGAGGCACGGCTCGCCAGCCACCCAGGCCCCCAGTTTCAGGTAGGCTTTCAGCAGTGGCGGCATGTTGACCTTGCTGGAGGGCGCGACCGGCAGCAGGTTTACCAGCGGGCGTACCCGGAAGTTGTCCGGTGACAGGTTGTGGGCGCGGGCTGCCTGCATGATGGCGGATGCTTGCGCGCCACCGTCGTTCATGCTGATGCTGGCGCAGCCGAACATGTAGTCAACCTTGTGCATTTCCATGAATTGCGCCAGCCCCAGCCATAACATGCCGATACCTGCTCCGTTACGGAAATCTGGGTGGATGCAGGTGCGCCCGATTTCAATTGCATGACCCCTCAGGTTAGGGAACAGGTTGCGCAGGTCGAATTCGTTTTCTGAATAGAAACTGCCAGCGCGGCGGGCATTCGGTGTGGTCAGGATGCGGGTGGAGCCAATCACCTCATTATTATCCAGACGGCGTACCAGCAGGTGGTGGCAATAGTCATCGTAATGGTCGCGGTCGATGCCCTCGGCAGCGCTTTCCAGTTGCGCCCCTTGCTCCAGGGCAAAAATCGCATAGCGCAGACGTTGGGAGGCGAGAATGTCGGCGGGGGTGGCTGCCAACTCGACACGCAGTTGTGGCATGGGCTGGCGCAAACAGTGGTTGTTAGGGATGGCAGCGGTCATGAAAGTACTCCTCATCAATATTCCTGCCAGCTTAGGAGGCATCAATGACGGGTGTGTGACGGTTATTTTGCAGGAAAGTTACAAACGAGGGGGGTGGCGCACGAGTAACATTTCCGTCACAGAAGCGTCACTTTTCAGTCATTCCTGACCGCTAACCTGCCGGGGTAATTGGTTATTCAGAGAGATTTTCATGGCAGGTATTTCCGAAGCACTGCGCGACGCCGTACACCAGCACGCCCCGACTTCCCTGATGGGGATGCAACAGCGGCTGTTTTCATTCTGGTTCAACAGTTTCATCTACAACCAGATTTGGGAAGACCCAGCGGTAGATTTGCAGGCGCTGCAACTGACGCAAGAAAGCCGGGTGCTGACGATTGCTTCCGGCGGCTGTAACGTGCTGAATTACCTGACCGCCAACCCGGCACACATCACCGCGATTGACTTGAACCCGTACCATTTGTCATTGACTCGCCTGAAACTGGCAGCGATGAAACATTTACCGGATCATGCCAGTTTTTACGATTTCTTTGGCCATGCCGACCGTGACAATAATGTAGCGCTTTACAATAAACACATCCAGCCGCATCTGGAGGAAGAACTGGAGAGCTTCTGGCAGGGGCGTAGCATCCTCGGCCAGAAGCGTATCCATATGTTCCGCGACGGTTTGTATCGGCATACCCGTTTTGGCTATTTCATGCGCTTGCTGCACTGGATTGCGCGCTTTACCAACTACCAGCCCGACAAACTGCTGACGGCCAGTAGCCTGTATGAGCAGCAGGCCATTTTCAACCAGCACATCGCGCCGTTCTTCGACAACCGGCTGGTGAAATTCCTCGGCAAGCTGCCGGTGTCGGTGTTCAGCCTCGGCATCCCGCCGCAGCAGTACAAGGCGATGAAAGAGCAGGGCAACCTGATTGGGCAATACCGTGAGCGGGTGGAGCGCATTGCCTGCCAGTTCCCGATTCAGGACAACTATTTCGCTTGGCAAGGGTTTAGCCACAGCTATGACCATGAAAAACGTCAGGCTATCCCTGATTACCTGAAAGTGGAAAATTATGAGGGTATTCGCGGCCAGTTGGGCAAGGTGGATACACATTTGGGGTCGATGATCGACTTCCTCGAACAGCAGCCACCGCACAGCTATGACCGCTTTGTGTTCCTGGATGCGCAGGACTGGATGACGGATGAAGTGCTGACCCGTTTGTGGACGCAGGTTGCAAGGGTCGGCAAGCCGGGTACGCGCATCATCTTCCGCACCGCTGCCGCCGAATCGCCACTGGAAACCGCATTGCCAGCCGAATTGCGCAGCCAGTTTGTGTACGAAGCCGAAACCTCCGCGCAACTGTTCCAGCAAGACCGCTCCGCTATCTACGGTGGCTTCCACCTCTACCGCAAGGCCGACTGAGATGGACGCGGCGCAGAAAATGGATCAGCAGTACCGTTACCAGCGGTACGTTTACGACCTGTCACGCAAGTATTATCTGCTAGGTCGCGACACAATCCTGACGGAAATGCCCATCAAGCCCGGCGACACGGTGCTGGAAATTGGTTGTGGCACGGCGCGTAACCTGCTGCGGCTGGCCTACCGCCACCCGTATGCCGGACTGTATGGCGTCGACGCCTCTGCCGTGATGCTGGAAACTGCCCGCGACAAGGTGAACAGCACGCTGTATGCCGACAGGATTACCCTCAAGCAGGGGCTGGCAGGCCAGATCCGCCCCGCCGATTTCGGGCTGGACAAGCCGTTTGACCACATCCTGTTTTCCTACGTGCTGTCGATGATTCCGGGCTGGAAAACGGCCTTGGAGAAAACCCTCGGCATCCTCAAACCGGGCGGTTGCCTGCATATCGTGGACTTTTCCGACCAGCAGACCATGCCGGGCTGGTTCCGCAAGCTGTTGCTGCAATGGCTGGAGTGGTTCCACGTCCACCCTGATCCTGAAGTCCCCGCGTTCCTGGAAAACCTGGCCGCGCGGGAGCATGACCAACTGCGTATGCGCCAGCTGCCCGGACGCTACGCCCTGCTGGCGCACTACCAGAAACAAGGGGGAACGCCCAATGACCATGAACCCGAATTCCCGCAAGTACCGCACCATCTGGATTTCTGACACCCACCTCGGCTCGCGTGGGTGCAAGGCCGAGTTCCTGCTGGATTTCCTGCAACACAACCATGCCGAGCACATTTATCTGGTCGGCGATATCGTAGACGGCTGGGCGCTGCGCAAGCGCTGGTTCTGGGATGCGTTCCATGACCAAATCCTGCACCTGCTGTTCGAGCGGGCGCAACGCGGGGTGCATGTCACCTACGTCAGCGGTAACCATGATGAATTCCTGCGGCCTTTCATCCACCACCAGATCACTGCGATCAACCTGGAAGATGAAGTGGTGCATACCACGGCGGATGGGCGCAAGTTCCTGGTGTTACACGGCGACCAGTTCGACGGCGTGATGCAGTTCGCGCGTTGGCTGGCGAAGCTGGGGGACTGGGCGTATGAGCGTCTGTTGATGCTGAATACCGTTTACAACCGTTGGCGCAAATGGCTGGGGTATCCTTACTGGTCGGTTTCCGCCTATCTCAAGCACAAGACCAAATCGGCGGTGAATTTCATTTCCGCTTTCGAGGAAACGCTGGCGAAAGAGGCCAAAAAGCGCAAGCTGGATGGCGTGATTTGCGGGCATATCCACCATGCCGAAATCCGCGAAATCGACGGCATCCTGTACTGCAACGATGGCGATTGGGTGGAAAGCTGTACCGCGCTGGTGGAGGATTGGGATGGGAGTTTGCAGATTGTGCAGTGGGCAGGGGTTGCGGTGGCGGCGGATGGTCGTGACAAGTCTTCTTTGGCAGAGCCGGAGCCTGTTGCAGCCTGAATGTTAAGAGGGCGTATGCGATACGCCCCTACGAACATGCCATTTATTACCATCATTCCGGAATCCGGGATCTGTAGGGGCGTATCGCATACGCCCTCTTTATTGTGCCAACAAAAAAAGGAGCATCCCTGCTCCCTAAATTCTCGCTAACCCTTTTATCGTTATCCAAATCTTATTTTAATGCACCGGCTGACAAGGGCTTCATGCTGTTGGCAGATGCAATGGATGCGGCTTTTTCACTGGCAGGCAGGGCAACCAGACCTTTATCCGCCAGATAGCCATCTGCGCTCAGGGCTTCTTCACTGGTGAATTCGGCGATGTATTCCTTGATGCCTGGAACCTGGCCTACGTGGCTATTCTTGACGTAGAAGAACAGTGGGCGAGACAGTGGATAAGCGCCAGAAGCGATGTTGTCGTAGCTGATTTCCTTGCCGTCGATGGTGGCGGCTTGCAGCGCATCGCGGTTCTGGTCATAGAAGCTGTAACCAAAGATGCCGACAGCGTTCGGGTTGGCTTGCAGCTTTTGCACGATCAGGTTGTCGTTTTCGCCAGCTTCGATGTAGTAGCCGTCTTCACGTACCGCAGTACAGGCCGCTTTGTGGGCTTTCTCGTCTTTTTTCTTCAGTTCCGGCATACCCTTGAACAGGTTGCAGCCTTTTTCCATGCCGAGTTCGGCCAGCGCGTCGCGCGTACCGGAGGTTGGCGGTGGGCCGAGGACTTCGATCTTGATGTCAGCCAGATCAGGGTTAACCTGTTTCCAGGTGGTATAAGGGTTAGGCATCAGTTCACCGTTAGGGCCGGCTGGAACGTCCTTGGCCAGTGCCAGGTACAGTTCGCGGCGGGACAGCTTGATGGGCTGGGCAGATTTGGCCTGGGCTATGGCGATACCATCATAGCCAACCTTGATTTCGGTTACTTCGTTCACACCGTTCGCCTGACAGGATTCCATTTCCTTTTTCTTCATGCGACGGGAAGCATTGGTGATATCCGGGGTTTCAATGCCAGCGCCAGCGCAGAACAGCTTCATGCCGCCGCCAGTGCCGGTGGATTCTACTTTAGGGGCTGCCATACCGCTTTTCTTGGCAAATTGCTCAGCTACAGCGGTAGAAAACGGGAATACGGTGGAAGAGCCAACGATTTCAATATTGTCGCGTGCCTGCGCAACGCCAGTAGCAGTAGCAAGACCCAATACGACTGCCAGGGTGAGTTGTTTCATTCAGAATCTCCTTCAAAAAAATCCGGGATGGATTCGCGCGAATCGTATGCAGGCTCGATGACGGTTTGATGGAAGAAATATGAATGAATGATGACAAAATTTTTTATGGCTGGTGTCATCATGTTGCAATGCGGGAAGCGTAAAGTAAGAAGCAAGGATTTTAACAATAGCGGTTCATATGGATGATGAAATTTTACTGAAACGCTTGCTGTACTTGCGTGATCAGGCAGTAACGAATGCGACGCAATTCCGCGATGCGGGATTTGTGCACCCCGCCCGCCAGGTTTCCGCCTATAACCTGCTGCACTATCTGGCCTTGCGCAGCCATGAATTGCGCGATCTGCAACTGGCGCTGATTGAGCGTGGGCTGACTTCGCTCGGTATTCTGGAAGCGCATACGCTGGCTACCCTCAACAGCGTCATTGCCGTGCTGCAACGGTTGGCGGGGCAGCCTGTAGATGAAGCGCCCACAGAGCCGGTTTCTGTTGCCAGCAGCGCCAAGCGGCTGGAGTTGAACACGCTGGCGCTGTTCGGCCAACGCCCTCCGCGCCGTGACGTACACATCATGGTGACCATGCCATCAGAAGCCGCCGATTCGCCAGTGCTGATCGAAAACCTGTTGACAGCAGGCATGGATGTCATGCGTATTAACTGCGCCCACGACACGGCGGATGAATGGCAGCAAATGATAGCCAACTTGCGCATGGCAGAAACGCGCAGCGGCAAAACCTGCAAGGTGCAGCTTGATCTGGCTGGCCCCAAACTGCGTACTGGCGCGATTGGCGCAGCCGGGCGCGTGCTCAAGATCAAGCCGACGCGCGACCTGTTCGGCCATGTGCATATGCCGGGTCGTTTCTGGCTGGTTCCGGAAGGTGAAGGGTCGGTGGAACATGATGACCCGACGCTGGAAGTGCGTGGCAAGGCGCTGGCGGATACCCGCACGGGTGATTACTTCCAGCTCAACGACGCCCGCGACGCTGCCCGCGAATTGCGGATCGTGGCAGAACACCAGTACGCGCGGCTGGCTGAGTCCGATCAGACTGTATACCTACAGGAAAATACGGTGTTGCTGTTTGAGCGCAATGGCAGCAAGGTTGGTAAGGGCACGGTAGTCAATGTCAGCGAAGTTATTCAGCCACTGGTTTTGCAGAATGGCGACCGATTGGTGCTGACCCGAGCCGATGAACCTGGCAAACCCGCCGAACGCGATGCGGATGGCCGCGAGGTGCGCCCGGCACGCATCCATTGCACCTTGCCGGAAGCGTTCACGGCAGTGCTCCCCGGCCAGCAGGTGTGGCTGGATGACGGCAAGGTCGGGGGTAACGTGGAAAGCTGTGATGGCGATGAAATCTGTTTGCGCATTACCCATACCCCGCCACACGGCGCCAAGCTGCGGGCGGAAAAGGGCATCAATTTCCCCGATACTGAATTCCACACCCCCGCGCTGACCGACAAGGACATTGCCGACCTGGAAGCGATGGCAGGCAAGGTGGACATGGTGGCGCTGTCGTTCGTGCGTTCCCCGCAAGATGTCGAAACCCTGCAATTCCACCTGCAACGGCTGGGCATTCCCGACACCGGCATCATCCTCAAGATCGAGAACCGGGCGGCATTCGAGAAATTGCCCGCCATCCTGCTGACTGCGCTGCGTTCCCCTCGGGTTGGGGTCATGATTGCGCGAGGCGACCTGGCGGTGGAAGTCGGTTTCGAGCGCTTGTCCGAAGTGCAGGAAGAAATCCTCTGGCTATGTGAAGCCGCCCACATCCCGGTCATCTGGGCGACCCAGATTCTGGAAAGCATGGCGAAAAAGGGCGCGCCTTCCCGCGCTGAGGTCACCGATGCGGCCATGAGTATCCGTGCCGAGTGCGCCATGCTCAACAAGGGGCCGAATATCGTCGATACCGTGCGTTTTCTGGACGGCATCCTGCAACGCATGGAAAGCCATTACCACAAGCGCCGGTTGATGATGCGGCCTTTGCAGGTGTGCAGTCAGGGAAAGCTCTGATTGATGTGTAACCGTTTGATGTTACTATAGGAAATCCAGATGTAACAAAGCCTTCGTTGGGTTGTAACAAACTTGCGGTATACATCGGGCTGCCATGTGACAATCTGGAGCATCCTGATGAAATTCAAGCATTCTTTCCTGTTTAGCGCCTGTATAACGGCCATTGGCCTGATGAGCGGCTGTAACAATCATGATGGTGCTGTGGTTTCCAGCACGACAGCAACCACTACCAACAGCCTACGCATCCTGCATATCAATGACCACCACTCCCATTTGCAGGCCAATAGCGCCAGCCTGATGCTGGGTGGCGCGGTGACTGGAACCAAAACCGGTGGTTTCCCTAATGTGGTCAGCGAATTCAAAGCGCTGGAGGCCAAGGGCGGCAACGTGCTCAAGCTGCACGCGGGTGATGCGCTGACCGGCGACCTGTATTTCACCCTGTTCAAAGGCGAAGCAGATGCCGCGATGATGAACCAAATTTGTTTTGACGCTTTTACCATTGGCAACCATGAATTTGACGAGGGTGATGCGGGTCTGAAAAGGTTTCTGGATTACCTGAACGCCAGTGCTGCCTGCAAGACTGATGCGCTGTCCGCCAACGTTGTGCCGGAAGTTGGCGTTTCAGTACTGACGCCCACTACCGCTACAGATTACTTCAAGCCATACACCATCAAGGAAATCGGTGGCGACAAGTACGGCATCATCGGCATTACCATTGCGGGCAAGACCAAGAACTCTTCCAGCCCGGACAAGACCACGATGTTCCTGGATGAAGTCACTACCGCGCAGAAATATATCGACGAGCTGACAGCCAAAGGTATCACGCGGATCATTGTGATGACCCATCAGGGCTACGGCAATGACCTGACAATGGCGGCCAAGCTCAAGGGCGTGGATGTGATTGTTGGCGGCGATTCGCACACCCTGCTGGGTGACGGGTTCAAGCAATATGGCCTGACCCCATCCGGCCCTTACCCGACCAAAGTCACTGATGGCAACGGCAACCAGGTTTGCGTTGTGCAGGCATCCCAGTATGGGGATGTGGTCGGCGAACTGGAGGTTGGCTTCGATGCCAATGGCAATGTCAGCAACTGTTCCGGCACGCCTCACCTGTTGGTCAACAATACCTTCACCCGCAAGGATGCCAGTGGCGCAACGGTAGAACTGACCGGCACAGATCGTGATACTGTTCTAAAAAGCATTACAGACTCCAATGAGCTGCTGGTTTTGGCTCAGGCAGACGCGACTGCGAAAAACATTCTGGATGGCTATTCCCAGCAGGTGGATGTCCTGAAACAAAGCGTCATTGGGTCGGCTGCGGAAACCCTGTGTCTGGAGCGCATTCCCAACCAGGGGCAGAGCAAGCTTGCTGGCTGTAAGGAAAGCACCAAATCCCATGGCAGTGACATTTCCAATATCGTCGCCAAAGGCTTCCTGGAAATGAGCTTGACTTCCGACATCTGTTTGCAGAATGGTGGCGGAGTGCGTATCGACGTGCCAGTTGGGGACATTACCATCGGCACTGCCTACACGCTGTTGCCATTCGCCAATACCCTGACTGAAATCAATATGACCGGCCAGGAAATCATCAATGCGTTGGAAGACGGTATCGACTACGCCCTTAGCCCCAGCGGTTCAACCGGCGCATATCCTTACGCTGCTGGCCTGCGTTGGAATGCGGATTTGTCCCAACCCAAGGGGAGCCGCATCAGCAATGTGGAAGCCAATCCGCGCGTAGCCGGTACATGGGCAAGCCTTGACCCTGCCAAAACCTACAAGGTTGTGACCAACAACTTCATGGCCAACGGTTCGGATGGCTATGTTACGCTGGGTAACATTCCTGTTAGCCGTAAACTGGACACTTACCTGGATTATGCCCAATCTTTCGTCGATTACGTCAAGCGTGAAACGGCGGCAGGCCGCGCTATCGTGAAACTGCCGGTGGATGAATACAGCACCCAGCAGTTTATCGACAAAAACGGCGTGTTACAGTGAGATAAGATAGGCTGCAACTGAAAAATGAGAGGAAGCCAATGGATTACGAAAACAACATGGAACAAGACCCCAGCCAAGATTGGCTACAAGCCGAGCTGGATGACACTCTGGATGACATGTTCGAAATGGAATTCAATGAACCCATGCTTAGCCTGGAACTGCGCAAGCTCTACAAGCGCCAGCATCCGGAACTGCTGGACAACCGCATTTACTACAGCAACCTGTTGCGCCTCCAGTCCGAGCTGATCAAGTTGCAGTACTGGGTGGAACAAACCCAGGCCAAGGTGCTGATCATCTGCGAAGGGCGCGACGCTGCTGGCAAGGGCGGCGTGATCAAACGCATTACCCAGCGCCTGAACCCGCGCGTTGCCCGCGTGGTGGCTCTGCAGAAGCCGAGTGACCGCGAACTGACCCAATGGTATTTCCAGCGTTACGTTCCGCACCTGCCTTCGGGCGGCGAAATCGTCCTGTTTGACCGTTCTTGGTACAACCGCGCCGGTGTCGAACGGGTGATGGGTTTTGCGACTGAAGATCAGGTCGAACAGTTCTTTCAGGACGTACCCGAATTCGAACGGATGCTGGTGCGCTCCGGCATCATCGTGCTGAAGTACTGGTTCTCGATCACCGACGAAGAGCAGCAATTGCGCTTCCTGATGCGTATCCACGATCCGATGAAACAGTGGAAACTCAGCCCGATGGATTTGCAATCCCGCGTTCGCTGGGAACAGTACACCAAGGCCAAGGAAGAAATGTTCGGGCGCACCAACATCCCGGAAGCGCCCTGGTATATCGTCGAAGGCAACGACAAGAAGCGCGAACGCCTTAATTGCATTGAACACATCCTCTCGCAAATCCCGTATCAGGATATTCCGACCGAGAAAATCGATCTGCCTGAGCGGGTGTTCAACCCCAATTACGAGCGGCGCATCCTGCCGGATGAGTTGTACGTGCCGAAAATCTACTGAAGAAAATCCCCTTCAATCCCCCTTTTTCAAAGGGGGATGCCGGATAGAGCGCCGTAAACTCAAATACCAATATCCTGTCCTGTGACTACTTCAAAACGGTGGAAGACAAGACCATCGGCTTGGAACGTACCGCCACCCTGATCGAGCAGGCACGGACGCAATACCCCAACAACATCCTGCTGGATGATGGCAAAGCCTACGCCGACATCCCCAATGCCGACAACAAGACCGGCAAGGTCAATTCAGGCACAACCACCGGTTACGTGGAGCCTGGCCCTCAAGTGAAGACGCTGATGCAGGCCGAGCACGAAGCCACCATCACCTATGTCAGCACCCCGATTGCCAGTTTCTTCTCCCAGCCCGGCGACACTACTGCCATGGAGTTGATCAACCGCGCCCAGACCGATCCCCGCCATGACGGGCAGATGCGTGTATACTTTCCCTATCGCCCACAGCCAAGCAAATGCCCATGCAACGCCATTTCAACACCACCGGCCCCGTCATTCCCGCCGAGCATTACAACATCGACCCGATGCAACGGCTCGATTGGGAAGAAATCCACCAACTGATTGCTGCCAAGAAGTTTTTCGTGCTGCACGCCCCGCGCCAGACCGGCAAAACCAGCACCCTGTTGGCGATGGCGGATGTGTTGAACCAGTCCGGCGAATACACCGCGCTGTATATTAATGTCGAGTCCGCCCAGGCCGCCCGTGACAAGGTGCAACAAGGCATGAAAACCATCATTGGCAGCTTGATTGAGGGGGCTGCCTTGCGCCTCCACGATACCCGCTTGCGGCAATGGCGTGATGAGATCTGGGATGTTCATACCGAATACGGCGCATTCAGGGAAATGCTCAGCCGCTGGGCGCAAGCTTCCACCAAACCCATCGTGCTGATGATCGACGAAGTGGATGCCTTGGTCGGCGACACCCTGATTTCGTTGCTGCGCCAATTGCGCGAAGGCTACATCGGGCGGCCCGGTATCCCGTTCCCGCAAAGCGTGATCCTGTGCGGGGTGCGTGACGTGCGTGACTACCGCATGACCAGTGGGCATCAGGAGGTCATCACCGGCGGCAGTGCTTTCAATGTCAAAGCCGAGTCACTGGTGATGGGCAGTTTCAGCCGTGCTGAAGTGGAAGCCCTGTATGCCCAGCACACCGCTGAAACCGGGCAGGTTTTCGCACCGGAGATATTCCCCGAACTGTGGGAAGATACTTGCGGGCAGCCGTGGCTGGTCAATGCCATGGGGCACGAGCTGACATGGAAAGACAAGGCAGCGCGTGACCGCAGCGTACCGATCACGTTGGAACGCTACCTCGCCGCCCGCGAACGCCTGATCTATTCCCGCGCCACCCATCTGGCGCAACTCGCCGACAAGCTCAAGGAACCGCGTGTCCACGGCGTCATCAGCACTTTGCTGGCAGGCGAAGCCAGTGCCGAAACCCTGTTGCTGGATGATGTGGAATACGTCACCGACTTGGGGCTGGTCATCAGCCGCCCACAATTGCGTATTGCCAACCGTATTTATCAGGAAGTGATCCCGCGTGAACTGACATGGACGCGGCAAATCACCATTGCCCACGAACAGGCGTGGTATCTGACCCCACAACGGCGGCTCGACATGCCCAAGCTGCTCAGCGCTTTCCAGCAGTTTTTCCGCGAAAATGCCGAAAGCTGGATCGAACGTTTCCAGTACAAGGAAGCAGGGCCACAACTGCTGCTGCAAGCCTTCCTGCAACGCATCATCAACGGCGGCGGGCGCATCCACCGCGAATACGCATTAGGGCGCAAGCGCACCGACCTGTTGGTCGAATGGCCGGTGGATGAGGCGCAAGGTTTCTACGGCGACGTGCAGCGCATCGTGCTGGAACTCAAGTTGCTGCACAAAGGCTTGCCCGCCACGCTGGCGGAAGGTCTGGAACAGACCGCAGGTTATGCCGCCCAGTGCGGGGCTGCCGAAATGTACCTGGTCATTTTCGACCGCAACCCCGGCACCGACCCCGATGCCAAAATCTGGCAGGCGCAAGAAAGTTGGCAAGGCCGCCATATCGGGGTGTGGGGGATGTAAAGCCTGGCATCCGTACAACTGAAACTTCATCAAACCGTCGTCTTCCTGTCACCTTTCACCCGCACCATGCACGTCAGTGATTTGTGTCCACCCCACGGAGCGCCCGATGAAGCTGATACCTGTCCCCAAGCCTTTGTCCCTGGGCATAATGCTGGCGCTGGCCAGTTCCCTGCTGGTTTCCGGCTGCAATGACAGCGATAGCGGGGCTGCCGCCAGCAGCACTCCAACCGCCGCCAAAAGCACACTGGCTATCCTCGCCACCACCGATGTACACACCAATATCCTGTCCTACGACTACTTCAAGACGACGGAAGACAAGACCATCGGTCTGGAACGTACCGCTACCCTGATCGAGCAGGCGCGTGCGCAATACCCCAACAATATCCTGCTGGACAATGGCGACACCTTGCAAGGTACAGCGATGTCGGATTATCAGGCGGTGGTCAAGCCGCTCACCTGCGCGGAAACCGACGCCCAGTTCAAGGTGATGAATTACCTGCATTACGACGCCATGGCCTATGGCAACCACGAATTCAACTACGGCCTGCCGTGGCTGGATCAGGTCACCGGCAAAACCGGCTGTGCCGGGCCCGATTTCCCGCTGGTCAGCGCCAATGTGCTGAATGCAAGTGACAAGAAACCGCGTTATTCCGCCACTACCATCATTGAAAAAACCATTGACGGCCAACCCATTAAAATCGGCGTCTTCGGTGTGCTGCCGCCGCAGATTGTGCTATGGGACAAGCGCCATCTGGACGGCAAAGTGGTCACCTCCGATGTCAAGGAAGCCTCAGTCCAGGCTGTGGCCGAGCTGAAAGCCAAGGGGGCGGACATCATCATCGCCCTCAATCATGGCGGCATGACCAAGCAAGCCTATACGCCGGGTCTGGAAAACGCGGGCAACTACGTGGCGGAAGTCGCGGGTATCGACGCCATGATCATGGGGCATTCCCACGGCTATTTTCCTGATGGCAAAGCCTACGCCGACATCCCCAATGCCGACAACAAAACCGGTAAAGTCAATGGTGTACCGGCGGTGATGCCCGGTTTCTGGGGCAACCATCTCGGCGTGGTTACACTGGATCTGGAAAACAAGGATGGCAAATGGTCGGTTGCCAGTTCCAAAAGTGAAATCCGCCCAATTGTCATCAAGGATGCCTCAGGTACGACCACCGGTTACGTGGAGCCTGACCCGCAAGTGAAGACGCTGGTGCAGGCTGAGCACGAGGCTACCATCACCTATGTCAGCACGCCGATTGGCGATACCGAAACGCCGATCGCCAGTTTCTTCTCCCAGTCCGGCGACACTACGGCCATTGAGCTGATCAACCGCGCCCAAACTGATTATGTCAGCCGTTATGTGCAGGATAACCTGCCGCAATACGCCAGCCTGCCGGTACTGTCCGCTGCCGCGCCGTTCAAGATGAATTTCCGGGGTTCCGGCTACACCGACATTCCGGTGGGTGGGGTGGCGATCAAGAACGTGGCCGACCTCTACCTGTATCCCAACACGGTGCAGGCAGTGAAAGTCGACGGCAAAACCGTCAAGGCATGGCTGGAAAAATCCGCCCAGTATTTCAACCAGATTGACCCGGCCAAAGCCGAAGATCAGGCGCTGGTTGACACCACTTTCCCATCCTACAACTTTGACGTGATTGACGGCGTGGCTTACGAAATTGATGTCACGGCAGCGGCGGGCGAGCGTATCAAAAACCTGAGTTACCAGGGGGTGCCGGTGGCGGATGCTGACGAATTCATCGTCGCCACCAACAACTACCGCGCTTCCGGCGGTGGTTCGTTCGCGGGTCTGAATGGCAGCCAGACCATTTTCGAGTCACCGGACAGCAACCGCGACATCATCGTGGCATACATCAAGACCCTCAAAACCCTGACCAAGGCCAATATCGGCGCGGACAAGAACTGGCGTTTCACCCCGGTGACGACTGCTGGCGCGGTTACCGTGCAAACGGCCTGTGACAAGCTGGCGGTTGCGGCAGCGGATGATATTGCCAATTTGACCCAGACCAGCGCCGCCAAGGATGAAAACGGCGACTGTACCTACAATATTGACCTGAGCAAGTAAGTTTCTCTCCCGATAGCCCCTCCAAACCGGAAAACCCTGCCCCCGCTCGCAGGGCTTCCGTTTTTGGGGGTGTTACGCCCGGACAATCTTGCGGTTGCCTGCGCCCGGCAGTGTTGTCAAGCTTTTATCCAGCACTGTGGTGTAAACCGTTTCCTTGACGGTGGAAACGAGATGCCAGTCTGCCTGCGCTTCGGCTGGCGTTACCCGCAACACCAGGTAGCCGCGTTTGGAGGTGTCGGCGTAGGCCAGGGTGGGGATCAGTTGGCGTACACCCGCAGCCAGTTCCGCCGGGCTCGTGCCGGGCAGGTATTCTTCCAGGCCGGGGGAGGAGACACTGCCGGTGGCGAATTCCACGCCAACCTGGTTGCCGTCCTGGTCCTGCAAATCATTTGCCCAGGCGTTGTGGGTATCGCCGCTCAGCACCAGCAGGTTTTTGTCCAGCAGCCGAGCGATGCCATACACGGTCTGTGTCTCAAATTCCGTATGAAAATATTTCTACCGAGAAAATTGCGCTGCCTGAACGGGTGCTCAACCCCAATTATGAGCGGCGCATCCTGCCGGATGAGTTGTACGTGCCTAAAATCTACTGAAGAAAATCCCCTTCAATCCCCCTTTTTCAAAGGGGGAAACAGATAGTGCTTTGTAAGATCAAGCAGATATGCTTTCTTGCTCCCCTCCTTTGAAAAAGGAGGGGTTGGGGGAAGATTTTCCCGCTTACTTGAGAATATTGCCCAGGTTGATCAGGCGGGTTTCGCCGTTGTTGTCTTTGACGCCATCGTTGTCGTTGACGATCAGCACATCGCCGTTGGCAAGTACTGCGGAACCTTCAATCTTTTCCATCACTGGGCTGTTAGTGGCTTTCAGGTCTGGCAGGAGGTCACGCACCAGTGTCTTGGCGACGGTTGCACCGGCTGCAACGCCATTCAGGTCGATGCGGTAGAGGCGCTTGATGGCGGCGTCCGGCCCGCCCTGGTTATCGCGTTCCACCACCAGGAACTGGCCGTTGTCCAGCGAAGTCAGGTCAGACAGGCCAACCCAGCCGCCATTTTGGGAAGCGACGGCTTCCAGTGGGTAATACACGAAGCTCCAGGTTTTGTTGGCGAGATCGTAAATGCCGATACGTGGGTTGGCTTCCTTGTTCCAAGCGCGCTGGAAGGCGACGTAGATGCGCCCGTTGTATTCGGCCACGCCTTCAAAGCCGAAGCGCAGTTGCACGGCGTTGACTTCGGCTGGCAACTGGATGACCTGCTGGATAACACCATTGGCGTCGGTTTTGAACACCAGGTTGGCGCTGTTGACCGGGCGGGTGGCGTCGCCAACCGTGCCTGCGCCTTCAGAGGCGACCCAGAAACCGCCATCACTGGCCACGGCAACGCCTTCGGGGTCAATATTTACGCTCTTGTCGGCATTGATCATGGCTTGCAGGTCAACGGAATCAAACACATCTTTGCGGCTGTCGCTGTCGCTGTCGCTGTCGCTGTCAGCTTTGGCGGTGGCGTCAACCGTGGCGACCGGCAGGCTTGCAAACACGCCGTTCATGTCGGTGATTTTGGCGGCAACGCTCAGTTTGGCGGGCTGGTCGGATACATCCAGTTTGAAAATGCGGTTTTGCTGGTAGAAGCTGTCTTCGATGGAGTAAACTGTGTTGGCGTCGTTAGGATCCGCCGCCAGGCCGGAGAGAGCTCCCCATGCCACTGGGTTGCCGTTGGCATCATCGGTGGAAATGACGGTTGGGTATGATGCCGCCTTGTCTTCGTAGCGATAGACATTGACCACCGAACGGATAACGTCATCACGCGCATCCACTTCGCTGGCGGCGACCAGCAGGTTGCGGGACGGGATTGCCAGTACGCCTTCCGGCCCGGAACCGGCAGGCAACACCTGTTTCAGCACCGGCTGGCTGCTATTGCTGGCGTCGTAGACAAACACGGTGTTGGAGCGTTCGGAAGCGATGAACAGGAACTTGTTGCCCTCGAAGGAGGCGAATTCGGCATTTTCCGCTTCATTACCCTTGTTGCCGGAGCGGTCATCCGGGTAGTGACCCATGCGGATAACCTGATGATCCATGCTGTTGCCGGAAGTGAACACGACTTCGCTCTTGGTGTTAAACACGGTGAAACCACGGCTGCCACCTTTCCAGTCGCCTTCATCCGCAGTGGCCAGCAAATCGGTGGAAAGCCAGGTGACGCCATCCGGTTCGCGCGGCACGGCGCTCAGTGAGCCATCCGTCGTGATCAACGCCGGGGATTCTTCCTTCACGTCAATCTTGTCGAGGTCAACGCTGCCCGCGCTGAAGTGGTTGATAATCTTGCCGTCAGCCAGGTTCACCAGCACGATGTAGTTGTTTTCCTGCAAGGTGACAGCGGCGACGTTGTTGCTGTTGATGTCCACGTATTCCGGTTCAGGGTCGCCGGGGGCTACATCCGCCAAGCCGCTCATGTCAACCTTGCGGGCTTTCCAGGTGGATGGTTCACCCTTGAGGTCAACGATCATCAGGTAGCCTGCTGGTGCTTGTGGAATGTCGCCATCGTTCACGTCTTCGTCACGCTCATTTTCAATGGCGATGGCTGCGTATGCGCCATCCGGGCTGATTGCGACCGAATCTGGCTGCCCGCCCATTTCGATGGAGGCGATCACGGTTTTGCTGCTCATGCTGACCACATCCAGCTTGCCGCTGGCGTTGATGTAGTCGGCGGAAGTGTTGACACCGACCAGTGCATAGTTGCCAGTGACAGCGACGGAAGTGGGTTCGCCACCCATTTTCAGTTTGCCTGCTGCCTTCGGGTTGGCCGGGTCGGCAATATCTACAAAGCCAACCGATTTGCTGGGGCTGTCGGTGTAGACCAGCATCATGCCATCGGTGCTGGCGGCTACGATTTCCGCCGAGGTTTCATCATCCACATTACAGTTGGCGTCCAGTTGGGAACAGACCGGGAAGGAGGCGACACGGTTGAAATTCCAGCTAGTTGTGTTGGAAGTGTTGCTGGAAGTGTCAGTGTTGCTGTCGTTGTTATTACAGGCGCTCAGGCCGACAGAAACAGCCAGAGCCAGTGAGCAGAAAGTGAGATGAGCGGGGATGCGCATGAGTGCCTCCAGAGGGAATATTGATAAACCTGCTGATTTTTAAGGTCACAGGTTAAATCCTGTTTACGAAATTTTTACAGTCTGATGACAAGACTCTTATCACAAAAGCATCATGAAAAGTTCGTAATCCTGTAACCGCTTGTTTAACACCATATGTGAATGTGCTCGTAGTATGACCGAGCAAGTAATTCCTACTCCTGAGACTATCCCGCCTAACCGGAAAGCCCTGCCCCCGCTCGCAGGGCTTCCGTTTTTTGGGGAGGTCTATGTCCGCACAATCTTGCGGTTGCCTGCGCCCGGCAGTGTTGTCAAGCTTTTATCCAGCACTGTGGTGTAAACCGTTTCCTTGACGGTGGAAACGAGATGCCAGTCTGCCTGCGCTTCGGCTGGCGTTACCCGCAACACCAGGTAGCCGCGTTTGGAGGTGTCGGCGTAGGCCAGGGTGGGGATCAGTTGGCGTACACCCGCAGCCAGTTCCGCCGGGCTCGTGCCGGGCAGGTATTCTTCCAGGCCGGGGGAGGAGACACTGCCGGTGGCGAATTCCACGCCAACCTGGTTGCCGTCCTGGTCCTGCAAATCATTTGCCCAGGCGTTGTGGGTATCGCCGCTCAGCACCAGCAGGTTTTTGTCCAGCAGCCGAGCGATGCCATACACGGTTTCACGCGCCACGGCGTAGCCATCCCACGCATCCAGATTGTAGGGGATGCTGGGTGCGTTGATGATGGCTTGACTGGTCGGGTCATTGACGATGGTGAGTTGGTCAGTGGTCATGCCTGCTGCCAGCAGGTTTTCTGGAGTAACCGGCGTTCCCGCCGCAGTCAGTTGGGTTGACAAGGTTTGGTAGGTGATGAATGCGGTGGCAATCACGCCGTACTGGGCGAAGCTCACCGTCGGATTTTGCGGGGTCGGGGTCAGCAACGGGGATGGCAGGTGCATCTTGCCCATCAGTACCTGTTGCCCCAGCACCTGCCAGATGGCGGTGGAGGCGGCAAGCTGGCCTTGCAGCCATGCAGTTTGTTCCGCGCCCAGCAATTGGCGGGTCGGGTCACTCATGGCGGCGGTGAAACCGGCAGTGTTGAAAACACCGGTGCTTGGGTCGATATAATCCACGTAATCCAGTTGCTTGTCGCGCCCACCCAGACGGGTATCCAGCATGTGCAGGCTCAGCAGTGAACCGAAATCAAACGAGCGGTAAGCTTTCAAGGGGTTGCTGGCATCCTGTTCGCGCACCGGCAGCCATTCGTACCAGGCTTTCAGGGCGGCGGCGCGGCGCAGGGTGAAATCGCCTTCGGTGGCGGTGGTGTGGTTTTCCGCCCCATCTTTCCACGCATCATTGGCAACTTCGTGGTCATCCCAGATGCAGATGAACGGCAGTCTGGCGTGCAGTGCCTGCAAGTCCTTGTCGCTGCGGTACTGGGCGTAGCGCTGGCGGTAATCCTCGATTTTCAGCAGTTCGTTGGCCGGTACGGAAACACGGCCCAGCTTGGTGGCATCGGCAGACGCATACTGGTCAGCACCCGCGCCGTATTCGTAGATGTAATCACCCAGATGCAGGGCGGCAAACAGGTCGTTGCGTTTGGCGGCTTCCGCATAGACGTGGAAGTAGCCTGCCGGGTAGTTGGCGCAGGAAAATACCGCCAGTTTGACTTCGCTGATATCACCAGTTGGCAGGGTGCGGGTTTTACCGCTAGGTGATACGGCGTCGCCGGTCTTAAAGCGGTAGAAATAGGTGGAACCTGCTTGCAGGCCGGTAGCATCCACCTTGATGGTGTAGTCACGCGCGGCATCTGTGCTGGTTTCGCCCTTGCTGACAATGTTGCTGAAGGCTTCATCGCTCGCGACTTCCCAGTTGACGTTCAGGCTGCTGCCAGAGGCAGGTACAGCGCGGGTCCACAGGATCACCCGGTCGGTCAGTGGATCGCCACTGGCAACGCCGTGGGTGAAGGTGTTGCTGGTCGAGGCGTTTGCCGCCCCATCGTTGTTACAAGCGGTGAGCAAACCGCTTGCCAGGGCGCCGGAACCGGCGATGATATGACGGATAAAATTGCGGCGGTCGATAGGCGGCATGAGGCTTCTCCTGATGGTTTCACGATGAAGGCATCATAGAAAGGCGAATGTGTCACTGTGGTTAAAAGGTTGTGAAGGCTTTGTGATGCGCGCAACCCTGGCTTCGTTGTGGCCAAGGTTGCGGCAAGTGAAGGTTTTACAAACCCTTGCAGTTAGCGTAATAGGTTACGGTGGCGGGCCAGTCGGAGAAAATGCCCTTGATGCCCACATCCTGTGCCAGCACGTCCAGCATTTTCAGGATGTTGCCATCTTTGTTGATGCCCTTGTTGACCGTCTGGTAGTACCAGCCGCCGCCCGTGGTCATCGGGTAGGAGCGTTCCAGTGTCCAGGCGATCATGTTGATGCCAGCCGCCTGCGCAGCCTTGGCGTAAGTGGAAGGAACGATGTCGTTGTTGGCGTCCAGTTCCACCATTGCAAACAGCGGCGGGGAAATGTAGTTCACGCCCTGCGCCTTGAGAGAAGGCATGGCGGCAATTTGGTTCTGGTAGCCAACCGGGTCAAGGGATTCATCGGCATTGGCTTTGTAGATTTCATCATCCAGATAGACAGCCTGTTGGCCAAATTCCGGCTCATGCTTGATCCAGTAGAGGATGTCGTCCAGTTCAAACGATTGCGGAAATACATCGCAGCCGGGAACGCCAGCGGCCTTGTATTCGTCGATCATCTTTTGGGCGTATTGTTCCTGAGTGAAACCGTCGAACGGCATCTTGACGCTGGGGTACTTCAGTTCTGGCGTCATTTTGACACCTAGCTTTTTGAACAGCGCGATACTGTCCTTATGGGTCATCAGCGTGCCAGGCGCGGAGTAAAGGTCAGTACGGAAATTGGGCGTGCCCTTGAGGTAATCAGCAATTGTGGTGGCGTTGGTGTTGGCGGCGTCCATCTTGGCCTTGAGGGTCTTGAACTCATCCAGGGTGATGTCGCTGGTGCAGCATTCAGCAGAAGCCGGTTTGGTCACCTTGCCGGTGGCAGGATCAATCTCTGCCGGGGTGAAGGGTTTGGAGCACTTGTCCGCCAATGGCGTGGCGAGAATGTTGGTGGTGGTGTGCAGGTCACACTGGGAATGGCGGCACACCAGTTCCTTGTCTTTGGTGAAAGTGACATCACACTCGATGATGCCAGCGCCCATGCGGGCAGCCGCTTCGTAAGACTCCCTGGAATGTTCCGGAAATTGCAGCGCCGCGCCGCGATGGCCGATGGAAAATTCGGTTTTATGGAATGGGCCGTTGGCACAGTTTTGCAGCTCATCTTTCAACGGGCCTGGATCCATGTCTTCGATCAGGTAATAGGGGCGCGGGCCGACCTGGATGTTGTCCGCCGGACTGGTTTCAGTGGCGTGACTGGGGTTCACGGCTGCCGCAGTGGCGAGCAGAACGACAATGGAAGTGGATAGTACAAGTTTGGTATGCATGGCGGATTGCCTCCCTGGCAGGTGTGGAAAGCATCAGCCTAACAAGGGCTTGTTTAGCGTGAATGATCAGGGCGTGAAAAAAATGTGACAGCATTTTGATGGCGATGGCATAAAATCTGCTTAACATTTCTATGCGAGAACTCCCTGGAATCTGTGGGAGAATGCCCGCGAATTTGTAAGGTCAGGAAACAGCCATGAACCTCAAGAAGCAATACCTGAAAAGCCGCCCTGTTTGCAAAGTTACATTCCGTTCAAGCCGTTGCTTGGTGCTGTGTTTGATGTTCACGGGAGAAGCCACTACTGTTGGGTCAACAAGTAGCGCAGGCTAAAATGGCATAAAGGATTTGAACATTTTCATAAACGGGCTAACCGTGGAAGCCGCTTCGCCCATTGGTCGGACAGATTGGGCCATTGACCCCACTTGTTGGTTCATCTGCGCCACATTACCACTCATGTAAGCGACGTTGTTGTTCATGTAGTACATGGACTGGTTCATCGTCTGCATGTTTTGTGACATGTATTGGGTATTCTGCGACATAGCCTGGGTATCGTTTGCCATCGTACCGATGTGACCGTTCATGGTGTTGATGTTGCCCGACATGGCGGTCATGGAACCTTGCATACTGGTCATCACATACATCATGTAACCCATCGCCGATGCGCCAACCACTGCCACCGGCAAGATCCATGCGCGTGTTTTGGGTTGGGTGGCCAGAATATTTTGGTGTTCTGCGCGTAGCTCACGCATTTTGTCTTCGATGTGCTGCTCACGCTCGTTGAACTCCTGGTGCAAGCGTTTGAATGCGTATTCCAACCGTTCACTGATGCCGTCAGGATGATCAACCGGTTTGGTGTTGGTTGCAGTAACAGGTTCGCTGGTTTTTGCCTGTTTCTGGTTGGAAGCTTGTTGTGTCCACCATGGAACCAGATGACCCAAGCCCAGCAAAGTAGGCGTGACCGGAACCAATGCTGTTGAAGTGGCAGCAGATTGCTTGCGGCTGCGTTTGCGGGAAGGTTTGACAACCATGTCTTGCCGCTTGACGATGCGCAGCGCTTTGCCGGTATCTTCAACCAAAGCAGATTTCACATCAGGGATTGCGTTGCCAAAGACATCCAGCCCCACGGAAATTTTGCGTGGTTGCGTGGTCTTCGTCAGGGTTTTGGTAAAAGCAGGTTTTAAGGACTGTGGTATGGCTTTCATCATTATATTTTCCGCCCCATGTTTTCCGAGTAACGGATTAGTCCATTATGGATAATGGGCAGAGTATATAAGCCAACTCTGATATTTACAAGCAAGGAAACGGGCGAATTTTCTCCGCATTATGACCCCCTCCCCTTATCAGGGGAGGGTCGGGGAGGGGTTTATTTATATCAACCCAACAGGTAGGAAACCACGCCATCCGCCAGCTTCGGTTCGAACCAGGTAGATTTGGGTGGCATCACATCGTTGTTGTCAGCCACTGCCATCAGATCTTCCATACTGGTGGGGTAAAGCGAGAACGCAACTGCCATTTCACCGCTGTTGACACGCTTTTCCAAGCCTTCCAGACCCCGGATACCGCCCACGAAGTCGATGCGGTCATCGCGGCGCGGGTCGGTAATGCCCAGTACCGGTTCGATCAGGTAACGCGCCAGACGGCTGACATCCAGCCGCGCTACCGGGTCGTCATTCGGCATCAGTTCGGCGTGCAGGGTCAACTTGAACCACTGGCCATCCATATACATGCCAAACACGCCTGCCTGTTCGGGCTTGACGGGTGTGGAAGAAGGTTCCAGATCGAAGTTCTGTTCAACCGCCGCCAGAAACTGGGAATGATCCATGTCATGCAAATCGCGAACCACACGGTTGTAGTCGAAGATTTTCATCTCGTGCGCAGGGAAGATCACCGACAGGAAATAACCGGAACCCTGCTGGTTATTACGCATTTTGGCGATCCGCGAAGCCGCAGCGGAACGGTGATGCCCGTCAGCAATATACAGCGCGTGCATGGCGTTGAAAGCTGCCGTCAGTTGCGCAATGCTGCCCTCGTCATCAATCACCCACAAGGTGTGGCGGATGCCGTCATCGGCGGTAACATCCAGCACTGCTTCGCCCTGGGAAGCCTTGGCCAGAATCTGGTCTACCGCTGGCGTATCGGGACAAGCCAACAGCACCGGCCCGGTTTGCGCATTGACCGCATCAATCTGGCGCACGCGGTCATCTTCCTTCACCGGGCGGGTGAATTCATGCTTGCGGATGCGGTTGGTGTCGTAATCGGCGATGGAAGCCCCCGCTACCAGCCCGGTCTGGCTATGGTTCCCCATGACCAGACGGTAGGCGTAGTAACACGGCTGTTCATCCTGCACCAGTAAACCGGCATCGATAGTGTGCTGAAGGTTTTCCGCCGCCTTGGCGTACACGGCCTCGCTGTAGGGGGTGGTATCTTCCGGCAGGTCAATTTCCGGCTTGGAGACATGCAGGAAACTCCACGGCTTGCCCTCGGCCCGCCCACGTGCTTCGGCAGAATTCAACACATCATACGGTGGCGCAATCACTTCAGCGCCCCGACCCGGAGCCGGGCGCAAGCCCTTGAAGGGTGAAATCAGATTCATGTTGGAAACCTTTCCCAAAAACCAGAAACGGCAACATTATAGCCGCCATTTCCCTGGGCTGCCATGTGCTTATGAGTAGGCATTCGGGGTGAGTTGGTTCGGATCAGTGCAAAACTTTCTTCACCATCAACCGATAATTCAGCGTGATGACTGCCAGCAACAGCAAGGCTGCTACCAGTGTATGCCCAGTAGCAATCGGCAAGGGCAGGGCGAGTACCACATTCAGGATGCCCAGCGTCACTTGGGTGAACAACAGCAAAAGAATGGTGTGTGGAACCTGCCCTAGCATCTGCTGGCGCTTACGGATTGCCCACAGCATCAGGCCACCCAGGAACAGGAATACTGTCAACGCCCCCAGCCGGTGCAGCATGTGGATGGCTGTGCGCGCCGGGTTTTCCAGTATGCCGAACTCATAATCCGTTCCTTCCTGCCATGCAAATGCGAAACCGGTGGCAAAATCAGCATCCGGCCACAGGTTTCCGTGGCAGGTGGGGAAACTGGTTCCACACGCAACAGCTGCGTAATGGGTACTGGTCCAGCCGCCCAGGAATATTTGCCCGATCAATAGCAGCAGGCCGATCAGGCCCAGGGTTTTCAAGCGTGCTGATTCCGGGGAATAAAGGGTGACTGGCTGCGTTGCGTGCTGCCGCAGCCATAGCAGCCACACCAGCGATAGCGTGGTGAAACCGCCCAGCAAATGCGCAGTCACGATCATCGGGCTAAGCAGCAAGGTCACTGTCCACATCCCCAATGCCGCCTGAAAAATAACGGTTCCCAGCAGCAGCGCGGGCAGTAACAGCCCTTGCTGGAACTGGCGTCTGAATACCAGCCTGATGAGAAAAATACCCAGGATCAGTAAGCCCAGCGTTCCGGCGGCGTAGCGGTGGATCATCTCCTTCCAGGCTTTGTGTTCTTCCAGCGGGCGCTGGAATTGTGTGCTGTCCACTACATCAGGCACGGCAAGATGTCCGTAGCAGCCTGGCCAGTCAGGGCAGCCAAGCCCAGCGTCGGAAAGGCGTGTATAGGCTCCTAGCACGATGACCATCAGCGCCAGCAGCAACGTGATGGAGAGTAAGCGTGAGTACAGTGTTTGCATTATTGTCCGTTTACAGCTTGGGTTTGCAGGTGGGGCTTTAATCTCGCCAATATTTCATCCCGTGTTAAAGCGCCTCGCCAGTTGAGCAGAACATTTCCTTGACTGTCAATCAAATGATGGCTCGGTACGACCAAATCAGGGGTTAACTGGCGGGCAGTTTCCCCATCCAGATCCAGCAGCACCGGTACGGAGAGTTGCAGGCGGTCACGCACTTCCAGCAGGGCGTTGGGTGGGTCATACGGCATCGCCAGCGCCACGATGGATAACTGGTCGCCATATTGTTGGTAGAGCCTTTCCAGTTCCGGCAATTCATGCAGGCAGATAGCGCAACTGGCTGACCAGGAACTAACCCAGGTGAGCTTTCCCCGCTGGTCGGGAATAGAGATACGCTCGCCATTCAGTGACGGCAGGCTGACCGGTTTAAAGCGATTAGTCTGCCGTTCTGTTAACAGCATGGCAGCAATGCCTCCCGCCAAAATCAGCAAGATGGGCGCAAAGTATTTCAGTTTATTATTAAATTCCAACATGCAGATCGGGCAACAAATTTCAATGATAATAATCAAAAACTAGGATATATTAACTCAGGCCGTGTGATTTCACACACTTGCAACCAGCGGAGAGGGATTGTTGTGGTGACAGCTACAAACAACATGACCGATGTCTGCCGAACCTTTGAGGTGCGGCCCAACCGCTCTTTGTCGCGCGAGGGGATGCTGGTTTTTTTCATCGCGGTTGCCGTTTTATCCCTGCTGGTGGCACTGCGCTTCATTTTGTTGGGGGCATGGCTGGTGTTGCCCTTCACCTTGCTTGAGATTGTGGTGTTGGGTGGTGGCCTGTATTTGTTCGAGCGCGGTTCCCGCTATTCTGAAACCATCCAGATCGGCCCCGATTCCATCCTGTTCATTGCCCGCAGCGGTGTAAAAGTCTTACAAGAATGCCGCTTCCAGACCCATTGGGTAAACATCGTACTTCAGTTGGATCAACACAGTTGGTATCCCGGCAAGCTGTTGTTGCAGTCGCATGGACGCAGTGTCGAAATTGGCGTCTGTCTGACTGAAGATGACCGCAAGGCATTCGCAGCAACCATCAAGGCGTCGTTGGAGGATTGCCGCCGGATGGCCTGAACAAAAACACCCATTACCTGAGGAGTAAACATGTTAGGAGGAGGCATGTCAGAAAAAAAAATAAGCAGTCTGGCTACAATACTGGTTACGGGCGTATCCGGCCTGTGGGCAGGCGCGGCTAGCGCGGCTTACGAATACAACTTGAACCCACCCGCGTCGACGATTACGCAGGAAATTTTCGACCTGCACATGCTGACCACCTGGGTTGCGACCATCATCATGGTGATCGTGACCGCGATGATTGTGTATGCCCTGTATGCTTTCCGCCATTCCAAAGGGGCGGTCGCTGATCAGGAATTCCACAATAACTGGTTCGGGCGTTGGGCGTGGGTGCTGGTTCCCGTCATTGTATTGGGGATCGACCTGAGCATTGCCAGTTCTGCTTCCTCCACCCTGTCGTCGGTCGAATCCCACGATAAGGCAGACGTTACCGTCAAGGTGATCGGCTCGCAGTGGAAATGGACTTATGAATACATGGACGATGACATCAAAATCGTCAGCAATCTGAAAAAGCTGGAGCCGACTGACCCGCTGTATTTGCGTGATGTGGATGAGCCGCTGGTGTTGCCGACCGGCAAACGGGTGCGTTTCCTGCTGACTTCCACCGACGTATTGCACAACTGGGGTATCGCGGAAATCGTTCCCAAGAAAATCAACATCCCCGGCTATATCAACGAGACCTGGACGAACATCACCAAAGAAGGCACTTACCGTGGGCAATGCTATGAGAACTGCGGCACGGGTCATGCCTTCATGCCTGCGGTAGTTACGGCGGTCAGCCCGGAAAAATTTGAGCAGTGGCGTTCTGAAAAGAAAGCAGCGCTGGCGCAAGCGGCTGCCGAAGCTTCATCCGACAAGGTGTGGGCGAAAGAAGAACTGGTCGCCAAGGGGCAGGAGGTTTACACCAAAAACTGCATGGCTTGCCACCAGGCTGCCGGCCAGGGTATCCCCGGCGTATTCCCGGCATTGGCAGGCAGCAAGATTGCCAACGGTGTCGCTACCGATCACATCAATATCGTGGTGAAAGGCAAGGCTGGCACGGCCATGGCTGCTTGGGGGCCACAATTGAATGATCTGGATATTGCGGCGGTCATTACCTTTGAACGCAATTCCTGGGGCAACACTGCGGGTGATGTTGTCCAGCCTAACGATGTAAAAGCAGCACGATAATTTTTGAGGAGGAGTTTCCCATGAGTGGAGCAGCCACAGCACACGACGACCATCACGACCACGGGCCACCAAAGGGTTGGAAACGCTGGGTTTACAGCACCAACCACAAGGACATTGGTACGATGTATCTGTTTTTTGCCTTGTTCATGCTGTTTTTCGGCGGGGCGATGGCGATGTACATCCGTGCGGAATTGTTCATGCCGGGGGTGCAGTTGGCCAGCCCGGATTTTTACAACAACATGGTGACTGACCATGCGTTGGCGATGATTTTCGGCATGGTGATGCCCGCTGCGGCGGGGATGGCCAACTGGATGATCCCGATGATGATTGGCGCGCCGGATATGGCTCTTCCGCGCCTCAATAACCTCAGTTTCTGGTTGTTGCCTGCGGCGGCGCTGATGTTGATCCTGTCGATCCTGGCTCCGTACATCTTTCCGGAAGGTGGTGCGCCGGTCAATACCGGCTGGACGTTGTTGCCGCCGTTGTCGGTACAGGCGGGGATCGGGATGGACTTCACCATTTTCGCCATCCACCTGTTAGGGATTTCTTCGATCTTGGCGTCTATCAATATTGTCACCACTATCCTCAACATGCGTGCGCCCGGCATGACCATGATGAAAATGCCGTTGTTCGTGTGGGCTTGGTTCTTCACCGGTTTGTTGCTGATTGCGGTTATGCCGGTGTTAGCGGGTGCGGTGACGATGCTGCTGTTTGACCGCCATTTCGGTACGTCTTTCTTTGATGCTGCCGGTGGTGGTGACCCGATTCTGTTCCAGCATTTGTTCTGGTTCTTCGGGCATCCGGAAGTGTATGTGTTGCTGTTGCCTTCTATCGGGGTGCTGGGGTTGGTGATTCCTACCTTCTCGCGCAAACCGCTGTTCGGCTACAAGTCACTGGTGTGGGGGATGGCGTTCCTGGCAGCGCTGGGCATGGTGGTGTGGGCGCATCATCAGTACACCATCGGTATGTCGCTGGGGGCTACCAACTACTTTATGATTGGCACCATCCTGATTTCGATTCCGGTCGGGTTAATGCTGCTGAACTTCATTTTCACCATGTGGCGCGGTTCGATGACGTTTGAAACACCGATGCTGTTTGGTATTGCCATTATCCTGATGTTCTCGTTCGCGGGTGTGACTGGCGTTATGCTGGCTGTGGTTCCGGCAGACATGCAGTATCACGACACCATGTTCGTGGTGGCGCATTTCCACTACGCGCTGATTCCAGGAGCGGTATTCGGCCTGTATGCGGGCGTGTTCTATTGGCTGCCGAAGTGGACTGGGCATATGTATGACGAGCGTCTGGGCAAGATTTTCTTCTGGTGGACGACCATCTCGTTCAACATCACCTTCTTCCCGCAGCACTTCTCCGGGTTGGCGGGGATGCCACGCCGGATTGTAGATTACAGCGTGCAGTACACCGAGTTCAACGTGATTTCCAGTATCGGTGGTTTCATGTTTGGTCTGTCGCACTTGTTATTCCTGTACATCATTTTCAAGACCATAAAGGGGGGGGCGAAAGCACCGGCCAAGCCGTGGGAAGGTTCCCAGATCGGCACGACCGGGCTGGAATGGACGCTGCCTTCGCCGCCTCCGTTCCACAGCTTCACTGAAGCGCCGGTAGTCAAATGATGGATAAGCATGACGACGACAAGCTACGTAAGGCCAATCTGCGAGTGGCGATTATCCTTGGGGTTATTGCCGTGGCGGGTGTGTTGTACACCTTCCTGTACCTGCCGAAAGTCATGAGTGGCGGAGGCATGGGTTGATGGATGAGCGCACCGCCCAAAACCGCAAAACGACTGTTCGCCTCGGTTTGGTCGTGGCGGGGATGTTTGCCTTCGGTTTCGCCATGGTTCCCCTGTATGGCCTGATTTGTGAGGTCGGGGGAATCAATGGCGTGGCGGGTAGCGCGGGTGGGCGCGTGGCGGATACGGCGGCGTTTGCGGAGGATAAAAGCCGCCAGATCACGGTGCAATTCGATTCCACCGTCAACGCCAACCTGCCGTGGGAGTTCCACCCGATGACCCGGACGGTGCAGGTGCACCCCGGTGAACTGGCAACCGTCAGCTATTACGTGAAAAACACGACTGACCGACTGATTACTGGGCAGGCAGTACCGGGTATTACCCCCTGGCAGGTGACGCAGCATTTCAAGAAACTGGAATGTTTTTGTTTCACCCAGCAAACCCTGCAACCGGGGGAGGAGAAGGAAATGCCCGTGCGTTTTGCCATTGACCCGGCAGTGTCGGCTGAATACGAAACCGTCACGCTTTCGTACACATTCATGAATACAGAACAAGTGAGCAAGAATTAAAGGAGGATGGAGGAGTCATGGCACATGCAACACACGCGGATAAAGATGCGTATTTCATCCCGGAACCTAGCCCCTGGCCGATCAAGGCTGTGTTGGGCATGTTCCTGCTGTTTTTCGGCCTGATACTGACCATCAACAAGATGGATTTTGCGGGCAGCCTGATCATGGTGACGGGCTTTGCGCTGCTTGCGCACTTGTTGCATGGCTGGTTTGGGGCGGTAATCGACGAAAACCTGAGCGGGAAGTACAACGGTAAGGTTGACCGTTCATTCCGGCAGGGGATGTTCTGGTTCATCACCTCGGAAGCGGCCTTTTTCATCACCTTTTTCGGTTGTCTGTATTACCTGCGCAATATCACCCTGCCGTATCTGGGGGGGGAAGGTCATCTGGCCACTTCCAATATCCTGTGGGAAGGCTTCAAGTACAACTGGCCGCTGCTGAATTTGCCAGATGCAGGCACAGCCAAGTACGTGGCGGCGAAAGAGGCCATGGGGGCATGGGGAATTCCCTTTATCAATACCGTCATCCTGTTATCCAGTGGTGTCACCCTGACCTGGGCGCATTGGGGGTTGAAAAAGGACAATAACAGGCAGTTGGTGCTGGGTTTGATGCTGACTATCGCCTTGGGTGTGATCTTCTTCTGCCTCCAGGCGTATGAATACTGGCACGCCCATCATGCAATGGATTTGACCCTGAATTCAGGGGTGTACGGCTCCACTTTCTACATGCTGACCGGCTTCCACGGCCTGCATGTGACGATTGGTACGATCATGCTGATCGTGATCTGTGTACGCAGCATGAAGCGCCATTTCACCGAGCATAACCACTTCGCATTTGAAGCGGTGGCATGGTACTGGCACTTTGTGGATGTGGTGTGGATTGCCCTGTTTATTTTTGTGTACTGGTTGTAGGGGCGTTATCGGTGGCTGCCTGCGGTACAACGCCGTGCGGCTGGATTTGTCCCGTCAGGTAGCCCACCGTCAACATCAGGATGAGGAATACCGACAGCGCTACCCGCGTCGTCAATGAAGTCACCACCCGATTGGATTTGCCATTGTCTTTGGCGAGAAAAAACACACCGGAGACCAGGCTGAGCAGGATCAGGGCCAGATTGATGATGATCAGAACTTTAAACCACATAGGAGCCTCGGTTTGTTACAAATGAGTGAAAATGCCAGTATAACCGCAAGTTACCGCTTCCGGCCTACGCTTTTTGCCACATTACTGACGGCGGTGATGGTGGGCATTTTCACTTCCCTGTCGATCTGGCAATACCATCGGGCGCAATACAAGCAGCAAGTGGCTCAGGATATTGCCCGGCAAATAACCCTGCCTGCCATTAACCTGAACCAACACAAGGTGGAGTGGCCAGCCCAGCGTTACCGCCCGGCGCAGGTTTCCGGTACATGGGAAACCGGCAGCACTCTGCTGCTGGATAATATCGTGCATCAGGGCAAGGCTGGTTATCACGTCATCACGCCACTGAAACTGGACGCCACTGGCGAACATATCCTGGTCAACCGTGGTTGGGTGAAGGTGGGCGCTGACCGCAAAGTATTGCCCAATATCACCACTCCGGTAGGGGAGGTGCTGCTGTCCGGCACACTGGATTCCCCACGTTCCAAACCCGTGTTTTTGTTCGGCGACATCCCGGCGGATGCAGAAGGCAACCAGCGCTGGCTCTACCTTGACCAGGCGAAGCTGGCGCAGAAGCTCGGGTATCCGCTTGCCCCTTACTTGCTGCTACAAACGACGGATTCCGCCGATGGCCTGCGCCGCGACTGGCCTGCTTACGAAAACAAGGCCGGGATGCACATCGGCTACAGCATCCAGTGGGCTGCGTTCGGCCTGATTGTGCTGGCAGCCTACCTGTACCTGAATACCCATAAAAAGGAGACGCCATGAGCGCCGCTGTTGAGACTGCCCCAACCACTGCTACCCAACCCAGACGCAGCAACCGGACATTCTGGATTCTGGTGGTGGTTTGCGCATTCCCGTATCTGGCGGGCTGGCTGTATTACCAGTTTATGGATCGTTTGCCCGCCCCCGTCACTACCAACCACGGCACGTTGATATCTCCCGTGCGCGCAGTAGGTGAATTACCCCTGTTGGGGGCGGATGGTACTACCTTCAATATAGCGGACTTGCGCGGCAAGTGGGTGTTGGCGACGGTCGCCGATTCCGCTTGCCAGCAGGCTTGTCAGCAAAATCTGTATCACCTGCGGCAGGTGCGCCAAGCCATGGGCAACGAACGCCGCCGGGTGGAACGTTTGTTGGTGCTGACTGAAACCAGCCAGCTTGCTGCCCTGCTACCGCACTTGCAAGTACATGACGGGGTGAGGTTGGCGACAGGCCCGGCGGAATCCGTTGCCCGCTTGCAGGGCTTGCTGCAAACCCCCAATCCGGTAGCACAGGATGGCATCTACATCATTGATCCATTAGGGAATGTGATGATGTCCTACCCGCCTGGTTTCAGTGGGGAACTGATGATCAAGGATCTGCGCCGCCTGTTGAAAGTTTCGCAGGTGGGGTAAACAAAAAGCCGCAAAGGCTGATTTCAACAACGCAAAGAGGAGAACGTGTTATGGCTACAATGAGTAGTATGGATCACATGGCAGAAGCACCCCGTCTGGTGGTGCGTAAAGTCGATTCTGAAGCCTCCATGCGCTGGCTCAATGCTGGCATCAAGGATTTCAAGGCGTCGATGGGAGCCAGTATTACCTATGGCATGGTTTATGTTGTGCTGGGGTTGTTATTGGCAGCGATGGCCTGGAGCAATCCGATCTTCATTACCACCATGGCAGCGGGTTTTCTAATCATAGGCCCGATTGTGGCAGTCGGTTTTTATTGTATGAGCCGCACGCTGGAGCAGGGCAGTACACCCCATTTCACCCAGGGGATAGATGGTTTGCGCTTCAATGCCATCAGTCTGGTTAGTTTTGCGCTGGTGCTGGGTGTGTTGATGGGTATTTGGGCATTGCTGTCATCCGTGACGGTAGCTCTGATGTTCAATAATGTCACCATCACGAATAGCCTGCTTGATACCCTCCTGAGCCAGGAAGAGTTTGTGCCTTTCCTGTTTGCCTGGATGCTGGGCGGTGGCCTGATTGCCGCCGTTGCTTTTGCTATCAGCGTTGTTTCTGTGCCGCTAATTACTGACAGACGTGTGGACTTTGTAACTGCGATGATCACCAGCGTCAAGGCAGTGTTGGCTAACCCGGGCGTAATGCTGAGCTGGGCGCTGATTTTGGCGACGTTGATGTTCCTCGGCTTTATTTTCTTTTTCGTTGGGTTGGCCATTACCTTGCCGATTGCTGGCCATGCAAGCTGGCACGCCTACCGTGACCTGATTGCCGAAGAGTAAATGCTGAGCCACTATCTGGAGAATAATGATGATTAATGCCGCTGCCATTGATGCAGGAGTGAACTGGAAAGCCTATCTCGGCTTGTGCAAACTGAAGGTGGTAAGCCTGATCGTGTTTACCGCCATGGTCGGGATGTTGCTGGCTACCCATGATTCCGTGCCGTTGACGACCCTTTTTTGGGGCTTGTTAGGCATTGGCTTGGGCGCTTCCTGCGGGGCGGCAATCAATCACATTGTCGATCAGCACATTGATGCTGTCATGCAGCGCACGGAAAACCGCCCGTTGCCGCAACATCAGCTTAGTACAGCGCAGGCACTGGTGTTTGCAGCGGGGCTGGGCGTGTTGTCTTTAGTTATCCTCGGCGTCATGGTTAACTGGTTGACGGCAGCGTTGACGCTGGCTTCGATGGTCGGCTATGCAGTCATTTACACCATGTTCCTGAAGCGTTCCACCCCGCACAATATCGTGCTGGGTGGGGCGGCTGGCGCAGCGCCGCCGGTGTTGGGCTGGACTGCCGTAACGGGGGAGTTGCATACCGACGCACTGCTGCTGTTCCTGATTATTTTCATCTGGACACCACCGCATTTCTGGCCGCTGGCGATCAAGCGCCGGGAAGACTACCGCAGGGCAGGTGTACCGATGTTGCCCGTGACCCACGGCGTGGCCTTCACCAAGCTGAATATCGTGCTGTATACGCTGATGCTGATTGCAGTGACGCTGATGCCGTTCCTGACCCACATGAGTGGCGTACTGTATTTGCTGACAGCTATCGCATTGGGCGCTGGTTTCCTGTATCACGCGGTCGTGCTGTACCGCAGTGAAGGCGACCAGCACGCGATGAAAACATTCGGCTATTCGATTTTCTACCTGAGCGTGTTGTTTATTGCGTTGCTGGCGGATCACTATTTGTTGGCGTGGCTGTAGGCTGGGTATCTATTGCTGCTATTATCCCCGCGTCCAAAAGCGCAGGTTGCAGTTATAACAGCGATAGTACGATTTGCCCCACGCAAACAGGCTTCGCCAGAAGCCAGGGCGGACACGGCGCGCGGCTGATAAGCAACGTGAACAAGTGCAGACATTCGTTATCGCCATATGATTAGGGTTCCCTTGATTCCCATTAAGTTGTCTAATGTTACCACCCTTTAGGGCAAGAAATGGGCATTATTTTTCCATATCAAGTCGGAATATCGGGGTAGGGAAAGTGCCTGTTTCAAATTTGCGCCCGGGCATACATCGCACGCAATGCCACGATCACGAAAATACCCCCGCCAATAATGGCGATCAGGCCACCCAGCCCCATCATGCCCATGCCGAGGATTTGGGGTAGGTCGTGCAAGCCCTGCGCTGCCCCCGCAGTTTTACGCTGTACCCCATAGCCACCTGACCATGCCAAACCCAGGATATGCATCAACTGGCCGCCGCCATAGACATACGGCTGCCATGCAGCCCATTTTGACACCACCGGCTGGAAACCCAGGCGCGGCAGCAGGTAGTAAGTCAACCCCATGAACGCCAGCGTTACCCCAACAATTGAGCCGTGGTAGTGGGCTGGGATAACCACGTTCACCCCATGGATCAGGAAACCGATAATGCCCCCCGCCGCGAACAGGATGATAGAGGCATACAGCGCATTACGCTGTGGATGCAAGCCCACATCCCCCGCCCGTGTGGTTGTCAAGGCATAAAAAGCTGCCATTGCGCCGAGTGGCAGGGACGTCAGCCCGCCGTATTTCATCAAATGGGTAAAAGCCGCGCGGTGTTCAGCTGAAGCAAGGTCGTGTTGCATATAAATGTACGGTACGGCCAGCACCGGCAGCAACATCAGCCCGAACAGAATTTTGGCGGGCAGGGGGGCAAGCTGCACAGACGCACCAGTCGCTTCTGCCAGCCACAACCAAGCCACGATCAGCAGCAGGGTATGCGCAAATTGCAGGGTATGGCCGCCACCCCAGAACAGTAACTCATAGAAAGCCTGCCCGCTGTAATCCGCAGGCATGTTGACCCCGCTCATCAGCAGGGCAAGCAGCGCAACAGCTTCCGTCAGAATGCTGAGGTAAATTCCCGTTTCGACCGGAACCCGCCACTCCGCTACCATCAGCGAGCGGATAATCAACCAGGTAAACCCTACGCCAAATATTCCCAACCCCCACAGAAAGACCGGTTGCTGCAATATGGGTACATAGTTGTTCAACAGGGGGTTGCCGTCCCCGGTGAAGGGCGACAGCGTAATCAGCGCCGTACCGACAGCCGCGACGGCCAGAATGGATTTATCCCACAAGGGCTGGTTGATGCGGCTATTGGCCGTCCATAGCACCCCAGCAAAGGCAATAAACCAGATCACCACCGACAGCACCACATGCACCACCAGCGCAGTATGGAAAAAGTCCAGCCAGGGAATAACGTCCTGCACGCCCGGCGTGCGTGACAACACCAGCAGCAACGAGAAAACCCCTGCCGCCAGCAATGCAAAAACACCCAGCTTCAACCAGCCCGCAGCAAGCGTGCGGGCGTGGCCTTGTGGGGCAGGCAATACAAATGTCTGTTGTTTCAATCTTCTACCGTCTCACGATAAGCGTGCCAACTGGCATGGCCAATGACTGGCAATGTTACCGCAAGACCAATGAAAAACGCACCCATTCCTAAGATCATCATGATGGCAATCATTGCCGCCCAGCGCATCATCACCACCGGGTTTTTCGCCACAGCACGGATGCTGGTTGAAATCGCCGTCATCAGGCCTACATCCCGGTGGGAGATGTATTGCACAGTAACAACGCTGATGCTGAAAGCCACCAGCGCCAGTGCAAAGCCGCAGGAGACAAAGGTTACGAAAAAGGGCAGGAAATTGGCATCCCCCAGCAAGGTTTGCCAGCCACCGCTAATCAGCCCGGTGTTGCCAAAAAACAAGCCAAACAGCATGGCAATCAGCCGTGCCCACACCACCAGCAGCACCAGTAAGATGATTCCGGCAGTGATGGTATCCGCCCGTCGATGGCTGGCCAAGGGAACCGATATGATCGCGACCGCCGACGCCAGCAAGGCCAGTACCAAACCGCTGAGGATGAAAATGGCGAAAAACGGCAAGGAATTTTGCCCGTTCATGAGCGCGCCCAGGCTATCCATCACCAGCGGGCTATTCCCGAAAAACAGATTGACGACCGCTGTGGTGATGACAGTCCATAGCAGGATGACCATCCCCAAGATCAGGCCGAACATGATCAGCTTGAAAGTACTGAAACGCGCGTTGGAAAGCGCGTGCAGCAGGGAAGGGGTTTCACCGTCTTCGATCCTGTGGCTCATGTCATACAACCCCACCGCCGCCAACGGACCAATCAACATGAAGCTCGACAGCAGGAACAAGGTAAAGATGGGGTTGGCCGGGCCTAGCCATATCATCAGGATACCGGCGATGGTAAACACCAGCCCGTAAGCCAGGCTGGCGACGGGTCTGGCCCGCATATCATCCCAGCCTTTTCCCAACCAGCGCATTGGGGCGCCTGTGTCGAGTTTACGGATGCCTGGATCAGGCTCACTGGCAGCCTGCTGGCCGCTTGCAATAGATGTCATGAACTTATCCTCCTCTGGCGAAACTCCGTTGTGTTTTGAAATTATGGAGTATTTTAGTGGTTTCCCCCTTTAGGAAGTTTATAGGAGCATAATTGATAAAAATCAAATAATCATGATGCCAATTGGGTAGGGAGGCTGGCGTGCAGTTGCGCCAGTTGGCGGAAAATGGTGTTGGCGTCCAGTGCCGTAGCGGTTTGCATATCCGGCAGGGTGAACACGCCGCAGGCTTCGTGCCAAGCGATGCCTTGCGCCCAGGCAGGCAATTCCACCGTACCTTGCCCTTTGCGTGGCAGGATGTAACAGGCATCCGCCCGGTACAGCAAGTTGTAGGGCTGGTTGGCCTGATGCAGCGACGCGATGGTTTGCCAGGACGCTTCCACGGAGTTGGTACGCAGACATTCCAGTGGATAAGCTTCCGCCCCGCCATTATGCCGCCAGCGGGGCAGTTCTACCGGGAACGGTGTTGCCCGCACAAACCCCTGAAAATGTAACTGGTTGATAGAGGCATAAGCCCCCAGGCTGTTAAAGGCCATGCCCAAACCCGGCAGGCTTTCCGCTGTGTTGGCAACCAATTCCATCATACGGGTATGGTGCGTTTGGGTCAGGAATTGCGGCAGGGTCTGTTCCGCTTCCGGCACTACTAGCAAATGCCAGGGCGCAAACGGAAATTTGTTGTACATCACCCGCAGGTTCATGCCTGCCGTAACGCCTTCCCACAAGATTTCAGGGCGCAAAAATGGCTTGTTGAAATGGAATTTGCCGGGGGCGAATGGCAGGCGGATTTCCCGGAAAACGTCGCTGGAAACACGCGCAGGGCGCAGGGAACGCAGTGGGTTGGTTACCAGCTCCCAACCATCGAGGGTGTGGAGCTGCCAGGAAGATAGCTCGTCTATACCGTTGGCGGATAGCGCCGCAAAGACTGCCTTGTCATCTTCCGGGCCAGCGGGGGCAAGTGCTTGCAAGTGTTTGAAGGTTTCACCCAATGGATTCCGTAGCAAGGTGAACAATGCCTTATCCTGCATACTGTTGGCCAGCACCAGGATAAATGCTCCCAATCCATCCGGCGAGAGCATTTGTTGCAGGCCAGCAGCGAAACGGCGTTTGAAATCTGGCAAGTTAGGGGCGATGAACATCGGTATGGGTTCCTTGGCGGTTTGGCGCAGTGTAACAGCCCTGCCATGACAAAAAAATCTTGCACTCCTAACCAATCCCGCTATAATCTGCCTCCTTCGACGACAGGCGTATAGCTCAGTTGGTTAGAGCACCACCTTGACATGGTGGGGGTCGTTGGTTCGAGTCCAATTACGCCTACCATTCCTTATTAATAACCATGTGACCCCTCGTATAGGCCACCACTGGAGCATAATATGCCAGTTATTACCCTCCCTGACGGAAGTCAACGTTCTTACGAAACTCCCCTTTCTGTTCTCGCAGTTGCAGCCGACATCGGCGCAGGTCTTGCCAAAGCGACGCTTGCAGGCAAGGTCGATGGGGATTTGGTCGATGCCAGCTATGTGATTGACCATGACGCAGCCTTGAGCATTGTCACGGCCAAAGACGCAGAAGGGCTGGACATTATCCGCCATTCCTCTGCCCACCTGATGGCGCAGGCAGTCAAACAATTGTTCCCGGATGTGCAGGTTACCATCGGGCCGACTATTGAGAATGGCTTCTACTACGATTTTTCCACCCCACGCCCGTTCACGCCGGAAGACTTGCAGGCGATTGATGCGAAGATGCAGGAACTGATCAAGCAGGATATTCCGGTCGAGCGCAGTACCTTGCCGCGTGACGAAGCAATCAGTTTCTTCAAAGGCATGGGTGAAGCCTACAAGGCCGAGATTATCGAAGGCATCCCGGAAGGGCAGGTGCTTTCCCTCTATCGCCAGGGTGATTTCATTGACCTGTGCCGTGGGCCGCATGTGCCGAGTACCGGCAAGATTCCTGCCGTCAAGGTGATGAAGGTTGCGGGCGCGTATTGGCGTGGCAATTCCAACAACGAGATGTTGCAGCGCATTTACGGCACGGCGTGGACTAACAAGAAGGACTTGCAAGCCTATCTGACCATGCTGGAAGAGGCCGAAAAGCGCGATCACCGCAAGCTGGGCCGTCAGCTGGATTTGTTCCATTTTGAGGAGCAGGCACCTGGGTCGGTGTTCTGGCATCCCAAGGGCTGGACAGTTTTCCAGGAACTGATTGGCTATATGCGCAAGCGCCAGCAGCAGGCTGGTTATGTCGAGGTCAATACGCCTGATGTCATGGATCGTAGCCTGTGGGAAACCTCCGGCCACTGGTTCAACTATCGTGAAAACATGTTCACCACCACCACGGAAGACGAACGTGTATTTGCCCTCAAGCCAATGAACTGCCCCGGTGGCATGTTGATGTTTGCGCAGGGGCTGAAAAGTTACCGTGACCTGCCGTTACGGATGGCCGAATTCGGCAAGGTGCACCGCTATGAGCCATCCGGTGCTTTGCACGGCTTGATGCGGGTACGGCACTTTACCCAGGATGATGCCCACATTTTCTGCACCGAAGAACAGATGGCGCAGGAATGTAAAGATGTGGCGGCACTGGTACTGGACATTTATAAAGACTTCGGGTTTGAAAATGTCCACATTAAACTTTCCACCCGCCCGGAAAACCGTATAGGCAGCGACGAAATCTGGGACAAACTCGAACACGCACTGGCGGATTCCCTGGAGAGCATGGGGCTGCCCTACACCCTGTTCCCCGGTGAAGGCGCATTCTATGGCCCGAAACTGGAATTTGTACTGCGCGATGCCATAGGACGTGACTGGCAGTGCGGTACTTTGCAGGTGGACATGAGCCTGCCGGAACGTTTCGACCTGACTTACGTGGCAGAGGACAATAGCCGCAAGCGCCCGGTTATGTTGCACCGCGCCCTGTTTGGTTCACTGGAACGGTTCACCGGCATCTTGATCGAGCATTACGAGGGCAAGTTCCCGTTGTGGTTGGCACCAACCCAGGCCGTCGTAATGAATATCACTGACAAGCAGGCCGATTTCGTGCAAGATGCAGTCAAGCAATTGCTACATGCAGGCATCCGTGCGGTCGCAGACTTGAGAAATGAAAAAATTGGTTTTAAAATCCGCGAACATACCATGCAGCGTGTGCCCTACTTGTTGGTAGTCGGTGACCGCGAAGTGGAAACACAATCTGTCACCGTGCGCACGCGCTCCGGCAAAGACTTGGGGAATTTCACCCTGGCTGATATACAGCAATGTCTGGGCGAGGAGATTGCTGCGCGCGGTTCAATGCTTTTATAAGGCTGTAAAACGAGGACTCAACTTATCGCTCTCGAAAAAGAACACCGCATCAATGACGACATCAATGTTCCGAAGATTCGTCTGATTGATGCCGAAGGTGAGAATAAAGGCGTAGTCTCCCTGCGGGACGCGCTGGAAATGGCTTACGACGCTGAACTCGATCTGGTGGAAATCGTGCCCAATGCGAAACCACCGGTTTGCCGCATTATGGATTACGGCAAATTCCGCTTCGACGAAAGCAAGAAAGCCGCCATGGCCCGTAAAAACCAGAAGCAGGTGCAGGTCAAGGAAATCAAGATGCGTCCGGCGACGGATGAAGGCGATTACCAGATCAAAATGCGCAAGCTGAAAGAGTTTCTGGACGAAGGCGATAAGGTCAAGGTTACCCTGCGTTTCAAGGGGCGCGAAATGGCGCACAAGGAACTGGGGATGGATGTCCTCAAGCGGGTTGAAAAAGAGCTGGAAGAGCTGGCGGTTGTCGAACAGTTTCCAAGGCTCGAAGGTCGCCAGATGGTCATGATGCTGGCACCGAAAAAGAAAGTATAAGAAAATCGCCCCACCCCCCCCTTTTTTCAAGGGGGCTAACTAAGGCAGGAGTTCTTGCCTCCCCCCTTTGAAGAAGGGGGATCGGGGGGGATTTTCTTCAAACATCATCCTGTTAAGGTAAGGCACTCTTGCAGGATGTTTTATCTACCTCTAGTTGAAGGAGACAAAGATGCCTAAGATGAAATCGAGCCGCGCTGCGGCCAAACGCTTCAAGAAGTCCGGTAGCGGCCTGTTCAAGCGCAAGCAATCGCACCTGCGTCACATTCTGACCAAGAAGTCCACCAAGCGTAAGCGTCAGTTGCGTTCCGGCGACAACTACGTTGTTGCTGCGGATCACGCTAGCATTCAAAAAATGTTGCCTTACGCCTAAGGAGGAACTGACAAATGGCAAGAGTAAAACGTGGTGTAACGGCACACGCCCGTCACAAGAAAATTCTGAAGTTGGCTAAAGGTTACTACGGTGCCCGTAGCCGTGTTTACCGTGTTGCACACCAGGCAGTTATCAAGGCAGGCCAGTATGCATTCCGTGACCGCCGTCAGAAAAAACGCCAGTTCCGCGCCCTGTGGATCGTGCGTATCAACGCTGGTGCACGTCAGTTTGGCCTGTCTTACAGCCGCATGATGAATGGCCTGAAGAAAGCGGGTATTGCGCTTGACCGCAAAGTACTGGCTGATTTGGCTGTGCATGACATCGCGGCGTTTGGTGCAGTAGCAGAAAAGGCAAAAACTGCCCTGGCTGCCTAAGCTGCATTAAAGTGCACTAAAAAGTACCCTTAACCGGGTGAGCAAAGGCGGGGGGAAGGTTTATGCCTCTCCCCGCCTTTTGCTTTTTCATCACAACCCCAAAAAAGGAAATCGTCGTGCAAAGTTTGCTGGAACTGATGGGCCACGCCCACGAGCAGATTTCGCAAGCCGCCAGCCTTGCTGCGCTGGATCAGGTGCGGGTGCAATATCTGGGTAAGAGTGGCCTGCTGACCGAGCAGCTCAAGCAACTGGGCAAGTTGCCGCATGAAGAGCGTAAAGCTGCTGGCGCGGAAATCAACAATGCCAAGCAGGTGTTGACTGTAGCGATTGAAGACCGCAAGCAAAGTCTGCAAGCCGAGGCGCTGAATGCCCGTCTGCAAGCGGAAAAGGTCGACGTAACCCTGCCAGGCCGCCGTATGGATACCGGCAGCCTGCATCCGGTAACTTTGACCATTCAACGCATTAGCGGGATCTTTGCACAGCTGGGTTTCAGTCTGGCAGAAGGCCCTGAAATCGAAGACGATTTCCATAACTTTACGGCGCTGAATATTCCGGAGTCGCACCCGGCACGCGCTATGCACGACACGTTCTACATGGAAAGCGGGTTGCTGCTGCGTACCCACACGTCTTCTGTGCAAATCCGTCACATGGAACACAACCCCCCACCGTTGCGCATTATTGCGCCGGGGCGTGTATACCGTTGCGATTCCGACATGACCCATAGCCCGATGTTCCATCAGGTGGAAGGGCTGATGGTAGATGAAGATGTTACCTTCGCTGACCTGAAAGGCATTCTGGAAGCTTTCTTTAAAGCATTCTTTGAAGTGGATGAGCTGCCGACCCGGTTCCGCGCCACTTTCTTCCCGTTCACCGAACCATCAGCGGAAACCGATATCCAGTGCGTACATTGTGGCGGCGATGGTTGCCGCGTGTGTAAGGGTACTGGCTGGCTGGAGGTCATGGGCTGTGGCATGGTGCATCCGAATGTGCTGAAAAATGTCGGGATCGACAGCGAGAAATACACCGGTTTCGCCTTTGGTTTCGGTGTCGAGCGGCTGGCAATGTTGCGCTACCAGATCAATGACTTGCGCGTAATGTTTGATAACGACGTGCGTTTCCTGAAACAGTTCAACTAAGCGGGGTAACCTTATGAAAGTCAGTGAAAAATGGCTGCGTGAGTGGATTGATACGCCGCAAACGCTGGATGCAATCGCCGACAAGCTCACCATGTCTGGCTGTGAAGTAGAAGCGCGTGACCCGGTGGCGACCGCTTTTACCGGCATTGTGGTTGGTCATGTGTTGGAGCGTGAAAAACACCCTGATGCCGACAAATTGAGCCTGTGCAAGGTAGACAATGGCCGGGGCGAAACCCTGCAAATCGTTTGTGGCGCAAGCAATGTGCGTGCTGGTATCAAGGTGCCGTTGGCGCTGATTGGCGCAGTACTGCCGCTGCCGGATGGCAAGGATCTGAAGATCAAGAAAGGCAAGCTGCGTGGCGTTGAATCCTTTGGTATGTTGTGTTCCTCCACCGAACTGGGCATGTCGGAAAAGTCCGACGGCTTACTGGAGCTGCCAGACGATGCGCCGGTCGGGATGGACATCCGCAAATACCTGCAACTGGACGATGAAGTTATTGAGCTGGCGATTACCGCTAACCGTGGCGACTGTATGAGCATGATCGGGGTGGCGCGCGAAACTGCCCTGGTAATGGATGTGCCGCTGCATGTGCCGGAAATCCCATCCTGTACTACCCAGCATACCGACACTTTCCCTATCGACATTCAGGCGGCGGATGCCTGCCCGCGTTATGCAGGCCGCATCATCCGCAACATCAACCCGCAAGCGCCGACCCCGGTGTGGATGCAGGAAAAGTTGCGCCGCGCTGGTATCCGCAGCATCTCTGCCACCGTGGACGTGACCAACTACGTGTTGCTGGAGCTTGGCCAGCCGATGCACGCTTTCGATCTCGACAAATTGCAAGGCGGCATTATGGTGCGTTACGCCAATGAGGGTGAAACGCTGGTAATGCTCGATGGGCAAACCGCCACCCTGCGCGCCGATACGCTGGTGATTGCTGATACCGCCAATCCGGTGGCTATGGCGGGCATCATGGGTGGTGAACCCACGTCGGTTACTGATGCCACCCGTAATGTATTCCTGGAAAGCGCCCATTTTCGCCCCGACAAAATCATGGGCAAGGCGCGCAGCTACGGTTTGCAAACCGACTCTTCTGCCCGTTTCGAGCGCGGCGTAGATCCGGATATGCCGCTCACGGCGATGGAACGTGCCACGCAACTGATCGTGGACATTTGTGGCGGTGAAGTCGGGCCGGTGGTTGATACCTGCGCGGATGCCAGCGTGCTGGAACGCAAATCCATCCTGCTGCGCCCTGAACGTATCCGTCGCGTGCTGGGCGTGACCATGGACGATGCTACTGTGGAAGGCGTATTGGCGCGCCTCAATTGCGCATTTACCAGCACCGATGCAGGGTGGCAGGTGAAAGCCCCACTGGCGCGTTTTGACCTCGCCATTGAGGAAGATTTGATCGAGGAATTGGCGCGCGTGCGTGGCTACGACTCGATTCCGGCGGAACTGCGCCCGCGTGCACCACGCATTACCCAGCCGAGCGAAAAGTCCGTAGGGCAGGGCAGGTTGCGCAACCTGCTGGTGGCGCGTGGCTATCAGGAGGCTGTTACGTTCAGTTTCGTTGACCCCAAAATGGAACAGACGCTTGCGCCAGCCGTTGGCAGTATCGCGCTGGCCAACCCGATTTCTGCTGATTTGGGCGTCATGCGCAGCACACTTTGGTCTGGCTTGTTGCGTTCTGTAGCCTATAATCTGAACCGGCAGCAGAGCCGGGTGCGCCTGTTTGAGCTTGGCCCGGCTTTTTCTCAGGATGAAGCTGGCAAGCTACAGCAGCAAACCCGTCTGGCTGGCGTGATAACCGGCAATCTGTACCCGGAACAGTGGGCACAGACAAACCGCCCGGTTGATTTCTACGACCTGAAAGGTGATGTGGAAACCCTGCTGGAACAGGTTGTCGGAACGAACTTCCATTTTGCACCGGTGGCACATTCAGCTTTGCATCCTGGCCAGTCGGCCGAAATTATGACAGATACGGAAGTTGTCGGCTGGATGGGTATGGTGCACCCCCGCATTGAGGAAAAACTGGGTTTGGAGCAGCCGGTATACCTGTTTGAACTGGATATGGAACAGTTGATGCAGCGTATTTTGCCGAAATACCAGGCCATTTCCCGCTTCCCGGCCATCCGCCGCGACCTCGCGTTACTGGTCAGGCAGGATGTTTTGGCGGTAGCATTGGAAAATGCCGTTAAAAAAGCGGCTGTTCCCCAATTGGTGTCCTATTATTTATTTGATGTCTATGCGGGTAAAGGCATACCCGATGGCCAGAAAAGTGTCGCTTTAAGCTTGATTTTACAGGATTTTTCGCGCACTCTAGAAGATGCGGAAATAAACAGGATAGTCGATGGCGTCGTGGCTTCGCTTCAGGATGAAGTCGGCGCAGTATTGCGTTAAAAACAGGAAAAACGTGCATGACAATAACATTAACCAAGGCAGACATGGTTGAACATCTGTTTGAAGAACTGGGTTTGAACAAGCGCGAGGCCAAGGATTTGGTCGAAATGTTCTTCGAGGAAATCAGTGACGCCCTGATAACCGGCAAGAACGTGAAATTGTCCGGTTTTGGCAATTTCATGCTGCGTGACAAGACGCAGCGCCCGGGGCGTAACCCGAAAACAGGGGAAGAAATTCCTGTGACGGCGCGGCGCGTAGTCACGTTCCGCCCCGGCCAGAAGCTCAAGCAGCGGGTAGAGGAATATGCAGGAAGCGGCGACGCCGAATAGCCAGTTACCGCCCATTCCAGGCAAACGCTATTTTACCATCGGTGAGGTGAGTGACTTGTGCGGCGTAAAAACGCACGTGTTGCGTTATTGGGAACAGGAATTCCCATCCCTCAAGCCGATGAAACGGCGTGGCAACCGGCGTTATTACCAGCGGGAAGATGTCCTGCTGATCCGCCAGATCCGAGCCTTGTTGTACGAGCAGGGCTACACCATCAGTGGCGCGCGGCAGAAATTGCTGGAAGATGCCCATAACCCTCCACCCGCCCAACTTCCGCCCGAACCCATCGTGCTCGACGGGCAAGATTTTACGCCGGTGGTGCAGGAACTGGAGCGTATCCTGTACCTCCTGCGTGGTTGATTTCAACTTGAGCTTGCCAGCCCGTTAGGGTAAGCTTGCATCCCTTCGGTCGGGGCGTAGCGCAGCCTGGTAGCGCACCACACTGGGGGTGTGGGGGTCGGAGGTTCGAATCCTCTCGTCCCGACCAATTACTTGATTCATGCGGTGTCATGCCGTACCAAAAGCCCTTACAGGCCGTAATCTGTAAGGGCTTTTGTTGTATCAGGCTGTACCATGCGGTATCACCCAAGCCCACGCCAAAGGCTGTACTATTGTCCGTATCTCAACTTGATAATGTGGAGATACGGACATATGGAAAGAAAATTAACAGAGGTGAATTTGTGGCATTCATCGCCTAAACTTGGCGGATGCTACGTAAAATCATCACAATTCTATTAGCCCTTGCCCTGTTGCTGGTTCTCCTGCAAGCCGGGCTTTATCTTTACCGGGAATGGCGCAAACCACAACCGGTGACGCAGCCCCCGCAAACACAGCCAACGCCGCCTGTCGGGCAGGTAGAGTTACCCGCCATCCAGCAGGAATCCTCCCTCGGCATCAACACGAATGAAATCGGCTACAGCGATGCCAGCATTCCATTCGTTGACCTGTTCCGTTCTGCCAATCCCTTCCAGGAAAACATCCTGCATTTAAAGGCGGAAAATGTTACCTATGACGCCAACGGCTGGCCAAGTAACCTGAATGGCGGCGAGGCAGGAACCCGTTTTCTTGGCGAATTGCCGCCTGACACGATCCCGGCAAGTGAATACACGGTGTTGTATGACGGTGATGGCGAACTGCGCTATGGTAATGATGCGGTGTTGGTCAGCCACTCGCCGGGGCGTGACATCATCAAGCTCAACCCCGGAACCAATGGCCGTCTGGATGCCAGTCTGGTGATTGCCTACACCAATCCGGACGATTACCTGCGCAATATCCGCATTCTGCCACCGGGCGGCATCTGCCAGAACAATCCGCTCAAGCGGGCGGAAGATGCCAGTGCTTGTACAGCGACGGATGGCATGTTCCTGCCATTCGTGGATTACTACGACCAGATTGTGTTCAACCCCGATTATCTGGATTTCATGAAGGATTTCCAGGCCATCCGTTTCATGCCTATGTCCGGTATCACCCGCAACCCGGTGGAGCATTGGGCCGACCGCCCGCGCATGGAAGAGGCTACCTGGGGTGGAACCTACGGCGCACGCGGTGCACCGCTGGAAATCATGGTGGAACTGGCCAATCGCCTGCACAAGGATGCTTGGTTCAACATCCCCCACGCCGCCGATGACGAATATGTGCGTGAATATGCCGCCTACGTGCGCGACCACCTCAACCCTGAACTGAAAATCTACCTGGAATATTCCAACGAAATCTGGAACGCTACCTTCAGCCACGACGAATACACGCAGAAAAAGGGCATCGAACTGGGGCTGGGGCTGAATGCGGCGGAAGTGGGTTACGAATATTACACCATCCGCGCCCGGCAGATTTTTGCTGAGTGGGAACAGGTGTTCGGTGGGCGTGACCGTTTCGTGCGGGTATTGGGGGGTTGGGATACACGCCCGGATTTCGCCGAGAAGGTGCTGAGTTACGACGATACTTACCAAAACGTGGATGCGCTGGCGATTGCGCCGTATTTCGGTGGTAATATCAAGGGTTTCCGCGAATCCAGTACGGTGGATGACATTTTCCGCCTGACGACTGACAAGAATTCCTACCGTTCCCTGCCCGAAGTGCTGGAAGGGGTACGCAAACACGCCAAACTGGCGCAACAGTTCGGGGTCGACCTGCTGGGCTACGAAGGCGGGCAGGGGCTGGTGGACTGGGCAACCCGCAAACCCGACCAGCACCCCAACCCGCTACTGTTTGCCGCCAACCGTGACCCGCGTATGGGGGAGCTTTACACGCAATTCCTCGACGGCTGGGGGCAGGAGGGCGGTAAGTTGCTGATGCTGTTTTCCGCCCCGCGTACCTGTCAATGGTTTGGTTGCTGGGGTTTGAAGGAGTACATTACCCAGCCGCGCACGCAAGCCCCCAAATACAATGCAGTGCTGGATTTCATCGCTCAGCACAAGCAATGGTGGGTGGATCAAACCTTGCCCAAACCAGCCCATAATCCACTGGCCACCCAGCCGCGTGACCCGAATGAGCCTGTCATCGTCTGGCGGCCAGCCCGCGAGCCGGATCGGGTGTTTTTCCTGGAAAACCCGCGCACGCTGGATTTGCTGCTGGAAGGCAGCGTCTGGGACAAGCGCAACCTGTTCGGCAAGTGGCAGGGTAAATGGGATGATGATTTCCTGTTCCTGACCGTGCGCGCCTACGACAGCAAGCGGGTGTGGGATTCGGATAATCCCCAGGATGATGATTCCATTATGTTCATGCTTGATACGGATAACAGCCGGGATGGGCATCTGGACGGGAAACACGACTACCAGCTGGTGTTCACCTGTGGCCAGGATCAGGCCACGCTGGGGGAAAATTCTGCCCCATTATCGGCGGAAGCCTTGCACAGCATCCGTTTTGACATGCGTGCCGTGTATGACGGCTACTGGCTGGAAGCCTGGATTCCGTGGAAAGCGTTGGGCATGAAGCCGAAAATCGGTGACCGGGTGAGTGCCAATGTTGCCATCAATGATGACGATGATGGCGGAAGCCGCGATGGCAGGGTTACGTGGATGGCACAGGATAAAAACGCCCTCAATGACCCCAGCCAGTGGGGCGTTATCCTGTTCAGCGGAAGATAACTTCCCCTCACTCCCCCTTTTGCAAAGAAGCTGGAAGCTGGGTAGTGCCACGGTTATTGGGTGGCAGGCTGGTTTTGCTCCCTCCCCTGATCAACGGGGGCTGGGAAGCGTTTCTTCGCTCCTGCCGGATGCGTAAGATGTAACCGCCGAGTGCTCCGCCTGCTGTTGTCAGCGTCAATAACCCCAGCGTCATGAACTGCGTCAGCAGCAGCAACCCGCCCAATCCCGCCGCGCCCGCAAACGCCATCCCTACCTTGATATTGGCCTGGGTGGAAGTACGGCGCACTTCCTGGATGGTTTCCTTTTGCGCCTGTTTGACTAGCCGGGTTTTGGCGCGTTCAGCATTGACGCGCAGGTTTTCACGCTCGCGCGCATGATTTTCCTGCAAACGGCTGATGGTATCCTTGTGCTGGTGGGAAGCAATGCTGCCAAACCAAGCCGCTGTCACCAACCCAATAATCACGATTGGCGTAGCCAAACGCAGCCACCCCCAACTTTCCAGCTCTGAGGGGGTCAACAGCACCAGCGCCGCCGTAAGGGCTTGCAGCAGCAAAATGCCGGGAAGAAATTTCAACACGATGCGTGTCCTTTTATTCTGTCAGGTCGGGTTACTGGCATTATAATGGTTTCTGCATTTCAACGGGACAATGCCATGCTGCCTGCCGATTTGATAGAAGAATTACTGGGTTTCCGCACCGAACGTGACTGGGAACAGTTCCACGCCCCGCGCAACCTTGCCATATCCCTGTCACTGGAGGCCAGCGAAGTGCTGGAACTGTTCCAGTGGCAAGACCCGCGCGGCGAAGCGGTGCAGGCATTGCTGCCGCGCCTGCGAGAAGAGTTGGCGGATGTGGCGGTTTACCTGACCTACCTGTGCCACGATTTGGGCATAGACCTGGAAGCCGCAGTCCGCGAAAAAATGCTGCAAAACCGCCGCAAATACCCTGTGGAACTCTCCAAAGGATCTGCAAAAAAATACACCGAATTGTAGCCACGGATGGGCCGACGTTTAATCTGTCCGTAAGAACTCACCACTCTGGTGCTGCCACATCTCAAAGTATTTGCCGTGTAGCGCCAGCAGTTCGGCGTGCGTACCTTGTTCGATAATGAGCCCATTTTCCAGCACCACTATCCTGTCCATGCGCAGGATGGTAGCCAGCCGGTGGGCGATAACTATCGCCGTCTTGTTTTCGATCAGCTCGAAAATGGCGACCTGAATTTGTTGCTCGGTGAGGGAATCCAGCGCGCTGGTGGCTTCGTCCAGTACCACGATTGGTGCATCGTCGAGGAAGGCCCGTGCAATCGCTACCCGCTGCTTTTCGCCACCTGACAGTTTAACCCCACGTTCCCCGACCATGGTGGCAAAACCCAGCGGTAATTTGTCGATGAACTCCAGTGCCTGTGCCTTGCGGGCAACCTCGCGTAGCTGCTCTTCGCTGATGGATTTGCCCAAGACGATATTGTCGCGGATGCTACGGTGAAACAGTTCCGGTTGCTGTGGCACCAGCGAAATTTGTGAACGCAGCGATTCCAGCGTGAAACCCTGCGCATCCACCCCGTCGAACAGGATGCTGCCCTGTTGCGGCTCGACAAAGCGGAACAGCAATTTGGTCAGGGAAGTCTTGCCGGAGCCGGAATGGCCCACCAACGCCACTTTTTCGCCCGGTTTGATATGCAGGTCAAAACCGTTGAACAACCCAGCCCCGCCATAGGCAAAACCGATATTCTCGAAGCGGATGTCGCCTTGACTGATCGTATGTGCCTGTGTCCCTGGCTTATCCTGCTCCACATCCGCCTGCCGGAACACATCGGCCATTTCGCGTGCATCCGCCAATACGGTGAAAAAGCGCCGGAAATCGCGCCCGAAATCCCACAGCCGCCGAATCAGCAGCAGCAGGATGCTCTGGAACAGCACGAATTCCCCAATCTGGAAACCACCTGTTTCCCATTTGCGGATCATCAGGTAGACCAGCAGCAGTTCAATCCCGAACACCAGCAAGCCCTGTACGGCGAACGACACGAACATCAGCAGCCAGGCAATATTGCGCCGCTTATAGGACTCGTCGGCAAGGTCGCTGATATTGCTGCGTTCCTGCTGCTCCAGGGCAAAACTTTTGACGATGGAAATATTGGCGATGCCATCTGAATACGCGCCGCCGAGTTTGGAATCCAGTTCCGCCACACGGGTGTCGAACTTCAATTTCCACACCAGATAGCCAGCGCTCCAGCCGATGAAAATCACCACCCAGATCAGGAAATACAGGGCAAAGCGCGGTTGTTGTTGATAGAAGATGATGAAGGACAGCGTAATCATCAACAAACTGCCGTAGAACTGGAAAATCAGCCAGTCAATGACGGTTTCAAACGCCTTGATGAAGCGGTTGGCCTGCTTGACCAGGCTACCGGCAAAATTGTTCTCGAAAAAGTGGTAGCGCTGCCGCACCAGCACCTCGAAACAGCGTTTGTCGAGCAGGTTCAGCCCCCAGCTCTGGAACATGATCATGCCCAGTTCCAGCGCCCGCCAGCTTAGCCAGATGCCTGCGTACATCAAGGCGATCATGCCCAGGCTGTATAACAGTTGGGATTCAATGTCGGGGGAATAGGCTTGCGCCAGCCCGTTGGCAATGTCTTTGTAGTATAAGGGTACGGCAACATCCAGCCCCACGCCGCCACTGATGCCCAGTACCACTACCAGGAACCAGCCCCATTTCTGGCGGATGATGCTTCCATATTCGCGAAAAATAACGTCCATGCGGGGATGGTAGCAGAGCAGGTGGGGAAAATCCTGACGGTTTCAGGTAACGGTTTGGGTTTGCAGCCAGCGGATCACGCCTTGCCCGGCCTTACACCCGGTGGCGAAACAGGCGGTCAGCAGGTAGCCGCCGGTGGGCGCTTCCCAATCGAGCATTTCCCCGGCGCAGAACACGCCCGGCATGGCGCGCAGCATCAGGTTTTCATCCAGCGCCTCGAAGGGGACGCCGCCAGCGGTACTGATGGCTTCGTCGATGGGGGTGGTCGCTATCAGCGTCATGGGGATGGCTTTCAGGGTGGAAGCCAGTAGCGGCAGGTTTTGCCACTGTGATTTATCCAGCACTTCAAACAGGAGCGCTGTTTTTGCGCCATCCAATCGGAAACGGCTTTTCAGGAAAGCGCCCAGTGTTTTGCTGGCTGGTTTGTTGTGCAAGGCCGCTTCGATTTGTTCACGGCTGTGGTTAGGCAGCAAATCCAGATGCAGGGTGGCGCTACCGCGTGCCGCTATCATGTCGCGCAGGCGGGCGGAAAAAGCGTAGATCAGGCTGCCTTCCACCCCACGTTCCGTCAGGATCATTTCGCCCATGCGCGTTTCGGTTTGCCCCGCCAGATCCGTGAAGCTGAGGGTGACGGATTTCAGCGGGGAACCGGCAAAGCGGGTGCGCAGGTGTTCGCTCCAGCGGCAGAGGAAGCCGCAGTTGGCGGGTTGGAGTGGTGCGATTGGGATATTCCGTGCTGACAGCAGCTTTGCCCACGCACCGTCGCTGCCGAGCTTTTTCCAGCTTCCACCGCCGAGGGCGAGGATGATGGGAGGGGTTTCTTTAACAACCATGCCTTGCGGAGTCTGAAAAACAAGCTGCCCCTGCTCATCCCACCCCAGCCAACGATGACGGGTGTGCACGCGCAAGCCTTTGCGTTTCAACCGTACCAGCCACGCCCGAAGTAAGGGGGCTGCTTTCATTTCCTTGGGGAATACCCGACCCGATGTGCCGATGAAAGTTTCCACCCCAAGTTCCGCGCACCACTGGCGTAATGCCTCTGCGCCGAAAGTTTCCAGCAAAGGCTGCAACTCCGGCTGGCGCTCGGCGTAGCGGCTGCAAAATGCGTCGAAAGGTTCGGAGTGGGTGATGTTCAACCCGCCGATTCCGGCTAGCAGGAACTTGCGCCCGACAGTAGGCATGGCGTCGTACAGGTCAACGGCATACCCGGCATTGACTAGTTGTTCGGCAGCCATCAACCCGGCAGGGCCACCACCGATGATGACACTGTTGCTCAACTCCGAATCCCAGTCCCCTTATTCAGCAAATACAGGCTAAACCCACCCAGCAACAGGATAAAGCCCGCAATCACCCCATAACTCACCCACACCGGCATATCCGACACACCCAGAATTCCAAAGCGGAAGCCATTCACCATATACAGCACCGGGTTCAGCAGCGATACCTTTTGCCAGAACTCAGGTAGCGTGGAAATCGAGTAAAACACCCCGCCCAGATAGGTCAGTGGCGTCAGCACAAAGGTGGGGATGATATTGATGTCGTCGAAACTGCGTGCGTACACGGCATTGATGACCCCCGCCAGCGAGAACAGCACCGCCGTCATGGTGACGATGGAGGCCATTACCCAGAAATGTTGCATGTGCAGGTGGGTGAAAAGCAGCGAGATCAACGTTACCGCGATGCCTACCGCCATGCCCCGTGCCACCCCGCCACTGACGAAGCCTGCCAGGATGATCCAGTTCGGGGTAGGCGACACCAGCATTTCCGCAATATTGCCCTGGAACTTGCTGCCGTAAAACGACGCCACCACATTGGCGTAGGCGTTGGTGATTACCGTCATCATGATCAAGCCGGGCATGATGAAATCAATGTAACGATGCCCATCCATTTCGCCGATTTTCTCGCCAATCAGGTTGCCAAAAATCACGAAATACAGCGAAGTGGTGATCACCGGCGGCAGTATGGTCTGCTTCCAGATGCGGCTAAAGCGTAACACTTCCTTGATCAGGATGGTGTAATAGGCTGTCCATTTCTGTGCTGCATTCATGGTTTGTTGCCCTCCACCAGTTCCAGGAACAGTTGTTCCAGCCGGTTGGTTTTGTTGCGCATACTGTGGACTTGCACGCCCTGATCGTTGAGGAAGGCAAACACCTGGTTGAGCGAGTAATGTTCCTTGTGGAAAGCGACTTCCAGCGTGGTCGGGTCTTGTAGGCTGCAATGGCACAGGTTCGAGCTGGTTGATGGCAGTTCTACCAGCGGTTCGGCCAGGTCAAACACGTAACTTTCGGTATCCAGCCGGTTGAGCAGCTTTTTCATGCTGGTGTTTTCGATCAGCTCGCCCTTGTCGATGATGCCGATGTTACGGCACAGGCTTTCGGCTTCCTCCAGGTAATGCGTGGTGAGGATGATGGTGGTGCCTTCCGCATTCAGTTTGCGCAGGAAATCCCACATCGAGCGGCGGATTTCGATGTCCACCCCGGCAGTAGGCTCGTCGAGGATCAGCAATCGTGGCTGGTGGATCAGGGAACGCGCAATCATCAGGCGGCGCTTCATCCCGCCGGACAGGTTGCGTGCCATTTCGCGGGCTTTTTCCCACAAGCCCAACTGTTTGAGCAGGGTTTCAGCGCGGGCGAACGCTTCCTTGCGGGGGATGCCGTAATAACCGCCCTGGTTGACCACAATTTCCACCACTGGCTCGAACATGTTGAAATTGAATTCCTGTGGCACCAGCCCGATCTGCGCTTTGGCCTGTTCGCGCTGGCTGTCGAGGTCGTAGCCAAAAATGTTGACCTTACCCGCCGTCTTGTTCACCAGCGAGCTGACAATGCCGATGGTGGTGGATTTTCCTGCACCGTTTGCACCCAGCAGGGCAAAGAAATCCCCCTGTTCCACCCGCAGGTCAATACCCTTGAGTGCAGCGAAGCCGTTATTGTAAGTCTTGCGTAGACCCTGAATGTCCAGTGCAGTCGTCATGCGTTTTTTCTGTTGGAACCGAAAGCAGGGATGGTAGCACGATCCTGCGCGTAGGGTTTATTGCCGTCAGTACGCAACCTTCGTATCAGAAACCCTGGAAGCTGATCAGGCGCTGATTTACTGAGCTTTCTGAATGGGGAGCGTGCAGCAGACCCGGCAGCCAGAGGTGTTGCCCGTAATGTTCAACTGAGCGCCGATCAGGTTGGCGCGGTAACGCATGATGTGCAAGCCCAATCCCCCTTGTTGCGAGGCGTTGGTGGGTAGGCCACCGCCATCGTCTTGTACGCAAAGCAAGGTTAGCCCGTTTTTTTGTTTCAGGCTAAGTTCAATATTGCGTGCGCCCGAGTGCCTGATGGCGTTGGTGACGGCTTCCTGGGCAATGCGGTAAAGGTGGGTGGCGATACGGCTGTCGGGGATGCTGACAGGGCTGCGGATAGAGGCTTGGCAATTGATGGCGGTCGCAGCGCGGTTGCTTTCAGCCAGCGCGTTCAGTGCCGTGCTCAGGCCGTCAGGGTCAATTGCTACCGGGGCCAGGCCACGGGCGATGGAGCGGGCTTCGGCCAGTGCTTCGCGGGCATGGTGCGCTAAGACGGCAGCGGTGGAAGCGTCCGGGCTGCCAGACCGTTCCAGCTTGCGGGCGAGGCTGGTGGCCAGCAAATCCAGCGCGGTCAGTTGCTGACCCAAACCATCGTGGATTTCGTGGCCGATACTTTCCTGTTCCAGGGTGCTGGCGTCGATGACTTGCTGTTCCAGCCGCTTGTATTCGCTCAGGTCGCGGATAATGAAGGAAAACTGCCCGAGGCTATCGATTTCACCAATCGCCAGTTCCACCGGGAACAGGCTGCTGTTGCGCTTGCCCATGCGTTCCAGATTGCGCCACGGCACGCGCGGGCGGGGCTGGCGCAGGAATTCATCCAGGAAATCCGCTGCGCGTTCGTTTTCGGCCATCACGATCAGGGTGTTGATGTCCTGCCCGGCCACCTGATTGGCCTGATAGCCAAACATGCGTTCGGCGGCTCGGTTGAAGTCGAGGATGCAACCATTGCTGTCGACGCAGACGATGGCTTCGGCGGCATTGTCCAGAATGGCCAGCAGGCGGTATTCGTTTTCCCGCAGTTGGCGCAGGCATTCTTCCTTGCTCTGGTTTGCCGGGAAGGCTGGTTTGTTTATGCTTATCATGGGGTACGCTCTTTGGCCGGGTGTTCCAGCAGCCATTGCATGGCGAAACGGTTCAGCTCGCTGGCGGAGTCGATGCCGAGTTTTTTCTTGAGTTTATCGCGGTGGGTTTCGATGGTTTTGACGCTTAGGTGCAGGCGTGAGGCAATTTCACTGGCACCGACGCCTTCGCCGACCAGCCAGAACACTTCCAGCTCCCGGTCGGACAGGTTGGCCAGTGGGGAATCGTCGTCATGGGAGCTACCCTGGGTCATGCCGAGCAAAATCCGTTCCGTCACCCGTTCGCTCAGGTAGACTTTTCCGGCCAGCACTTTGCGGATGGCTTCTACCACGTGTTCTGCGGCTTCCTGTTTGTTGACGTAGCCCATCGCACCGGCGCGGATGGCGCGTTCGGCATACAGGGATTCGTCGTGCATCGACAGCACCAGCATCCGCACCGGCGTCCCCGCCGCCTTGATGTGCCGGATCAGGCTGAAACCGCTGCCTTCCCCCAGGGAAATGTCGATGATGGCAAGGTCAGGTGTACATTCTTTCAGGCGTTGCAGCGCTTCGCCTTGCCCGGCGGCTTCCGCGCACACGTCCATATCCGCTTCATTGCTAATCAGGGATGCCAGGCCAGCGCGCACCAGCGGGTGGTCATCCACGACCAGGATGCGCCAGCGGTGCAAGGTTTTTTCCGTCGTATGGGATGCGGTGCTCATGGTGGGCAGTCTTTCATAGCTAACGCTACGCTGACAAGCATGGAATCCCCGATATGACGGTCAGGGAAACACCTATATCCTGATTCTCCGTGGGGCATTTACACTGCTTATCCAAAAGGAACTGGCAAATCAGGAAATATTAATATGAGCCATTTACGGCAGTCCTTAACCGTTACCCGTTGGGAAATGGAAAAACGGCGGGATGACCTGTTCAGGCGGGGTGATTTAGGCGCGATGTGCTGGTTGTTGCGGATACAGGCTGTACAGCCGCAGGGTGCTGGTGTGGAAAAACCGGCGGCAAACATGATAGAGAGAGGAGACGGGAAATGGCAGGATTCTGGGTGGTAATGGTGGGCGTTTTGGCCTGCGCAGCTGCTTCCATCGGTGCATTCACCTGGTGCAAGCGCAATGGGCGGCTGAAAGAACTGGAACATGCCTACCGCCAGCAACGGCGGGATATGTCCCTGGGCGAAGACATGAAGGCGTCACGGCCAGCAAACATCCAGTAACAGCTCACATCAACCCGTCAAACTGGCGCGCATCATCCCGCAAGGGCTGGCTGTTGATGGCGTGGATGGTCGAGAGGATGTCGCGTTTCACCTTACGGTAAACTGGGCAACGCGTGTTACGGTTGCGGTAATCAGCGCGCGCCAGCCGGTAATTCCAGCCTTGCACATCAATGCCCGCAAAACGGCTGGGGCGATTGTGATACAGCCGTTCAAAACGGGTTCCGGGGATCGCCTTGAAACGGGCAGGGCGGATACGGTCAAGTTGTGCCTGATGGGTTTGCAAGAATTCGAGGGTAGCGCGCAGATCATCCGCTGTTTCGCCGGGGTAACCCAACATCATCGAACAACGCACGCTCAAACCCGCCCGGTGCGCATCCTGAATAAACTGTGCATTGCGTTCCACCCGCGTGCCTTTGCCCATGCGCCGTGCCAATGGCTGGCTACCGGTTTCCAGACCGAAACTGATGCGGGTCAGGCCAGACATTTTGGCTGCCTGCAATGTGGCCGCATCCAGCCCGTTTTCACCCTTGCCATCGACATGCACGGTAGCGATCCAGCGCGCACCCGGTACAGTTTGCTGGATGTTGTCGATCAGCCCATGCCAAACCTCCAGGTCGGAGTTGAGTTTGAGGTCGAGGAAAATGAAATCGCGCGCCTGATAACGTTCCGCCTGCTGGCGCAGCTCATCCAGAATTTTTGCTAATGGACGGGAACGGAACGTGCGCCCGTTGCTGGTAATCACGTCGCTGCAAAATGTGCACACATTCCAGCTACAGCCGCGCCCGGTCATCACCGGGATAATGCGGTGCGGGTAGCGTTCCCACGGGAAATCGCTGAAATCGGGCATGGGCAGGCGTTCCAGACCTTGCAGTGGCGGGGCAGCGTCCAGATTTTCGCTGCTACTGCTGGAAACGCCTGCCCATGCCTGCAAATCCTGCCCCTCCAGTATCGCTTTGACCAGTTCCGTGATCACGAAATCGGCTTCCCCGGCGAAAATGGCACTGATGCCTTCCAGTTGACGCCACGCCTGGATGGTTTGCGGGTGGGTGAAAGCCGGGCCGCCCAGCAAGACCGGAACCCCCCGCTGGCTGGCTTGTTGCCCAATCCACGTCACGGTGGGCAAGTGTTCCAGATAAGCTGACAACAGGATGATGTCGGGCGGGTTGTGTTGCAGGCGTTGTTCCAGCATGGCCAGGGTGGGCGGATGGGCGCGGAAACTGCGACGGGCGTAGGCTGCGCGTAACGGTTCGTGCAGGCGCTGCATCAACGGGTGGGTGGAAAAATACAGGCGGCGCTTGGCGTGTTCCAGCCAGGTTTCCTGCTGTTCGTGGGTCATGGCGGGCGCGCCATGCGCCAGTGGGGACAGCACTTCCACCTGAAAACCGGCGGCACGTAGCGGGGCGACGAGATAGCCGATGGCGAGGGTGGGGTAGCGGGCAAAATTGTTGAGGTCGACAATCAGGATGGTAGGCGTTGTTTTCATCAAAAATGCAGTCTTGTGTGGAGTATGGCCAATTAATACCATAAATTACTGCGTTATGCCGAATTTTTGTAAATTCTTGTTATCATTGGTCAGTGCAGAACTCCGTCCAGCACACTCCGCACATTCTCCAGCACCTTCGGCTGCGCCTCGGCTACAGGGTGCAGCCCATCCGCCTGCATCAAATCCCAGTTATCCGCCACATCCTGCAACAGGCTGGGAACCAGCGGTAGCTCGTGTTGTTCAGCCAGTTCCGCATAGGCAGTGCCAAATTTTTCGGTAAAAACAGCGCCGAAATTGGGTGGCAGCACGACGCCGATCAGCACCACCTTCGCCCCTGCATCTTGTGAAAGCTTGATCATCTGTTCCAGATTGCCGCGCATTTCATCCAGGGCAATGCCGCGTAGCCCATCATTTGCGCCCAGTTCCAGCAGTACATAAGCCGGTTTAAATGCCTCTAATGCATCCGGCAGCCGCGTCAGGCCGCCTGCGGTGGTTTCCCCGCTGATACTGCCATTCACCACCTTGTACTGGTCGTCCAGCTTGCCCTGCAACAAACTTACCCAACCCTTGTCGACCGGGATGCCGTAGGCCGCGCTCAGGCTATCCCCCCACACCAGCAGGGTTGGGGAATTGTCCGCAGGCGGGGGCGTCGCATCAGCCAGAACAACCGTATTCCCGACCGGTAAAAAACAAACGGCGGCGAAGATCAGGTACAGTACGCGCAACATCAACGGATTCCTTACAAAATGAATAACACAGCCATTCAGACCGACAACCTAGTGAAAACTATCCCGCAAGCCGGGCGTGATTTGCAAATTCTCCGTGGTATCAGCCTCTCAATTGACAGCGGGGAATCGGTCGCGATTACCGGCACCTCCGGCTCCGGCAAGAGTACGCTGCTGGGCTTGCTGGCGGGGCTGGATTTGCCTAGCAGCGGTTCGGTGCAACTGTTCGGGCAGGCGCTGGACGGGCTGGATGAAGACCAGCGGGCGGCACTGCGGTTGGGCAAGGTTGGGTTTGTGTTCCAGTCGTTTCATCTGCTGGAAAATCTGACGGCGCTGGAAAATGTCATGTTGCCGTTGGAGTTGGGGAGGCAAGGAGAGAAGGAGAAACTGGCCCGCGCAGCGCTGCAACAAGTTGGGTTGGGTGAACGCATGAGCCATTTCCCTAACCAGCTGTCCGGCGGGGAACAGCAGCGGGTGGCATTGGCGCGCGCTTTCGTTACCCGCCCGCAAATCCTGTTTGCGGATGAGCCGACCGGTAACCTCGACCGTGCTACTGGCCACGAAATCAGCGACCTGCTGTTTGCCTTGCAGGAAAAATTCCACACCACGTTGGTCTTGGTCACGCATGACGAAACGTTGGCGGCGCGTTGCCAGCAACATTACCGGATGGAAGAGGGGAGGCTGGTATGAGCCTGCTCTTCCGCCACTGGCAACAGCGTTGGCGTATGCCCGAACTCCGCCTGCTGCTGCTTGCCCTGATCGTTTCCGTTACCGCCGTGACTGCCGTCAGCTTCTTCACCAGCCGGGTGGAAAACGCCATGCAGGGACAAGCCCGCCAGCTTCTCGGTGGCGACCTGGTACTGAGTTCTGCCCGCCCGCTGGACAACGCCTATTTGAAACGCGGCCAGGCACTGGGGCTGGAAACGGCAGAAACCATCAGCTTCCCCAGCATGGTTTCCCACGGTGACAAGTTGCAACTGAGCCAGCTCAAGGTGGTGTCCAACAATTACCCATTACGTGGCGACCTGAAAACGGCAGCCACGCCTGATGCGCCGGAAACACTGGCGACTGGCCAGCTGCCCGCCCGGGGTGAAATCTGGGCGGAAGCCCGGCTGTTTGCGGAACTCGGTGTGCAAGCAGGGGCAGAAGTGATGCTTGGCCGCAGTACTTTCAGACTTGCCCGCGTCCTGACGCAGGAACCCGATCGTAGCAGTAATCTGTTCCAGCTTGCGCCGGTGGTGCTGATGAATCTGGATGACCTGCCCGCTACCGGGTTGTTGACCCCGGCCAGCCGCGCCAGTTTCAATTACTTGTTCGCCGGTGATGGCGGTGCGGTTAGGCAATTGCGCAAAACGCTGGAGGCGGAACTGAAGCCTACTGAGCGCATCCGCACGTTGGATGAGGATTTGTCATCCGTACAGCAAACCTTGCAACGTTCCGGGCGTTTCCTCGGGCTGGCGGCGCTGCTGAGCGTGGTGCTGGCGGGCGCGGCGGTGGCGCTGACTTCCACCAGCCTGCTGCGGCGTGAGTTGTCTGCGGTGGCGGTGTTAAAAGCGATGGGGATGTCGCGTAAACGGGTACTGTTCGACCATGCGTTTTCGCTGCTGCTGACGGCAGTGCTGGCGGGTGTGGTGGGCACTGTGCTGGGTCTGGTCGTGCAATTCGGGCTGGCGGCATGGCTGAGCCAGTTTGTGGGCGAGGATTTGCCCGCGCCTAGCCTGCTGCCCGCACTGACCGGTTTGCTGACGGCAGTCATTCTGCTGCTTGGGTTTGCCTTGCCGCAGTTGTTGCGCCTGGTGGATACGTCACCCATGCAGATTTTGCAGGGGGCATTGCAACGCCCGCATCAGTCGGTGTGGGTGGTATTGGCTAGTCTGTTAGTGGCGGTTTTCGGCCTGTTGTGGTTGCAAGCGCAGGATTTGCAATTGGCCGCCATGTTGTTGGCAGGTTTGCTGGTGGGTATTGGCCTGTTCTGGGCGTTGTCGGTGGCGGCGCTGCGTCTGATGCAGGCAGTGGGCAGGAAATGGCAAAGCCGCTGGATTCCTTCGCTGGGGCGTTCACGCCGCGCCGTGTTGCTGGTGGTGGTGTTCGCCACCGGGCTGTTTTCCTTGCTGTTGCTGACTACGGTGCGTACCGACTTGCTGGATCGTTGGCAGGAAGCCCTGCCAGCGGATGCACCAGACCATTTTCTCATCAATATCCAGCCTGCCGAGGCCAGGTCGCTGGAACAGTTTTTTGCGCAACACAGTATCAAAACCAGCTTGTACCCGATGATTCGCGGGCGGCTGGTGGAAATCAATGGTGCGCCGGTTAACCCCGACAAGCTGGAAAATCCGCGCGCCCAGCGCTTGGCGGAGCGCGAATTCAACCTGTCGTCATTCAGCGAATTCCCCGCCAGCAACGCTCTGTTGGAGGGCAAATGGTTTGACCAGGGCGTGGCAGGTTTTTCCATCGAAAAAGGCATTGGCGAAACCCTGCACTTCGGCATGGGTGACCGGCTGACTTTCGACATCGCCGGGCAACGCCTGAGCGATACGGTGACCAGTGTGCGCGAGGTGCGCTGGGACAGTATGCAGCCTAATTTTTTCGTCATTGCCGCGCCGGGCAGTCTGGGGGAAATGCCCAGCACTTACATCACCAGCATCCATTTGGGCGCGAAAAAAGCCTTGGTGACGGATATGATCCGCCAGTTCCCCAGTGTGACCGCGATTGATGTGGGGGCGATTGTCGGGCAGGTGCGTTCCCTGATCGCGCAGGTCAGCATGGCTGTACAGGGCATTTTCGTCTTCACTCTGATAGCGGGCGTGGTGGTGCTGATTGCGGCCTTGCAATCGCAGAAAGCCGAACGGCGGCGCGAAATCGCCATCCTCAAATCGCTGGGCGCGGGTCGGGCGGAACTGCGCTGGCGCATCTGGGGTGAATTCCTGTTGCTGGGCGCGTTGGCGGGTGTGTTGGCTGGGCTGCTGGCTCTGACTGCCGGTAACCTGTTTGGTTATTACCTGTTTGACCTCGACATGAAACTGAATTTGTTACCGCTGTTGGTTGGTGGGGTAGCAGGCAGCCTTCTGGTCGGTGTGGCAGGCTACTGGAATTTGCGTGGTTTGTTGAATGTTTTGCCTATGTCCTTACTGAAGGCTTAGGGGGATTTCTGCGCCGCTATGCGCGATTGTCGCAAGGTAGTCGTGCATGGCGTTTGATGCTGCTACACTGCGGTGATACAGAAAAAATAATAACGGATAGTAGACCTATGGCGATAGCAGAAGCCCCCGTTTCCAACCAACGTTTCATCCCGCTGTCTGAAAGCAAGGCACGCGCCTGGATAGCCAGCCTGCCGTTGACAGACCCCGGCGAGACCACCCGGCGCATCTTCCATGGGCTGGTGGATTTGAACCGGCGTGCCTTGCCCGCCATGACCCGTCTGAATATCAGCGAAATGCTGCGCCCGGCGGTGGAAGTTTCCCTGGAGGCATTGCAGCGCCATCTGGAGGCGCGCGCCTTTCCCCTGACGCAAAAAAGCCAAAAGATTTTCGAGCTTACCCAGTCGCTGATGCTGGAGTTTGCCGGTTCCTATCAGGTGGCGGCGCTGGATATGCTGACTAAAAAGGAAGGCAATAAAAAAGCCCTCCAAATGACGATTTACCGCGCACTGGATTTCATGGGGCGGGTGCTGCTGCTGACGTATTCGGTGTATGTGCGTACCCGCGAAACTTTGTGGCACGACATCCACCACCTGTATTTGCTGGCGACGGAAAATGGCGTTGACCAGTTAAAAATCCGCGACCCCTCCCCTGGCGCGCCCACTATTGAGGCGCGTTACATCCAGATGAACCTGCTGGCGCTGGTCAAGCCCTACAGTTTGCGGCAGGGGGAAGTGACCCGCCTGATGCAGTATTTTGTGAAGCATTCCCATCTGGCGGGTATCTCGCCGGATTCCGGTGGGCAACAGATCGGCGATTATGTCCATGCCGCTGTGCTCAACAGCGATGAACCGGCGGTAATGATGCCCATTAGCGACCTGCCGCATTCGCCGACAGTCCGGGTCATCACCCTGAAAGTATTGGTGGCCTGCATGGACGACCATATCCGCGAGCTGGAAGCCAAGGGTATCCCTGCCATGATTCTGCACGATGGCCTGAGCCGTAATCTGGCCAAGCGGGTCATTTATCACTTGACGGCTGTGCGCAACCGCAGTTTCAACCGTTTTCCGAAAAAGGAAAGCATCGGTATGGTGACGCGCATGACGGATGTGCTGGGGGTGATCCGCCATTCCCAGCGGACTGAAGCCAACGAAGACGCCGAAGCGGAAGACATGCTGTTCAATGTATTCCTGTCAGGTGATTATGAAGACGAGGGGGAAGCCCAGCAGGCTGTCATCCAGCATGTCAGCGAGGAGGACGGGGCGCGCATCCATAGCTGGAAAGTCATGAATACCAGTGTCGGCGGCTACGGCCTGTGCTGGGAGGGCAAGGAAGAGTCCGGTGCGCGGGTCGGTGAAATCGTGGGCTTGCGCGATCTGGCCGATGAAAATTCTGTCTGGATGATTGGGGTGATCAAGTGGATGGAATTTGTGGCTGGCAAGGGCTTGTGCTGCGGCGTGGAATTGCTTTCCACCAAGGTCATGGTGCTTTCAGTGCAACAGGTCATCAACCGTGGCTTGACCCAGAAACTGCCTGTTGATGGCCTGATGTTGCCGAGCATCGAGGGCGCACGGCCAGACCCGGCCTTGATCCTGCCTGCCTACATTTTCCAGGCAGGGGATGAAATCAAGTTGGAATTTGCCGAGCGCGAAGAACGGGTGCGGCTGGTGTTGCTGGATGAATGCCTGGGGGCGTTTGCCTATTTCCGCTTCACCACCCTGTCGGATCGTGCGCTGGAAGAGGATGAGGATGATTTCACGTCGTTGTGGCAGTCTTTGTAAGGGATGGGCGACCCGGCGTAGCTGGGTTACTTTTGCAATTCTTTTCCCTCTACCGCACACTGCCCCTTTGACCCACTGCCCATGATATTACACCATGAAATTCGACATCCTCAGCCAGCAAAACCTGTACCAGGGCTTTTTCCGCGTCGACGCCTATGAATTCCGCCACGAGCTGTTTGCAGGTGGCTGGTCGGGTAGGGTTAGGCGTGAAATTTTCGAGCGCCGCAACGCCGTCGCCGTATTGCTGCATGACCCCAAGGCCGACACTGTGCTGATGGTGGAACAGTTCCGCCCCGGTGCTGCGCTGCGTGACCCGGCAGGCGCATGGATGGTCGAAATCGTCGCCGGCATCGTCGAGGACGGCGAAAGCAACGAAGACGTAGCCCGCCGCGAAGCCATGGAGGAAGCCGGTTGCACGGTCGACACGCTGGAACACATTATGGACTACTACCCCAGCGCGGGCGGTTCCACCGAAATCATCAGCCTTTACTACGCGCCGGTGGATTTGTCTAGCGTGCCAACCGGCATCCATGGCCTGCCGCACGAGCACGAAGACATCCGCGTTTCCGTTATCCCGCGCCAGATCGTGATGGAATGGCTGCGTGCGGGTAAAATCCAGGCGTCACTGGCAATCATCGCCCTGCAATGGCTGGCGTTGGAAAAGATGCGCTGAAGAAACCCAGCCGTTTCCCTTTGCAGATATTGCTATACTGCTAAAAACGGAGGGATGAAGAAATGGCAGCAAAATATCTTGTCTGGTTAACGGGTGGTATCGTCGCCATCTGGCTTGCGTTGGGTTGCTCCAGTTTGCCTTACAGTAATAATTCCCGCCCGGTGGAGCCACCGCCTGCGCCTGAACAGCCGCCTGCACCGGTAGGCAGCTGATATGTCTGAACATACGTATCCGCTGGCAGGAAGTTTATTGTTTTGGTTGTTGTGGTCTTTCGGTGTACTGGTTTTGTTGTTGTTTGGTAGTTTTCTGTTGATTACTGTGGCCGCTGCTCCTCTTGCTGCGGGGTAAACAGCTGTGATGCTGCACTTCTTGTTCGACTTGCTGGCGCTGGTCAGTGGGGTGTTGGTCAGCCTGTGGTTCCGTCGCCAATATGTGCTGTCACGGCCTGCCGGGATTAGCGATTCCTCCCAGCATCATTATTATCTGCTGGCCTTGCTGCTGGGGCTGGCGGCAGGCAGTACGCTGTTCGGGACGCTCAACCTGCACCTCGCAGGGCAGGGTGGCGTCGCCAAAAGCATGTTGGGCGGGGTATTCGGCGCGATCGTGGCAGCGGAAACCTTCAAATATTTCGCTGGAATCCGCCAGTCTACCGGGCTGTATTTCGTCCCTGGTCTGATCATGCTGATTGTGGTCGGGCGGGTAGGCTGTTTTCTCGCCGGCCTGCCGGATTTCACCTATGGCACGGAAACCAGCTTGCCCTGGGGCGTCGATTTTGGTGATGGTGTGCAGCGGCATCCTGTGCAGTTGTACGAAAGCCTGACCATGTTGGCATTTCTGGTGGTTTTACTGCTGCGTTACCCTCGGAATCCAGTATTTTGGCAGGCGCAGGGCTTTTATGTATTTGTGTTGGTATACGCGGGGCAACGTTTTGCGTGGGAATTCCTCAAGCCTTACCCGCCGCTGCTGGCTGGCCTGAACCTGTTCCACCTGCTCAGTCTGGCGCTGCTGGCGTATGCGCTGTTGATGCTCAACCGGAGTCGCAATCATGGGTAACAAAGCCCGACCTTACATCTTCTACGGCCAGACACAATCCTTGTGCGAGGAATGCCTTGCGGTCGTGCCAGCCAAAATCCTGTTCCAGCATGGCAATGTCTATTACCAGAAGCGCTGCCAGGAACACGGCGTGCAAAAGACGTTGGTTTCCACCGACATCGGGTATTACAAGCGCTGTAAGGATTATCTGAAACCGGGCGACATGCCGGGCGCATTCCAGACCGAAATCAACCAGGGTTGCCCGCACGACTGCGGCCTGTGCCCTGACCACGAGCAGCATTCCTGCCTGGCGCTGTTTGAAATCATCGACGAATGCAATATGCACTGTCCCGTGTGTTTCGCCAATTCCGCACCTGGTATGGGCAACCCGCGCAGCATGGAAGACATCGAAACCATGCTGCAAACCCTGTTGGCCAGTGAGCAGCAGCCCGATCTGGTGCAGGTGTCCGGTGGCGAACCGACCCTGCATCCGCAACTGATGGATATTCTGCGGCGTCTGAAAGCCAGCCCGATCCGCCACCTGATGCTCAACACCAACGGCATCCGCATCGCCCGTGACCCGCATCTGGTGGAGGAACTCGCCAGCCTCAAGCCGGGTTTCGAGGTCTACTTGCAATTCGATTCACTCAAAGCGGAAGCGCTGCAAAATATCCGTGGGCAGGACATGCGTAGTATCCGCCAACAGGCACTGAAAAAGCTGGAGCAGCACAACATCTCCACCACGCTGGTGTGCGTGATCCGCAAGGGCGTGAATGACGATGAAATCGGCGAGATCATCAACTTCGCCCAGCAGTGGAAATGCGTGCGCGGCATTACCTTCCAGCCGGTGCAGGACGCCGGGCGCAACGAAGGCGACAAGCCTGCCAACCGTATTACCCTGAGCGAAATCCGCACCCGCATCATCGAAGCCGACAACCCCTTCGGTGATACCGACATGATCCCGCTGCCCTGCCACCCGGAAAATATTTCCATCGGCTACGGCATCAAAATGGGCGGGGAAATCGTGCCAGTAACGGGTTTGCTGCCGCGCGAAGAACTGCTCAAGGGCGTGGATAACACCATTACCTTTGAAAAAAGTCCGGGGTTGAAAAACGCTTTCCTGAAACTGTTTTCGCTGGATGCATGCAGCGAACAGACTACCGGCAACCTGCAAACCATGCTGTGCTGCCTGCCGCGCATCCAGGGCGACGGGCTGACCTACGACAATGTGTTCCGCATCGTCATCATGGCGTTCATGGACAAATACGACTTCGACATTGGTTCGGTGAAGCGTTCCTGCACCCATTTCGTCGAGCCAAACGGCAGGATTTACCCGTTTGACACCTGGAATTTGTTCTACCGTGACCAAGTGCGTGGGAAGTAGTTATTCCCCCTGTACGGTGACAACGATACTGCGCGCACCACCGTAATTGCGGTGTTCGCACAGGTAAATGCCTTGCCAGGTTCCCATGTTCAAACGCCCGTTGCTGATGGGGATATTCAGGCTGAAACCCAGAATGCTGCCTTTCAGGTGGGCGGGCAGGTCGTCGCTGCCTTCATCCGTGTGGCGGTAATAGGGTTCATTTTCCGGTACGGCGCGGTTAAAAAAGCTTTCAAAATCCTGCCGCACGCTGGGGTCGGCATTTTCATTGATGGTCAGTGACGCGGAGGTGTGCTTGATGAAGATATTCATCAGGCCAATGTTGATGGAGCCAAGTTCCGGTAGCTGGTGCAGGATTTCATCGCTAATCAGGTGAAAACCACGCGGTTTGGCTTTCAGTCTCAGTTCTTTCTGTAACCACATGGCATTGTTCCGGTAAATCTGAATTTGGGAAGGGTCAATCGTCGGCGCAAGCCAGCGTCACCAGCCGGTTAATTACCTTTTTCCCCTTGGCATACGCCTCCAGCCGCGCGGTTTTGCCGAAGGCAGCGTGTGGGATGGGAATGCTAAACTTGCTGTTACTAACGTTGCGTGACCCTGCCGGGCGACCGTCAATATACCAGTCGAGCCGGTCGATGTTGGTGGCGGTGATGTGCAGCTTGCAGCGCTTGTTTTGCGTGCGGATGTCGGTTTGCAGCCGGTAGCGTGGGGCGCTGGCCAACAGGCTGGCGGCATGGTTGATCAGGTCGATATTGCCTGCCAGCAGGTCACGGCGGGTCATGTAATGGCGGGCGTCGGGCGCGATGCCGAAATCTTCCAGCGGCATCCCGCTTTTACCTTTGACCCGCAACATGCGGCGGGTGGAGACGCGGAAATCGGCGTAACGTGGCAGAGCTTCCAGATTGGGTGTGCCTGCATTGGCGGTGATTGCGGGGATGGTGGTCAGCCTGCGCAACAGGTAGTGCGTCCAGACATTCGCGCCGCCCGCGCCGGTGTTGTCATCCACACCGAGGATTTTGCCGATATTGTGATCCTGGAACCCGGCGGCGAACATGTCGGTGGCGCTGTAACACTGGGCGTCGGTAATCAATACCACCGGGCCGCTGTAAATCTGGCCGAGGTTGTTGGCTTCTTCCGGGCTGGTCAGGCTGTGGGCGGTGGAATACAGCGAGCCGCTGGCGTGCGCCTGGGTCAGCGATGGTGTCCACGGTGACAGGTCGATGCCGGGTGCGACTTTTGACGGCGCATTGTATTTGCACAGTTCGCGGGTGAAAGCGTTGGCGCGGAACTGCGCCTTTTCCGGCTCAATCAGGTGGGGCGTGAGCAGTTGCAGCAGGCGTTCCGCCATGTTGATGTAGCCGCCGGAATTGCCGCGCACATCCAGTATCAGGCCATCTTGTGGTAGTTCGTACAGCAGGCGGATGATTTCCGAGATGAAAATTTCCGGCTGCGGGACGATAAAACTGAAAATGCGGATATAGGCAAACCTGCCGTGCGGTGTCGTGACGGGTCGGGCGCGGATAATGGCGGGGAAAACGGTTTCCAGCGATTCATCCAGGGAAAATCGTTCGGCATTGTCCTGCATTTGTTCCGCCCGCCAGGCGTCGGGGGCGTACAGGATTTTACGGCAATGGTTGATGCGCCCGGTTTTCAGGTAATTGCCCATTTGCGCGGCGGCGTACAGCTCTTCCGCTTCGGCATCCATGGGCGTCAGGCCGTCTTCTTCGGCAGGCGGCGTGTGCTCAAGCAGCCACCATTCAAATTCGATGGTGTTGACCTGCCCGCCATGGTTGCGGTAGCTGAGGCGGATAATGTCTTCATCCGGCGGCAAGCTGGTGGCCAGTGGGCGGATGGTCAGGGAACTGAGGCCGACGGCGAAACGTGCCGCATGGTTGCTACCGGCCTCGCGCGCGCCATTCTGGCGGATGGCTTCGGCAATCGGCAGACCATTCCAGCGGATGATTTCCACGCCCGGGCGGAAGTCGCGGTGGTGGAAATCGCGGAACAGTTTGCTGACGATGTAATGGGGTTTGCGCTGCTCGTCGAAGCATTCTTCCAACAGGAACGGCAAAAACGCCGTCATGCTGCGGTAAGGCTGGGGCAGGATGTAATTGGTGTGCAGGTCATGCACGTCGTTGAAGATGGCCAGTAATTCGCTGTGGAATTCCAGTTCACTGGTGGTGATGACATCGCTGGCATTTTCCAGCCGGTATTGCAGCAGAGTCAGGCGCTGTACCGGGTCGATGCCGTAAAGCGCTTTTTTCAGGTGCAAGTGGACGTAAACGTGTTCCAGCAGCAACCTGGCCTGGCTGATCAGCAGGCGTTTTTCCGTCAGAGTCAGGCCGGCATTGTTGGGCAGGGCTTCACGCAGGCGCACGTAACGTGGGGTAATGTCTGGCAGATCCAGCAGAGTGCTGTCGTCTTCCGGGGTCTTGTCGTCGGCAGAAGACATGAGGGGGCCTACTTCTTTTTTGCCCGTTTTTTGCGTTCCTTGATCACATGACCAAGCATCCGCTGGCGCTTGTATTCCTGCCGTGGGGTCAGGGTGTTGCGCTTGCCTTCGTAGGGGTTTTCACCAGTCTTGTATTCAACGCGCACCTGCGTGCCGGTGAGCTTCAGGGTCTGGCGGAAATAGTTGGTCAGGTAGCGGGTGTAGCTGTCCGGCACGTATTCGGTGCGGTTGCCGTGGATGATCAGGCGGAACGGGTTGCTGCCACCCTGATGGGCGTAGCGCAGTTTGATACGCTGGCCGCGCGTGAGGGGCGGCTGGTGCTGTTGTACAGCCATTTCCAGAATCCGCGTCAGGCGCGAAGTGGCGACCTTGAGCATGGCGGAATCGTAGGCGCGTTTCACCGCTGCATATAGCAGGCCGACGTTGGAGCCGTGTAGGGCGGAAATGAAAAAGACTTCGGCGAAATCCAGCACGAAGGGCAGTTTGACTTCGAGCTGTTGCTTGATCCAGTCACGTTCATCCGATTCCAGGCCATCCCACTTGTTGACGGCAATGATCAGGGCGCGGCCCGCTTCCAGTGCCAGCCCCAGCAGGTGGGCGTCCTGGTCGGTGATGGCGTCATGCGCGTCCACCAGCATCACCACGACATGCGCCCGCTGGATGGCGTCCAGGGTCTTGATGATGCTGAACTTTTCGATGGCTTCATCGACACTGCGGCGGCGGCGTACCCCGGCGGTGTCGATCAGGGTGTAACGCAGCCCGTCGCGCTCAAACGGGATGAAAATGCTGTCACGGGTGGTTCCCGGTTGGTCAAAGGCGATCACGCGCTCTTCGCCGAGGATGCGGTTGATCAGGGTGGATTTGCCGACGTTGGGGCGGCCTATGAAAGCAATCTTGATGCTGCCGTCATCTTCTTGCTCTTCTTCGTCCTCAAATTCCGCGCCCAGATGATCCAGTATGTCGTCGATCATCGAAGTGACGCCACGCCCCTGGGAAGCGGCAATCATGAAGACTTCGGTGAAGCCCAGTGCATAGAATTCCGCCGAAGCCTGATCTGCATCCACGCCGTCAATCTTGTTGACCAGCAGGAATACCGGCTTGCCGGTTTGGCGGATGTCGCGGGCAATCTGTTCGTCAGCCGCAGTCAGCCCCTGACGCCCGTCCACCAGGAACAGGATGGCGCTGGATTCGGCAATGGCGGCGCGGGTCTGCTTCGCCATGTATTCGTCGATACCGGTTTCTTCGCCACTGAGGCCGCCGGTGTCGATCAGCATATAGCCGCGCCCATGGTGGTCGCCGGTGCCGTATTTGCGGTCACGGGTCAGGCCGGGGAAATCCGCCACCAGCGCGTCGCGCGAGCGGGTCAGGCGGTTGAACAGGGTGGATTTGCCTACATTGGGTCGGCCAATCAGTGCCAGAACGGGTTTCATGGTATAAATCAGGTCAAAGCTTCACTTGAAGGCGGGTAGGATAGCATTATTTGAGGAAAAAACATGAATTATTGCAGCGAATGTGGCGCGCTTGTGACCCTAAAAATTCCCGACGGCGATGACCGCTTGCGCCATGTTTGTGGTGAATGTGGCGTCATCCATTACCAGAACCCGAAAATCATCGCGGGGGCATTGCCGGTCTGGGGGGGACAGGTGTTATTGTGCCGCCGGGCGATTGCGCCGCGTTACGGTTTGTGGACTTTGCCCGCCGGTTTCATGGAAAACGGCGAAACCACCGAGCAGGCCGCCGCCCGCGAAGCGCATGAGGAAGCCAATGCCAAGCTGCGGGATTTGCGCCTGTTTTCCGTGATCAGTATTCCGCATGTCAGCCATGTCTACATGCTGTACCGTTGCGAACTGGTGGCGGATGATTTTTACCCTGGATCGGAAAGTCTGGAGACGCGCTTGTTCCATGAGCATGAAGTGCCGTGGGAGGAGCTGGCCTTCCATTCAGTGCGCAAGACGCTGGAGTGTTTTTTCAGTGACCGTAAGCAGGGGGTGTTTCAGGTGCATAATTTGTCATTTTTGTTGCCAAGGTAGGGTTGCACAACTGGTTGGCGCGGAGTCACTTTTTCATAATGAAGTAAGTGCCGGCAGCAGCGCAGACCATCCACGCGGCAACAGCGCCCATCCCCAGCATTTCCGAGAGGGGTTCCATGAAAAACAGCATCAGCAAGGCCAGACCCAACAGGCCGTTGCCAATCCAGAAGTTACGTTGTTGTTCAGGGTCTTGATCGGGGTCTTGCATGAATTTTATCCGTATATGGGCATGTGCTGAGTGTAGCACGCTCTGCACAGGTATGCAGGCGCATACATTTTTGTTACCTGTTTGAGGGAAGTCATGGCGTCTGTGGTAAAAATTGCGTAGGGTATACGCCAGTTCAATGTACTAGGAGGAGCGCAGTATGGAACAAAAAAATACCCCTGATCAGTTGTCAGCAGCGAAAGATAGCCCCGACGTGGTGGCGAACTGGGTGTTTTCGTTGTTGCCCATTGGGGTAGCGTTTGTTTTTTACGTCGTATTCATTTCGGCCACCAGCCTTGAAAACGCCAATGTCTTTATTGCTTATGGCGCGGCGGCTGCCTTTGTGGGTTTGGAAACCTACTGGATTATGTACGGTTTGCGGAAAAAATACCTTGGCACGGTTGTCATGGGGCTGGTTGGCATCGCCATTACCCTTGGCTTGCTGTATCTGTATCTGTCCATTGCGGGTAAATAACTTCCCCTTGTATCCATATGGACATCATCCATCCCCATCCAGAGCTTGTTGCACACCAGCAAGCTCTGCGCCAGTGTACGCTTTGCCCGCAAATGATCCGCCCGGTGATTACCGGCAATCCCGTGATGTCGCCGGTGATGTCGATCGGGCAAGCACCCGGTATCCACGAAGCAAAAGTCATGCGCCCATTTGGCTGGACAGCAGGCAAAACCCTGTTCAAATGGTTTGAAGGCATCGGACTGGATGAGGAAAGCTTTCGGCAGCGGGTCTATATGTCCGCCGTGTGCCGCTGTTTTCCCGGCAAAAACCCTAAAGGTGGTGACCGGATGCCATCGGAAAGGGAAATCATGGCTTGTTCACGCTGGTTGCAGGCGGAACTAAGTCTGTTACAGCCACAACTGCTTATTTTGGTGGGGAAGCTGGCGATCAACCAGTTCCTGAGCGCAAAAAAACTGGATGAGGTCGTAGGCAAGTGCCACCGGATAGTGTTGCAAGGCCGGGGCACTGACCTGATTCCACTGCCGCACCCTTCCGGCCTGTCAACTTGGCCACGCATGGAACCGGGGAAAACCTTGTTGCGGGAAGCGCTCGCGCTAATCGAGGCTCACCCAGCATGGCGCGGTCTATTGGATGGTGAGAGCGGATAGTTGTCCGCTTTTGCCCAGCGTATAAATGACGTTGCCATCGGCTTCTGGTTCGGTGGTGTAACCAGCCGTATCGCCGCGCACGCGGGCGGCCAGCTGGCCGTTGCTGGCGTTGACCCAGTGCAGGTAGCCGTCCTTGTCGCCAACGGTGATGTAATGGCCAACCAGGGTAGGGGCAGTGGGCTGGCGGCCCTCCAGATCGTCCATTTTCCACTGTGGGTTACCCGTTTGCGGATCCAGTTTCCACAGGTAGCCTTCTTCGCTGCTGGTGTACAGGCCGTTGGGGTCGGCATCCACGCCGGTGTGGCTGGAGTAGGGCGCTGCCCACGCAGCGGTACCGTTGCGCATGTTGATGCCGGCAATCTGGCCATTGTAGCTGGTGGCGAACAGGGCTTCGCCGAGTGCTTTCATCTTGCCGTCCACATCGGTCATGCGGTCAAGGTCGCTGCTGCCACGGGGGATGGAAAGGGGGATTTCCCACAACCCCGCACCGTTGCGCATGTCAAATGCCGTGACGACACCACTGTCGAAACCAGCAATGACCATGCCGCCCACCACCAGCGGGACGCTGGCTCCGCGTAACGACAGGATGGGGCTTTGGCGCATTTGTTTCCACAGCCCTTCGCCGCTGGAGGTGGAAAGGCCATAAAGGCCACCGCCGCTGGTGCGGAATACGACAATGCCGTTTTTAGCGGGGGAAACAGCCAGCACTTCACTGCCCAGGCTGGTTTTCCACAGGGTTTTGCCGGTTTGCCGGTCGAGGGCGATAGCGCTGCCATTGCCACCCCCCACGAAAACCGCGCCTTCGCCGCCATTGACGCCAGCCGTGATGTCTTCAGTCAGCGATGCTTGCCATAGGCGCTTGCCGCTGGCCTTGTCCCAAGCGCTGGCGGATTTGCCACCTGCCACGAAAACACCGCTGTTGTCGACGTAAGGGTGTATGCGCACATACTGTTTACCTGCACCGCTGCCGGTATTGGCTTGCCACAACGTGCGCACAGTGGCGGTTGGCTTGAATTCTTTCAGCGCTTTGGGGGGATTACTGTCTCTGGTAGGCATGATGGCCGAGGTCATCTGCTGGAAAGTGCTGCACCCGGAAAGGCTCAGGGTGATCAGTAGGGCGGCAGTAATCCGTTTCATAGTAGTCCTTAAGCTCCTTCGCCAAGATTGTCCCGCTTGATTTTAATAAATTCCGTCGACCCGCCTGCGCTACCGAGCATGGCTTTGTCATAGGCTGCGCGTGCTTCCGTCGTTTTGTTCTGGGCAACGTAAATGTCGCCTTTCAGCTCGTCCACCAATGACTGGTAGGCCACTGGGTAGGACTGGTTGGCCAGCCCCAGCGCTTCGTCGGTTTTCTGCATCGCCAGCAGGGTGCGGGCAAGGCGGATGTTGGCCAGATGTTTGAAATCCGCTTCCTTGCTGTTGTCGATAACCCATTGCAGGGCGGTGACGGCTGGCTCGTATTCGCCTTTTTCGGCGTATTGCTGTGCAAGCTTTAGGCTGGCAATAGCCGCATAGGGCGTGGAGGCGTAGTCACCTTGCAGGGTCTTGATGTCTGCCTGAGCCTGCTCCAGCGAGGTTTCACTGGCCTTGCTGGCTTGCGCGTAGAGGGCGGATGCTTCAGCGGCGTTGGTTTCCTGGTAATCCTTCCAGTACTGCCAGCCAAACAGCCCGGCAATGGCCAACGCTACCCCGGCTACCACGGATGTGCCGTTTTCTTTCCACCAGACTTTCAGTTCTTCAACTTTTTCGTCGTCGGTTTTGTAATCACTCATTGTTCTGCCCTTTGAAGCAAGATTGCTATTATTGTGTTTTTGCTAGAAAAACGGAAATTTGTTCAGCCACCTGGCTGATGGGCAGGTTAATCTGCCCGCCGTCGCCGCGCAAGGGTTTCAGGCCACAAACGCCCTGTTGCACCTCATTTTCGCCCAAAATCAGGGCAACGGCAGCGCCGGATTTGTCGGCGCGTTTCATCTGGGTCTTGAAACTGCCCTCACCACAGTTGCTGGTCAGGCGCAAGTTTGGCAGGGCGTCCCGCAGGGTTTCCGCTATGGCCAGGCCAGCCTGGAGGGCGGCGTTGCCTGCCATGATCAGGAATACGTCCGGGTTGGCGGCAGGTGCGGCGATGCCCTGGGTTTCCAGCAGCAGGATCAGGCGTTCCATACCCATGCCGAAACCGACACCGGGGGTTGGCTTGCCACCAAGCTGTTCCACCAGCCCGTCATAGCGGCCACCGGCGCAAACGGTGCTTTGCGCGCCGAGCTCATCCGTCACCCATTCAAATACCATGTGGGTGTAATAATCCAGCCCACGTACCAGCCGGGGGTTGATTTCGTATTCGATGCCCATGGCGTCCAGCAGGGCACGCAGTGCGGTGAAATGTTCGCGGGAAACTTCATCCAGATGGTCGTGCAGGCTAGGTGCGGCGGTGACCAGCGCTTTCATGTCCGGATTCTTGGTGTCGAGGATACGCAACGGATTGGTGTGCAGGCGGCGTTTGGAGTCTTCGTCCAGACTATCGGCGTGGGCGCTGAAATACTCCACCAGCAATTCACGGTAGGCGTGGCGGCATTCTGGTGTACCCAGGGTGTTCAATTCCAGGCGCAGGTTGCGCAGGCCGAGCGTTTTCCACAGCCGTGCGGTCAGGGCGATCAGTTCGGCGTCAATGTCCGGCCCGGCCATGCCGAAGGCTTCCACGCCGATCTGGTGGAACTGGCGGTAACGGCCTTTTTGCGGGCGTTCGTGGCGGAACATCGGCCCCATGTACCACAGGCGTTGCTGCTGGTTGTGTAACAGACCATGCTGGATACCGGCGCGGATGCAACCGGCGGTGCCTTCCGGGCGCAGTGACAGGCTGTCGCCGTTACGGTCGGCAAAGGTGTACATTTCCTTTTCGACAATATCGGTGACTTCGCCCACGGCGCGGGAAAACAGGTCGGTCTGTTCCACAATCGGCATACGGATTTCGTTGTAGCTGTAACGACCCAACAGGCTGCGGGCGGTCTGCTCGAAATACTGCCATGCGGGGGATGCATCCGGCAGGATGTCATTCATCCCGCGGATGGATTGGATATTTTTGCTCATGCTTAATCGAGTTTGAAGCGGGCAACACTGCCCTTGACGTAGGGGGTCTGGTCAAACAGTTGCCCGTTTATGTAAATTTTTACACCAGGTGCGTTGCCGACCTTGAAGCTTAGTGGGGTAGCAGCCTGGAATTCCTTGATGCTACCACCTGTATTGAGCGACTCAAACAGGGTTTTGTTCTCATGACCCTTGATTTGTAGCCAGACATCTTCCGCAAACTCCATTTTGATGTTGAGTGCACCGGTAGGGGTTTGCTGCGCCGTGGTTCCATCAGCAGCGGGTGCGGCTGGGTTGTTTGCACCTGTCTGGTCTGCACTTGCTGCTGGGGTCGGGGATGCTGCGTCTGTCGCAGGGGCATTTTGTGTTGTTGCACCTGGTGTGGCCGCAGCAGTGTTAGTGGCGTCAGCCGTTGCAGACGTGATCGCCGGGCTGTCCAGGCTGGCAGATGTGTCCGCGTCAGCCGTTTGCGTGGGTGTGGGTTCTGTTGCTGGTGTTACCGTGGTGGATGCGGTTGCATCCTGGGCAGCAGGGGTATCCTGGGCGCTGCTTGCTGCGGGCACGGCTGGGGCTGCGGCTTGTTGCTGGGCTGCTGCCTGTTTGGCCTGTTGTTCTTCTTGTGCTTTCTCCCGTTCCTGGGCTGCTTTCTGGGCTACGTAGGCGTCCATGGCGGAAGGGGGGCGCGGCACATCCGGCGGGTTGGTTTGGGCGGAAAACGATGCCCAAGTGTGGCTTGCCCATTCACGCACGCCAGGGATCATGGAAACCAGCCCTAGCAACAATACCAGTGCGCCAAAGCCAATAAATTTGAGGGTCGAGCTGGAAATGGCGGGTTGTGTAACCTTGTTAAGGGGGCGGGCAGGCGCGAAATGGTGGGCAATTTCATCCGGATTGGCACCGCGCAAGGCTTCATAGGTGCGGATCAGTTCACGCGCATCCGTATCAGCCAGTTTGGCGTAACCACGCAGATAGCCACGCACATAGGGGGGTTCCGGCAGGCGGGTAAAATCTTCCCGTTCCAGTGCTTGCAGGATATGGACAGACAAGTGCAATTCTTCTGCTGCCTGATCAATATCAAGACCAGCTTTTTCCCGGCACTCCACGAGTTTCGCGGTCAGGTCTCCCGGTTCGACAGATGCTTTTTTTTCTTCAACTGGGGGGGCTGTATCCGTCACGTGTCCTCCAACTTTTTATCAATTAACCTGGCCAGCTGCAGCGCTTTCCGGGAATTTTGCCCGTAACGCGGTGGCACAGGCTTCTGCTTTGTCCATTTCCTTGAGGCTGGTTTGCACCTGATAACACAACAGCAAACTCTCGGGGCTAGGGGCTGCGCTCTCATTATAGCGGTAAAGAAATGCTTCTGCCTTGGCGTAGTCGCCTTTTTCCTGGTTAAGTTTGGCCATCTGGTAGAGGGCTTCCGAAAAACGGTTGTTTTTGGCCAGTGCTTGCTGAAAATAGTCTTCTGCCCGAGCGGAATCACCCGTCTTACGGGTGCAGATACCGGCATTAGTATAGGCAAACTCCGGTGTTTTATAGAGCGGATCGCGCACAGCTGCGAGAAAAGCGTCTTCGGCGGCGGAATATTTGCCCATGCGGCACAAGTAGGAGCCGTAATTGTTGAGCAGGGCAGAATCCTTGGGGGTGATGCTGATGGCTTTGCGGAAATGCTTGCCTGCCTTCTCATTGTTCTCCAGGCGTTCCTGTAGCAGCGCGTAATAATGGTGGGTGTCAGCTGAACTGGAATCTTTTGCTAGTGCCTTTTCCAGGTTGAGGGCAGCCAGATCGAGCCGGCCTTTCTGCAGGTAGCCGATGCCTAGCTGAGTGTAGTAGTTTGTCGCCTTGTCGGAACTGGAAGAGGGGTTGCTGGAGCAGCCCGCTGTGATGCTGACAAGAAACACCAACAGCAAAGCAAATCTGATTGTTTTCATTATTATTACCCTTGTTCAATGCGGGCGAAGTGGATTTCCCGGCGGCTTTTGTCATTGACCTGCCCGGCCAGTTGGCCGCATGCCGCATCAATATCTTCTCCCCGCGTTTTTCTTGTGATGACAGTGTACCCCGCCGCCGCCAGAATATCACGAAAACGGTGTATCCGGTTGTTACTGGAGCGTTTGTAACGGGTTTCCGGGAACGGGTTGAAAGGGATCAGGTTGATTTTGGATGGGATGCCCTTCAAGAGTTTCACCAACTGGTGGGCATGTTCATCTTTATCATTGATGCCCTCCAGCATGACATATTCCCAGGTAATATGATTGCGCTCGGTGGTTTTCTTGGCAAGAAACTGGCGACAGACCGCCATCAGTTCCTGGATGGGGTATTTGCGGTTCAGTGGCACTAACTGGTTGCGCACTTCATTGTTGGGCGCGTGCAGGGATACGGCCAGTGATACATCCATGGTGTCGGCCAGGCGCGCCAGGGCTGGCAGCACGCCGGAAGTACTGAGGGTGACACGGCGCTTGCTCAACCCGTAAGCGTTGTCATCCATCATCAGCATCAGGGCATTGGCCACGTTGTCGAAATTTAGCAGTGGTTCACCCATGCCCATCATGACCACGTTGCTGATCACGCGCGCCCCCCCGGGGTCGGCTTGTAGGGTGCGTTTGGCTACCCACAACTGGCCGATGATTTCTGCCGTCGTCAGGTTGCGGTTGAAACCTTGCCGGGCGGTTGAACAGAAGGTGCAATCCAGCGCACAGCCAACCTGCGAGGAAACGCACAGGGTCCCACGGTCGTCTTCGGGGATGAATACGGTTTCGATGGCGTTGCCGTCGTCCAATCTCAGCAACCATTTGTGGGTGCCATCGGCGGAGTGCTGATCCATGATAATCTGCGGTGCGCGGATGACGGTATTTTCCGTCAGGAACTGGCGCAGCGGCTTGCTGATATTGGTCATCTGGTCAACACTGCCAACATTCATCTGGTGCAGCCATTTGATGAGTTGGGTGGCGCGGAAAGGTTTTTCACCGATAGAAGTGAAATACGCTTTCATGCCTTCATGGCTGAAATCCAGTAAGTTGACTTTGTTAACAGTGTCGGACAATTTTTTATTCCCCCCTCCCAACCCTCCCCCGTAAGGGGTGAGGGCAAAGAGGCAGATCAGATTAACGGGTGCGTGGGCACAGACCTTCTTCGCCGAAGAAGTAGGCAATTTCGATTTTCGCATTTTCCAGGCTGTCAGAGCCATGAACCGCATTTTCATCAATGGATTCGGCGAAATCAGCGCGGATAGTGCCTGCATCAGCTTGCTTGGGGTTGGTGGCGCCCATCAGTTCACGGTTTTTGGCAACAGCGTTTTCGCCTTCCAGCACCTGTACCATCACCGGGCCAGAGGTCATGAAAGCAACCAGATCAGCGAAGAAAGGGCGTTCCTTATGTACAGCATAGAAGCCTTCTGCCTTTTCCTGGCTCAGGTGCAGCATTTTGGCAGCAACGATTTTCAGGCCAGCGTTTTCAAAACGGCTGTAGATCTGGCCGATAACGTTTTTGGCAACGGCGTCAGGTTTGATGATGGAAATGGTTTGCTCGATAGCCACGGTTGGTACTCCAGTAGAATGTTTAATCTGTAACAAGGGCGCAATTGTAATGGGTGTGCACCATGCAGGCAAACAGATTAGGCGGTTGTGAAAAAAGCATATTCGTCGCAGAAGTGCCAACCTCATGCTAGACTTCCATCCGGAAATATGACTCACAAGAATTTTGCACAAAGGATTTTATGACTATGCTGGCCAAACTAACCCGAATGGCGGTAGTTGGAAGTATTTTGCTGCTGGGTGCTACCGGCTGCGGTTCCACTCCAGGCAAAACCTCATCAGGTTCCGATTCATCCGCCACTGCTTTCAGGGCGTCTTCCAGCGCGGTGATGTCCGCCTCCAAAGGCGCATTTTCCCGGGGAAATTCCGCTTCGCCCATTGGTACCAACACCAATGAAGTGAACGAAAGTGACGCCAGTATGCCGTTCATCGACCTGATGCGTGCCGCCATGCCATTTGCCGAAGCAGCGCCGTGGTTGACCAAGGGCAACGTTAGCTATGATGCTAACGGCTGGCCCGCCAACCTGAACGGTGGGCAAGCGGGAACCCGCTTCCTTTCCAACCTACCTGCTGCGGTCATTCCTGCTGGGACGTATACTGTGTTATATGATGGCGAAGGCGACATCCAGTACCTGAATGATGCCAGCCTGCAAGAGCATGGCAAGGGCTATGACACCATCAAGATCGATGCGGGCGCGGATGGCATGTTGAATGCGTCGCTGCTGATCACCCGTAGTAACCCACAGGATTACGTCCGCAATATCCGTATCCTGCCACCGGGCGGGGTTTGCGCCAGTAACCCATTCCAGCGCGTGGCTTCCGCTTCGGATTGTAGCGGCAATTACCAATCCTTCGTGGAACATGCGGGCAGCATTATTTTCAACCCGGATTTCATGAATTTCATGAAAGATTTCCGTGCCATCCGTTTCATGAACATGAGCGGCGTCACCCGCAGCACCGACCGCAGCTGGTCTGGCCGCAACACGCTGGACAAAGCGACCTGGGGCGGCAAGGAGGGCACGCGCGGCGCGCCACTGGAAATCCAGGTCGAACTGGCCAACCGTATGAATGCCGACCCATGGTTTACTCTCCCGCATGGGGCGGATGACGACTACGTGCGCCAGTATGCCACTTACGTCAAACAACATCTGAACAGCAACCTCAAGCCGCATATCGAATACAGCAACGAAACCTGGAACACCATTTTCACCCAGGGTAACCACATGATCGACATGGGGATGAAGTTGGGGTTGGATTCCAACGCCAAACGCGCGGGCTACCGTTACTACTCACAGCGTGCAGTAGAAATCTTCAATATTTGGGAAAGTGTGTTTGGTGGCTCGCAGCGCCTGGTGCGCATCCTGTCTGGCTGGACTATCAATACCGAGCTGACCGAAACCGTGCTTAGCCACAAGGATGCCTACAAACATGCTGACGCATTCGCCATTGGTCCGTATGTGTTCGGTGGCCATGCCGAAGTGCGCACCATCAAGAATGTGGATGACGCGCTGGGCTTGATCACCAACCCGGTGTACCGCTATTCACATGACAAGGTGATGGGTTATATCCGCACCCAAAAGGCGATTACCGATAAATACGGCGTGCAACTGGTGGCGTATGAAGCCGGTCAGGGTCTGGCGGATTTCCATACCAAAACCGATGATGAGTTCCCCAACCCGCTGCTATATGCCGCCAACCGTGACCCACGGATGCGCGGCATCTACGACCGTTTCCTGAATGGTTGGAAAGCGGAAGGTGGCGCACTGCTGATGCATTACACCGCACCGCGCGTGTTCAGCAAGCACGGGCCTTGGGGCGTGAAAGAATATATCACCCAGCCAGCCAGCCAGGCTCCGAAGTATCAGGCACTGCTGGACTTCATCAGCAGCACGCCGTGCTGGTGGCAAGATTGCCGTCACTAAGGCAGGGGAAAGCATGTTTACACAGGAAAAACCAGCCAATTCCATTGCCTTGCATCCCCTGACGCAGGCAGGGTGGGGGGGCTTCGCGGCCTCCCTGCCGGAAGCCAGCCAGCACTGGGCGAAACTGCACGCTTTCAGCGCCAAACCGGGGCAGGTTTGCCTGCTGCCGGATGTGCAAGGCGGCATCAGCAAGGTGCTGGCAGGCTACGACGAAGCGGATAGCCTGCGCTGGGCGATTGCGGGTCTGCCGGGTAAGTTGCCGGGCGGGCACTACCATCTGGAATGTGACTGGCCGGAATCCGACCGTTTGCTTGCCAGCCTAGGCTGGGGATTGGGCTACTACCGGTTTGAAAACTTCACCAAGCCAGACAACAAACCCAGGCCAGTCCTGTACATGCCGGAACAGCAGGACAGGGCGAGAGCTTTCATCCAGGCGGTTGCATTGGTGAGGGATCTGATCAATCAGCCCGCCAACCACATGATGCCGGAACACTTGTCGGCAGCAACGGGGCAACTGGCGAAAGCTTTCGGGGCTGATTTCAGCGAAGTGGTTGGGGAAGATCTGTTACGGGAAAACTATCCCGCCATCCATGCGGTAGGGCGTGCCAGCAGCCATGCCCCGCGCCTGCTGAAATTGCGCTGGGGGAACCCTGACCACCCCGCGGTGACGCTGGTAGGTAAGGGCATCTGCTTCGATACCGGAGGGCTGGACATCAAGCCTTCCCAATACATGCGCCTGATGAAAAAAGACATGGGTGGGGCGGCGCATGTGCTGGGGCTGGCACGGCTGATCATGCAATTGCAACTGCCGGTGCATTTACGGGTGCTGATCCCGGCGGCGGATAATGCTATCGGTGGGGATGCCTTTCGCCCTGGCGACATCCTCGCCACCCGCGCGGGCAAGCAAGTGGAAGTGGATAACACCGATGCCGAAGGTCGGCTGGTGCTGTGTGATGCCCTAACCGATGCCGTGGCGCAGAAACCGCAACTGCTGCTGGATTTCGCCACCCTGACTGGCGCGGCGCGGGTAGCATTGGGTACGGAAATCCCGGTCTTTTTCAGCAATAATCGTGAATTGACGGCCAAGCTTCAGGCGGCGTCGGCAGCGTCTGGTGAACTGATCTGGAACCTGCCGCTGCACCAGCCGTATTTCGAGCAGCTGAAAAGCAACCATGCGGATTTCACCAATAGCGGCGGCAGCTACGGTGGCGCTATCACAGCGGCGCTGTTCCTGAACGAGTTTATACCCAAAGAGGTTGATTGGGCGCATTTCGACATCATGGCGTGGAATAGCCGCGAACGGGCAGGGCGACCGGTTGGTGGTGAGGCTATGGGTTTGTTTGCTGTCTATGCGTATCTTGAGTCGGTTTATCCCGCAGCATAAAAATTTTGATCAATTAGATTCAGGTGGCATTCATATTCTTTATTCTGGACTATACTCCTTGGCATTGAGTGTTGGATAAGGTTGGATACATGCCTCGACGTTTTTTGTCTCGTCATGTCAGCGCCCGCAGTGTTGCCCTGGGTGTTGCGTTGGCAGGCTTGATGCTTGCCTTTTTGGCGGCTTCCTTGCTGGTGTTTCCCTACAAGGCAGTGGCCAACCCTGAGGTGCAGGGTGAGTTGCTGTACGACTTGCTGGGGCATCTGGAATACGATGCCGCCAGTGGGCGCTTTGGCCAGATTGCTGACGCCCCTGCCATGCAAGAGAAACTGGATGCCCTGATAGTGGGTAATCAGCTGGATGTTCCGCCCGCTACTGCGTATATCATGAACCTGGGTGATAACGCAGTGGTGTGGGGAACAAGCCCTGATCCCGCGCAACTCAGCATTCCGGATATTGCGCCTGGCTATACGATGCAATTTGTGACAACGCAGGAACAGCAAATCGCCGTGCAGAATTTCTGGCTCAGGGGTGGTGGGGGTGAGCGCATTGAGTTCAGGATGGTGGTGGCGTTACCCGTCCGTTAGATCCATGCTTGGGCGTCACCGGGTCATCTGGAGCAGGATGCGCAAGGCGTGCTCCACTGACTGCTGGCGCACAGCTTCCCGATCTCCGTCAAAGTGGCAGGTTTCAGTGCGTGTCGTGCCGTTTTCCATAGCCCAGCCGAAACAGACTGTGCCGACCGGCTTTGTTGGGGTTCCTCCACCGGGGCCGGCAATGCCGCTGACCGATACGGCGACTTGTGCACGGGAATGCGACAGTGCGCCAGCCGCCATTTCTGCTGTTACCGCTTCGCTGACTGCTCCATTGTTCGCCAATGTCACGGCTTGTACGTCCAGCATGTCCTGCTTGGCTGCATTGCTGTAAGTGACGAAGCCGCGTTCAAACCAGGCGGAACTGCCCGCCATGTCGGTGCAGACCTTGGCAATCCAGCCGCCAGTGCAGGATTCTGCGGTTGCCAACATCCAGCCTTTGGTTTGCAGGGCGTCAGCCAGTTGTGTGATCAGTTCATCCCACATGGCTTAGCGCAGGACAGCCCGCGGGGTCGAGCCGTTGCCCAGCATCATGTGCAGGGAGGTTTCTACCCGTTCGCTCAGGCGCTCCAGCAAGTCTTTTTCGGACGTAAAGTTGACCATTTCTTCTGCCTTGATCAGGTCACGTGCAACATAGGCATCACTGCCCAAGCCATCGATCAGGCCCAGGTTGACCGCATCCTCGCCCGTCCAGAACAGGCCGGAAAAGATGTCAGGGTTATCCTTCAGGCGTTCGCCGCGGCCTTCCTTCACTACCTGGATGAACTGCTGATGGGTGGTGTCCAGCATTTTCTGTACATGCGCTACCTGGGTTGTATTTTCAGGCAGGAAGGGGTCGAGCATTCCCTTGTTCGCGCCAGCGGTATACAGACGGCGTTCTACCCCCAGCTTTTCCATCAGCCCCACTGCACCGAAGTTGTCCATGCGCACGCCGATGGAGCCGACGATGCTGGCCTTGTCTGCGTAAATCTTGTCTGCCGCAGCTACAATGTAGTAACCGCCGGATGCGCACAAGTCAGAAATGACGGCATAGACCGGAATATCCTTGTGTTCGGCTTTCAAACGCTTGATTTCATCGTTGATGATGCCGGATTGAACTGGGCTGCCACCGGGGCTATTGCAACGCAACATCACGCCTTTGGTTTTTTTGTTCTCGAAGGCGTCTTGCAGTGCCGGGATGACCATTTCAGCACTGGCCACCGCACCGTCCATGATTACGCCGTTGATGTCGACCACGGCGGTAATTTCGTCTGCATCCGCCAGTTTGCTGGATGACGCGCCAGTGCCAAGCAGGGCGAACAACAAAATCAGCAGGTAGGCGACAAAAAACAGCTTGAAAAAAATTCCCCATCGCCGCGCCCGCCGTTGTTCCTTGATGCCTTCCAGTGCGACTTCCCTGAGTACCTGGATCGCTTGGGTTTCTTCTTGACTCATTTTTTATCCTTTTGTGTTGTCAACCAATCGGGAATGTGGGTAACGTCGTCGACATGGCCGCGCGGCTGATGTTGCAACAGGCGATCCAGCGCGTGCACGCCGTAACTGACAGCCAGCGAATCCATACCGATATTCCGTGCCATCAGCAGGTCGTATTCACTGTCACCAACCATGAGGGCATCATGCGCTGCGGCGTCATAGTCTGTCAAAATCTCTTCCAGCATCCGGGGATGCGGTTTGGAGTGGGTTTCATCGGCGCAGCGGGTAATGGGGAATAGCGCTCCCAGCCCGGTTTCGTCCAGCACCTTGTCCAGCCCGCGACGGGATTTGCCGGTCGCTATTGCCAGATAGTAACCTTCCGCATTCAAGGCATGAAGCGTTTCCCGTGCACCGGCAAACAGTTCGCTGCCACCCTTGCTGCGTACCAGAAACTCCTGCCGGTATTCGTCGGCAATGGCGCGGATCAGGCTGCGGGGCTTGTCCGGATACAGATGCTGGATGGCTTCTTCTAGCCCCAAACCAATGATGTGGCGGATTTCTGCATCCGTGCGCGGTTCCGTCCCCACGATGGCGATGGCGTTACGCATACACTGGGTGATGTGTGCCTCTGAATCCATCAGCGTGCCATCCCAGTCAAAAATCAGTATGGAATAAGGTTTCATCGCAGGTTAGCCACCACGGTTTGCAAATCATCGGGTAACGGCGCTTCCACCACATAACGCCGCCCAGTCAGATGTAGCACCAGATTGACGCTGGCGGAATGCAGAAACAGACGTTTCAACCCCTTTTCACGGAACTGCCGGTTGAGGGCAAAATCGCCGTAGCGGTCATCACCCAGGATCGGATGCCCCAGGTGCTGCAACTGAACGCGGATCTGGTGCATCCGCCCGGTCAGGATTTGCGCCTCGACCAAAGCCGCGCCGCGCAGGTTTTTGACCGGGGAAAAAATGGTTTCGGACTCTTTACCTTCGTCTGTGACCTGCACTTTCTGGCGCTTACCTTCTTCCTTCCCCAAGTTCACGGTGACGTGCTGACGGCCATGTGTCCACTTGCCTGCCACCAGAGCCAGATAGCGCTTGTCGATTCGGCCATAGCGGAACAAATCGTGCAGTTCAGTTAGCGCCTGGCGCGATTTTGCCAGAATCACCACGCCACTGGTGTCACGGTCAATCCGATGGGCAAGCTCTACAAACGGCAGATTGGGGCGTAACTGGCGGAAAGCCTCAATCAAACCCAACTTGTGTCCACTACCGCCATGTACTGGCAAGCCGGAGGGTTTGTTGATGAAAATCAGTTGCTCATCTTCACGCAACACGGCTTTCTCCAGCATATCCAGCAAGCCTTGTGATGCCTCAACCGGTTTGTCTGTAGGAATTACATCCGCTTCCGATTTGATGGGCGGAATACGGATACTTTCACCCAACTCCAGTTTCTTCTCCGGTTTAACCCGTTTTTTATCAACCCGTACTTCGCCTTTACGCAAAATCCGGTAAATGGCGCTTTTGGGAAGCTGCTTGAGGTGGCGGATCAGGAAGTTGTCGATGCGCTGCCCGGCTTCATTTTCGGTGACTGTGTAGTATTCGACTGCCATAAGTGAAAAAACATACCAACTAATTGTAAATGCAAATTGAATCTGATTAACCGAATTGATATATTCGCAGCAGGCAGATTTCGGGTGAAAACCTGACACAGTGGGTTCGATCAAATCCGAACGCGATGATATGACCCAATGCCTGAGCGATTCAATCACAAATTCTTCCGCGAAGCATATCCAGACGGGAATTTGTGCCGGGGTAACCAGGATAAGCGTAACAATCCCTGCCCCCTACCAATGCCTGTCATGCGAAATAAACAGTAGGCAGACAGGTATGACATTAACAGCAGGACTTGTTGCTGATGTCTGTTGCAAGAATGCGCCAGCGGTTTACAACATTCATGTGCCGCCCTTATAGGGAAATAAGGCTTTTTTCCATGACCCTTGCTAACCGAACGATTCTTTACGAAGGTGGAGATAACCAGGCCAGTCGTTAGTACGATTAGCTTAACTATTTGATATTATTCGAACCAAGATAGTCTCCCCACCTGCAAACAAACAGGTAACAGGTGCTGCATAACAAGGTTTATGTAGTACATGAAACGTATTCTGATCAATGCGACGCAACCGGAAGAGATTCGCGTCGCCATGGTCGACGGGCAGCGCCTGTACGACCTCGACATTGAACACCCCTTCCGCGCGCAAAAAAAAGCCAATATCTACAAGGGTGTTGTAACCCGTGTTGAGCCAAGCCTCGAAGCCGTCTTCGTCAACTATGGCGCGCAGCGGCATGGTTTCCTGTCTTTCCGCGAAATTGCGCCGGAATTTTATCGCGCTGACGCCAAGGTCACAGGCCGCCCAAGCGTCAAGGACGTGATCCGCGAAGGCATGGAAGTGCTGGTGCAGGTTGACAAGGAAGAGCGCGGCAACAAGGGCGCAGCCCTGACCACCTACCTGAGCTTGGCTGGCCGCTATCTGGTGCTGATGCCGAATAACCCGAAAGCGGGTGGTGTCTCCCGTCGTATTGAGGGCGAGGATCGCCAGCAAATCAAACAAACCCTGAACGAGCTGGAAATTCCGGACAGCATGGGCGTCATCGTGCGCACCGCCGGTATCGAGCGGGATGCTGAAGAGCTTTCCTGGGATCTGGATTACCTCAAGACCTTGTGGACAGCCATCCAGCAAGCCTACCAGCAGCACAAAGGCCCGACCCTGCTGTATCAGGAAAGCAACGTCATTATCCGCGCCCTGCGTGACTATTTCCGCCGCGATATTGGCGAAATCGTCATCGACAACGACAAGGTATTCAAGCAGGCGCGTGACTTCATGCAGGCGGTGATGCCACACAATCTGCGCAAACTGAAGCATTACACCGACGGCACACCGCTATTCAGCCGTTTCCAGGTCGAAAACCAGATTGAAACAGCGTTCCAGCGCACTGTCAGCCTCCCTTCCGGTGGTGCTATCGTCATCGACCATACCGAAGCGCTGGTTTCCATCGACATCAACTCCGCCCGCGCCACCAAGGGGCATGACATTGAGGAAACCGCTCTCAACACCAATCTGGAAGCTGCCGACGAAATTGCCCGCCAGTTGCGTCTGCGCGATCTGGGGGGGCTGGTCGTCATCGACTTTATCGACATGCTTCCCAGTAAACACCAACGCGAAGTCGAAAAGCGCCTGCGCGACGCCATGAAACTCGACCGCGCGCGCGTACAGGTCGGGCGCATTTCCCGCTTCGGCCTGCTGGAAATGTCCCGCCAACGCCTGCGCCCGTCACTGGGTGAATCCAGCCAGATCATCTGCCCACGCTGCACCGGTCACGGCCATATCCGCAGTACCGACTCCCTGGCGCTTTCCATCCTGCGTTTGGTGGAAGAAGAGGCCATGAAAGAAATGACTGGCAAGGTCATCGCCCAGTTGCCAGTTGCCGTCGCCACCTTCCTGCTGAATGAAAAACGCCAGGCGATCAACGACATCCAGCAACGCCGCAATGTTGACCTGACCATCATTCCCAACCCTTACCTGGAGACACCACACTACGACATCAGCCGTATCCGCAGTGATAATCTGGAGGACGTGGAAGGCCACAGCTACCACTTCATTCCAGCGCCACCAACCCAGGAAGACAGCATCCCGCAGGAAGCGCTGCCGACCCAAATGCCAGTAGAAGCTGCTGTCACCAATGTGATGCCCAGCTCTCCTGCGCCACAGTCACTGCGCAGCAACGGGGAAGCCGTCGAACCAGCGGCAGTGGCTGTATCTGTTGCCCCTGTCAAAGGGCCGGGTTTGGTGCGTCGTATTTTCAACAGCCTGTTTGGCAGCAACCCCAGCGTGGATAAAGCGGCGGAGGAGGCAGCCAGTAAGTCGGAAGCAGCTAGTCAGCCAGCCCGCAAAAAAACGGAGCAGCCCTCACCGCGTGACAAGCGTAACGAGCGGCGCGACCGTTCCAGAGGCAACGACAAATCTGATGCCGCCGCAACTGCTGAACAGACACCTGCGGGTGATGAACAGCGTTCCCGCAATGGCCGGGAAAACCGACATGAGCGCAACAACGACCGGAATAATGACCGCCGCAACCGTAACCGCAACCGTAATGAACGCGAAGACAATGGCTCCCCTAACGAACAGGGTCGCCGTCAAAAGCAGGTACGCCCCCCAGCGGTTGAACCAGACGTTGCCAATGCGGGTGAGCAAGATTCAAACACTCCGCTCGAAATCACGCTGGCTGCTCCCCGTGACAACAGGGAATCAGGCAACCGGGGTAATAGCCAGCAGCAAAACCGCCGTGACCGTTCCCGCCGTGACCCGCGCGGCAATCGCCAGCAGGCAGAGGAAAACTCTCCAGACGTAGAAACAGCAGAAACAGAAGCAGCTGAAGTACCCAGGGAAAATCAGCGCCGCTCTCCTCGCCATCAAGCAGCTGAGCTTACGGCACAGCCAGATGCTAATGAAGAGGCTTCCGAAACCCTGCGTACAGAAAGTGCCCCTGAATCCGTAGAAAATCGGCACGATACTGGCGACAACCAGCCAGAAATAACCAGCATTGATGCTGATGCAGAAACGGATGAAGCTGGAGATGATGCTGATGTCGGCGAAGCCTCGGAGCAGCCTTCGCGGGTTCCCCGCGAGCGCCGTGGCCGCACCCGCCGCCCGCGTGGCGGGCAAAACCGTCAACGTCCACCCCGTCAGGCAGCCACGGAAACGGGTCAGCCGCCGCAGCCAGAAAACCTTGAGCCACTCATTCTTGATTTGTCGACGGGAAAAACAGCCACTGTTCCCAAAGCTGAAACCAAGCCACCTGAAGCGGTGCAACCAACAGAAGCCCCCGCTTCTGGAGAAACAAAACCGGAAACTAAAGCACCAGCTGAGCTAAAACCAGCTCCAGTCAAGGCTGAAAAGCCGGTTGAACCAGAGCCCATGCCGGTCAAGGCCGAAAAGCCAGCTGAACCAGAACCTGAGCTGGCTAAAGCTGAAGAACAGCTGCCTGAACCAAAACCCGCCCAAACGGACAGCCCGGCAAAACCGGAGCCTGTACAAGCGGAGAAAGTGGCAGAGGCAGAGCCTGTTTCCAAACTCGCGCCAGCCGAAGCCAAACAACCGGAACCGGCGCTTGCGGCGGAAGAAACGGCATCTGCCCCTGTTAAAAAGCGTCCTTCCTGGATGCATGTTGACCCCGAATAAGGGTCGTGCTCACTAAAGATGGTTGCGGCGGATGTGCTCCAGCAAGCCTGCCGCCGCATCCTCCACCATATCCAGTACCCGCTCAAAGCCGCTGCCGCCGCCGTAATAGGGGTCAGGCACTTCGTCAACATGCCAGCGGGTGGCAAAACGCATGAACAGGTGAATGCGTTCCAGCTGCTCTTGTCGGGCCAAATGCTGCAAATCCTCCAGATTGGAGCGATCCATCGCCAGGATGTAATCAAACCGTTCAAAATCAGGTGATTCCACCCTGCGGGCGCGCTGCCCTGACAAATCCAGACCACGGTTTTGTGCTGCCACTTGTGAACGCTGGTCGGGTGGGTTGCCGATGTGGTAGGCATGGGTTCCGGCAGAGTCGATGGCGATATGTTCAGCTAAACCTTGTGATTGCACCAATTGCTCAAATACGCCTTGCGCGGTCGGGGAGCGGCAAATATTGCCCATGCACACGAACAAAACGCTTACTTTTTTCATCATATCCCAAGACTCCTTATGGTTTGGCGCTTCGGGAAGCGCAGGAATGAACACCCATATGATTAGCCAGGGCTGGGTAAAGCACAACAAAACCGTGAGCTATGCCCTGTCTTTTCTTTACTACCATCTATCCTGCCTGATAGGCGTAAATTTATGCCTATTGCCTACAATAAAAGTCAAGGCACTTATTAGCAGGCAAATTTTATGGCAGTGCAAAAATCACGGTTAAAAAACTGGGGGCTGAATTTTTTGACCGTGGTGATAGGTTTGATGATTGCCTTGGCTGGGTTGGAACTGGTTATGCGTTTCCTGCCCGTGCGTGATTCTTTCATGGCGTTGCCGGTCAATGCAGCCAACCCGATCATTCATTACCCTCCCCATTCCAGCATCCGCTACAGTCTCGGCAGTACCTTTCAGATTGTACAAGATAAAAAGTCCAATAATTACGGCTTTCTCGATGATCATGATTACGTGCCAACCACCAAACCCCTGATGGTGCTGATTGGCGACAGTTTTATCGAAGCCCAGCAGGTTGCCAACCAAGCCACTGCGCAGGCTCTGATCCAGCAACAGCTGGGGGGGCGCGGCAGGTTTTACGGCATTGGTATCCAGAGTTCACCCCTGTCACAGTACCTGGCTTTTGCCCAGTTTGCCCGTCAGGAATTTCAGCCAAGGGCGATGGCTTTTTCAATCGTCGCCAATGATTTCGACGAAAGCCTGCTGAAATACCGCCAGCTTTCCAGCCCGGGGATGCACCTGTTTACTGACACCAGCGCAGATGCCCGCTTACAACTGCTGGAATATGACGGGCATCGTGAAAACGTGCGGGATCTGCTGCGCCATTCCGCCTTGGTACGCTATTTGTACCTGACAGCGCGCCTAAGCCCTGACACTTTGTTGAAAGCTCTGCCCTTCAACAAGGAAGCTGAGGCAGCCCAGCCGCGTTTTGGCGGGGTGAATGCCGAGGTAAGTACAGAAAAACTGGCCGATTCCCGCCGTGTGGTTGACCTGTTTTTCCAGTATTTGCCGGAAAAAAGCGGCCTGCCTGCCGATAAAATTGTGTTTGTACTTGACGGGATGCGTGAAGTACGCAGCGAAACTATGCAGCAAGCAGCTGATAGCAGCTATTTTGGTTTGATGCGGCAATATTTTGCTCAGACAGCCCGGCAGCGTGGCTACGAAGTCGTAGACATGCATCCGGTTTTTTATCAGGCGCAGCAAGACGGGCAAACTGTCGATTTTGTCCCTTTGGACTGGCATTGGAATGAAAATGGGCATAAGCTGGTAGCCGGAGAAATACAAAAATCCGGCGTATTCCAGCAACTATTCAAACAATAACCATGCTTGTAGAACAAACGAAATTCGGTATTCCTTTTCGTAAATACTATTTCTCATCCCCTGAACAGACCGATTGGTCGGAATGTTTCCTGCCGACAGCGTACATGGATTGCTATTCGGCGCGGAAACCGCATTTTTTCCGTACCGAGAACCGCCATACCCTGGTAACTGACCTTTCCCCCCCTGAAGAAACGATTTTCCGAAACTTCCCCAAGGACACCCGGAACCAGATCCGGCGTTGCGAAATTGAACGGCGTTTCACCCTGAATGTGTCCACCCCAATGGAGAAATTCATTCCTCTGTACAATACATTCGCCAAAGCGCGCGGGTTATCGTTGTTTTCGGTGCAAGATGCCGAAGCCATCGGCAGGGAAAATTACTGTATTTTCAGCGTGGATTATGAGGGCAAGCCAGTCATTTGCCACTTCTACCTGCTATCTGCCTCCACAGCGATGGTCAACCTACTGATTTCCGCCAGTTGTCAGGATTACAACCAGGATACGGATATGCGCCGCTCCATGGGGTTTGCCAACCGCTGCCTGCATTGGCAGGGAATGCGTTATTTCAAGGCATCAGGCTTCCAGACCTATGATTGGGGTGGTTATGTGGTTGATGCCAATGACCCGGTCATGCAGGGCATCAACCGCTTCAAACGCACATTCAACGGCAAGCTGACCCCGATTTACAACCATTACTCACCGTTGTACGCTTTTATTGAACATCTGCGCCGAAAGCTGCGAGAATAGCGCGGAACAAAACCAATGGGTTTATTTCCCGTCCAACTCAGGAGCTAGCAATGATGAAACTGTCTACTACCCGCAAACTGTTTGCCTCTGCCGTCATCGCTGTCGGTGTGGTTGCCGCCTCTAACGTGATCGCAGATGATGAACAAAAATCCCCGGAAGAAATGGCAATTGAATACCGTCAGGATGCTTTCCACATGATCAAGTACCATTTTGGCCCAATGGCGGCTATGGTTAAGGGTGACAAGGAATTCAACGCGGAAGCGTTTGCCAAGAATGCTGAAGCGGTAGCCGCCTTAAGCAAGTTCCCCATCAATGGCTTTATCGAAGGCAGTGATATGGGTGAAACCGAAGCCAAATCTGAAATCTGGTCTAACATGGATGACTTCAAGAAGAAGATGGAAACCCTTCCAGGTCGAAGCTGCTTCACTGGCTGAAGTCGCCAAAGGCGGCGACATGGCTGCCATCAAGCCGCAATTCGGCAAAGTCGGTGAATCCTGCAAGGCTTGCCACAAGGAATACAAGGAAGACTAAACGCTTGCCTGCTTCACAAACAATGCCCCTGATCAGGTAAAGCCCAATCAGGGGCATTGTTTTTGCAGTGGGCAGGAAGCTTCAGCCTGCCTGTACTATCTCAGGCGCTTTGGCAAATTGTGGCATGACCTCAGCGGCACGTTTGGCCGCTTCGACCGCAGCCTTGGCTTCATCAGCTTTCCTGTCAACCAGCCAGTCCATGATACCGGCACCAATCCACATGCTGAACAGTGCGACCCAAGCCGTAATCACCAGCATGACACCGCCGGTTACGCCTGCGCCTACCGCACAACCACCGGCCAGCATCCCGCCAAATCCCATCAGGGCAGCACCTGCGAAAAAGCGGGTGAAGCCACTGTCAGCCGTGAACTTTTGCCACTGGAATTCCCGCGTTGCCAATGCAGCCAGCAGGGAACCGATAAAGACGCCGGGAACCAGACCAATATCGAAGCTTAAAGGTAAGGTCGGCTGATTGATCAGCCCCATCAGGGTATCGGCGGAAGAGCCAGTGAAGCTGACGCTTTTGACGGGAACAATGTCAAAGGAATTGGCCGCGTGCCAACTGGTCAGCAACCAGCCCAAAGCCACGGACAGGCCGGTAATGACAGCGGCAAAGCCCCACCACTTGTTGATGCCGCTACGATTTGCCATCCATAACGCCAGGCCCATAAATACCACCCCTAATAGTAGACCACCGTGTGGCGGCAGCCAGGATGCAAAGCTGCGGGCGCTGCCGTCCACCAGCCACCAGGAAGAAATTTCCTCACGCAAGGGTGAAAGCCCGCCACGCAGCGATGCCTGGGCAACAATCGTCACCACCAGCCCTGCCACCATGGTGCGCATATTACCCGTGGCGGAAAGTACCAGCAGGCGGCTGGCACAGCCACCAGCCAACACCATGCCACCACCAAACAGCAAGCCACCAATAATTGCTCCGGACATGGAACCGGTGTTGTTCAACTGGCGGACTTGCCCGATATCAATGGCCCCCATCTCGATGAAGTATTGGGTTCCGAGCATGGCGGCACCAAATGCCAGCAACCAGATGGCAAATTTCTTACCAGTCTGGCCGCGCCAGAACTCCACGCAGGCCGCCCGTAGGCAGAAACGGCTCTGTTGGGCAAATATGCCGAAAATCAAGCCTATAGCCAGCCCAATGATGGCCGCTATTTCGCCGGTGCTGAACTGATCAAATAAAGTTTCAAACATCATCCCATTCCCCCTTCCCCTGAAGTAAAAGCGGGGAAGACATTAACCAAACGCAATGGGTGGTATTTTATTGAGTATATTATTAACGGCTAATGATATGTATCAAGATGAGGGCAATTTAAAGCTTGCCCAGCCAGGCAATGCCGAAATAGACCAAGGCATAAATCACGGCAAATACCAGCAAGCCCAACCACGCGGGCTTGAATGCCAATGATTTGGGTTGTGTTTGCCCGGCAGGCCAGTCAGCCTTGCCGATGAGCATAGCCTTGATCAGGTTGGTGCGTTTGTAGAAACGGTAGAACATGACTGCGGCAATATGCGCACCAGCCAGTAAGAGGATGAGATTGAAAGTGAAATGGTGGATGCTGGTCAGTGACTCAGCCGTTTTGCCGGACACCAGGCCAATCAGCGGCCCTTCCGTCATGATATCGTCGGTAGCGAATAAGCCGGTTACGCCTTGCGTCAGTATGCCCAGTAACAGCGCCAGCACCATCCATGCACCCAGCGGGTTATGCCCGGCATGGAAGGCAGTTGCCTTGCTGGTAAGTTCTTTCAGGTGTTGGAACGCCTTGGCTGGGGAAACCAGAAACTGGCCGAAGCGTGCCGTATCGCTGCCGATAAAACCCCATACGATACGGAACAGCACCAAAGCCAGCAGGAACATGCCGCTGCGCTCATGCCATTCCATCCAGTTGCCACCGGTTTCCGCGCAGAACCAGGAAAAACCCATTCCCAGTACCAATGTCCAGTGGAACAGGCGGGTGGGTAAATCCCACAGGCGGACGGGTGTGGTTTGCATTATTTCAGCCCCAGTACATCCTGCATATCGAACAGGCCGGATTGTTTGTCCTGCAACCAGCCAGCAGCACGCACCGCACCCTTGGCAAAGGTCATGCGGCTGGAAGCCTTGTGGGTGATTTCAACCCGCTCGCCGACGTCCGCAAACATCACGGTATGGTCACCGACGACATCGCCAGCGCGCACAGTGGCAAAGCCAATGGCCTGGCGGTTGCGTTCGCCGGTCACGCCTTCGCGCCCGTAAACCGCACATTCTTTCAGGTCGCGCCCGAGTGCATCGGCGACCACTTCGCCCATGCGCAAGGCTGTGCCGGAAGGTGCATCAACCTTGTGGCGATGGTGGGCTTCGATGATCTCAATATCGACGCTATCGCCCAGTACCCGTGCGGCCATGTCCAGCAGTTTCAGGCACAGGTTAACGCCCACACTCATATTGGGGGCAAATACGACCGGAACCTGTTCTGCCGCTTTGGCAATGGCCGCCTTGCCTGCGTCATCGAAACCGGTGGTGCCGATGACGATTTTCTTGCCGTGCGCAGCACACCACGCCAGATGTGCCAGCGTGGGTTCAGGGCGGGTGAAATCAATCAGTACGTCGAAATCGTTGGCTGCCTGATCCAGCGAAGGTGCAATCAGGACACCATTCGCCCCGACACCAGCGACTGCACCGGCATCCGTTCCAATCAGCGGATTGGAGGGGTGTTCGGTTGCTACGCTCAGTTCCAGACCCTCGGTGTTGGCAATAGCTTCGATCAGTGCCTTGCCCATGCGCCCACTCGCGCCGACGATGGCAATCCTTGTCATTATTTTTCCCCTTCAAACAGGTCTTTGACGAAATCCTTGGCTTTGTCCAGCCAACCGTGTTCCTGCGGGCTGTGTTTCTTGCCGCCTGCGTGCATGGTGGTATCGAGTTCCTCCAGCAATTCGCGCTGGCGCTTGGTCAGGTTGACCGGAGTTTCCACGACCACTTTACAGATCAGGTCGCCGACGCTGGCACTGCGCACAGATTTCACGCCCTTGCTGCGCAGACGGAACTGCTTGCCGGTCTGAGTTTCCGCCGGAATCTTGAGGCTAACCTTGTTGCCGTCCAGGGTCGGGACTTCGAGTTCACCGCCCAGGGCTGCCGTAGTGAAACGGATCGGCACTTCGCAATACAGGTTGTCGCCATCACGCTGGAACAGGGAATGCGCCTTGACGAACACTTGCACGTACAAATCGCCTGCCGGGCCGCCGTTGATGCCCGCTTCACCTTCGCCTGCCAGCCGTACCCGGTCACCATTGTCGACGCCCGCCGGAATGCGCACGGAGAGAGTTTTCTGCTTTTCCTTGCGCCCTTGGCCATTACAATCCGTACAGGGGTCGGAAATGATTTTGCCACTGCCGTGGCAGTGCGGGCAGGTTTGCTGAATGGCGAAAAAGCCTTGCTGGATACGCACCTGGCCATTGCCGTGACAGGTTGGGCAGGTTTGCGGATGCGTACCCGGCTTCGCCCCGCTACCGTTACAGGTGTCGCAGGTCTGCATGGAAGGCACGCGGATGTCGGTGGTTGTGCCGAAAACGGCCTCTTCCAGCATCAATTCGAGATTGTATTGCAGGTCGCTGCCACGGTAGGCGCGGTTGGAACCACCGCTACCGCGCCCGCCACGGCCTCCGCCAAAAATATCGCCGAAAATGTCCTCGAAAATGTCGCCGAAACCAGCCTGCGAGCCACCATTACCCCGGCCAAAGCCGCCAGAGGAAGGGTCAACCCCCGCATGGCCGAACTGGTCATAGGCAGCACGCTTTTGCGGGTCATTGAGAATTTCGTAAGCTTCCTTGGCTTCCTTGAATTTGGCCTCGGCTTCCGTATCATCCGGATTGCGGTCAGGATGGTATTTCATCGCCAACCGGCGGAAGGCTTTTTTCAGCTCATCCTCACTGACGTTTTTTTGTACTCCAAGGACTTCGTAGTAATCCCGCTTGGACATAGGTTCGGTTCCTGCTTAGACGAAATCAGGCACAGCAGGAAAATCCCGCTGCGCCTGTCAGATCAAAAGGCTAAAAGCTTACTTCTTGCCGTCGACTTCTTCAAACTCTGCGTCAACAATGTCGTCATCCGCTGGTTTGCCACCACCAGCCTGAGCCTGGTCGCCGCTAGCCGCCTGACCTTCAGCGCCACCAGCCATGGCCTGCATCAGCTTGCCGGAGGCTTCCATCAGCGCTTCGGATTTGCGCTCGATGACGTCCTTGTTGTCGCCCTTGATAGCATCGCGCAGCTCACTGATCAGGGACTCGATATTGGCACGGTCAGCACCCGGTACCTTGTCGCCGTATTCTTTCATCGACTTCTCGGTCGCATGGATCATGCTGTCAGCCTGGTTGCGGACATCAACCAGTTCGCGCTGCTTCTTGTCTTCCTCAGCGTGCGCTTCGGCATCCTTGACCATTTGCTCGACTTCGGAATCGGACAGGCCGGAAGACGCCTTGATGACGATGTTCTGCTGCTTGCCGGTCGCTTTGTCTTTCGCAGTAACATTCAGGATACCGTTGGCGTCGATGTCGAAAGTGACTTCGATTTGTGGCATACCACGCGGTGCAGGCGGGATGTCTTGCAGGTCGAAACGGCCCAGTGACTTGTTGTCACGTGCCATTTCACGTTCGCCTTGCAGCACATGCACAGTTACAGCAGTCTGGTTGTCATCCGCCGTCGAGAACACTTGTGATGCCTTGGTAGGAATCGTGGTGTTCTTCTGGATCAGCTTGGTGGAAACGCCGCCCAGGGTTTCGATGCCCAGTGACAGCGGGGTAACGTCCAGCAGCAGGATGTCTTTCACGCCACCACTGAGTACGCCGCCCTGGATCGCTGCACCGACTGCAACCGCTTCGTCAGGGTTTACATCCTTACGAGGGTCTTTGCCGAAGAAGTTTTTGACCGCTTCCTGCACTTTCGGCATACGGGTCTGGCCACCAACCAGGATCACGTCGTTGATCTGGGAGGCAGACAGGCCAGCGTCTTTCAGCGCAATCTTGCATGGCTCGATGGTGCGGCTGATCAGGTCGTCTACCAGTGCTTCCAGCTTGGCGCGTGTTACCTTGATGTTCAAGTGTTTCGGGCCGGTGGCATCTGCAGTGATGTACGGTAGGTTTACGTCAGTCTGCTGGCTGGAAGATAGCTCAATCTTGGCTTTTTCCGCTGCATCTTTCAGGCGCTGCATCGCCAGCGGGTCACCTTTCAGGTCAACGCCGCTGGTTTTGCGGAATTCATCCGCCAGATAGTCGATCATACGCATGTCGAAGTCTTCACCACCAAGGAAGGTATCACCGTTGGTGGAAAGCACTTCAAACTGCATTTCGCCATCAACGTCAGCAATTTCGATGATAGAGATGTCGAACGTACCGCCACCGAGGTCATATACCGCGATTTTGCTGTCACCCTTGGACTTGTCCATGCCGTAAGCCAGTGCCGCTGCGGTTGGCTCGTTGATGATACGCTTGACTTCCAGACCGGCGATCTTGCCTGCATCCTTGGTTGCCTGACGCTGGGAGTCGTTGAAATAGGCAGGAACCGTGATGACCGCTTCGGTGACTGGTTCACCCAGATAGTCTTCGGCGGTCTTTTTCATCTTCATAAGGACGCGCGCGGAAATTTCTGGCGGAGCCATTTTCTTGCCGCGCACATCTACCCATGCGTCGCCGTTGTCAGCCTTGACGATTTTGTAAGGCACCAGCTTGATGTCTTTCTGTACCGCATCTTCCTGGAAGCGGCGGCCAATCAGGCGCTTGATGGCATAAAGCGTGTTTTCCGGGTTGGTGACGGCCTGGCGTTTGGCGGTCTGGCCGACCAGCACTTCATCTTCGGTGAACGCGATGATGGAAGGGGTGGTGCGGTCGCCTTCGGAGTTTTCAATGACCCGTGGCTTGTCGCCGTCCATGATGGCGACGCAGGAATTGGTCGTGCCAAGGTCAATGCCGATGATTTTTCCCATGATGTGTTTCTCCAGAATTCTTGGTGTTTGCTCAATTGGCTTGTTAATGTGGGGTTATTCGCCCGTTTTCAAGAGCCCGTGTAACAGATTCTTCATTTTTTGCTGACCATAACCATGGCGGGGCGTACCACGCGGCCATTCAGCAGGTAACCTTTCTGCATGACCATGGAGACGGTGTTGTTGTCAAAGTCGGGGTGAGGCTGCATCGACATGGCTTGGTGGTGCTCGGGGTTGAACGCATCACCCGGCTTGCCGACGGCTTCGATGTTGAATTTTTCCATAACGGTTTCAAACTGCTTGAGAGTCAGTTTCATGCCTTCGCGGATTTGGTCGATGTCGCCTTCCGCCTGTACGCCCATTTCCAGGCTGTCGATGACGGGGATCAGGGCCTCGACGAATTTCTGCGCGGCGTATTTGTGCGCGTCTTCGACCTGTTTGTCGGTGCGGCGGCGCTGGTTGGCGATTTCAGCCTGGGCGCGCAGGAACTGTTCGTAGTTGTCGGCGGCTTCCTTTTTGGCATTTTCCAGTTCGGCTTGCAGCCCTTCAGTGCCCAGCGGTTCAACGTCGGTCACTTCTTGCGCCGCGTCGACAGCTGCATCTTGCGCCCCGGTTGCTGCTGCGTCACGCAGTTCGTTGTCTTTGGGATCATTCATTGTGCTACTCCACAGCGATAAAAATCATTTCGCCGTGGAAAGTAGGGGTTTGGGGTGGGGATTTCAAGGCAAGAAGACAGAAAATTATTGGGATGTGTAACACCCTACCCCAACTATGCGTACAATCTTCGGGAAATGACTAGGAAAGGATAGAATTTGAACTGAGGTCGACAAATTGCTTCAGGCTTCACTTTGGCTGATGGTTTGGATTTGGAAAGAAGCAACTGCTAATCAAAAAACTTATGAAGATACTGCTACCCAAGGAAAATGATAATACCCGCCCTTTATATATTTTTCTCAATGGAATATCAGAGGAGCTTCGCAGCAAGATACACGATAAATTTCAATCTTATACGCAGCATGGCGATGTTTATCATAGCAAACAGCTCAAAACACTGAACTCAAGAATCTGGAACTACAAGGGCACTATCTACAAACTCAGGGTTGACAGCGATCAAGAATCAGCCAGGGTACTGTTTGCCCGATCCAAGGATGGAAATTTAGTCATGATCCATGCCTTCTTAAAATCCACACGAAAAACACCTGCGAAAGAGGCCAAACAAGCGATCTCAATTTATCAAATACTGGAACGCCTTGAAACAGGCGAATTCGTATCATAAGTGCATAACCCGTTAATCGAGACGGGATGCGGCTTTCTTCATCAGGTCAGAGGCAAGATGTGGTAAAAAGCATCCCGAAAAACCACTGACGGGAGAGCTTCATGGCTTACACACAGCTTACCTCTGAGGAGAGGCATTATATCGAAACACGGCACAAGATGGGTGATTCGACGACGGCCATAGCGAAAGCATTGGTGCGCAGCCAATCGACGGTCAGCCGTGAACTGACCCGCAACCGGGGGGCACGCGGCTACCGGCATAAGCAAGCGCACGCCAAAGCGCAGCAACGCCACGCGGACAAACCCAAAGCGGGTCAGGTTGACCCCGGAACTGGCGGGCAGCATCAGTACGCTACTGGAACAGCAATGGAGCCCCGAACAGATCAGCGGCGGACTGAAAGAAGAAGGCAAGACGGCTGTCTGCCCTGAAACCATCTACCAGCAGGTGCTGAAGGATAAACGTGCGGGTGGCAAGCTGTACTTGAACCTGCGCCGCCATGCGAAGAAATACCGCCAGCGTTATGGTCGCCGCACTGGCAGTGTCAAAGGCATCCCCAACCGGGTGGACATTGATGGGTGTCCAGAGGTCGCCAACCAACGTGAACGGCTAGGCGACTGGGAAGCGGACACCATGATCGGCAAGGGACACCAAGGTGCATTGGTGACGCTGGACGGACGCAAATCCAAGCTACGTCTGGCATTTCCCGTGGAGAACAAGACTGCTGAAGCCGTGACGGGCAGCATTATCACCTTGCTGTCCGGCTTCAAGGAGTGGGTACACACGCTCACCTTCGATAACGGCAAAGAGTTTGCCAAACATGGTAAGCGCTTCTAAATCCCCCTCCTTTCAGCGCCCCACGTAATCCCGGACACTCAGCCCATCAGCAACAGATTGCATGGGAGAACACGATGAATCCAGGTCAAGATGGGCGTCTGGCGTACTGGCAAGCCCAGCTCCAACGCTTCCAGTCCTCCGGCCTTTCCGGAGTCCAGTATTGTGAACAGGAACAGTTGAGTTACCACGGCTTTGTCTACTGGCGGCGCAAATTATGCGGTACGGCGGGCAAGCCGCCCGGGGATGGCAAACGCCCGGTATTGCCAGAGCCTTCCGGTTTCGTGACTGTCCGCCCGGCGCAGCCGGGGACAGACGCCCGGACGGGCGATGGCCTGGAGCTGTCCCTGCCGAATGGCCTGGTGATCAGGAATATCCACCCCGGCAATGTGGCCTTGCTGCGCCGGTTGCTGGGGCAGTTGTAATGGCCCGTTATTTCCGCCCCGCCGGGGAGATGCCGGACATTTACCTTTACCGCCCGCCCATTGATTTCCGCAAGGCCGCCCAGGGGCTGGCGGCGATCGTGGCGCAGGAATTGGGCCACGACCCGTTTGCCGGGGCGCTGTACGCCTTCACCAACCGCCAGCGCACGAAAATCAAATGCCTGTATTGGGAAGACAATGGCTTTGTGCTGTATTACAAAGCCCTGGCGGAAGAGAAGTTCCATTGGCCGCAAACGGGGGGATGGCGGGGTGATGGCGCTGACGGCCCAGCAGATCAACTGGCTGCTGGACGGTTATGACATCAGCCTGCTCAAAGGGCATAAAAAGTTGTGCTACGGGGCGCTGTTTTAGCGACTTATCCTGATGATTTTGTTATCATTTAACCCATGGATTTAGCACCGCCGCCAGCCCCCAAAACCACATCCCATAGCGACCTGGACGCTGCCCGCCTGCGCCAGTTGCTGGCGCAGCAAGAGGCGGAATTTGCCGCCGTCCTGAAACAGCGTGACCACCATATCCAGCTCCTGGAAGAAATGCTGCGCCTGGCCAAAATACAGCGGTTTAGCGCCCAGTCTGAAAAGCTCCCCTTCCAGATTGACCTGTTTGATGAAGCCGAGTTGGCAACCGCGCTGGAGGACATCGCCGGACGACTGCCGGAGGCGGAACCCGCCAGGCCCCGCCCCAGCCAACGCCAGCGCGGCTTCCCGCCCGGGCTGAAGCGCCAACGGGTGGAGCTGTTGTTGGGTGATGCGGAAAAGCCGGGGCGACCCGCACGTTTTTCACCAAGGTCAAGGAAGAGCTGGACTACATCCCGGCGCAACTGGTGGTGCTGGAATACTGGCAGGAAAAAGCCGTGTTTGCCGCCGGGGCCAGCCAGGATCCCGCCCCGGCAACGGCAGATGGCGGGCCAACGCTGGTCGCCGCCGCCCGTCCGCCCCATCCGTTGGGCAAATGCCATGCCAGCCTCAACCTGCTGACGCAGGTCATCATCGCCAAATACGCCGATGGCCTGCCCCTGTACCGCCTGGAGGGCATTTTCAAACGCCACGGCGCGGAACTCAGCCGCAGCAGCATGGCCCACTGGATCATCCGTCTGGAGGACAGCTTCAAACCCCTGCTCAACCTGCTGCGCGAAACCCAGAACAGCGGCGCTTACCTGCAAGGCGATGAAACCCGCATCCAGGTGCTGAAGGAGGACGGCAAAAACCGCCCAGGCCGACAAATGGATGTGGGTGGTGCGGGGCGGCCCGCCGAACCAGGTGGCGGTCTTGTTTGAATACGACCCCAGCCGGGCGGGGAGCGTCCCCGAACGCCTACTGATGGACTTCCACGGCATTTTCCAGGCCGACGGCTATTCCGGTTACGCCGCCGTGTGCCGCAACAACGCCATCACCCGCATTGGCTGCTGGGACCATGCCCGCCGCAAGTTCGTGGAGGCCGTCAAGGCGGCGGGCGGCAAACAGGCCCGTGGCAAACCCACCCTGGCGGATATTGCCCTGGGCATGATCCGCAGGCTCTACCGCATCGAGGACAACATCAAGGGTCTGGACACGGCGGAGAAATACCGCCTGCGCCAGCAGTTGAGCGTGCCCCTGCTCAACGAACTGAAAACCTGGCTGGAAACGCAGGTCGGCAAGGTGATGAAAGGCGGCCTCACCCGCAAGGCGATGGAATACTGCCTCAACCAGTGGGAATACCTGAGTGGCTACTGCCAACGCGGCGACCTGCATATCAGCAATGTGCTGGCGGAGAACGCCATCCGCCCCTTTGCCGTGGGCCGCAAAGCCTGGCTGTTTGCCGACACCCCGCATGGCGCGCGCGCCAGCGCCGCCTGTTATTCCCTGATTGAAACCGCCAAGGCCAACGGCCTCGAACCGTATGCCTATATCCGCTATCTGCTGGAGCATATCGCCCAGGCCGACACCCTGGAAAAATGGGAGGCCCTCCTGCCATGGAATGTGCCGCTGGAGAAATGTGCGAAAAAAGTCCCTTTTTTTGACAAGGGCAAGTAGGGCGATTTAACGGCGCTTACCAAACATGAGCAAGTTGCCCAAGCTATTGAGTGCAAAACGTATTTCGCCAAGCCCTACCATTCGTGGGGGCGCGGGCAAAATGAGAATGCCAATGGGCTGTTACGCCAATACTTCCCTAAAGCAATGGGATTGGTGGACGTGACGACTCGACAGGTGTTGGAGGCTGTACATAAACTCAATAACAGGCCAAGGAAGTGCTTGGGGTTCAGGACGCCTTACGAGGTGTTCCGTGAACTGGCAGGCGTCGACGCTGAAAAGTTACTGGGTTATGCACTTATTACTTGAATTCTCGAAGCAATAATTCCACGATGATAGGCAGGATCTTTCTTGCATCATCGTTCATCATCCCATCCACCGGATTTGTAGGGTCGTGGCCTGCATCCAGCTCGTCTTTGTCATCCATACCGTCATTGTCGCTGTCAGGCATATGGGGGTGTGTGCCATGCTGGTATTCCTCCACATTGGTCAACCCGTCACCATCTGCATCTTCGTCAGCATCGGCAGCAAAATTTTTGTTTAAGCCATTGGCTTCTTCCCATGTATCTGGCATCCCATCATCATCATCGTCTGTATCCGTGCTGTCTGGGATGAGGTCGCCATCGTTGTCCAATGATTGCAAGGCATGGAACAGGTTGATGCGCCCATGGCCATAGTAGTCATTGCGGCCATTCACGTAGGGGTAAGGGCCTATCTTTTCAGCAGTACTATGTAATACTTCCCGGATGCTGGCAGCCGTCAGGTTTGGGTCGAAAGCGATAAGGTCAGCCACGACACCAGCAACCAGGGGGGTGGCCGCCGAAGTACCACCAAAATTGCTTGTGTATTCACCAGTCGAGTAGCCACTTGCCGCAACCCGGTCGGTGGTGGTGATACGCTGGTTCTGGTTGCTGGAAGGGGCAACCACATCCAGTTCCGGGCCGAACTGGCTATAGTAGGCGCGCTCTTCCAGCCCGCTGATGGCACCATCTGTGCTTGCCCCCACGGCAATGGTGTCAGGGTTGGAGGCCGGGTAGGCAACTGCATTGTGATGGCCGTATTGCCCTGGCGTATATTGGTGTGTCAGGCTGCCATCCACATAAAACTTGAAATAGTCATAGTTCATTTCCGATGACACCCAAACCCAGTAACTGAGTTCCCCCGCCGGAATGTTGCGGGTGGTATGCAGGTGGGTACTTTGGTTGCTGGAAATATTCCCGGCTTTGATGGATTTGCCTACAGCACCACGCGCATGTACGCCATCCTGCACGACCGTCCAGGCTGAATCGCCAGTCGTGTTGAAACCGGCGGGTGTAGTGCCTGTTATGGCATTTTCAAAATTGCTTACTTCACCACCCGGCCAGGTAATATCGTCCAGCCATACTGTGTTATACCCTTGGGTAATATCGGTATCGTTGGAGAACACCCACTCAAATACATGTTCGCCAGCCGTCAGATTAGCTAGATTGAATTTCACCCATCCACTGGCATCGTTTCCGGTGGCAAACAGCAGGGGTACACCTTTGTTGCCCCGGCGTGCACCGCTAATAGTGCCGTTTACGACATCCGCAATCGCTGAATCCAGCGTATTTTCACAACCGCCTACACTCCAGCTATTGCTCGCTACGTCAGCGTATTTACCTGCGTAACGCAATGTATTGGCCAGGTCAGTACAGTCATAGCCCCAACGCAAAGGCAAAATTTCGGCATTAACCGCACTCCCGGTGACACCTTGCCCATTGTTTCCCCGTGCCCCGGCTACACCAGCGACCGCAGTGCCATGGATCTCCGATGATGCATTGGGGCTTGGGTCGTTGTCGCGGGAAAAAAAATCCCAGCCTTGGTAATCGTCAATGTAGCCGTTACCATCATCATCAAGGCCATTCAACTCTTTTCCGTCGCCACTTTCCCCAGGGTTGTGCCAGATGGGCAGGTCGGGGTGGCTGGTCTGGATACTGTCGTCGATAATGGCAATGACTGTATTGTTGCCCTGGCTGATTTCCCAGCCTTCCGGGGCATCAATATCAGCATCTGGCAGGGCACCGTTTTGGCCAGTATTGTGTAAATGCCATTGTTCCGGGAAAAGGGGATCATTAGGCATAAAGCCCATGCTGACCGGTGGAGCCAACAGCAAAGGTTCTGCCCATTGGATGAAATCCAGTTGTGCCAGTTCCCTGGTCAGCCGGAATACAGCGGCAGCATCCGCAACATCATCCCCCAATGTCAATTGGTACTCCCGGTTGGAAAATCTCAGGGGTGTTATTGTCATGATCTCGGGATGATTTTGCAGTACTGCCAATCCTTCAGTCTCATGGGTGCTTTCCACCAAGTGCACGATGATGCCACGGCTCACTGCAATCTCTGGGCTAGCTTTGTGTTTATCAGCCTGTAAGACCGGTGAGATGAATGCGCCTGTTCCGGCAATTTCTTGCATATCGGCGAATAACTTGTCCCGATTTACGGGGGATTTTGGGGTGAATACCAGTTCATGGGTGAAAGCCGTGTTTTTTTCCAGATAAATATCGTTGGCGTGTTGTGAGAGGATGCCAGGCGCAGCAGTATTGATAATGACTTTACCGGGAGGGTTTACCAATACGTGCAGGTCATCCTTGCGGCTAAATTGAACCAGGGAGCCATCCTGCCGGTAGTAGTAGAATTCCTTGTCAGCAAGCTGGCCAACCGCTGTATTGGCAGGTGTATTGGGGCGTGATTTCACCTTACCTTTGGGGAAAGGTGTTTTTTGCCCGAAAACTGCTTCGGTGACATTGCCGGTTTCATCCGGCGAGGCGGAGGCATATGCCAGTGTTAATAAGCAAGGTATTACCAAAATAAAGGGTAGCAATACCTGCTTAAATAAATCAGAGGTAGGCGGCAAACGCTTTTTCATGAGAATACAGCCTAATTCTCTAGCAACATCTCCATAATAATCGGAATGATATTCACTGCATTATTACTGGTCGCATCTGATGGGTCAGTAGGATTGCGTCCTTGCTGGTATTCCTCCAGATTACTGGTGCCATCACCGTCATTATCTGCATTAGCATCATTCACAAATGGGTTCAAGGGATTTGACCCTGTCAGGTATTGGTTTTCCCAGGCATCCGGCATCCCGTCATCATCGTCATCATCGTCACAAACATCGCCTTGTGCATCATTGTCGTTATTTTCTTGATTGGGATTGGCAATTGTTGGGCAATTATCAGTGGCATCCGGTTTGCCATCACTATCCTGATCAGCCGCGTTGTCTGACAGGGCGAATGAGCCGTAAGCGGTTATCCCAGAACTATCCACCCATAATGCCTCGCCGCTACCACCACGGGCAGATGTGTTTTGAGCCACCCAGGTTCCACCACCGGTATTGATATAGGCATTGGGTGCGGTATTACCGTTACTCTCAGCACTGCGGTAATAAAAGCCAATATCCGCTGTCTGGTTAGTGGTGGGTGTTATGCTATAACAACGTTTAACCCCCGTGGCAGGCGGGCCTGAAGCAGAACACTGCTGATTACCCTGCACCACGACGGTGGTGCTGCCCATAGAGCCAGAATTCGGAACGATGTCGATACCGTAGTATTTTTCAGCAGTACCGGCAGCATTTCTAATCCGGGTAAACTCGGTAACAGCGCTATTTGCAGCCGTTCTGGTTTGCTTAATCCCCCCGTTATTGGTAACCGTTCCTTCTACAGTAATCGTATGGGTGGAGAAATCTGCCAGCCCCCCATTATCTGTTTGCAGGTTGTTAGCAATCGTAACATCACCATTGAATGTAGTCGTACCTGAGCCAATGGTTAAATTATGGAAATCCAACTTGCCAACTCCCGCAAGTGAGATGTTATCAAATTTGTTGTAATAACCTGTTTGAGTGCTGTTAATTCCAATGTAGTAAATACCATCGGCAGGAACGCTAAAATTAAATGATGTGGTCTGGAATGCAGTGGAAATGTTCGAGTTATTAATTGAACCAATTAACGTGTTCATTCCACCTGAATTTTGCGTATTGCCGTAGTGAACAGCAATGGAGCTGATTCCCGATCCTTTCTTATAGTCAAAACTGAAGGTATATAAAATACCAGTTTTCAGGCTCAATGCGTTTGTGAAAAGCCAAGCATTGGTTGAATCATGCCAGTGGTAAGCTATTGAGCTGCCAAAAAGAAAGGATGAGCCGTCTCCTGAACGGTTCCAGCCCGATGGGCCACTACTCACGCAGCCACAAGTTGATGGAACAGAATCAAAGTTCTCATTTAGCAGGGTTGTATGGGTGGTTTCATCAATATTCTGGTTTGTTCCATCAAAAATGACGGTGCTTGTATCCCTGTTAAACCCACCGCCCAAGTCATTCCAGTTACCGGCAATATTGATCGTATAAGTGGCGGCGTTGAGAGTTGCTCCGGCGCTAATCTGAAGATTCCCATCAATATTGAGATTGCTTTCCAGGGTAACTTCACTAGTGTCGGAGCCACTGCCGATTTGCACATTGTTGAAAGCTGATGAAGATGTGATGCCTATGCCAATCGGGCCGCTGAAGATAACGGTTCCGCCGGTCGCATTGAAGCCCCCTGCGTCTTTCCAGCTCCACCCGACAGTGAGTGTTCCCCCACTCATGTTCAGGGTCGCGCCGCTGGCAATAGTTAGTTCGCGTGCGGTTACGGAGCCTGAAGCAATGGTAGGGTAGGTTCCCAAACCACTGGGGATATAAACATTGTCATAGGAGCGTGGCGCGCGAAAAACCGCAGTGGTTGCGCCAGGAGCGCCTTCATTGATTGTCCAGTTATTCGCATTTGTCCAATCTGAATTGACCGCGCCGGTCCAGGTCAGGCGGCTATCACGGAATTGTGAGGTAATGGCGGCTTTTGTGTTGAAATTCGTCGTGTTATCCGCATCACATTCCACCGTTGGGTTTGCACTCCCCTCCGCACAGCTTGTGCTTGTGCCACTGGCGACCCCGGTTGGAGACCCTGCATAATTAACTGCCGGATTGGAGAAGTATGCAATGGTGGGACAAGAAATACCTAAAGCAGAACATCGGTTTCCATAGGACATAATGGTACGGAAACGATTGGTGGTATCGATATAACCATGCGCGATTGTCGCTGGACTTGTACCACTATCGACATACCAGTCATGGCGGCTGCCCATATTATGTCCCAGCTCATGCGCAAAAACTGACTGACCAAATGAACAACCATTCATAGTCCCAAAACCCAGGTTCTGCCAGCCAACATTGTCATTAGTGGTTTGCAGGTAAGCCAGTCCTCCACAACTCGAACCACTGCTTGGGGTAAAAAACATTACAAGGTCAGCATGATATTCGTCCCGCTTACTATGTAAACCATTGATACCACCATTTTTTGCTGTGGTTAGCGCATCATCTAATGAACCCGTATCGGAATAGTTAAAGCCATCAACATTACCAACCAGCCAAACCCTTTGATTAATATTGCTGTTTTCATAAGCTTGGTTGGTATAGGCAATGAACAACTCGGCATAAGCTTGCGCGTCTGCGGCAGCGACAGAACCACCACTGGAGTCCTGATCATAAGCAACATAAACATCAATGATGGAGCCGTCATCATTGGAAATTTCAACCGGTAAATCTTGTGGCTTGATAAGGCCAGTATTGTCTTGCTTTGCCGGAATGCGGGCGTCATTTTCCCCGGAAAGCAGCGACAAGTCCCGAATCTGCTCAATCACATGAATATCATTACCGACTGGACGAATGGAGAACTGGCCTCGGCGAGGCAATTCGGCAGCACCATACACAAAACTACCTTTCTGTATCACGAAAATGATGGTGCTACCTGGCAGGCTTTCCACCTCCCCGACCCATGTCTGACTGCCGGAATCATTGGTATAGGTTTTGGTTTTTTTGACCTGAAACACAGCATCGTCAAACAGGTTCAAGGTAATGGTTGCCTGTTGCTCTAGTGAAGTAGCCTGTTGCAAATCAGCTGGCAGGGTGGTCTGTTGCTTGCCAAGGAGCTGTCCAACATCTATCTGGACTGTACGGCTACGCAACGCTGCGTCTGTAACATCAACCTGAACATTGGGAGAAGGAACGACTGTAAACAGCCCTTCCGTGGATGTTGTAGTTGTAGGCGTGCTTGCGGCTTTTGCCGCTGTTGAATAGACAAATGTGAGGAAAAGAGTAAAAATTAAATAGAAGATCGGCAGATACAAAAGAGAAGTCTCTTGTCTGAGATGCATTTTTACCTGTGATCGTGATGTTGTGATGTGCGCTAGTGGTGCAAGCCAGCTGCTCCCCATGATAAAGCCCTCTTCCCCTGTTGATGTCCTGCCAAGCATGATAAAGATCATGTATTGAGTAATATTAACACACTATTCGGTTAATAATAGAACATATTAATATTTAGATTTAAAAATAGGATAAGGAGTCTACTAATGCATACGACGATTGCTGACAAAACACCGGGCGAGTAGGTGGGTATTCGATTTTGCTTGGTCAGAACACATATCGCAATCGTTAGTCAAAGTCTATGCCATGCCCATTCATAGTGTGCGGATGGTGTTTCGCTAATGTGTTGGTGCGGTCTATAGTGGGCTAAGGGTTTACGAGCTAAGGGGATTTCCCTGAAAGATTCCCCCGCAATGGCTACACTTGTCTTATCGACAAGCGGAGTCCCTATCCCCATGCCCCCCGAACCCCAAACAGCTAACCCGATCCTGAGTGAATCCCAGATAGCCGACCTGAAACTGGCGGCCTCGAAAATGTCTGGCAGCACCCGCCGTGCGTTCCAGGCGGACATGAGCCGGAAATATTGTGCAGGCAACGCCCGCCAGACTGAAAGGTGTTTTGGCTGGGGTCGGGAGGGGGTGCAGTTGGGTTTGGAGGAACAGCGCAGCGGCATGGTTTGCGTGGGTGCGCAGGCGGCGTATTGTGGCCAGAAGCGCTGGGAGGAAACCCAGCCGGAAGCGGCAGCCGCCTTGCTGGCGCTGGCGGAAGCACATAGCCAGCAAGACCCGACATTCCGCAGCAGCATCGCCTACACCCGCCTGACGGCGGCGGAAGCCATCCGGCAGTTACAGGCCATGGGGTTCAGCGGTGGACAAGTGCCCGCCCCCAGCACCATGGCGCGGATACTCAACCGGAATGGCTACCGCCTGCGCAAGGTGGAGAAAGCCAAGCCGCAAAAAAAATTCCAGAAACCGACGCCATCTTCGCCAATATCCAGGCCAACGATGGGCAGTTTGCCGATGGGGCGGTCAAACGCCTGAGCATGGACTGCAAGGCGACCGTCAACATCGGTGACTACTCACGGGGCGGGAAAACACGGGGTGACAATAAAGCCGCTGACCATGAGATGGGCTGCAAAGAGAAATACATCCCTTTTGGCGTACTGGATGAGGACAGTGGGCAGGTTTACCTGACCTTCGGCAGTTCCAGCAAAACCAGTGACTTCATCGTGGATTCCCTGTGCCGGGTATGGGAACAGATGCCTTCTGCTGACAAGGACGCCTGCCAGTGCATCCAGATCAAAGCGGACAATGGCCCGGAAAGCAGCGGGATCAGGACGCAATTCCTCAAGCGCATGGTGGAATTCGCCAACCATACCGGTAAGACAGTCCACCTGCTGTACTACCCGCCTTACCACAGCAAGTACAACCCGATTGAACGCTGCTGGGGGATTCTGGAACAACACTGGAACGGCACCCAGCTCAAGGATGCCGAAACCCTGCTGGAATGGGCAAAAACCATGACCTGGAAAGGCATCAACCCCATGGTCGAATTCAGCCACAAGGTTTATGAGAAGGGTGTGACCCTCAGCAAAAAAGCTATGGAGGCTGTTGAGGCGAGGCTGGAAAGAAATGCTGCTTTACCAAAATGGGACATTCTGATTCGCCCTGTTTTTGGGTAATGTCTTTGAGGTAAATCACCTAAAACCGCCCGTAAACCCGTCCAAAAGCTCAAGTACCACCGGGAAAATGGTGTTTAAGCGTAATTTTGATTGGCTTCCATAAACTGGATAGCCTCATCAACAGGTGCTGTTTCAAACGGGATTTCAGCTGTTGCAGCCTCTTCCTGCTGAGGCTCTTCCTGTGCTGGAAACAGGGTATCAAACTGCGCATAACTGTTCTCCAGCCAGACGGCGACGCGCTTGCGTTCGGCAATGCTCATCAGATCGCGGTTGTTGGCGGCGGCCCAGAAGCTCAGGTTGCTGAAATCCACTTTCTGCATCAGGTGAGGTTGCAGCTTTTTCAGGGTGACAAACTGCGCGCCTTGTTCCTGCGCTTTGCGGTAAGTGGCGGATTGTTCGAAAAGGCTGAAATCTTCGCCGCGCCCTTCATTCATGACGACCACGATCTGCACGCCCTGCGGCTGTGTTTCCAGCCATTTGTCCAGCAGGAACATGGAATCTGCGCCGTCATCCATGATATGCCACAGGTAGGCAGGGCGGTTCAGTTCGGCGAAAATACCGTATACATCGCTTTCCTCAATCCACTGGTGCAGGTGCTTACCGGTCTGGGCAGCAAGATCAACCAGGATTTCAGTGTTCGGGTAGGTTTCCGCTGTTTCGAGGATGGCGTCGAGGCTGTCATATTTTTCTACGTCCAGCGGTGCGGTGAATTCGGCGTAAAAGCGCGAAAACGTACCGTGTGACTGGTCGGAATCGAAACCGGCAAACACAATGCCACGATCAATGAAGTATTGTGCCAGCAAGCGTGTGGTCAGGGATTTGCCGACGCCGCCTTTTTCGCCGCCGATGAAATGGATGCTGCCCATAGTTTTCTCCGTATTGGTGGGGTCAAAAATCATTGTTGATCATATTCAGAGGGAAGGTCTGATTATATGGCGGCGCAGCATACTGAATCATGAGCGTTTCATGAAGTTCTCGGCACAGGAATAGTGGATTTATCTGCTAGGAATTAAGGTGGGGACGGTGGGGGAACGCTTGCGGCTCCACCCACCCTACAGGACAAACTCAATACTCGACCAGAATATCCTCATCGCGCGGAATAAACTGGCAGGCCAACCGCCACTTGCTCGGCAGGTCGTTGACGATCATGTCTTCCAGTTCGTCCTTGCTGACTTTGCCAAGTTCGAGCAGGATAGCCTTTTCCTTTTCTTCTAGGTGATAACCCATCGGGGCGTTATCGCCGAGTTGCGTTACCTTGATAACACAAGTGCCGCACTCGCCGTTTTCGCAGGAAAAGTCGATCGGAATCTTGTTGGTTTTAGCGATTTTCAGGACAGTTTCGGTGAAACTGCCCGCGACCGCATAAACGGTTTTGTCCTTGTATTCAGGACTGGAAAAAGTAATCAATGGCATGGGTTTTCTCCTTAAAATCAGGCCGGTTTGACTTTGCAGTCACCGAGGATTTGTGCTTGGCAGGCGAGGCGGAAATGACGGCCAGCCATATTTTCACGCAGCACTTTTTCTTCCAGCACGGAAGGCTCGGTCAGGTTGTTCCAGCCTTCGGTGACTTCCATCATGCAGGTGCCACAGTCGCCTTCGCGGCAGCCGTAGATCACGCCCGCGCCGATCTTTTCCGAGACTTCGATCACACGGGTTCCGGCAGGGACATTGACCGTCTGGTGGATGTCCTCAAAAGTAATTTTCGCTTTTGGCATGTTGAATCTTCCTTTACTTGCTAGTTAAAAATGGTGTCTGGCGGCGAAAATCAAAGACTGGCGAAGTCGATGACTTCGGGCTTTTGTTCTTTGCCGGTCAGAATATTGGCTATTTCTCTACCAAACCCTAAGCACTCATCCAGTTCTTCTTGCGTCGGAATCAGTTTGACGCGCAGACCTTCGCGTGGAACCCGCATTTTCAGGCCGCGCATCCGGTCTTCGATCATGCGCACTGCTTCGCCGCTCCAGCCGTAGGAACCGAACGCAGCACCCAGCTTGCCCTTGAGGTTGACCACCGCCAGCGAGGACAGCAGATCCCACACCGGTTTGACCGCATCGCCGTTGATGGTGGGGGAACCGAACAGCAGCGCGTCGGCTTCCTCGATCAAATCCACGAACGGGTCAACCTCGCCGCCTTCCAGGTCATACAGCGACACGCGCACACCCTCGATTTCATCCGCGCCGTTGTAAATGGCCTCGGCCATGCGTGCGGTATTACCGTAAGAACTCATGTAAAAAATGATCAGCGACTTGTCGGTTTTCTCATACTCGCGGCTGAGGCTGGAGGTGGAAAGCTCGCGGTAATGCGCCACATAGCGGCGCGGGCGGTCACGCAAAATCGGCCCGTGGGTCGGCGCGATGATCTGCATCCGCAACGGCTCGATCAGCTTGAGCGCGTTCAGCACCCACTCTTTGAAGGGGCGCATGATGTGCGCGTAGTAATAATCGAATGAAAAATGGAAATCCCCCACTCGGTCGTTGAACAGGCGTGGGTCGCAATAATGGCAACCGAATACATCGCCGGAAAAGAGTATCTGCTGCTCTTCCAGATAGGTGCATTGCGTATCCGGCCAATGCAGGAACGGTGTGTGCAGGAAGCGCAGATGGCGGTCACCCAGACTTACGCGGTCGTCGGTGTTGACGGTGGTGTATTCAAACGGCTCTTCCCGATTGGGTCGCAACAACGCCTTGAGCATAGAGGTCGCACGCTGCGAAATGTACAGCCGCGCTTGCGGGGCACGCCGCATCAGTTCCGGCAACGCGCCGCTATGATCCGGCTCCAGATGGTTGAGCACGATCACTTTAATTTCGTCGTAACTGGCGACCGATTCCAGTCGCCGGAAAAATTCGTCGGAAAACTCTTCCTTGACGGTATCAATAATTGCCACGCCTTCGCTGCCACGCACCAGGTAGGAGTTATAGGTAGTGCCGTTGGCAGTCCTGAGGATGATGTCGAAAGTACGCAGGGTAGGGTCGAGCGCACCTATCCAGTAGACGCCGGGAGCGAATTCAACTGCCTCTTTCCATTTCGACACATCCAACGGGGCTTTGTCAGCCATGGCCGTGGCCTTCCAGTGTCAGGGCCAGCAGGGCGGAATGGCGCTTGAGCAGGTAGGCGGGCAGGCCGGGGTAGGCGCGTTTCAGCGCCGGGTCGATCGTCGTGCGATGGCTGAGTTTTTGCAGGAGTTTTTGGAAACGTGATTGCATGGTGTTGTCCTCGTGTTGTGCGCCTGAAGAGGGCGTATGCAATACGCCCCTACAGGGCAGGTCTTCGTAGGGGCGTATTGCATACGCCCTCTTTACCTCCTACCTCGCCTGTATCTCCGCCCGCACCTGTTCCCACCGCTCCGGCGGAATGCCGGTCAGCGAACCCGGCGGGTTCAGCGCCGCGCCCGCGCTATCCACAATCACTTCCTCGATCGGGCAGATGCTGGCGCATTGCGGGTCGGCGTGGTCGCCGTCGCATTCAGTGCATTTCTTCGCGTCGATCAGGAAGTGGGGCAGCGCGGCGTAAATGGCCTGGCTGGGGCAGAGTGGCTCACATGCCCAGCAGTTCACGCATCCATCAACAATTTGTAATGCCATGACTGATCTCCTTACGCCGTAGCGCGCTGTTGGGTTTCAGGTTTTTTGTCGAGCAAGCCCTTGTCGGCCATCTCCTTATAGACGGCAGCTACCGCGTCTTCGATGGCTTCCATCGCGTGTTCGCCGTTGGGCATGATTCCGGCTTCTTCCAGCATTCCCCATGGCTCGTAGCCGATCTTGGAACACAGCACCACCTCGCAGCCCTTGAGCGCGTTGATGGTTTTTTGCAGGACGCTTTCGCCGTCGCCGCAGGTGTCATCGCCGCTGCAATACAGGTCGGTTTTGCGGTGGCTGATGAAACGCACGTCGTGGGCGTTGGCTTCGTAGATGAGGAATTCGCGCGCGTGGCCGAAGTGCTGGTTGATCACGCCCTGACCGGCGGTGGCGACCGCCATCAGTACCGGGCGGGTTTCCTGTTTCGGTTTGACGCCGAGGGATGCCAGCGAGATGAAGGTTTCGTTTTTCTTCTGCTGTTTGGCGGCGAGGGTGGCTTCGATGGCGGCATGGACTTCGGCGCGTTTGACCATGGCGGCGGCGTAGTCGACTTCCGTCGCTTCGATCTTGTCCATGGTGAATTCATCGCCACGGTCTTCACCCAACATGCCTACCGCATCGGCGCGGCATTGGCGGCAGTGACGCATCATGTTCATGTCGCCTGCGCAGGCGTCTTGCAGGGTTTGCAGTTCGTCGTGGGTGGGGCCGCGCTGGCCCATGACGCCGTAGAAGGTGCCGTGTTCGGCTTCGGCGATCAGCGGCATGACGTTGTGCAGGAACGCGCCTTTTTCCTTGACCACCTTGCTGACTTCTTCCAGGTGCTTGTCGTTGACGCCGGGAATCATCACCGAGTTGACCTTCACCAGGATGCCGCGTTCGGTGAGCATTTGCAGACCTTTCTGCTGCTGCTTGATGAGGATTTCAGCACCCTTGCGCCCGTGGATGCGGCGGTTGTTCCAGAATATCCAGGGGTAAATCTGTGCGCCGACGTCGGGGTCGACGCAGTTGATGGTGATGGTCACGTGGTCGATGTTGTGCTTGCACAGTTCCTCGACCTGTTCGGGCAGGGCCAGACCGTTGGTGGAGACGCACAGCTTGATGTCGGGCGCTTTCTCGGTCAGTTGGCGGAAGGTGTCGAAGGTGCGTTCCGGGTTGGCGAGCGGGTCGCCGGGGCCGGCGATGCCCAGCACGGTCATCTGCGGAATGTTGGCGGCCACGGTCATGACCTTTTTCACCGCCTGATCGGGGGTGAGCAGCTCGGAAACCACGCCAGGGCGGGATTCGTTGGCGCAGTCATACTTGCGGTTGCAGTAATGGCACTGGATGTTACAGGCCGGGGCGACCGCGACGTGCATCCGCGCGTAATGGTGGTGCGCCTCTTCGGAGTAGCACGGGTGGTTATGCACCTTGGCGCGGATGTGTTCCGGCAGGTGGCTCAGTTGATCGTCGCTGCCTCCGCAACCGCTGGAGGAACACCCCCCGGCGGCGGGAGCGGTGTCGGTTTGGCTTTGCCCTAAAACAGTCAGTTCCATGCGCGTGTTCTCCGTAACGAAAAGGGTTTCGTGTGGGTGTTGGGGGGACTGTTTCAAGTTGCGTGCCAAGTGGGTGGGTTTTGGGTTTATTGTTTGTTTTTCAATGGGATGGGGTGGTTGTGTTGGTTGTGCTACAAGAGGTTTTGAGGGGGAATGTCGGGAATGTGATGTAGGGAAAGCGACAGATTAAATTATTTGTTGAAGCGAAAGAGTAGTCTCTAATAAACTATTGGCGATAAAATCGCCTTTTGGGAATTTTTTTGAGCTGTGGAACGAGGTGGAGTTAATTACTATGGTGCGTGAAGAACAGGTGTTTGATGTATTTTGGGAGGGGCCTTTTTCCATAACTGAGGATATTAAGCTTAGTAAATCTTGTGAAAATCACGTTCTTTATGCCATTTATAGTACGCATCCTTTATACGGAAAAAACCAGTTAGTCTATATAGGCATGACTTTGCATGGAATTGAACGCCGCCTAAGACAACATATGCCATGGATAAAATTTGAATCTGATTTAATTCAAGTGTATGCGGCTTCAATTGGAAAGTTTACAAGCTGGTATCTTATTGATAACATGGATAAAAAACGTGAGGAATATCCTCGCTATACTTATAAAAAAGATATCGAAGCTATTGAATCTCTTTTGGCTCAATATGCGTTTCAGGGTCTTGTTTTCCCCGGCATTGCAAACGTGATGGATAGCGGTAAAGTTAGTCATTTCCGATAGCCAAGGAGAGGCTTTATGACCTCGCTCATCAGTATTTCCAGCCTGACCAGTGATGCCGCCTGTTTCGAGCAAGTCCGTTCCGTGCGTTGGCCTAATGGGGTGATTTGTCCGCACTGCGGTTCACAGGACACTATCCGTCGAGGCAAGGATGACACCCAGCAGGAACGCCAGCGTTACCAGTGTAAGGATTGCCAAAAGCGTTTTGATGACCTGACGGGAACGGTGTTTGAAGGCCACCACCAGCCGCTGAAGGTGTGGGTGTTGTGCCTGTACCTGATGTCGTTGAACCTGTCCAACCAACAAATCGCCCGCGAATTGGGGTTGAACAAGGATGATGTTCAGGCGATGACGGAACAGTTACGGCGTGGTGTACGAAGAAAAAAAACGCCAAGTAAACCTGTTTGGGAATGTTGAATTTGATGAGGTTTATGTCAAGGCTGGACACAAGGGAAACCCCGAAGCCGTCGCGGATGCTGGGCGTGAAGGTCGCCGCCGCGCCCTGAAAGGTGCGCCGGGGCGTGGGACACTGGAAAGGACAAACCACCCATTTTCGGCATGATCCAGCGTTCCGGGGAGGTCGTGATCCGTATGCTGGCGAATGTGAAACAGACGACGATCAAGCCGTTGATTGTGGAAACGGTGGCAGCAGGCACGCTGGTCTACACCGATGAGTACAACATTTACAGCCGATTGGAAGAATGGGGCTATGCCCACAAAACCGTCAACCATGGCGCAGGCGAATATGCCCCGTGACGAAGATGGTGACGGTTTCCATGAAGTCCACGTCAATACGATGGAAGGTTTTTGGTCACTGTTACGCTCATGGTTACGACCTCATCGGGGGGATCTCACAAGAAAAGCTACCGTGTTACCTTGCATTCTTCGAGTCTCTTCACAACATCAGGAAACGGGGGCAAGCTGCCTTACAGTCCTTGCTTTCGCTGCTGTTGGGATAAGACCCTGAAACGCATATTGAGCCTTACATTATTAACAATATTCATCAACAATTACATTATGAATAACCAGCATGATTTCAGCGGCGGCAAACGCGGCGCGGTCATCAAGACCAACAAGGAGAAGATCACCATCCGGTTCGACCCTGATGTCGTGCAATGGTTCCGGGATCAGGTGAAGGGCGGCGGCAACTATCAGAGCCTGATCAACGATGCCTTGAAAGCCCATATCAAGCAGGAAGGCCAATCGCTGGAGACGGTATTACGCCGGGTTATCCGTGAAGAAATGATGGCGGAAAGGAAACAGGTTGCAGCCTGATTACTCACGCCACCGCCAACCCCGTATATTTCCGTTCGCTGGGATGCCGGAATCCCAGCACGATATGCGCTTTCGGCACGCCCGCTTCCAGCAAGTCGGTGGCGACGCCTTCTTCCGTGCCGTCATACTGAATCCAGATTTTGCCGTCGATCAAACGGATATGGACAATCGCGCCATGCAGGTAGTCATCCCCATCCCAGCCTGACTGCAACAAGGCGTAGTTGGCATGTTCGTCATCAAAGCTGACGGTGGTTTCGATGTCGCCATACACGGGCTTGTATTGAGTGTACTCCAGCAGGATGCGCTTGATCAGCGCCGGGTAGTCTAGTTGGGTAGCCATTGGGTGATAACCTCCTGTTCCGCATCAAATACCAGAATACGCACAGACCCCGTATCCAGCAACAATTGGCCTAATTCCACCTCGAAAACTTCACGGGCAACGCGGGTCGTGACCGCCAGATACAGGATGCGCTCCGGTTCCTTTACTTCCAGAATCCGCCGGTAAAGCGTGTATTGCCCCAGCGCTTGCTCCAAATCCTTGATAACGGATACACCCGTAAAGCTTTTGATTTCGACAACAATTCTGGCCTACTCTTTTTCCGCACTGAGCAATGTTTCCGCGCCAAGGTCTGCAAACATGCGCTTCTTGCCCATCGTCAGCGGGAACGGATCGTGAGTGATGACCCAGCCATCCTTTTCCAGTGCCCGTTTGACTTGATCGTGGTAAACGTCCAGACGCGGCATCTTTGCTCCTTATTGGTCGGTTTGGCCGGGATTATTGGCGACAGAAAATGCTCCGGGTACAGCATCTTTCCATGCGCCATTACCTGCTTCGGGGATGTTGCTCAGATCAATTTCTGTATCCGGTTTGTTTGCCAATGTCTTGAGCATCTTAATCTGTTGTGAGGATAGCTGCCGGGAATAGTTACCCGGTGGCATTTCCGGTGATGGACGTACAGAAATTGTCATGATTTTTGTACCGTGGATAAAGCGATAAGGAAAAGTTTAGCCGTAAAATCCGCTGGTGAGAACGGTATTTTGTTTGTTCAGCGGCGGCAACATTCTACCATTTGCTTGGGTTTTCCAAATATGAGCTGTGCTACACTTTGTGTACATAACTGATCCGGGAAACATCACCATGCAAGCTGTCGAAGTCTTCTCCGCCCGTGATTTGCGCAACCGTTCCGGTGAGTTGATCAAGCACGCCGAACAGGGTCACATGACCGTTATCACCAAGCACGGCAAACCTTCCATGCTGGCGATTCCCTTTGATGAAAACCTGCTGCGCCACGGCGTACAGCGGACAATGGCCTTGTATTTCGTACAATCCCGCCAGATGACGCTTGCCCAGGCCGCCCGTTTCGCCGGGCTTGATCTGGAGGAATTCATCGAACTGCTGGGCGCAAGCGGTATTGATGCGGTGGACTACCCGCCCGAAGAACTGGAGGGGGAACTGGAGCACGCGCTTTGAGCGGCATTGTCATTGCCGATTCCAGCCCGTTGATAGGTTTGGCGCGTATCGGCCAGCTTGATTTGCTGCACCTGTTGTATGCGGAAATATGGATTCCCCCCGCAGTCCACGCCGAACTGAAACCTGACGCCCAGCGCCCCGGCAGCCAAAAACTGAAATCAGCCCTGGAAGCCGGTTGGCTGCGCGTCGCCAGCAACGATCAGATACAGGGTGCGTGCGCTCCGGTTCCTTAACTTCCCGGGGAGTTAAAGGTTTAGCGGATTTTCCTGACTTGTGCACTTAGGTGATTTACCTCAAAGATATTACCCAAAAACAGGGCGAATCAGAATGTCCCATTTTGGTAAAGCAGCATTTCTTTCCAGCCTCGCCTCAACAGCCTCCATAGCTTTTTTGCTGAGGGTCACGCCCTTCTCATAAACCTTGTGGCTGAATTCGACCATGGGGTTGATGCCTTTCCAGGTCATGGTTTTTGCCCATTCCAGCAGGGTTTCGGCATCCTTGAGCTGGGTGCCGTTCCAGTGTTGTTCCAGAATCCCCCAGCAGCGTTCAATCGGGTTGTACTTGCTGTGGTAAGGCGGGTAGTACAGCAGGTGGACTGTCTTACCGGTATGGTTGGCGAATTCCACCATGCGCTTGAGGAATTGCGTCCTGATCCCGCTGCTTTCCGGGCCATTGTCCGCTTTGATCTGGATGCACTGGCAGGCGTCCTTGTCAGCAGAAGGCATCTGTTCCCATACCCGGCACAGGGAATCCACGATGAAGTCACTGGTTTTGCTGGAACTGCCGAAGGTCAGGTAAACCTGCCCACTGTCCTCATCCAGTACGCCAAAAGGGATGTATTTCTCTTTGCAGCCCATCTCATGGTCAGCGGCTTTATTGTCACCCCGTGTTTTCCCGCCCCGTGAGTAGTCACCGATGTTGACGGTCGCCTTGCAGTCCATGCTCAGGCGTTTGACCGCCCCATCGGCAAACTGCCCATCGTTGGCCTGGATATTGGCGAAGATGGCGTCGGTTTCTGGAATTTTTTTTGCGGCTTGGCTTTCTCCACCTTGCGCAGGCGGTAGCCATTCCGGTTGAGTATCCGCGCCATGGTGCTGGGGGCGGGCACTTGTCCACCGCTGAACCCCATGGCCTGTAACTGCCGGATGGCTTCCGCCGCCGTCAGGCGGGTGTAGGCGATGCTGCTGCGGAATGTCGGGTCTTGCTGGCTATGTGCTTCCGCCAGCGCCAGCAAGGCGGCTGCCGCTTCCGGCTGGGTTTCCTCCCAGCGCTTCTGGCCACAATACGCCGCCTGCGCACCCACGCAAACCATGCCGCTGCGCTGTTCCTCCAAACCCAACTGCACCCCCTCCCGACCCCAGCCAAAACACCTTTCAGTCTGGCGGGCGTTGCCTGCACAATATTTCCGGCTCATGTCCGCCTGGAACGCACGGCGGGTGCTGCCAGACATTTTCGAGGCCGCCAGTTTCAGGTCGGCTATCTGGGATTCGCTCAGGATCGGGTTAGCTGTTTGGGGTTCGGGGGCATGGGGATAGGGACTCCGCTTGTCGATAAGACAAGTGTAGCCATTGCGGGGGAATCTTTCAGGGAAATCCCCTTAAACCGCTTTTGCTTGCAATGCTGGCGCATCAAATTGGATGCCCTCCCAGCCGTGGCGCATAAAGGCGCGGATATTGGCGTGGTCGGTTTCGTCCGGCGTCGCCAGCACTTTACGGTAATGTTCGCCAAACAGCTTCAGGGTCTGGAATTCGGACAGGTTGTGTAATTGCGCGAAGGCGAATACCTTGCAGGAGCCTTCATTGGTGCCGGCAGGGTTGCTTACGCTGCTGCCATTCACGCCGTTGCTAAATGCCTGCGGCGTATAGTCGTAATGTACTTCGATGGCCGTGATGACGCTGGCAAAGTCGATCTGATCAGGCTGCGTTTCGAGCTGGTTTAACAGTTCATCAATACTCATGGTGATCCTCCTTATGCAGTGGCGCTGCCCAAACGTCGACGGAATGCTTTGGCGAGTTCAGGGTCGTTCGGCGTCAGCATGTTGGTCAGGTTGATAATCATTTCACGGGCAGCACCATCCTTGTATTCCGGGTTGGCGAAAATGAACTGGCCGGGGAATTTCCCGTGCCAGTGCGCCCAGGGCGTTTTCCATACGGATGCAGGGTTCCGGCCATGCGCCCGTGAATTCGACCACGATGGGCATTTTGCGGGAGTTCAGCAGCACGGATGTGTTGAATGCTGTGGGAGACTTCAAAGATCAGGGCGTCGGACTGGGGCATGAAAGGCTCCTGCGAAACGGACGAGCCTGAAGTATACCCGAACAGGTGGGCATATCCGGTAATTCACTTACATTCCAAGCCGGGGTTTTCACACTACAAAGCTTTGATCTTTTCCAGTTGTGCCTGTAACTGTGTCAAGGCTGTATGCTGCTCTTCAGCCTGCTGGCGCGCAGCTGCCACGACCTCCGGTTTCGCCTTTTCGGCAAATGCGGGGTTATTGAGGCGGCCTTCCAGACCTGCCAGACCTTTTTGCAGTTTGTCGATTTCCTTGCCCAGGCGGGCGATTTCCGCAGCCTTGTCGATCAGGCCAGCCAGCGGAATCAGCACGTTCATTTCGCCTACCAGGGCAGTAGCGGATTCTGGCGCGGTTTCGTCTTTCGCCAGCCAGGTGACGGATGCAACCTTGGCGAGTGAGCGGGCAAAGGCTTCGCTATTGGCGTATAGCACCTTGTCAGTGTCGCTCCAGTTTTGCAGCAGCACGTCGAGCGCTTGCCCCGGCTTGATGTCCATCTCGGAGCGGATGCGGCGGATGCCCATGATGAAGGCTTTCACCCATTCGATTTCGGTCAGGGCAGCCTTGTCGATCAGGGATTCATCAGCGACAGGGTAGGGTTGCAGCATGATGGAATCGCCGGAAGCACTATCTGTTCCCGCCAGCCCTTTGATGCTCTGCCAGATTTCTTCGGTAATGAAGGGCATGATTGGGTGCATCAGGCGCAGGGTGCTTTCCAGAACACGCACCAGCGTGCGGCGGGTGCCACGCTTGGCAGCTTCATTGTCGTTGGCCTTGCCGAGGATCGGTTTGGTCAGTTCCAGATACCAGTCGCAGTATTCGTGCCACGCGAATTCGTACATGGCCTTGGCGGCGAGGTCGAAACGGTAGTTGTCGATGTGGTCGGTAATTTCTGCCGTGGTATTTTGCAATTGTGCCAGGATCCAGCGGTCGGCAGCGGAAAGCTCCACCGGCAGACTGGCATCGAGGCCGGTATCCTGATCTTCGCACTGCATCAGTACGTAACGCGCGGCATTCCACAGCTTGTTGCAGAAATTGCGGTAGCCTTCCAGCCGTTGCAGGTCAAAGCGGATATCGCGCCCGGCGGTGGCGAAGGAGGCGAAAGTGAAACGTAGCGCATCCGTACCATAAGGTTCAATGCCATCCGGGAACTGCTTGCGGGTGGCTTTCTCGATCTTGGCGGCCAGTTGCGGTTGCATCATGCCGCTGGTGCGCTTGGCGACCAGTGATTCAAGGTCGATGCCGTCGATGATGTCCAGCGGGTCAAGCACGTTGCCCTTGGATTTGGACATTTTCTGGCCTTCGGCGTCACGCACCAAGCCATGAATATAGACATCGTGGAACGGCACGTCGCCCATGAATTTCAAGCCGAACATGATCATGCGCGCCACCCAGAAGAAGATGATGTCGAAACCGGTCATCAGCATCTGGGTGGGGTAGAAGTTTTTCAGCGCTTCGTCGTCCACATTCGGCCAGCCAAGGGTGGAAAACGGCCACAGTGCAGAGGAGAACCAGGTGTCGAGCACGTCTTCATCCTGACGCAGGGCAAGGTCGGCAGGCAGATTGTTCTTGCTGCGGACTTCTTCTTCATTACGCCCGACGTAGACGTTACCTGCGTTGTCATACCACGCCGGAATGCGGTGTCCCCACCACAACTGACGAGAGATACACCAGTCGTCGAGGTTGTACATCCAGTGATTGTAGGTGTTTACCCAGTTGCCCGGAATGAAACGGATTTTCCCGCTTTCCACCGCATCAATCGCCGGTTGCGCAATAGCGGTTTTACCGCCGGGGCGGCCATCCGGCTGTATGTCACGGGTCAGGTCAACGTACCACTGGTCAGTCAGGTAAGGCTCGATAACGGTGCCGGAGCGGTCGCCGCGCGGCACCATCAGTTTGTGATCCTTGATTTCCGCCAGCAGGCCGAGTGCGTCCATGTCCGCCACGATCTGTTTGCGGGCTTCATAGCGATCCAAGCCTCGATATTTTTCTGGAATACCGGCAGATGTATTTCCTTGCAAATGTGGGCTATCTACATCTGTAATTCCTACTTTATCTTGGAGTTCGGATGGGACATCAGGAGATGCACGATGCCCCCAAGACATATCGTCAAAGTGGCTAGATTTGATTTTTGCATCTTGCGTAAAAATATTAATCAGTTCAAGGTTATGGCGCTTGCCTACCTGATAATCGTTGAAATCGTGCGCTGGGGTGATCTTGACACAACCTGTGCCTTTTTCCGGGTCGGCGTATTCATCGCCAACGACCGGGATCAGGCGGCCAACCAGTGGCAGCACAACTTGCTTGCCAATCAATTGCTTATAGCGCTCATCTTCAGGGTGTACCGCAACGGCGGAGTCACCCAGCATGGTTTCCGGGCGGGTGGTGGCAACGGTCAGGAATTCGTTGGTAGCATTGCCGCCAGCATCGGCTACCGGATAGCGGAAGTGCCACATGAAGCCGTTTTCTTCCTCGGAAATGACTTCCAGATCGGAAACGGCAGTATGTAAAATGGGATCCCAGTTCACCAGACGCTGGCCACGGTAAATTAGACCTTCTTCATGCAGGCGCACGAACACTTCGCGCACGGCTTCGGACAAGCCATCATCCATGGTGAAACGTTCACGCGACCAGTCCGGTGTAGTGCCCAGGCGGCGCAACTGGCGGGTAATGGTGTTACCGGAGTGTTCTTTCCATTCCCAAACTTTTTCGAGGAATTTTTCCCGGCCCAGATCGTGGCGGGTAATATTTTGTGCATTCAACTGGCGTTCGACCACCATTTGCGTGGCGATACCTGCGTGGTCAGTACCCGGCTGGTAAAGGGTCTTGTCGCCCTTCATGCGGTGGTAGCGGATCAGGGTGTCGATCACCATCTGGTTGAAACCGTGCCCCATGTGCAGAGTACCGGTCACGTTCGGCGGTGGGATCATGATGCAATACGGCTTGCCGTCACCTTGTGGGGCGAAATAGCCGCTTTGTTCCCAATGCTGATACCAGCGTTGTTCGATGTCCTGGGGTTGGTAGGTCTTGTCCATAGCCGCCGCTTTTCAATAATGGATGAAAAAGAGCGGCATTATAGCGGGTTTATTACCCGGGTGGGAAATCACTTCAACATGCTGGAAAGTTCACGCAGAAGCTCGTCACGCGCCTGGTCGATGTGTTTTTCCACGGAAGGGTCGAGGCGGGTCGGGGTAGGTGGGGGGGCTGCCTGCTTGTTGTTTTCGGAGCGGATGGCGTGGGCACGCGCCAGACCGGAGTATTCGTCCTGCCCGGTGGCGGATTGCAGCTCGGCAATGCGCTCTTTCAGGCGTTGTTCAAAGGTTTCACGGCGTTGTTGGTGGGAACGGGGGTTGCGTGCCTGACTGACAATTTCGCTGTCACCTGCCCGTACCAGATCAGTAATGACTGGAATACGGATGGTTTTGTCGAAGTCTTGCCGCATCATAGTCCGTCGTTGTTTAAATCTTAAGTTGATGATAGTCCAGATTATAGCCCCGGTCACGGTAAAACTGGTAGCGTTTACGACCAGCGTGTATTACGGGTTCTTCCTGATCTAGAATTTCGGCTAATCGTTCAAAACGTGAGAAAAATCCTGGTACTTCGTTGGAAAGATTGATAAGCAGCCCGCAATTTTCCATCGGTTCGTGATCATGGCCGATCAGGATGAGTTCATTTTGTTCACGCACTGGAGCCAGCGCATGAGGGATGAATAGCAAGTCATTGAATGTCCATAATAAATCATCCAGACGTTGGCTGGTCGTGGCGGAGTCGGTGTGGATGTAGGTATGCATTTGCTGCTGATAAGCCTTCACCACCACCTTGCAGGCCAGCATCAGCCGTGCCTGCAAGCCATGGGTTTTCCCAACATAAAAATCAATTTTCGTCATGGGCACTGGGCGGGCGTATGCATCGGGTTACCCATGCTGGTTGGCACGGTTGATCAGGATCTGACAAAGCAGAGGAACCGGACGACCGGTAGAGCCTTTGGCCGCGCCACCTTTCCAGGCTGTCCCGGCAATGTCGAGATGCGCCCACGGGTAACTTTCGGTAAAGCGTGACAGGAAACAGGCGGCGGTAATCGTCCCCGCTGGTGGCCCGCCGATATTGGCCATGTCGGCAAAGTTGCTTTTGAGCTGATCCTGGTATTTTTCGCCCATTGGCAAGCGCCAGGCTTCGTCACAGGCTTGCTTGCCTGCCGCCAGTACCTCTTCCGCCAGCGCGTCGTTGTTGCTGAGCAAGCCGGAGGTGTGGTGCCCCAGCGCCGTGATGCACGCGCCGGTCAGGGTGGCGATGTCGACCACGGCGGTGGGGTTGAAGCGTTCCACGTAGGTGAGGGCATCACACAGTACCAGACGGCCTTCGGCGTCGGTGTTGAGGATTTCGATGGTCTTACCGGACATGCTGGTCACAATATCGCCGGGTTTGCTGGCTCTGCTGCTGGGCATGTTTTCAGCCGCAGCGATTACACCCACTACGTTCAGCGGTAACTGCATTGCCACACAAGCGGTGAGTGTACCGATCACGCTGGCTGCGCCGGTCATGTCGAATTTCATTTCATCCATCGCATTGCCCGGTTTGAGCGAAATGCCTCCGGTGTCAAAGGTGATGCCTTTGCCGACCAACACGAAAGGCGCATCCCCGGCATTACCGCCGTGGTATTGCAGGATCACCAGCTTGCCGTCCTGTTCGCTGCCCTTGGATACGGAGAGGAATGACCCCATGCCCAGCGCATCCATGTCGGTTTCTTCCAGGATGTTGATGTCCACCTTGTTGCAGGAGTTGGCCAGCTCTTGGGCGATTTCGGCCAGATACGTGGGGGTGCAGACGTTGCCGGGGCTGTTGGCAAGGTCACGGCTGACCTGCATCCCTTCGGCGATGGCGAACCCCTGGGTGACGGCGGCGCTGAAATCGCCTGCGATGGTGTGGGCAATTATCCAGCCTTCCAGCATGGGTTTGGCGGCATCATCCTTTTTGCTCTTGTAGGCATCGAAGGTGTAGAGCGCGTCGGCTACAGCCGTAACTGTCTGGCGCACGGCACTTTGCAGGTATTCGGAGGCAATTTCATCAGTCAGGAAGGAAATGGCATTGCCAACCTTGCCACTTTTCAGGGCATTGACGGCGCTTTGGGTGATTTGCGCCAGTGCTTCCAGCGTCAGTTTGTCTTTTTCCCCCATTCCTACCAGCAGTACCCGTTTGCTGGTGACGCCGGGCAGGTTATACAGCAGGCTAGTGCGGTTTTTATCCCCACTGAAATCGCCAATGTCGAGGTGGTTTTGCAGTGCGCCGCCGCTGGCGGCATCCAGTTGGGCGGCTGCGGCGGAAAGCTTGCCATGCCGGTAAACGCCCACAATCACACAGTCAGTGTGTAATACTGCGGCATTGGCAGACGGTTCGAAATGGTAGTTCATGCGTTATCCCTTCAGATGGCTTTTGTTGTCGTGACACAGTTTACACGACAGAATTCCAATCCTGAAAGACTGCCGTTGTTCATGCCGATTCGGCAGTGTAACCGCAGTTCCAACAAGCCTGGAACTGGCCTTCGATGCGTTCGTGGCAACTGGGGCAAGTCCAGTCAGGGGCATTCGTGCGGGCCTCCAGGGTCAGGCGGATGACGGCGAGGGCGCGGGTTTCGTCTGCTTCTTGCACCCACAGTTCCGGCCAGGTTTCGTTGACCGGCAGTTCGCCTGTACCACCACTGAGGAAGTAATTTTTCAGGATGCAGCGGATACCGGCATTTTCCAGCACGTCATGCAGGAAGCTGGCCATCATCGGGGTGGCGGAGGTGTAGACACGTTTCATCATGCTGACATTCTAGCGTTTTTTCCTGTTGCCACGGCAATTCCTGATAATCACTGGGTTCACTGGACAGGTTTGCGCAGCACGTCGAAACGCGCCGGGTTGTGGAAGCGTGCGCCTTCGGGGCTTACGTGGGCGTTGAAACGGGTTTTTACGCTCTGGTACAGCGTGTCATCCAGTTGGTGGTTGGTGTGGGTGACCTGGATGATGCGCTGGTCAAATTCGTCAAAGTTGGCGAAACGGCTTTCGGTGTTGCAGAAAATTTGTTCCACCAATTCCAGTTTGCCGGATTCGACCGCTTCACGCACGGCATTAAAGGCCAGCTCACGCACCACTTTTTCATCGTGAAACAGGCGCAGGATGTCGTTGAAATCGCCTGCGTACACCGGTTCGGAAATCCATGCCATGCCGCCGGGTTTGAGCACGCGGGCGATTTCCTGCATGGCTTTCCCCATCAGCTCACGCGGCACATGGTGCAGGGATTTGAACATGAATACCACGTCGATGCTGTTGTCGGGCGCGTTAATGGCTTCCGCGCCGCCTGCGTGGAATTCGATATTGGCGGGGCGTTCGCTGGCCAGGTTGTTGGCGTGCTGGATCTGGTCGACTTCGGTGGCGATGATGCGGGTAACCGGGAAACGGTCGGCGATGCGGCGCGTCATTTGCGCCTTGCCGCAGCCGAGTTCCAGCACGGTGGCGTTCTCCAGCGGCAGGTGCTTACCGATCAGGTCGAGTTCGTTGCAAAGGGTGTTGGCATTTGGGTTGTGGATTTGCATGGCGGTCAGCAGATGGTTACGGAGGGTTTATTTTGGCATGAATCCCTGCCGGGTATTCAAGTTTTTGGACTACAATGCCAGCCATTCAGCAGAGATCAAGGAGACATTGAATGGGATTGCAACAGATGGCCAGGGTATTGTTGTTGCTGGCGCTGACAACAGGGACAGCGCTGGCGCATTCCGACGCCGCCAGCCTCAGCGGCGGTTTCATGAGTGGTTTCACCCACCCGCTGTTTGGTTGGGATCATGTGGCGGCCATGGTGGCGGTCGGTTTGTGGGGGGCGTTTCTGGGGCGGCCTGCGATTTGGCTGTTGCCGGTGGTGTTTCCGGTGGTCATGGCGTTTGGTGGGATGTTGGGTGTCGTGGGTGTTCCGCTGCCTGGGGTCGAAACCGGTATTGCGGCATCGGCGCTGGTGCTGGGGCTGATGGTGGTGCTGGCGGTACGCCCGCCGTTGTGGGTGGCGGCGTTGCTGGTGGGCGCTTTCGCCATTTTCCACGGCCATGCGCATGGGGCGGAATTGCCGGTTGCTGCTAACCCGCTTGTTTATAGCATCGGTTTTGTGGTGGCGACCGGTTTGCTGCACCTGAGCGGGATCGCCTTCGGTGAATTGTCCCGCTGGCAGTGGGGCAATACGGCTGTCCGGGCCAGCGGCGCGGTGATTGCGTTGGCGGGTGTCGGTTTTCTGGCTGGTTTGCTGTAAGCGGCTCACCCATGATGCATTTTTTCCTGCAAGGTTTGCAGCACCCGCTACTGTATCCGGCTCACCTGATTGCCTTGATAGGGTTGGGGTTACTGCTTGGGCAGCAAGGTATGCGACAAATGCGTTCAGGCGGGTTGGTTTTCCTGCTACTGGCGTTGCTGGGGTTGGAATTGACCCAGTTGGGTGTAGCTGACTGGCGTAACGAAGTGTTGCTGCTGATACTGGCAGGTATCGCGGGTGCACTGCTGGCCTTGCGCCTGGGTTTGCCGCCTTGGTTATGTGTGTTACTGGCAGGTTTTGGCGCGCTGTTGGTGGGGCTGGATTCTGCGCCTGCCCTGATCCCCGGCATGAAAGCCATGAAAATTCAGGCCATGCTGGCGGGTACGCTGGTTGGTGCCAGTGGGGTGTTGGTTTTACTGGCGCTAACCGGCTATCTGCTGCGTAACTTGCTGGATGGTATTGTGCTGCGGGTAATCGGTTCCTGGGTGCTGGCCAGCGCCATGATGGTATTGACTTTTATGCTGGTCAAGCCATAGCTATTTAATTCAATTGTTTATTGGTGTTTTTTTATGTCTTTTAACAATTTTTGGCTGGGTGTGGCGGTCGTGCTGTCGAGTTTTACCAGACCGGTTTTGGCTGGTGGTTTTCACTACGATATTGATGTCAACAACCAGTTGGTGGAAGACGCCAGTGGTAAGTTGACCGGTCTGCAAATGCGTTGGCTGTATGGCCAGGAAGTTTCGCAAATGTTGCTGGAAGGCGAGGATCTGTCCGCTGGTAAGCGCGCCGCAAGCCTGCAAGCACTGGCAGATCAAATGCTGGGTGACCTGCTCAAGCTGAACTATTTCACCCGCCTGAATCTGGATGGGCAGGCATTGCAGTTGGTTACCGTGACCCGGTATCGTCTGGAACTGACGCAAGACCAGCGCCTGCAACTGGATTTCCTGTTACCGATTGTGACGCCACAACATTTGGCGGGGAAAAAGCTGGATGTCGCCCTCGCTGATTCCAGCGGTAGCGCGACGCTGAAATACCGGGATGCCAGTCGCATCAAGCTGGGAAGCAAACTCAAGGCTACCTGCACAGTGGGGTTGGAGCAGAAAGAAGACTTTGCCCATGGCGACCCTGCCCAAATCGCGCATGTACAGTGCAGATAGCCAATGATCAGGGCTTGATTTCGTAAACTAGGTTGTTCTCCCGCTGGTCGCCTGAGAGCAGCACTTGGCGCACCACTTCGCCATTCTTCAGATACACCAGTGCCACATTGGGGCGGCTGGTAATCCAGTTCAGCTCGGTACGCAGCACAGGGCGTTTGTTTTCGATGTCGATCATGCGCCAGAACAGGAATATCTTCCACCACGGGGTGAGTTTGCGCCGGTCTGATGCGATGCCGGGTATGCCGCTCACTTTCATTTTCCAGGTGTCGTAACGGAACAACCGCCAGAAAAATACCCGTTCCCACCACGGCAAGGTTTCCGGGCTACAGTGGCCGCGCCGCACCTTGGTGGCCCAGTTGGCGAGGAAGGTTTCCAGCATCCGCCCCACCTGTGGCGTGTTGCGCATCGCGCTGCTGGTGAGTTGCAGGCATTGCAACACTTGCGGATCCAGCGGATTGCTGCGGTTGGTGTAGGTCGCGCGGTTGACGAAACTGTAATGCACGTCGCCGGACAGGAAGGTCACTTTTTCCAGCCTCATCCGTACCCGTAATGTGTCGAGGAAAAATGCCATCCCGCGCCGGTTGGCGACCCAGCTTTCCACGTCCATGCTGCTGGCGCTGAACAGGCCGGTGAAACCGCCCGCCAGTACACCGATGCGGTAGAGGAAATCCTGCAACCATTCGATCGAGGAAAAGCCGAATACCGGCGTGCCGGTAATGAAGATGGGCTGTTGGTTGGTGTCGATAATATTGAGCCATTCACCGCGCATTTCATCCAGCGCGTAACGATCCATCAGTTGCGGCGGTTCATTGTTACTGCCGAAATTGCGCTGGGTGCGCGAATCCATCACGAAAATGGGCGGCGTGGTGGGTAGCACAAAGCTCCAGCGACGGAATTTCCACAGATGAAAGTCGTATTCGGCGGCTTTGGGCGGGTCGTCCGGGTCATCCAGATGATCTTTGATGATCTGGATGAAACTGTCGTGGTACTGCGCCGGGCTGTTGCCCCATGCTTGGAACGCCCAGTAGGCGGCCAGCCCGTTGGAGATCACCCGTGTGCCATTCCTGCTGGAACTGAGCGTGTCATACCAGCTACGGCACAAATTCCAGTCATCAGTGATGTCGTGGTCGTCGAAATTCATGTAGGTGGCGATGTTGGCGAATGCTTTGCGCACCTGCGGTTGGCTTTCGACAAAGGCTTGCAGGCTGTGCCGCTCCAGATCCTGCACCTTGTCGGGGGAAAAGCGTTCCAGACCGTTCAGTTCCTCGGCCTTTTCCATGCCGCTGGCGTTGAACTGGAAACCGACCCGGTTGCCGAACGTGACCAGATACAGGGCGGCGTACTCGCCAAAGCTGAGTACATGCGCATATTTGGAGCTGGATGTCAGGCCGCAACCGGTCTTGATCAGGGAACGCTCTGCGTCGGTAATCTGGCAAACATTGGCGTTATCGGGCAGCGCGATGTCCTTGCCCATCAGTTGCAGTGCCAGTGCTTGCAGGTAAACCATCAGCTCTGGCCGCACATCATCGGCGTAAATCTGGTCACCGACCAGGAACAGCATGGCAGGGCGTTTGTCCAGGTCGCGGCGGGTGTCTTCCAGCTGGTCGGTCAGCAGTGCCAGCGAATCTTTGTGCTGCACCTGCCCATCGTCGTTGAACGATAAGCCGTGCGTTTTGCGGCAGGAGCCATAGGCAATCACCCCAAGCTGGCTGGGGATGAAAAAACCAGGGAGCCTTTCTCCGGCCAGACAAACATCATCCAGATCCAGCAGCGTATTGGCATTATGGTCAAACAGCTCATAATTGAGCAGGGCATCGGTGGGGAAGGTTGTGGCGAGTGGACAAGCTTCCACCAATGTGACCCACAATTGTTTACCCAACTGCCAGTTTGACTGGCCAGGGATAATGTGGGAACGGTGGATGGAATCGGGTTGCGCAGGCTGGCTGATCAGCGCGCCGCTGGCATCCAGAATGCGTAAGGTCAGTTTCAGTTCAGTGCTGCTGGCCAGCCACACGGTGACGCTGCCGGTGGTGACGCGCCGCAGGATGGGGCCTGCCAGAATACGCGGTAGTGCAGGGAGGGTAAGGGATTCTTCCATGGTAAAGCCGCCCATGTTTGCTGTTTGTTACAGCAAGCATAGGCCGAAAGCGATAAGTTTGTCGAATGGAAATGCCCTTCTAGCGCTGCTGGCGGCGGAAATCCCACGGTGCGGTGGGCTGTTTGTCGCGCCACAAACCCTTGCGCGACTTCTTCGCCTGCTTTTGGGCGGCGGAATAGGCTTGCTGGTCGGCGGCGCTTTGCTCTTTGGCATACGCGGTGTAATGCCAGCCGCAGCCGTTGTTGATTTGTTCCAGCGCTACGTCTTTACCGCCAGCCATGATTTTGGCGATGATGCGCCCATAGCGGTCGAGCTTGTAGGCTTCTACCTCGACCGGCAGGTTGGCGGTCGCCATCATCAGGGCTTCCTTGCATTTCTGGCCGTAGGGCTGGTTTTTTTCCGGTGCGTCGATGCCTTGCAGGCGGATTTTGTAGCGTTGGTTGTTAGCGCCCAGCACAGTCAGGGTGTCACCGTCGCTGATGCTGACGACGCGCCCGCTGGCAAGCAGATGGCCGTCCCCGGTTACCTTTGCATCAGGCGGCAGTTGTGACTGGAGTTTGCTGTCTGGTTTGACATCAAAGGTGTCGATGCAGGCTGCCAGCAACAGGGCTGACAGTGGAATGATCAGGAGTTTCTTCATGCCGGTTATTTCACTGTCACTGCTGTGCCGCTGACGCTGACCATCAACATGCCACCACCGTTGCCCATGCTGACGTTTTCGTAGTCGATGTCGATGCCAACCACCGCGTTTGCGCCCATCTCGCGGGCTTGTTCTTCCATTTCGGCGAAAGCGATTTCGCGGGCGCGGCGCAGTTCCTTTTCATAAGCGCCGGAACGCCCGCCGATGATGTCGCGGATGCCGGCGAAAAAGTCCTTGAAAATGTTCGCGCCGAGGATGGCTTCGCCGGTCACGACGCCGTAGTACTGGGTGATTTCCTTACCCTGGATGGTGGGGGTGGTTGACTGGATCATGTTGTGCTCCGTTATTGTTACAATGTGGCTATCTTTGAATTCTAGCGGATGGATGCCTGATGACAATAAAACCTTTTGCCGAATCTTCTGAACAGAACAAGGATGTGATTCTGGCAGTGCTTGAGCCGCTGTTCCGCGATTGCCGCAATGTGCTGGAAATCGGCAGTGGCACGGGGCAGCACGCCGTCCATTTCGCGGCCAACCTGCCGTATCTGGTGTGGCATACCAGCGACATGGCGGAAAACCATCCCGGTATCCTGCTGTGGCTGGAAGAGGCGGGCTTGCCAAATACCCGCCCGCCGCTGCCGCTGGATGTGCTGCGCGATCCATGGCCGGACATGGTGGTGGATGCGGTGTATTCTGCCAATACCGCACACATCATGGGGTGGCAGGAAGTGGAAGCTTTTTTCGCCGGAGTTGGCAAGCTGTTGCCAGAAGGCGGGCTATTCGCGCTGTACGGCCCGTTCAACTACGGTGGGCAATACACCAGTGACAGCAATGCGCGTTTCGACCAGTGGCTGAAGATGCGTGACCCGAACAGCGGGATTCGGGATATGGATGACCTCAACCGGCTAGCGGCAGCGGCGGGGATGGTGCTGTTGCATGATATTGAAATGCCGGTGAATAACCGGACGCTGGTATGGCGCAAAAACTGACGCCATACCCAATACAGAACCCTCTGAAAACCGGAAAAATTCAGGCCACGGGCGCATGATCTGGAAATTCTCATTCCTGAATAGGTGCTTATTTCGGGTCTGCCAACAGTTGGTGTAGAATCGCGCCCAGATTTACAAGCTCATTGAATGGAGACCGGAATGGCTGACATGACACGCGAACAGGTTGAAACGTTACTCAAAGAAATCAAGGATCGTTATCTGGAGCAGGACATCGTGTCCCTCAACCAGGTCAAGGACATTACCGTGGATGGCGGCAAGGTAGCCGTGCGCGTGGTGCAGGGTTACCCGGCAGGCGGATACCGTGATGAACTGGCGGTTGAAATCAAGGCTGCCCTGACGGCGGCTGGCGCTGCCGACGCCGCTGTGACTGTCGAAACCCAGGTGGCTGCCCATGCCGTACAGAAAAGCGTCAAACGCAAGGATGGCATCAAGAACATCATCGCCGTCGCCTCCGGCAAGGGCGGGGTAGGTAAATCCACCACCGCCGTCAACTTGGCATTGGCGCTGAAAGCTGATGGCGCAACTGTCGGGATGCTGGATGCGGATATTTACGGCCCCAGCCAGCCACGCATGTTGGGCATCAGCGGCCAGCCCGTTTCCGAAGACGGCAAAAGTCTGGAGCCGATGGAAAATCATGGCATCAAAGCCATGTCGATCGGCTTCCTGATCGAAGAAGATACCCCAATGATCTGGCGCGGCCCAATGGTCACGCAGGCGCTGGAACAGTTGCTGGGCGACACCAACTGGGGCGACTTGGATTATCTGGTTATCGACCTGCCGCCGGGTACTGGCGACATCCAGCTGACACTTTCGCAAAAAATTCCGGTTTCTGGCGCAATCATCGTCACCACCCCGCAGGACATCGCTCTGCTGGATGCCCGCAAGGGTCTGAAAATGTTCGAGAAGGTCGAAGTGCCTATCCTTGGCATTGTCGAGAACATGAGTATCCACATCTGTAGCCAGTGCGGCCACGCGGAACACATCTTCGGCGAAGGCGGCGGCCAGCGCATGGCGGAACAATACGGCGTGAATTACCTTGGCGGCCTGCCGCTGGACATTAAAATCCGCGAACAGGTCGACAACGGTAACCCATCCGTTGCTGCTGACCCGGATGGCAAAGTCGCGCAAATCTACAAAGACATCGCCCGCAAGGCAGCTGCCCGTCTGGCACGCCAAGCCAAGGACTACAGCACCAAGTTCCCGACCATCAAGATCATGAACGTTTAAGAAACTCCTCCCCTTATCAGGGGGGCAAGCAAACGGAGCACCCTCTTGTTCCTCCCCTGATAAGGGGAGGTTAGGAGGGGTTTCTTCCTCCCCCTTCCTCGTTTATATTCAGCACTCCAACCAACCTGAAGAAAAACACATGCTGAAACGAATCCTTGTCTTCATCTTTGCCCCTCTGCTGCTAAGCGCCTGCACCAGCGTCCCCGGTGTTATCGAGCAACCCAAGATTTCTGTCCAGAACATCGGTTTGCAGGATATTTCCCTGACGCGGGGAACGGCGCTTATTACCCTGAATGTCAGTAACCCGAATGCGTTCCCGATTCCGGTCAAGGGCATCCAGTACGGTTTAAGCCTCAACGGGCGGCCAGTCGCTAGCGGTGACCGGACGGAAGAGCAAATGATCGGGGCAAGGCAGGAAGTGCCGGTCAACATTCCTATCACGCTGGATTTCGTCGAACTGGCGCGGCTGGCTCCGGTTGCCTGGCGTGAACGCAGGTTGCAATACGATTTGACGGGTGCAGTGAAGCTGCCTTTGATTAGCGTTCCCTTCCAGCGTCAGGGCGGTATAGGAGTGCAGCAATGAGTATCAAATCCGACCACTGGATTCGGCGTATGGCGGCAAACGGGGGCATGATCGAACCCTTTGAGCCGGGGCAGGTGCGTTCCGTTAATGGTGAAAAAATCGTGTCTTACGGTACTTCCAGCTACGGTTATGATGTGCGTTGCGCCAATGAATTCAAGATTTTTACCAACATCAACAGCACCATTGTCGACCCGAAGGCATTTGACGAAAAGAGTTTCGTCGATTTCACCGGTGATGTATGCATCATCCCGCCTAATTCGTTTGCACTGGCGCGGACAGTGGAATATTTCCGCATCCCACGTAGCGTACTGACGGTTTGCCTTGGCAAGTCCACTTATGCGCGCTGCGGGATCATCGTCAATGTCACGCCTCTGGAACCTGAGTGGGAAGGGCATGTGACGCTGGAATTTTCCAACACCACGCCACTACCGGCAAAGATCTACGCCAACGAGGGTGTGGCGCAGATGCTGTTCTTCGAGTCCGATGAAGTTTGCGACACATCCTACAAGGATCGTGGCGGCAAATATCAGGGGCAGAAGGGCGTTACCCTGCCCAAAACCTGATGTGTCCGATCCGGATCAGGCGGCTGTATCCGGGTCTTGCGGCCATTCATCGCCAATAATGGTTTCCCGATAGCCTCGCCAGCTTGCATACCCAATCACGGGCAATGTGACGACAAAGGCGAGGAACAACGTCAGGAACCCCAACACAACCGACCCTAGAATGATCAGCGCCCACAGCAGCATGGCGGTCTTGTTCCTCAGGACGGCATTGACGCTGGTCAGCACGGCGGTAATCGCGTCAACTTCCCGATCCATGATCATGGGCAGGGAAAATACACTAGCGCAGTACACTACCACTGAAAACAGCAAACCGACTACGGAGCCGATGATCAGGAAAGTCAGCATTTCGTTGAAATTTGGTTCCCGCGCCATCGGCAGGAAAATGTTGACGATGGCGGCGGCGCGCGCCCAAACCAAAAAGATCACCAACAGCGCGAATGCAAACACCATCTGGTTGCCGAGGCGTTTCCTGCCCTGGCTTAAACAAAAGCCAATGCGTGGTTTCATGCCCCGGTCAAGCTGGCAACTGACGGAATACAAGCCCATGGCCAGCGCTGGGCCAAGAAAAACGAAGGCCGCGAACAGGACAATCAGCATGGTGAAGCTGCCCACCTGCCACGACCACAACGCGATTAACCAACTGGCCAACATGAACAGCGAACCGTATATCATGCTGAGTAACGGAGCTTGCTTGAAATCCTGCAAGCCCTGTTTCAGCCAGCGTAGCGGCGCGGTTGGGGCAAGCTGGCGGCAGGGGGCGACAAACGGGCGCGTGCGGGTGTTTTCCCCGATTTCCGGTGCTTGATCGTTATTACGGGTTTCTTCTGTTGGCGACATGGCGGGTTCCTCCTCTGGTGTGTATTAAGAGTACACCAGAAATCAGGCGTTTGCTGTTTCCCTTGCAGCCAGTTTTGTCAGGACATGGCTAACGGCGACCATGGCGAAGCTGGCTGTCACGGTCATGATGGAACCAATCCCCCCGGCGCAGCTCAGGTCACAGGCTGGGCCGCTTTCCGACAGGATCATGGCTTCCTCAGACCACACCGCCGGTATCTCGAAACGGCGCTGGGGGTTGGCGCTGAAACCGTAGTTTTGGCGCAGTTCCTTGCGCACCCTCGCCAGCAAACGATCTTGCTGGGTTTTGCCCAGGTCTGACAGGCGGATTTTGGTCGGGTCTTTCTGCCCACCTGCGCCGCCCAGCATGACCAGGCGGATTTTGTTGCGGCGGCAGTGTGTGGCCAGCGCGGCTTTAATGCGGAAGTTGTCGATGCAGTCCAGCACGTAATCGAATTCGGATGAAACAAGTTCGGCAAGATTTTCTTTTTCAAGGAAATCTTCAATGGTATGGATTTGGCAGGCGGGGTTGATGTCGAGGCAGCGCTCTTTCAGTACATCGACTTTGGCACGGCCTACTGTGCTACCAAGTGCAGGAAGCTGGCGGTTGATGTTGGATTCCGCCACGTTGTCGAGGTCGATCAGGGTGAGTTTGCCGATACCACTACGGGCAAGCGCTTCCACCACCCAGGAACCAACGCCACCGACACCGATGATGCAAATGTGGGAAGTGGTGAAGCGGGCGAATGCCGCTTCACCGTAAATGCGGATGATGCCACCAAAGCGGCGGCTTACATCCATTTCATCCATTACGCAGCGTAAGGGTCGCGCAGGATAATGGTCTGGTCGCGGTCAGGCCCGGTAGAAATAATGTCGATCGGGGTTTCAACCACTTCTTCCAGACGCTTCAGGTATGCCTTGGCGTTGGCTGGCAGTGCGTCGTAACTGGTTGCGCCAAAAGTGGATTCCTTCCAGCCCGGCATGTCTTCGTAAACCGGCTTGCAGCGCTCGAATGCGTCGGTGTCTACTGGCGGCACGTCGATGACCTTGCCATCCAGATCGTAGCCGGTACAGATGCTGACCGTTTCCAGCCCGTCGAGTACGTCCAGCTTGGTGATGCACAGGCCGCTAATGGAGTTGATGTGCATGGCGCGGCGCAGGGAAACGGCGTCGTACCAGCCGCAACGGCGTGGGCGGCCAGTGGTGGAGCCGAATTCATTACCTGCTTTGGCAATGTGCGCGCCTACATCGTCAAACAACTCGGTCGGAAATGGGCCTGCGCCAACCCGGGTGGTGTAGGCTTTGGTGATGCCGAGGATGTAGTCAATGCTGCGCGGGCCAACGCCGGAACCGGTGCAAGCACCGCCAGCGGTGGTGCTGGAAGAGGTGACATACGGGTAAGTGCCATGGTCGATGTCCAGCAGGGTACCTTGTGCACCTTCCAGCATCACATCCTGACCTGCCTTGCGCATTTCGGAGAGGCGGTATGGGATGTCGGCAATCATCGGCTTGATGATTTCGGCCATGCGCATGGCTTCAGCCAGCACCATATCCGGGTCAACCGGGTCACACTTGAAGTAATTGACCAGTGCGAAGTTGTGGTATTCCATGATGTTGCGCAGCTTGGTTTCAAACTGCTCAGGGTTAAGCAGGTCGCCAACGCGCAGGCCACGGCGGGAAATCTTGTCTTCGTAAGCCGGGCCGATGCCACGACCGGTGGTGCCGATGGCTTTCTTTCCGCGGGCTTTTTCACGCGCCGCATCCAGTGCCACGTGGTAAGGCAGGATCAGCTGGCAGGCTTCGGAAATTTTCAGGCGTTCACGGGCAGGCACGCCACGTGCTTCCAGCATCTCGACTTCCTTGAGCAGGGCATCAGGGGCAAGCACCACGCCGTTGCCGATCATACACTCGACGCCAGCACGCAAGATGCCGGAAGGCACCAGGTGCAGCACGGTTTTTTCACCGTTAATGACCAACGTATGCCCGGCATTATGGCCGCCCTGAAAACGTACTACGGCGGAGGCGTTTTCGGTTAGCAGGTCAACGATTTTGCCCTTGCCTTCATCACCCCACTGCGTGCCCAATACAACGACGAATTTTCCCATGTCAGTCTCGCTCTCAATGCTTCAAAGTAACGTTAAATATCAAACGGCTACCACGGCCCACTGGCCATTTTGCTGTGTAATCTGCTGATTGCAACCCAGTGCCGCTGGTGTTGCGGCTTGCCCGTCCAGTGCGCGCACCACGCGCTTGCCCTGGTTGCGCAGGTCGCGTATCAGTTGCTCCAGTGCTGCATCCTGGGTGTCCGGGGCAAAAATCGCCGCGTTGCCGGATGCCTGCATGTGGGGCAGGGCAAAGCCCGCCAAGGTGCGCAGGTCGGTGCTAAAACCGGTGGCCGGGCGTACCCGCCCGAAGGCTTCGCCAATCCCGTCATAACGCCCGCCACGCGCCACCTCACGCCCTAAGCCGGGTGTATAAATGCCATATACAATGCCGGTATGGTAGTCATAACCACTCAATTCGGCCAGATCAACATGAATGCGGCAATCCGGGAAACTGGCGGCCAGCCGTCCAACCAAGGTGCGCAGGTAGGCAAGCGCTTCCTGAATATCCGGATGCGCCCCGGCGAACAGTTCTGCTGCCTGATCGAGCACTGCCTGCGAACCGTTCAGGCGCGGCAATTGGCGCAGCCAGCCACTGATGTCGGTGGGCAGCTTGGCTTGCGCTAGCCATTCATCAATCTCGGGCAAGGATTTGCGCTCCAGCATGTCGTAAAAAGTGCTTTCCTGCCGCGCATTCAACCCGGCGGCACGCGCCAGTGAGCGGAAAATACCGACGTGGCCGATGTCCACCACCAGGTTGGGGACATGGCAATGGGTCAGGGTTTCCAACAGCAGGGAAATGACCTCGAAATCGCTATCCAGCCCCGCATGGCCAAACAGTTCTGCGCCAACCTGCAAGGGTGAGCGCGAACCGTCACGGTGGAAACTGCGGGTGCGTAATACGCTGCCGATGTAGCACAGGCGGTTGGCTTGGTTGCCCTTGAGCTTGTGGGCGTCGATACGCGCCACTTGCGGGGTCATGTCAGCACGCACACCCATCATGCGCCCGCTCAACTGATCGGTCAGCTTGAAGGTTTGCACGTCCAGATGGCTACCGTGGCCAGTGCGCAGGGATTCCATGAATTCCACCAGGGGGGGCATGACCAGACGGTAACCCCAGGCGGAAAATAAATCCAGCAGGTTGCGGCGCAGTTGTTCCAGACGCTCGGCTTCGTCGGGCAGGGCTTCGCTGATGCCATCGGGGAGCGCCCAGTATTGGTCAGTATTCGGCATGTTTCGGCTAATCAGTCAAAAAGAGCAGTAGGATACCAGCAATTACACTCACCAGACCAATGCTTCGTAAGGTTTTGTCCGGCAATTCCAGCAATTGGGCGTAGGCTTGCTTGAGGCGGGAGGGGCTTAAAAATGGCATAAGCCCCTCCATGATCAGCAGGAGGGCGACAGCATTAAGCAGATCGTTCCAGCGCAAATCCACAGATGGGTTACTGGCCTGACTGCTGTTTGAAGTAGCGGAAGAACTCGGAATCCGGCTCCAGCACCATGACATCATCGCCTTTACCCAAGGTGTTCTTGTAGGCGTTGATACTGCGGTAGAAGGCGTAGAATTCCGGGTCGCGCTGGTAAGCAGCTGCGTAGATTTCTGCTGCCTTGGCGTCGCCTTCACCACGGATTTTTTCCGCATCCTTGTAGGCTTCCGCGCGGATGATGGTGGCCTGACGGTCGGCATCAGCCTTGATTTTTTCCGCCTCTTCCTTACCACGTGAACGGAAGTCTTCTGCTACCCGCTGGCGTTCGGAACGCATCCGCTCAAACACCGAGTTGCTGACGGTTTCGGGGAAGTCGATCTTGCTGACGCGCACATCCACAACCTCGATACCCAGCTGCTTGGCAACCTCATTGGACTTGTTTTCCAGCCCCTGCATGATGTTGCCACGTTCAGCGGAAAGGGCTTCTTCAATGGTGCGGCGGCTGAATTCGTTACGCAGCCCATCTTTCATCAACTGTTCCAGACGGTTCTGGGCGTTCTGGATGGCGCTGTCAACACTGCCACCACCGGTGGAGCGGTAGAACGAGGCGAAATCCTTGATGCGCCATTTGACGAAGAAATCCACTTGCACGTACTTCTTCTCACCGGTCAGGAAGCGTTCGGACTCGGAGTTCAGTGTCAGGATCTGGGACGGGAACTTGCTGACTGTATTGACGAATGGCAGCCGGAAATGCAACCCAGGGCCAATGTCATCGTTCACGATTTCCCGGAACTTGAACAGGATGGCACGCTGGCGCTGGTCAACCATGTAAAGTGAACTGGAAAGCAGGAACAACAGCAGGCCGATGGCCGCTACGATGGTATTTTTTATGTCCATGATTAACGGCCCTCCCTGACACTGGTTTCCCGGGATTGCTGGCGCGTCGCGCCACTGTTGTTAGCTGCCGAGGCTTCTGGCTGGTTGCTGGTGGAATTTATTTGCATGGCACTGGCGGCAGCGGCGCTGGCGGCATTACCGGAGGCTTGCCCCCCCAGTTGGTCGAGCGGCAAATACAGCATGTTGTTGCTGCCGGTGTCAACCATAACCTTGCGGCTGCCTGCCATGACCGATTCCATCGCATCCAGGTACAGGCGCTCACGGGTCACAGCGGGGGACTTTTGGTATTCGGTCACCAACTGGCTGAAGCGGGCAGCGTCACCTATGGCGCGGTTGACGGCTTCCTGACGGTAGGCTTCGGCATCAGCCTTTAGGCGTGCTGCCTGACCACCGGCTTCGGGGATAACTTTCTTGGAGTAGGTTTCCGCTTCGTTCTGGAAACGGTTCTTGTCTTCACGGGCGCGGTTGGCTTCGTCGAAGGCGTCTTTGACTTCGGTGGGCGCTTCGGCGTAAGTCAGGTTGACCTTGATGATTTTCAAACCGGCTTTATAGTCGTCCAGCACTTGTTGCATCAGGTTTTGGGCGTCGATGGCGATTTGTTCACGGCCTTCCTGCAAAATGAAGTCCATGTTGTTGCGCCCGATAATGTCGCGGATGGAACCACGCAATACCTGGTACAAGGTACCCTGGGTCTGGTCTGCCACGAGGTCGGGATTAAGGATATTGAAAGCATAAGCTTCCGCATCGCTCACCTTGTACTGGACGGAAACCGCGATGTCGACGATGTTTTCATCCTTGGTCAGCATGGTGCTGCGATCCTGGGCGCTGCGGTTTTGTTCCACGTCGATGACTTCAACCGTTTCGATTGGGTAGGGGAGCCGCCAGTGCAAGCCAGCGTTAGTGGTTTCCTGATAAGCACCGAAACGCAGTACCAAACCTTTCTGGCGGGCATCAATGGTGTAAAATCCGGATAACATCCAACCGATGATTAGCAAACCCGCCAGTAGCAAAATGCCTTTGCCACTGTTGCCGGAGCCATCGCCGCCGCCTGAGCGGCCAAATAGCCTGGCCAGTTTCTGGTTAAGCTTGCGGATCAGTTCTTCGGGATCGTTACCTCCCGGGCTGCGGTTTTTTCCCGTCCATGGGTCTTGTTGATTTCCACCCGGTTCGTTCCAGGGCATAGTTTAAGCTCCTAAATGTTCTATTTATCGCGAGAGTGGGGTTCTCAGATTAAATTTCAACGCGAAGCATAACAGATTCAGGGGGGCTGTACTCAACTCACCCCCGAAAAATGGGGATGAAATAACGCTGGGCGTATTACGCATGTCTACCCTTGGCAGGACTGCCGGTCTGTGATTGAATGCCCGCTTGATTTTTATTTGCAAGGTTCACCATGCAATCAAGCATTGATTACAGGCAGCTTGCCGTTTCCGGTGTACAGGCGCTGCAACCCTACCAGCCTGGCAAGCCGATTGAGGAACTGGAACGTGAACTGGGGATTACCGATATTCTCAAGCTGGCTTCCAATGAAAACCCGTTGGGTGTAAGCCCCAAGGCGCTGGCGGCGTTGGCAAACCCGCTGCAAACGCTCGGGCTGTATCCGGATGGTAGTGGCTATCAGCTCAAAGCTGCGATTGCGCAGAAATTTGGCCTGCAAAGCCCGCAAATTACCCTGGGTAACGGTTCCAACGATGTGCTGGACATTATTGCCCGCGCCTATCTGGATAACAGTCGTGCCGCCGTGTGTTCGGAATACGCCTTTGCGGTTTATCCGATTGTGACGCAGGCGGTCGGGGCGGAATTGCGTATTGCCAAGGCCAATCCGCCGGATCATCATGCCATGCCTTATGGCCATAATCTGGCGAATATCACGGCGAAAATTGACGATAAAACCCGAGTGGTCTTCATTGCCAACCCTAATAACCCGACCGGTACCTGGCTGACCAAGGGTGACCTGTACGCTTTCATGCAGCGTGTTCCGGTACATGTCATCGTGGTTATCGACGAAGCTTACACCGAATACGTGCAGCAAGCGGATTTTCCGAATGCGCTGGCATGGCTGGATGAATTCCCCAACCTGGTCGTGACCCGCACCTTTTCCAAAATCTATGGCCTGGCGGGGTTGCGGGTCGGGTATGCGGTATCCAGCCCGGCGATTGCCGACATCCTCAACCGGGTGCGCCAACCGTTCAATGTCAATTCGCTGGCGCTGGCGGGTGCACAAGCCGCGCTGGGTGATGATGCATTCCTGGGGCAAAGCGTCATGACCAATACTGCTGGCCTCAAACAGTGGTTTGATGCGTGCGCGGAAAATGGTTGGGAATACATCCCGACAGTCGGCAACTTCATCACGGTTGACTGCAAGCAGCCTGCTGCACCACTGTATGAGGCGCTCTTGCGTGAAGGTGTGATTGTGCGTCCCATCGGTGGTTATGGTTTGCCGCAGCACCTGCGCATCACCATCGGCACTGAAGTGCAAAATACTCGCTGTATCAATGCGTTGAAAAAGGTTCTTGTCGCGTGATAAAGAAACTTGTCATTTTTGGGGTTGGCCTGATTGGCGGCTCACTGGCATTGGCGCTGCGTGAAGCTGGTTATTGCCAGACCATTGTCGGTTGCAGCCGTAATGCAGCCCATCTGCAAAAAGCCGTTGATCTCGGCGTCATCGACGGTTTTACCCTCAACCCACAGGAAGCGGTGCAGGATGCCGACATGATCCTGTTGGCCGTGCCGATGGGGGCAATGGGCAAGTTGTTACCCCAGATCAAACAAGCCATGCCTGCTGATGCCATCCTTACCGATGCGGGCAGTACCAAAGGCAGCGTAGTGGCCGAAGTTGAGCGGGTATTTGGCAAGGATTTCGCCCGTTTCGTCCCCGGTCATCCAATTGCCGGGCGGGAAATGAGTGGTGTGGAAGCGGCTATCCCTGACCTTTACGCCAACCGCCGTGTCATCCTCACGCCACTGCCTTACACCGACCCTGATGCGGTGGTAGCGGTCGAAACCATGTGGAAAGTCACGGGCGCAGTGCTGGAATCCATGCCGGTGGAGCTGCACGACCAGGTGCTGGCGGCTACCAGCCATTTGCCGCATGTGCTGGCTTTTTCCCTGGTGGATACCTTACTGAACCTGCCGATGCGCGAAGCTATTTTCCGCTATGCAGCCGGTGGTTTCCGCGACTTTACGCGCATTGCCTCCAGTGACCCGGTGATGTGGCGTGACATTTGCCTGACGAATAAAACCGCGATTCTGGAGATGATCAGCAAATTGCAGGCAGATTTAAGTGAATTTGCCGCCTTGATTGAACAGCAGGATGGCGAAGGTTTGCATACGCGCATGTCCCGCGCCAAGCAGGCCCGCGACAGTTATATTACCTATCTCGAAAATGGCAAAACAGATAAGTGAGAAATGCTTCATGGTCAATAAGCTATCGTCATTGTTTAAAGCGCTGCTACTCAGTAGCTTGTTGCTGGCCGGTGGCTGTGCAAGTACCCATCCATCCGGTTTGGCTGCCCCCCTACCTAATACGGATGGCTATGGGTTGTTGGCAAAACCTGCCCCGATGCCGGTCACGCTTCTTAAGCAGGCTTACGGGCAAGCCAAGCAATCCTGTGATACGGGTTGTGTTACCCCGGCGGGCAAGCTGTTGGGCGTGGCTGATCATGTTCCGGGGTATTCTAACTGCCAGTCTACCTGTGTGCGCCCTGAGTTTTCTTTCATGGACTTACGCAATAAAGCGATTTCCCTGCATGAGAAACCACCGGCTGACAAACAATTGCATTACGTGGGTTTGACTTATCAATGCGTGGAATATGCGCGCCGCTGGTGGATGACCAACCTCGGCATTACGTTTGGTGATGTCGACAGCGCACATGAAATCCTTTACCTGACCGAAGGCGAGAATATCCAGACCAATACCCCATTTCCGCTGGCACGTTCGGTCAATGGGACAGCAAACCGCCCGCCCAAACGCGGTGACTTGCTGATCTATTACCCGAATCCAGCTGACCCCAAATGGCGTCATGGGCATGTGGCAGTAGTAGTGGGGGTCGATCTGCAACACGGCTGGGTGGATGTGGCTGAGCAGAATTACAACAATCTACCATGGGCAAAGCCAAACCAGTATGCGCGGCAATTGCGGTTGTTTGACGTTGGCGGGCGTTACCATCTCGAAGATGTGGCTAGTGATAAAACCAGTAATCCGGCGGGTGGTTTGATTTCCGGCTGGATTTATCCGGCGGCGGCGAAATAGGGCGTGCTGCGGCAACATTGGCAAACCCTGTCAGGTATGGTTGAATGCCAGCCTGAATTTTAAAGCATACTCAAGGAATCCTGCGTGAGCCATTCCAGCACCAACCTACAGTTTATCGTCCAGCCCGGCGGCAGTTTGCACGGTAACGTGCGCGTTCCCGGCGACAAATCCATTTCGCACCGTTCCATCATGTTGGGTTCACTGGCAGAAGGCACTACCCACGTCAGTGGTTTCCTGCAAGGCGAAGACTGCCTGTGCACCCTGAAAGCCTTCCGCAGCATGGGCGTGGACATCGACGGCCCGACGGATGACGGCAAAGTCACTATCCAGGGCGTGGGTTTGCACGGCTTGAAAACGCCTGTGGGTGATCTGGATATGGGCAATTCCGGCACCTCCATGCGCCTGATGTCCGGTCTGATGAGCGGGCAGGCGTTTGATGTGCGCATGACGGGTGATGCTTCGCTTTCCAAACGCCCGATGAAGCGTGTGACTGTGCCGCTGGCCAGCATGGGCGCGGCAATCGACGCGACTGAAACTGGCACGCCGCCGCTGTTGGTGCACGGTGGTCGCAAGCTGCAAGGCATCCACTACGACATGCCGGTGGCTAGCGCGCAGGTGAAATCCTCCGTGCTATTGGCCGGTTTGTACGCAGAGGGTACAACTTCCGTCACCGAGCCAGCGCCAACCCGCGACCATACCGAGCGTATGCTGCGTGGTTTCGGCTATGCGGTAAAAACCGATGGCAACCACATCAGTTTGCAAGGTGGCGGCAAATTGATTGCGACCGACATTGACGTGCCTGCCGATATTTCTTCTGCCGCCTTCTTCATGGTTGGTGCAAGCATTGCGCAAGGTTCCGATTTATTGCTGGAACATGTCGGTATCAACCCTACCCGCACCGGTATCATCGACATCCTCAAGCTGATGGGCGCAAACCTCGACATCCTCAATGAGCGCGAAGTAGGGGGGGAACCGGTCGCCGACATCCGTGTGCGTTCCACCCAGCTGAAGGGCATCCAGATTCCGGAGGCACTGGTTCCGTTGGCGATTGACGAATTCCCGGCGCTGTTTGTTGCTGCTGCATTTGCCGAGGGTCAGACCGTCCTGACGGGTGCGGAGGAATTGCGCGTCAAGGAAAGCGACCGTATCCAGGTGATGGCGGATGGCCTGCTGGCCTGCGGCGTGGATGCGCAACCCACCCCGGATGGCATCATTATCAACCCCGGCAACTTTACTGGTGGCACGGTTGACAGCCACGGCGACCACCGTATTGCCATGTCGTTTGCCATGGCGGCTTTGTGCGCCAAAGCGCCAATCACCATCAACGACTGCGCCAACGTCAACACCTCTTTCCCCGGTTTTGTGGAATTGGCGGCAAGGGTAGGCGTGAGGGTTGTCACGGCTTCAGCCTAGGTAATACCCATCAGCTATCGAAAACTTCGATAGCAACTAGCGATAAAAATCGTTATACGGAGAATTTCCGCACCAATAGAATGCACCACATGCACTGCAATAAGGCTTATGCATTGAAAAAGGTCAAAGTATTGAGGCGTTTTGTTAAATGTCGATAAAACGGGAATTCTTGTCGTTGCTGGCGCTGGAGCGTAATGACCATCTGGAAAAGTGGATTTCAGCGCTCGGTGGGCTGGTTAGCCTGATCGGTATTTTGTTGATCAGTCATGCCGGTCTGGGCGTGGAAGGCGCATCCACCCTGGTTGCCTCTATGGGGGCGTCGGCGGTGTTGTTGTTCGCGGTTCCGCATGGGCCGTTGTCGCAACCGTGGCCGGTGCTGGGTGGGCACGGTATTTCGGCGCTTATTGGCATCACTTGCGCCAACCTCATCCATGACCCGATATTGGCTGCCGGGTTGGCAGTGGCGCTGGCGATTGGTGCTATGCATTACCTGAACTGCATCCACCCACCCGGTGGTGCAACCGCCCTGAGCGCGGTCATCGGCGGGGAAGCGGTGCACCAGTTAGGCTACCAGTATTTGCTGACGCCGGTCATGTTGAATGCTGTGACCATCTTGCTGATTGCTGTCCTGTTTAACTACCCATTTCACTGGCGGCGTTATCCTGCTGCATTCAAACGCCCGGCCTGACGTATAATCCGGCCTATGGATATTGATCAGGTTCGTACTTTTCTGGCCGTCGCCGCCAATGGCAGCTTCCTGGAAGCGGCTTCCCGCCTCTATGTCACCCAATCGACCGTCAGCGCGCGCATCCAGAATCTGGAAGCCTACCTGCGCACCAAGCTGTTTGTACGTAACCGCTCTGGCGCGACCCTGACGCCTGCGGGCAAGCGTTTCCTGCGCCATGCCAAGACCTTGCTGCTGACGATGGAACAGGCGCGGCATGATGTGGGTTTGCCGGGGCGTTACCGCGCCACCTTGACGGTGGGGGCAAGGATTGCGCTGTGGGATGCAGCCTTGTTGCCGCGTTGGGTCGGCAGGATGCGCGCGCAGATGCCGGATGTTTCCATCCGCAGTGAAATCGGTTTCGAGGAAGACCTGATGCGCCGCCTGATCGAAGGCACACTGGACATTGGCTTGATGTATACCCCACAGCATAGCCACGGTTTGCAGGTGGAACACCTGTTCGACGAAAACCTGGTGCTGGTGTCATCCGACCCGCACAAGCCCTGGCCGGACGAGAACTATGTGTACGTGGACTGGGGGCCAGGTTTCTATGCGGAACACAGCAACAGTTTCCCGGAACTGGAGCGCCCGGCGCTGCTGGCGAATATCGGCTGGCTGGCGATCCAACTGGTGCTGGAAAATGGTGGTTCCTGTTTCCTGCCCAAACGTATGGCGGATGAAGTCACCGCCACCGGCAGGCTGGGCAGGGTTCCCGACAGCCCGCAGTTCCGCCTGCCTGCTTACGTCATCTACTCCAGCAATGCCGAGAGTGGCGCGTATCAACAGGCAGTGGACATCCTGCGGGAGGTTGTGGCGGAAATGACCGCTCCTTAGCCGGTGCTCCAGGCGCGTGGGCGCTGCATCCCGGCAATCTTGCAGGTCTGTTTCACATAGCCGTAGGGGAACAAGCGGAACAGTTGTTGCTTGGCGGTTTTCTTGTCGATGCCTTGTTCCTGTGCTGTGTGGCTGGCGACATGGCGAATGTCGGGGATTATCTTGTGCTCTTCCCAGTAGTCGCGCACAAACTCCAGAATTGACCAGTGCTCATCGCCCAGCTCAATGTTTTCCTCGGCGGCCAGTTCGGCCGCAATGTCGGCATCCCAGTCTTCAGGATGGACGAGATAGCCTTCGGTGTCACGTTGGTAAGCTGCTTGTGCTTGCATGGTATTTCTCCTTGCCGTATGGGTAGTGGCAAGGTTAGCAAGCTGCTTAAATCCTTACATAACGAATTTTTCTGCTGGTTTATATCGATAACTCCGATATGAAGAGTAGTGAAATGGGGGAATTGTCTGTCAGGGCAGCCCTTTGTTCGCTTTGGGGGGAGGCCGGGTGTAACATCCCGGTTGTTTTGTAGATTGAATAGCGTTAATCAGACAGGAAGGACGATATGGCACAGGCAGTTGCCCGCATTGGCATTTTAACCGTTTCCGACCGCGCCAGCCGGGGCGAATACGAAGACAAGGGCGGCCCTGCCATCCAGGCATGGTTCAGCCGCGTGCTAACCAGCCCGTGGGAAGCGGTAGCGAAGGTTATCCCTGACGAGCAAGCCCTGATCGAAGCCGCCCTGTGTGAATTGGCGGATGTGGAAGGGTGTGGCCTGATTGTCACTACCGGTGGTACTGGCCCTGCTTTACGCGATGTGACGCCGGAAGCTACTGAAGCGGTATGCAGCAAGATGATGCCAGGGTTTGGTGAACTCATGCGCACCGCTTCGCTGAAATTCGTGCCGACCGCTATCCTGTCACGCCAGACCGCTGGCATCCGTGGTCGCAGCCTGATCGTCAACCTGCCGGGGAAACCCTCTGCGATTGACGATTGCCTGAATGCAGTTTTTCCCGCCATCCCTTACTGCCTGGATTTGGTCGAAGCCGCCTGGCTGGAATCTGACCCGGAACAATGCAAAGCATTTCGCCCAGCGCACGCCAAAAAGCCCTGAGGCTGATGGCGGCGGGTTAACCGCACGGATCTATGCCAGCCACAACACTAGGCTGATGATGACGCCATAGAGTATGGCACTGCCGATGGTCATCTTGATGGCGGGTTCCAGCCTGTGCGGCTGATGGGCGTGTTGTTTCAGGAACAGGCCGGCTTTGAAGGCGATACCCAGCGGCAACAACCCAAGCAATGTCCCAACCGGCAAGCTACCCACGATTACCAAAGCCAGCAGGATAAGCGCGGCTGCTAAAACTGCTGCAAGGTAAAGCCAGGGAGCCTTGTCTACCCCAAGGCGTACAACCAAATGGTGTTTGCCACTGGCGGCGTCAGCTTCACGGTCAGGAAATTGGTTGATGACCAGGATATTCATTACCAGCAGGGCAATTGGCAGACCGGTCAAGATTGGGAAAATAGCCATTTCGCCGGTTTGCACAAACCACGCGCCCAACGGCGTCAGCACGCCAAACCCCAGTGCAACGGCCAGTTCCCCGAAACCACGGCTATTGAGCTGCAACGGCGGGGCGGAATAGCCCCAACCAAGCAATACGCCCGCCATGCCGATCCCCAGCAAACCGGTTCCGCTGACCCATGCCAGCCCCAGCCCCAGCAGAATGGCGGCGACCAGTAGCATGGAGCCATACACAAAGGTTTCGCCCGTTGTCAGCACGCCATTCTGGATAAAGCGGCTGCCGCCGGTAAAGGGAAAAATACGCTGCACATTGCGCGGGTCAGTGCCGTTTTCGTGGTCGTAATAATCGTTCAGCACATTGATGCCCGCGTGTACCAAGGCAATCGCCAGAATACTGGCCAGAAATGGCAAGATGTTGACCGGGTTTCCCCGGTAGGCTGCTGCTGCCGTGCCCAGTAAAACCGGTACGACACTGGCTAGCAGGAAACAGGGACGGGTCGCCAGCCAGTAGCGTAACAGCGGTTTTTCCAGCAGGGAGGTGTCAGGTTCTCGCGGCATATGGTTTCCGGTATAGCAGTAAAAACCGGAATCTTACTGCACCTTGCAACACCCCGAAATCACTTGACGGTTGTTCAATAGCGCCGTAATCGCATACGGGTAGCTGAGGTTCGACATGCTGTCGCTACAACTTTCAACTTTTTGCATGTATGCCTGGGTTTTGTTGGCGGCATCTTCCCCGGCGATGACCGCGATACTGGTGTTGTTTTCCGAGGTCTGCCGGAAAGTGACTGGTACGTTGTACCTCGGGCCATCATTCATGTTGACGCTCATGCGGCTATTGGTAATATCGATCCGCCAAAATGGCTCGGTTCCCACACAGCTAAGCACCAGTTCAGGCTGGTTCTTTGTGGCCGGTGGGGTTTTGGGGGGAGGAACCACAATCGTTGAGTCGGGAGGTTCGGGGGTGGGGGGAACCGTGCTCTCTGGCGCGGCTGCTGCTGGTGGTGTCTTGCGCGCCTGGCCTTCTGGCAACAAATACGCCTTGCTGACCCAACCGCCCACGCTTACCCAGTAAACTTTCGCCCAGTTAGTGCTGCCGACTTTCTTTTCTTCACCCGTTGCCACCACGCCTTGTCCGTTGGCGGGAATCCTGCCAACAATGGCGTTGCTGACACCGGGGCCGGATCGCATGTTGAGGAAATCGCCCGCTTTGACGCCAGTCACGACAAACACTTCAGGTTCTGCGGCTTGTATATTGCTCAGGGTAGCGGCAGACGCCAACAAAACGACCGCCATGGCGGTGGCCATGACGCCGGAAGCTTTTCTCATGGTAAATCTCCTGTTTCCAGTCTCTTTTATCACGTGTAGTGAACAGTACACACTGGATTTTAGTCTGTTTTCCCAAAAAGTCGGCATGTAAATGCACAGGCTAGCGCCAATATCCCCAATATTTGCCGGTTGTCTGCACCCGGGAGAGCGCGGATAATACCCGGTTTGATGACGCAAGCGCGACAGAACGGCGGATACGATGACAGGCAAAATCTTTATTGAAACCCATGGCTGCCAGATGAACGAGTACGATTCAGCCAAGATGCTGGATGTGCTGCATCACGCGCAGGGGATGGAATTGACCAACGACCCCGAAGAAGCCGATGTGTTGTTGTTGAATACCTGCTCAATCCGCGAAAAGGCGCAAGAAAAGGTGTTCTCCCAACTGGGGCGATGGAAAGAAATCAAGCAACGCAAGCCCAATATCGTCATCGGCGTTGGTGGTTGCGTAGCCAGTCAGGAAGGCGAAGCCCTGCGCGAACGCGCCCCGGTGGTGGATGTAGTATTCGGCCCGCAAACCCTGCATCGCCTGCCCGATATGATCCGCCAGGTGCGGACGGAACATACACCGGTAGTGGACATCTCTTTCCCGGAAATAGAAAAGTTCGACAACCTGCCGGAGCCGCGCGCCGAAGGGCCGACCGCATTTGTTTCCGTGATGGAAGGGTGTAGTAAATACTGCACGTTCTGCGTGGTGCCTTACACTCGTGGCGAGGAAATTTCCCGCCCCTTCGACGACGTGATTGCCGAAGTGGTGCAGTTGGCCGCGCAAGGTGTGCGCGAGGTCAATCTGCTGGGGCAGAACGTCAACGCCTACCGGGGCAGGATGCATGACGGCTCCATTGCCGATTTGGCCACGCTGATCACCTATGTGGCGGCGGTGGATGGCATTGACCGTATCCGTTATACCACCTCGCACCCGAACGAATTCAGCGATAGCCTGATCCAGGTCTATGCGGATGTGCCGGAACTGGTCAACCACCTGCACTTGCCGGTGCAAAGCGGTTCCGACCGCATTCTGGCGGCCATGAAGCGCAATCACATGGCGATCGAGTACAAGGCCAAAATCCGCAAGTTACGCAAGATTCGCCCCAACATCAGCCTGTCATCCGATTTCATTGTCGGCTTCCCCGGCGAAACCGAGCAGGATTTTGCCGACACCATGAAACTGATCGACGAGATTAGCTTCGACCACAGCTTCAGCTTCGTCTACAGCGCCCGCCCCGGCACGCCTGCCGCCAGCCTGCCGGATGAAGTGACGCTGGAAACCAAGAAAGCCCGCCTGCAACACCTGCAAGCCCGTATCCTCGAACAGGCCAACGCCATTAGCCATGTAATGGTGGGGAGCGTGCAGCGTGTGTTGGTGGAGCGTCCTTCCAAGAAAGACCCCGCGCAAATGGCAGGCCGCACCGAAAACAACCGGGTGGTGAATTTCGACGGTCACCCGCGCCTGATCGGCAGGTTTGTGGATTTGCGGATTACGCAGGCACTACCCAATTCCCTGCGCGGCATCATCGTGGCAGTGGAAAGTGACGCCGGGCGGATGCAGATGGAACCGGTTCAGCCCTGATCCATATCCTTGATAAATTCTGCGTAGCCTTGGATGAAGGCGAGGTTTTCTTCTGCCTTGCCCACATCCACACCACGGGCTTGCAGGCGTTCCAGCAGTTCCGCGCCATTGGTTAACACGGCCATCAATTGCACTTCATCCAGAATTTGCAAGGCCAGTTGCAGGTCGTCTTTACTGGAAGACAGCAGGGTAGGGACGAGTTCATCCGGCTGCACCGGTGAGTCAGGGTTCAGCAGGTCGGCTGCCAAAGATGATTCCAGCAGGGCGAAATGCGCTTCGCGCGCGGCTTCTTCCTGATCCAGTTCCATTTGGGCTTGCACATCAGCGCCTGCACCCCGCCGCACGGCCACCATGATATGGCGGATCAGCTTGCGGATGGCGTCTTTGGGTTTCTCTTGCTCACCGCCGACGCTGGCAGCCATTTCGTAAGCTTGATCCAGACGGCTTTTCAGTTGCAGGATGACATCGCTTTCGACATTGCCACTCAGTGAGGTGGTCGTTTCCAGGGCTTGGCGGAACTCATTATGGAATGCTGTCAGGGCTTCATGATCCAGCCGTTGCGCGTCCAGCAAGGTATCGTCGTCCAGTTCAGAATTTACGGTAAACAAAGGGTTGGCTGTCTTGCGCAGCAGGTGACGTTCGTGAGCGCCGGGATGTTCACTGGGCTGGATGATCATGCGGTTTCCTTTTGTGAAGAAACCCCTCCTACCCTCCCCTTATCAGGGAAGGAACAAGAGGTGCTTCCTTTTGCATTCTTGCTCCCCTCACCCCTTGCGGGGGAAGGGCTGGGGATGGGGGGTTATTTATTGGTGTTCATGCCAATCAGTTTGTAGGCTGGGCAGAAGTTCATGTAGCCCGTTGCTACCAGCACAATGCCGATGATCAGGAACAACCAGATGGGGCTAATGATTTTCAACAGGCTCAACACTATCAAGACAGCGCCTGCACCCAGACGGATATTCCTGTCCATGCCGCCAACGTTCTTTTCCATAAGACACCTCGTTTCAGTAGTGAACACAAAAACACAAATTCATGGTAGCATCCATACCCTGAAATATTAGCAAGACCCAAGCAGAATTCATGGAATTGCAAACTGTTATACGCAAAATTACTGAAAATGGCTCACTTTCTGATGAAGAAATGACCAATACCATGCGCGCCATCATGACCGGGCAGGCGACCGCCGCCCAGATTGGCGGTTTCCTTATTGGTTTGCGGATGCGGGGCGAAACTGTCACCGAAATCAGCGCTGCTGCCAGCGTGATGCGCGAGCTTTCCGCCAAAGTACAGGTTTCTGCCGAGCATCTGGTGGATACTTGTGGAACGGGAGGCGATTCCTCCGGCACCTTCAACATTTCCACCGCCAGTGCATTAGTGGTGGCTGCAGCAGGTGGGCGGGTGGCCAAACACGGCAACCGTTCTGTCTCCAGCAAGTCCGGCAGCGCCGATGTGCTGGAAGCTGCCGGGGTGAACCTCAACATTTCCCCGGAACAGGTCGCGCAGTGCATCAACGAACTGGGGGTAGGTTTCCTGTTCGCACAATTGCACCACAGCGCCATGAAGTTTGCCATCGGCCCCCGCCGTGAATTGGGTGTGCGCACCATTTTCAATTTGCTGGGGCCATTGACCAACCCGGCCAGCGCCCCCAACCAGGTGCTGGGCGTGTTCGCTGAACAATGGGTACGCCCCATGGCGGAAGTGTTGCAAACCCTCGGCAGCCGCCACGTTATGGTGGTACATGCCGAAGACGGGCTGGATGAAATCAGCATCGCCGCACCCACCCATGTCGCCGAACTCAAAGACGGGGTAGTGAAGGAATATACCATCCAGCCGGAAGATTTCGGTCTGACCCGAGCCAGCCTCGACAGCATCAAGGTGGATGTACCAGACGCGAGTTTAAGCCTGATCCGGCAAGTGCTGGCCGGTACGCCGGGTGTTGCGCGTGACATTGTGTGCCTGAACGCTGGCGCGGCCATTTACGTTGCTGGGCTGGCCGACAGCCACGCCGCTGGTGTTGCCCAAGCCCAGCAAGCCATTGACTCCGGCGCTGCGGCGACCCGTCTGCAACAACTGACTGACCTGACCAACAGCTTCAAAGCCTGATGAGCAACCCAGACATACTGCAAAAAATCCTGCAAACCAAGCAGGAAGAAATCGCTGCCCGTTCGGCACAGCGCCCGTTGGCGCAACTGAAAACCGAGGTGGACGCCGCTTCACCGGTGCGCGGCTTCCTGCAATCCATGCGCGAGCGGCTGGCGGCTGGCGACCCGGCGATCATAGCCGAGGCCAAGAAAGCCTCCCCTAGCAAGGGACTGATCCGCGCAGATTTCGACCCGGCGGCGATCGCGCAAAGCTACGAACAGGGTGGGGCGGCCTGCCTGTCGGTGCTGACGGATGCGCAATACTTCCAGGGGCATGAAAGCTACCTGCAAGCGGCGCGCGCGGCTTGCAACCTGCCGGTTATCCGCAAGGATTTCATCGTTGACCCGTATCAGGTGTACGAGGCGCGCGCGATCGGGGCAGACTGCATCCTGCTGATCGTGGCGGCATTGACAGACGTGCAAATGACGGAACTGTACGCACTGACAACGGAATTAGGCATGGACGCACTGATCGAAGTGCATGATCAGGATGAACTGGCGCGTGCCTTGCGTCTCAATGCCCCACTGATCGGCGTCAACAACCGCAACCTGCGCACCTTCGCCACCAGCCTGCAAACCACCCTCGACCTGCTGCCGCAAGTCCCGCCAGACGTACTGCTGGTGACGGAAAGTGGTATCCACGCCCAGGCCGATGTCCAGTTGATGAGGGAACATGGCGTCCATGCTTTCCTGGTCGGGGAAGCTTTCATGCGCGCTTCAGATCCCGGCACGGAACTGAAAAAACTGTTTTTCCAGCAAGCGAGTGGTTAACCCATGTTGGTGCATCCAGACATTGACCCGATTGCGCTTTCGATTGGCCCGTTGAAAATCCACTGGTACGGGCTGATGTACGTGGTCGGGTTCCTTGGCTTCCTGATCATTGGCAAAATGCGCTCGAAAGAGCCCAATAACATCATGAATCCCGACCGGGTGGATGACATGATGTTTTGGGGTGCTATCGGCGTAGTGGCCGGTGGTCGTATCGGCTACATGCTGTTTTATAACCTGCAGAATTTCCTCGCTGACCCGCTTTCCATTTTTCAGGTATGGGATGGCGGCATGAGTTTCCATGGCGGTTTGCTGGGCGTCATCTTGGCGATGATCATGCTGGCGCGGCGCTGGGGGCTGACTTTTTTCCAGCTCAGTGATTTTGTTGCGCCGCTGGTGCCGATCGGTTTGGGGGCAGGGCGCATCGGTAATTTCATCAACGGCGAACTGTGGGGCAGGGCGACGGATGTGCCCTGGGGTATGGTGTTCCCGCAAGCACAGGATGGTCTGGCGCGCCATCCATCCCAGCTGTATCAGGCATTTCTGGAAGGGCTGGTGCTGTTCCTGGTGCTGAACTGGTTCAGGAAGCGTTCGCCGCCAACCGGAGCCATTTCCGGCTTGTTCCTGGTGGGCTACGGCATTGCCCGTATCTTGGTGGAATTTGTGCGCGAGCCTGACAAACAACTAGGTTACGTCGCCTGGGGCTGGGTCACGCAGGGGCAGGTGCTGAGCTTGCCGATGGTATTCCTCGGCCTGTTGTTTATGTGGTGGGCATACAAGGCGGCCAAACGATGAAACAGTATCTGGATCTGATGCGCCATGTGCGTGACCACGGCGTCAGGAAGGATGACCGCACCGGGACGGGTACAGTTTCCGTGTTCGGCTACCAGATGCGCTTCGATCTGGCAGAAGGTTTCCCGGTTGTCACCACCAAGAAGTTGCATTTGCGTTCCATCATCCATGAGCTGCTGTGGTTTCTGCAAGGCGACACCAACATCCGTTACCTGAAGGAAAACGGCGTCAGCATCTGGGATGAATGGGCGGATGCAAACGGTGACCTCGGCCCGGTCTACGGCTACCAGTGGCGCAACTGGCCGACCCCGGATGGTCGCCACATCGACCAGATTTCCCAGGTTATCGAGCAACTGAAACACAACCCGGATTCGCGCCGCCTCATCGTCAGCGCCTGGAACGTGGCGGATGTGGACAACATGGCCTTGCCGCCCTGCCATGCGTTTTTCCAGTTCTATGTGGCGGAGGACAAACTCTCCTGCCAGTTATACCAGCGCAGCGCGGATATTTTCCTTGGTGTGCCCTTCAATATCGCCTCCTACGCTTTGCTGACCATGATGGTGGCGCAGGTGACGGGGTTGCAAGCGGGCGAATTTATCCACACACTGGGGGATGCGCACCTGTATTCCAACCATATGGAACAGGTGGAACGGCAACTCAGCCGCGAACCGTACCCGCTGCCGCAGATGAAACTGAACCCGGCAGTGACCAAGCTGTTTGATTTTACCTACGAAGATTTCGAGCTGGTGGGCTATGAGCACCACCCGCACATAAAAGCACCAGTAGCGGTTTGACTGGAACCAGCCACTCACGCAAACTATCCGGAAGGAATAATAATAGCGCGGCCCGTATCTGCGCACCCGTCCACAGCCAGCAGCCAACCGACCCAACCACCAAGAAGGTAGTGCAATGACCCGGCAAATCAAGAAACTTTTGGTCGCCAACCGTGGCGAAATTGCCGTCCGTATCCTGCGGGCAGCAGCCGAACTCAAACTGTGTACGGTTTCCGTCTACACTTACGAAGACCGTTTCTCGCCACACCGTTACAAGGCTGATGAAGCCTATCAGATCGGCAAGGACGACGAGCCGCTCAAGCCCTACCTCGACATCGAAGCCATCATCAAGGTCGCCAAGCGCAACCATGTCGACGCCATCCACCCCGGTTATGGTTTCCTGTCGGAAAACGTCAACTTTGCCCGCCGTTGCCGCGAGGAAGGCATCATTTTCGTCGGCCCGACCCCGGAAGCGATGCAGAAACTCGGCGACAAGGTAGCCGCCAAGGAAAACGCCATTGCCGCTGGTTTGCCGATCATCGAAGACAGCAAGGAACCGCTGGATACGCTGGAAATTGCCCGCCGCGAAGCCGACCGTATCGGCTACCCGTTGATGCTGAAAGCCGCTGCTGGTGGCGGCGGCCGTGGGATGCGCGTGTTGCGCGAGCCGTCACAACTGGAGCAAGCCTACAACGACGCCCGCAACGAAGCCCTGAAAGCGTTCGGCGACAACACTGTTTTCCTCGAAAAATATATCGACTCACCCAAGCACATCGAAATCCAGATTCTGGGTGACACGCACGGCAATCTGGTGCATCTGTTTGAGCGCGACTGTTCCGTACAGCGCCGTTTCCAGAAAGTGGTTGAAGTTGCCCCCAGCACCGGCCTGAAGGACGAAACCCGCGAAAACCTCTACAAATACGCCCTCGCTATCACCCGTCACGTCGACTATTCCTGTGCTGGTACAGTCGAGTTTCTGGTCGACAACCAGGAAAACATTTACTTCATTGAGGTCAACCCGCGCGTACAGGTTGAGCACACCATCACCGAGGAAGTCACTGGTATCGACATCGTGCGCAGCCAGATCCTCATTGCTGGCGGCGCGCGGCTGGACGACCCTGAAATCGGCATCCCCAATCAGGAGTCGGTGGAATGCAGCGGTTACGCCGTGCAGTGCCGCATTACCACGGAAGACCCGGAAAACGGATTCAAGCCCGATTATGGCACTATCATCGCCTACCGCAGCAGTGGCGGCTTGGGTGTGCGCCTGGATGCGGGCGCGGCTTACCCCGGCGCGAAAGTGTCGCCATTCTTCGATTCCATGCTGGTCAAGGTCACCACCTGGGGGCGTTCGCTGGAAGGTGCGGCCAACCGCAACCTGCGCGCCTTGCGTGAATTCCGCATCCGGGGGGTGAAGACCAATATCGGCTTCCTCGAAAACGTGCTGCAACACCCGGTTTTCACTGACGGCAAATGCACGGTTACCTTCATCGACAACCATCCGGAATTGTTCCACACGCCGAAGCGTTTCGACCGGGGTACCAGAACGCTGAAATTCATCGGCAGGACGATTGTCAACGGCAACCCGGACGTGAAATACGTCGACCCGAACAAGCATTTCCGCAAGCCGCTCATCCCCGATTTTGACAAGACCGGGGCATACCCCAAGGGCAGCAAAAACCTGCTGGATGACATGGGCGCGGAAAAGTTCTGTCAGTGGGTGAAAGACCAGCCGCATATCATGTACACCGACACCACCATGCGCGATGCCCACCAATCGCTGCTGGCTACGCGCGTGCGTACCGATGACATGATGAAAGTGGCGGAAGGTTTCGCCAAAAACCATGCGCAAATGTTCTCGCTGGAACTGTGGGGCGGGGCGACTTTTGACGTGGCCATGCGCTTCCTGCACGAATGCCCGTGGGATCGTTTGAAACTGCTGCGCGAAGCTATTCCCAACATCCTGTTCCAAATGCTGTTCCGTGGCTCCAATGCGGTTGGCTACACCGCCTATCCTGACAATGTGGTGCAAGCTTTCATCGAAAAGTCGTGGGAAAACGGCATCGACGTGTTCCGCATTTTCGACTCCCTCAACTGGATTGAAGGGATGCGCAAGTCCATCCAAGTGGTGCGCGAACGTACTGGCGGTATCGCCGAAGGCACGATTTGCTACACCGGCAATGTGCTGAACAAAGACCCCTCCAACAAATTCAACCTGCAATACTACCTGGATCTGGCGAAACAACTGGAAGACGCCGGTTCGCACATGTTGGCGGTCAAGGATATGGCAGGCTTACTGAAGCCCTACGCGGCGACGGAACTGATTTCGGCGCTGAAAGAAGCGATCAGCATCCCGATCCACCTGCATACGCATGATACGGCAGGCATTCAGGCTGCGACCTTGTTGAAAGCCATCGAAAGTGGCGTGGATGTGGTCGATGGTGCGCTCAGTTCCATGTCCGGCCTGACTTCGCAAGCCAACCTGAACTCGGTGATTGCCGCGATGGAAGGCCAGCCACGCGAACAGCCTTTCGACCTCAAGTCGCTGAACGACTATGCCAACTATTGGGAAGACGTGCGCGAAATGTACTACCCGTTCGAGTCCGGCCTCAAAGCGGGTACGGCGGAAGTCTACAACCACGAAATTCCGGGTGGGCAATATTCCAACCTGCGCCCACAAGCCATCGCACTGGGTCTGGAACACAAATTTGAGGAAGTGAAGGAAAATTACGCTGTCGTCAACCGCATGTTTGGCGACATCGTGAAAGTGACGCCATCTTCCAAAGTTGTGGGCGATATGGCGATTTACATGACCTCCAACGGCTTGACCGAAGCGGATGTGATGGAACGGGGCAAGACGCTGGCTTTCCCCGATTCCGTGATCGACTTGTTCAAGGGTGGGCTGGGGCAAGTGCCGGGCGGCTTTCCCAAGGAGCTGAGCAACATCATCCTCAAGGGTGAAAAGCCTTACACGGGTCGCCCGAATGACCACCTCAAGCCGGTTGATATGGATGCCGAATTCGCCGCCTTCCAACAGGAGTTCGACCCGGAACAAACCTTCCTTGATTTCCTGTCGTTCAAGATGTACCCGGCGGTGTTCCGCGAGTTCTACAAGCACCAGCAGGAATACGGCGATGTTAGCCACTTGCCGACCCCGCTGTTCTTCTACGGTCTCAAGCTGAACGAAGAGGTGGATGTGGAACTCGGCAAGGGCAAGATGCTGATCATCCGCCTGCTGTACCGTTCGCCAGCTGATGAAAACGGTATGTGTACCGTCGCTTTCGACTTCAACGGGCAAACCCGTGCGGTGCAAATCCGTGACCTTTCCGTCAAGCCGACCAAGGCGGTCAACCGCAAGGCGGTGGAGCCGAATGAAATCGGTACTTCGCTGCAAGGCAAACTTTCCGCCGTGCTGGTCAAGGCGGGCGATGAAGTGGAGCAGAATACGCCGCTATTCGTCATTGAAGCCATGAAGATGGAAACCACCATCACCGCACCCGAGGCTGGCGTGGTCAAAAAGGTGCATCTGCATGAAGGCGAACTGGTCGAGCAGGGCGATCTGGTAGTCGAACTGGAATAATTGCCCCAAACAAGCGGGCGGATACCCGGTTATCCGCCCGGCTGGGTCAACAGGGAACAGCTTCATTGATGGATGACGCAATCAAACTCATTGCTTTTGACCTGTTCGGGGTCATCATTACCGATGGGCATCTAGTTACGAACGGCTTGTTGCCATTCTTGCCTGCCACACTGACCAAGGCAGACATCAAGCCTTGGTATAACGCCTATACGCGCGGGCAGATTCCGGAAAGTGCGTTTTGGGAAGGGCTTGGCCTGACCGCCGATACCGGGGTTCGGGAGCGCTTTCTCGGCGTGTTTGAGCTGGATGGCGAGCTGGAGCAGGTCACCCGGGCACTGGCGATGCGCTACCGGCTTGGCATCCTGTCCAACCTTGGTGCTGAATGGGGTGAAAGGCTGGAAAAGCGTTTCCGGTTTGCGGACAGGTTTGCACCGCGCATCATCAGCGGCGAGGTCAAATGCCAAAAACCGGAACCGCATATTTACGACATTTTGCTGCGGGCCAGTGGGCTTGAGGGTAGGCAGGTCGCCTTCATTGACGACAAGCTGGAAAACCTCCAGGCCGCCAGCCGTTTTGGCATTACGACCATCCATTACCAGCGCGAGCTGGATACCTGTGCCTTTAAGCCGGACTACACAATTGATAGCCTTGGTGAGCTTCTGCAAATTTTATAGCTTGCGCGCATCCATTGCCTTCAGCGAGGATATAAGCCAGCTGCTAGCTGGTTCATGTTACAATCGCCCATAGCGAAAATTTACCACCCGGGGTTATCCACTGTTCCTTATGGAGAAAATATACTTTTCCTGCTGGCTTTTTTTGCTGTCAAGTGCAGTATTGGCGGGACAGCCAGACGTCCGCACCATTGCCATGAACAATCCCGAGCAGCCTTTTGAAATGGCGGCCAAAATGCAGTGGAACCCGCATGACCAGCAGTGGGACAAGGTGCTGGTTGTTTACAACGGCAACCCCAGCCCACCGCCCAACCACCCGGTATGGGCATATCTGGGTGACCTGCAAGCTCCGCAGCGTGCCCCTGTCAAGGAAGGCGAAAACCTCTACTACAAGCCGTTTCACCTCAATGCTTACTGTGAGGGGAATACTCCGTTGACTTCCGGAAAACCGGTTTACATCAGCTTTGATAAGGACAGGTTGGGCCAATACGTCGAGAAGGACTATTTCCGCGACTGGAACTGCCCCGGTTGGGGCATGGGTCTGGATAACGTCACCATTGTCAATGGTCGGGAAGCCCGCAACGGGCAGGGGCAGGCGCTACGCATCCAGCTTCCCAAAGGTTCATCCGGCTGCCACGATGAAGCGTGTGCCAACTGGAAGCCGCATATCGGCGCGCAACTCGACAGCATGTATTATTCCTACTGGTTCAAATTTCCGGACAATTTCGATTTTGTGCTGGGGGGCAAGTTGCCCGGTATCGGCAACCTTGATGCCCGCGCCGGTGGGGGCAAACCCACTGGGCGCGATGGCTGGAGTGTGCGCGCAATGTGGGTGAAAGATGGCAAAGCGGGGCAGTATGTCTACCACATGGATCAACCCGGGTATTTCGGTGATTTTTTCGAGTGGGACGCCCCGCCCCTGGAAAAAGGCAAGTGGCATCAGGTCAAAACCTTCGTCCGCCTGAATACCCCCGGCAAGCGTGACGGTATCATTACAACCTGGCTGGATGGCAAGGAGGTGCTGAACAAGCACGGCCTGCGCTTCCGCTTGGGGTCTGACCTCAAGATTGAGCGTTTCCTGTTTTCGGTGTTTTTCGGTGGCACTGGCCCGGAATGGGCACCTAGCCGCGATATGCTGTTGTATCTGGACGATTTCACATTGTCGGCTACCCGGATGTAGTGCATGGGCGGGGCTGTTTTTTCCTGGGTAAGGTGCATCCTGTTGCTGGTGTTGTGGGCAATGCCTGCGCATGGGGAAGAGGAGGCATTTTCCACCACAGCGCTGGATGCCGTCGCCAAACAGCTGGATGAGGCGGAAGCTGGCCTGCAACGGGCTGGCGAAGACCTGGGGCGTCTGGATACCCTGACGACTACTGCCCTGGGATGGGAACAGCGCGCCCAGGATTGCGTCAGCCAGCTTGAACAAAAGCAGCAGCAAATCCAGCAAGCTGTGACCAGCCTGGGTGAGGCGCGCCCTGATGAAGACAGTGAAGTCAAACGCAAGCGTCAGGAACTGGCAACGCAAACCCAACAGACCGATAAAACCCTTTCACAATGCCGACTGCTTAGCCTGCGCGCCATGACCTTGCTGGATGAGGCCAGGCAGGCGCGGCAGTCTATCCTCAAGCAGCAGCTGTCAGCTCCTGGCCGTTCGCTGCTGGATAACCTGTACGGCGTGCTGTTGGAGCCAGGGCGCTGGAAAACAGAAACGGGGGCGTTGGTTAATACGCTGCTCACCCCGCTGGTTGATTGGCACCGCTTGCTGGTTGCGTTTGCCTATGGGGTGACGGGTTTGGTTGTGGGGATGTTCTGGAGTGTTTACAAGCGCCGCCAATATCGCCAGCAAGCGCCCGGCATCCACCATACCAGCCCAACCCTGGCAGCGGTCTGGCGTAGCCTGCTTAGGGTTATGCCTTATGCTTTGTTTGCTGGGTTGGCCGCTCTATCGCTGTATTTTTCGCCCGCTGGTGCGCCTCCCATTTTGCAATTCATGCTGGCTTTGTTGCTGTTTAGCCTTAGTTACGGCGTCCTGCATTCCTTGTTGCGCGCGACCAGCAAGGTTGAGGGCATTATTCCGGTGGTTGAGCAGACGACCGGCAGGAAGTTGCGTCTATGGGCGCGTCTTCTGCTGTTCGCTTGCATGATAGGCGTGGTGTTGCATTCACCGCTGCTGGATTCCGCCACGCCTGAATCTGCGGAACCCAGTAGTCTGGTTGGCTTGATCCGCACGGTGATTGGCACTTTGGTCGGTTTCGCCCTGGCTCGGCTGGTGTGGTTGATGTCGCGGCATTTCCTGTTCATGCAACGCACTCGGCTGCGTTTGTGGGTCAGTCTGGGGATGCTGGTGGCTGTTGCCAGCCTGTGGTTAGGCTACCGGAATTTGGCCATTTTCCTGTTCAGCGGCGTGTTCGGCACCTTGTTCCTGCTGTTGGGTGCGTGGCTGCTGTTGAAGATCCCCGCTGAAATTTTCGATGGGCTGGATGAAGGGCGCGCGTTTTGGCAACAACGTTTGCGCCAAAGCCTGGGGCTGAAGCAAGGGCAGTTTGTGCCGGGGCTGATCTGGTTGCGGTTGACCAATACCCTGATCGTGGGCGGTGGCCTGGCTATCCTGCTGTTGCGCTTGTGGGGAATGCCGGAGCAGAACTTTACCCTGCTATTGAATAAGCTGACCAATGGTTTTGATATAGCAGGGTTTACGCTGGAGCCGCTAAGGATTATCGGCGGTCTGTTGGTGTTGGCGTTGCTGGTCAGTCTGACGCATGTTTTCAAGAAGCATTTTTCTGAAACCTGGTTGCGCCGTACCACCCTCAGCCGGGGGGCACGTGAAGCCATCACCACCATTTCTGGTTACAGCGGCATCCTGCTGGCTATTCTGTTGGGGCTGGCGGTGGCGGGGATCCAGTTCGAGAATCTGGCCATCATCGCGGGGGCATTGTCGGTTGGGATTGGTTTCGGCTTGCAAAACATCGTCAACAACTTCGTTTCCGGTCTGATCCTGCTGTTTGAACGGCCAATCCGCCGGGGTGACTGGATCAAGGTGGGCGAGGCGGAAGGCTACGTGCGTGACATCAGCATCCGCTCCACTACCATCCAGACCTTTGACCGCTCCGACATTATCGTGCCGAATTCGGAAATCATTTCCGGGCAAGTCACCAACATGATGCTGAATGACAATTACGGCAGGCTCATCATTCCCATCGGTGTTGCTTACGGGTCAGATACGGAACAGGTGATGGGCATTCTGCGGGAAGTCGCCGGGAGCCACCCGCTGGTGCTGAAAGAACGTCAGGATATGAAGATTCTGGTCTTGTTCCGGGGCTTTGGGGACAATGCGCTGAATTTTGAGCTGCGCTGTTTTATCCGCGAAGTAGAAGCGAAACTGACCGTTACCAGCGACCTGAACCTGGCGATTGACAAGGCATTTCGCCAGAATAGTATCGAAGTGCCTTTCCCGCAGCGTACTGTGCATCTGGTCAAGGATGGAGCCTCCCCGGCGACCCAACATGCAGAAACACCTGCCAAACCGCCTAGTTTAGGCTAGAATACGCACTTCCCCGGTTTGGCCCCATAGTTTAATGGATAAAACGGCCCCCTCCTAAGGGGCAGCTAGTGGTTCGATTCCACTTGGGGCTGCCAACCATCCCTTTCACAGCCTCCCATAACCTCTCACAAACCCTTATGGAATACGCCTTGCAGGGGCTTTTCCGTGTCATACCCTCCCATACCCTGCCATATCATCCCACCCAATTGGCTGCATTATTGTCTACATACTTTCAACCACAACCAGAGGATGCAGCCAAAATGGAAAGAAAGTTAAGGGATTCAAAGGTTAAGAACGCAAAAACCAAACCGGACGGGAAACCCGCCATCCTGACCGACGGGGGAGGGCTTTTTCTGTACGTCACCACCCAGGGTAGATACTGGCGTTATTCCTACCGGATGGGAGGAAAACGGCAAACACTATCTATCGGCAGTTACCCGGAAATCAGCCTGGAACAGGCGCGTGAACATCACCGGCAGGCACGGGCGCAGCTTGCCCGTGGTATCAAGCCAAACAACCAAAAGCAGGCAGAAAGCAAGGTGGATACCTTCCAGACCGTAGCCCTTGAATGGTTCAACCGCAGCAAACAGGGATGGTCAGCAGGCCACGCGGAACGGATAGAAAGCTGGTTCAGGCGTGATATTTTCCCCGTGATCGGGAAAATGGATATAGGGGCAGTGACAGCAAGCGACATCATCAGGATTATCTGCAAGGTAGAAGCCAGGGGGGCAGGGGATAGCGCCAGGAGGGTAAAGCAATGTATCAATCAGGTTTTCCGCTATGCAGTAACCATGCAGCTGGCAGACCGCAACCCAGCGGCGGATATTGATACCAAGATCATTCTGAAACCGCTTGCCAGTAAAAACTTTGCAGCCATCACAGACCCGGTAAAGGTCGGGCAACTGTTGCGCAATATGGAAAACTATCAGGGTTCGTTCGTGGTGAAATGCGCGCTGCAACTGTCGGCGCTGGTGATGCTCAGGCCGGGCGAACTGCGGGCGGCTGAATGGCAGGAAATCGACCTGGATGCAGCCGTCTGGACAATCGAAGTCAGGCGCATGAAAGCCCCAACCCACATCAAACAAGCCAACCAGAGCAAGCATATTGTGCCGTTATCCCGCCAGGCCGTGGCGATCCTGCGGGAACTGCGCCCACTGACAGGGAACTTTCAGTACGTGTTCCCCAGCGCCAGGGGTGCAAGCCGCTGTATGAGTGAAAACGCGGTACGGGCGGCGCTGCGAACCATGGGATACGACAACGACACCATGACCGCCCACGGCTTCAGGGGCATGGCGTCCAGCCTGCTGAATGAGTTGGGGTGGAACCCGGACGCGATAGAAAGGCAGCTTGCCCACAAGGAACCCAACAAGATCAGGGCGGCATACCTGGATGAACGCACCCGCATGATGCAGGCATGGGCGGACTACCTGGACGAACTGAAAGCAGGCGGGCAGGTTCTGCCATTCCGGGCAAAGACACGATAACCACACAAGATAACCATGGAAACAAACACTTAGCCGGGAATCCCCGGCTTTTTTGTGCACTGAACATGAAGTTTCGTTTTCGGAACCATTACTTTTCTGGTGTCCCTAGTGTCCCTGGTGTCCCGAAGGGTTTATTTCATTGTTTCTAATGGCATTTTTTCGGGACACCAACGGGACACCATGTAAAAGTGCTGGTGTCCGTGGTGTCCTTTTTTATCATGGCAAATTCTACTATTGGTTTTTTCAATGATTCAGGCAGGGGATATGCTTTCATGCCTGGTTTGCCGTGCTACACTGCCAGCCATACAACACCGCCAGGCGGGAAACCCCGGAACCACCCAACGGGTACAGGAAACCATGAGCGACACACCCAAAAAGACTTTGACCCTCACCCGCCAGCCAGCCAGCGGCGAAGCACCCGCACCGGGCCAGGTGAAACGATCCGGCAAGCGCATCATCCGGCGCGAAGACCTGCCCACCACCCGGCAAACCGGCAGGGGCAGGGAAGGGCAAGCCCACCGCGAAGAAACCCACCCGCAAACCCGCACCCAAAGCACCCGTTACCCCACCCAGCGACCTGAAAGCCCGCGAACTGAACGACCGCCTGAACGCCTTCACCGTCTGGCGCGATTACCTGCCCTTGGCTATCGGCATCGACAAGGATGTGTTCCGCCTGGTGAATGAGGAACACTTCCCCGGCGCAAGCAAAAAAGTGGTGAGGAAAACGCTGGCCATGCACGCCAACCATGGGCGCTACCTGCAAGCCGTCACCCAGGGCGGCGCACGCTACCGCCTGGACGGCACGGAAGAGGGGGAGATTACCGGCTACCAGCAGCAACTGGCGGCGGAAACCATCGCCAAGCGGCAAGCACCGAAGGGCTGAATGTTTCTTCTCGCTTATCCAGCTTTCTGTATATACAATTAAATCATGAATACATGGGATGAAAACAAACGCACCGAAAACATGGAACGGCATGACGGCATAGACTTTGCTGACCTTGAGTGTTTGTTTGATGCGCCCATGGTGACGGTGGAAGATGCGCGGGAAGCCTACGGGGAAGAGCGGCTGCAAAGCCTTTGCTGGTATCGTGGGCGGGTTGTCTTCCTGGTATGGACAGAACGCGGCGAAGATGTGCACCTCATATCCTGCCGCTATGGTAACAAGCATGAAACACGACAATACTTCAAAGCCTTGGGGCTTTAGACCTGAGCAAATCGCAGCGGCTGTGGATGCCGCCCACGACAAGGTGGAAGACCCTGATACCCCGTATGACCCCAATGACGAAGCGGCGGTCAATGCGTTTTGGGAAAATGCCGAGGTACGGATGCCAGGGCAACGCGGCAAGCAGAAAAAGCCGGTAAAAATCCCCGTTTCCATTCGGCTTAGCGCTGAAGTGGTGGATTACTTCAAGCAGGATGGTGAAGGCTGGCAAACCAGAATGGAGGAAGCCTTGCAGAACTACATTGCAGAACACCAGAAAGCAGCCTGATTCTATCTTGATAGGGTGAGGGGCAAACCATGAGATACGCAATCATCAGAATTGAACCCAACCTGGAAGCCGACCTGCTGGACATGGGCGCGGCGTTTGTAGATGCGCTGGAAACAGGCGGCTATCAGGGGGAAGTGTTCACCTTTGAAACACCTGCAACCCTGTTTCAGGCCATCACCCCCAAGCGTTGGGAACTGCTGGACAGGCTGCAAGGCAAAGCGGCAATGAGCATCCGCGAACTTGCCAAGCAATTGGGGCGGGATGTGAAAAACGTCCACACCGACGTAAGCAGGCTGCTGGATATTGGCCTGTTGGAACGTGACGGAACCGGGCGGGTATTTTCACCCTTTGCCGAGATCAGGACAGAATTCACCTTGAAGGGCGAAGGGCAGCCGATAGCGGCGTAACAGGATGCACAAGCACAAACGGCGGGAACCGCTATCAGACGAGCACACCACCAGCCGGACACGTTCCGGCTTTTTCATGCAACCACACCACAACCAAGGCCGCACACGTTGCGGTTTTTTTGTGCCGGGGGATTGGATAACTTGCTAATCATGAATTAAACCGGGCTTTCGTTCGGCAACTTTTGCAGCGCATTTTCTTTTACGTGTTATGGCAAGAACACTAATATCCTGACCATAACCCTCGTAACGACTGGTAGTGCCACAATGTGAGCATATTCCATGCCATGTTACTTTTATTTCACCGTCTTTTCTAATGACGTTCAGCCTGCTATTGATAGCATTTGATTTGCCACAATGGGCGCAAATTACTTTCATGGCTCAATATGCGTTTCAGGGTCTTGTTTTCCCCGGCATTGCAAACGTGATGGATAGCGGTAAAGTTAGTCATTTCCGATAGCCAAGGAGAGGCTTTATGACCTCGCTCATCAGTATTTCCAGCCTGACCAGTGATGCCGCCTGTTTCGAGCAAGTCCGTTCCGTGCGTTGGCCTAATGGGGTGATTTGTCCGCACTGCGGTTCACAGGACACTATCCGTCGAGGCAAGGATGACACCCAGCAGGAACGCCAGCGTTACCAGTGTAAGGATTGCCAAAAGCGTTTTGATGACCTGACGGGAACGGTGTTTGAAGGCCACCACCAGCCGCTGAAGGTGTGGGTGTTGTGCCTGTACCTGATGTCGTTGAACCTGTCCAACCAACAAATCGCCCGCGAATTGGGGTTGAACAAGGATGATGTTCAGGCGATGACGGAACAGTTACGGCGTGGTGTCGAGAAAAAAAACGCCAGTAAACCTGTTTGGGAATGTTGAATTTGATGAGGTTTATGTCAAGGCTGGACACAAGGGAAACCCCGAAGCCGTCGCGGATGCTGGGCGTGAAGGTCGCCGCCGCGCCCTGAAAGGTGCGCCGGGGCGTGGGACACTGGAAAAGGACAAACCACCCATTTTCGGCATGATCCAGCGTTCCGGGGAGGTCGTGATCCGTATGCTGGCGAATGTGAAACAGACGACGATCAAGCCGTTGATTGTGGAAACGGTGGCAGCAGGCACGCTGGTCTACACCGATGAGTACAACATTTACAGCCGATTGGAAGAATGGGGCTATGCCCACAAAACCGTCAACCATGGCGCAGGCGAATATGCCCGTGACGAAGATGGTGACGGTTTCCATGAAGTCCACGTCAATACGATGGAAGGTTTTTGGTCACTGTTACGCTCATGGTTACGACCTCATCGGGGGATCTCACAAGAAAAGCTACCGTGTTACCTTGCATTCTTCGAGTCTCTTCACAACATCAGGAAACGGGGGCAAGCTGCCTTACAGTCCTTGCTTTCGCTGCTGTTGGGATAAGACCCTGAAACGCATATTGAGCCACTTTCATTTCCACCGATTAGCGAATTTAGGATTTTTTTCATAAAGTTCTTTTTTCGCTTCGTTATAGTCTTTTCATTTTAGTCGGCTACACTTTGTCTGTTGAATGCGTAATCAATCGCGTCGTCCAGGGTGCTACCTTTTCCCATGGCCAGACGCGCATAATGTTTCAAGGTTGCCCAGCATTGCTCGATGGGGTTGAGATCAGGCGAATAAGCGGGTAACTGAATGATACGAATCTGGTATTTCATGGCAATCGCCTCCAGGTCACCGCCTAAATGGAAGCTCGCATTGTCCCAGACAAGCACATAAGGTTTGGGCTTTTCCTGACCTTGCTGCAACGATTTTCCCAAGGCTTCCAACCATTGTTCAACAATCATCCGGTTAATGTTGCCGGTCACTACCCACGGCATTTGCCAGCTTTGATCAGAGGCGCGGATAGCGCTGATCCAGTTGCGTTTATGTCCCCGGCCTCCAGGGCGGGGGATGTCACAAGGCTCCCCTTTTTTTGCCCAGCCCCACTCATAGCGTTCGGTACTGTAGAATCCTGCCTCGTCCGCAAACAGGATATGATCCTGACCGTATTTTTTCTCCAGATGCCCAAGTAGCCACAGGAAAACCCAGCGGTCTAGCGGTTTGGCTTGCTGGTAGAAAGAACGTTTTTTTTATGGCTCCAACCGATCCGTTGCAGCCATTTATGCAGGCCACGATAAGAAATGGCCTTGCCATAATGCGCTTCAAAGCGTGGCAGCAAATCCTCGATGCGTTCAAACGGGGTTTCGCTCTCCACCCATTGCCGAAAAGCTTCAACGTCTTTCACCTTATGGCTGTGCCCAGGGCGGGGATGTGTCCGGGGTTGGAGGCTGCCGGTTTCTTCCCTCAGGGCCAACCATTTGTCCAGGGTGCTGCGGGCTATGGAAAACGTCCCACAAACGTGGGATTTATGTTTGCTCTTGTCATAGGCAGCAACAACACGTTCACGGAGATCCTTAGAGTAGTAAGTCGGCATGATGAAGGATGGGGAAGTTGATCATCCGTCCTATTGTAGCTGACTAAAATGAAAAGACTATAGACTCAATAAATCCACGCTTCAACGTAGTATTTTTTCCATCTCTGATAAAGTCTTGTAATTTACAGATATGTTCCCATCTGTCGTAATTGTCCCCCCACAACTTATGTGCAATAGTGTTAAGGTTTTCATAGGTTTCTTTTGCTGCTTCGAGTTGTTCAAAAATCGGTGTTTTTATGGCATTGTATTGCAATAAAAGCAGGTTGTGGCATGATATTTTTTCAATTTCAGCATAAATAGAAATATCTGCAACAATGAGGCTTTCAGCCTTTTTACATCCTTCGATTTTGCCTGAAATTTCTTGCTGTTGGCTGTTGTTTTCTTGTAACTGTGATTTGCGGTTATTTTCAATCAAATCAGCGCCTACAATGTCACCACTTGCCAGTTTTTCGGCGTAGTCTTGCGACTTGCATTGTAACAAGGCATCAGCTTGCTTAAGCTCTTGCAATTCAACTTCAAGCCCTTCCTTATAAGATGCAAGATCAGATAGGCGGTTTTCTAGTGCTGTTTTTTGTTCATTAATAACAAAAACATGCATTTCATTAGATTCAATGCTGTCAACTTCAAGCGTTTTTAGGTTAGCTTTGTATTTGTCGTGGCTTTCCCCAAACCCTTTTACCTGAAAACCCATTATTGAACGTGATTCTAATCTAGTACCATTCCTCTTATTCTTTTCTTCCTCTATCAAGGCGGCTCTTTCTGCTTTTAGTTGTTTTGCTGTATGGAACACATTGTTGATATGTTCAATTGCTTCTGGTGATACTGTTTCACTGGTGTTTTCAATGGCTTCAAACATGTTTATTTATCCTGAAAAGTAAATGTTAGTGCTATCAATAAAACCATATAACAGGGCATACCACAATAGGCGGCGATGTAAATATTTAAAATAAATTATCATGTTTCGGTTGTTTGCGTTATTTATTAATTATCGGCTATCTTTGTGTTTTGCTTCGTTTGGGCGTTTTGCGACAAATACGCCTTTATGAATGGGCTTTGAACGCTTCACAAGCTGCTTATGTGCGGCCTTGCTCCCCCTTAAATATCGCTTTGTGCGTCTTGTCGTTGCTTGTGCGATGTGCCAAACCGACGAAATAAGTAAAAAAATTGAAAAAACCCGGCAAGTGAGGAGGAGTGCGAGGCATCCCCCCAGCGCTCCCCGTTTCGGTTTATTTAATTTCTTAGAAAAAGCCAGTAAGTTTATGAATTGTTTTCATTTTCTTATTATGGTTTTCATTAGTTGTTCACCATCCTGCAAGTGGTCGCGGTGTGACATGATTGTGACATGGTGTGACACAATGAAAGCCAGACACCAGTATTCTGATTTGCCCAAATATCAGACGCCGCGCAAATGACACAAACAATACAAAGCCATAGGATGGGCAAACCGAAACAAACAGAGGATAAGCAAATGACTGGAAAAGATGAAATTAGCCGGGCAGAGGCAGCGCGGTTGCTAGGCGTTTCTGCTGGTGTTGTGAAGCGTTGCCCCATCCCTTTCCGGCAATACCGCAACCGTGGCAAGGCCATCTATTGCCGTGATGATGTGCTTGCATTCAAGGAAAAAAGCACTACAACGGGGACAGCCGCATGAACACCAAGAAAGATTACTTTTACCCAACACAATCACCCAAACAGGGAAATATGACCATGTTCAATGATGAAGCCGCATTAGTAGCATTAGAAAAGTTTTCTGCATCAACTGTTAAATTGCACAACGATTTGCAGGCGCTCTATAACAAGTTTTACTTACTTGTGGGGCGGCTTGAATTGCTTGAAAACAAGAAACAGCCACCACCTACAAAGACACTACCACAAACACAGATTGCCAAATTACATGACGCGCAAGTGAAAGCGGCGGAAGACTTCGAGAATGGTGTGGGTGCATACGAGAATCATAGACGTTTTTCTTAATTCGGATTCATACCACCAACACTAATGCCGTGAGGCATCAGGAAACCATGACCATAGAGCAACGCCCACCAGACCCCGCACGGGTTGCCATTGTGCAACGTATCACCCACTGCACCGAACAAAAGGCGGCAAAGGTAATACGCAAGCTGGACGAACACGACACGCAGCAGCCACCCAACACCAGCAACGGCGAGAACAGCGGCGGCTATGCCAGCCTTCCCGACCTCTTGCCCGTTGGCAAGGCGGCGCTGGTGTCGGCTGGATACGATCCAGAGGAAGCGGGTTATATCCTTTCAAAACTGTTTGCGGGGCTGGCGGCGGAACATGGCGGGAAACGGCTTTACTTACCCAAGGCTGACAAGATCACGCAGAGGATTCAGGAATGTTTGTAGTTTTCAAGAACGGCGTGGTGCTGCTGGAAACAGCCGACTACCAGCACGCTTGCAGTGAGGCGCGGAAAGATGCGCTCAAACACCGGCTGAGTTCCTACAGCGTCTGGGACAAGGCCACCGCAAACAGGCCGGTCAGGGACAGCCAGGACAAGCCCCTTTACCAAATCAACGCGGGCATCACCTACACCATACCCAACCCACCAAACCGCAAGGAAGCCGTATAAGCCAAGCCCCACACTTGCAAAGCGGCGGGCGTGATCCTTAACAATCTGTTGAACCCTCCCTGACTTGGTTCTATCTTCCCCAGGTCAGGGACAAAAAAAGGGAAGCTGGCGGGCTTCCCTTTTGCGTTTCCCTGTATGGATGTTCTGACGATCTGAGACAGGAAGCATAAGTATGGAAGAAATCTGGGCGAGGTACAACACCTTACTGGATGCAGTTACAGAACTTGAAATCCCATCGGAAAAGGCAAACCGATGGATGCAGGTTGTAAATAGAAATGAAAGCCTTGACCTTTCAGAAGATGAAACCCAGTTATTTGAAAGCCTATTACCTGATTGGCACAGGAACTTTCTACAGCACAAGCATATTCCACGATACGCCATAAAAACCAGTTTGGCGCGATTGGTTCGCATGGAAGAAGATGCAAAAGACCTATGGAATGATGCTGCCTTGCTTTGTATGCGCAATTCACCAACAACATTAAAAATTATTCACTTTGCAATGTTGGCTTACCCACTAATTGACCTTGCAATAATGCGCAGACAACTCTGCATTGGAACCATTGCGGAAATCAGAAAAGGAAATCTGAAACCGTATTTCTTCCCGGGGTCATTAGAAAACAGAGGGCTGAATGAGCGCGAAAAGTTGCAAGAATACAAACACCTATCATTCACTGATCAGGTCATGGCCTCAATAAGCATACATGAACTTGGCAATGCTTTATGTAATAACGAAACATTTACCAAAGAGGCTTATAAACTATGGTTAGGTTATTATGATAAGGCTAGATCCAAGCTCAATAAAGAAAAGCGTCAATCTACATATGATAAAAATGAAGAGCGTAGAGAAATTTATAAACAAGTGGTTTCAGAACTTGGCAAGACCACCCAAAAAGGCAAGTTAGTAGAAGAGGCGGCGCGCCGTGCAGGATGTAAAGAAAAAACAATGCGAGAGGCACTAAAGGCAGAAGATTAACGCTCTTGGTAATCTTTGGTAATGTTTGGCAATCTTCCAGACCAACAGTAAATCATCAGGTAAAAATAAGAAACCCGCCATAGCGAGGCGGGTTCAACTGAAATTTATTGTATCTGAGAGGTTTCCATTATCATGGGAAAGGCCAGCTTTTGCAATTCACAAAAAACCGACAATCAGCCCTTTACAAAAAACCGACAAGGCGCTACGCTTGAAACTGTACCGGATGCGACTAACACCCGGCACGACTTGAAGCAAACGAACGGCGGCAAAGTACAAGATACGCAACCGCCTGCAATGAGCGGTTTTTTTATGCCCGCTACATGCCCGCGCGATTGTAACAAATTGCCGGGAATAGCAACCCATAAAACACCGCTTAGCGGCAAAAGTTGCGGCTTGCCCGTTCGCAAGCTTCAAGGTTCCCGGCAGCCTTATAACTGCCAACACTTGAAACAAACGAACGAGGAACGCCAAATGAAAGGCAACAATCAAGGCACTGTTACGCCTACCCCACCTGCAAGCGGACGCTGCTTGCTCCACTCTTCCACCCTGCTGGAAATTCTCACCAAAGCCAAACAGGAACGCGCCACCAACGGCAAGGGCAACGCCTACGCTGAATTGCAGGAAGCTTTCCACCGCGAAGTTCTCCCCGCCTTTTTCATCGAAACCCAAGGGAACCTTTCCGAGGTTGCCCGCCTGCTGGGGATCCACCGCCACACCATCAGCGGATATTGCAAGCAAGCTGACATCGACATGACCGGCGCAACCGGCAAGGTAGGTGCAGCATGAAAACCAAGACATTCCACCAAACCCACCTCCCGGCAATTGAGCACCTCCGCCAGGAACTGGAAGCACTGGAAAGCCTGATCCAAGTATCGGCTGATTCCGTCAAACTTTGCGCCGCGCCTGAACTCTCCGCAGCGGCCAACGTGCTGCAAATGGCTGCTGACCGTGCTTTTGAAGCCAGCGAACACGCCAAAAAGCTGGAACAAACCCTGCTGGCCGAACTGGACCAGGAGGATGAAGCATGATTACCACGACCAACACACTCCCCTTCGAGCAGCGCCTGAAAATGGCACAAGCCACCATTGAAGCGCAACTGCAACGCGCCACCAAGCCAGCCAACCGTAGCGCCCTGCTGGCCAAACTGTGGGTGAGCTGGATCAACAGCAACATCCTGGACGTGCAACCCCAAGCCTGGAGGGTCAAGCCATGAGCAACAAGCACGTACTGAGCCACGCTGAATACATCGCCGTATTTATGGCTGGCTTCATGGCTGGCGTAGGCGCAGCAACCATCTACTGGCTGATTGTCATTGCACGGGGGATTGCGTCATGAAGCACATAATCCTCCCTGCCCTACTGCTGGCCACGAATGCAAACGCTGGCCTGATTGAGGGTTATGCCGGAACTGTAGCTGCCTACTATGGCCTTGCTGGTGTCAACATCATCAAGGCCGATATTGACCGGCTGCATAAGGCTTGTGGCGTCTACCAGCAACACGCCTGCACCAACACAGACAATAGCCGGGTAATGGTTAACCGCGCGTTGGAAAACCACCCGGCACGGCTACTGCACGTCCTCTGCCATGAGGCTGCACACGTCCTGCAATTGCGCGACGGCTTGCCACTTGGCGAGGTTGACGCAAACAACCGTGCCGAGGGCTGTGTCGCATACGTTCAGGGGGTGCAACCATGAGCAATACCGACACCAGGCCGCAGGAAATCATGCAGGCAGCCATGCAAGGCCACCCTGCACACTCCCCTGCCCAATCCGCTGCGAATATCGACTGGCAGGCACTCCACCGGCTTATCCCGTGGCTGGCAGTTATCGCAGCATGGGTTATGTGGGCGATGTTCCTGCTGATCCCCACCCTATTCGGCCTGCATTACGCGGGCATGTTCCCGGCTGCATCCAATTGGCTGTATGTGGGCATGGGCTTGACCCTATGCCTTGCCGCCACCGTGGCGGCGCAAGTGCAGCACGGGGCGCGCGCGATCCTGTTCACCTTCAGCGTCCTGCTGCTTTCCTACTGGTTCTGAGGGCTATGACAATGCAACAACAATCCTTCAACGCTGGGCTGGCGTACAGCGATTTCAAACAACGCCAATTCTTCTACATCCTCGCAGCGTTCGTGGCCTTCACCATGTCCAGCTATTTCGTTATCGGCTACCTGGCGGGCAACCTGCACCCCTGGACGTGGGATTCCGGCCAATGGATGAACGCCTTTGTCGCCATGGGCATTACCGGCGTGATGACAGGTTACCAGTTCGTGCTGTACTCACAGGGCAATGTTGAGGGCGGCAAGAAAGCCACCATCATTGCGGTATGCGTCGCCGTGGGCTTTTCCCTGCTGTCAGAGATCGGGCAGGGCATGGAACGCGACAACATCCGCATGGAAACCAAAAGCCAGGAATCCCCCACCTACAAGGCGGCTGTGGCGGCGCTGGGCAGGTTGTCCGGCAGTTCCAGCATCGGCGCAAGCCCCTACGCGGCTGACATTGCCAGCGCGCAGATGAAGTACAACCAGTGCATGGAACGGCTGGCCAAGGGCAAGGAACCGCACTGCGAAGGCAGCAAGGGGCGGCTGGAATCCTACCAGCAACAGGAAGCGGCATGGGCTGAACGCGCATCAGCCACCAGCACCAACACCGCCAGCGCCCTGCTCTCACAAGCCAAGGGGCTGGAAAAGGACGAAACCAACTACCACCCATTGGTGAACCTGATCCGGGAAACCTTCGGGGCGTCCGGCACGGTCGGCAGCTTCCTGTTGTCGCTGGTGCTGATTTCCTTCTTTGAGTACGCCTTCCACTACCTGGGCGGCCAATATGCGCGGGCGCGTGAATACCTGATGCAGAATGGCTATGACGTTACCCGACGTTTACGCCAGCCACCGCGCAAGCATGACGGCAGCATCAGCACCTATTCCGACAATGCCCCTGCCCCATCGGCAAGCCCTGTAACGCCATTTCAGGCCATGAAACAGGAATTCAGCAACATGGTTGAATCTGCCCCGGAAGTTATCGCCAACGAATACGCCAGGGCGCAACAATCACGCCAGCAGGTTTATTCCAAGGCAGCGGATAAGCTGGATGCAGTTCAGGACGATCTGAATAAGCACGCGGCATTTTTAAAACTGCTGGTCATGGAAGCACAAGCGAGTGTTAACCATGGCATGGAACCCACGCAGGAAAATATCAGGAATGTTATTGCCCATGTTTTAAGACGCCACCAGCAAACTACCGGGCAGAATACCCAGCATGTAGACCTGGACAAGCTGACCGGGTTGGTTATCGGTAAAATCAAGCCAGCGGCTAATAGCCAATCTGGTGATGTTAAAACCTACCGTGCTGAATTGCGCGAAGGCGAAAAGGTTTATTCTGATTCCCCATTGGATAAACCCCGCCCTGCCGACTGGAAGCCAACATTTGAAAGGACAACCATAAGGGAAGTTTTGGAGCGGGACAATAACAGCCCTGCCCTTGCGGATAATACCCTGGCAATGCCTGAAAAACCGCAGCGTTTGAGCGTAGAGGCGACCGTGAAGCAAATCCAGCAGACAGTAAAAGCCAGCGGCGAAACCGCACCTGATGCGATCCGGGAAGCCGTGTTCAATGCGTTTGCCGCCATGCCCAACCCTGCCCCACTGGATGACGCCATCCTGCAACGCATCGCTGACAAGCTGGTGATCAATGCCGCGCATGTCCGCACTACTTCAGGCGCTACTCCAGACTACCAAAAGGGCAGTGATGCAGCGAAGCAGTCCGCTACTTCAGGCGCTACTCCAGACTACCAAAAGGGCAGTGATGCAGCGAAGCAGTCCGCTACTTCAGGCGCTACTCCAGACTACCAAAAGGGCAGTGATGCAGCGAAGCAGTCCGCTACTTCAGGCACTACTCCAGACTACCAAAAGGGCAGTGATGCAGCGCCAACACAGGCCAGCATCGACCGCTTGTATATCGTCTGGCGTGATGCAGTGAAGGGCGGCGCGATCAGTCCGGCTGAACGTCCTTTCACGCTGCTGGTGCGGGAACATGCTGATTTTGACGGTGTACAGAATCGGCAGTTAAAAGCGCTGTGGGATCAATTTTGTTTACGTGCTGAATCTGAAAGCGTACTCATGCAGAACCCTGACTTTGTAGAAGGCAACCGGAAAGCTAAATACTTGCTGGCAGCCTGATTAAACCGGGCAGGGGATTAAAACCCTCTGCCCACCTTTAAATCATCATGGAGAATAAACCATGCAACGAACCGCCAATATCATGAATTTTGATTTTGAAGCCATGAAACGCAAAATCCGCCAACGGCTTGAATCTTCGGAACTGTCAGACAAACTGATAAGCCGTAGCACACTTGCCGGTAAATTGGGCGTAGGCATCAGCACCACCTACCGATGGCAAAAGGAAGGCTTCCTGCCAGAGCCACACTTCAAGCGCGGCAAAACAAAACGCTGGAGTGAAAACGAGATTGATCTGTGGTGGAAGACCGCAAAGGATAAGGTATGATCAACGGACAAAGAAAAGCCCCTAATGCTGCAAACATTAGAGGCGCAAATTTCAACGATCTAAGCCCAGATTATAGGCCAAACGTGCAAAAGTTGCCACCAACAACCCATGAAGTTTTTACAAATTTCCGACAAGCCATAATAGAAAATATTGGCAATGCCCCAAGTGAAATAGAGGCAAGCGGGAAAATAGAAAAGTTTTCCAGCAATGGGGAAAAGCAGGATAAGGCCGGTTGGTACGTCTGCCATGAATACACCATCCTGATGACCGACAAGCAAACCGGCGAAACCGCGCCGCATTGGGGGCTTGTGGGCGTGTATGGCGACTGGCGGCAATTTGGGGAAGCCAAGTTCAAGTGGAACAGTTTCAGCCAATACTTTGAACTTTCCCGCGAAGAGAAGGCGCGGATTGAAAGCAGGCAACGTGAACTTGCCGCCAAACAGAAAGCCGAACGGCAGGCACGGGCGGAAACTGCCCAAAACAAAGCCGTTAACTTATGGCGATCTTCAACACCGGCTGACCCGTCACACCCTTACTTGCTCAAAAAGCGGGTAGGGGCATACGGCATCCGCCAGCGTGGTGAAATGCTGCTGGTTCCCGTCTGTGACCTGGATGGCGTCCTGCATGGCCTGCAATTCATCGCACCAGACGGGAACAAACCCTACCTGACCGGCACGCAGCCCACCGGCAAGTTCTGCCTGGTAGGGCAAGCGCTGACCCATCCGCAAGGCGTGTACTTGTGCGAAGGCTACGCAACGGCGGCCAGCCTGCATGAAGTTTACGGTTTGCCCGTGTTGTCCTGTTTTGCAAAACACAACCTGTTGCCCGTGGCGCAAGCCTACCGGGAACGCTTCCCACACATCCCCCTGACCCTTTGCGCGGACAATGACCGCGACCCCGACAGCAAGGGATACAGGGGCGGCGAACTGGAAGCCCGCAAGGTATGCGCAACCTTGCCCGGTGTTAGCCTGATGATTCCCGAATTCCCCGCAAGCGCACCGCTTGAACTCTCCGATTTCAATGATCTTATGTCACTGCTGGGAAGCAGCGGCGAAAAGGAACCAACGCTATGAACATGACCACCACCACCCACACCGCCACCAGCGGCGGCAAGCCTGCCATGCCAGCTTTAGGCGACATCGGCGAATTCATCCGCCTGGAAAAGCCGGAAGACACCGCCACCATCATCCAAGGCGACACCGGCACATTTACTGTGGGGACATGTTAGAAATGTTAAAGATCAACTTTGTGTAGAATTGTATAAAATACATTATAAACATACACTTATATAAAACTATTGTTCCGATAATTTGCGTTTTAAATGTTAGTATTTTTTACTAATTTAGGCAGAAATAACCCATAAAATACCCAGACAGCATCTCTATCTGAGTATCATTTCTATATATTTAATAATTTGTTATGAACAGCTCACGGGCTTTTGGCCGACTTGTCCTTGAGCTTGAGTACGTCACGGTTACCTCTTCCATGTTGAATCCAGTAAATGCTTTTCTCACGCCATCTGTGTCATTCAGACTCAAAAGGAACTTACCTTTGACTTGGTGAAGTTGATCGGCAAGCTTTCCGAAATCCTCCTTGCTGAAAATGTTCTTACCGTAGTCATCTTCACAATCCCAATAGGGCGGGTCGATGTAAAAGAATGTCCTTGGCCTGTCATAACGGCTTATCAGTCCAGTATAGGGAAGGTTTTCTATGTAGACATTCGCCAGCCGAAGATGTGCCGCAGACAATGTTTCCTCTACCCGCAACAGGTTAAGCTTGGGTTCCCGCTCAGTTGCTGTGCCAAATGACGGGCTTCTTCCAATTCTTCCCGCGAATGCATTCTGGTGTATATAGAAAAACCTTGCTGCCCGTTGTATATCAGTCATCGTTTCAGGATTCTCATCTAGCTTGCGCCTGGACTCATCCCTGGCGGTCAACTGATAGCGGAAATGACGGCAGAACTCTTCCAAATGATTCTGGACACAGCGGTACAATGTCACTATTTCCCTGTTTATGTCATTGATAATCTCAGCCTTGCTTGGCTCCTTGCGGAACAGAACCCAAGCTGCTCCAGCAAATGGCTCGGCATAACAATCATGGCTTGGAATACGGGATATAATGTGTCTGGAAAGTTGGTACTTACCACCAAACCAGCCAGCTAATGGGCTACGAACAGGTGAATGCATCATAATCACTCCTCTTGTCGGCAAAAAATGCCAGCAATTTTGCGCAATGATAGATTCCTCATGCCATGCGCACGGCATGGGAGCCTAGGTTTACGCAGTGGAGTGATCATCTGCGTGGATGGCGGGGCTGCGCTGTAACGCCGCCCCGTCGCTCCTTTTAAATGGCTTTAGTCATGCACCATTTTTTGATAAAATAACTTGTACGCACCCCGACGACAGGAAAAACGCGGCCTGCCCGGTGTCCTGCCTTGGCAGCAGTGAACTGGCATGATGGAGTGGTGTCCATCCGGGGTGCAAATATCAAATTTTCCCCCATATCACCTGATACTCCCCTGCATTTTGCAGTGAGATTCTCGGGATGAGTCCGCCAGACCTGATACTGTTGGTTACATCGCCCTTCCGTTTAAAATTCAGCGCAACGAATACTTTCATGTCGCGCCCATCCTGGGCGGTTCCGAAGATATAAAGGATGTTATTGGTCGATGATTCCCACAGTATCGCTGTTGGGCTGGCAATCTCAGTGGGAAGATTGAGGATGAACTCATCAGGGATGGATTTTTCCCATTCTGCCTTGGCATCCCGGCGCATGTGCTGAAGCTGATTTGCATCAATTGCAATCGTGGCAGTCTCCAGCTTAACGCCTTTCTCCAGTGCATGGGTGATGACCGCGCTTTTGACGTAGCCAACTACCACCTGATGCCTGCGGAACGGGTACTCCTTATTAATGACCTGCTTTGCCCATCCCTCAAACGCGGCCTGAAACGGCCTTGAAACCTCGTCAATGTAACTGTCAATTTGGGCGCGAATGGCCGGTTGCTGCTGGACAAGGATGCGCCCAAAATCATCTTCCGGCGCAAGCCATGCCTTGCCAACATTATAATCCCATCCGGTATCAATGCCGTCTGGAACCTTCCCATAGACCTCGCCAGTGCGCGTGTTAACCCTGTCGGGCGTATCGGGAGAGATAATTTCCGGGCGCTCACCGACCTTCAGCCCCTTGCGCTCCATCTCTCTTGCTGATAATGACCGCACTGTGCAGCGGCATCCCCAGCCATTGGGTGGGTAGTGCGTATCCCAGAATGGGTCATCAACGGGCAGGATCAAATTATCCCACCGGGCATGTTCTGGCCTCACCCGGCTATCGCCAGCAGTACGGTATTGCAGGTAAGGGAATGTCTTTTTACTGCGCTGAATCTGCTCCCACTTGCCCGCCATGTGGGCGCTGCGCATGTTGGTGTCATAAATGACACGGGTACGCCAGGCGTACTTACCGCGAAACTGCCAGCCGTGCTGCTTTACAATCTCATCGAAACGGTTGTGAAATTGCCCAATACTCTCGCCATCTGCCAGCGCCTTATCGACTGCTCCGCGTAGGTCTTGCAGCAAAGCCAGGCGGGTAGCGCCAGCCACCGTGAACGCCTTGACATGAATCTCCTTCAGCATGTCATCCCAGTGCGCAGTGGTGATGTCTAGCTTGTTGCGCAGGAAATTGATGGCTTCCAGCGATGGCAGATTGCCGAATTGAACTTCAGGAGTCACTGGTTGCTGCCTCCATGCCCCGCAGGTACTCGTAAAGCATGGTCAATTCGAGTTGCGCCCGTAGCACACTGTCATCCAGGCCTGGGAATGCCGTATCCAGCGCTGTTTGTGCGTCCGTCAGATTGTCATGCTTGCCCAGTATTTTTTTGATTTCTGGCAGCATCATGGCAATAGGATCGACGGCATTGCCACCTGTAGTGGTGAAATCCACGAAATCCCCGCCATGGCGGAAGTTTGCCGCTGCGGGTGCTGGGTCAACTGCATCCAGTAGCTCATCGCCCGCTTTGGGCGGGGTGATTTGTAGGCGCTCATAGGCAAATTCACGCGAAACTGGCAGGAACTTGCGGGCAGTATTCAGGGTGTTTGCCCAGCCTTCACGGGGGTCAGACTCTTCGTAGAACTCATGCCATGAGGCTTTTGCACCAGGGAAGTTGATCTCAGTAATCCATGACAGCAGTTGTGAAACGGTTTCGCTGATCATTTTGCGGTCGGAACTGGCAATACCTGCCTGCCGGTTGCTATGGGTATCGGCTGCCGCACGACTGCCGTTGCCCTGAATCTCTGTCGCCAGCGTCTGGCTGGTCAGGGCTTTCGACATTTCGCGGTTAGCGAGGTTTATCAGGCGCTCCTGGATTGGGTCTCCGCTAGTGCTGGGCGTTTTCAGTTCAACGGACGCTCCCTCCGGGATTGCTGCCACAGCATCCTCAATCATTGCTGCGAGGCGCTCCGCCAGTTCCCGCTGAAATTTCTGGTCGCTCCCTGCTGGATACGTACCGACAGCCCATGGTATGCCGTACTTCTCGGCAAACTTGGCGAACCATTTCCAGCCAGCGTGTTTGAACGTGTACGGCCAGAAACAGGCCGACAGCACCGCCACCCCATACGGGTTGTCATGGCTGGGCATGTGGCGCGTTGTCAGCAGACGATAATCACCATCAATGGTTTCACCATACAACGGATTTGAACGGGTCAATACTTTCAGGTTATTTTCGGCGGAATAGGCAAACCGCCGAGCTGGCCTGTCCTTGATGAAACGCGGAAACATGAATGTGCCGTCGTATTCCCAGCCGATTTCATGGATACTTTGCCCCATCAGCACCGCTTTATAGATAGTCCATATCCAGTCATCCCAGCGTGAGCCAGAAGCAGGATAATATTCCATGCGCTGCATGATGGCCTGGAATGCCTTCTGGCTGGCTGCATCCTCGCCGCCCGGCACAATGCGCCAGTCGTATCCGAGTAACCCCGCCCGCAAGCTGCGTAATTCCCCCATGACGTGGGCATCGTACTGGATGGCGTTGTACACGTCAGTATCCTTGCCCAGTTTCGCCAGGATTGGGTCAGGGTTTGGCAGGATGTCCAGCGCCTGATAGAAGTTGGGGTCGTTGGCGCGGGTAACGATCTCATCCGGGATTCTTAGAGCGCGTTTGGCGATGGCGGTGATTTGCTTGATCATTAATAGTTGTCCCAGGCGACATTATTGCCCTTGCGCCAGCTTGGCGTGGTAGTGGCGATTTGTGGGATGCCACCAGCCCGCGACACCGCAATCATCCACAGGATATGCAGTGCGGTCAGGCCGTCATAGTGGTGGTGCGGCTGCTTTTCAGGCCAAGTGTCGAGTTCGTCCAGTAGGTGCACCTGGTTGGCATGGAGCAGGATGCGGGCAGGGATGTCATTAATATGTGGCTCTAGCGAGTCAATGCGGACTTCGGGGGCGACAGTGGCTGTGACGCCAACCAGATTCAGCACCACCTGCTGCGCCATAGCGTTCCGGATGAACGTGGTGCGCATGAATTCGTAGGCGTTATTGTTCTCGAATCCCCATACAGCCGGGTTGAATTCGCGTTGCAGGCTGATCATGTCGGCCAGCAGCTTGCTTTCCACCCGGCGTTTTACCTCAGCTTCAACCACATGCAGGCGTTTGTTAAGTGGGTCATAACCACCCACTACCAATGCAGATGGGTCAGACTTCTCATTTTTGCCCATGGATGGGTCGCAGGCAGCGTAAAACAGCCAGTTGGGCAGGCGCTGCACCCAAAATTGCACATTGCCAAATACGCGCTCATCCTCATTACGGGCTTCGCCCTGCATTTCGGTGCGGAACGCCGACGGCTGGGTGACGCGCTGGCGCATCAGGGTATACAGGCTGCGCACACTGGGCCATGACACCATAGCACCCATGTCCATTTCAGTCTGGTTGGCGAGGTAAAACTGATAGGACGGCAGTTCCCTGTTATCCAGGATCAGGTTGTTGCGCCGGGCTTCGTCAATCATCACCCGGTCAAGGTTGCGCATGATCTCTTCGCAGCGCTCCCATAAATCCATGTTGACAGGGAAGCGTTCCAATGCCTTGAAGTGGTGGACGATATGCCCCAGTGATTTTTTGGCGCGGGAAATCGGGTCATCCTGATTCAGGATCGTACCGACCGCCAGGAATTTGACAGTGCCATCGGGGTCGCCAAGGTAGTCAATAGCCTTTTCCACCCAGTTCCAGCGGTTGTCGCGCTCGGTCAGGGACTTGGCTTCTTTGTCGGTAATCAGGTCATCACCGAACAGCACCTTGGGGCGGGAAGCGCCGTGGAACGTACCGCGAATGGCCTGTTCAGCACCGAAAGGCTCAATCTTGACATTGGCCTTGGTGACGATTTCACCCATTTTCCATACTGGGCCACGTCCGGCAGCTTCCGGAAAATCCATCAGCAAGCGGTAGTTTGACTCCAGCTCGGTTTTGACCACTGCCAACAACTTGGTGGGAAGGCTGGTTTCTGCGCCCAGCAACAGCACGTAGTCCAGGAATTTGGCGGGCAGTCCGGCATTGAGTTCAGCGCGTACCCCGGCATCCTGCAAAGCACCACGGATGGCGATGTATACCGGGCCTATCTTGGTCAGCAAGGTGGACTTTGTTTCGCCGCGTGGCGCAACCCACCATTCACGGCAGCCTTGAGTATGGTTCAATAGCTGCGGGAAACGGGCTGTGAAGTGGTCTTGAAACCGGCTTTTCTCCCCGCGCACATGATGCGGGAAGTAGTGCCAGGCGAAAAAGGCAAAGTCATTATCCACCAGCACGCGGCGGCGGCGATCCCGGATGGCCGCGGGGGAGTCATCCACACCCTGGCGTAATGCCTCCATCTGTTTGCGCAGATGGCTGGTAATGCCCAGTAACTCATCAAGGAAGGCTTTGGTGGTCAGGTCACGCGCCATAGTGCTTGCTCAACTCTGGGCCGAAGGTATCCAGAATTTCAACGAGGATGGGAACATGATGCGGGAACCGGCCCTGAATGAACTTGCTCAATACCTCCAGCACTTCCAACGCCACACTCAGCCGCGCCAGGTTGCTGTTGCTGCTGGTGGCTGCCTTCATGGTCTTGATATAGCTGTCGGAAAGCTTTGCCAGCACCTCAGCCCGGTCAATCGCCGGGATAGACGTGTCATTATTCAGGTCTTGCATGGCGCGCTTAAACTGGAGAATAAAGTCTTCCAGCACTTCTGCGGTCATGTCACCCAGCCCGCCCATGGCCAGCCGTGCCGCTGCCCGCGCCTGATCCCAGTCGTCGCCCTGCTCTTTGTCCCTGGCTTTCCACAGTTTCAGGGTGGCTTCGGAGACACCAGCGTGCACTGCGGCATCTGGCATGGACATACGCCCCCGCACATACGCATTGCGCCCCTTCAGTCTGGTTTCTTGCGGGTATGCCATGACCTGTCCTTTACGGGCCTGTGCCGGTGATGCCTTTCAGCTTCGCCACCAGCAGGCTGATGCCGACGCCTGCGAGCGCCCCACCTACCGTGCCGTAGGTGGCTGAACGGGTTTCGACGGCGCGTAGACGCTTATCAATGGCATCCAGCTTGTCGCTATTGGCCTTGCTGGTTTCATGCATGGAATCCAGCCTGCCCTCCAGCTTGCCGATAGCGCGAATCATTTCATCCGACATGGCTGTTGTACCCCTTGTTGTGCTTTTCCAGTGCTGACTGGCAATCCACGCAGCGCACGGCGTTAATCAGGGAAAAGCGCAGCACGGGGATGATGTCCCCGCACTCCAGGCAAACGCGGTTGCCGCTGGCGTCCGTTTCTGGCTCTTCAGCAGGGCGTCGAACTTGCTGCAATGCTTGTTCGCGCTGCATTTCTTCAATGGCTTGCGCACGGTCTAGGTCGTCCATTTGTACCCTTGTTGTGGTTGGCAGGTATGTGGAATGTCATTAATGACGGCTCGGCCACGCTCATTGCAACTGGTTGCTATCAGATTATGGGTGAGCTTCGCTCCCATCCAAAAGGTGGCAATGATGGCAATCAGTGTCATAATGAACTGGAATAGCCATTTGTCTTGCGCACGCATGGCTATACCTTCGCAAACTGGAAGTGCATCCAGTCGTAGTTTTTGCGCCGCCCCAGCGATTGTGCGCCGGTGCTCTCGATGATCTCCCACCATGCGTTGTACTCCGGCTTGGCGAGACTGGCTTTAGATTTTCCCCAGTCAAGCCGGTTGTTGGCTGGGTCGATGTCGACCGCAATGCCCCAGGCATGGGTGCTGTAGTAATTGCCACCGCGAATCTTGCGCACGTTCAGGCAGCCGCCGAAGCGGTCAAGGCGCAGGTCGTGAACCTTGTCCTGGCCGTAATGCGCCAGCGTTTCACGGAAAATGTATTCCATCGGATCGGCCACCAGGCGGTGGCAACTGAATCCATCCATGATGGTGTTCAGATCCCACGCCAGACGCAGCGGGTAGGCGGTTTTGATGCGCACCTGATCAGTGCCAACCGCGCCAAAGTAACACTCCAGTGAATCCGGGTTGCCGGATGGCCAGCGCGCCGGGTTGCCGGGTGCTTCCGGTCTGCCGTCGTCGCGTTCAGGCGGTGCGGCGCGGTCTTCCATGTCATCTGAAAACAGCATATCCAGCAGTTTGGTGCTGATCTTGCCGTTCATGGTCAGGCGGTTGATGCGCTGGAAGGCAATGACGGCTTGTTCCGTCATCTCCCCCCATACATCATCAATTGCCCCGAGGTAAAGACCTAGTGCTGCCAGGGCTTCCTGCACTTCCTTGACGCTGGCCATTAGCGCCATCCTGCATCGTCAAAGCCGGGATGCGCAACGCCAGGGGGTTTTTCGGTTGGCAGATGGGGTTCGGGGATCGGGTCAGGTAGCGGCACTTCCGGCCAGGCTTTAACCTTGTCACGGGTGTCCACAATAACCGCCAGCGCCAGGGATAGCTGGTCTTCCAGCTCAGCTGTAGCCGCGCGCCCGAAGAAGCCTTGCAGCCCTAGCAGGATAGTGGTTGCGGCAACGGAACCGGCAATGTCAAACGGCAGGATACCCACGAACGCAGCGGCAATCATGCCAGCGCCAACCAGCACCAGCAGGATGCTGATGATGTAAGTGCGGTAGCCGCCCATAGGGATGGCGCGGATCAGCCAGGGAAGGAATGCTTTGATCACATCAATGTCTCCGTCAGTTTGCGAATGTGTTTATGGAAACCTGATTGTGCGTTGCTGCACCGGCAAACTGCCGTTTGAACCGGGTCAGCCGGACAAAGGAAAGCCCGCAACAGGGCGGGCTTTGATCAATAGAATGTGTTTTGTTCGCCGGTAGGATGTGGGTGTTATTTTTATGATGTTCGGCTATGGTTCGGTATACTGCGGCGTATTGGAGTCACTGTCAAGTGATGGCGCAATAGGCAAAGGCTCTGTTGTCAGCTTGATAGAGGGTTATACGGACGGCTATGTAAAATCGTTCCGTATAGCATAGCGTTATGCAGCCATCCCCTGTTTCAAATTCTGCTTGAGTTCCCAGCCCTTGAGTTCCCAGAGTTTATCCCGTGCTTTGCGTTCTGCGTCATCACGAGCGATTTTGTAGCCGATTTCGGCATTAAAGTTTTCCTTGCTGACGCTTGCCGCTTTTCCGATAGCCACGATAAAACCATCATCCAGTTCAGCAGCAACCAGTGTCGTGGTGGTTTCTGGTACTTGCCAAGAGTGATATTTCAAAGAGCCAACCAATTCATCAATTGTCTGGGTCGTTACCCGTGGCGCGGTCAAACCTTTTTCAATGATTTCTTGTTCAATTTCACTGTCTTTCATGTCAAAATCCTATCAAATACAGAAAAAGAAAATATTAGTAGTTGCAATAAAGACAACGGCTTATTATAACATTTAACCGTGTTTTTATCATTAAATGCAGAAAAGAATTAAATGAAAATAAAGGCATAACGACCAGCTCGACGACGGATCACGGGATAGCACATCGCCATTAACGACCTACTCCCCGCGTGACCCGTCAGCATCGACAGGTTAGCGGCAGGCCGTTCCATGATTTTGAGAGTGTTTATAATTCGACTCTGCAAAATCACAAGAAAAGCGAGGCTTGGCGCTCCTGCTCGGTCTCGGCAATAATATTGTAGATGGCCCGGCAGGATAGCCGGTGTTGTGTTGCCAGGTGGCGCACCCCGACCTTGCCGAAGTCGCGGCGGATTTCGTCGTTGCGCATCTTGCGCAGCACGCCATCCATCTTGGGAATGTACCTGATGCGCTCGCCGTTGTAATAGGCGCAGAGCGCGACCACCGCCGGATAGGGCAGCACCTCTTGCAGCACCATCGCCCGTTCAGGGTCTTTGGGTACGTCAAGATATGTCCCTCCCCAGCGCCGCATGATCAAGATGGTGTTGTCGTAACCAATCAGCCCGATCAGTTCGCGGGCGACTTCCGGCAGGTGGTCGTAACTGCTCATTATTGGGTTCTCCTCTTCCAGGATTTGAGGGCTTCCACGCACTTGTTGAGTTCCGGGCTGGTCGCCCACTCCAACCGCTCGGCCTGCATGTGCTGGCTGCAAAACGCTTGCAGGGCGTCATCGTCGGCATTGCGCACCTGTCCATGCTCATGCAGCCAGCGCCACAGCTGGCGGACCAGGTTAATGCGCGGCAAGCGCCAGTCTTCCGCATTGCGTGGCTTGGCCTTGAACTGGAAGCCCTTGGCCTTGAGTTCGGACAGCGCCGCATCCAGTTGGCTCCAGCCCATACTGGTGGCGGAATAGACCTGCTTGCCGCCTTTCTTGGTGGTGAGGGTTGCGCCATGGCGGCGCAACATCTCACGGTAGCTGTCTTCGTCCATGCCCAGTTGGGTCTTGGCGATGGCGACCAGCTTGATCAGGTCGGAGCGTTTCACGCTTTGCCCCTTGCGGTTGCCAGGATGTTGTCAAGGTCGCCAAGCAGGGCTTCCGTCGCCAGCAGCGGTGAGCCTGCTTCTTTGGCGGCATCGCAGAATTCCTGCAACTCCTGCGCGGCTTCCATGGCCCAGACAACGATGGCTTCCGTGGTTTCGCTGTCGGTCATGTCAATGCCGCTTTCTTCCTCGACGCGCACGGTATTGACAAAATCAAACAGGGAGTCAGGGTCGGCGTGGAGGATGCCGTCAACGGTGTCATCATCCCAGCGCATCCAGTACGGGCGGTTGTCGCTGCGTTCCAGTGTGGCGGGCATCATTTCACAACTCCTTCCACTTCGATTTCAGAACCGAATGGCTTGATCCAGAAGGATTCGGACTGGGCAATGGTGATGCCTTTAACGTGCTCGATTTCCTTGGGGTTGGCGAGGATAGCCTCCTTATTGATCTCCTCCTTGGTGCGGATGAATTGCAGTAACGCCAGTTGCTTGAGGCGCTCCAGCACGACTGCCACGCCCGTGATGCGCACTGACGGCGTGCTGGTGCGCCAGCCGAAATCACCGGTGGCGCATTTGACGGTCTTGGCCTTGCCGGTCAGCAGGTCGGGCTTGTTGGTTTCCGCCCACATCTGGATGGCGGTTTGCAGTGCGTTCAGCTCATCCTTGAATGGCTTGGCCTGGTTCTCGTATTTCTCCTTGATGGGGTTGAGTTCGTCGTTCATGTCATGTTCCAGGCGGGAGATTTCGCGCTGGACTTCGCCCAGGCGCTGAATCTTCTTTTCCGCTTCTTCGAGGCTGGTGGCAGCGGCAACTGCTACGGTTTTGGTACGTGCCATATGGCTTTCTCCTGTCTTTACCCAGTGGTTATAAAAGTGAGTCCTGAAACTCATTCATGCGCTCGGCCAGCTGGCGGCGCAGGTGTTTGGCTTGCGCCGTCATGCCCACGCCCACGCCGCGCATGGCGATGTTGGCGTGGGCGAAGCCATCGTTGTCGATCACGACGATGGCTACGGCCTGCGCCGATTTGCCGGAAACCAGGCTGTTGGCGGTTTCGCGGACTTTTCTGTCAATCTGGTCGCCTGGGTAGGCGTTGTTTTTCCAGAAACTCATGGTTGTTCCCCTTGTTTGGCATGGAAAGCGTCATCCAGCATCTTGCGGATGCGCTCCCGGTTGGCTTGTGCCTGCTCTTCCGAAATGGCTGGCAGGCGCTCATAGGGTTGGTATTCAGGCGATGTCGTCTGGCTGATGGCGCTACTGGCGACTACACCTGCCTGACGCATCCCGCTACCCTGCCTATTGGTGCTGCGCTGCTGTTCAATGGCCGCACTTTCGGCCTTGGCCGCCATGCGCTCGGCGCGGTTGGCCAGGGTTTCCAGTAGATAGCCATTGCCTTTGAGTGGCAGCCGGTCAGGCTCCAGGGTGCTGGCCAGGTGCTGCATGGCTGCTGCCCATACGCCAATGGTGACGGCGTGGGTTGTGCCTTTGCGCTTCAGTTCCTGCCCTCTCACCATGGGCAATAGCTCACTGGCAATCTTGAGCATGGTGCTGCTGCGCAAGTGCGTCTGGCGCGCTGGCTTGAACAGCTCCATGTAGTTGAGCAGCGGCCATTGCGCCTCCTGCGGGAACTGCGCCAGCACCACTACAAAGTCGCGCCAGTCCTGGTCGGCGCGGGCTTCGCGCAGGTCGAAGCTGGCACCACAGGCAGGGCATTGCAGTTGCAGGCTCATGCGCCACCCCCATCCGGGTACGGCTCATGCCACCAGACGGCGATACCGGCATGACGCGCCTGGCAGGCTTCGCAGCCGCCGATTTCAGCCATGCACATCCAGCCCTCCGACAGGTTGTTGGTCTCGGAAACCGGGGTGCGCTTGATGTGCTCAAACAGCCCCATTTGTTCGTGGGTCGGCAAGTCGATTTCCAGCGCCGCACTGCCGTCATCACCCATGTCGGCTTCCAGTACGCGGAAACCATTGTCAGCCAGCAGCAGCAGTGCGCCATAGGCGCGGCCAAAGGCGCGGATCAGGTTGGCATTGCCCTGTCCAACGCGCTCATCCAGGTGCTTGCCCAATTTGGTCTGGTCAGTCATGGCTATGCCCTCTTGCTGGTCATGATGATGATTTGCGCCTGCTGGCGGATGCCAGCATCGGTGATCTGTTGCAGCAGGTTTTCCATGCTGCGCAGGGCGCGGTCGCGCACCTCCATGCCTTTGACGGTGGCGCGGGTATTGGCTAACAAACGGATGTTTTCCAGGTGGATATCATCCTGGTTGACCGCGCCGCGCTGGTGACCACAATGGGTGGCCGTTTTGTTCGCTACCCGGTCGATGATCTTGCCGCTTTCAGGGTTCAGGTATTCGTATTTGGTGGATGCTCGCGTCATGTCACACCTCCTGAGCCGGGGTGAGGGACATGGCTTGTTTGGCCACTGCCAGCACCAGCTTGGCGCTCAGGGCGTGGCCTTGACCAAGGCCGTAGTCCTTGACCGTAGGAATGACGCCCTCGCACAACATACGGGCGCTGCCCTTGCAGAGCGACCAGAATGCCTTGATGGTGTCTTCGTCGGCTTGCGGGAACGCATTGCTGATCAGTGCAGCGGCATCCTCCCTGGTGATGCTGCGCTGGATCGGCGGCACAAATGGGGCGCGGCTCCTGATCTGGTCGAATACGCCGTGGTCGCGGGCGATGATGGCGTGCAGGCGTTCCGTTCCGGCCAGGACGATACCGACACCTGCCTTGTCGCGGATGCGGCGCAGGTATTCCAGCCCTGCCGGTTTGGTCTTCTCCGCCTCGTCGACGATGATCAGCCGGTCAGTGCCTTTGAATGCCTTGAGGATGGCGCGGAATTTGGCGTTGATGCTTTGCCCAGGGTTGGCGATGCCCGCCTGTTCCATAATGTCGTCCAGCAAGGTGCTGCTGGTCATGTCGGGGTCTGCCTCCACCAGGATGACACCGCTGTTATCGGCGGCGTAGCGCTTCAGTGCCGTGGTCTTGCCCGTGCCGACGTAGCCCGCCAGCACGCCGAAGTTACGGTAGGTGCGGGCGCGGTTACAGACGGTAATGGCCAACTTGTAGACGCTGGTTTCAGCGAAGTTGTCGTCATCAATGCCTTTGGCCTTGCGGTCTTCGTAGCGCGCAATCACCTCTTGCATTACCTTGATTTGCTTGCCGGGGCTGGCCTTATAGCCACCACTCAGCACGCTGGCGACCGTGCCGGATGGCAGGCCGGTGGTGGATGTCAGCCACTGCTTGTTGATGCTGGGGTTGCTGTTTAGCCAGTCGTAGATGCTGGCCAGCGCGGCCTTGTCATGCTCGGTGTACTGGTCGCTGATCTCGCTCGGTAGCGGGTAGCGTACCGGTGCGGTGGTTTCGGTGTTGTCAGTCATGGTCGTTTCCTGTAATGTTTAACTCTGCTTGGCCTATTCGGCCAGGGGTGGATTGAAACCTGTAATGTTAAGGTCGGTTGTTTCCTTATCGGTTGGCCCTGGTGTCCACTTCGTCAGGTCAATGACGATTTCAGGGTCAGGCTGATCAAGGTGATGTGGAAGCGGGGCGTTTGTCCCGCTTTCTTTTTGGGTTTCCAGCTCAAGGATTCCCTGGGTGGCGGCCTCGTGGCCCAATGTCATTCCGGCGCGGCGTTTATCCTCCTCGATGTGCAATTCATTGCGTTTGATTTGCTGGCGCAGGCGCTCTTGCGTCTGCTGTTCGATGCGGCTGTCCGGCAGGTAGCCAGCCTTTTCCGCCAATTTGGCATCACATACCCATTGCTCATTGGCGGTCAGCACGCGAATGTACTGGTCGTTGTGTACGCTGTACTCGCACACCATGTCAGCGCCCTCGAAGTGGAGCAGGTCAGGTGCGCGATAGATGCGGCCATCCAGGGTGATCTGTCCGCGTGCGACCTTGCGCTGCTTGCGCGGCAATACGATGGCGGCAGGGCGGTATTCCAGTGGCACGCGCTGGAGTTGCGCCCACATCTGGGCAGGGGTGCGCCCATCCAGACCCCGGTGTGGGCGGTTGTGGTAGTCGTCCAGCCAGCCACGGAAGGCGTCTATCCACTGGCTCAGGCTAGGCAGGCTGGTGGTGTTCTTCTTGCCTGGGCGTACTATGTCCCGCAAGACGCTTTTGCTCATGTCAGTACCGCAGTAGGTATCCCAGCCCTTGTTAAAGCCGCGCTCCATGGTGCCGAACCAGCGTTCAATCTGGCCTTTGGCCTTGGCGTTGCCGGGGATGGCAAAGATCACATCCAGCCCAAAACGCCGGTAGTAGCCGGTGCTGGGGTCGTTCATCAGTTTGCCTTTGAAGCCGGAGCCGTTATCCAGATGCAGGCAGGCTGGCACATGGTCGTGCTGCGTAAAGGCATCGGCCAGCGCGAACAGGGTGTTCTGGGCGTTTTCAGCCTCACCTATCCACCAGCTGGGGATGTAGCGGCTGGCCACATCCATGACGGCAGTCAGTTCCGGACGCCAGCGCCCGCCGGTTTGCGGATGGGCGATGTAAACATCCACGGTATGGCCATCAAGCTGGTAACAGTGCCCGACCGGCAGGTTCTCGGTGGTGCGTAACCGGTAACTGCGATGGTTTAGCTTGACCTCTTTCGCCCCCAGCCTGCCAGCGCTATGGGTGGTCAGGTCGGTGGGTAGTGCCATCAGGTAGCGGTGTACGCGGTTATACTTGGCCTCGAATCCCTCCTTATTGAGCTGGTCAACCACCCAGGTGATGCTGGGCTTCTGTGGGCGGGCATACAGGCGCATCGCCCGCAATTCCCACCCCTCTTCCTGGTGCGCCCGCCCGCTCCGGTTGTCGATCAGGGCTTCCATGCCGTGCTGCTGGTAGTCGGTCAGCCAGCGGTAGATTTGCGCCTTGCTGACCGGGTTGCCGCTCTTGCCGAGTTCCACGGCAGTGCTGTGCATGTCGTGGCGGGGCGAGCTGACCAGGTTATAGACGTGTTCAGCGGCCCGGTTACGGCTCCAGCCCAATGTTTCCATCTGGTCAATTGCCATCCGCACAAAGGCAAGGCGACGGTCGGCCACCGCCTGTTTGCGGCTATTGGCTGCGCTGGCGGGTTGGCTGGCGGTCTGCATCAGGCGCGACTGTGGCAAGGTGATGAGGTTGGATATTGGCGCTGGCATGGCATATCCCCCCTTATTCGCCCTTGCGTGGGCGGCCACGGCCACGGGTGAGCTGGCCTTCTTCCAGGTAAGCGCCCATGCGGGACTCGCTGCGCGCCATCTTCCTTTTCAGCATCATGTCGCGCGCGGCGTCGATCACGTCCAGCTCGGCTTGCGTCATGGGGATCGACACGCGCCCGGCGATGTCGGCGGGGTCAAGGTCATACTGGCCGCACAGGTCGGTAAACAGCCTGCTGGCGCTATTGATGACGCTGGCCACGCTGGCAATGGCCGGGTACATGGCGGCGTAGAGGTTGCGCCGCCCTGCTGATGGGTCGCTGATGCTGAGGGAGTGGTGGAACTTTTCGGCGTGGAACTGGATGGAGGAGAGTGCGGCTATCGCCTCATCCGCCAGCACGCTGGATTCCTTGCGCAGCTTCACCACGTCGGCGGGGTATTCGCTCCCGGCGGCGGCGGTTTCGTGGGCTTCCTTGAGGCGTTTGACTTCCTTGTACAGGCTGTCGACCTCCTTCTCGGACTTCTCCAGTGCGTGTTCCGTATCCGCCAGCTCCAGTGCCAGCTCCTTTAGCTGCGACTTCTTGCGCAGCCGCTTGGCCAAGTCCTCGTTCCCGTCTTCCAGCAGGAACTCCACCAGCGCCGGTTCGGCGTTCGCCAGTAGCAGCGCAGATTTCTTGGGGAGCATGAGGTACTTGTCGCGCTCCTTCGGCTCAAGTGTTGATGCAAACTGCGCATAACGCATGGCCTCCGATGCTCGAAAGCGGTCTATTCCTACGCGGTTGCAGTGGTCTTCAAACTCCCCGTGCTGACATTTCTCTTTGGCTATGATCAAGCGAACGCCTGACCTGATCAGTAGGGTTGCTGAGCTAACCATGTCATGAGCTGCTTCCATGGCCATATCTGACGTGGACACTGAGGCATCAATGCCAAGGTCTACAGCAAGGCTGAGCATGTTTTCCGAAATGTGCGCCAGGCGCACATTTGGATTTTCGGGGATGGCGGGCAGGGTTTCTTTTGCTGCTTCGAGTTCGGAGACGCTGCGGAAGGGGCGCACGATCTCTTCGATGTCGGCATCAGGGTTAGTGTCGACCATATTGCTGACATCAGCAAAATGGTCGGGCTGCTGCGCGCTGCGCGGCGCGGCGTACAGGTCAATGGTCAGGTCGTCGTCTGCTTGTTTCATGGGATAGTCAGCCTGTAATCGTGGTTAACAATAATGACCTTGGCGCTTGCCTTGATGGGCTTGGGCTTGCCGCTGGCCTTGTTGATCTGTTCCAGGTAGGCGCTGGTGGATTTGCCCAGCGCCTTCCGGATGGCTTGCTTGTCTGCCGGTTTCATTGGCCGCCACCCGCATTGCTGGGGCAGGCCGCAATCCAGCGTTCGCTGCCGTCCTGGTAGTGGATGACGCAACCGCCATCCGGGTGCGGCGTGACGGAGGCAATGACCGGCAAGAGTGTAGTCTTGTCGGCAGCGCCCGCCTGTGGGGATGGTGCAAACAGGGCGACTGCCATTAGCAGGGCGGCGAACGTGCCGCCATTGATCAGGCGTCGCGCGGTTGGCTGATAGCGCCGCGATACTGGCAATACACCTTTGCTCTTGGTGATGAGCTTGCCGCCGCCCGCTTCCGGCTTTTCGTCACGCGACTTATACGTGACAACGTGGTTGGAGTTGGCGATGTAGGCGCGGTTGATCTGCACCCAGTTCCGCAGGCGCGCGCCAGCCAGGGCGCGGGCGATGCTCGCCAGTGATACATAACTGCCGCCACTGACGATCTGTGTGCCGTCTTCCAGCGTGATGGCGTCCAGAAACACATCTTTGCCACTGGTGAGGCGGGCGAGGGTGTATTTGTCCTGCGCGTAGAAAGCTTCCACCTCGGCCAGGTCGACGCGGATGCGGGCGCGATGAATGCCTGGGGCGGCGTAGGTGATGTAGTTGGGCATGGTTGCTCCCCTTGGTTCAGATAGAAAAAGTGATGATGACGATCAGGCCCGCCAGCGCCACGAAGGCGAGGGTTGCCCAGATGTCCGTGGTGATCTGGGTTTTCATGCCGCATCCCCGCTGTCGTAGCGGCCATCTGGCCACAGCTCGTGCAGTGGCTTGCCGGTGATCTCGGCCAGCTTCTCAGCCACCGGGCGGGATGTGCTGTAGCCGTTGATGGCCTGGCTGACAGCCGGAAAGCTGATGTTTAGCTCGGCGGCAATGTCGCGCTGGGTCTTGCCTGCCAGGTACAGGGCAAAGCGGCGCTGGATTGCCTGCACCTGGCGGATGCGCGGCTGGCTGGCGCGATGGATTCTGATGGGTTGTGTGTTGTCCATAATCGGTTAACCTGTTAGGCTTTGAATGTTGTTTGGGTGAGGTCTGTTTTCATGTGGTTTGATGAGAGCTTTTTGCAGAGGCAACTTTCCACCGCCCTAAAACAACGGCAAATGCTGACCGTATTCGCCGAAAAGAACTCTGTGGCATGGGGTAGTGTGGCGCTGCGTGCGCTACTGGAAGGCGATCCGTTTCATGGAAGTCTGGCAGCTTGGCTGGATTGGCGTGATGACCATGATGACTTGATCCGGGATTTTCTGGCGGTAATGCCAGAACAGGCGCGGAAAGACGGTCGATTTCAGCCTTTGCCGCTGTATCTCCTTGCGTCCATTGAGCATATAGATGAGGGAGTGCATTTTCTAAATGCAATGCAATCAGTTCTGATTGAACCCGATAGTCTCCAGTCAGGAGAATGGTTTCTTCCGCGCTGCAACCAAGCGTTTTGGACAGTTGTTGGATCGACTCATAAATGGCCGTTTTCTGGGAGCAGTCCATTAAGTTGATATTTTCCGCCAGGCGGACTGCACGCTGGTGTCTGGCAATGCGTTGATGCTCTAAGGGTGTCATGGTTGTCTCCTTGATCCCATCCGATAACCGGTAGGGATGTTGTCAGTTGGTTAAGCGGCGAAGGGACATTTGTCCGGTATCCTTCCGCCTTGGATGGTTAAGTTATTAACCATAACTTAATTATTTACTCGTTTGAGTAAATTTGCAAGGATTTTTTATCCATATGAGTAAAAATTTAAGGCTCAGGGAAGAGCGAAAGCGAATAGGGATGAATCAGACTGAATTCGCCGAAGCTGGCGGCGTACAGATAAGCGCTCAAACAAATTATGAAAGAGGCGTGAGGAATCCCGACTGGGACTACCTGGAAAGGATTTCTGATCTAGGCGTGGATGTGCTGTACGTAGTGACGGGCAGGCGCAGCAGGGCGGTTGAGGCTCCTGTGTTTTCGCAGCAGTACGGGAAGGTCGGTAATGTCGTCCATGCCGGTGATGGTGTGAGCATTGGCGACATCAGTATTGATATGGGTGGCGGCAAAGGGCGGAAGAAGTGAGGCTGCAAGAGTATCGCGACCTTATTGAGGCAGTTTCAAAGCGGCAGGAAAAGCAGGAGGCGGCATGACAACAGTCAATGCAGAGAAAGCGTTTGAACTCATGTATGAGCTTTTCAAGGCAAAGCCATGGCTCAATTCGGCAGGGGTTATGGCAGGGGATGACTTCCACGCGGAGAGTGAGGCGGTGGCTTTTTTATTGACGCTGGACCAGGCGGAAGGCTGGGGCGATTGCTCAGCACCAGCCAGAAGGGTTGTCAATTCGTTGCTGCTGGACTTCCTTTCCAAGCTCAGGGGTTCGATGGCGCATCATACTTGGGAGGTGGATGCTGGGCTTCCCAAATGGAGGCAAGCAGTGGCTGTGATTTCATCCGAAATTCTTGGCAGTCATCCCCATCTTTCAAAGAGGCATTAAGCGCCTTGCGTACCCCCTCCAGTCTTTCCGGTGGCAGCAGGCCACTCAGGTTGAAAGTGCCATGGTAGGTTCCTGGGGTGTTGGTGGTCATGTCGTTAACTCCAGTGTCTGTCAGCGTGCATTAACAAAGGGCGCGTAAAATGCCGGAAAAAGCAAAGGACATATTATGAACCAGCATTTCGGCAAGGTCGGCGCAGTGGCAAATCTCAGTGGTCGGGTGAACGTCGTGAAAATCCTGGTGGTGAACCGTATTATTGCCGTCAACAGGACGATCCCGCACCTGACATTGGTGCAGTGGCTGTCACTGGCTGGCCTGGTTGGCTTCGGTTTCATTTCCGGTATCAAGGCTTTTGTCCTCTGACCATTTTGCCGGGGTCGGCAATATGGTCCATGACCGCGCAGAATCGCGTCTAAGGCGCTCAAGCCATGGGGCGCTATGCTGGTTCGTCCAAAAAAAGTTGAGTTACTGGCGGCGATTTCAAGACGGTTTCAAAACGAGTTTGTTTTGGGGTTTTGGGCAGATGTCAGGGTGGGGCGCGGATGGCGTCGTTACGGGCTTTCTGGCGGGCGTTTTCGGTGGCAATGTCGGCTTTCAGTGCGGTCAGCACCACATCACCATGCCGGTTACTATAACGCTGGAAGAATGCCGCGCGCAACGGTGGCCGATTAAAGGTTGAAATCACCCACCTCACAAAACATGCCCGCCTGAATGTCGGGTCACAGTTCCCTATCGGTTGCCTTGCCACATTACCTCCTTGCGGCGCTGTCCGGTTTGTAGCAGACTATTCGCATCCTCCCCATGCCCTGCCGTTTGAATGTCTGCCGACGGCAACACAATCGCCCCATCCAGCACAATGCACCCATCGTTAATCAACAGCAGCGGTGGTGCATGGATCAGGTCAATACAAGCGGTTTGGCGGGCTGGCTGGAAATTTTCCGCGCTGGCACCCGTGCCGATTCCAAAGGCGTCGAACGCACGTTCACGCAAGCTGACCTGGAACAGATCGTCAATAATTCATGGTCTGGCGACCCCATCCCCCATGTCATCACCCACCAGGAACTGTATTCCCCGTTTGCCTATGCGAAATCCCCCGAGATTCGCGTCAATGGCGATTTGATCGAATCCCGCCAGACCGACATCGAGCCGCAATTTGAAAAGCTGGTGAAGGATGGCCGTCTCTATTCCCGCTCCGTGCGCATGATCCCGACCGAGCGCGGCTGGAAGATCACGCATATCGCCTGGCTGGGTGCTGAGCCACCTGCTGTTGAGGGTCTGGCGCCGGTGCAGTTCAGCGCTGATGGCAACCCTGTTGATTTTTCCTATCCCATCAAATCGACATCCCCGGAGGATGGCATGACTGATAAAGGCAAGTCCGGCGGCGATGCCGGTTACACCCAGGCGGATGTTGACCGCATGGTTAATGAGGCCAAACAGGCGGCGGCGGCTGAGTTCTCCAGCCAGAAAGCCGCACTGGAAGCTGAGCTGAAAGTCGAGCGCGACAGCAAGGCGCGCGCCGAGTGGCAAGCCACGATTGACAAGGCGTGCACGGAAGGTCGGCTGACCCCGGCGCAAGCCGAGGGCATGGCGGATTTCGCCCTGCAACTGCCAGCCACGGCGATTGAGTTCAGCCGCGGGGATGACAGCAACAAGTCCACCGTCAAGACAGACGCAAAGCAGTGGTTTGCGGATTTTGTCGGCAAGCTGCCGAAGCAGGTGGCGATGGCCAGTGATGCTGGTGGCGATGGCCAGCCAGGCGTCGATAAAACAGATGCTGATGCCATCGCCAGTGCGGCGGTCGAGTATCAGGCGGCAATGTCCCAAAAGGGCATCATCATTTCCGCCAGTCAGGCGGTCGCCCACGTGGTTGGAGGTAGCAAGTAATGGTGCGTGGTCTGGTTAAAAATTTCGTGGCGGGCGCTGCTGTGACGGCAAACCGCATCGTCAAGCACGGCGCGGCGGATGACGCGGTTATCCATGGCGCTGCCGCAACCGACAAGCTGCTGGGCGTGGCTGATGCCGATGCTGCCAGCGGGGCGCGGGTGGATGTGGTGCTGTCCGGCGTGGCTGATGTCGCCTATGGCGGCACGGTGGCGCGCGGCGACTTGCTGACGGCTGATGCCAATGGCAAGGCGGTCGTGGCGTCCACAGGCAACCGGGTGGTTGGTGTGGCACTGGTGGCAGGCGTCGCTGGCGACATCGGTGAAGTGCTGCTGGCACAACATTAATAAGGAGTAGTGACAATGGCTAATCGCCCGTTTCCCGTCAACCCGGTCATGGTGGCTATCGCCATCGCGTACCGCAACGCTTCCCTGATTGCCGATGAGGTGCTGCCGCGCCTCGCGCCCATGGCAAAGGAAGAGTTCAAGTATTTCGCTTATGACATGGCGGAAGGCTTTACCATCCCCGATACCAAGGTCGGGCGGCGTTCCCGCGTGAATGAAATCAGCTTCACCGGCGTGGAAATCACCGCCAGTACCGAAGACTTCGGCCTGGAAGACCCGATCCCGCAGACCGACATCGATAACGCGGAAGCGGGGTTTGACCCGAAAAACCATTCGGTCGAACAGCTCACCAACCTGATTCTGCTGGATCGCGAAGTGCGTGTATCCACCCTGCTGTCCAGTACCAGCAATTACGATGCTGCCAACACGGAAACGCTGGCGGCTGGCAGTCAGTTTTCTGATGCCGCCGCCGATGTGCTGGGTATCATGGAAGACGCCTTTAATGCGCCGGTCATGCGCCCCAATGTCGCCGTCTTTGGTCAAGCCTCCTGGTCTGCCTTCCGCCGCCACCCGCAAGTGGTTAAGGCCGTGCATGGCAACTCCGGTGATGCAGGCATGGCATCGCGTGAGCAGGTGGCGGAACTGCTGGAAGTCAGTAAGGTGCTGGTCGGTCAGGCGCGGGTCAATACCGCCCGCAAAGGCCAGGCCGCCAGCCTGCAACGCGCCTGGGGCGATATGGTCAGCCTGATCTATCAAGATGCGATGGCCACCAACCGCAACGGCACGACCTACGGCTTCACGGCGCAATACAAAACCCGCCTGGCTGGCTCTGAGCGTGACGGCAATATCGGCCTGCGCGGCGGCGAGCGCGTGCGTGTCGGCGAATCCGTCAAAGAAGTCATCAGTGCCAAGTCGCTGGGCTACCTGATCCAGAATACCGTGGCGTGAGGTGGGTGATATGGCAAGCAAGAAACCTCCCGCACCCGAAGATAACCCCCCCGAAGCAGCAGCGGCTGGCGTTGACGAAGCCAGCGCAGGGCGGGAGGCAGGTGTTTGCATCCTGCTGACTGCCCTGCGAAAAGATGGCAAGCGCTATCCTGTCGGGGCTGAAATCCGCCTGACTGAGGCGGAACTCGAACGGCTACCGGCTACCACTGTCACCATCAAGGAGTAATCATGAGCTACTGCACGACAATGGACATTATCAGCAGCATTGGCGAGAACGTGCTGGCGGAAATGCTGGACGTTCCCGCCAGCACTCTGGCGGATAATGCCAGTGTGACTGATGCCATTAAGGATGCCGGGTTGCGCATCGACAGTTATCTGGTGGGGCGCTACCCCTTGCCATTGCCAGTAGCGGCGGAATCCCTGCGGGTAGTCGCGGTGGACATCGCCGTTTATTACCTGTTCCGTCTGCGTCGCCCAGGCGACCTGAAGGATTATCTGGCGCGTTACCAGGAACAAATCGCGTGGCTGGAAAAGGTACGCATCAACGAACTGGATGTGCCAGAGATGGCGGCAAGTGCTGCCGCTGATGATGGCGTCCATGTTATTGCGCCACCCTCCTGTATTGGCTGGGGTGCATACTGATGGGCGCTGTCATCGCTATCGATATCGATACAAGCAGCCTTCAAGAGGGCTTCAACCGCTTGTTGACTGCCGTTCAGGATTTGACGCCCGTCATGCAGGCTATTGGCCTGAAGCTGGTGGAAAACACCCAGGAGCGGTTCCTCTCCAATGTTTCGCCGGATGGTGATAAGTGGAAAGAGCGCAAGTATGAAACCGATGATACAAAGGGGCGGAAAATCCTGACGGGGCATGGGCCGCATCTGCGCAACAGTATCACCTACCGTGCCAGCGCACACCAGGTGGAGGTTGGCACGAACTTGGTGTATGCCGCCATCCACCAGTTCGGCGGCAAGACCAGTCCACACAAGATTGCGGCAAAGCGTGGCAAGTCGCTGGCTTTCGGAGTGAACCCGAACGCAAAGAAAAAAGGTGATCCTTGGCTGGTGAAATCCGTCAATCACCCCGGTTCAAAGATGCCAGCGCGCCCGTTCCTTGGCCTGAGTGCTGACGATGAGCAGGACATCATGGATATCATCGAAACCCATATTGAGCGGGCGACACCATGAGCTTGCTGGAGCTTGAGCAGGCGATACTGGGAAAGCTGGCGGCAACGCCACAGCTGTCCGCCTTGAAGGTTGAGCCATACCCGGAGCGGCCATCGGAATACCGCCTGATGAACCCAAAGGGCGCAGTGCTGGTGGTGGTGCAGGGTAGCCGTTATAGCCAGGCTATTGGCGGCGTCCAGGCGCGCAAGACCCGCATCATCATCACCTTGCTGGTGCGGAACCTGAATAGCCATGCTGGTGCGTATGTTTTACTGGATGCGGTACTGGCATCCCTGGCTGGATGGTGTCCTGGTGATGGTTGGTATGACCTGGCTGCGCAGTCCGAGAATTTCGTTACAGAAGACAATGGTGTATGGCAATACGACGTTGTGTTTGAAGTTGAAAGCAAACTGGTAAGCGCCTATGGCGCATGTGGAGAATGAATATGTCGGCATGGCTACAGAATGAAGACGGCAGCCTGACTCTGGTGCACAAGACCCTGCACCCCGGCGAGCAGCCAACCCCGGAGCCAGACCCCGCGCAGGCGGAGCCAGCCCCGGCCAAGGCAAAGAAAGCGGCTGCACAGCCAGCCACCCCACCCCCAGACAACGAGGTAACTGACAATGCCCGCTGATATTAAAGAGTATGACGTCGCGCTATACCTGAACATCGAGACCACCGAAGGCACGGCGGCCACGATTGCTGCCGCCAATGCACTCTACTGCCAGGAAATGAGCTGGTCAGTCAAGGATAAAACGGTCAGGCGCGATTTCCGCACCCAGGCGCGTCCGCTGGATACGGTTGACCAGGCGTTGCTGCAATGGTGGGAGTTTTCGGCCAAGGTGCCCTGGATGTATTCCGGCGCTGCCGGGACGGCAGGCCCGCTGGCCAACATGTTCCGCATGTGCGGCGCTGCCGCCACCACCGCTGCTGGCGTATCGGTGACGTATGCCCGCGACACCCTGACCGGTTTCGACACCAGCACGATGGAGATGCGCACCCCGTTATCATCTGGGGCCAAGGATTACCGCCGCCGCACGACAGGCGCGCGCGGCCAGCTTGGGTTCCGGTTTGCGGCAGGCGAGGACATGGTATTTAACCTGTCTGGTGTTGGCGCTTATTACGACCCGGATGCCGTGACGGTGATTGCGCCTGCTTACGGGGCCCAGTTGGCCAACATTTTTGGCCCGCCGCGCCCGTCACTGATCACCACTAAAGCGCTGAATGGCAAGATGCTGTGCTTGCAGTCGGTCGAGTCCAGTAACTTCTTTGGGTATAAGTCCGAATGGCAGGAGTCCATGTGCCTTGCGCGTGCTGAGCCATCCACGGATGAAAACGGCACGCTGAAAGTCAGCATGAAAATGTCTGACTGGGAAACAGAATTTAACCCGTTTGCCTACGCCAACCGCGCCACGGTGCAGCGGCTGCCATTCGCGTTTTCCATCGGCTCTGTAGCCGGGAAAAAACTGGATGTGACAGTAGCCGAAGTACAGATGGGCGAACTTAGCGAGATCATCCTGCCCAATAACAGCCGTGGCGTTGAATTCTCCCTTAACATCCTGCACAACCCGGTCATTGTGGAGAAATAAGCATGGCAAGAATCATTGTTGGCTTGCCGCCAGAAACGGAACACCAGGTGGACGTCATGCAGGCGGGCGTGGTCGCCGATGCTTTCGTGGCGGTATGGGCGACCCCGGATGATGACCAGGCGCTGGAAATCCGGGAGCTGCGGGTGGATTCCCTGACGCCGGTTGCGCGTGAGGATGACCCTGAAGACCTGCTGGCGCGGTTCAGGCTCCATTCGGAGCGTCTGCGCCAGCGGCGGGCAGGGATTGATGCCGTCATCAGTCGGCATTTTTTACGCGCCACCGACCCCGAATATGAAGATGGCGACCTGCAGCGCATGTTGCCGCACGACATTTACCGCGCGGCGCTGCTGTACAGCCTGTGGCAGGTGGCCAACGGGGAAGCCCTGGCAAAAAACTCCGTGACGCCGGGTACTACTACCGCAGCGGACGCTTACCCGGCGGATCAGGCAGAAACCTAGACCCGCAACGGGCGGCCTGGCTGGCCGCGCGTTTCGGCGTAGACCCGCCCAGCATGGGCAGCGGCACATTCACGATTTACCCGGCGACGGAGGAGATCTGGCAAATGGCAATGGCATTACGGGGTGACCTGAGCGTCGCCAACCTGCTAGCCTATGTTCCGCTGGTGGTCAAGCGCCACAGGTTCCCGGAAGTGTGGGCGCGCATGGGGCATTTCCTTGATGGCTTTCAGGCGGGAGCGCCCAAATGAGCATGACGCTGAAGGCTGTCCTGACGGCTGACGCCAGCGGCTTTAAGGGTGAGGTCAAGGAAGCGGCACGCGCCACCGGCGAGCTGGGCGGCAAAGGCGAAGAGGCCGGGCGCAAGTTGAGCCGTGGGGCGCAAGAAGGGGCAGCTGCCTTTGGCCTGCTTAAAGGTGCGATTGCCGGGGCATTGGGCGTGCTCAGCGTGGATGCGATGGCCTCCGGTGTGCTGGCCATCACCCGCGCCAACGATGCCATCAACCAGCAGGTTGCGTACCTCGGCATGTCGCGCGATGCGGTGCAGGTCTGGGGGCAGGCGGGCAAGCGTGCCGGGGTCGAGATTGCCGATGTCTTCAAGGATATGCAGGAGAAGATCGGCGAGTTCGCGTCCACCGGTGGTGGTGAAGCGGCTGATGTCTTCAAGCGCCTGAAGCTGGACGTGAACGACCTGGTTTCCCTGTCGCCTGACCAGCAACTGCTGAAGATTGCCGAGGCCATGTCCAAGGTCAAGGATATGAGCCGGGGGGAAAAGTCATTCCTACTGGAGTCGCTGGGCAATGACGCCACCAAACTCTTGCCGCTGCTGGACAATAACGCCGCCAAGCTGCGCGAGCTGTCATCCATCACGTTCCAGTCCGGCGCGATCCTGGATGAATCGCAGAACGCTGTCCTCTCCGAAGCCAGCGACAACATCAACCAGATCCAGCTTGCCCTGCAAGGGGTCGGCAATGTGGCCGGCACGGCGGGCGCTGAACTGTTGAATGCCGTCTCCGGCGATGTGGTCAGTGGCATCATCAGCCTGAAAGACCTGCTGTATACCGTGCAGAACGATGTGCTGATGATGGGCGATGCCTGGTCAGTGGCGCTGGCTTCCGCCGACACGGATGCGCAGGCATTTAACGCTGACGCCAAGGCGTTGTTTGGGGCATTGCTCGAATGGATGCGTATTGGCTGGACGTATTTCCCTGTTTGGGCGGGTGCTGCTTATACAGCTGTGCATGAGTATGGGGTATCGTTTGGGCATCGTTTCAACGCCCTGAATTATGAGCTTGGCGCAGTCTGGCAGCACCTGTTTGCCGAGATGGCGGATATTGCCGGGTCAGTGTTTGGCTTGATTGGGGATGCGGCTGGCAGTACGGCGGCGGCGATTGTGGGGAGCATTGCCTCCAGCCTGGAAACGGCATCCTCGGCGCTGTCCTACATTCCCGGCCTGGATACGCTGTCAGGTGATTTGGGCGCGGCGGCTGAGGGGTTGCGCAGCATGGAGACGGCTGCGGCTTCTGTCGGTGACGGCATCCGCGCCAGCATGGCGGGCGCTGCCGCTGGCTACCGGGAGGCGGCCAAGGCGCAGGAGGATGGCGCACGGACTGCAACCGCAGCAGCCAATGCAGCCAGCGTTAATGCCCAGTATGCACTAGATAATGCCGCCGCCTACCAGCAAAATGCTGAACAGCAACGGGTGCTGAACCTGGAAATGGGCAGGGCTGAACGCCAGTTCGCCGCGCTGGGTTCCGCCGTGGATGCCCAGGGTGCTGCCGCCCAGCGGCTGTATGTCAACCAGGAGGCAGTCAATAAAACCTTGCAGGGGTCACAGTCAGCGTCCAAGTCTGCCGCTGAGGCTGCTAAAGGCCATGCCGATGCGATGAAGAAGCTGGATGCGCCGTGGCTGTCGGGTTCAGTCGCCTTTAAGGCCGAGATTGAGGCAGCCGCCAAGCGGTTTGATGTTGACGCCAACCTGGTCAAAGCGGTGATCCAGCAGGAAACTGGGTTCCTCAAGAGTGCGCAGTCGCAACTGAAGGCCGTCTCACCCGTTGGTGCGCAGGGTATCATGCAGCTCATGCCACCCACGGCAGAAGAGGTAGCCAAAGAGATCGGCCTGACCAATTACAACCTGTTCAATGCTGCCGATAACATCACCCTTGGCGCGGCTTACCTGTCGCAGCAGATGGAAAAATACAATGGCGATGTCGCCAAGGTCGCCGCCGCTTACAATGCAGGCCCCGGCGCAGTCGACAAATATGCCGGGATACCGCCCTACAAAGAAACCCAGACCTACGTCAAGAACGTCATGGGCTATTACAAAGACCTGACCAAGGGCGTTGACCAGTCGGGCGAATCCCAGGTCAAGGCGATCCTGAAAACGGAGGAGGCGCAGCGCGCGGCCAGCGAGAAACTCATTGCCGAGCGTAAGCGCCAGGCCGAGCGGATCGCGCAAGAGCAGCAGAAGCTGCGCGAATCCCTGGACACTGACCTGGCGAAGGCTTCCACCACCAAATTGGGTGGGTTTGCCATTGACCTGCAAGGCAAGGGGTTCAACGGCGATGACCTGCAAGCGCAAGTGGCCAAGAAAGCCACCATTGAACTGGAAGGCTTGCGCCGCGCCACGGCTGCCAACCGGGCGGAAGCTGTCTTGTCAGCAGACGCGTACAGGGTCTGGCAACTAGTGAACGAGGAAGGGTTTGCCCCGTCGGTAGCCCAGGCGCAAGTGGCTCTGGAAGGGCAGGCCAAGACATTGCAGGATTTGCGCGGCGTTGCTGATAAGGCATTCCAGGGGATTGGCGATGCGTTGCTGGCTACTGCCATGACTGGCAAAGCCGACTGGAAAGGTTTAATGGACAGTATCATTTCCGAAACCATGCGCCTGGCAGTGATCCAGCCCTTCGTCAAGTCGCTGTCTGATTCTTTCCTGTCGCTGTCTGGAGGCGGCAATTCTGGCGGCAATGGCATTCTCGGCAGCATCGGCAGCGCGCTAGGGCTGTTTGCCAACGGCGGGGCGTTTACCGGCCAAGGGGTGCAGGCGTTTGCAGATGGCGGCGCTTTCCACAATTCCGTGCTGACTCGCCCCACTCAGTTTTTCGCAAACGGAGGGTTGGCGGTGGCCGGTGAAGCTGGCGATGAGGCAGTGATGCCGTTGACCCGTATCAACGGCCAACTGGGCGTGATGGCTCAGGTTCAAGGCGGCAGCCAGCCAGCGCCAGTTGTGGTGCAGCCGCAAATCCATTTGCATGTCGATAACCGCTCCAGCAACGCTACCGTCAGCGCCACCGAAGAGCGGGGTAGCGATGGCAACATCAGCTTCCGTCTGGTGGTAGACCAGGTGGAATCTTCCATCGCCGACCGCGCCCGCCGTGGGCAGGGGTTGGCCAACATATTCAGGACCCGCTAATAATGCCTAAGATTACCCTGCCAACTGCGCTCCAGGCCGCCGAGATGCGCACCTATACCGACAGCAATGGCTACCATAGCCAGACTACCGTGCCGGTGGAACTGTTGCCGGTTACGACCGGGACGCTGGCGGCTGTCAATGCCACAGTCAACACCGACATTACCGACGCAGCCTCGGTCAGTGTGGTGATAACCGGTACGCTGAGTATGACAATTGCCTTTGAGGTCAGTATTGACGGCACGACGTGGGTTCCAATCAACCTGGTTAATAGCAGCACCATGATTGCCGGGACATCCACAGGCGCGATCACAGCAGGCAATATCGGCTTTTCCGGTAGCGTTGTCGGCTGGCGCAAATTTCGTGTCAAGGCTTCAGCGTTTGTATCGGGTTCGGCGACGGTATCCATTTCTCCGGCTGGCGCATCAGCATCATCCATGGTGAGTGCGCTTTTGCCGCAGTTCACGCCGACCAACCCGCTGCCGGTCAAACAGGATTCATCCGGCCTATCGGTTACGGCTACCAGCACGGCAGGGGCTGCGGTGACGCTGACATTGCCAGCGGCAGGCAGTGGCCTGTACCACTATATTGATGCTATCGAGATCAATTTGTATAACACTGCCGCCCGCACAGGGTCAGCGACGCCGATTTCCGTTACTTCTACCAACATTCCCGGTGCGCCGTCCTGGATATTCCCCACAGCAGGCAATATCGGCGAGATTGAGCGCTATAACCAGAGCGCCACTTATCGCATAAAATCGACAGCCGCCAACACGGCCAGCACGCTTGTCTGCCCGGCAGTCACAGGCGGGTTGTGGAAGGCAACGGTCGTTTACGCGACGGGCGCATAACATGATTATCGCGCTGCTGGCTGGAGCGTTATCGGCAGTTGATACCGAAACGGGTGGCAATGGCCTGCCAACCGGTGGTGGCGGTGCGATATTTCCCCTGCCGTCGACGGTCACGCCACTGTCATTGCAGCGGCTGTCTGTCAAGCCGCGCCCGCTGGTGGCCAAAACGCCGCCCGACCAGGTGCAGGCCGCCCGCCTGGTCAGTCATCATGTTTGGCTGGAGATTGACGCTGAGTACGTGGCAACGCCGGATGGGCGCAGCACGCTGGATGGCTGGCGGAAATACGCGACGCCTTCCTGGATGACCGATGTGGGCATTACCGGCTTTATTTTCAGGGCGGCATCACCACCAGAACATTCTTTGTTGTCGCGGTCGCTTTTCAGTAATAGCAAAATCAAACTGGAAGGCCATCAGACCGCTGTGGTGGCGTGCAGTGGCTATACGGCGGCATGGCCCGCCACGTTGACGTGCCCCTCTTCGTCCGGCATCAAGGTCACGCCGGTTGATGACAGTATCCAGCAGCGCTACAGCAGCGGCAGGTCGCGCCGCATCCGGCGCAGACAAGGGGCGATGTGGGGGCTGGAGGCGTCAATCGGTAAGGTATCCCCAGCCGTGTTCGCGGTGTGGCTGATGTGGTGGCGCTGCGGCATCGGGCTGGGTAGCTTGCCGTTTACAGCGGGCTGGCTGGCATCACTGCCCGGCTCGACGGTGATGATGGATGATGCCTGGAGCGCCGAGTATGACGGTGCGTTCTGGACAATCAGTTTCAAGGGGGTCATGTACTGATGGCGGCTTATGATGCAGTCTGGAAGGAGGCCGTGCTGATGGCCCCTACGGATAAAACCTTTATTGACACGCTCGAAATCAGCAGCCCGTTATTGGCTCAACCGATCCGGGTATGTAATTCATTCACGAATCTGGTCACTGGCCATGGTGATTTCCAGCCATTTTATTTTGAGCTGGAATTGCCGCAGGTGGAGCCGAACACCGTGCCGCAACTGTTGGTTAAAATCGCCAACGTGAGCGCAACCTTGCGCGAAGGCTTGCGGCAGATCAAGGCGGCGACCGGGGCTACCTCCGTGCGTTATCGGCGTTACCAGATTGCGGATGCGACAGGCTTGCCGGTACTGGATGAGGAGATGGGCATCCCGCTGCCGGTCGCCCGCGTCGGCATCCCCATGGGGTCGGCTTTCATCGCCATCACTTGCGAGCCGGTGAATATCGTCAATATCCCGCTGCACAAAAACCTGTATACCACTGCCCGCTTTCCGGGGCTGAAAACATGATGCACTGGAGCTTTGCTTATCTGGACAAGCTGTGGTCTGAGCAGCAGGACTGCTACTACTGGTTTGCGATTATCCAGCGTGAGGTGTTTGGTCGTGATGCGCCCTACACGGATGACGACAGCGCCCGTCGCCATGCTACCCGCCTGTTGGCGTGGAAGCAATCCGCCTGGCAGGTGACGGATGTGCCAGCGGATGGTGATGCGGTAATCATGCAAATGCAGGGTAGGCCGCAGGACAGCCACCATATCGGGGTCTGGTGCGGCGATGGTGTGCTGCATGCCCAGACCGGATGCCGCATGGCAATTGACAGCGTGCCAACCTTGCAGGTGCAGGGCTGGACAATCAAGGAGGTGCTGCGTTATGCCGGTGATTTATGAGTCACGCAACCCGCTGGGTGACATCAATGCAGCGACCGCGCATGAGGTTATGGTCGGTGCTACGCCGATGGGATGGTACCAGCAGCAGCCTGACCTGGATGGAAAAGTGGTCATCTGCTTTATCAACCAGGTGCCGGTCATGCGGGCGGAGTGGTCATCGGCGTTGGGATCCGGCGACGTTGCCTTGTTCGTGGTGTTGCCGCGCGGCGGTAACAGCAATCCGTTACGGCTGATCCTGATGCTGGCGGTGATGACGTTCGCCGCCTGGGCTGTCGGCCCTGCCGGGTTGGGTCTGAATGGCCTGGCGGCGGCTGGCGTCAAGCTCGGCATCACGATGGTCGGCTCCATGCTGGTCAACCAGATTATGCCCACCCCGGCGCTGCCGTCTACCCAGCAAACGCCGGAGCCATCGCCGACTTATAGCCTGCGCGGCCAGTCCAACATGGCGCGGCTGGGTCAGCCGATCCCCGCGCATTATGGGCGGCATATCATCTGGCCAGACCTGATTTCGCGCCCGTATTATGAGTATGAGGCGGATGAGCAATGGTATAACATCATCTGCTGTGCAGGCTGGGGTAAAATCTCGGCAGAACTGTGGAAGTTTGGCGACATTGACATCATGGCCATGCCCGCTGCGGATGTGCAGTACCAGATTGCTTACCCAGGGCAGCAGATCACCATTATCCCCAATACAGTCTATACATCTGCCGACCTGGCAGGAACTGAGCTGACGGATGTGGCCAGCGCGTCATCCTACGCTAACCCGCCATCCAGCGTGGTCACGCAACTGGCAGTGGATATTGCTTTCAACGGTCTTGGCTACATCAATAACTCTGGCGGCGTGGATAGCCGCACGGTCAGCATCGAGATACAGGCGCAACGGGTGGATGATGCCGGTACGGCACTGGGGAGCTGGACGACGCTGAAAACGGAAGTGTTTACCGCTGGCACGGTGGACACGATCCGCCGCACCGTCAAGATGACGGTTGCGGCTGGCCGCTACGCAGTCCACTTACGCCGCACAACCGCCAAGAGCACCGACACGCGCACGCGGGATGCTGCCATCTGGGGCGGGCTGCGGGGTTATGACTTTAGCCCGCGCAATTACGGCGATGTGACGCTGGTGGCTTGCCGCATCAAGGCGACCAAGGTGTTGTCGGAACAGTCGTTGCAGCAGCTTAATTTCGTTGGGACGCGCTGGCTGCAAAAGTGGACGGGATCTGCATGGGCGGCGCTGGCTGCGTCCCGCTCCATTGTGTGGGCGTTTGCCGATTTATACTTGTCGGCCAATGCCGGTCGGCAGACGGCTGATACCCTGCTGCTGGCGGAATTAAAAACGCTGGATGCCCAGCTTGATGCGCTAGGGCATTACTTTGATTATCGCTTTGACCAGGGTGGCATGAAGCTGGGTGAGGCCATGCAGATTGCCGCCAGGGCAGGGCGCTCACTGATGTTCCAATCGTCCGGGTACTGGCGGATGGTGCGGGACAAAACGCAGACAACGCCAGTGCAGATGTTTACGGCTGACAATATCAAGGATTTCCACGTCGACATACAGGCTCCGCAGGATTATGAGCCGGATGCGCTGGTCGGCCAGTTCATTGACTCGGATACCTGGCAGACGGATACGCTGACCTATACAGAGGTCGCCAGCCCGGTAAACCCTGAAAACGTTGACTTCCCAGGGATAACGGGCCGCACGCACGCCTGGAGTGAGCTGGTCTATCTGTGGCGTGCCAACCGCCGCCGCGAAACCGGTTATCTGGTCACGGGCATGGAGGGGCGCATCCCAACCTTGTACGATCTGGTGGCCGTCTGCCCGGACGGGATCAATTGGGGTTACTGGGGGATACTGTATTCCAATACATCCATTTCAAACCCGTTGCCGTTTTCCAGTGGGAAGATGATGCTGCGCAATAGTACTGGCGGTACGATGGGGGTTTATTCCATTACGGTGACTGGTGGTGGCTATACGGTATCCGGTTTGCCTGCGCAAACGTACAATAATGAAAAAGAACCCATTTACTATATTGCGGGGGAAACGACAGCTGACATTATCAACTGCCGCGTAACCGGGGTGAAGCCGCAGGATAATGACATGGTGCGGATTGATTTTGTGGTGGAGGATAGCAATGTCTATGCGACCGACCCGGATGCGCCGCCTGCGCCTGTTGATAATGGCGGTGGCATTATCGGCGATGTGTTGGACTTGCCGTGGTTCAGGTCGTCAGTGTCACCTGATGGGGATAAATACGCGGTTAACCTGACATGGGGCGCTGTGAATGCCGCCAGTTCCTACGTCGTTGACGCCAGGCCGGACACGTCCAGTGCCTGGAGCCGGATTTTCGCGGATGCAAAACTGGCCTGTACGCATTCTGTCACCGCTGGCGTCTGGCATTACCGGGCTGCTGCCATATCCGGCCAGGCTGGCCCATACTCGCTGCTGGACGTTACCGTCGGGTCTGATGCCATCACATTGCCACCGCCCGCCGCCGCCATTGAGTCAGCGTGGACGGGCGCAGTGCTGCGCATCAAGTGGACGCTAGTGGCTGGCGCGGCCAAATACCGGGTCATTGTCTATGACACGGCCACCATGACCGCGCGCCGAACACGCGATGTGGTGGGCGACAACTGGCAGTACACATACCAGGATGCAACCGATGACGGCGGGCCATGGCGGGCATTGACAATCCGCGTCTGGTCGCTGGATGCGACCGGCAACTTGTCGGCCACTTACTCTACAGTCGTTGCCAGCAATCCGCAGGCAGCCGCACTCACCGGCATTGCTGTCACTGCTTTTGCTGGCGTTGTCAGTATCACGTATACGTGGCCGACAGGCACTGACATGGCTGGAGTGCTGGTATATATGTCGCCTACGTCTGGATTCACACCAAGTGCTGCGACGCTAAAATACGACGGCCAGGATGCCGTGATCGGCATCCCTGTCACGTATGGCTCGACTTGGTATGTAAAGGTTGCCGCTTATGATTTATGGGGTAAGGATAGCCTGACCTATTCCTCCCAGTATGCGGTCACGGCTGCCCTGATCAACCCGGTTGATCTGGTCGATGGGCTGGAGCCGGTGCAGATTGTCACGTCGCTGCCCGCTGTGGGGACATGGACAGGCTCCAAGGTCATTAGCCTTAACGGGGTGCTCTACCAGTTGATCAACGGCGCATGGGAGCCTATGGTTGATGCCGGTAAGTTGTCTGGGCAAATTAACCCGCAGCAACTGGTGGATGGCCTGGAGCCGGTGCAGATTGTCACGTCGCTGCCTGCGGTGGGGACATGGACAGGCTCCAAGGTCATTAGCCTTAACGGGGTGCTCTACCAAATTATCAGTGGCGCCTGGACGCCGCTGGTCGACGCCAGCAAGCTGTCAGGCATGATCACGGCAACACAGATAACTGATGGCGCAATCAGTACGCCGAAACTTGCCGCCAATGCCGTTACCGCCAATGAGCTGGCTGCAAACTCAGTCATTGCGGCAAAAATCCAGGCTGGGGCTATCAGCGCCGACAAAATTGCCGCGAATGCTATCAGCTCGGATAAAATAGCCGCAAACGCGATAACCGCCACCAAAATCGCGGCGGGTGTTGTGACTGCCGGGGCATTGGCTACTGATTCGGTTATTGCGGCAAAAATCCAGGCTGGGGCTATCAGCGCCGACAAAATTGCCGCGAATGCGATTGCGACTGATAAACTCATGGCCAATGCGGTCACGAGCGACAAGATTTCGGTCAGCCAGTTGTCGGCAATCTCCGCTGCGATGGGGGTAGTGACAACGGGCAAAATGCAGAATGCCAGCGGTAGGGCGGTGTTCAATTTGGATGCTTCAGGCAGCACTAATTTCATCCAGTTCAAAAATGCCGCTGGTGATAGCCTGTTCAACGTCAATGCCGACGGTAAATGCGGGTTTACCGGCGCATTAGGGATACGCGACCCTGAGTCCGGTTTGCAATTGTTCGCAGTTGGCCAACAGTCAGATTATCAATCGTATATCACCGACGCGCAAAACCCGACAACTGCAAACGGCAGTGTCGCGTTTGTTGGGCCATCGTCCCATGCCGCGCATCCGGTGGCCAGACGGTGCAGGAGTAGTACGTTTCCTGGGTACAACGGGCAGAATCTTACGATCCTGGTTACTGCCACTGCTGTTGTAGACCATCATTTTTCGCTCTGGTATGCCTATTACAACGAAAATGTATGGCGTCATCTGGTTGGGACGTATGACCCCGTTGGAGGCGATGGGTCTGTGACATTAACCCATGTTGCATCCCTTTCATTGGCTAATAATGATGCGCTGCTTTTCTGCTGCACGTCATCAGACTCAGCAAAGGCAGTGTATGATTCGGGTAAAAAGTACCTGCGAAACTTAAGCATTTCGGCGGCAGCGGTTAATATATGAGTAAATACCATTACTATGACTTGGTGGAAGAGCGTTACTGTGACAGCACTGTCCAGTTGCTGAGCAACGGATTGCGTAGGGTCTCTGTGCTGGATGATCTGGATAAGCCAGCCCATGCCGCAAACTCGCGCGCCTTGTTGCTGCATGACTTATCAGCTGCTATCGGTAAGCAGCAGCGCAAAATGATCACTGATGACCGTGAGCAGATGTGGCGATATTGGAATAATGCACGGGTGGCGCGGATGGTTGTTGCGGGCGAAGCTGACCCTGATTTGCTGTCTGTTTTTGGTGAGATGTTACAGGCTAATCAGGATGAAGATCCTGCCTTCTATGGCGGCATGTCGCCCGTTGGTTTCGCGGCATTCCTCCTGCGCCTGGACCGCAAGTTCATGCTTGACGGGATAAGTCTTGAAACACAAAGGATTAGGCGGAGGATGGAGATAGCCGCACTATCTCCTGATATTTAAACTTGATTGGAATTATTCAAAATAATTCTTTTCACATTTATAACGTAAAAGTTTCACATTTATAACGCGCCGCCACATTTACCGTGAAGCATGACGGCGTGTACTACGCAGGCAAGAGCAAGGAAGGCGACCTGTTACCAGAGAAGCGCATCTGTTCCCACCTGAAAGTTCTGGCGCGTACCCGCGACCCGCAGCAGAGCGAGTGGGGCGTGTTGCTGGAATGGCGCGACTATGACAACCACATTCACAAGTGGGCTATGCCCCTGGAACTGTTGCGTGGTGACAGTGCCGACATTGTGGGGGAACTGTTGCGGCGCGGGCTGGATATTCCTTATGGGAAGAAGAACAAGGTGGTCGAATACATCCAGTCATCAGCACCCTATAAACGCATCACCTGCACCGATAAGACCGGCTGGCATAACCATGTATACGTCACCCCGGAACACGTCTATGGTGATGAAGACAGCAATTTCATCTATCAGAGTGGGGCGGCGGGTATCCAGTCCGGTTTCAGCACGGCAGGAACCTTGAATGGCTGGCGTGAAAACGTGGCCCGGTATGCACAAGGCAATTCCCGCCTGGTGTTTTCCATCAGCATGGCGTTTGCCGGTTCATTGGTAGGGCTGGCCAACATCGAATCCGGCGGCGTCCATTTTAGCGGCGGATCCAAGGATGGCAAAACCACCGTATTGCTGGCAGCAGCGTCTGTGTTCGGGCATCCCGACACGTATAAGCGCACCTACCGGGCAACGGCAAACGCACTGGAAGGCGTGGCCAGCCTGCACAATGACGGCTTTTTGCCACTGGATGAACTGAAGCAATGCACCCCCAAGGAAGCGGGCGAAGTGGTCTATATGCTGGCCAATGGGCAGGACAAGGCCAGGATGAAAGACCATGGCGGTTTGCGCGCGCTGAAAACGTGGCGTCTGCTGTTCCTGTCCACGGGGGAAATTAGCCTGGTTGATTACCTGAAATCGGCGGGTATCCAGTCCTACGCGGGGCAGGAAGTCAGGCTGGCCAACATCCCGGCGGATGCTGGCAAGGGATACAAGATTCTTGAAAACCTGCATGGCTTCCAGTCAGTCACGGATTTTTTCACCCACATGCACAAGGCGATAAGACGCCACCACGGCACGGCGGGCGCGGCATGGCTGGAAACCATCACCAGCGAACAGGAAACCATCCGCGAAAACCTGCCCGACCTGATCAGCCAGTTTGTGGCCGACGTATTGCCAAACAACAACAGCACCCAGGCGGATACTGTCGCCAAGCGGGCGGCGCTGGTGGCTATCGCTGGCGAACTGGCCACCAAACACGGCTTGACCGGCTGGCAGGCAGGGGAGGCAACCGCAGCGGCCAAGCGCTGTTTCCGTGACTGGCTGGCGGAATTCGGCACGGGCGACCGGGAAGACTTGCGCATACTGGACACCGTGCGGGCATTCATCGAGCGCAACGGCGACAAGTTCATGAACCATGAAGAAGGCCGGGAACTGTCGGAAGGTTCGGAACTGGTGCGTGATCTGGTTGGCTTCCACCGTCTGGCGGGCAGTGAAGGCCGGGAATATTTGATCCTTGCCAGCCAGATAGAAAGGGTAGTGGAAGGGTTCAACGTCAAACAGGCGGTAAAAGCCCTGCTGAAACATAACTGGATCAGCAAAACGGAAACTGATTCACGCGGCTATACTGTCGCATCTGTCCGGGTGACGTTGCCCAGGTTCGGGCGGACACGCTGTTACTTCCTCAACCTGAATGCAGCGGACACCGACGTCTGAAAACAGGGCAGGGGGACACCACACAAGAGCCGGGAAAACCCCGGCTTTTTTGCGTCTGGACGCTTGAAAAGTGTCTTTATTTATCCATATCTAACTGAAACAAAAAGACTATTGAATAATTCAATGGTTTTTTACAAAAACGCCTTCGGGACACGTGGGACACGTGGCTTTTTACGTGTCCGGCCTTTGGTGTCCCGAAAAACTTCAATACAAACAATAAATTAAACCCTTGCGGACACCAAGGACACCAAGGACACGTGTTTTTGATGGGTACGGAACCCGAAAGTGGGATTAACCCGGCTTGACCACATGGCGGTTGCATCGCGCAAGGTGGAAACTTCCCCACAACCTGAGCAATATTTTGAAGCCAGAAAACCACGTTTCTGTTACCGTTGGTTGCATAGCAGGCTGCATACTCCAAAAGCAGGGATTCAAAACCTGTTCTATATTAGGCGTTTGCGGACATTTTGCGGTTGTACTTGGGGCTGCCAACCCAACCCAGCCTCGCGCCAGCTCAATCATCCAAAAAGAACAAGGATTTGCATGAACTACGAAGGCATCGAAACCCTCCCGCTCCAAGAATACACCGAAAAGGCGTACCTCGACTACTCCATGTACGTCATCCTCGACCGCGCCCTGCCGCACCTTGGCGACGGCCTCAAGCCGGTGCAACGACGCATTGTCTACGCCATGTCGGAACTTGGCCTTTCCGCCGCCTCCAAGCACAAGAAATCAGCGCGTACTGTCGGTGACGTGCTGGGTAAATTCCACCCGCACGGCGACTCCGCCTGTTACGAAGCGATGGTGCTGATGGCGCAGCCGTTTTCCTACCGCTACACGCTGGTAGACGGGCAGGGTAACTGGGGTTCACAGGATGACCCGAAATCCTTCGCCGCCATGCGCTACACCGAGTCGCGCCTGACCGCCTACGCCAAGGTGCTGTTGCAGGAACTGGGGCAGGGTACGGTCGATTGGCAACCCAACTTTGACGGCACGTTGGAAGAGCCGGTGGTGTTGCCTGCTCGCCTGCCCAATATCCTGCTCAACGGTGGCAGTGGTATCGCGGTCGGCATGGCCACGGACATTCCGCCGCACAACCTGCGTGAAGTCGTCAACGCCTGCATCCATCTGCTTGACCACCCCAATGCCACGGTCGGGGAATTGTGCCAGTTCGTGCCCGCGCCCGATTTGCCGACCGAAGCGGAGATCATCACCCCGGCGGCAGATTTCATCAGCCTCTATGAAAAAGGTGCTGGTAGCTTCAAAATGCGCGCCCGCTATGAAATGGAAGATGGTGACATCGTAATCACCGCGCTGCCATATCAAACTTCCGGCAGCAAAGTGTTGGAACAGATCGCAGGGCAGATGCAAGCCAAGAAACTGCCGCTGGTGGAAGACCTGCGCGACGAATCCGACCACGAACAGCCGGTGCGGCTGGTGATCGTGCCGCGTTCCAATCGCGTCGATGTGGACATGCTCATGTCGCACCTGTTCGCCAGCACCGATCTGGAACGCAGCTATCGTGTCAACATGAATATGATCGGCACGGACGGACGCCCCCAGGTCAAGGACTTGCGCCAGATTCTGGTAGAATGGCTGGCCTTCCGCCGCCAGACTGTTACCCGCCGCCTGCAATGGCGCTTGGACAAGGTGGAAAAACGCCTGCACCTGTTGGAAGGCTTGCTGATTGCCTTCCTCAACCTCGATGAAGTAATCCACATCATTCGCACCGAAGACGAGCCGAAAGCAGCGTTGATCGCACGCTTCGACCTGACCGAAGTGCAGGCCGACTACATCCTCGACACCAAACTGCGTCAGTTGGCGCGTCTGGAAGAGATGAAGATCAGGGGTGAACAGGATGAGTTGCAGAAAGAGCGTGAAGAGCTGCTTTCCCTGCTCGGTTCCGACAAGAAGCTGACCAGCCTGATCCGCAAGGAGTTGAAGGAAGACGCCAAACTGTATGGCGATGACCGCCGTTCGCCATTAAAGGAACGTGCCGCCGCGCAGGCGCTGGATGAAACCGCGTTGACACCTTCCGAACCCATCACTGTGGTGGTGTCGAAAATGGGCTGGATTCGCGCTGCCAAAGGGCATGACATTGACCCTACATCACTCAGCTACAAGCAGGGGGATGACTTCCTGACGGCGGCGCGTGGCCGTTCCAACCAATCGGTGGTGCTGCTCGACAGCTCCGGGCGCACTTATTCCTTGCCTGCCAATGGGTTACCCTCAGCACGCGGGCAGGGTGAACCATTAACCGGCAAGCTGTCGCCACCTGTCGGGGCTACTTTCCCGTTTGCCCTGATGGGCAAGGATAGCGACCAATATTTGTTGTCATCAGCCGAGGGTTACGGTTTCCTGTGTTCACTGGGCGACATGCAGAGCCGCAACAAGTCCGGCAAGGTGACGCTGACAGCGGGTGACGCGGTGATCTTGCCTCCCCTGCTGGCGAGGGGGGCGCAAACCGATTCACTGGCTCTGGTGTCATCTTCTGGTTACCTGCTGGTGATAGGTTTGCAGGACTTGCCGGTGCTATCCAAAGGCAAGGGAAACAAATTAATTAGCCTGAAAAAAGGTGGTTTGGGCATTGCTGATGAAACGCTTGAGTTTGCCGCCATCCTGTCGCAGGGTGAAACGCTGGTGCTTCATGCAGGCAAAAAATTCAAGGCCATCAAGGGCAGCGAGCTGGAGGAATACCGGGGTGAACGCGCCAAGCGCGGCAAGCTGTTGCCCAAGGGTTTCCAGAATGTTACCGGTCTGGAAATAAGTGGGAATCAGTAGGGAATACTTGAATACCTGCTTGTCTCGCCTAATATTCATCGCATAAACAAGAAACCCGGAGGTTAACAGAACATGATGCGGATTATTATGCTGGCACTGACCAACTTTGCAGTGATGGCAGTGTTGTTTATTTCAATGACCATCATTGGCAAGCTGTTTGGCATCAATATGAGCGCTGGCAGTATGGGCGGCATCCTGACGATGGCTGTGGTGTTTGGTTTTGGTGGCGCTTTCATCAGCCTGCTGATGTCCAAATGGATGGCCAAGCGCAGCATGGGGGTGCAGATCATTGAAACCCCTCAAACCGCCCAGGAACGTTGGTTGGTGGAAACCGTGCGCAAGCAGGCGGAAAAATCCGGTATCGGTATGCCGGAAGTTGGTATTTTCTATTCACCTGACCCGAATGCTTTCGCCACTGGTGCGAACCGCAACAATGCACTGGTCGCAGTCAGTCAGGGTCTGCTCGACCACATGAGTGCGGATGAGGTGGAAGCCGTGTTGGGGCATGAAATCGGCCACGTCGCCAACGGTGATATGGTGACGCAAACCTTGCTCCAAGGTGTATTGAATACCTTTGTGATCATTTTTGCCCGCCTGATCGGTATGGCTGTCGACAACTTCTTCCGCAGTAGTGATGAGGAAAGCAGTGGCCCGGGCTGGGGTTACTTCATCGGTTCGATTGTGGCTGAAATTTTCCTCGGTTTTGTAGCAACTGCCATTGTCATGTGGTTCTCCCGCTACCGCGAGTTCAAGGCCGACATTGCCGGTGCTGACCTGGCTGGCCGCCACAAGATGATCAATGCGCTGAAACGCCTGCAACAGGCACATGCGGTACACGACCTGCCGGGCGAAATGGCAGCGTTCGGTATCGCTGGTGGCCTGGGAACCGGTCTGCGCAAAATCTTCATGACCCACCCGCCGCTGGAAGAACGTATCGCCGCGCTGGAAAACATGCGCTAAACCTTCATATAATCCCCGGTTTGTTCCTGAACCGGGGATTTTCCTGTGTACAAACTCCTGCGCGACGCCCTGTTCCTGCTGCCTGCTGAAACCTCCCACCATCTCGCTCTTGATTCCCTCAAGCTACTGGGTAAAACCGGCCTGTTAGGCAAGCCTTCAGCCCTGTCGGGCAAGCCTGTCAGGGTCATGGGCATTGACTTCCCCAATCCGGTTGGTTTAGCAGCCGGGCTGGACAAGAATGGCGAATACATTGATTCTCTGGCTGCACTTGGCTTTGGTTTCATCGAAATCGGCACGGTCACACCGCGCCCGCAGCCCGGCAACCCCAAACCCCGCCTGTTCCGCCTGCCGGAAGCCAAAGGCATTATCAACCGTATGGGCTTTAATAACCACGGTATTGATTACCTGCTGGAAAACGTCCGCAATGCCCGTTATCAGGGCATACTCGGTATCAATATCGGCAAGAATTTCGATACCCCAGTGGAAAATGCAGTGGATGATTACCTGATCGGCTTGCGCAAGGCGTATCCACTGGCACATTACATCACCGTCAATATTTCCTCACCGAATACGCCGGGGTTGCGCAAGCTGCAATACGGTGATGACCTGAAAAACCTGTTGCATACCTTGCGTGAGGAACAGGCGAAGCTGGCACAACAATACGGCCGTTATGTGCCGGTGGCCATCAAGGTAGCGCCTGATTTGAATGAAGCGGAAATACGCGACATGGCGTTGGTGTTCTCATCCGTGCAGATTGATGCGCTGATTGCCACCAATACCACGCTGGATAAGTCGTCTGTCGAAGGCTTGCAACATGCGCAAGAACAGGGTGGTTTGAGTGGTGGGCCGTTGACACAGCATTCGACCGAGGTGATCCGCCAATTCCGCACCGATATGGATAGCAATATTCCGATTATTGGCGTGGGTGGCATTCTGTCAGGGGTGGATGCAAAGGCTAAGCTGGAAGCTGGCGCGAGTCTGGTGCAGGTGTATAGCGGGTTTATTTACCGTGGGCCTGAATTGATCCGCGAGTGCGTGGAGGCTACCCAATAAACGGGCAATAAAAAAGGGCGTAAGTGATACGCCCTTTCTCAAGCTTGTGTGAGCGCAACTTTTTGCCGCGCTCATATGGGGCCTGGATTACTTCTGTTCAGCAGCAGGAGCGGTGGCTGGCGCAGCAGCTTCAGCTTTTACTTCAGCAGCAGGGGCGGCTGGAGTAGCAGTGGCTTCAGCAGCAGGGGCTGGCGCGGTAGCTTGGGCTTGTGCAGCCATGGCTTTACGCTGTTCTTCCATTTGTTTGAAGAAAGCTTCAGCCTGGGCGCGTTGCATTTCCATTTGCTTCTGGATTTGCTCGAAGCTTGGTGCTTGCTGCATACCATAGCCGTAACCAGGCATCATCATAGGCATTTGCTGCATCTGCATGGCAGGAGCCTGGCCTTGTGCGGCAGGAGCCTGTGCTGGCGCTTGCATCGCAGGCGCTTGTTGCATCATGTTAGGCATACCGTAGCCAGACATACCACCCCATGGGTTGTTTTTGTAGGTGTTGCTGTAGCCGTACAGGTTGTTGTAAGCATTGCCGTAGCCATAGCCGTTACCTTGCAGGTTGGCGGCGGTGTCACCACGGCCACTGCCAGCCATGTCGGAAGCCATGTCGGTTTTGCCTTTGCCTTTGAAGGTGATAGTGAAATCAACTTCGCCATCGGCGTCACCTTTGCCACGACCCCAGCCGTTAACATCACCAGCGCCAGTGCCGTAGCCTTGGCCATAACCGCTGGTGTTGCCCTGGCCAGAACCATAGCCTTGGCCTACGCCGCTGCCGTTGTCAAAGCCATCGAAAAATTCAGCAGAAGCCAGGCCGGATGCGGCGAAGAGTGCAACAGCAAGTGCAATTTTGGTCAGTTTCATGAAATATACCTCTAGCGGATAAAACGCCCGTCGGCGTGTAAACAGGTTGAAAATTAATATAAGCAAATTATAATATTCTGATTATCGTAGTGCAAGCCCCATGTGTCGAATTCATGCTTTTTTCATGAGACTTTTTGATTTTAAGCTAGAATAGCTACCTGAGTTGAATAATGGATAATCACATGGCAATTACACCGGAAGAAGCTGCCAGCGCCAGGGCAGATGCAGACCTGTTGCACTCCGCCGAAGAGATCGCGGCGCTGCTGGATACGATGGCGGCAGAAATTACCACAGTATTGGGGGACAAGAACCCGCTGGTTTTGTGTGTCATGACCGGGGGGGTAATCTTTACCGGGCATTTGTTAACCCGGCTGGATTTCCCGCTGGAACAGGACTATTTACACGCGACCCGCTACCGGGGCAAAACCAGTGGCAGCAAGACCATTACCTGGCTACACAAGCCGGACACCCCGTTGCAAGGCCGCCATGTGTTGTTGCTGGATGATATTCTCGATGAGGGTTACACCTTGCGTGAAATCGCCCATTGGTGCCACGAACAGGATGCGGCTTCGGTCAAGGTGGCAGTGCTGGCCGACAAACAGCATGACCGGCGGGTAGAAGGCATCAAACGCGATTTCTCCGCTATCGAACTGGTTGATCGTTATGTGTTCGGCTTCGGCATGGATTACAAGGAATACTGGCGCAACGCCAACGGTATTTACGCAATAAAAGGGTTATAACATGAGCATTGAATTTGCCGTCATCGGCGGTACCGGCCTGACCGAAATCGAGGGTCTGGAAGTCATTCACCGCGAAGTGGTGCACACGCCTTATGGCGAACCCTCTGGCCCGGTCACGCATGGCATGATTGAAGGCAAACGTATCGCCTTTCTGGCGCGGCACGGTTACACCCATACCATTCCGCCGCACCGGGTCAATTACCGCGCCAACCTGTGGGCGCTTAAAAGCCTTGGGGTTGAAAAAGTTGTTGCGATTGCTGCGGTCGGTGGTATTACCCCCGAAATGCAGCCCACCCGGCTGGCGATTCCCGATCAGATCATCGATTACACCTATGGTCGTGCGCACACATTCTTCGAGGATGGCTTGACGCATGTTACCCATATCGACTTCTCTCATCCGTATTGCGCAGAAATGCGTACTGCCTTGCTGGCGGCGGGGGAATGCGCCAACCTCGATGTGGTTCCGCGGGGCACTTACGCAGCTACCCAAGGGCCACGTCTGGAAACAGCGGCGGAAATCGCCCGGCTGGAGCGCGATGGTTGTGATCTGGTAGGTATGACGGCAATGCCGGAGGCTTCCCTCGCCCGTGAACTGGGCCTGTGTTATGCCAGTTGCGCGGTCGTGGCCAACTGGGCAGCAGGCAAGGACAGCGAGGAAATCACGATGGATGAAATCCGTGACAACCTGATTACCGGGATGGCCAATGTGCGTGCGCTGCTACGCGCCCTGATCTGCTGACAGCGGGTGCATACCCAGCCGCCAATTTATGTGCAGCCAGGGGTTTCGCGCCAGCTGGTTGTTTTCATCTTGGGAACACATGGGTTGGCGGCCTTGGTTATGGTGCTGATGTCAGGGATATTGCTGTGGGGAAAGTTGTTACTGCTGTTGGCGATTGCAATTTCCGGCTGGTATTTCTGGCGCTTGCATATTGCGCGTTCCTTCCCGCACTCCGTTCAGGATGTAACATTTTATCAAGCGGATAACTGCTTGCTGCGTACCCCGGACGGTAGCCGTTTTGTACGGCTGGATGACAGCAGTTTTCTGCACCCGTGGTTGTGTGTGCTGAACCTGCGGTCACAGGCAGGCAAGCTGTATTCCATGATCCTGTTGCCTGACAGCGTACCGCAGGATGTGTTGCGTCAGTTACGGGTCAGGGTGAAATTCAGTACGGTGGATTTGCCGGAAAAGTAAAACCCTCCCGGGAGGGAGGGTTGAAGGCATTAAGGGCTGTGAATTTTTATGATAACTATTTGGGGACTCTTGGGCTTTAACTTGCCAGCGTTGTGCCTGACAATACTCTCTTAAACAACAATGAACAAACATTAACCCTAATAACGCCTGAACACCCGTTTGGTTGACTTAAAATGCAACTTTTTTAGTAAATCATCATGCAGATGCAAACCCTTGATGCCAAATGCGTCCCGTTGGAAGGGACTAACCTGATCGAAGCCAGTGCCGGAACCGGCAAAACCTGGACTATTTCCTGGTTATACTTGCGTCTGGTAGCCGTCTATGGGCTGAAAGTTGACCAGATTCTGGTGGTTACTTATACCGAGGCAGCAACAGCCGAGTTGCGCGACCGCATCCGCAAACGGTTGGTGGATGCGTTGGCATTTCTGGAGCGGCGGGCTTGCGCTGAGGTTTATGAAACCTTGTTGGCAGAAACCGAGCTTGCGGTCTGCATTCAGCGGCTGCAACTGGCGCTGGTCAGTTTTGACGAAGCCGCTGTTTTCACTATCCATGGCTTTTGCAAGCGGGTACTGGGCGAAAATGCATTTGAAGCCCGCCTGCCGTTTGAAAGCGAGCTGGTCGCCAATGAAGACGGTGTGCTGACCGAGCTGACCGACAAATTCTGGTATCAGTACTTCCTGACCCCTGACCCCTTGCATCTACGGCTGTTACAAAAACATGGCCTGACGCCGGATGGGTTGCTGGGGGACGTGCGTAACTTCATCGGCAAGCCGTATTTGCAGGCCGACATCCCGGCGGCGACGGCGGAGGCGTTTGCCGGGCTGCAAAGCACGTTTGACGCCGTTTTCCGCACCTGTCAGGAAATCTGGATGCAGGAACGGCAGGCGGTCACGAATCTGCTGCTGTCAGGCGTGCTGAATGGCAACTCCTACAGTAAGCGCAATGTGCCCAACTGGGCAGATAAGCTGGATCTGCTATTCGCCGGGGAAACGCGGCTGGGCGATGTACATGAAACCGTTGCCCGCTTTTCTACTGCCGCGCTGAGTGAAAAAACCAAAGACGGCAAAACCACGCCAGTACATGCCTTTTTCCGGCAGATAGATACGTTGCTGGATGCCTGGTCTGAATTGCACGGCAGCGAACAGGCAGCGCTGGAAAACCTGCGCCTGCAACTGCTGTTGCACCTGCGCCGGGAGCTGCCATTGCGCAAACAGCAACTCGGCATCCTTACGTTCGATGACCTGTTGCTGCACCTCCATACGGCGCTGGAACAGCACCCACACTTGGCTCCGCGCTTGGCCGCCAAGTACCGGGCGGCGCTGATCGATGAATTCCAGGATACTGACCCGATCCAGTATGAGATTTTTGCGCGCATTTACCGTGACAGCGCGGAACAGCGCGTGTTCTATGTGGGCGACCCCAAACAGGCGATTTACGGCTTTCGTGGGGCGGATATTTACACCTACCTGCAAGCTGCCCAGGCGGTCACGCATAGCCATACCCTAAAACAGAATTTCCGTTCGCATAACGGTTTGCTGCAAGCGCTCAACCACCTGTTCCGGCAATCCGCGAACCCATTCCGTAGCGAAATCCGCTATGAACCGATCGAAGCTGGCAAGGATCAGGCCAGCATCTTTCTCTCCTCTCCCCTTGAGGGAGAGGGGGCGGGGTTGAAGGGTATTCCCTCCATCCGCTTGTGGGACTGGTACACCCTCGACGAAGGCTTCAACAATACTGCGGTACAGGAAAATATCGCCGCCGCCGTCGCCAACGACATCGCCCGCCTGTTGAACGCTGCCCGGCAGGGAGCCGCCACTATTGGCGACCGCCCCATCCGTAGTAGCGACATCGCCGTGCTGGTGCGGGAAAACCGTCAGGGTGAGCTGGTCAAGCAGGCGCTGCTGGAACGGGGCATTGCCAGTGTACAGAAATCCCGTGACAGCATTTTCTGCACCCGCGAAGCCACCGAACTGCGCGCCGTACTGCGGGCAGTCGCCGAGCCAGGCAATGAGCTTGCCCTCAAACAGGCATTGGTGACGGAACTGTTTGGCTTCACTGCCAGTGCCCTGCACACGCTGGATGAGGAACCCGCTTTGCTGGAAGCCCAGCTGGAAGCTTTCCAGCGCTGGCATCAGACCTGGCATACACAAGGTTTTATGCCGATGTTCCGTCAGTGGATGCAGCAATGTAACGGTTACGCCCACCTGCTGGCGCTGGCGGATGGTGAACGTCGCCTGACCAACCTGCTGCATTTGGCGGAACTGATCCATACCGAAAGCCGCCTGCACGGCCACGGGATGCACGCCCTGATCCGCTGGCTGCAACAACGGGCAATCACGGGCGGGCAGGACGAAGCGCATGAATTGCGCCTGGAAAGCGATGAAAACCTGGTGCAAATCACCACCATTCACAAAAGCAAGGGGCTGGAATACGGCATCGTCTATTGCCCGTTCCTGTGGCTGGAACGCAGCCCCACCACAGGCACCTGGTTCAGTTGGCATGATGCCAAGGTGGAAGGTGGCATGACCCGCCTGCAAGCCGGGTCACTGGCCAGTGATGACGCCGAACGCTGTTTCCGTGAGGCGGAACAGGCTGAAAACCTGCGCTTGCTGTATGTAGCGCTCACCCGTGCCAAATACCACTGCACCATCGCGCTGGTCAGTGGACGCATCAACCAGTTTGACTACTATTCCGCGCTCGGCTGGCTGCTGTTCGGCAAGCTGGAACAGGGGCGGGCAATACTCGGCAAGTTGCGCAAGGATGGGATGCAACCGGGTGAACGTCAGACGCTGATGCATCAGCAATTGCAAGCCATCGTTGCTGGTGGGGAAGGGCATATCAGCCATGAATTGCTGTCGCCAGCACAACCGATGATCCGCTACCAGGTGGATAGTGTGCGGGCTGAACCGCGTATCCGCCATTACCACCACCGCTTGCCGCCCGTACCCAGGGTCGGCAGTTTCAGCGGGCTGGCCGCCGGGAAGGAGGACGAACGCCCGGATTACGATACCCTGGCCTGGCAGGCGCCACTGGAGCACGAAGCGGCGCGTACTGCCTTCCCACGCGGAGCCAAGGCGGGAAGTTGTCTGCACAAGATGCTGGAGGAACTGGATTTTACCCAGCCGCTGGCTGACCAGCATGACAAGGTGTTGCTGCCTGCCCTGAAGCGGCATGGGTTGCCGGAGCGGTGGCTAGCGGCAGCGGAAACCTTGCTGGCAAATACACTGGATACACAATTGTTTGTTGCCACTCGTCTTGCTGATTTGCCGAAAGAGCGTCGGCTGGATGAACTGGAATTCTATTTCCCGGTTGGGCATCTGCAACTGAAGCGTCTGCAAACCTTGTTGCATCAGCACTTGCCAGCGGAATGGGCAGACATTCATGCAGCCATCGACCGGTTGAAATTCAGCACCCTGACCGGCTTCATGAAGGGTTTTATCGACCTGGTGTTCGAGGCGGGCGGGCAATATTATGTGGTGGATTACAAGTCCAACGAACTGGGTGCAACGGCACAGGAATACACCCCGGCAGCCATGCGGGAAGCGATGGCGGAACACCATTACTACCTGCAATACCTGATCTATTGTTTGGCGCTGCACCGTTATTTGCGGCAGCGGGTCAGCGGTTATGACTGGGATACGCATGTGGGGGGGGCGCTGTACCTGTTCCTGCGCGGCATGACGCCCGTACAGCCCGGCTCAGGGGTATTTTTCCACAAGCCGGATACTAGGCTGATGACGGCGCTGGATCAGTTGTTCCAATAGGCTGGCGAAGCGCTAGTGTGGCAGGTCGCGGGCATATTCGACCAGCGCTGTTTCCAGCTGTGAGAATGCTTCCGGTTTTTTGCTGGAGCCGGGGAAACTTTGGTAGGTTATGGACTTTTGCTTCCCATCCAGGCTGATTTCCATGTGCTGGGCGTAATAACGCTGACCCTGTTTGGCACTGCCATAGGTTGCCCGTGTGAGCTTCAGGATACCGCTTTCTTTTGCCAGGCTGTAGAGGTTGTCGAGATCTTCATCCCGCAGGGCCATGCTGATGGTTTTCAAGTCCTCTTTCCGCCAACAGGGCGTGTTTTGTACCCACTTTTCGCAGCGGCCTGTGGTGTCTTCAAAGTAGGTGTAGCTGAGGATATTGTTTTCCAGCTTGATTTCGGTGTAGAAGCTTTCCCCGTTTGCCAGAAAACGCAGGCGGAAAAGGCTGCCTGCCTGAACCTGCTGGGTAAAAGCGGGTATTTTCAGTTTGCTGGATTGTTCCGGGTTGGCCATGTTTGCCTCCGGTGCTGTTCTGGTATTGGGTGGTTGAAGGGGTACTGTTGCCTGTGTGTCTACGCTGGTGTCGGCTGGCGCTGGCGTATCAGCCGTTGCAGGAGCGGCATGCAGCGGTTGCAGGGCATCAGATTCGGGAATGATGACTTGCTCCCCTGCAACTGGCGGCGGTGTTTCGTCACGCTTTTCACAGCCTGGCAACCATGCGATTGACAGGCACAGCAGCAATGAGGGGCATGTGCGGGTAAGGGTTTGGGTTTTCATACCCCTGATTTTAGTCTATCAGGGGGCGGGAAGGGCACTTAACGATTTGTCACAATGGGGCGCAAACGTTTGATCATTTCTTTGAAAACTTTTGGGTTAGCGGCTACTACGTCGCCGGTTTTCAGGTGGTTATTGTCGCCGGACAAGTCGCTGACCAGACCGCCTGCTTCTTGTACCAGCAATACGCCAGCGGCCATGTCCCATTCATTGAGGCCAAATTCCCAGAAACCGTCGAAACGGCCACAGGCCACCCAGGCCAGGTCGAGTGCAGCAGAACCGGGGCGGCGCACGCCAGCTGTGTCCGGTATCAGGGCTTTCAGGGTTTGTAGGTACAGGTCGAGGTTCTGGTTGGCGCGGAACGGGATACCAGTGCCGAGCAGGGCGCTGTGCATACTGCTGCGTTCGGAAACGCGGATACGGCGGCCATTGAGGGTGGCGCCATCCCCACGCGCGGCGGCGAAAGTTTCATCCCGTAGCGGGTCATACACCACGCCCACGGTCAGGCGGCCTTTGTGTTTCAGGGCAATGGATACCGAATACTGGGGAATGCCGTAGAGGAAATTGGTAGTGCCGTCGAGCGGGTCGATAATCCATTCGTAATCACTGTCCGTACCTTGCTTGCCGTGTTCTTCACCGAAAAATGCATGGTCAGGGTAGGCGCGTTGCAGATGGCGCACGATAATTTGCTCGGCCTGTTGGTCGACTTCGCTGACGAAATCGTTTTGATCCTTGTTCTGGATATTCAGCTTGTGCACTTTGTTGGCGTAGTGGCGAATGGCTTCGCCTGCTTCGCGGGCGGCATCAGTCGCTTTTCTGAGCATTGGATGCATCAGTAAACTCCGGTAATAGGGGTATGTAAAGGGGCGTCAGGATAGCACATGAGCCATGCTTTCTGCACTGTATTGAGGGATGGAAAAAAAGTTCCAACAGTTTTTTTATCCACACTAAAAATAAAATCGAATTGTATTTTTAAAGGGGTGGATTAACCTTATATAAGAAGTAAAAGAGAGCGGTTACTTAATCATAAATACAGCCAGAGGTAATCTCGTATGCTAGTGAAAAAATTGCGTAATGTGTGGGCAAGTTTATCCGTTATTGCAGTATGTCTGTTTGCTAATCAAGCGCAAGCGGCAGTCATAAATGCTGTTTTTTTCTCAGCTGCACAGATGCCGTTGTCGAAAGTGTTGTTAATGGCAACCTTGAATAATGGCCCAGCAATGCGCCCGGTGCAATGGCAGCTTTACCGTGTGAAAAATGGCCGTTCTACTCTGGTGCAATCGTTCAAACGCCACTCCGCCAGTCTTGAACTGGAGCCAGGTGTATACCGTGCCGAGGCGGAGCTGGATAATGTCAGCCGCTCGCGTGTATTTGATATCAGCACTGTCAGCAACAGTAATGTAATTGTTGCAATGGATTAATTAGACGCCTTTTTCAAACAATCAAGATACGCTGCTTCATCCGGGGCAGTCTGGTTGCGCTGGGCAAGCCAGATGCTTTCAGCCAGGCAATCCATCATCCGGTGTTCAGCGTCTAAAGTGCCGTATTGGATCACAAGTTGCCGATAGATTTCGCTGATACCTACTGGACGGTTGGTGGCGGCCTGTTCGCGGATGCCAAGGTGCAGCCCCATGTGCAGGAAGGGGTTGGTTTCACCATTTTCCGGCAGGTAATCGCGTTGCAGAGCCGCATCAGTCTGTTCCAGCAACTTGTGGTATTCCGGATGTTCGGCAATCACTTGGGCAACTTGTTGTCCCAGTGCATCCAACGGTTGTTTTTGCTGAAATTTTTTCCAGCATTGCAGGTAGTAGCGGCGCATTCCGTCACGGTCATGGCCAAACATCAGGCAGTTTTCTCCTTGAAGTCGCATAGGTCGGCAATGATGCATTGCCCGCATTTCGGGTTACGCGCCACGCAGGTATAGCGCCCGTGCAGTATCAGCCAGTGATGGGCGTCCAGCAGGTATTGCTTTGGAACATGTTTCAGCAGGGCTTTTTCCACTTCCAGCACGTTTCTGCCGGGGGCGATGCCGGTACGGTTAGAAACACGGAAAATGTGCGTGTCCACCGCCATGGTGGGGTGGCGGAAGGCAGTGTTGAGGATCACGTTGGCAGTCTTGCGCCCAACACCCGGCAAGGCTTCCAGCGCGGCACGGTCTTCGGGCACTTGTGAATGGTGCTTTTCCACCAGAATCCGGCAGGTTTCAATAATGTTTTTCGCTTTGCTGTTGAACAGGCCAATGGTCTTGATGTAATCCTTCAAGCCTTCCTCGCCCAGCGCGTAAATCGCTTTTGGGGTATTGGCAGCGGGAAACAACCGTGCCGTGGCCTTGTTGACGCCCTTGTCGGTAGCCTGCGCCGAAAGGATTACGGCAATCAGCAGTTCAAACGCGCTGCCGTATTCGAGTTCGGTGGCCGGGTTGGGGTTGGCGTCGTGCAGACGGCGGAAAATCTCTTCCCGCTTGGCTTTGTTCATGCTGCCTCACCCGTCATGGGCGCGGCGGTGGGTTTACTGACGGTGACCCGTTGTGCATTGCGCTTGTCGATCCAGTTTTTCAGGGCGACCAGAAAGCCAAGGCCGATGAATGCACCAGGCGGCAGGGCAGCCAGCAGCAGACCCTTGAAGTCATTGCCAAGAGTAATGGTCATGCCACGTGCTGCTTCGCCGAACATCAGATGAGCCTGCGCAAACAGCGTGCCATTGGCGACCAGTTCGCGCATTCCGCCCAACACCACCAGTACCAGCATGAAACCCACCCCCATCATCAGGCTGTCATAACCAGCGTGGGCAGGCGGGTTTTTGGAGGCATAAGCTTCCGAGCGCCCGATCACGATACAGTTGGTAACGATCAGGGGGATGAAGATGCCGAGTATGTTGTAAAGGTCGTGGAAATACGCCTTCATCAGCATTTCGATCAGGGTCACGTTGCCCGCAATGATGAGTACAAAGGCCGGGATGCGGATTTCCGGGCGGATGTAATCGCGTACCAATGAAATGGCTAGATTGGATGATACCAGCGCGATGATGGTTGCCAGCCCCAAGCCCAGCCCATTGACGAAATTGGTGGTGACAGCCATCAGCGGGCACAGCCCCAACAGTTGCACCAGGCCGGGGTTGTTATGCCAAAGACCGGCAACAGTCAGTTCACGGTAAGTTGAATTCATGGTTTGGCCTCCTGAGGCGTGGGCGCAGCTGTTGGTGAAAACAGCGTGGCAAAATGCTGTTGCGACCACAGCAGGGTACGCTTCACTGCCCCGACCACTGCCCGTGGGGTAATGGTAGCGCCGGTAAACTGGTCGAATTCCCCGCCATCCTTGCGCACTGCCCAGCCCGTCAGGACAGGGTTTTGCAAGGATTTGCCATTGAAGCCGAGAACCCAGTCATTTTTGCCTGCGTCAATCTTGTCGCCAAGGCCGGGGGTTTCCTTGTGGGCAAGCACCCGCACGCCCGCGAGGCTCTGGTCTGCGCGCACGCCAACCACTATACGGATGGAGCCGCTGTAACCGTCTGGTGCGCTGACGATGAACAGCCCTGCAACCGGATTGCCCTGCTTGCTGGCGCGGTAGACAGTGACGGCTTCGGCGCTACCGAAATCAGCGGCGGGCAAGGTCAGCGGGTTAGCCAGCAGGTCGTTGTCATATTCTTGCGCGCCGACCAGTGCATTCAATTGCTTGAGGGTAGTGGCGCGTTCATTCGCTTGTACCTGCGGCAGGGTCAGGCCGTAAATCAGCGCCAGCGCCAGTGTACCCAACAAGGCGAAGCCAGCCAGGAGCAGGCCCGGTTTGAGGATTTCTTTCAATAGGCTGTTGTTCATCCCGGAAACCTCTGCTTGGTCCCATACACCCGTGGCTGGGTGTAGTAATCAATCAATGGCACGGCCATATTCATGATAATGACCGAAAAGGCGATGCCATCAGGATAGCCGCCCCAGGTACGGATGATGTAGGTAAACAAGCCAATTCCGCCCGCATAAAACAGCTTACCAACTGGCGTGGTGCTGGCGGAAACCGGGTCGGTGGCAATGAAAAATGCCCCCAACATCGCACCGCCACCCAGCAAATGGAAGAGTGGGGAGCTGTAGGCTTGCGGGTTGATAAGCCAGAAAATACTTGCCATCAAGCCTAATACGCCCAGCAATGCTGCCGGAATGTGCCAGCTGATGATGCGCTGGTACAGCATCCACAGGCCGCCCACCAGCCACGCCAGACTGACCCATTCCCACGCACGGCCAGCAAACAGGCCAAAACTGCCGTTACTGAGGATTTCTGCCAGCGGTTTGCCCATCTTCAGGTCGACCTTGACAGCATCCAGTGGGGTGGCGGAGGTGAAAGCATCCCAGCCTTGCGCACCAGCGCCGAATACCTGTTGCAGTGCCTGCCCCAGATTGATGTGGCTGAAACTAAAATCCAGTGGTGCTGGCCAGATGGTCATTTGTACCGGGTAGGAAATCAGCACGGCGGTGTAGCCAATCATGGCCGGGTTGAACGGGTTGTAACCCAGCCCGCCATACAGGTGCTTGGCGATGACAATGGCGAACACCATGGCGATCAGGATCAGCCACCACGGCGAAAACGCGGGCATGGCGACCGCCAGCAACCAAGCAGTCACCACTGCGCTGTAATCGCTCAGGAATGGGCGTACCGGGCGTTGGCGCAGTTTCAACATACCCCATTCCAGCAATTCGGCGAACAGGATGGCCAGCAGCAGGTTGCTCAGTACGCCCCAGCCAAAATACCAGAGCAGTGCCAGCGTGCCGGGAACCAGCGCGTAAATGACCTGGCGCATGACATGGCCAACATCGTTCTTGCCGGTGATGTAGGGCGAAGTGCGTTTGATGAATTTCATTCCGTTGATTCCCCGGCGGAGACTTGGGCTGCCTGGGCTTTTTTGGCCTGGGCGCGTTCCAGTGCAGCCTGGATGGCGGCTTTCTTGCCATCGTCGGTATTAGCTTGTGCCTGTTGCTTGTGCTTTGCCAGCTTTTCAGCCTTTTCGCGTTTGGCGCGTTCCTGCCGTTCGGCCTGGAATTCGTGGCGTTGGCGGGCAAGATCCGCCCTGGCCTTGGATTCGCGCAAGGAACGGATTTCGGATTTGGCGAAGCGGTAGTAATCCACTAGCCGGATATGGCTGGGGCAAACGTAGGCGCAGCAGCCGCATTCGATGCAGTCGAACAGATGATGGTCTTCCGCTTTCTCGAATTCGCGTGAACGTGAATACCAGTACAGCTGCTGCGGCAACAGGTTAGCAGGGCAGGCTTCCGCGCAACGCCCGCAGCGGATGCAGGGCAGCGCAGGCGGTGGCTCAACCTCTGCTTCATTGTCAACCAGGATGCAGTTGGTGGCTTTGACCGCTGGAATCAGGTCGGTTTGCAGGGAAACACCCATCATTGGCCCGCCCATGACTAGCCGTTTGGCGGCGTTGGTATAGCCGCCCGCTTGCTGGATGATGTGCTGGATGGGCGTACCCAACGGCACATCCAGGTTGCAGGGTTTAGCAACGCCGTTGCCGGTGACGGTCAGGTAGCGGTCGATCAGCGGTTCGCCCCGCACCACGGCGCGGTAGATGGCGCGGGCTGTGGCTGGGTTGTGGCACACCAGCCCGATGTTGGCGGGCCTGCCGCCGCTGGGGACTTCCTTACCGGTCAGTATCTTGATGAGCTGCTTTTCGCTACCAGTCGGGTACAGGGTGGGGACTGGCATGGCCTGGATGCGCGGGTCGCCGGATTTCTCAATGGCTGCCTGCATGGCGGTGATGGCTTGCGGCTTGTTGTCTTCAATCCCGATCAGGCATTGGTGGGTATTGATGATGTGCATCATGACTTGGATGCCGCCGATGACTTCATCCGCTTTTTCCCGCATCAGCATGTCGTCACAGGTGATGTAGGGTTCGCATTCCGCGCCGTTAATGATCAGCGCTTCGACCGGCACATTGTCGTGTACGTTCAGTTTGATGGCGGCGGGGAAGACAGCACCGCCCATGCCGACAATGCCTGCGGTACAGATGCGCTGGCGCAGGGTTTCACCGTCTACCTGGGCGTAGTCGGGGTAAGCCTGCATCCGGGCGTTGCCCCAGTCGTCTTTGCCATCCGGCTTGAGGACGATGCACAGATCGGCGAGGCCGGAAGCATGGGGAATAGGGCGTTCTTCAATGGCAGTAATGGTTCCCGAAGTGCTGGCATGTACCGGTACTTTCATGAAACCGGTATGGGTGCCAAGTTCCTGCCCTTTGTATACGTAATCGCCTGCCTGCACGGTCAGGGTGGGTTTGTAACCGGCGTGTTGCTGGAGGGGGATGACCAATTCTTCTGCCAAAGGAATTGCCTGGACTGGGCGGGTGGTGGATTCACCCTTGTGGTAATCCAGATGCAGGCCGCCGTGGAAGCGCCACAGTTTGCGTAAGGTCTGGATCATGGGTTCACCTTTGCCAGCGTGACGTCGTCATTGGCGGGTTGGCCGTTAGGGCTGGCGTTGGGGTAAGGCCATTTCCAGGAAGCAGGTTCCACCTTGACCGGGATCATGTGGATGCAGTCAACCGGGCAGGGTGGCAGGCACAGTTTGCAGCCGGTGCATTCCTTTTCGATAATGGTGTGCATGTGTTTGGCTGCGCCAACGATGGCGTCGACCGGGCAAGCCTGGATGCACAGGGTGCAGCCGATGCAGGTTTGTTCGTCGATGACGGCGACCATGGGTAGACTGGCATTTTCGTCTTCTGCATCCAGTGGTTTGGCTTCCACGCCCAGCAATTCGGCCAGCGCCTTGATAGTGGCTTCACCGCCCGGCGGGCAGCGGTTGATTTCGGCTTCGCCTTTGGCAATGGCGTCGGCGTAGGGGCGGCAACCAGGGAAGCCGCATTGGCCGCATTGGGTTTGGGGCAACAGGGCGTCTACCTTGTCGGCGACCGGGTCACCTTCCACCTTGTAACGGATAGCGGCGTAGCCCAGCAACAGGCCAAATACGGCAGCCATGCCTGCGACGACGAGAATTGCTGCAAACATTATTCTTTCACCAGTCCGGAAAAGCCCATGAACGCTAGTGCCATCAGGCCGGCAGTGATCAGGCCGATAGCATTGCCCTGAAAGATGGAGGGTACATCCGCTGCCGCGATACGCTCACGGATGCCCGCGAACAGCACCAGGACTAACGTAAAGCCCAGCGCCGCGCCCATGCCGTAGAGGGCGGATTCCACAAAGCCGTGGGATTGCTGCACGTTCAGCAGCGCTACGCCCAGCACGGCGCAGTTGGTGGTGATCAGAGGGAGGTAAATGCCCAACACGTTGTACAGCAGAGGGCTAGTTTTGCGGATGACCATTTCCGTGAACCCGACCACGGTGGCAATCACGAGAATGAAGCTGATGGTGCGCAAGTATTCCAGCCCCAACGGTTCCAGTAACCAGTTATTGACCAGATAGCTGGTAATGGCCGACAGTGTAAGGACGAAAGTGGTTGCCAGCCCCATGCCCATCGCTGTTTCCAGCTTGCGGGAAACACCCATGAAGGGGCACAGGCCAAGGAAGTGGGACAAAACGAAATTGTTGACCCAGACTGTCCCTACGATGATGAGTAAGTATTCTGCCATGAGCGGGATTCTACGCGGTTTCCTGTTAATTTCTTGTCAACACAAGCGGCGATTTTGCCACAGGTTAGGGTTTATAACCTACAGCAAAGCCATCGCCTATGATAATTGTCAGAAATATCTTGTCCCTATTCGTGAGGGGCAAGCCGCGTCTACCCTGGCGGGGTATAAACCGACAGATGGGTCAGGTACGTTCACTCATACAGGGTGGTCAGCGTCATGGTCTGGTTGTGCAGGTCACAATTGCCTTTGGAAAAGGGTGAAATTTCCCCGTAAGAGTAAAAACCGATCTGGGTGGTGTTTTCTGGCAGGTTATCCAGCACAGCCTCCACTTCCTCTTCTGCGTCTGCCCCCATGACCATGCGGCGGCCCACACAACTAATGGCAATGCACAGCACTTCCTGATCAGTGTCGGTGGCGCTCATGATGGCAGCGTCTTCGGCCCCTTCAACCAGTTGCTCGAGGTTGGCGCGCATCAGCTGGGCGTATGCACCAACCGGGATGTCACCTGCGAAGGTGAGTGACTGGGTGGTTTCGTCAACCGCGAGGATGGTGCGTACCAGTTCTTTTCCATCCCCCGGCTGGCTGAGCGCCAACGGGAAGCGCAGGCCAGCGGCAGGCAGGCTATCCGCCATTTCGCCCAGGTAGGTTTTGTACAGGGTCAGTGCCGGTGTTCCGGCCAGTTCATACAGGATATTGTGTTCGGCGCGGGTCACTTCGCGGGCGGGGCCAAACGGTTTCCAGCCGCCTTTAGACCCATGGTTGATCTGGATTTCGCCGTACAGCCCGAGAGCTGCGATCGTGCCGCTGACGGGTTTGCCATCCCGCAGTACCCAAGTCTGCTGGAAGCGTACACCATCGCCCGCCAGGCCTCCGGTTACAATCGTATTTTTTGCTACTACGTCATTGAAACCCTGCGCCAGTTCACTGCCGTTGACATGTAAGCCTTCAGATAGGACAAAAATCCCTTTCAGGCTATCGGTGCTGAGTTTGTCGGCAAGCAGGCGTCCAATATTGCGGGATTCCAGCGGGTCGTCAATGTTGGAATACTCGATCCGCAGGGAAGCGGAGTCAAATTGTGCCAAGGCAATGACCAGGCTGTTATCCTGAATAGAACTACCGATAATTTCACCTGCACTGGAACAGCCCATCACGATGGCTTGTGGATAGGTTGCCTTCAGTGTTTCAAAAGCCTGAGGTTTTTCCAGAAAACTGGGGTGGCCAAAAACCAAGATAAGCAATTGTGGTGCTTTAATTTCGGGCAAATCGGATGAGAAGCCATGCTCAACTGTGTAAGAAAGCGTGCTAACTTTCATTTTAAACCATCCATTGCTAAAGAATTATTATTTTTAATTAAATTTAATTATCATGATGCCATGGGGAACTGCAGAATGCCAGATTTAAGGCCGAGTAAAATTTGCTCGTAATAATAACTGGCTGTTGCTGTCGATGAATTCGCGCACAAAGGGTTTGGTACGGGCGCTGCTGAAACGGGCGACTTCCATGCCATTCTCGATCAGTAAGACGGTGGGAAAGCCCCGAACCTGATGGCGGCCTGCCAATTTCATGTTTTCATCTTCGTCAGTATCCACCTTGGCCAGCAGTACTTTGCCATGGTATTCGGGGATCACGGATTTCAGTACCGGGTCAAGGAACAGGCAGGGGCCACACCAGTCCGCCCAGAAGTCGACCAGCACCGGGTTGCGCAGCGAAGCCTTGGTGACGCGCTCCTCAAAGTCCGCGATGCCATTGATGTCGAAAATGAATGTGTAGTCCGCCATGATGACCTCCAGTCAAGAAGGCGCGATTATAGCGATCTTGCCGTGTGTGTGAAATCATACGGGGGTGATAAATCAGGGCGGGCAGACATGACACCGGCAATCCAGCAGACAAAAAAAGCGAAAATACCTTTCCAGGTGCACGAATACGTGCATGACCCGCGCGCTGAAGCCTATGGGCTGGAAGCGGCGGAAGCGTTGGGGTTAGACCCGGCGCAGGTTTTCAAGACCCTGCTGGTGGCGCTGGATGGCGACCGTAAAAAACTGGCGGTGGGGATTGTGCCGGTGGAGATGTTCCTCAACCTTAAGCAGATCGCCAAGGCGTTGAATGCGAAAACGGCGGATATGGCAGATCCAAAAGACGCTGAGCGCAGCACGGGCTATATTGTGGGCGGCATCAGCCCGCTGGGGCAGAAAAAGCTGCTGCCGACGGTTCTGGATGCTTCCGCGCTGCAATTTGCCAGCATTTACGTCAGTGGTGGCAGGCGTGGGCTGGACATTGAACTGGCACCGCAGGATTTGCTTGCCTTGTGTAAAGGCGTGGCTGCGCCGATTGCCCGTGAGCGGTGACAACGGGCAGTGTGTTTTGGTGATGTGACAAGGATGGATACGGATGCAAAAAGTGGTTGTGCGGGTAAATACGGTTTTTTCTTCCCCGGTACATTTTCTGGCATTTGGGTTTGGCAGCGGCTTGTCGCCGGTTGCGCCGGGTACGGCGGGTACGCTGGCCGCCATTCCGTTATACCTGCTGCTGGCACAGTGGCCGCTGTGGGGGTATGTGCTGGCTACCCTAGTAATATCGGTGGCGGGCATCTGGATTTGCGGCGAGTCTTCGCGCCTGCTGGGTGTGCATGATTATAGCGGCATTGTCTGGGATGAATTTGCCGGTTTCCTGCTGACCATGCTGGCTGCACCAGTGGAGTGGGGCTGGATTGTGGCGGGTTTTTGCCTGTTCCGCCTGTTTGATGTCTGGAAGCCCTGGCCGGTAAGGGTTGCCGACCGCAATATCCATGGTGGGCTGGGTATTATGCTGGATGATATTTTGGCGGGAATTTACGCTTTCTTATGCCTTCAACTGCTGGTATGGTTGCTTGGATCATGAACAGCAAATAGCCTTCCACGCGGAAAGCTTTGCTTGAATAAAAGGCGGGGTTGCAGCCCTTATTGTTATTATCTTTACCCCATATAGCCCCTGGAAGCCCCCATTAGTCCTCAGGTGCGAGACAGTATGCGCGGGGAGTACTGAATTTTAACTGAATAAATCGTTTATTTTTCATTCAGTTATCCTTAAGGTTTGTTTCCGGTTGATGAACTGCTAAGCTTCCTGCTTTTGTAATAAGCACAACACGGAATGTCATGAACGTCAGAACCCGCTTTGCCCCCAGCCCGACTGGTTACCTGCACATTGGCGGCGCACGTACTGCGCTGTTTTCTTGGCTATATGCCCGCAAGACGGGCGGCACGTTTATCCTGCGCATTGAAGACACTGACCGTGAACGTTCCACTCAGGCATCCGTCGATGCAATCCTCGAAGGCATGGATTGGCTGGGGCTGGAATATGACGAAGGCCCGTTCTACCAAACGCAGCGTTTCGACCGTTACAGGCAAGTGATCCAGCAACTGTTGGACAGCGGCCATGCCTACCGCTGCTATTGCAGCAAGGACGAGCTGGAACAGATGCGTGAAGCGCAAATGGCGCGCAAGGAAAAGCCACGTTATGACGGGCGCTGTTTCGGGCGTACAGATGCGCCAGCAGGCGTCGAACCGGTCATCCGTTTCCGTAACCCACAGGATGGTGCGGTAGAATTTGAAGACCTGGTGCGCGGCAAAATCACTGTCGGCAACAAGGAACTGGACGATCTGATCATCGCCCGGTCTGACGGTACGCCAACCTACAACCTGACGGTGGTGGTGGACGACATCGACATGAACATAACGCACGTTATCCGGGGTGATGACCACATCAACAACACGCCACGCCAGATCAATATCATGAAAGCGTTAGGGTTTGAACCACCCAAATTCGCGCATGTGCCGATGATTCTGGGCTGTGATGGCCAGCGCTTGTCCAAGCGCCACGGAGCCGTCAGTGTTATGCAATACCGTGATGACGGCTACACGCCGCAGGCGTTATTGAATTATCTGGTGCGTCTGGGCTGGTCAAATGGTGATCAGGAGATTTTCTCCCGCAAGGAAATGATTGAATTGTTTTCACTGGCGGCTATCAACCGTGCACCCTCCGCCTTCAATGCTGACAAGCTGCTGTGGCTGAACCAGCATTACATCAAGACCCTTCCAGTGGAAGAACTCGAAAAGCAGTTGCAATGGCATATACAGGCACAGAATCTGGACGTTGCGAACGGCCCGACAGTGGCGGATGTGATCAATGCCCAGCGTGAACGTGCCAAGACTTTGGTTGAAATAGTCGCTATTAGCCGTTATTTCTACGAAGATTTTGCTGCATTTGACGAGAGTGCGGTCAAGAAGCAGTTCAAGGCTGATACGGCTGATAACCTGCAAGTTGTGCATAATGAACTGGCGAGCCTGGCCGAGTGGAAGGGGGGGCCTATCCATACCGCTATCCAGGCTGCCTGTGAAAAACTGGGTGTGAAACTGGGCAAGGTAGGGCCGCCACTGCGTGTCGCAACCACGGGTGGGGCTTCTTCGCCGTCGTTGGAAATCACCCTGGAACTGATTGGACGCGAACGCACTTTGGCGCGCATCCTGCGGGCTATCAGTTTTATACAAGCTATGCCTTGAATGATGAACGGAGCATCCCTAAAAGCTAGTATTGATGAGTGATGTTTCGTGCTATTTTACACGTAGTAATAACTGGCGAATGCCAATAACCGAAGCTGGAATCAGGATTCTGGCGTGATAACCGTTGTCAGTGAGGAAACAGATGAAAGTCAAAGACATCATGACTACAAACGTGAAAACGGCCAAAGCAGACACCCCGGTACGGGATATTGTTGAGGTCATGTGCTTCAACAAGATCAGTGGTCTGCCTGTGGTCGATGACAACAACAATGTCGTAGGTGTTGTATCTGAAAAAGATGTGCTGCGGAAAATGTTTCCTGACATTTCTGATGTTGCACGTGAGGAAGGAGCGCCTGATTTCGAGAAAATGGAAAAAGATTACAGTGATGCACTGATGCTCAAAACGGGTGACATCATGAGCAAACTGGTCGCTTCCGCCAGTCCGGATATGCCTGTCATGAAGGCTGTTTCCCTCATGTGTGTACAGAAAATACGCCGCATCCCGGTAGTGCAGGGAACCAAATTGATGGGCATTATCAGCCTTGGCGATGTGCACAAAGCAATCTTTGCAAATTCGTTAAAAGGCTCTTGACAGAGGGGGCGGATTCCCTCAGAATTCGCCTCTCTTTCGCCGTGGGGCTATAGCTCAGCTGGGAGAGCGCTACAATGGCATTGTAGAGGTCATCGGTTCGATCCCGATTAGCTCCACCAACCTTGACCGCTGCGAGAGGTTTTTGTATGGATCGCATTGGTCGTTACAGCTTCATTGCTGGTCTGGTGATTACAGTCGTCGGTCTTATATTCGGATTCGGCTTCATGTTCGCAGACAGTGACGAGTTGGCGAAAATGTTTTTGATGGCAGTACCACTCGGTTTTTTACTCCTTTTTGCCGGGTTGTCCACCATCGTCCTGTTCTCCCCAAGAGACAGTGACCACAGGTAGATTGGAAGTTTACATCAGCGACCCTATCGTCTAGAGGCCTAGGACACGACCCTTTCACGGTTGTAACCGGGGTTCGAATCCCCGTAGGGTCGCCACTTTTCCAGCTATCTTCACAGCAAGTTTACATCAGCGACCCTATCGTCTAGAGGCCTAGGACACGACCCTTTCACGGTTGTAACCGGGGTTCGAATCCCCGTAGGGTCGCCACTTTCCTCTTCTTCCCGCCTGCTTTCATCCTCTTGTGTTTAGCGCAACTTTCCCTTAACGTGAAAGTCTATACTGATCATTCAATCATACATCTTGCCTTGCAGGGATGGAGAATAATAATGGGTTTTCATGTTCGCCGTCTGGTTCCCCCAATTTGGTTCGTGTGTCTGTTGGCCTGCCTGTTGTTGGGCATATCTGCCGGGGCTACAGAAGATGCCGCTTCACCGCCGGAGGCAACCCCAAAAACTGCTGAGCCAGCTGCCCTGCCGGGTTACACCAATGAAGAATTGCTGACGCAGATGCTGGTGGTGGACGTTTCCGAACGCTCCCTGGACACCAGCCCGGCGCTAGCCATTACCTTTTCCCAGGATCTCCGGTCGACCGAAGATTATAACAGCTTCATTACCCTGACCGCTGGCGGCAAGATGGTGGAGGGAAGCTGGGTGCTGGCAAGTGAAACGCGGCGGCTTTTTTTCAGCAATATCAAGCCGCAGACGGAATACCGCATACAAGTGCGGCCTGGTGTCGCCAGTAAAAATGACCTGAAGCTGCAAAAGCCGGTTGACTACACCGTCAAAACCCGTGATGTCAAACCTGCATTTGATTTCGCCACTACGGGTAGTATTTTGCCTGCCAAATTGACCGGTGGGCTGCCGATCAGGGTAGTCAATGTGCCGGAGCTGGATATTGAATTTCTGCGGGTGCAACCGGACAAGCTGCCGGAAATGCTACAAACGGTATCGTTGGGTGAGCGCCTGTCCCAATGGCAGCTGGAAGACATCCATCGGGTGACGGAAAGCGTCCACGCCCAGCGCTATGTGACTGATGCCAAGCCCAATGCGCGCACTTCATTGCTGATTCCGGTCGAGAATATCCCGGAACTAAAAACGCCCGGCCTATATTTTGCCGTCATGCGCGAACCGGGGCGCTTCAGCGATGATGCCTACCGGATTACGCAGTTTATTGTCACCAACATCGGTTTGCACGTCCGCTTGTATCCGCGTGGGCTGGAGGTTTTCACCAATGCTTTGGATAGCGGCAAACCCCTGTCGGGCGTACAGCTGAAACTGCGGGGGGAAAAGGAAACTCTGTCGCTGGCAGCAGATGAGCGCGGGCATGTCAGTTTCGTACACCGGCCACAGGGTGGCTTGCTGCTGACAGCACAGGTGGGGAATCAGTTTGCATTCCTGGATTTGCGGGACGCGGCGCTGGATTTGTCGGAATACCAGGTCGAAGGCTTGCCGGACAAACCGATTGCGCCGTTTGTTTACAGCAGCCGCGACCTGTTCCGCCCCGGTGAAAACATGGACTTGTCGATCCTGCTCCGCAACCGGGATGGCCAGCCGGTTCCGGGCAAGAACCTGCACCTGCGGATTGTCCGCCCCGACACTAAATTGTTGCTGGAAGAGAACCTGGTGGCCACCAACCCCGCGCTGGGTTACTTTTCCTGGCGGCTGCCGATTCCCGCTGATGCCCCGACCGGAAGCTGGAAAGCGGAACTCCGAATCAATGCCAAAGATGAATCACCGGTCAACACGTTTACCTTTCATGTGGAAGAGTTCATGCCGGAACGCATGAAGCTTGCCCTGAGCACGGAAGACAAGTTGCTGACCAGCGGTGAAACGCTGATCGTGGCGGCGCAAGGCGACTATTTGTACGGTGCTCCTGCCAGTGGCAACAAACTCACGGCAGTGCGTACTGTCAGCGTGAACCAGCACCCGCTGGATAGTTTCAAGGACTATTATTTCGGCGACCCGGCGGATAACAAGCTGGTGAGCCGTGAAGATTTACCGGAGCTGGTGCTCAATGAAACCGGTGGCGGCTTTCTGGAAATCCCGCCGCTGGCAGGCAAGATCAATTCCCCCCTGACTTTGAGCGTGGTGGGCGAGCTGCATGAAACTGGTGGGCGCGGCGTCGTGCGCAAGCTGGATGTGCCCTTTTGGCCAACCCAAAACCTGGTGGGTATCCGCCCCTTGTTCAGCAAGGATACGGTGGCGGGCAATGGCGAAGCCGCCTTTGAACTGGCGCGGGTCAATGCGGAAGGCCAGCCAGTACCGGCAGCCCAGCCCTTGGCGGTCACCCTGGTGCGCGAAGAAAAAGAGTATTTCTGGGAATACAACGACGCCGAAGGCTGGCGACGCAAGGAAATTTCCAGCGAATACCCGACCGTGCAACAAAAGGTCACGCTGGATGCCGAAGCACGCGGTAAAGTGGTGTTTTCCGTGCAATACGGCTATTACCGGCTGGAAGTGGAAGACGCGGAAACCGGCCTGAAAGCCGTTTACCCGTTCCATGCAGGTTGGGATTGGGAACAATCTGAAAATACCGCTGCCCGCCCTGACCAGATTGAGCTGGCGCTGGACAAGCCTATGTACAAAGCTGGGGATATCGCCAAACTGACCATTACCCCGCCTGCCGCCGGTGAGGCAATCGTAGCGGTGGAAGGGGAGTCGATGTTGTGGTCTGAACGGGTCAGCTTGTCTGCCGAAGGCACAACGGTCGACATCCAGCTGGACAAAGCTTGGAATCGGCATGACCTGTACGCCACGGTGACTGCATTCCGCCCGGCCAGCAGCCAGCAGAAAATTGCCCCCAACCGGGCGCTGGGCGTCATTTTCCTGCCGCTGGACAGGGAAGACCGGCGTCTGAACCTGAGTATCGAAGCGCCGGAAAAAGTATTGCCGGAAAAAACCGTCAGCGTAACCGTCAGCAGCGACAACCTCAGCAATGAAAGCGCCATTGTTACGCTCGCAGCGGTCGACGCCGGGGTTTTGAGCATTACCGATTTCAAAACACCTGACCCGTTTGCCTTTTTCTTCTCGCAGCACAAATACGAAGTCAATCTCTATGATGACTACGGCAAAATTATCGAAGGTGCGGAGGGGACGCCACTGCGGCAACGTTTTGGTGGTGACGCTGGCATCCGCCGGGGTGGTTCATTGGCGCAAGCGGATGTGAAAATCGTGTCGCTGTTCAGTGGTGCGGTAAATTTCGATGCAGATGGCAAAGCGAAAATTGATCTTCCCTTGCCCGGGTTTGACGGAACTTTGCGCCTGATGGCGATAGCCGCCTCCAGCCAGCGTTTTGGCAGTGCCGAGCAGGAAATGAAAGTAGCCTCGCCGGTGGTCGCCAGTCTGGCAGCGCCGCGTTTTCTGGCGGTGGGCGACAGCGGTTTCCTGACCGTGGACATAAACAACACCACGACCGAAGCGCAAACCGTGACACTGAAAATCGACGCCAATCCATTACTGGCGGGTTTGGCGCTGGAACGCGAACTTACCCTGGCGGCGGGCAAGCGTGAAACCCTGCGCTTGCCGCTGGCGGCACAGCAGTCATTGGGGTTGGCGCAGGTTAACCTCGAATTGACCGGCAAGGACTTTGTTTCCCACCGCCAGCTTCAGTTTGCGGTACGGCCTGCTTACCCGGCCAAACATTTGGGTCTGAGCCGGGAGTTGAAACCCGGTGAGACGCTGGCGCTGAATGCAGCCAACCTGCAAGGCTTCCTGTCTGCCGGTTTGGATGCCAACCTGAGCCTGGCTGCCACGCCGCCCTTGCCCTTGCGCAGCGCCTTGCAGGGATTGTTGCAGTACCCATATGGCTGTCTGGAACAAACTACCAGTAGCGCATGGCCCTACCTGTTTCTGGATGCCAATGTCACCGAACAACTGGGTCTGGAACCGGTCAATATGAAAACCCGCAATGAACGCGTCAGTGCCGCCTTGCTGCGTCTGGGGGGGATGCAATTGTCCAATGGCGGCTTCACCCTGTGGGGCAATTACGGCGCGGAAGAATACTGGCTGACACCGTATGTGGCGGATTTCCTGCTGGACGCCAAAGAGCAGGGGTTTACCGTTCCTGAATGGTTGCTGCAACGCACCCTGCAAAACCTGGAAGAGCGTATGCAGGAAGGCGAACGGTATGTGGAAAGCCGCTACGAATTTTCCGATACGCCGGATCATCTCGACCTGGCGGCGCGCGCCTACGCGGCTTATGTGCTTTCCCGGGTCAAACGGGCATCGCCGGGTACGCTGAAAGTCATGTTTGACAAGGATGCGGGCAAGGCTGCCTCCGGTTTGCCGCTGGTGCATTTGGGGTTGGCGCTGCGGGCGTCGGGCGACCCTAAACGTGGCGATGAAGCCATCAAGCGCGGCTTGGCGCTGGCGCGTGATGAACAGAAATACCTGGGTGATTACGGCAGCAGTTTGCGTGATCGGGCGGCCATGCTCTACCTGCTGTTGCGTTACCAGGTGAGCATTCCCCAGCAGGCTGCCGAAATCACCAAGCTGGCGGATTTGCTGCATAACCGCAGTTATTTCAGCACCCAAGAGCAATTGTTTACCCTGTTGGCGGGTTTGAAGGTGGAAGAAAAGCTCAAGGCTGGCTGGCAGGCCGCTCTGAAAATCGGTGACGGTAGCGTGGATTTGCCGGGCAAGGGCGTCCATTACCAGAGCCTTGCCGCGATGGATTTTCAGAAAGGCATAAGCATTGCCACGCAAGGGCAGGAGCCGTTGTATGTCGCCCTGTCGCTGGATGGTTACCCGGATGTGGCTCCCGCGCCTGACAGCGACCCGGTCATGATCCAGCGCGACTGGTACGGCATGGATGGCAAGCTGTTGCAGACGGGGGACATCAAGCCGGGCAGCCTGCTGCTGACCCATCTGGCGTTGGAAAGTGCAGTGGAAATCAATGACGCGCTGGTGGTTGATTTGTTGCCCGCCGGTTTCGAGATTGAAAACACCAACCTGCAAACCAATGAGAGTCTGGAGGGGTTGCAACTGGAGGGTATGGATAAGCCAGTCATGGAGCTGATGGGCAGCAGTTCGCTGCGCACCCAGGAGTTCCGTGATGACCGCTACCTTGCCGCCTTGCCGCTGGAAGCCAAAACCCGCCATCACCTGTTCTACATGGTGAGGGTGGTGTCGAGTGGGAAATTCAGGGTTCCACCGCCTTATGCGGAGGATATGTACCGGCCTGAACTGAATGGGGTAGGGGTGGTTACGCCCGGGCAGCTGGATATTCCGTAACCGTGGTCTGGAAACGTGTTGGCCGCTATTCCTTGCGCCTTTTAGTCGCGGGGGTGGTGTGCCTGCTGGGTTTTCTGCTGGCTGACCGCATCTGGCCGTTGCCTGACCCTGACAGGGTGCGTAGCGTGCTGATCCTGGCACAAGACCGCACCCCGTTGCGGGCATTTGCTGACAGCGAGGGGGTGTGGCGTTACCCGGTGACGTTGGATGAAGTGTCACCGCGTTATGTGCAAGCCTTGTTGGAGTACGAAGACCGCTGGTTTTACCGGCATCCGGGCATTAACCCATTGGCGCTGGCGCGGGCGGGGTGGCAATGGCTTGAAGGCGGCAGGGTTGTTTCCGGCGGTTCGACCCTGACCATGCAGGTGGCGCGTATTCTGGATCCGCATGAACGCACGCTCAGTGGGAAGCTGCGGCAAATGTTCCGTGCCCTGCAACTGGAGTGGCATTACCACAAGGATGAAATCCTCACCTTTTACCTCAACCTCGCCCCTTTTGGCGGGCCGATTGAAGGCGTGCAGACTGCCAGTTTTGCCTGGCTGCACAAACCGGCGTTGGAGTTGAGCTACGCTGAAGCGGCACTGCTGGCGGTATTGCCGCAAGCCCCTTCGCGTTTGCGCCCGGATCGGCATCCTGAACTGGCGCAGCAGTACCGCGATAAGGTTTTGCGCCGCATGGCCGCGCAGGGTGTATGGACGCAGGAAACCGTCGAGGATGCGTTGCGGGAACCGGTGATCCGCGCGCGTTTCCGCCAACCCATGGCAGCGCCCCTGTTCGCCCAACGTATGAAGGCGCAGGCATTCGCTACCCAGCAAGCACGGTTGCAGACAGCACTGGACGCGAATATTCAGTGGGCGCTGGAAAATGTGTTGCGTACCCGCATGGGCAGCCTGCCAGCCGGCGCTTCTGCGGGGGTGTTGGTGGTGGAAAACAGCACAGGGTATGTGCGTGGTTATGCCGGTTCGGCGGATTTTTTTGCGGCGGACAGGTTCGGGCATGTGGACATGGTGCAGGCAGTGCGTTCCCCCGGTTCCACGCTGAAACCCTTCCTGTACGGGATGGCGGTGGACGATGGCTTGTTGCATTCCGCCAGCCTGCTCAGCGATGTGCCGATCAGGCGGGAGGATTATGCGCCGCAGAATTTTTTCCGGCATTTTTCCGGCGCGGTCAGCTTGGCTCAGGCGTTGCAGCAATCACTGAACATTCCGGCGGTGGATGTGTTGCAGCGGTTGAACCCGGCCAGTTTCGTGGCACGCTTGCGCAACGGTGGGGTGACTATCCGTTTTCCTGGGCAGGCGGAACCTAACCTGAGCGTGATTCTGGGTGGGGCGGGAACGACTCTGGAGGATTTGGTGCGTGGTTTTACTGCATTTGCACGTGAGGGCGTCAGCATCAAGCCACGCTTTTTGCCCGCTGAGCCGCTGGTGGAACGGCGCATGTTGAGCGCGGGTGCGGCCTGGATCATTCAGGATATTTTGCGGGCAGTCTCGCCACCGGAAGGCAGCGTCAACCATGCTGGTATTGCCTGGAAAACAGGCACAAGCTACGGTTTCCGCGACGCCTGGGCAGTGGGGGTAAGTGATGCCTATACGGTGGGGGTGTGGACAGGCCGACCTGATGGCACGCCGTTGCCGGGGCGTTTCGGGGCATATGCTGCTGGCCCGATTTTGTTCGACATTTTCCGCGCCTTGCCCGGTAATGTTAACGGGAATGTCCGTCGCCGTCCGGACAACGTGGAGCGGGTGGATATTTGCTGGCCACTGGGGGGGCGGGCGGATACTACCGCGCCGAAGCATTGCCATGTGCGCCTGCAAGCCTGGACTCTGGATGGCCGTGTGCCGCCAACCCTGCCTAATGTGCAACAATACTCGTGGTCAGCGGGCTTGCAGACTTATTGGGTGAACCCGCAGACAGGTTTGCGGGTGACTTCGGAATGTGTAGTCCCTGAACGTGTTTCCCGTCAGGTGGCGATGTGGCCGCTGGAAGTACAGCCATGGCTGGCGGACAGTGTGCTGGAAAAAATGCGTTTGCCGGGTTTTGACCCTGCCTGCCCCACTTCCCGTCAGTATCAGGGCGGGGTGGAGCTGGCCATCCGCAACCTGGATGCCAGTACCCGTTTGTATCTGCCAGCCACTGCCAGTGGTCAGCAAACCCTGGGGGTGACGGTGGATTTGCTGGCACAAGGAGGCGAAGGGCAGTATTTTTGGCTGGTTAACGGCGAGCCGGTGGGCATTGACCCTGAACGCGATGGGCTGCGTTATACCTTTACCCGGGCAGGCGATTACGACCTGACCGTGTTTGACGCCGCAGGGGCGGTGGACAAAATGCCCATCCGGGTTGTCAGCCAGTAATCACGCAGTGTAGAACAGATTAAACCGGCAGGTGCAGCCGTACCCGCGCGCCCACATACGGTGATACCTGCAACTCGATCTTGCCGCCAATCGCTGAAACGATCTCGGTACTGACTGCCATGCCGATGCCTTGCCCTTCGTTTTTACTGTCTTCGCGGACACCGCGTTGCAGCAGTTTGGCGGGGTTATCGGTAGGGAAGCCCATGCCGTCGTCATCAATGTCGATGATCAGCATGTTGCCTTCGTGGTGGGCAGTCACTTCCACGATTTCCTGGCAAAAGCGGCAGGCGTTGTTCAACAGGTTGCCAAACAGTTCCATCATGTCTTCGGCATCCATACGGCATTTGGCGTATTCGTCCACATTGAGGCGGAACTCGAATGGCTTGTCGCGGTAAACCTTTTGCAAAGTGTCACGCAGGCGGAACATGACTGGCCGTACAGGCTGGGATAGGATCATGGCTCCCTGATTGGTGACCATCGCACGGCGCAGCTGGTGTGAAATGATTTCCCGCATCCGCAAAATTTGCGAGTCAAATACCTTGACGCTGTTTCCGAGTGGGTTGTCCGGGCTGTGAACATCTCGTGCCAGTTGGTCAAGCTGGTTTTGCATGGCCGCCAGCGGTGTTTTCAGGCTGTGCGCCAGATCGTCGAGGGAATCCTTGTAACGCTGTTTTTGCCCTTTTTCATAGCTCAGCAAGGCGTTGATGGCGTTTTTGACGGGTATCAGCTCTTCGGGATAATGGTCGTCAACGCTTTCCCTTTCCCCAGCCTCGATGGATTTGACCTCGTTTTCAAATTCCTTGATTGGGGCAACTACCCAGAAACTGAGTGCCAACTGGGCAATCAATACCAGTACGGCGGACAGGAACAGCAGGATGGCAAATTTCTGTCGCATGTCCTGCATTTCCTTCTGGATGTCGGCAATGGACTCACCAACCACAAACTGGAACTGGCCGTAAGGTTCCTGGAAAAAGTTTTGTGCTGCCAGCAGGTATTCCTGGTTGTATTTTTGTTTGACGGTCGGGTCATCCAGCCGGGAGATGTCACGGGGTGTGCGTGGTTTGCCCTGGGCGAAGAAGGGTTTGAAGCTGGGTTCCTGGCTCTGGTCTTTACCCAAATCAAAATACAGGTAATAGTCCGGGTCTACCAGATCACTGGGTTTGCCAAGGCTGGATGCGCTCCAGATGATTTCTGAGTTGGCGGCATTAATGACGTAAGCAAACCGGCCTTGCTCCACGTCGTTGAGGTTGTACTCGTCAATAATCTCCCTGGCCTTTTCCTCCATGTCGGCATCTTTAAGGATGCCGAATTTGCCATCTTCAAAGATCAGGAAGCCCAGCATGTTGTAGGTGATCTGGGTCAGCTCATCCTTTTCCTGATCTATTTTGTAGCGGTAGGAGAACCAGTGCAACATACTGCCCAGCATCAAAATGCCAACCATGATGACACCGAAGCCACTGATAAGCTGACGGCTGCGTAAGGTAAGGAGCTGACCATATGTAGTAAAACCCTAGGTTTCCCTATCAGTTGCGTGCGAGCGTAAAGCGGTAACCGCGTCCGCGCAGCGTTTCGATCGGCTTGAGGCTGTCATCCGGGTCAAGCTTGATACGCAGGCGGCGGATAAATACCTCAATGACATTGCTGTCACGGTCGGCGTCCTCTTCGTAGAGGCTATCGGTCAGGCGGGTTTTGGAAATGACTTCGCCTGCATGGAGCATCAGGTGTTCCAGTACACGGTATTCATAGGCGGTCAGGGTGATTTCCTGATCCTGCACATACACCCGTTGTTCGGATGTATTCAAACGGATGGGGCCGCAACTGAATTCAGCCTGGGTCCAGCGACCCGTGCGCCTTAACTGCACGCGTAGGCGGGCGATGAGCTCTTCGGTGTGAAACGGTTTGGTTATGTAATCGTCAGCACCGGCTTCCAGACCTTCCACCTTGTTTTGCCAGCGGTCACGGGCTGTCAGGATAATGATGGGGTAATCCAGCCCTTTGGTACGGATGGCACGGATAATGTCCAACCCCAGTTCGTTATTCACTGGTGCACCCTTGGAGCTGGGCAGGCCCAGGTCAATGACCGCCACATCAATGGGATATTCCAGTGCAACATAAAGCCCTTGGGAACCATCCGCCGCTGTATCCACAGTGAAGCCGCTCTTTTTCAGATCGTCAGCCACCTGGTCGCGGAGGATATTTTCATCTTCTATTATCAGTACGCGCATGATTTCGTTTTTCCATGTTTATCAGCAAATTACATATCATGGTAGTGCATGAAGGCTCATCCTGAGCCTGCAACCCCGCTTGAATCATACAACAGGTTGACGGGAATAAAAAACATTCAATACATTTTTTTAATTGAGTCCATAAAAAATACCCGATCATCCTGCCGGATATCGGGTATTCAATCAGTAATTTGGTTATATTTTCAAGTCACTTGAGAGTCTTTTCTAATCGCTGCAAGCAACTTTGATGGTTAGGTATTCGCCTTCGAGGGAGAGCATACGGACGATATGGCAATCCGGGTAGCCGGGCAGGGGCTTTTCCTGAACGGAAAGGACGCGCCCCTTGTATTCTGACTTGACCTTTGAGAGGACGGCATCGCGCCCTATAGGTTCAGATGGGTTGGTTCGTTTGAGCGAAATCTTTTTTTCGCTATCACCGGCCAAGGCTACCCCTGGCAGCGTAGCGCTGATAACGCCCGCTATTATAACGCTGCAAAAAGCAGCAAACATGGATTTTTTACAATCCATAACGTTTCCCCTGTTACATAAAAAAGCTTGAAAAACCATCTCAATAGCGAGATGTAAAAATTATGCTTTGTATATTAATCAATCAAAACTGAATCTTCGATGAATGTTGCTTGCTATCATTATTTATCTAAATGATAAATATAAAATTTAATCATGGTATATGTTGCTGGGTATAAAATAGTCGGTACAGTATTTTTAATAATAAAAAATACCTTGGGAAACCAATTCGTGCAAAAGATCAAGGCATTCCCTTTCGGTAACAAACTGATGATACTCTTTATACAGCAACTTTACGGATGAGCATAAATATTGCACAAAGCGAATATGGATTATGGAAAGTACATAATTGTTGCCATTGGCGAATAAATATATGTCATCCTCTATCACGAAGTAGAGCAGGCGTGATGCCAGACTTTTTTCAAAGCGCTTCTTTTGCCCGATAAGGCGGGTCAATTCTGTACGGCTGAGAGGTGTGGCATCAGGTAGCATTTCCCGGTGTTTGGGTGAACTCAGGTATTTGCCCAGCCAGCGTTGCAGGGATTGCTCATCCTGGGGAAGGGCATCGACCACAAAATCCACCAGCCTATCCATGTCCGCGCTGGTCAGTTCGCCGGGGTTTGCTTGCGGCTGGCGTCCCTGGTCGCTGAAGCGCTGTTGCAGGCGCGGCTCGTCCAGTAGCTCGTCCATCAGGTTTTCCAGCATGTCCCGCTGGGAGGGGGAGCGGAAGCCGACCGAATAAGTCATGCATTCGTTCAGCGCCAAGCCATAGTGTGGCACATTGGGGGGTAGGTACAGGATATCGCCGGGGTTGACCACCCATTCCTGCTCAGGTTGGAAGTCGCGCATGATGCGCAGTTCCAGATCCGGCAGGAAGTTATCTGGCCGGGCAGGTTGGGTAGTGATTTGCCAGCGCCGTTGCCCTTGTGCCTGGATCAGGAATACGTCGTACTCATCCACATGTGGGCCGACCGAGCCGCCTTCCACTGCGAAGCTGATCATCAGATCGTCGATACGCCAGTCGGGGATGAAACGGAACGGTTCCATCACGGCTTTCAGTTCCGGCAAATGTTGGTCGGTGTCATTCACCAGCAGTGTCCAGTGTGTTGGGGGCAGGTCGGCAAAGTCATCGTCGTCGAATGCGCCATGCCGAACCTCCCAAGGGTGCTTGCCACCTTTTTCGAGGACAATGCGGGAAGTGTCTGTTTCACAAGCCAATCCCGCCAGTTCATCCGGTGTGATGGGTGGTTGGAAAGCAGGCAGGGCGTTACGTATCAGCAGTGGCTTTTTCTGCCAGTAATCGCGCAGGAATTCTTCAATAGTGATGTCACCAAACATGCCGACGCTCTCTTTACTCCCTTTCCCCGTTCCCTGAGCGTAGCCGCAGGGCGGGGGAAGGGTCGGGGGTGGGGGTTAGATGTTTTTTGCTTGCTCAACAGCATTGCCGATATAGGTAGCTGGTGTCATGGCAATCAAGGCATCCCTGGCTCCCTGTGGCATATCCAGCGTGTTGACGAACTCGCGCAAACCTTCTGGCGTAATGCGTTGCCCACGGGTGAGCGCCTTGAGTTTTTCGTAGGGCTGCCCAATGCCGTAGCGGCGCATGACCGTCTGGATCGGTTCGGCCAGCACTTCCCAGTTGGCGTCAAGGTCAGCGGCGGTGCTGGCAGCGTTGACTTCCAGCTTGCTAATACCTTTAAGGGCGGATTGGTAGGCAATCAGGGAATGCCCTAGCCCAACGCCGAGCGTGCGCATAACCGTAGAGTCGGTCAGGTCACGCTGCCAACGGGAAATCGGCAGTTTCTGTGCCAGATGTGTCATCAGGGCGTTGGCGATGCCGAGGTTGCCTTCCGCATTTTCAAAGTCGATCGGGTTGACCTTGTGTGGCATGGTGGAGGAACCCACTTCGCCCGCGACCACTTTCTGCTTGAAATGGCCGAGCGAGATGTAACTCCACACATCACGGCAGAAATCAATCAGGATGGTGTTGAAACGTGCCATGGCGTCAAAAGTTTCGGCGATGTAGTCGTGCGGCTCGATCTGGATGGTGTAAGGGTTCCAGCTTAGTCCTAGTGAGGTCACGAATTGCTGCGCGGTCGCTTGCCAGTCAATGTCGGGGTAGGCGCTGATATGGGCGTTGTAGTTACCAACTGCGCCATTGATTTTGCCTAAATATTCGGCTGAAAGAATCTGTTTTTGCTGGCGTTGCAGGCGATAAGCCACATTGGCCATTTCCTTGCCCAGCGTGGTGGGCGAGGCAGGCTGGCCGTGGGTGCGGGACAATAACGGAATTTCGGCGTAGTCATGTGCCAACTTGCGGATAGCGTCAATGGTTGCCGCCAGTTCCGGGTGGACAACCTGTTCCATGCCGCCTTTGAGCATCAGGGCGTAGGCAAGGTTGTTGATGTCTTCCGAGGTGCAGGCAAAGTGGATGAATTCGCTGACGGCTTCCAGTTCGGTTTGCCCGGCAATTTTTTCCTTCAGGTAGTATTCGACCGCTTTTACATCATGGTTGGTGGTGCGTTCGATAGCCTTGACCCGCAGGGCGTCGGCTTCGGCAAAGTTGCTGAGGATGCTTTCCAGAAAGGCGTTGGCTTCAGCGGAAAAGGGCGGCACTTCGCTGATTTGGGCATGGGCGGCCAGCATCTGCAACCAGCGGATTTCCACCAATACACGGTGGTAAATAAGGCCATATTCGCTGAACCAGGGGCGTAATGCCGCCGTTTTGCTGGCGTAGCGCCCGTCAGTGGGGGAAAGTGCGGTCAGTGCAGAAAGTTCCATGCCGTATCCTGATACAAATTAACAGTGGGTAAGCGTAAAAAACCGAGAGTTTACCGCAAATCAGTAAGGATGGTAGGTGGTAATCGGGTCTAAAACCGTCGGTATGCCATCCAGTTTGTGGTTGAGTTTGGGGAAATCCAGCGTGTAGTGCAAACCACGGCTTTCTGGCCGGTTTAAGGCGGAGCGGATAATCAGCCATGCCACCAGCGCGAGATTGCGTAGTTCAATCAGGTCGCTGGTCACGCGGAAGTTGGCGTAATACTCGTCGATTTCCCGCAACAGCAGTTCCATGCGGTTGAGGGCGCGTTGCAGGCGCTTGGTGGTTCGCACAATGCCGACGTAATCCCACATGAAGCGGCGGATTTCATCCCAGTTGTGGGTAATGACTACGCGCTCATCCGAGTCAGTGACGCGGCTTTCATCCCAGTGTGGAATCGGCAGGTCGAGGGCAGCTTCATTCAGGCGTGCCGTGATGTCTTCAGCGCTGGATTTGCCATAGACAACACATTCCAGCAGGGAATTGCTGGCCATGCGGTTGGCTCCGTGCAGGCCAGTGTAGGAGGCTTCACCGATGCAATACAGTGCATCCACATCGGTGCGGCCATCCTGATCCACCATCACGCCGCCGCAAGTGTAATGGGCAGCAGGTACAACCGGAACCGGTTCCTTGCTCATGTCATAGCCAAATTTTTCGCAGGTGGCATACACGTTGGGGAAGTGGCTGAGGATAAAGTCTTTGGGCTTGTGGCTGATGTCGAGGTAGACGCAATCTAGCCCCAGCCGCTTCATTTCATGGTCGATGGCGCGCGCCACGATGTCGCGGGGGGCGAGTTCGGCGCGTGGGTCGAATTTGGGCATGAAACGGGTGCCATCCGGCAACAGCAGCCGCCCGCCTTCGCCGCGCACTGCTTCGGTAATCAGGCTGGATTTGGCGTGTGGATGGTAAAGACAGGTTGGATGGAACTGCATGAATTCCATGTTGGCGATCCGGCAACCGGCACGCCAGGCCATGGCGATGCCGTCGCCGCTGGCTCCGTCGGGGTTGCTGGTGTACAGGTAAACCTTGCTTGCCCCGCCGGTTGCCAGTACGGTGAAACGCGCTTCCACGGTGATGATGCGCTTGCTTTTACGGTTTAGCACATACGCACCCATGCAGCGGTTGTTGCGGTAACCCAGCTTGCGGGAGGTGATTAGGTCGACCGCAATATGGTGTTCCAGCGTGGTGATGTTGGCGCGCTGGCGAATCTGGCTGACCAGCGTGTTTTCAATGGCGGCACCGCTGGCATCGGCAGCATGGGCGATGCGGCGATGGCTGTGGCCGCCTTCACGGGTCAGATGCAAGCGGCTGGTATCATGTTCCTCGCGGGTAAACGGGACGCCTGCATCCAGCAGCCAGCCGATGGATGTTGCGCCATTTTCCACCGTAAAACGCACGGCTTCGGCATCACACAAGCCTGCCCCGGCATTCAAGGTATCCTCAATATGCGAATCCACGCTGTCGGTTGCGTCTAGCACAGCGGAAATGCCGCCCTGGGCGTAAACAGTGCTGCCTTCCGTGATGACATCCTTGCTCAGGACGGCAATTCGGCAATTTTCGGGCAGGCTCAATGCCAGGGTCAGGCCGGCAGCGCCACTACCGATGATGAGTACATCGTACATCTTTTACCTCTCGCATCCAGTGCGGAATTCCTTGGGTTTACTATTCTAATATTGCCTTATGGCATGTAGCATATAGTCTTAGTGAGATAATAACCAAGGAGAAAAGCCCTGATGGGCGCTAGTCTAACCGACCTCGAACTGGTGCAGCGGGTCCAGTCGGGGGATAAACGATCATTTGATATTCTGGTCCTGAAATACCAGCACAAGGTTATCAATCTGGTGTTGCGCTATGTACATGACCACGACACTGCCCAGGATGTGGCGCAGGAAGCTTTCATTAAAGCCTACCGTGGGTTGAAAAACTTCCGTGGTGAAAGCGCTTTTTACACCTGGCTTTACCGTATTGCCATCAATACCGCCAAAAATTATCTGGTGTCGCAGAGCCGCCGTTTGCCTGATGTCGATATTGGTGCAGATGAAGCGGAACAATTTAGTGGTGAGTCTGCTCTAAAGGAGTATGCCACGCCAGAGCGCGAGATGTTGACGGCGGAAATCCAGGAGGTGATTACCTCGGCAATCGAGGAATTACCCGAGGATTTGCGCACGGCCATCATTCTGCGTGAGCTGGAGGGCATGAGTTACGAAGAAATTGCAGTGACAATGGAATGTCCAATAGGTACTGTGCGTTCGCGGATTTTCCGGGCGCGTGAGTCGATTGATAAAGTTTTGAGGCCACTACTAGGCTAAGTACCCCGAGAGTAGTGTCTCAGGTGTAGGTGAAATGAAATGAACACAAGCAAACAAGAGTTCTTGTCGGCTTTTCTTGATGATGAGGCTGGTGAGTTCGAGCGCCGCCGCTTGCTTGAAGAGCTGAAAAAAGATGATGAATTGGGTGATACCTTGTCACGCTACGCCTTTATCGGTGAAGCCATGCGCGCAGGCAAGGGTCAACCCATGGGAGCAGGTGTTTCCTTGCTATCCCGTATTCAGGATGAACTGGCCGATGAGCCTGCCTACCAGCAGGTGATTGCGCCATTGCCTACCCGCAAACAGGCAGCGCCTGTGCGTGCATGGCAGTGGGCAGGTATGGGAATGGCCGCTACCGTGGCCGCATTTGCGGTTGGCGGTATGCTATTCTTCCAGCAGCCAACGCCACAGATGCAGGCAGCCATGAGTCCAATGCCGGAAGCCCCGGTAGTGGAAGCGGAACAGGTATCAACGCCAGCGTCGGCTACCCCGCAAGCGGCGGGCGTTAACCAGGTGGCTGATGTGGCGGCGGCTGATGCGCGTATCCGCCAGGTCGGGCGTATCGACCCGCAAACACGCGATATCCTCAAACAGTATGTGGCGCAACACGTTAAGTACGCATCCACCACAGCGATTGCGCCTTCAATCAGGGCTATTTCCTATGCCAATGAACGTTAAGAATCCGGTTGCCATGGCGGTGTTGGCGGGTGTGCTGGCGTGGCCAGTAGCCGGCGCGGCGGATGAGGCGTTGGATTTGCTTGCCCAGATGCGCAATGCTGTCCATACCCTCGATTATTCGGGCACGCTGGTGTATGCCCAAGGTAATGAGCTTTCCACCTATCAGATTAGCCACAAACTGGAAAACGGGGCGGAAAGGGAGAGTGTGATCCGCCTTGAACAAGGCCAGGGTGCGGCTTCTGAGCAGGTGGAAAGCTTTTCTTTGGCCAAGTTCCAGCAGGTACAACCGCAAATGGAACAGGTGTACTCGCTGGAATTAGGTGGGCAGGAATTTGTCGCCAACCGCAATTGCGATGTCATAGTTGCGCGCCCACGTGACAAGATGCGCTATCTGCAACGTTACTGCATTGATCCCGCCAGCGGCATGTTGTTGAAATATTCCCTGATTGACCGTTCCCACCAATCGGTCGAGCAATTGATATTTACCGCGCTGGATATTGCACCGGCAGTGCAAAGTGCTGCCCAGTTTCGCGCAGATGTGACACCCCCGGGGAAAACGCCCGACGCACCCTCTAGCACTGACTGGGTGTTTGGTACTTTGCCCGCCGGTTTCCAGCAGGTGCAGGATTTGCGTCAGGATGCGGTCAACGGTCAAACGCCCTTGCGGCAAATTATCCTCTCGGATGGCATGACGTCGGTGTCGGTTTTCATCACCCCGCCCGGCGCTCCCGGTATTCTGGAGAGCCTGGAATTTTCGGCGGGAGCCATGAATATTTACACCACCGAAGTCGATGGCTACCGTGTCGCCTTGGTGGGGGAAGTGCCTGTGGCAACCCTGAAAGCCGTAGGCGAAGGTTTGCAACATGTCCAGTGAACACGATCCTGATGTGATTAAGTTTCAGTCAAGTTTCCTTGCGTATGATAGCCCTAAAAACTTAATAAATAGGGCTACAAGGATGATTGAACAAACAGCATTGGTGGTTAGTGTCGAAGCCGGTCAGGCGTGGGTGGTTCCGCAACAAGGTTCAGCAGCAGGCGGGTGTGCCGCTTGCGCTTCAAAAAATTCGTGCTCTTCTTCTTCAGTATTGGGTTTCCTGCGTCGGGAGCCGCAGAAAATGTGGGCTATGAATCCTGTCTATGCTCGCCCTGGCGATACGGTAATCGTGGGAATGCCTGGCAATACGTTGGTTACTTATTCATTATTTGCTTATCTGTTGCCATTGATTGCCTTGATCCTGGCGGCCATGCTCGGGCAGAAAGCCTTTGCCTTGCTAGGTTTGCCTTCTGAATTGGGTGCGGTGTTTGCGGGTGTGGCCGGTTTGATCGGGGGGCTGCGTTTGGCTAATCGGGTGGTAGCCCGTTCTTTCAGTTCCAGCGACTCCCTGCCGGTTATTCTGCGAGTGTCTGGGCAGACAAACTTTTCGCAAATCCTCCCGCTTGCCTAGTGCTTGTGCTGTTTTGCTGTAGAGGGTTCTCATGTTGATACGGTTGCTGCAAACAGTGCTGTTTGTATGGTTTTTTTTGTTGGTTGGGGTTTTGCATGCGCGTGATTTACCCCAGTTTGCGGGTCTGGTTAAGGAAAACAGCCCTGCCGTTGTCAATATCAGTACCCGCCAGACCCTTTCCCCCAAGAAAATGCTGCCTGAGGAATTGCAGTCCCCGGAAGCGGAAGAGCTGTTTGATGAGTTGATGAAGCGCTTTTTCGACCATGGCAGCGATGGGGGGAACCCGTTCAATTTTGATAGCAATTCACGTGGCTCCGGTTTTGTTTATTCAGCGGATGGTTACATTGTCACTAACCACCATGTGGTTGATGCTGCCAGTGAAATCAAGGTCAAGCTGGGTGATGGGCGGGAACTGCCCGCAAGGATCGTGGGCAGTGATGGACGCACCGATATTGCCTTGCTGAAAGTGGATGCCACTGGCTTGCCGGTGTTGAAACTGGGGACTTCAGAGAAACTGGAAGTGGGGGAATGGGTATTGGCTATCGGTTCCCCGTTTGGCTTCGACCACAGTGCGACGGCGGGGATTGTCAGTGCCAAAGGCCGCAGCTTGCCGGATGAAAACTATGTCCCCTTCATCCAGACCGATGTGGCGATCAACCCCGGCAACTCCGGCGGGCCATTGTTCAATCTGGAAGGCGAAGTGGTTGGCATCAATTCACAGATTTACAGCCGTTCGGGTGGGTTCATGGGGGTTTCCTTTGCCATTCCGATTGATGTGGCGCGTGGCGTTATTGAACAGTTGAAAGCCAAAGGTTCGGTTTCGCGCGGCTGGATTGGCGTGTATGTGCAGGAAATTGATACCAATCTGGCGCAATCCTTCGATATGGCCAAGCCGGAAGGCGCGCTGGTTGCCCAGGTCGTGATGACGGGGCCGGCGGCCAGGGTTTTGCAGCAAGGCGATGTCATCCTCACCTTTGATGGTAAACCGGTTGCCAACGCTGCCGTCTTGCCGCCTATTGTCGCCAGCACCCCGCTGGGGCAATCCGTAGCTATTGGTATCCTGCGCGGCGGCAAACGGGAAAATGTTTACCTGACCGTCGCGGAACTGGACAAAGATGGTGCGAAAGCATCCCAGACTGCGGAAGCACCTGCACAGCCAGCGCCGGTTGCCGGTATTCTTGGTATGCAGGTTTCAGCACACGCAAGCACCACAGGCGTAACGGTTGATGCCGTCATCGGTGAACCCGCACGCAGGGCTGGGGTAACAGTGGGTGACATCATCACCCAGCTGGATGGCCAGTCAATTGCCTCACCAGAACAGCTGCAAACCATTGCCAACACGCTGGAAACTGGCAAAACGGTGGCAGTACTGGTACAACGCGACGGTTCCGCGCGTTTTCTGGCCATGAAAATAGAGGCAAATGCAACAGAGTGAAGCAAAATCCCTGCTGACCGTGTATTATCGCGTCGGTTGCCACCTGTGTGATGAAATGGTGGCGTTGTTGGCTGAATTTCAGGATGAACTGAAATTTGGCTATGTGCTGGTAGACATTGACGCGGATGCTGAACTGAAGTCGCGTTTCAATGCCGATGTTCCAGTAGTGGCATTGGAAGGTCGGGTCTTATTCCGGCACTTCTTCGACGAAGCGATTTTGAGGCAAGCATTACAGCATGGGTGAGGCGAACAAGAACATCCGCAACTTTTCGATTATTGCGCATATTGACCACGGTAAATCGACCCTTTCCGACCGGTTCATCCAGCATTGCGGAGGCTTGAGCGACCGTGAGATGGAAGCACAGGTGCTGGATTCCATGGATCTGGAGCGTGAGCGTGGCATTACCATCAAGGCGCAAAGCGTATCGCTGGACTATCAGGCGCGCAATGGCGAGACCTACCACCTGAATTTCATCGACACGCCAGGGCATGTGGATTTTTCCTATGAAGTTTCGCGCTCACTGGCAGCTTGCGATGGTGCATTGCTGGTGGTGGATGCTTCACAAGGTGTGGAGGCGCAAAGCGTTGCCAACTGTTACACCGCCATTGACCTGGATCTGGAAGTGGTGCCGGTACTCAACAAAATTGACCTGCCCGCTGCCGACCCCGATCGGGTATGCCACGAAATCGAAGAAATCATCGGCATTGATGCCACCGATGCGGTCAAGGTCAGTGCCAAAACCGGTATCGGCATCGAAGATCTGCTGGAACAACTGGTGGAACGCATCCCCTCTCCTCAGGGCGACCCGGATGCGCCACTCAAAGCCTTGATCATTGACTCCTGGTTTGACAACTACCTGGGTGTGGTGGTGTTGGTACGGGTGGTCGATGGCGAATTGCGCAAGAAAATGAAAGTCCGTTTTATGTCTACCGGGCGTGACATCCAGGTGGAACGGGTCGGTATTTACACCCCCAAAAGCAAGGATTTAGAAGCATTGCGCGCCGGTGAGGTCGGTTTCATGATTTCCGGCATCAAGGACATCGACGCCGCCAAAGTGGGTGATACCCTGACTGATGCGCAAAAACCGGCGGACAAGCCACTGTCCGGTTTCAAGGAGATCCAGCCGCGCGTGTTTGCCGGCATTTTCCCGATTGAATCCGACCAGTACGAAAACCTGCGCGAGGCGCTTTCCAAGCTCAAGCTCAATGATTCCGCACTATTCTACGAACCGGAAACCTCGCAAGCGCTGGGTTTCGGTTTCCGCTGCGGCTTCCTCGGCATGTTACACATGGAAATCGTGCAGGAACGTCTGGAGCGTGAATACAACCTCAGCCTGATCACCACCGCGCCGACGGTGCTCTACGAGGTAGAGCTGACCAGCGGCGAAGTGCAGATGATCCACAGCCCTGCGGAAATGCCACCGGTCAACAAGATCAAGGAAATCCGCGAGCCAATCATTCGCGGCAATATTCTGGTTCCGCAGGAATACCTCGGCAATGTCATTACCCTGTGCATCGAAAAGCGTGGGGTGCAGAAAAACATGCAGTTCATGGGTAATCAGGTGTCCCTGACCTTTGAACTGCCGCTGGCGGAAGTGGTGATGGACTTTTTCGACCGCCTGAAATCCGTTAGCCGTGGTTATGCCTCGTTCGACTACGCGATGGAGCGGTTTGAAGCCGCGCCGATGGTGCGCGTGGATATTCTGGTCAATGGTGAAAAGGTCGACGCGCTGGCACTGATGATCCACCGCGATTTTGCCCAGTCACGTGGACGCCAGCTGGTGGAAAAGATGAAAGACCTGATCCCGCGCCAGATGTTTGAGGTGGCGATTCAGGCTGCGATTGGCAGCAACATCATTGCCCGTAGCACCGTTAAGGCGATGCGTAAAGACGTGCTAGCCAAATGCTACGGCGGCGACGTCAGCCGCAAGCGCAAGCTGCTGGAAAAGCAAAAAGAAGGCAAAAAACGCATGAAGCAGGTCGGCAGCGTGGAAATTCCGCAGGAAGCCTTCCTCGCTGTGTTGAAAGTAAGCGATAAATAATTATTGGTAAGGACAGGACATGGACTTTGATCTGGAATTCTGGCTGGTCACGGCTACCGCGATAACCGGTGTCATCTGGCTGTTGTACGCCGTGTTTGCCGGGAAAAAACCGGAAGGGGAGGAACCCGTGTTGGTGGAATACGCCCGCTCATTCTTCCCGGTGCTGCTGCTGGTGCTGCTGCTGCGTTCGTTTGTGGCTGAACCTTTCCGTATCCCGTCTGGTTCCATGTTGCCTACCCTGGAAATTGGTGATTTCATCCTGGTGAACAAGTTTGCGTATGGTTTGCGCCTGCCGGTACTGCACACCAAGATACTCGCGATCGGGGAACCTCAGCGTGGTGATGTGGTGGTATTCCGCTACCCCGAAAACCCCAAAGTCGATTACATCAAGCGGCTGGTCGGTGTGCCGGGTGATACCCTGGAATGGGACAATAAAACCCTGAAAGTCAATGGCGTGGAACTCAATCGCCAGTCAGTTGGCGTCTATGAGGCGCTGGATCAGAATAACGGCGTGCGCCCTACCTTCCGTCTGACGGAGGATTTGCTGGGTGTTTCCCATGATATTCTGATGTTGCCCAATGTTGTCAACAAGACAGGTTCCCTGACAGTGCCGGAAGGCCATTACTTCATGATGGGTGACAACCGCGACATGAGTAATGACAGTCGTATGTGGGGGCTAGTGCCGGAAGCCAATGTTGTCGGCAAGGCGACCTATATCTGGATGCATATGAACCTGGGTGGTGACGGGTTCAAACCTTCCCGGATTGGTAATGCGATCAACTGATAGATAGTTATTGGACTCAATAATCTATAACAATAAAGGTAATTCAGTCATGCGTTCACAAAAAGGTGCCACCTTCCTGACTTGGGTGGCAGGTGTTGGCTTGGTTATTTTCATGTTTATTACCGGGGTCAAACTGGTGCCCCTATACATGGAATTTTATGCTGTGCGTTCACTGGTTGATGATGTTGCTGGCGATAGCTCCATGTGGCGTGCCACCACGCAGCAAATCAGGCGTAAAGTTGGCAATTTCATTGATATTAATGGTATGTATACGCTCAGCAGGGAAGCCTTCTCGATTGTGCAGGTGCCAGGCAAAGATAATGTACGCGCACTTGAAGTCAGCTACGAAGTGCGCAAACATTGGGTTGCCAACATTGATTTCCTGATGACGTTTGAATACTCAAAAGAGCTGGGAGCGGCTGGAGATACTTGAACAAACTGACAAAGCTACTGGGTAGCGAATTGATGGCGACGGATACGTTTGTCCGCGCCATCACCCACCGCAGCGCGGATGGCAAGCATAACGAGCGGATGGAGTTCCTTGGTGATAGCGTGCTCGGTCTAATTATCACCACGGAGCTTTATAAGCGGATTCCACGGGCGAGTGAAGGCTACCTCAGCCGTTTGCGTGCCTCGCTGGTCAATGAAAATGCCCTGGCGGGAATTGCCGCCAACTTGGCGATCGGGGATTTCCTGCGCCTGGGGCCGGGTGAGCTGAAAAGTGGTGGTTTCCGGCGTAAATCCATCCTTGCTGACGCACTGGAAGCCCTGATTGGCTGCATCTACCTTGAACAGGGTCTGGAAGCGGCCAAAGCCTTTGTGCTGGCAGTGTATGGCGAATTGCTGGAAAGCTTGCCTTCCGAAGATGATCTCAAAGATCCCAAAAGCCGTTTGCAGGAATTTTTGCAGTCACGTGGGCATGACTTGCCGGAATATAACCTGATGGATGTGCAGGGGGAAGCCCATCGCCAAACCTTTACGGCGGAATGCGTTGTTCCGCGCCTGGGTATCCGCACGCAGGGAACCGCGAGCAGCCGCCGTAAGGCCGAACAGGTTGCTGCCAAGCTGGCTTTTGAACAGGTGAGCCCATGAATAAACGTTGTGGTTACGTCGCCATTGTCGGGCGGCCTAATGTCGGCAAATCTACCTTGATGAACCATCTGATCGGTTTCAAGGTTTCCGCCATTGCCAACAAGCCGCAGACCACGCGGCACAGCATCCGTGGCATCCTGACCGAAGGTGACAACCAGATCGTGTTTGTCGACACGCCGGGCATCCACCGCACCTCCAAGAGCCTGCTCAACAAAACCATCAACATGGAAGCTGTGGCCGCGCTGGAAGGCGTGGATGCCGTCGTCATGATTGTCGAAGCGTTGAAATGGACTGACGAAGACTCGCTGGTGTTGCAACGTCTCGCCCATCTCAAATGTCCGGTATTACTGGTTGCCAACAAGGTTGACCGGGTGGAAAAAAAGGAAAAACTGCTTGGCTGGTTGCCCGAGGTGCTGGCGAAATACCCGTTCCGCGAAATTTTCCCGCTCTCTGCCACCAAAGGAACCAATACGGAACAGCTCAAGTCTGCCCTGATCAAGGTCATGCCGGAACAGGACTGGATTTACGCGGAAGACGACATCACCGACCAATCCACCCGTTTCATTTGTGGCGAACTGATCCGCGAGCAGTTGATGCAATACCTGCATCAGGAACTGCCATATTCCACCGCCGTCGAAATCGAAACCTTCGATGAAAAGCCCAAACTGACCGAAATCAACGCCGTGATCTGGGTCAGCCGCGATAACCAGAAAGGCATTGTGATCGGCAGCAAGGGCGAAACCCTCAAGCGTATCGGCAGCTCTGCCCGCATCGCGTTGGAAGGCTTTCTTGAACGCAAGGTCATGCTCAAACTGTGGGTGCGGGTGGAGGAAAACTGGGAAAACAGCCCACGCCATCTGCACAGTTTGGGGATTTCATCCTGAGCCTACCGGAACTTACTCCCGCCTTCATCCTGCGCCGCAACGCTTACCGCGATACCAGCTTGTTGCTTGACATGTTCACCCGCGAGGCAGGCAAGATCACTTGCGTCGCCAAATTCACTAAAGGCAAGGGAAGCCGCACTAAGGGGATGCTGGAGCCATTCCGTCTGCTGGATGCAAGCTGGACGGGCAGGGGCGAAGTCTTCACCCTGTTCCATGCCGATGAAACCCGCCGTTACCCGCTGAAAGGCGCTGGCCTGATCCGCGCCCTATACGCCAACGAACTGCTGCTGCGCGGATTGTGGCAACATCAGCCGCAGCCGGAACTGTTCGACCATTACCAACGCACCTTGACCCACTTGCTCGACCCTACAGATAGCCTGGTGCTGCCACTGTTTGAACTGGACGTGCTGGCCATGGCGGGCTATGTTCTGAACCTGTGGCACGACGATGCGGACGGGCATGACATACTGCCGCTGGTGCGTTATCGTTTCCGCCCTGAACACGGTTTGTACCCGGATGCAGGCGAAGGCAAGGGCATCCCGGTTTCCGGTGGCCTGCTGATTGCCCTGCGCGAACCAGAAGCCATGAGCGCCGAACAGCGCAAGGAACTGCGCCACACGCTCGACCACCTGATCCAGATGTTGCTGAAAGGCAAAACCCTGAATGCGAGACAATTGCTCAATGAATAACATCGAACTCGGCGTCAACATCGACCACATCGCCACTATTCGCCAGGCGCGTGGCACGCCATACCCCGATTTGCTGGAAGCCGTGCGGCAGGTGGAAGACGCGGGCGCGCATGCCATCACCATCCACCTGCGCGAAGACCGCCGTCACATTCAGGATGCTGACGCTTACGCCATCCGCAAGCTGTGCACCCGCCGCCTGAATCTGGAGCTGGCCGCTACGGATGAAATGGTTGGAATTGCCTGCGATGTCATGCCCAACGATTGCTGCGTGGTGCCGGAAAAGCGCGAGGAACTCACCACCGAAGGTGGGCTGGACGTGATCGGCCAGTTTGAACGTATCCGTAGTGCTACCCAGCGCTTGAATGCCGCCAACATCCGCGTTTCCCTGTTCATCGAGCCGGATATTGAACACATCCGCCGCGTCCCTGACATTGGCGCGCCTGTCATTGAATTGCACACCGGTACTTACGCCAATGCGGTTGGCGAGGCGAAACAGTGCGAATTTGAGCGCATCCGCGTGGCTACTGAGTTCGCCCACGATCTCGGCATCCAGGTCAACGCCGGCCACGGTCTGGATTACCAGAATACGCAAGCCATTGCCGCCATACCACACATCCGCGAACTCAATATTGGCCACGCCATGGTAGCGCGCGCCATTTTCGTCGGTATCCGCCAGGCTACGGTGGAAATGCTGGAACTGATGCAGGCAGCAAGAAACCCCTCCCCCGCCTCCCCTTATCAGGGGAGGGGCTAAGCAAGTGGCACGCTTCTCTTGTTCCTCCCCCGATAAGGGGAGGCTAGAAGGGGGTTCCCCTTGAAAATCATTGGTATTGGCACTGACATCGTAGAAATCGCCCGCATCGAAAAAATGTTGGAACGCCACCCCGAACGCTTTGCCGAACACATCTTGCACCCGCAGGAGCGGGAACGTTTCAATAGCGTGAAGAACAAGCCAGCATGGCTGGCGAAACGTTTTGCCACCAAGGAAGCGGTCGCCAAGGCATTGGGTACAGGAATCGGCCAGGATGTCCGCCTGCATGACATCGAAACAGCCCATGACGGGCGTGGCAAACCAATCCTGCACTTGCATGGCGTCACGCTGGCGACGGCTGAAGCGCAAGGGGTGGTTTCCGCCGAGTTGTCAGTCGCTGACGAGCGCACCCACGCGCTGGCTTTCGTCATCTTGTTGGGTGGTTTGTAGGCAGCTTCCCGGTAACCAGCGTCTCAGTTCCACGATCAGGGATTGTGAATCCAGCGGTTTGCCCAAGTGACCATTCATGCCCGCTTGCAGACAGGCTTCGATGTCGCTGGGCAAGGTATTGGCTGTCAGGGCGATGACCGGAATGGCAGGGTTGCGGACGGTGGCCATTGTATCCCCGGGAAATGTTCCCCGAATCCGTTGGGTTGCCTCCAGACCATCGCATTCCGGCATTTGCACATCCATGAGTACCAGGTCGTAATCTTCCCCCGCCAGTTTCTGGATGGCCTGTTTACCATTCTCTGCCACTTCGATATGGCGCAGGCCGAGGGCTTCCAGCATGGCTTTGGCAATCAGCTGGTTAATGGGGTTGTCTTCGGCCAGCAGGATACGGCAGCCTGAGCGCAGGAGGGGGCTTTGTAGAGGGGCTGGCTCTAACACAGGTTGGGAAGAGGGTTCATGCGCTGTGATATAAGGTATTTCAAACCAGAAACAGGAACCCTGCCCAGGCGTGCTGTTGACGCCAATTTTTCCCTCCATGAGGCTGACCAGCTGTCTGGAAATGGCCAAGCCAAGCCCCGTACCGCCGTATTTGCGGGCGGTTGAGGATTCCATCTGCTGGAAACTGTTGAACAGCAGTTGCTGTTTTTTCGCCGGAATGCCAATGCCGGTATCCCTGACTTCAAACCGCAGGCATTGCCCACTGCCTGCCAGTGTAATAGCCAGGGTGATTTTGCCCTGCTCCGTAAACTTGATGGCGTTGCCGAGCAGGTTGAGCAGGATTTGCTGGGTGCGGAGTTCATCCCCTTCGATACAGGTGGCTATCCCGCTTTGGATGTTGGTGACAAACGCCAGGCCTTTTTCTCTGGCCTGAATGGTCAGCAGATGTTCCAGGTGAGCCACCATGTCCCCGAGTTTGTAGGGGGTTGTTTCCAGATCCATTTTTCCAGCTTCAATTTTGGAAAAGTCGAGCAGGTCATTCAGCAGTGCCAGCAAGGTGCTGCCGCTACGGTGGATCAGGGAAACGTATTGCTTTTGTTCCGCAGTATGCATTAACGGCAACAGCAATTCGCTTGCCCCGAGGATACCGTTCATGGGGGTGCGCAATTCATGGCTCATATTGGCGAGGAACCGGCTTTTGGCCTGGTTAGCAATTTCGGCGGTTTCCTTGGCTTTTGCCAGCGTGTCGGCCTGTTTCTCAAGCAGGTCATTTTTATACAGGAGTTGGTAGTAATCACGGTGGAGACTTTTACCAAATGCCTGGGTGACAATACTGAACAGCAGGATCGCCAAGGCAATGCTGTAGGAACTGGCCGTCGCCATGATCAACAGCACCGCAACCTGCGGCCATATCATGAGATTGACATACGCAATAAATAACGGCAAGTGAGGTGCAAGGCTGGTAGTTGTGCCCACGCAAAGCATCAAGACGGGCAGCAACATGATGGTTTCCTGTTCCGAAGCCCCTACATGACTCAATCCCCAGGCGGTAAACAGTGACCACGTACCGGCAGAAACCATCAGGCTCAAGCTGATCAGCAAGCGCCATAGTTTTCTTCTCTGTGTATACAAGAGCTGGAAGTTTTTCATCAGCAACCAGCGTGTCCCCCCCAGCACCAGCATGACCAGGCCGACGCCATAGACGAGGGCAGGCTGTTGTTGCACGAGATCAGTCCCCAACACCACGACTACCCAGCTAATGATGTACGGGAAAATGCCGTTGATGGAGCGGCCATTCAGGTCACTATCGCTTTGCGCCTGCATGGCGGCAGAGACAGGAATATTGCCTGCATAGCGTACAGGGGAATTCCCGGATGCCAGTTGCTGCTCAAGGGGTGCTGTTGCAGGCTTCACACGGTTTCCAGTTATTTTAATGATTAGCCGGTTAAACTTGGCATTCCAAGGTAGGACAGGTCAAGTGAAATCCGCTGGAAGGATTGTGCTGCAACAGGTCGACAGGTAAGCTTTTCTTTATCCACACCACAAGAGCGACGATCATGCATTACCCCACCATCGAAGATTTTATCGGCAATACCCCACTGGTGCGCCTGCAACGCTTGCCCGGCGCGACCAGCAACACCATCCTGGTCAAGCTGGAAGGCAACAACCCGGCGGGTTCGGTGAAAGACCGCCCGGCACTTTCCATGATCTGCCGTGCTGAGGAACGTGGCGAAATCAAACCCGGCGACACCCTGATCGAAGCCACCAGCGGCAACACCGGCATCGCGCTGGCTATGGCCGCCGCCATCAAGGGCTACAAAATGGTGCTGATCATGCCGGAAACCATGAGCGCCGAACGCCGCGCCTCCATGAAAGCCTACGGCGCGGAACTGGTGTTGGTCAGCAAGGAGGCCAGCATGGAAGGTGCACGCGACCTCGCCCTGCAAATGGAGTGCGAAGGCAAGGGCAAGGTGCTGAACCAGTTCGCTAACCCCGACAACCCGCGCGCCCATACCGAAGGCACTGGCCCGGAAATCTGGCGCGACACCAACGGCACGGTCACGCACTTCGTCAGCAGCATGGGTACTACCGGCACCATCATGGGTACAGGCCGTTTCCTGAAAACCATGAATCCGGAGATTCAGATTGTCGGCGTACAGCCTGCCACCCAAACAGACCAGATTCCCGGCATCCGTCGTTGGACGCCGGAATACCTGCCGGAAATTTTCCACCGCGCAGAAGTCGACCGTGAAATCGACATGAGCCAGTCGGAGGCGGAGGAGGTCATGCGCCGCTTGGCTTCCGAAGAAGGCATTTTCTGCGGCGTATCGTCCGGTGGTGCGGTGGCGGCAGCGTTGCGTCTGTCGCAGGAGACCGAAAACGCCACGATTGTCGCCATCATCTGCGACCGGGGCGACCGTTACATTTCTACCGGTGTGTTTCCGGCCTAGTCGGATGCAGGGTTTGTACGCAGGCATTGATCTTGGCACTTCCGGCTGCCGCTTGATCGTCATCGACGCTGGGGGCGGCATCCAGGCCGCAACCCGCGTGGTTTACCCCGCCAATGTTGAACAGGCCCCGGAATTGTGGTGGTCTGCCGCCCAACAAGTGTTGGCTGAATTGCCGGACAGTATTCGTGCCAGCCTGCAAGCCATCGCGGTGGATGGCACTTCCGGCACTATCCTGCTCACTGATGCGCAAGGCAACCCGACCACGCCTGTGCTCATGTACAATGACGCCCGCGCCGTCGAACAATCCCGCCGTATTGCTACCGTTGCCCCGCGCGAAAGCGGCGCACACGGCGCAACCAGCAGCCTCGCCAAACTGCTGTGGTTGCTGGAAAACTTTCCCAACCAGCCACACGCCCATGCCCTGCATCAAGCCGACTGGATAGCGGGAAAACTGGCGGGGCATCTCGGTTTCAGCGATGAAAACAACTGCCTGAAACTGGGCTATGACCCGGTGAAACGGGAATGGCCGAGGTGGGTGAAAAGTTTGGTTCCGGAGCACTTGTTGCCTGGGGTGTTCGTACCGGGGGAGCAAATCCTTGCTCCCTCCCCTGATAAGGGGAGGGCTGGGAAGGGGTTTCTTCCTTCCATTCACGCAGGTACTACCGACAGCATCGCCGCCTTCCTCGCTACCGGCGCAAACCGGATCGGTGATGCAGTGACCTCGCTCGGCAGCACCATCGCCCTCAAAATCATCAGCGCCCAGCCAGTATTCGCGCCGGAATACGGCATCTACAGCCATCGTCTGGGTGACATGTGGCTGGCAGGCGGCGCATCCAACAGCGGCGGCGCGGTTTTGTTGCAACATTTTTCCCGCGCGGAACTGGAAAGCCTTACCCCGCAACTGCGTCCTGGTGAGCCGACCGGGCTGGATTACTACCCTCTCTCCAGGCCGGGTGAACGTTTCCCCCATGCTGATCCACACTGGCAACCCTGTCTGGCTCCGCGCCCGCAAGACGACGTACAGTTCCTGCAAGCCATGTTGGAAGGCATGACCCGTATCGAACACGAAGGCTGGCGCAAGCTGCATGAGTTGGGTGCGCCTTACCCGAAAACGTTGCGCACGGTGGGCGGAGGCAGCCGCAATCCGGCCTGGATGCAAATACGGGCAAAACTGATCGGGGTTCCTCTGTTGCCCGCAAGACATGATGAAGCTGCTTACGGGGCGGCGTTACTGGCGCTCAAAGGTACAGCAGGTCGTTGGTAGGTGATGATGAATGTATTACAATAAACGTTAACAAATGCATTAAGGATTATCGTAATGGGTTATATTAGTGAAGACATTGTTCCGCTGGGGCAAATCCGCGCCCGCTTCAGCGAACTGGCGGAAGAAGTCCAGAATGGGCGTGAAAAAATCATCACCCGCAACGGGGAAAGCTATGTGGCCCTGATTGATGCCCGCAAGCTGGATTATTATCACCGTCTGGAACAGGAGCACATTCACCTGCTGTTGCTGGATGAAGCCGTCAAAGGGCTGGATGATGTAGAGCAACAACGCACCATCACGCTGGAAGATTTTCGCCACAAGCACGGGCGTTAAGCATGGCCAGCCCGATTCAAATCGAAATCACTGCCAATTTTGAGGCAAATCTGGAGTCTGTGCGCTGTTTTTGTCATGACATGGGCAAATCCGACCAATATGAAAAGTTGCTGGACGAGTTGTTCGGCAACATCATCCCCAATTTGCAGGAATTTCCCCGCATGGGCGCGGATTTTTGCAGCCTTCCGGCAGGTTCGGTTGAAGTACGTCGCGCCCAGGAAAAACTGCGTGGCCGTTTGCAGGAAAACATGAGCATCCGCCAATACCAAAGCCGTGAATACGTGATCCTGTACCTGTTGAAAGAAACCACGGTTTCCCTGCTGGCGATCAAGCACCAACGGCAACTGGCTTACGACATGCGCAAGTGGGATTGAGATAGGGATCACTCGAAACTCATGTAATTGATGCGTCCTTGACATAAATTGGGGTAATTGTTTTCCCAATTTAACAGGATTTCGGTTATCATGCGGGCGGGTTAAAAACAGATCATCCACTTTCATCCGTCATGAGCGACATTTTTATCAGTTACAGCCGCAGGGACAAACCCTGGGTCGAGACACTTGCCAAGGCTTTGGAGAAGCAGGGTTATGATGTCTGGTGGGATCCTGAAATTTTGCCAGGGCAGGATTTTGAGGAAATCATCAAGGCAGCCCTGAATGCCAGTCGTTGCGTGGTGACTGTGTGGTCAAAGGAGTCGGTCAAGTCCTATTGGGTGAAAGAGGAAAGCACCCGGGCGCTTGCCCGCCGGATTCTGGTTCCCGTACTGTATCAGGCCGTAGAGCCGCCCATGCCGTTTGGGCGCATCCACACGGCAGACCTGACTGGCTGGAAGGGCAAGGAAACCGACCCCCGTTTCCAGCAATTGCTGCGTGCGGTTGCCTTGCATTGTGAACCTTCCGCCAAACCTGCTGCAGAAGAACCGCCGCCGCCGCCATCCGAACCTGTCATCCAGCACCCGCAACCACTCAAGCCACAATTCCCTGAACCCGTTGTGGCGCGGTTAATGCCAGAACCTTCCCCGGAACCTTTTCATTCTGGTGACGTTCCTCCGTCACCGAAAACAGTGTCGTTTCTCACAATAGGTTTTTTTGTGTCGGCAATCATGTTGACGACGGGAGCCTTGTACGCCAATTGGGACAAGTTGTTTGGAAATGTCTCCTCCCCTCCTGTTGAAACGCCTGCACCCCCGCCTCCACCGGAAAAGCCGGAGCTGACCATGCAGCAGGTCAGGGAATGTCTGAAAGGCAAGGACGAAATCTGTTGGAAGCCTTCCCTCGATTGGCTGGAGAAAAAGGTGACGTCTGGTGATGGGGAAGCCATGCATGTCCTTGCTTTGGCGCATTACCTTGAGAGGGAGGGTTTGAAGGCGGAACCGAAAACATACTGTGATTTGTTCAAACGGGCAATTGCAGCAGGTTATAGCGACGAGACAAAATTCTACAAAGGTTTATCAGAATGCAAGGACAACTAAGCGTTTTCTCGGTAACACTTGCCGTGTCCGCAAGTTTGGTTCTCGGTTTTGCCCCTGCCATTAACGCGGAATCCCAGACCCTTGAAGAAATGGCAATGGAAAAACGCAAGCAGCAGGACGAGGCGGCAGCTAAAGCGCAAAAGATAGCCGATGACAAGCGTAAAGCTAAAGCGGCGGCAGACGCAAAGAAGGCTGAAGAAAAGCGTAAGCAGCGCGAGGCTAAAGTGGCAGCGGAGGCGCTTGCAAAACAGCAAGCAGAGGCAGCAGCCATAGCCGAGCAGCGCAAAAAAGGCGAGTTCATCCGCCAGATTTCCCCGGAAATGGTTGCCATCAAGCAGGGCTGTTTCCAGATGGGGCAATCTGCTGCTGAAAAGCAGTGGCTGATCGAATCTGCGGGCCAGAAAATATATGATGAATTTTATGCTGATGAGCGCCAGCACAAGGTCTGCGTCGAACCCGGTTTTGAGATAGCCAGGTATGAGGTGACAGTTGGGCAGTTCCGGCGTTTCGTGGAGGCCACTGGCTATCGCACGGATGCCGAAAAGAATGTTGGTGGAGAAGAAGGGTGTTTTTCCTGGACGGGGAAAGATTTTGGTTGGGTCGGTGGGCGCAGTTGGCGTGACCCTGGCTTTGCCCAGACGGAGCAGCACCCCGTGGTTTGTGTGGGCTGGAATGATGCCAATGCTTATGTCGGCTGGCTAGGGGAGCAAACTGGCCGGGATTACCGTTTGCCGACTGAGGTCGAGTGGGAATATGCTGCCCGTGCAATGACTGAAACCACCCGTTACTGGGGGGATGACCCAGCCAATCAGGCTGTTTGCCGTTATGAGAATGTTGCTGATACGGCGTCTATTGCCAAATATCCATTTGCAAGCTCTTTTTCCTGCAATGATGGTTACGCAGAGACCAGTCCGGTAGGCCGCTTTTCAGCCAATGCCTACGGTCTGCATGACATGTTGGGTAATGTCTCGGAGTGGACATGTTCTGCCTACACGGCTGCTTACAATGGCAGCGAACGGCAGTGTTCTAGGGGAAGTGGTTCCCTTGTGGTTCGCGGTGGTGCCTGGTACTGCTGGCGGGGTTTTGTACGTGCGGCCTCCCGCCTCAGGCCCGGACCAGCCGCCCGGGGCAGTTATGTGGGTTTTCGCGTTGCCAGGACGCCGTAGCGTAAGCGGAGGCTTACCCTTTTTCCTTTACCTTTTGTTGCCGAAACCTTTTGTGTTTGCACGTTATTGCGTCTTAAGGGAGGCTTCTCAGTGGTGTCTTATTCCCTCTCCCTCGGGGAGAGGGTTAGGGTGAGGGCTTCGCCGCGTAGCGGCGACGGAAAATTTTTCAATTTCAATTCAACTGCACCCGAGTTCCCCACGGTACTTGTGACCGTCCTTTCACCAGCCAGATCACTGGAAAATTCGGCTGCACTTTCGGGAAAAAACCCTGCGCATCCGTAAAGTACACCAGTATGTCCGGCTGCTGATCCTGCTGCTGTGTCCACTCGAACACCGGGCGGAAATCGGTGGAGCCACCCCCCGGCATGTCCTGCGGCAAAGTAGCTTCCTCCCACGGCTCGAAGCGGCGCGGGAAACCTTCAACTACCTCGGAATCACAAGCCAACAGGGTGACAGCAGCGCGCACTTGCCCCTTGATGGCGTTGATTTCCGACAGGCAAGCCTGCAATTCCTTGTCGGTGACGGAACCGCTCACGTCCAGCGCCACTACCGCGTTGATTTGGTGGCTCTTGAGGGTGGGGAAAATGGCCGGGTCGCCGCGCCGGGAGGACGGGCGGGTGTAACTGTAATCATCCCGTGCCACGGCGGTCATGTAGTGCGCCAGCAAGGTGCGCCACGGCAGGCGCGGTTGCAGCAATTCTTCCACCAAGCGTTTCATCACGCCACTGAGCTTGCCCGCCTGTTGCGCCTGCTGGGCTGCCCCGGCCAGACGCTGTTGCCATTGCACGCTGAGGTCGTCGGCTTCCTGCTGGCTCAGCGGCGGTGGGGGAGGCTCGCCACCGGCTGACTGTTCGTCGAATTCCTGCTGTTGGCCACTGCCCTTGGATGCTTCGCCTTGTTCCGGGGCGTTGCTGGAATCGGGTTCTGACTCTTTGGGGGGAGGTGGTTCTTCCTGTTTGTCACGGTTGTCCAGCGGGTTTTCGCTCTTGTCGCGGCTGCCTTCGGATGGGTCGGTTTCCTTGTCGTACAGGTGTTGATCCATCGTCTCGGTCATGTCGTTGTCGTCGAGGAGCGGGTAAATCTCCTCGGCGGACATGCCGACGTATTCCTTCATCATGATCATGCCGGGCGGTGGTTTCAGGCCATCTTCGAGCAGGATCGGGTTGATGGCATAGTCGCAGGCCAGATCCCAGCGGTGCTTGACGCGATGCTGGCGGCGGGCGAAATGCGACAGGGCGCAGTGCAGCGCTTCGTGGGCAAGGACAAATTGCGCCTCATCGGTACGCAGTTCCTGCACGTATTCGGGGTTGTAATAGAACTTGCGCGCATCCGTGCCGGTGGTCGGACACCAAGCAGGATTGGCAGCCTGTAACGGCAAGCGCAACACCAACGCCCCCAGGAATGGCTTGTCCAGGATCAGCTTGGTGCGGGCGGCAACCAGCTTGTTTTCGATGGCTTTGAGGTCAAGATCGGGCATGTTGTGCAGCATTCCAGATTCCGGGAAAGGTGCAATGGTAAGAGGATACAATCCAGTGGGCAAATTGGCTCGCCATCGCTGGCTAAATGGTATTTGCCGATGCTTTACTTAACAGCAGCTTGCGCAAGCATTGTCGTTAGGGGGATGGGCATAGTGACTTTTCCCGCTATTAATGGTGCAAGTTTGCCATTCATCGCCGTTGATGGCTTTCTGAATTCGTCGGCAATTTCGCACTTTGGTTTACACCCAATCCACCAGTCGGGGTGGACTTGGTTTCCCCATGATATAAGTTCTTGTGTATAGAGGATGTCATACGCCAGAGCCGGTTGCTGCTATCCTGGCAAGCAAATCCTGTGACTAAATCTGTGACCAGAAAAAGGTAAAAAATAACCAAAACGAAAAAGGGCTGAACCTGTTAAGATGCAACCCTTTGAATTCGATGGTGGCTATGACTAGATTCGAACTAGTGACCCCATCATTATGAGTGATGTGCTCTAACCAACTGAGCTACATAGCCAAGAGGCAGGCATAATAGTCGTTAGGGGTGGGGCTGTCAATGCTATTTTTACCAAAATTCAGAGGCTGTTAAGCTTATGCTGTTATACATTCACGGATTCAATTCTTCATCCCTGTCCGACAAGTCACAGGTACTGAAACACTGGTTGGAAAGCCGCAATCGTGCGCAGGAATGGCTCAGCCCTGACTTGCCAAACCGGCCTGCCGAAGCCATTGACCTGCTTGCCGGACTGATTGAATCCGCCCCCACCCCGCCCAAACTGATCGGCAGTTCCCTCGGCGGCTTCTATGCCACTCATCTGGTTGCCCGGTTTGGCCTCAAGGCCGCGCTGATCAACCCCGCAGTTCACCCCGCATTGCTGTTACGGCCACTGGCAGGAACCACTCAGCAATATTGGCACAGTGACGGCAGCTACCAATTTACCCAGGCGCATCTTGACGAACTCGACGCACTTGACCAGCTTGCCCCCGCCAACCCTGAAAACATGCTGCTTATGCTGGAAAATGGCGACAAAACCCTGGATTGGCGGGATGCAACCGCCTACTACCGCAAGTCCCACCAACTGGTATTCCAGGGCGGCAACCACGGCTTCACCCATTTTCACGATGTACTGGACTTGATCGACCGCTTCTAATCAAAACCTATACAAAACCAAGGTTATCCCTATAACCACACAGATATTTTGTTTTCTGGAAGTTTCCTGCATCCATCTTTAATAATACCTAGTACATATAAGGTACAAGTTATGCAAAAGGGATGGAGCGCACATGCACAGCAAACATATCGCCATCATTGGTTCCGGCATCACCGGCCTTGCCTCGGCTTGGCTACTCCATAAACAGCATCGGGTAACGCTGTTTGAAAAAAACACCTACATCGGTGGCCACACGCATACTATCGATGTACCGGAACAGGAATGCAGCATACCGGTCGATACCGGTTTCATCGTCTACAACGAGCGCAACTATCCTAATCTGGTCGGTTTGTTCGAGGAACTGGTAATCCCTACCCGCAACACCGACATGTCGTTTGCCTTTTCACTGAACAAGGGGGAGCTGGAATACGCCGGTTCCAGCGTCAACACCCTGTTTGCCCAGCGCAAAAACCTGTTCCGCCCACGCCACTGGAAACTGTTGGCGGAAATCCTGCGTTTCAACCGCGTTGCCCACCAGTTGCTGGATGCGCCTGCCCAGACCCACGGCCTGAGCCTGGGTCAAATGCTTGACAGTTACCATTTTTCCGCCGACATGCGTGAACACTACCTGCTACCGATGGGGGCAGCCATCTGGTCATGCCCGGTCGACACCATGCTGAAGTTTCCCGCGCTCAGCTTCCTCCGCTTTTTTGCCAATCACGGCCTGATCGACATCAGCAATCGCCCCCAGTGGAAAACGGTTTGCGGAGGAAGTTCTGTCTATGTGCGCAAGTTGTTGGCAGAGATGGAAGGCCAGATCACGCTCAAACCTGGCGCTATCCGGGTAGAACGCCAAGCCGATAGTGCCAGCGTGTTTGCCCATGAAGAAAAACACGACTTCGACGCCGTGATTTTCGCCTGCCACGCTGACCAGGCGTTGGCTTTGCTGGCACAGCCTGATGAAGCGGAACAACGCATTCTCGGCTGTTTCCGTTATGAGAAAAACCAGACCTATTTGCATACCGACACCCACCTGATGCCGCGTAACCGGCGGGTCTGGTCATCGTGGAATTACCTCGCCACTAGCCGACCTGAATCCCGCCAGCAAATGACAGCCACCTATTGGATGAACAATCTGCAAGGGCTGGATAGCAATACCCAATACCTCGTCACTCTCAATCCATATGAGTTGCCGCGTGACGCACACATCATTGCCGAAATGACTTACGAACACCCTGTTTTCGACCAGCAAGCGATGGATGCCCAGCCGCAACTGGCCAGCCTGCAAGGCAAAAACCGGGTATGGTTCTGCGGCAGTTATGCGCGTTACGGTTTCCACGAAGATGCACTGGCTTCCGCCGTGCAAGTGTGCCGTGATTTTGGCGTAACGCCGCCTTGGGTTAAGGTGCAGGAGCCGACTCCTCAGCCTGCACATTCGCTTGCGATAGCTGGGGCGGTGCGCGCATGAACACTGCCGCGCCTGCTTACGTCTTCCCTTCGACTGTCATGCACAGCAGGCGCTTTCCTGTGTGTTACCGCTTCAGTTATCGCGTTTTCAGTTTTCTGATTGACATTGACCGGTTGGGGGAAGTTAGCCGGAACACCTTGTTTTCCTTCAACCGGTTCAATGTCTTCAGCCTGCATCAGGCTGACCATGGCGCACGCGATGGTAGCCCTTGGCGACCCTGGGTCGAAGACATTTTGCAACAAAACGGCATTTCTTCTCCCGTAAGCAAAATCCAGCTGCTGTGTATGCCGCGTATATTCGGGTATGGGTTCAACCCGCTGAGCTTGTGGTTTTGCCACGCGGCTAACGGTGACTTGTTGGCGGTGATTTGCGAGGTGCGCAATACCTTCGGCGAGCACCACCATTATCTGCTGCATCAGCACGGTTCAGCGCTTGCCCCCATCGTGACTGGCAGCAAACAGAAAGTGTTCCACGTCTCGCCGTTTATTGGGATGCAGGCACGCTATGAGTTTTTCATCCATCAGCCGGGTGAAAAACTCAATGTGCTCATCCACGAATACGAGGGTGACGAGCTGATGCTGGTCGCCAGCCAGCAAGGCATCCGCCAGCCGTTTTCCACCGGCGTACTGCTGCGCCAGTTCCTGAGCATCCCGTTTGTCACGCTGAAAGTCATGGCGCTGATCCACTGGCAAGCGCTAAAAATCTGGCTTAAAGGTGCGAAATTTTTCCGCAAGCCTAGACCACCGACCGAGGAGATTACCTGATGAGCATGGAAAATACCCTGCCCCAACCGCTTGTCCTGCAACTGGCGCAACTGCCCACTTTCAAGCGCTGGCTGATTGCGACCCTGGCGCGTATCCAGCACGGCAGGCTCAGCATTCATCTGGACGGGGAAAGCTACATTGTCGGGCATTCCGATGAACTGCACGCCAGCATCCACATTCATCACCCCCTGAGGTTGGCGCTGAAATGCCTGGGCAAGGGCGACCTTGGTTTTGGGGAGGCCTACCTCGCAGGCGATTGGTCAAGCGACAAGCCTGCCGATTTGCTGACCTTGCTGCTGCGTAACTGGGAACAGTTCGGCAATACCCTCGACAACCGCAAATTGCTGCGCAAGCCCGCCAACTGGTTCCACCAGCTGCGCCGCAACAGCATCCGCAACAGCCGCAAGAACATTGCCCATCACTACGACATGGGCAATGATTTCTACCGCGAATGGCTGGATGCAAGCATGACCTATTCCGCCGCCCTCTACACCCAGCCCGGCATGACGCTGAAGCAGGCGCAACAGGCCAAATACCAGCGCATCCTCGACGAACTGGGGGCAAAACCGGGGCAGGCAATCCTCGAAATCGGCTGCGGCTGGGGCGGTTTTGCGGCAATGGCAGCGCAAGCAGGCTGCAAGGTGCATGGCGTCACCCTTTCCCACGAACAACTGGCCTGGGCGCAACAACGACTGCAAGGTTTCGGCACGCAGACCCGCATGGAACTGCGCGATTACCGCCACATCGAAGGCGCTTACGACCACATCGTTTCCATCGAAATGTTTGAAGCGGTCGGACGGGAATACTGGGAAACCTATTTCCATGCACTGGAAAAGCACCTGAAACCGGGTGGCCGCGCTGTGCTGCAAATCATCACCATCGGCGATGAATGGTTTGATACTTACTGTTCCCGTGCCGATTACATCCAGCGCTACATCTTCCCCGGCGGCATGTTACCTTGCCCCGCACAGCTCGACCGGCTGGTGGCGGGCAGCAACCTTAAGCAAATCAACCGTATTGGCTTTGGGCAGGATTATGCCCGTACACTGGCGGAATGGGATGCGCGCTTCCGTGCCGCCCTGCCTGCACTGCGGCCACTGGGTTATGACCAACGCTTTGAGCGCTTGTGGCGTTACTACCTGGCCTATTGCGAAGCAGGCTTCAACGAAGGGCGCATTGACGTGATCCAGTTGACCTTGGAGAAACCTCGCTTGTGAAAACCGCCTACTATCGCCAATTGCTGTTCTACGGTTTGCCGGGCTTGCCGCTGGCGATGCTGGGCTTGCCACTATACGTCTATCTACCGACATTTTATGCGCAGGATCTGGGTTTGCCGTTGACGGTGGTTGGCATCGCCCTGCTGGCGGCGCGCGCGCTGGATGTTTTCACCGACCCGCTGATTGGTTGGGCCAACGACAAGCTGCACAGCCGTCTTGGGCGGCGCAAGTTGTTCATGCTGCTGGGCGCGCCCTTGCTGCTGACCGGTATCGAATACCTGCTACGCCCAAGTGGTACAGTTGATGCTTACTACCTGTTCATCTGGTCAAGCATTACTTATCTGGGCTGGACACTGATCAACGTGCCGTGGCAGGCATGGGGCGCGGAAATGACCCGCGATTACCACGGCAAAAGCGCGCTGGCCGCCAGCCGCGAAGTGTTCGCGATTATTGGCACCGTGTTGGTGGTTACCTTGCCCTTCCTGCTGGGAACCAATGAGCAAGCCGCTGCTACGCTGGGAACCCTGGCTACCGCTATTTGGTTCCTGTTGCCTTTATCCCTCGTCCCTGCCTTGTTGTGGCTGGTGGAACGCCGCCACAACCGCTGGTTCGCGCACTTGCGCAAGGTGGGCAGCATTCTCTCAGCACATCCCGCGATACGCCAGTTGCTGCCCGCTTACTTTGTTAACAGTTTAGCCAACGCCCTGCCTGCCACCTTGTTCATCCTGTTTGTTACCCATGTGTTGCAAGCCCCTGAACAGGCAGGAATGGTGCTGATGGCCTATTTCCTTAGCGGTGTTCTTGGTCTGCCGCTGTGGTTGTGGTTTGCCAGACACATCGACAAGAGTCGGGCATGGGTGTTGGCGCTTGGGTTGTCAGTGCTGGGGTTCGTGTGGGTTCCGTGGCTGGGTGCGGGTGATCTGTACTGGTTTTTCGGCATCTGTGTGATTAGTGGGCTGGCGCTGGGGGCGGATGTCGCTTTGCCCGCCTCCATGCAGGCCGATATTGCCCAGCAGATGCAGCATCAGGGCAGCCCTAATACCGGCTTGCTGTTTGGCCTGTGGGGCTTGCTGACCAAACTGGCCTTGGCGCTGGCGGTCGGTATTGCGTTCCCGCTGCTGGAATGGGCTGGGTTCAGGGCAGACGCAACCGAACAGTCTTCTGAAGCCTTGTGGGCGCTGGCGCTACTTTACGCCGGCTTGCCGGTGTTGCTGAAAGGTTGGGTGATCTGGCGCATGTGGCGCTTCCCGTTCAGTGAAGTCGACTTCCGTGATTATTGGGAGATGAGTTATGCGAATTCGCTCTATTCTGCTTACCCTTCTGCTCTTCATGGCCGGGTGCAGCAGCATGAAGATTGAGGATTATTCATGAAAAGATTCCTCAAACCCATTATGGCTACCATCCTGTGCGCGCCCCTGGCCGCGTTCGCCAATATTCCCGCTGGGCTGAAAACCGTGGGTCAGGGTGAAGCCTTCTACCTCGGGGTCATCAAGGTTTACGATGCCCAGTTATCTGTCAGCGCCAATGCCAGCCGTACAACTGTTCTGGATGCCAGTGTTTCACGCTGCCTGAAACTGGATTATGTCGTGGAGCTGACAGCAGACAAATTTGCGCTGGCTGCCGATACCATCCTCAAACGCCAGCACGACGCGGCGACGCTGGCGCGTTTCCAGCCGCAAATCAGCCAATGGCATGACGCTTATCAGGATGTGCAGCCGGGTGATGTTTACCGGATGTGTTACGACGCCAGCACGCAAATGACCAGCCTGTTGCTGAACGGCAAAGTTGGCACGAACGTGAAATCGGCAGAGTTTGCTTCCTTGTACTTCGGCATTTGGCTAGGTGAAAAGCAGCCTATCGCGCAGTCACTACGCTCGAACCTGCTACGGGAGCTATGAGGCAGACAGCTGGCCGCGCAGCCAGCGCATCAGCCAGCCCAGCAGCGGTAATTTGCTGTAGATATGTTCCGCCGGATCCCAGTAATCCACGTGTTCCACCGCCAGCCCGGCCAGGTTGAAGCGGACGACACTGACACCGGGAATTTCCCAGGCCACCCCCTTGAGTGTCTGGAAATGGTAGTCCCAACGGATGAACAGCCTGTCGCCATGCAAGGCATGTTCCCGTATCACAAAATGTGGCTCGCGGGTGGTGGCATACATGTGGGCAAAAATCCGGGTAATGGCATCCACTCCGCGTACATCGTTGAAGGGGTCTTTAAAACGCGCATCCGGGGCAAAAATGCTGGCCAGCCGTTCCAGGCCATCCGCTTGCAGATTGGCAAACGTATCCAGATAGCGCCTGACATGTTCCATCACACAGCCCTGCGGGTTAGGTTGAAATACAGCCAGTACGGCAACATGCGCAGCAGTTTCATCAACCAGGCGAAACGTTTGGGGAATACAATTTCAAAATGATCCTTGTCCAGTTCACGTATGATGGCGCGGGCTGCTGTATCCGCCTCGATCAGGAAGGGCATTTTGAAGGTATTTTGGTCGGTCAGCGGCGTGCGCACGAAACCGGGGTTGATGACACGTAGCAACACACCACGCGCTTTCAGTTCCAGATGCAATGATTCCGCCAGATTGATCACCGCAGCCTTGCTGGCGCTGTAGGGGGCGGATTTGGGCAGGCCACGATACCCGGCGATGCTGGCGGTCAGCAGGATTTGCCCGCGCCCACGCGCCAGCATCGCTGGCAGGATGGCATCCAGCCCGTTGACCATCCCCATGTAATTGACTTCACACAGCTTGCGGAACAGGCCGATGTTGAAATCCGCCAGTGGCATCGGCGTATAGTCACCCGCATTCAACAGGCACAAATCAATGTTACCCAATTCGTGGGTGATAAACTCCACCGCGTCATGCAGGCTGTGTAGATCTGTCACATCCACAGGGTAGGGGTGCAAGGCGGCGGCTTGTGCCTGCATGGCTTGCAAGGCATCCAGACGGCGGGCGCTGATGGCAACTTGCCAACCTGCTTGCGCCAACTGGAAGGCCAATGCCCGGCCTATGCCGGAACTAGCTCCCACCAGCCACGCGATTTGCTGTTTTGCGCCATTTTGCATCAGGAATTAATCTGCTTGGAATCATTCCCGTTAGTATTCAGCAATTTGACAAGACTTGTACAGAAACCTCAGTCTGAAAGCGGTTAGGCCACGACATCGCCAACCGCCACGCCTGATGCACCCAGCAGCAGGGCGACAATGATGGTCAGATGCAGACGCATCCTGCCATAGCCCGGCGCAAGCTTGCGGAACAGCAGGACGGAATCGGCGAAATAGGCGAACACGATCAGCGCCGCCAGTACATACAGGGTGAGATGGGTTGGCAGCAGCAGGGAAAACCAGGCCACCAAGGTTGGAATCACGCTGAACAGCAGCAGCTTGCCGAGTTCGCTTTCCTCCAACCGATCCTGCATACCCAGCGCCACACCCCAGTGCACCGCGCCGATGAAACTCAATACCACAGCGGCATACGCAGCCAGCCACCAGCCCAACTTGCCGTCGCCCGGCAGGGGTACGGAAATGTCCAGCAACAGCGCCATGGTCAGCGCAAAGAAGGGTATCAACCCGCCGTACCCCAGCCACCATATGATGTTGGGCAATTGTTTGACGGGGTGTTGTTTCATGGCATGTTTCATCGGGTTCCTCTCTTGGCATCCTGCGGTAACCCCATTTTCCCATTGATGCAAGCGGAAAAGTAACAACATGCATCATGAAACCCTGATATTTACGGCAAATTCAGTGGCCAAGGGCAACAGCCGTGAGATGAAGTTGTCCGCGAAAGCCGTACTAACCGTTCGGCCTTTACCCGGGAAGCCCTGCGTAAGGCGATAGCCCAATACCGACAACGCCAGTTGGTGGAAAAGCACCGTGCCGGTTACATGCGCTACCCGGTCACTCTCGATGAATTCCCGGTCTGGGAAGGCGAACAGGCATGGGGTGATGAATGAAACGCGGTGAAATACGCTGGTATACCTTCAGTTTTGCCTTGGGCATGAACAGCTTTTTGGTCGGCTTATCCGGCTAATCTTGCTCCACCCTCACGGCAAATAATAAAACATTGGCAACAACACACTATAAGCCAGCCACATGATCAAGGTCAGCGGCAGCCCCACCCGCACAAAATCCATAAACCGGTAATTCCCCGCCGCCATGATCAGCAGGTTGGTTTTGTAGGCCATCGGTGTCATGTAGCTCATGTTCGCGCCGAACAGTACCGCGACCACGAAGGCTTCCGGGCTGAGTTGCAATTCGTTGGCAATGTTGATCGCAATCGGCGTACCAATGACGGCGGCGGCATTGTTGGAAACCACATTGGTGAGGATGGCCATCAGCAACAACAGCCCACTGATAATGACCGGCGGCGAAGCCCCCGCTGTCACGTGCAGGAATTGCATGGCCAGGAATTCGCTACCCCCCGTCACACTCAGGGCATGGCCCAGCGCCAGGCTGGACACCACGATCATGATCACCGGAATGCTCAGCGCATGGGTCACATCGCTCCAGTCGATGCAACGGGCCAGGATCATCAGCAGCACCCCGGTTACTGAACTCACCGCAATCGGCATGACCTTCAACGCGGGCAGCAGGATAATCAGGAACATGATCAGCAATGCCAGCGGAATCTTCTTCGAGTGCGGCAGGTCAGTCTTGCCCGCCAGCACGAAAAAGTCCTCCATCAGCTTCAGGCCGTTGATGTGTTCGCTGCGCCCCTGCACCAGCAGGATGTCACCCAGCCGCAGCGTCAGGTTGCCCAACCCGTCCGGCATGGAACGGATCAGATGCCCGTCACGATGAATGCCCAAAGCCACCAAGTGGTAGTTTTCGACAAAACTCACCGTCTGCAAGGTTTGGCCCAGTAATGGTGAACGCTGGTGGATGAGGATTTCCGCCAGTTGTTGCTTGCCTTCCGAAACATGCTCATGCCCACCAAATGCCGGGTCTACCGGATGTAAACCAGCGCCCAGTAACAGCTCGATGCGTTTCAGGCATTCCGGCGTATCATGCACCAGCAGGCGGTCGTCGGCCTTGATGAGGGTATCGGGCAGGGGCGTGATGCCTTCGTGCGCGCTGCGGCGGATGATGCTGATGCGCAGCTCGCCGTCAGTTTTGTCGATGACTTCCTGCACCGGCTTGCCATCAGCAAAGCTGCCGGGCGGAATGTGCAGGTGCGCTGTGTAGATGCGGTTGACGGTATGGGCGGCATTCACCGCTTGTTGGGGTAACATGCGGGGTGCAACCAGCCACAGGAACGCCATGCCGAAACTGCCTGCAATGAGGGCGGGCAGGGCGAAGTCAAACATGTCAAACCGGCTCATGCCCATTTCCGCCGCCACGCTCACCACCAGCAGGTTGGTGGAGGTACCAATGGTCGTGCCCATGCCACCCAGCAAGGTCGCAAAACCCATCGGCATCAGCATCCCGCTGGGTGAGCTTTGGGTACGCGCTGCCACATTTAGCAGGATCGGGATCAGCAGCACCACAATTGGCGTGTTGTTGATGAAAGCGCTCAATAAGGCGGAAATCAGCAGCGTCGCCAGCAACGACAGTGCCGGGTGCTTGCCCCACAATTTGGCCAGCACCAAACCGAGCGGCTCCAGCGCCCCGGTACGCACCAGCCCTTGCCCCGCCACCATCAGGGCGCAGACAGCCACCAGTGCCTCATGGCCGAAGCCGTAGAAGAAATCGACCGGCTCAACCATACCTTCTGCGCTTTCATAGGGGAATAGCTCAAACCCGACTACCAACACCGTCAGGATCAGCAGGCAGGATGTTGCCAGCGGTATTTTTTCGCGGCTGAACAGGAACAGGGCGAAGGCGGTCAGCAGCAATACGGCAATGGTATGGTTATCTGGCGTCATGGCATCCCCCTGGTGTAGTTTTGCCCCTTCTTAAAGATAGGCAGGAAACGCCTGTTTGCAACAAATCTTCCCGCTTACGGGAGGTTTGTTGATGGCTGCTTGCAGGTGTGGCTTAGCGATGGCTGAGCCTGTCCATCACCGCATACAGCACCCCGGAAACAACGAAGGTCATGTGGATGCCAACCATCCACGCCATGTGCCTGTCGCTCAGGTTGTCAACATTCATGAAGGCTTTCAGCAATTCGATCCCGGAAATAGCGACGATGGAGCCGATCAGCTTGATTTTAAGGTCGCTGAAGCCGATATGCCCCATCCATTCCGGGCGATCCTGATGGCCGTGCAGGTCATCCATTTTGGAAACAAAGTTTTCGTAGCTGCTGAGGATGATGATGATCAGCAGGCTCATGACCAGCGCGATATCCACCAATGACAAGACGCCGATGATGATTTCCGCGTCGGTAGCATTGCCGAGCTTGCTCAGCAATAGCCAAACCTGCTTGCCAAACTTGAATAGCAAGATGCCCATCGCGACGACCAGCCCCAGGTAGACAGGAGCCAATAGCCAGCGGCTGTTGAACAAGAGGTGTTCAAAAGCATTTTCAATTTTTTTCATGTATGAATGCCCACGGTGTTAAAGAATGGGCGCAAGCATAGGTGCAGAAACGGTCAGCGGCAAGATACCCCTACTGGCATAATCCATGCCTGCCAAGGGGTAGGGCGCAGGCAGCCGTTTACACCCCCAACACGTCCAGTTCCGTCAATGGCCAGCGTGGGCGGGCGTTGATCACGGCTTCCTCCCTTGCCCCTGCCAGTAAGCGCAGCGCCCCGGCATACGCAATCATTGCCCCGTTGTCGGTGCAAAATGCCAACCGTGGGAAAAACACTTCCGCTTCCAGTTCCGCCAGCCGCGCCCGCAAGCGCCGGTTCGCGCCTACGCCGCCAGCCACGACCAGCCGTTTCCTGCCCATGTGTTCCAGCGCCCGGCGACACTTGATGAACAGCGTATCCACCACTGCTTCCTCAAACGCGCGTGCAATATCGGCCTTGTCCTGCCCTGTCTGGCCGGAATTCTGCCAGGTTGTCAGCGAAAACGTTTTCAGCCCGCTGAAACTGAAATCACAGCCCGGACGATCCACCATCGGGCGTGGAAAGCGGTAAATGCCTTCGCGCCCTTGTTCCGCCAGTTTTGCCAGCAGTGGCCCGCCGGGGTAATCCAGCCCCATCAGTTTAGCCGTTTTGTCAAATGCTTCCCCGGCGGCGTCGTCCACGCTTTCGCCCAGGATGTGGTATTCGCCTATTTGTGGCACATCCACCAGCATGGTGTGCCCACCCGACACCAGCAGGGCTACGAATGGCAGTTCCGGCGGATTTTCTTCCAGCATTGGCGCGAGCAAATGCCCTTCCATGTGGTGTACGCCCACGGCGGGAATCCCCAAGCCCCACGCCATTGAGCGCGCGATCGAAGCCCCCGTCATCAGTGCCCCGATCAGCCCCGGCCCTGCGGTATAGGCAATGCCTTCAATGTTGGCCATGCCAAGGTTTGCATCCGCCAGCGCCTCGCGCAGCAGTGGTAGCACACGGCGGATATGGTCGCGTGAAGCCAGTTCCGGCACTACGCCGCCGTATTCGGCGTGCATGGCGATCTGGCTGAACAAACGGTGTGCCAGCAGACCCTTGTCTGTGTCATAAATGGCGACGCCGGTTTCGTCACAGGAGGTTTCAATTCCAAGTACGCGCATGATGCCCTTCCGGGTTAATACAGGATGAACGGCAGTATATATGTTAGAGTCTCGCCATGACAAAACAAGGTGGATATTGAAAATGCGATTATTCCTGACCCAATTACTGGCCATCCTGCTGCTGGCGCAGGCTCCCGCAATCTGGGCAAAAGACCGGTTGATCATCCTGGCCGGGCAATCCAACATGATGGGGCGTGGCAAGGTTAACGACCTGCCTGCTACCTACAAAACTACGCCAGCCAACGTGACGTTTTTCTATCAGGGGCGTGAACACCCTCTGGCGAAGTTTGCCTGGTTCGGCCCTGAGGTCAGCTTTGCCCACGACGTGGCGCGCGCTTTTCCCAATGACCATATTATCCTGGTCAAGCAGGCCGCTTCCGGCAGCCTGATCCAGCAATGGCAGCCAGGGCAGGGGCTTTACAAGGCGCTGTTGCGTCAGGTCGGTTTCGCGACGGATGCGGAGGAAAATGGCAAGGTCGACGCAATCCTGTGGATGCAAGGGGAAAGCGACGCCCGCAGTGCGCCGGATGTCGCCAACCAGTATGGTAGCCGTTTTGCGACACTGGTGAGCAGTCTGCGCAAGGATTTGCAATCGCCCGACAGTCTGTTCATTTACGGCCAGGTCAGTCTGGAACACCCCGAACATAATGACACCATCGAGTCAGTACGCAGCCAGCAAAAGTCTGCGCAAAGCCAGCTCGCCAACGCCTTGATGATACCTACTGACAATCTGGGCAAGCTGGATGATGGTATCCATTTCAACGCCGCAGGCCAGATGGAACTGGGTAAACGTTTCGCCAAGGCGTATATCCAGCGCCGTCAGTAGCCATAAAAAAGGGAGTGCCATTGCACTCCCTTCAACTCCGTTATTGATGCTATTGGATCGGAGGAGGATGTTGTTATTCAGCCATATTACTTGAGGTCGTCAGCCGTCAGCGGCTTCAGGTCAGCAGCAGCTTTGGCGGATGCTGCGCGCATCTCTTGTGGCAGGGGTATCAGACCCTTGTCAGACAGGTAGCCATCATCGCCCCAAGCAGCATCGCTGGTGAATTCAGCAACAAACTCCTTGATGCCCTTGACCTGATCAACGTGAGCGTTTTTCACGTAGAAGAACAGTGGGCGTGAAACCGGGTAGCTGCCGTCAGCGATGGTTTCAAAGGTGGGTACAACGCCGTCAATCTTGGAGCCTTTTACCTTGTCGGTATTCTGTTCTAGGAAGCTGTAACCGAAGATGCCGAGTGCATCAGGGTTGGCTTCCAGTTTCTGTACGATCAGGTTGTCATTTTCACCAGCTTCGACGTAAGCGCCATCTTCACGGACAGTCATGCAGGCAGCCTTATGCTCTTTTTCCTTGGCTTTGGCGTCATCTTCCTTGCCTTCTTCTTTCAGTTTTTTGGATTCGGCCTTGATGGCGTCGATCGCTTCGATGCCTTCACAGCCTTTTTCCATCACCAGTTCAGCGAAAGCGTCACGAGTGCCGGAGGTGGGTGGCGGGCCGAGGACTTCGATCTTGGTGTCGGGCAGCTTGTCGTTGACTTCTTTCCAGGTCTTATTAGGGTTGTCAACCAGTTTGCCGTCAGCGCCAGGCACCTGCTTGGCCAGTGCCATGAACAGATCCTTGTCGGTGAGGTCAAATTCAGGTGCGGATTTGGCGTTGGCGATAGCAATACCGTCGAAACCGATCTTGACTTCCGTTACCGCGTCAACGCCGTTTTTACCACAGGTCTCCAGCTCGCTGGATTTCATGCGGCGGGAAGCATTGGTGATGTCCGGGGTGTCAACGCCAGCGCCTTCGCAGAACATTTTGAAGCCGCCGCCAGAACCAGTGGACTCAACTTTAGGAGCAGCGTTGCCGGTTTTCTTGCTGTACTGCTCGGCAACAGTGGTGGAGAAAGGGTAAACGGTGGAAGAACCAACGATTTCGATGTTGTCACGTGCGTATGCCGCAGTCGCGGACAGCGCCAGACCAGCAGCAATCGCCAGGGCAATTTTCTTCATTATGAAAGTCTCCAAAGTTGTAAATTCAGTCTTCAGTCAATGTCAGTATTGAACTGCTGTGTACTGTAAGCGGCCTATATGACAGCTTTGTGACAAACAGAAAAAAATTGCGTTGCGTGCTTCCGCCAGCGACGATATGTCAGTAATCTCATCAGTGCTGTTAAAAAGGAGAATAAAATGAAGCTATTACGCCGTGTTTTCCGTTTGTTTCGACTGAGTTTGCATATTCTGACCGGGGTGATGTTAACGGCGCTGATGGCCGGAATCCTGCGTATATCGTTCAACAAACCGTTTTACCAACGCCTGATCAGCTGGTGGTTGAGCGGGGTGGCACGGAGAGTGGGCGTGCGCGTGACCCTATTTGGGGAACCTGCCGGGGACGGTGTGCTGATGGTCGCCAACCACATTTCCTGGCTAGATATTGCCTTGCTGGGTGGGTATGCGCGACCACGCTTCCTTTCCAAGCAGGAGGTACGGCACTGGCCGGTGATTGGCTGGCTGGCGGATAAATCCGGCACACTGTTCATCACGCGTGGCAAGGCAGGCGCGGCGGCGCAGGCTTCCGCCACCATTTTGCAGGCATTGCAGGGGGGCAGGGCAGTGTTGCTGTTTCCGGAAGGCACTACCACCACCGGTAATGATGTGCGCACTTTCCACGCGCGGCTGCTGGCCCCGGCGCTGGATGTGGGCGTGCGGGTGCAGCCGGTGGCCTTGCGCTATCCGGGAAGTGATGGGCTAACCCATCCGCTGGTTCCTTACGTTGATCAGCAATCGCTGTGGGATAATCTGCAAGGTTTACTGGGGGAACAGGAAATCCGCGCGGAGATCCATTTTCTGCCTCCGCTGGAAACGGCAGGGCTGGATCGCAAGACGCTGGCTGCCCGTTGCGAACAGCAGGTAAGGGCGGTGGTGACGCAGCGCGGGGAGGGCTGATTTTACTTGCCGCTGGCGCATGTCTGGATTTTTGTGCGCCGCAACAGTAAGCTCTTGTTTTTGAGATAAGCAATGAGGTTGTGGCATGGCGCGTTGGGTACGTTTCGAAGCCGAAGGTTTAACCCGCTTTGGTGTATTAACGGAGGGCAGGATTAGGGAGTATGCCGGTAAGCTGTTCGGGGAAAACACTGTCACTGGGCGGGAATTTGCCCTTGATGGCGTGCGCCTGCTGATGCCTTGCGAGCCCTCCAAAATGATCGGTCTGTGGAATAATTTCCGGGAACGCGCTGTGCTGGAAAACCTGCACAAGCCGGAGCATCCGCTGTATTTCCTCAAGCCTGCCAACAGTTTTGCGGGAGAGGGTGACCCGATCACGCGTCCTGCCAACTATACTGGCATGGTGGTGTTTGAGGGTGAGCTTGGCATTGTGATTGGCAAACGCTGCCGGAATGTGGCGCTGGCAGACGCACCAGCCTCTATTTTCGGCTATACCTGCGTCAATGATGTGACTGCCCGCGATCGCTTGAAGCTTGACCCTGCCTTCGTCCACTGGAGCCGCGCCAAGGGTTCCGACAATTTTGGTGTGTTTGGCCCCTGTATTGCCACCGGTCTGGAACCGGAGGAACTGCGGGTGCGGGTGGGGCTTAATGGCGAGCAAAAGCAGGACTACCCGGTTGCCGACATGTTTTTTTCGCCGTATGAAATTGTTAGCCGCATTTCCCACGACATGACGCTGGAAGCGGGCGACGTGATCGCCTGCGGTACTTCGGTCGGTGTGTGCGGGATGGAGGATGGGGATACCGTAGTCGTCAGTATTGAAGGCGTTGGTAGCTTGACTAACCGGTTTGTCAGTATTTGAGCCACGCCTGTCACGGTTCAGGCATGTAAAAAAGGGGGCGTTCTGGGTTAAGATGTCGCCTTTTTCAAATTCCCACTCATGGAACAAGAGTTATGCTGGATCCAAAACGTTTAAGAACAGAACTGGGTGAAGTCGCTAGCCAGTTGGCGCGGCGCGGTTTCAAGCTGGATATCGACGGCATTCGTGCGCTGGAAGAGCGCCGCAAGGCGGTGCAAGTGGAAACCCAGAACCTGCAAAACGAGCGTAATTCCCGTTCCAAAAAGATCGGCCAGGCCAAGGCCAAAGGCGAAGACATCCAGCCGCTGCTGGCAGAAGTTACCGACCTGGGCGATAGCTTAAAGGTGAGGGAACAGGAACTCGCCAACCTGCAAGCTGAGCTGGATGCCATTGTCATGGGTATCCCCAATCTGCTGGACGCTTCCGTGCCGGATGGGGCGGATGAAAACGCCAACGTCGAAATCCGCCGCTGGGGTGAGCCTGCGCAACTCGATTTCGAGCCGAAAGACCACGTTGACCTCGGCCTACCCAATGGCTGGATGGATTTTGATGCCGGGGCGAAACTGACCGGTTCCCGCTTCGTGGTGATGCGCGGGGCGATGGCACGGATGCACCGGGCCTTGATCCAGTTCATGCTGGATACGCACACGGGTGAACATGGCTATACCGAGGTGTATACGCCGTATATGGTCAACGCCGACAGCCTGCGCGGCACTGGCCAGTTGCCCAAGTTCGAGGAAGACCTGTTCAAGCTCAGCAACGAGCAAGGCTATTACCTGATCCCGACCGCTGAAGTGCCGGTGACGAATCTGGCGCGTGACACTATCATCGATGCGGCTGATTTGCCGGTGAAGTATGCTTGCCATACGCCTTGCTTCCGTTCCGAAGCCGGTTCCTACGGCAAGGATACGCGCGGCCTGATCCGCCAGCACCAGTTTGAGAAGGTGGAAATGGTCAAGCTGGTGCGCCCGGAAGATTCCTGGGCGGAACTGGAAAGCCTGACCGCCAATGCCGAAGCCATCCTGCAAAAGCTGGGGTTGCCTTACCGGGTGATCGTGCTGTGCGCGGGGGATACCGGTTTTTCGTCTGCCAAGACCTACGACATTGAAGTATGGTTGCCGGGTCAGCAGAAATACCGTGAAATTTCTTCCTGCTCCAACTTCGTCGACTTCCAGGCGCGGCGCATGATGGCGCGTTACCGTAACCCTGAAACCGGCAAACCCGAATTGCTGCATACCCTGAATGGCTCTGGTTTAGCTGTGGGGCGTACTTTGGTGGCTGTGCTGGAAAACTATCAGGAGGCGGATGGGCGCATCCGGATACCAGAAGCGTTGCGTGGTTATATGGGCAATGCCGAGTATCTGGCGTAAGCTGGCGGGAAAAATAAATATTAGAAAGTAATGAATTACTGTTCCAACTTGATTACGCGCAATGTAAAGTGCGCCCGGTAGGGTATTATGCGGATTTTTCGTCATGTCCGACCATGCTCAGGTGTGGCGGGGTCTGCAACTCTTGAGCGATTGGATACTGCAAACACATGAGCATTGAACAAGTCATCGAACCGAAGTCATCCCTCCAGCCGCGTTCCGTGGAAGGCCGTTTCCGTAATATCAAGACCGGCATTCTGGTGGTTGCCTATGCGGCCTTTTTCCTGCTGCCATGGCTGCGCTGGGAACGCGCGGTAGGGCCGGATCAGGCGATCCTGTTCGATATTCCGGGCCGCCGTTACTACATGTTTGATCTGGTCATGCACGCGCAGGATATTTTCTGGCTGACGGCGTTGCTGTTCTTGGCGGCGGTGTTGCTGTTTTTCGTGACCACCCTGTTTGGGCGGGTGTTTTGCGGCTATTTCTGCTTCCAGACGTTGTGGACGGACGCTTTCCGCTTTATTGAAAAGTACATTCAGGGTGACCGGGTGGCACGGCTGCGTCTGGACAAACAGCCCTGGAATGCCGAGAAAATCCGCAAAAAAGGTCTGACCCATGCTTTGTGGCTGTTGCTGGCCTTGTGGACTGGCATCAGTTTTGCCTTGTACTGGGGTGATGCGTTTGAGTTGACCAAGGCATTTTTCACTGGGCAAGCACCCACTGCCATGTACGGCACAGCCATTATCCTGATGACAACCACGTATCTGACGGCGGGCTGGGCGAAAGAGTATGTGTGCCTGCACATGTGCCCGTATTCGCGTTTCCAGAGTGTGATGTTCGACCAGGACACCATGATCGTTTCTTACGATAAAAACCGTGGCGAAGGCTCTACCGGACGTATCAAGCCAGTCAAGGAAATGCGTGACCAGGGTAACCGGCAGGCGGCTGGTCATGGTGATTGTGTGGATTGCGGCTTGTGCGTACAAGTATGCCCAACCGGTATCGACATCCGTAACGGCTTGCAGATTGGTTGCATCCACTGTGCCCTGTGTATCGACGCTTGCGACGGCATCATGGACAAGCAGGGTTGGCAGCGTGGCCTGATCCGCTATACGTCTGAACATGCGCTGGAAGGCAAAAAGACCAAGGTCATCAAGTTGCGTACCCTGGGTTATGGCGCGGCAACCTTGCTGGCAACAGTTTATCTGGTGTGGAGCATCGCCAGCAGCAAGTTGCTGGAAGCGACCGCTGTACAAATCCGTAGCCCGCTGTTCGTCACCTTGTCGGATGGACGCATCCAGAACAGTTACGAAGTCAAGATCAACAACAAGACCATGGAAGCGGGGCGTTACACGCTGGCGGTTGAAAACCTGCCTAATGCCGAACTGGATTTGGGGCAAATCACTGATTTGAGCCTGAAACCGGATTCCAGTATGCGGGTACTGGCTAAAATCCGCTATACTGTGCCGCCGGGCGATACGCAGAAAAACCGCGAGTTCCAGTTCCGCTTGACGCCGGTGGAAGGCAAGGTAACGGAACCTGTGGTCATACCTTCACATTTTATTACGCCGTAAAGGTGATATGGAAAACCAGAATATTGCATTGACGCTGGGGGTGGGCGTGATTATCGCGTCCGCCCTGTTTTTTTTCCTGTTCAAGGTGTTGAAACGCCCGGTCAAGCTGGCAGCCTTGCTGACCATCTTGCTGACGCAGGCCATCTACATCCCGCTGGCGGCCCTGAACTGGGGGGGGCTGGATGTGTTCGCGATCCATTTCGCCTTCTACACCATGACTGCCGTGTTGCTAGGGGTCATTTTCAGTAACCGGGAAGCTTCCGGGGGGCGGTTCCATTGGGGGTTGGGCGTCATTATCGGCTTTTTCATGATCCTGGTGGTGGTGGATGCCACCATCATTACCCTGGCCAACAGCGGGGCGAGCGAGGGTTTCGTCAAGCGCTTCCTGCCGGAACCCCAGCGGCAAAGCGCCAAGAATGTCTCCTCGGCATTTCCGGGTACGGTATCCAATGATTTCCAGAAGCAATACGAACTCTACAACCATCACATGACACAGCTCCAGACCCAGCAGGAACGGGGCTGGCAAGTGGCTGATGGCTGGTTGGAAAAGCCACAGTTGGGGCGCGCAAGCATGTTCCGCCTACATGTCACTGACAAGGCAGGCCAGGCTGTGACCGGTGCCAAAGTGGAAGTGACTTTCCTGCGACCGGCCAACAAGGCGCTGGATGTGAGTTTCCAGTTGATGGAATCTGCCCCCGGTTATTACGGCAAGCCGCTGCAATTGCAGGCTCCCGGCTTGTGGTCGATGGTGATTACGGTGGCACGCGGGGAGGAAGTGCATGAAGTCAAGGGCGAAACCTGGATTGAGGATAACCCGTAACACGCTATGACAGAAACTGTAATGCAGGTTCCGGTGACGGACTGCTTCCATTGTGGCCAGCCTATCCCCTCTGGCGCACATTACCCGGTTACCATTGATGGCGATGAACGCAACATGTGCTGTACCGGTTGCCAGGCCGTGGCGACTGCCATCGTCGACAACAACCTGACCGATTACTACCGTTTCCGCACCAGTATAGGCGACAAGCCCGAAGACCTGGTGCCGGAAGCCCTGCGCCAGTTGCAGGTCTACGACGCGCCGGAATTGCAGAAATCCTTTGTGCGCGACACTGGTAGCAATATCCGCGAAGCCTCGCTGATCCTGGAAGGCATTGTCTGCGCCGCCTGTGTGTGGCTCAACGAACACCATGTCAAGCAACTGGATGGGGTGCTGGATTTCCGCATCAACTATTCCACCCACCGTGCTACCCTGAAATGGGACAACGAACGCATCCATCTCAGCGATGTGCTTAAAGCCATTACTGAAATCGGTTATCACGCCCACCCGTTTGACCCTGGCCGTCTCGAATCCCTGCAAAAAAAGGAAAAATCTGCGGCACTGCGCCGGATAGCGGTCGCCGGGCTGGGCATGATGCAGGTTATGATGATCGCGGTGGCGATGTATATCGGTGTTGCTTCCGACATGGATACCGGGATGCGCGATTTCCTGCGCTGGATCAGCCTGGTCATGACCACACCGGTCGTGTTCTATTCGGCGCGGGTATTTTTTAGCTCGGCCTGGCGCGACCTGCGGCGTGGCCGTTTCGGCATGGATGTGCCGGTATCGCTGGCCATCGGCATTGCCTTCAGCGCCAGCGTGTGGGCAACCCTGACCGGTGGCGGGGAAGTTTATTTCGATTCGGTTAGCATGTTTACCTTTTTCCTGCTGACTGGGCGTTATCTGGAAATGGCCGCGCGCCACAAGGCTGGGCAGGTGGCGGAAGAACTGGTGCGGCTGATGCCCGCGACCGCTACCCGCTTGCGCAATGGTGAACAGGAAGTGGTGCCGGTCAGCCAGTTGGAACCCGGCGATTACCTGCTGGTCAAGCCCGGCGAAGTTGTGCCTGCGGATGGCGTCGTGACCGAGGGTGTCAGCAGCACCAATGAATCCCTGCTGACAGGGGAAAGCCTGCCGTGCCACAAGCGGCAGGGCGATGCCCTGGTCGGTGGCACGGTCAATGTCGAAAGCCCCTTGACCATGCAGGTGGAAAAAGTCGGTGACAGTACTGTGCTGGCTTCCATCATCCGCTTGCTGGAGCGTGCTCAGGCGGAAAAGCCCGAGCTGGCACGGTTGGCAGAGAAAGTGGCGTCACGTTTCGTGCCTATCATCCTGCTGATTGCGGTTGGTGTGTTCTTCTGGTGGTATTTGCATGAGCCGTCACGGGCGTTCTGGATCGCGTTGTCGGTGCTGGTGATTACTTGCCCTTGCGCGTTTTCTCTGGCTACACCGGCGGCGCTGACGGCGGCTACCGGCCTGCTGACTTCCAAAGGCGTGCTGACCACCCGTGGCCATGCGCTGGAAACCCTGGCGCGGGTCGACCATATCATTTTTGATAAGACCGGTACGCTCTCGCACGGGCATCTGGAAGTTGCCCGTTTCCAGGCATTGGGGGATGCCACCAGCAGTTTCTGCAAGCATGTGGCTGCCGGGCTGGAAACGGCTTCGGAACACCCGGTTGCCCATGCGATCTTGCGCCTCAGCGATAACCCGGTGGCATTCACCAACCTGACGGCGGAATCCGGACGTGGGGTGAAGGGTGTCTACCAGCAGAAACATTACCGTATCGGGACACAGAATTTCGTGCGTGAACTGACCGGTTGTGACTTGCCGCCAATGGCTACACAGCAGCCTGCCGGGCAGTCGCAAGTCTTCCTGGGTTCAGAAGACGGCTGGTTGGCGGTGGTCGGCCTGGCTGACCAGTTACGTGCAGAGGCAGGGCAGATGGTGGGCGAGCTGCAAGCCTTGGGTGTGGATGTCACCTTGCTGAGCGGTGATGCCCCGCCGGTTGTCGCTGCGGTTGCGCAACAGCTGGCGATTCCGCACGCGCTGGGCGGCCAGTTGCCGGATGGGAAAGTGGCTTACATGCGTGGCCTGCTGGCGGATGGGGCAACGGTGGCCATGGTTGGTGACGGCGTGAATGACGCGCCGGTCTTGGCGGGTGCGCCGGTTTCCATTGCCATGGGTAGTGGTTCCCAACTGGCACAGGCCAGTGCAGACATGGTGCTGTTGTCGGAAAACCTGCGACAGTTGCCATTCGCCATCCACACCGCCCGACGTATGCAAACCATCATAAAACAAAATTTTCTGTGGACGATAGTCTATAATATGGTGGCAATTCCCTTGGCTGCGAGCGGAGTGATCGCACCATGGATGGCAGCAATCGGGATGTCGGCCAGTTCCCTGATCGTGGTGCTGAATGCATTGCGACTGAAAAATTAGCTAATTGCGGCTATACTGGTAAATTTATAGAGGATGCAACCCGGTGGAAGCTTTATATTTGCTTATTCCGATTGCTGTCGGAGTCATGGTAATTGTGGTCGTTGCTTTTATTTACTCGGTAAAAAGCGGCCAGTACGATGATCTGGAGGGGCCAGCCCACCGGATTCTGATGGACGACGATGACCCCAGGATTCCAGGACGGCAGGTTAAACAGCCCGAAAAAAAAGCTGCGGTTAATCCGTCAGAGGAAAAAAATGGTTAGTGCGTTTGATACGATAAAAGATGCCGTTTGTCGAATTGTCGCCCAACTTACATCAATGTTTAACCATAATTCACAAATTGTTCTATGCTATCTATAACAAATTCCTTTGATCATGACTGGAAGATGTTTTGGTAACTTTTTTTGATTTGTTAGGTCAATATCAATATTCCGGGGAAGGATGACCGGACGGAAGAGAGCAAGGATGAGCTCTCTGTCGGGTTTGCTCGGACAGGTAACAGGAGAATAGGTAATCATATGGCCGATAGAAGATTACAGGTCTTTCATGCAGTAGCCAGGCTATTGAGTTTCACCAAGGCTGCGGAAGTGCTGCACATGACCCAGCCGGCAGTCACATTCCAGATCCGCCAACTGGAAGACCAGTTTGATACACGTCTGTTCGACAGGACACACAACCGCGTTTCCCTGACAGAAGCAGGCAGGATTGTGTTTGAATACGCGGAGCGTATTTTCGAGCAATACAACGAAATGGAAAACGCGATCCGCGAGATGACCAATGACATCAGCGGCTCGCTGACCATTGGTGCCAGCACGACCATTTCCGAGTACATGCTGCCTGCCCTTCTGGGTGAGTTCAACGCCAAGAACCCTGATGTCAAGCTACGTCTGCGTGTTTCTAACACGGAAGGCATCATTTCCATGGTCGAGAACAATGTCATTGACTTGGCAGTGGTCGAAGGTCAGGTCAACAACAAGAATCTGCTGGTGGAAGTCTGCCGTCAGGATGACCTTGTGCTGATCGTGCCGCCAAGCCATGCACTGGCTGGCAAGGAAAACGTCAAGCTCAAGGAAGTGTTGGAGTACCCCTTTATCTGCCGTGAGGAAGGTTCCGGTACCCGTGAAGTGGTGCTCGACTATATGTATGCACTGGGTATGGACAAGCACGCTATGAACGCCTGTCTCGAACTGGGCAGCCCGGAAGCAGTGAAAGGCGCGGTTGAAGCTGGTATGGGCGTTTCCATCGTTTCCAGCGCCAGTATCGGCAAGGAGCTGAAGCTGGGTTCCCTGCTGGCTATCCCGCTGGATCCGCCACTGACCCGCGACTTCTCGTTTGTACGCCAGCGCCAGAAGTTCAAGGTACGGGCAATGGAAGAGCTGCTTGAATTTGCACGTAGTTACTGCGAAAACCTGAAAAAATAGCAATTAAAGCGGGTAGGGGTGAGGCTTGTAGCTAACCGCACCCCTGTTCTCTGTCTGACTCCTGCCTTCCCACTGCTACAGCGCGTTTGCCTGTGACAGCCTGTGATATTTCCTGTTAACATTGCCTCTTTGAATATCCAGCGATAATCCTGCCAATCAGGGAGTGTCCAGTATGTTACCCGGTATGCCCCAACAATCCGGTTCTGCCGAAGAAAAGCGTTTGCGTAAGTTATACCGCGAGATGAACCCGCAGGATCAGGCTGCGTTGGTGCGTTTTGCTGAATTTCTTGCTACATCCGGTAGCCCTGCTGCTGAACCAATGACTGAATTCCCGGAGCCGGAAAACTTTCCCCGCCCTGAGCAGGAGAGTGTGGTCAAGGCCATCAAGCGCTTGGTGGCGACTTATCCCATGATTGAGCGTGACCGTCTGCTCAATGAAACCTCCAACCTGATGACTGCCCATGTCATTCACGGCAAGCTTGCCCGTGACGTTATCGACGAGCTGGAAGCCACGTTTGAACAACACTATCATGCGCTGAAAGCAGAGTTTGAACAAAAACTGACAACAATTCTTTAAAAACAAGTCTGAAATTGCATGATCAAGTTATTGAACGACTGGTATAACCAGCATTTTTCCAATCCTCAAGTTGCCATCCTCGCGCTGCTGTTGCTGCTTGGTTTTGGCACGGTGGTGCTGGCGGGTGATGTGCTTGCGCCGGTGTTGGCGGCAATCATCATTGCTTACCTGCTGGATGGTGGGGTGGATTTCATGCGCACCTTCAAACTGCCACGTTTCATTGTCGTCTTGATCGTGTTCAGTGTGTTTATCCTGGTGTTGTTGATCGTATTGTTTGTACTGGCTCCGTTGATGCTCAAACAGGCAACCCAGTTTGTGCTGGAAATTCCGGGGATGTTGGCGGCGGGGCAGAGCGCCCTGAGCTTATTGCCGGAAAAATACCCTACCATCATTTCCGAGCAACTGATCCTGGAATTGTTGAATGGCTTGCGTACCCAGCTGACCCTGATGTCCCAGCGGGTGTTGAGTTTCTCGTTGTCTTCAGTGGTCGACCTGATTGCCTTCATGGTGTATCTGGTGGTGGTGCCGCTGCTGGTGTTTTTCTTCCTTAAGGATAAGGACAGCATTCTGGCGTGGTTCACCTCCTTCCTGCCAGAAGACCGGCGCTTGGTATCGAAGGTCTGGAGCGAAGTAAACGGCAAGATTGCCGGTTATGTGCGCGGTAAGTTCATGGAAATCCTGATTGTGTGGGTGGTGACTTTCGTGACTTTCCTGGCGTTTGGTTTGGAATATTCCATGTTGTTGTCGTTCCTGGTGGGTATTTCGGTGCTGATCCCGTATGTGGGGGCAGCAGTTGTGACCCTGCCGGTGGCCATCGTGGCCTATTTCCAGTGGGGGTATAACTCCGACTTTCTGTACGTGATCGTGGCTTACGGGGTTATCCAGTTCCTGGATGGCAATCTGCTGGTGCCGTTGTTGTTCGCGGGGATGGTGAACCTGCATCCGGTTGCGATCATCACCGCTGTGCTGGTGTTTGGTGCGCTGTGGGGAATCTGGGGCGTCTTTTTCGCCATTCCGCTGGCGACTTTGATCCACGCGGTCATTAACGCCTGGCCGCGCAAGGCTGACCTGAGGCGGAGCCTGATGTAGTTACGTGGGGGTCTTCCCCTACTCCAGCCCGAACACGCGGGCGCGGATGTGGGCAATCTGATCACGCACTGAGGCTGCCTGCTCGAATTCCAGGTTTTTGGCGTGCTGGAACATTTTGTCTTCCAGCTTCTTGATTTCCTTGAGTGCCAGATCGGGCGTGAGGCTGCGGTATTCGGCGGCTTCTTCGGCCACTTTCTTGTCGGTGCGGGTTTTGCCTTTGCCGCGCGCAACGTTGGCGTAAGCGCCTTCCATCACGTCGGCGATGCGTTTGCGGATGGTTTGTGGGGTGATGCCGTGGGCTTCGTTGTAGGCGATCTGTTTGGCGCGGCGGCGGCTGGTTTCGTCCATCGCCTTGCGCATGGAATCGGTGATCTTGTCGGCGTAGAGGATGGCCTTGCCCTCGGCGTTACGCGCCGCGCGGCCTATGGTCTGGATCAGGGAGCGCTCGGAACGCAGGAAACCTTCCTTATCGGCATCCAGTATTGCTACCAGTGAAACTTCCGGTATATCAAGCCCTTCCCGTAGCAAGTTGATCCCGACCAGTACATCGAATTCGCCCTTGCGCAGGTCGCGGATGATTTCTACCCGTTCCACTGTGTCGATGTCGGAATGCAGGTAGCGTACCTTGATGCCATGATCCATCAGGTAGTCGGTGAGGTCTTCCGCCATGCGCTTGGTCAGGGTGGTAACGAGGACGCGCTCGTTGCGGTGGGCGCGTTCGGTGATTTCCGACATCACGTTGTCGACCTGGGACAAGACCGGGCGCACCTCCACTTCGGGGTCAACCAGCCCGGTAGGGCGGACTACCTGTTCCGCGATGTTATCGGAATGTTCCAATTCATACGCGCCCGGCGTGGCGGAAACGTGGATGGCCTGCGGGATCAGGCGTTCGAATTCATCAAAGCGTAATGGGCGGTTGTCGAGCGCGGAGGGCAGGCGGAAGCCGTAGTCGACCAGCGTTTCCTTGCGCGAACGGTCACCTTTGTACATGCCGCCAAACTGCGGGATGGTGACGTGGGCTTCGTCGACGAACACGATGGCGTTGCGTGGCAAATAGTCGAACAGGCAAGGTGGCGGTGCGCCAGCGGGGCGCTTGGAGAGGTAACGCGAGTAGTTTTCAATGCCCGAGCAATAGCCGGTTTCGACGATCATTTCGATGTCGTACTGGGTGCGTTGTTCCAGGCGTTGGGCTTCCACCAGGCGGTCATTTTCACGTAATACCGCCAGCCGTGCCTTGAGTTCCACCTTGATGTGCTCGACAGCTTCCAGTAGCACCTCGCGCGGGGTGACGTAGTGGGTTTTGGGGTATACCGTCAGGCGCGGGACGCGGCGCAGGCTTTCGCCGGTCAACGGGTCGAAATAGCTGAGGTTTTCGATTTCATCGTCAAACAGTTCGATACGGATGGCTTCGCGGTCGGACTCCGCCGGGTGGATGTCGATAACTTCGCCGCGCACCCGGAAGGTGCCGCGTTGCAGGTCTAGGTCGTTGCGGGTGTACTGCATTTCCGCCAGCCGCCGCAGGACGGTACGCTGGTCAATGCGGTCGCCGCGCACCAGGATCAACAGCATTTTCAGGTAGGATTCCGGGTCGCCCAGACCGTAGATGGAAGACACCGTGGCGACGATGATGACATCCTTGCGCTCGAAAAGGTTACGGGTGGCGGACAGACGCATCTGCTCGATGTGGTCGTTGATGGAGGCGTCCTTTTCGATGTAAACGTCTTTCGACGGGACGTAAGCCTCTGGCTGATAATAATCGTAATAGGAAACAAAGTATTCCACCGCGTTCTTCGGGAAAAACTCTTTCATTTCCCCGTACAGTTGCGCTGCCAAGGTCTTGTTATGCGCCAGGATAATGGCCGGGCGCTGGGTCTGCTGGATGATATTGGCCATGGTGAACGTTTTGCCCGAACCGGTCACGCCCAGCAGAGTTTGGTGCAGCAAGCCATCATGTAGCCCGCCCACCAGTGAGCGGATGGCATCAGGCTGGTCGCCTGCGGGCTGGTAGCTGGTGTGTAGCTGGAAGTTGTCGGTTTCGGTCATGCGTGTCTCCCGGTGAGGCCATTGATTTTAGCATGTGGCGCGAAAACCCTATAAACTCATCGGCAATACATGTCGGGAAAGGGACTATGCGGTATTTAAACACGATTTTTTGCTGTCTTTTAGGTATGGGGTGCGCACCGGTTTTTGCTGACTGTGGTTCCCCTGATTTTGGTCGCTGGTTGGCGGATTTCAAGGCTGAAGCGCTTGCCAATGGCTTGAAACCTTCCATCGTGGACAGCACCCTTGCGGGTGTCAAGCCCGATCCCGCAGTAGTGAAGCGCGACCGTTCCCAGCAGGTTTTCGCGCAAGATTTTCTGACCTTTGCCAGCAAGAAAGTCAACTCCAGCCGCTTGACGCAGGGGAAAAGCTTACTGAAAAAACACGCCAGTCTGTTCAAACGGATTGAAGCGGAATACGGCGTGCCAGCGCCAGTATTGGCCGCGTTCTGGGGGCTGGAAACCGATTTCGGCGCAGTGACGGGCGATTTCCCCACCTTACGCTCGCTGGTAACGTTGGCGCATGATTGCCGTCGCCCGGACATGTTCCGCAAGGAATTGCTGGCGGCGCTGAACCTGGTGCAGAAGGGTGACCTGGCCCCTGCCCAGATGCGTGGCGCATGGGCAGGGGAAATCGGCCAGTTACAATTGCTGGCTTCCCGCTACGACCAGTACGCGGTGGATTTTGATGGCGATGGCCACCGCAACCTGATCCGTTCCAGTGCCGATGCATTGGCTTCTGGTGCGCGTATGTTGCAGGTGGAAGGCTGGCGGGCAGGGGAGCCGTGGTTGCAGGAGGTGAAAGTTCCGGCGGACATGGACTGGTCACAGGCGCGTCTGGATAACAAACTGCCACTCTCGGATTGGGTTGCGCAAGGCGTCAAGAACGCAGAGGGTAGCGCCTTGGATGGTAGTGGCTCCGCCGCCCTGTTGCTGCCAATGGGCAGGAATGGCCCTGCTTTTCTGGCCTTCCCCAATTTTGATGTGTTCCTGCAATGGAACGAATCCACGGTGTATGCCGCAACTGCTGCCTATTTCGCCACCCGGCTGACGGGTGCGCCACCCATGCGTTCCGGTAATGCGCCAGTCCGCAGCCTAAGCACGGCGCAGGCCAAGCAGCTACAGGCGAACTTGCAGGCGCAAGGTTTCCCCATTACCAAGGTTGATGGCATTGTTGGTGAGGAAACCCGCAATGCGGTGCGGCAAGCACAGCAGAAACTGGGGTTGCCAGCCGATGGTTATCCGGATGCTGCCTTGCTGGGAAAGCTGTAGAAACTTAAAGCGCGAAAAATTGACTTGGTAGCTTATGTGTGAGTTCATCTTGCAGTAACATTACCCACCGCAAAAGAGCGCAACAGGTACGGCAAACATGGGCGTTGCCGGGTTTATGGAAGACATTACACACGGTTGGTTTTCAGTGGATATACAACTTTCAGGGCGCGTTGGGCGCGTCAAGCCTTCACCTACACTTGCCATCACCGCACTGGCGGCGCAGCTTAAAGCCTCAGGCCGCGATATTATTGGCCTGGGCGCGGGTGAGCCGGATTTCGATACGCCGGAGCACATCAAGCAGGCGGGTATTGAGGCCATCCAGAAAGGTGAAACCCGTTACACGGCAGTGGACGGAACCCCGGCGCTGAAACAGGCCATCATCCGCAAGTTCAAGCGCGACAACGGACTGGATTTCACCCCGAAACAGATTCTGGTGTCCTGCGGCGGCAAGCAGAGCTTTTACAACCTGTGTCAGGCGCTGCTGGATGCGGGTGACGAAGTCATTATTCCAGCGCCTTACTGGGTTTCCTATCCGGACATGGTGCTACTGGCGGATGGCGTGCCGGTAATTGCGGAGGCAGGGCAGGGCGAAGGTTTCAAGCTGTCTGCCGACAAGCTGGAAGCAGCCATTACCCCGAAAACCCGCTTGTTTGTCATCAACAGCCCATCCAACCCGACTGGCGTTGCGTATACGCTGGAAGAACTGGCAGCGCTGGGCGAAGTGCTGCGCCGCCATCCGCAGGTGTTGATTGCGACCGATGACATGTACGAGCATGTGATGTTCGGTGGACGCAAGTTCGTCAATATCCTGGATGCCTGCCCGGATCTATTTGAGCGCACCATTGTGCTGAATGGTGTTTCCAAGGCGTATTCCATGACCGGCTGGCGGATTGGTTATGCGGGTGGCCCGGAAAAGCTGATTCAGGCGATGAGTATGGTGCAATCCCAGAGCACCTCCAACCCGACTTCGATTTCCCAGTATGCGGCGGTCGTAGCGCTGGATGGCGACCAACGTTTTATCCAGACCATGGTTACTGCGTTTGAGCAGCGCCACGAGTTTGTGCTAAATGCTTTCAACGCCATGGATGGGGTGGAATGCCTGCCTGCTGATGGCACGTTCTACAGCTTCCCGAATGTGGAAGGCATGATCAAGCGTTTGGGTCTGGAAAACGATGCGGCGCTGGCCAGCTACCTGCTGGACAAGGTAGGTGTGGCGGTCGTGCCCGGTTCCGCGTTTGGGCTGGAAGGGCACATCCGCATTTCCTTCGCCACCAGCATGGAAAACCTGCAAAACGCGCTGGGGCGGATTGCATCCGTCTGATTAGCTGCCCGGCTTCACTTGGGTGGCGCAGCGACCATGTATTTGTCCCCGAAATGGGCAATGACGATTTCCTGCAATTGAAGGAATTCGTCATTGCCCAATAGGTGGCCGTATAAGTTGGCTCCCAGCAACTTCTTCAGTTGCCCGTAAAAATCCCAGGATTCCTCGCTGTTGCCCTCGTCACCCGCATTATCAATGGGATAGTATTTCAGGTAAGCGTAAGCGGGTGATGACGTAAACGCCATCAGGATAACGGTCATGCCCATGACCTTGTGCAAGCCTGTCATTGTCATTTCCCTCCCAGATTCAGGTGAACCTAGTTTTTATCAGCCTTCATATTTATAACTATTACGCCTATTAGTAATAATAATCTGTGAGAAGGTTCACATTCCAGGCGGAAATTTCCTTAAAATTTTTTATCAGTCCCGGTAGCGGCGGGTAAGGTCGGTGTAGGCGTCAATACGGCGGTCACGCAGGTAAGGCCACCAGCGGCGCACTTGCTCGGTGCGATTCATGTCCAGTTCCACCACCAGCTCGATTTCGCTGGTGGTATCCGCTTGAGCCAGCAACTCGCCTTGCCAGCCGACGATCATGCTGCTGCCCCAGAATTGGCTGCCTGCGGTTTGCCCGCTGGGGTCGCCTTCAAAGCCAACCCGGTTGGCGCTGAGCACCGGGATATTGTTGGCGACGGCGTGGGAACGCTGGATGGTGATCCAGGCGTCACGCTGGCGGGCTTGTTCCTCGTGCGTATCCTGAGGGTTCCAGCCGATGGCGGTGGGGTAGAGCAACAGTTCCGCACCTGCCAGCGCCATCAGGCGGGCGGCTTCCGGATACCACTGATCCCAGCAGACCAGTACGCCGAGCGTTGCCAGACTGGTTTTGATTGGGGTGAACCCGAGGTCTCCGGGAGTGAAATAGAATTTTTCGTAATAGCCTGGGTCATCGGGGATGTGCATCTTGCGGTATTTGCCAGCCATGCTGCCGTCGGTATCCAGTACCACAGCGGTGTTGTGGTACAAGCCGGTGGCGCGTTTCTCGAACAGGGAGCAAACGATCACGATGCTGAGTTCCGCCGCCAGTTTGCCGAGAGTGTCGGTACTGGGGCCGGGAATGGTTTCGGCCAGGTCGAAATAATCAGTGTCTTCCACCTGACAGAAATACAGGCCGGTATGCAGCTCCTGCAACATCACCAGTTGCGCGCCCTGGGCGGCAGCGCGGCGGATGCCAGCCATGCTTTTGTCCAGATTACTCTGGTAGTCACTGGAATTGCCGTGCTGGACGACGGCGACTTTCAGTTTACGGCTCATACGCTTACGACCTCGTGGGGAATCTGCATGGTAACGCAATGGAGGCTGCCATTCTGCGCAATCAGGGCGCGGCAATCAATCGGGATGATGTCATGGGCAGGGAAGGCTGCCTGCATTTGTTCGATGGCAACCGGGTCAAAGCATTCGTCGGCATACACCGGCAGTAACACCGCGCCGTTAATGATCAGGAAGTTGACATAGCTGGCGGGCAGGCGTCTGTCCCCGTCGTAAATGGCGGCGGGCATTGGAATGGGGAACAGGCGGTAAGCTTCGCCATTGGGCTGACGCAGTGCCTTCAGCTCGGTTTCCATTGCCTGTAGTGGCGCATAATGGGAGTCCGCCGGGTCGGTGCAAATCATGTAAATGATCGATTGTGGGTCGGCAAAGCGCGCCAGCGTGTCGATATGGGCATCGGTGTCGTCGCCTTCCAGATGGCCGTTTGCCAGCCACAGGATGCGTTCCACGCCCAGCGCTGCCCGCAGTTGGGTTTCGATGTCTGTCCTGCCGAGCGCCGGGTTGCGGTTGGGGTTGAGCAGGCAGATTTCGGTGGTCAGCAGCGTGCCTTGCCCGTCAGTTTCCAGGCTACCGCCTTCCATGACCAGCGGGTGGGTTTCCAGCATATTACCTGCCAGTAATGGCAGGACAGTCAGTTGCGCATTCACGGCATTATCCAGTGCGGCGTCGAACTTGCCGCCCCAGGCGTTGAAGGTGAAATCCAACAACATGGGCTTGCCGTCCTGCATGACGGTGATGAAGCCGAAATCACGCGCCCAGGTGTCGTTGTAAGGCATTTGCACGCAATGGACGTTGCCTTGGTTCCACGCTGTTTCTTGCGACAATACTGCTTCGATATGCGCTTGATGTGCTGCATCATGGCAGAGCAGCAATACGTGTTCGCGGTGACTGATGGCGCTGACAATTTGCGCGTAACAGGTTTCGGCCTCTTGCAGGTTGTCGGCCCAGTCGGTGTCCGGGTGTGGCCAGGCCAGCAGGACGCCCCATTGGGGATGCCATTCGGCGACGAATTCGCGTGTTTTCATGTTGGTTTGCCGCTGTGGAACAAAGCGGCGATTATACAAAGCGGGTGGGCGTCTGGCATCTGGAATTCTGTTACCATTTCCCCGGTTTGTTTGTAGCTATTTACCTGAAGTACGACAAAGGTGAGACAATACTTGTATTTCAACACTGGAGGATTCCCGGTCATGTATAAGCAATTGTTTGGATTGGTGTTAGGGCTATTGACTTCAGCCAATGTATTGGCGGAAGCGGTGGCCGGGCCTGCCACGGACAATGGTTGCCCTGCCGCGCTGAATTTCTCCTTGCGTATGCTGGGCGCTGACAAGGAGGTTAACCTCTGCCAGGAATACAAGGGCAAGGTCGTGGTCATCGTCAACACTGCGAGCAAATGCGGTTTCACCCCGCAATTCGAGGGGCTGGAAAAACTGTACAGTGGTTACAAGGATCGCGGGCTGGTGGTGCTGGGTTTCCCCTCCAATGATTTTGCCGGTCAGGATCCCAGTTCGGAACAGGAAATCAAGGAGTTCTGTGAGCTGACCTATGGCGTCAAATTCCCCATGTTCGAGAAAACCCATGCCGCTAAGGACAACGCTTCCCCCATCTACAAAACCTTGGGGGAAATGGCAGGTGAATACCCGCGCTGGAATTTCCATAAATACGTGCTGAACACCAAGGGTGAGCTGATTGGCAGCTTTTCCAGCTTCGTTACCCCGCAGAGCAGCAAACTGGTCAACCTGATTGAAGCGAATTTGCCGTAATGCAGCCCAGTGACAGAATAAAAATCGGCATCAGCAGTTGCCTGTTGGGACAGGAAGTGCGTTACGACGGTGGCCACAAGCGGGATGGTTATATTACCGGCACACTTGGCCTGTATTTTGATTTCGTGCCCTTATGCCCGGAAATGGGCGCGGGGCTGGGTGTGCCGCGCCCGACCATGCATCTGGTACGGCGGGCAGGGGACATCCGCGCCGTGAACATCAAGCAGCCTGAGGTTGACAATACCGAAGCGCTGGCAGGTTTTCTGGATAGGGTCAGGCCGCAATTGCAGGCAGTCCACGGGTATATCCTGAAAAAGAATTCCCCCAGTTGCGGGATGGAGCGGGTCAAGGTGTATAACCCGGACAAGGGCAACGTGCCACCAGAGCGCGATGGGGTAGGTATCTTTGCCAGCCGCTTGAAGACGGCATTCCCCTTATTGCCGGTAGAGGAAGAGGGGCGTCTGTGTGACCCGGTACTGCGGGAAAATTTCATCGGGCGCGTGTTTGTTTACCACCGCTGGCAGCAGTTGCAGGCAAGCGGCATGAAACCTGCCGGTCTAGTGGATTTCCATTCTGACCACAAATACATCCTGATGGCGCATGACCAGGATATTGCCCGTGAATTGGGGCAGATGGTGGCGCAGGTGGGTAGCACCCCTGATTTTGCGGCATTGGCAAATGCCTACATCCATTTGCTGATGACGGCATTGGAAAAGTGGGTGTCACGCGGGCAGCACGCCAATGTGCTGATGCACCTGATGGGTTACCTGAAAAATGATCTGGATAGTGAAGACCGTCAGGAATTGCTGGAAACCATCCATCAGTACCGCAATGGCTACCTGCCGCTGATTGTACCGGTCACGCTGCTGAAGCACCATTTCCGGCGGCATCCGCAGCCTTATATCGGGCGGCAGCATTACCTGAACCCGCATCCGGGGGAGCTGATGTTGCGGAACCAGTTGTAACAGCCCCTACTGACTGTGCCAATTGGGCGACAACGGCAGTATCTACGCTACGCAAGTGCAGGTCACGCTGTGGGTAAGGAATTTCAATGCCGTTGGCGCGGAATTTTTCCCATATACGCAGCATCACGGCGCTTTTGACATTGGCACAACCGTTCATGGGGTCGTTGACCCAGATACGCTGTTCCAGGTCGACCGAGTTGTCGCCGAAACCTTTCAGCAGGCAAACCGGGGCTGGGTATTTCAGTACCCGTGGGGTTTCCTGGGCGGCCTCAATGCACAGTTCCATCGCTTTTTTGACATCCGACTGGTAATGCACCCCGATCGGAATCCGCAAACGCACGTTGGGGTCGCTGTATGACCAGTTTTCCACCTGATTGTTGATCAGCTCATCATTGGGGATCAGGTGTTCAGTGCCATCACGGGTGATCATGGAAACATAGCGCGCACTCAGGCGGTTAACCCGGCCATAGCGTCCGCTGACGACGATGGTGTCGCCCGGCTTGATGGATTTGTCCATCAACAGGATGATGCCCGCAATCAGGTTGGAAAAAACTTTCTGCAAGCCCAGACCGATACCGACCCCGATGGCACCGCCGAGTAGGGCAAATGCAGTCAGGTCGATGCCGACCGTATTCAGGCCAATCAGGAAGGCTAGCGTCAGCAACAAAAACTTGGAGATTTTCGCCAGCAGCGCCTGGGAGGACAGGCTCAGGTTGGGGTTGTTCTGGATGGCACGTTCAATCAGGTTGGCGGCAACGAGCGCCAGCCACACAAACAAGGCTACCGACAAACCGGAGGAAACAGCGTCATTGAGGGTGAGGGAACCTTTGCCGGAACCGAGTTTGATGCTTTCCATCCAGTCTGTTATTTTGGACAGGTAGCCAAGGATGTCGAGGGCGGCAATGCCCCAGATTAACACCGCTACGGAGCGGCTGACCGTTGGGTTGCTGATGAAAGCGGATGCCAGCCGTATCAAGGCCCAGGCGAAGGCCAGGTCGTTGATGGTGTCAATGATGACATGGCCTTTGTGCAAATTGTCGTAAACCAGTATCGCCAGGCTAGTCCAGATAACCAACACCAATGGAAAAGCCAGCCGCCGCACCAGCCGGAAAAACAGGCGTTTCAAACGGTGTTCCCCGGCGGGCAACTGGAGCTGGCTGCGTACCCAGCGGCTGATGTAAAAAGCGATCACCAGCCCGATGATGGCGACGGCATACTGGATCAGCCGTTCCGGGCTGAACAGGTTGTCGACGACCCAGTTCTGTACCAGGTCGCCGGTCTCAAGGATGTCCTCCTTGCTGGATTCCAGCAGGTCTTTTGGTTCCGCCATAATGATTGCCCGTCTGTTGTTTTGGTTGGGGGTGGCTCTGCAAGCCTTGAATTCAGCAAGCCTACCACATCTTCAACCTTCCCTATCCTTCAGCTGTTTTGCGGCGTACCGGCTGCTGAAATAACAGGCTGTTGGGGATGGAAACCACCTCGCCTTTAGACAGTTCCACCAATGCATTCTGTGCCTGGATTTCCTTGAGGATGCCGGTGTAATCACCAAAGGTGATTTCCTGCCCCGGCGTGAAGCTTTCCCGCGCATAGAACCCTGCCACCAGATTATGCGCCATTTCCCGCCCGCCAAGTCCTACTGCCAACGCGATCGCAAAGCTCATCGAGGCGATGATGGTGATCAGCACGGTGTAGAGCAGTTGCGTATCCATGCCCATTTGCCCCAGCGCCACCACGATAGTGATGGCAACGGTCAGGCCGTAGACCATGCCGCCAATGGTCTTGGTGGAAGTCAGGCCAATATTGCTGCTGCTGCCCACCACGGTATGGCGCAGGAAATTGGCAATCACAAAACCAAATACCACAATAATGATGGCGGCGATGATCTTGGGCAGGAACACCACGAAGCTTTCCGTCAGTCGGGTCAGCTCCTGTATGCCCAGCAACTCGGTGGCGGGCATCAAAGTGGCGAAAAACACCAGCCAGAACACCATCTTGCCGATGAGTTGGGAAGGGGTGCTTTTCAGCCCACCTTCGGACATCATGGCGTCAACCCCCGCATGGCGGCTGAGTTTGTCGATGCCGATCTTGCGTAGGATGGAGCGGGCGACCATCGCCAGGATGACCCCGATCAGTAGGCCGATGACCAGTACAATCAGAGCCGCAATGACCTTGGGCAGGAATGCGACCAGCAAGTCCCATTGCCCAAACAAGGGTTCCAGCAAGCGTTTGTTGACGAATTCATCAAGCTGGATCAGGTCTTTGAAATTGATTGGGTCACTCATGGTTGTATTTCTCCGGGGCAGAATCAGGCTTGCAGGACGTGGCAAACAGGGAATTCAGCACAGCGCCGTATAACTGGAAAAAGGCGCTCAGTAGGTAGCTGGTAAATTTCAACAGGTCGCGCGCCGACAGTTCCGCCCGTGAGCGGCGCAGGATGTGTTCGACCCGGCGTTGTGAACTGGCCTTGCGGGTGTTGGCCGCGTGTCGCCAGATGGTTTGCAGTTCCTGTTCGAGTTGTTCGTGTGGTTCGGGCATGGCGGTCACATACACAGTTTTTCGTAAAGTTTCTTGAATTGTTCCATGGCGCGGTAAAAGCGCATCTTGGTGGCGCTCAGTTTGGCGTCCAGGGTGTTAGCGATGTCTTCCAGTGACAGTTCGCCCATGAAACGCAGGTTGAGGATTTCACTTTCACCGGGGCGCATCTTGCCGAGGGTTTTTTGTACGCAATCTTCCTCTTCACTGGCGTCATAGTTGTCGGCAGGCGTGTGTTCATCTACCAGCAGGCTGTCGAACAGGCTACCGCCTTCCTCATCGTCAGTGTCGCGCACGAAGTGTTTACGCTTGTCCGCCACGTTGTGGCATTGGTTCATGACGATGCGGTACAGCCAGGTTTTGAACTGCGAACGGCCTTCAAATTGTGGCAAGGCATGGAATACGCGCATGAAAACATCCTGCGTCACATCTTCTGCCTCGTCTTCCGCGCCCAAATAGCGGCGGCACAAGTTGAATACATAACGTTCGTAACGCCGCACCACTTCGCTAAAGGCATCCATGACATAGGGCAGCTCAGTGCGGCAACGCGTAATCAGGCTTTCTTCATCCAGATTGTGAAGAATTTCTTCCATAAAAACCTCCGTCGTCTTTTATGACGACGTTGAATGTCAAAAAGTCACAAAGTTTCTTTGAATGGAAACCGACAAGACGCGCAAGTGTAGTGCTTTCCCGGCCAAACGAAAAATTTTCGAAAAAATTGTGACTTTCTTGTTTCCTGAGACATCTCACCCACAAGTGACACAGAAATGCCTGCCCTCTCAGGCGCTGTGGAACATGTTTATGGTGAGTTTTATGAAAATTATGGAGATTAATACAATGAAAAAGCACATTCTTGCATTGGGTATCACTTCCGCGATTGCCGGTGTTGTTACCCCGGTGTCGGCTGACGTTACCCTGTATGACTACGAGCAGCCAACCAGCGCGTATGAAGACGCCTATGTTTCAGGCCGCCTGAACGTCAACAGCGGTAACCAGGATCAGACCAGCCATGACCTGAACTTGGACATGAACTACGAGCGCGTATTCAGCTCCCCTGACCGTGATGTGAAAATCAACGGTGACTTGCAGGGTTCCTCGAAACGCGGCCCCAATTCCGGTGATGAAACCCAGGAAAACTACATCGGTACTGGTTCGGTTGGTATGAACAAGTACTTTCAGCCAGACAGTAAAGGTGCATTCTGGTACACGGATGGTGAAGTCGGCGTGAAAAAAGGTGCTGATGACCCGCGCGTCAAGGTGGGCGCAGGTGTCGGTTATGGCCGAGTGGTCAATGTTACCCCGATGGCACAGGCTATCCGCTTGGTGGAAGCCCTGCGTGACAAGAACAAGCTGACTGGCGACCTGACCAAGGCGGAATACAACCAGTTGGCCAATGTTATCGCCAAAGAGTCGGAATACCGTTCCAAATACGGTGCAACGGATTACCGTCAGAACTGGGTGGCCGATATGGAAGCGGTCATGCAAGCATCCGGCAAGACCAATGGTGAACTCGGTGCGGCAGGCATCCTGAAAGCCTATGATGTGTTGGTTAACGAGCGCATTTCCACCCGTAAACATGGCTGGCTGGTCAAGGCTGGCCTGAGCGAAGTGATCAAGGACTATGATGGTGGCGACGGTAAGCCAGCGTTGGATATTGCGGGTGAATACCACAAGCCGTTGAGCAACCGCACCCAGTTTTCCAATGAGGCGTCTGCATCCGCTATCTTGCAGGATGATGACAACAGCTACACTGCACGGAACAACATGAGTCTGACCCATGAAATTTCCGACCGTGTGGACTGGTTGAACAGTTGGGCTATCGACTATGACCACAACGACAAGACTGGTCAGGATACGACCACCAATGCGGCCAGTTCCACCTACCGTTACTACCTCAGTAATAAGCTGGCGTTTGATACCGTGGCGGCACTGACCAAGGTAGATGATGGCATTGACGCCAACGGTAATGACGAAGTGGACAAATCCCTGTTCATGGGCGTGACTTACCGCCTGAAATAACCCTGTTTTGTTCGACTGACGTAATGGTTTTCCTGTCATAAAACCACCGTCGACTAGGGGGGCTTCGGCTCCCCCGCTTTTACGTGTTATAGTGGCAAAAATTTTTCTAGGGGGTTAGGGTTGGTGTCCGGCTTGGTTTCTCGCGTGTTTGTCTCGGGTTATTCCATAAGGTTATGCGCCGATGCATGAGCGTTCCGACATTGCCTGCCTTGAATGTGGCCAGCTGCACCGTTACCGCCCGGTTGCATCCGGCAAAACGGCAATCTGTATCCGCTGTGGGGCAGTGCTTTACCGTAACCGTAAAAACATGTTTGAAACTGCGCTGGCCTTGACTGTGGCAGGGCTGATCCTGTTTGTCATGACCAACCTGTTTCCCCTGATTGGCTTACGGGCGCAAGGGGTGGAGCAGGAACTGCACCTGTTCGGCGCGAGCCTGGCGTTCTGGGATCAGGAATACCAGGTGCTGGCGGGGTTGATCGTGCTCAACATCATCGTTTTTCCCCTATTTGAGTTGCTGTCGTTGCTGATCGTGACCCTGACGGTGCAATTTCGCTGGGAATCATCGCTGGCCATTTTTCTGTACCGCTGGATGCGCGAGCTTAAGCCTTGGGGGATGCTGGAAGTATTCATGCTGGGGGTGTTGGTGGCAGTGGTGAAGCTAGGTGATCTGGCGACATTGATTATCGGCGCTTCATTCTGGTCATTTGCCGGTCTGATTGTGACGATGGCGGCGGCGACTGCGGTACTCGACCCCTTTACTGTCTGGCGCGAGCTGGATAAAACCCGGGCGGAGGGTGAACATGGGCAACGGGCGTGAAGTGCGGACTGCCAGCGACGCCGGGCTGATCCAGTGCCGGGTATGCGGTTTCCTGAGCAAGCCGCCCGTGCGTATCGGCAAACGTGAGGTCATGGTGTGCCCGCGTTGTGGCGCGACCATCCGCCGCCATGAACACAACAACAGCGTGGAGGTGACCTGGGCATTGCTGATTGCTTCCGTCGTGCTTTACATTCCGGCTAATGTGCTGCCGGTGATGAGCGTCTACATGCTGGGGCAGGGGCAGCCTGACACCATCATCAGCGGGGTGTTGCACCTGCTGGAAGCGGGGCAATGGCCATTGGCGCTGATCGTATTCGTGGCCAGTGTGGTTGTGCCCTTGCTGAAACTGTTTGTGATCAGTTTCCTGCTGATTAGCATCCAGCGCAAGTCGCGCTGGCGTCCGCATGAGCGGATGCAGTTGTACAAGGTGACGGAATACGTTGGCCGCTGGTCGATGGTGGATGTGTTCGTTATTGCCATCCTCACTGGTCTGGTGCAATTCGGCACGCTGGCGCGGATTGAGGCAAATGCCGGAACCTTGTCGTTTGCGGCTGTGGTGGTACTGACCATGTTTGCCGCCCGCACGCTGGATGAACATTTGATCTGGGATATTTCCCACCAAGAGGAGCATGTTGCATGAGCAACGGGATTGGGCAGCCTGATGTCCTGCCGGAAGTGGAGCTGCACGAACAGCGCTGGCCGTCGCCGGTATGGCTGATTCCACTGGCCGCCATTGTGATCGGCTTGTGGCTGATGTTGCAGGCATGGTATCAGAAAGGCCCTACCATCACGGTGCAATTCACCAGCGCGGAAGGCATCGAAGCGGGCACGACTGAGGTGCGCTACAAGGCAGTGACGGTTGGCAAGTTGCGTAAACTGCGCCTCAGCGATGACCTGAAAACCATTGAGGCAGTGCTGGAGCTGAACAAGGAAATCGGCCGCCATCTGGGCAATGATGCCAAGTTCTGGGTGGTCAGCCCACGCGTCACCCGCTCTGGTGTGTCTGGTTTGAGCACTTTCTTTTCCGGCACGTATATCGGCATGGACCCAGGCACCAACACTGATGACCAGAGCTTTTATAAGGGCGAGGAACGCCCGCCAGTGATTGCGCCGACGGAAAATGGCAGGCGTTTTTTCCTCATGTCGAATTCGTTGGGGTCGATGGATATTGGCGCGCCGGTATTCTTCAAGCAATTGCAGGTTGGCGAAGTGATTGACTACCAGTTGTTGCAGGACAGAAGCCAGGTACGGCTGGAAGTGTTTATCCGCGACCCTTATTACGATTTCGTCCACGGCAACAGCCGTTTCTGGAACGCTAGCGGGGCAGAATTCAAGATGAGTGCGGCAGGGGCTGAGTTCCGCATGGAGTCGCTGGCATCACTGCTGATAGGGGGGGTTGCGTTTGAAACCCCAACATCCCTGACGGCGGGGGAAATCAGTGCAGAAGGTGCCACCTTCCCCCTGTATGCCAGCTACTCGGATACCCAGAAAGAGCAATTCAGCCAACGCCTGTATTACGTGATGTATTTCAACGGCTCGGTGCGTGGCCTGACCGTAGGTTCGCCGCTGGAATACCAGGGCATCCCGGTCGGTCAGGTGGAAAATATCGACATCCGCATGAACCGGGAATCCCTGGATGTGCGGGTTCCGGTGCTGGTATCCATCCAGCCGCAGCATTTTGATAGCGCCATCACCTTGCCGGAAGCGGAAGAGGCGATGCGGAAGCTGGTGAACAAAGGTCTGCGCGCCAAGCTGGAGACCGCCAGTTTGCTGACCGGTCAGAAGCTAATCACGCTGAGCATGGAAAAGGAACCGGAACCGGCGCAAATCGTCAAGACCCAGTTTTACAGCGAGTTCCCGACGACCGGTTCCGTGTTTGAAGACCTGCCGTTGATGGCAACCGATGTGATGATCAGCCTGGAAGATACCCTCGTTGGTATCAACAAACTGGTTAACAGCGGCAAGCTGGACAAGGCCGTGGATAACCTGAATGGCGTGTTGGCCGAAGCGGAACAGGCCGTCAAGGCTGCCAAGCAGGCCATCCAGCAGGTGGACAAGGCTACCCTGCCCAGCGTGACCCAGGATGTGAACAAGATTACGCTGGATCTGGGCAAAACCCTGCAAAAAATCCAGGGTTCCATGACGCATATTGACCAATTAACGGCGCGCAATTCACCTACCCAGCACCAGCTGGAGGAAATGCTGGAAGAGCTGACCGCTGCATCCCGTTCGGTGCGTAGCCTGACCGAAACCCTGCAACGCCAGCCAGCCTCGTTGTTGCGTGGGAAGACAGGAGAATGAGCATGAAGAAACCCCTCCCCAACCCTCCCCTTATCAGGGGAGGGAGTTTAACCGGAACCGTGTCTTGTTCCCCCCCTGATAAGGGGAGGTTAGGAGGGGTGTCTTTTCTCTTGGCATTACTTTTAACCGCCTGTTCCAGTACCCCAACGCTGTACCACACCCTGGCGGCTGATACCGGCAATGCTGAAGCCGCCGCTGCCGTTTCCCAGCGCATCAAAAGCCTGGGCGTGGGGCCCGTCAAATTGCCGACCCTGCTGGATCGTGAAGGTATGGTCATCCGCCAGGACGCCACCACGGTGGAGGTTTCTGATACCCATCTGTGGGGCGGGCAACTGGAGGACGAATTTCTCAGCGCCCTTTCCCAGCAATTGCAGTGGCGTTTGCCTGCCACTCAAGTGCAAACCATTCCCTGGGAGGCCAGCCAGACCCCCCAGTATCAGGTAGTGGTGAAACTCGACCAGTTTGACGGCACGCCCGGCAGCAAGGCGGTGTTGCGTGGTTTGTGGCAGCTGGAGGCTGGCAGTGACGGTAAAATCCTCGTCACTGAACCAGTGGCGCTGGAACGCAAAACCACCCAGGCGGGCGTGGAAGGTGTCGTCAAGGCGCAAAGTACCTTGGTGGCTGATCTCGCCAACCAGATGGTTCGGGCGCTGGCGGCGCGTTAGTCCTGCTTCGCAAAGCTGAGGAAGAAGGTAACTGGTACGGCATTGCTGATGCTGGCAACCGCGCCGATTTCCCGCAGGGTGGTGAGGCCGCCCGCCAGATCAAATTCTGCTGCGTCCAGTATGACGGGGGCGACGCTGGCAACCTGCACGGTATTACCCACTTCGGTAATGGCGACCACCGCCGGGATTTCCTTTTTCACCCCATGCAAATCCAGTATCACCTTGACGGTCTGGATGCCGGGTTTGAGGCCGGTTTGGGTCAGGTCAACGCTGACAGTGGCGGTGGCGAATTTACTGGTTTCAAACAGGTGGTCGCGCATCCGGGTGTTGCGTATGTCGATATTGGTTTCGAGGCTGGCGAGATCGATGGTCAGGGAACCCTGACCCGCTTCGGTGATAAGGCCGGAAAGGTTTTTGAAAGTGTGGGTTTCCGCCACGTTTTCCTTTTTGATCGAAACGAAATACAGGGCGGATTTGTCGTTGTCCAGTACCCAGTCAGCAGCCACCGCTTGTGAAAGCAAGAGCAAAGGCAGCAGGATTTGGGCGGCAAGCTTCAAACGTTGTTTCATGTGCGTATCTTCCTTTTTCTGTTGGGTGGATCTGATTATTGCCTAAATTCCGAGGCTGAGCATCGCTTTCAACCCGTCCACATCAACCAGCTCAATCTTGTGGTCATGGACAGAAATCAAGCCTTGCTCAATCAGGTTTTTCAGGATGCGTGACAGGGTTTCAGGCCGGACGGACAGGCGTGAGGCAATCACATGTTTCGGCACATCCAGCGAAATGATGTTGCAATAGTTGGGGTGCTGGTGGGTTTCCAACAGGAAATACACCAACCGGAAAGTGGCATTATGTAGGGTCAGGCGGTCAACCTCGTCCAGTAGCCACTGGATACGCTTGCTTAGCAGGCTCATGACACTGAAACACAAGGATGGGGATTCCCCCAGGAATGCCTTGAACTGGTCAGCGTTGATGCCAATGACTTCCGCCTGTTTCAGGGCTGCTGCATTCATGTGGCACACATTGCCCTCGGTAAACAGCATGGCTTCGGCAAAGTTTTGGCCGGGGGAGACAATATTGATAATTTTTTCATGTCCATCGGCTGTCAGGTGGAACAGTTTGATGCAGCCGGAAATACAAACGAAAACTTCCTGTAATGGCTGATCCTGCCGGAACAGCATTTCACCTTCCGCGAGCTGGTGCATTTTGGCCTGCTGGATCAGGGTATCGAATTGCTGGAGGGAAAATGCCTGTAATAACGGGGATTTCCGTAAAAGTTGGATAACACGGTTTTTTAATTTGACGGGAGCATCTGCTGATTGGGATGCCATTCTTGTTCCTCCTCTCCTAAAGCAGTTTCAGTGTAGACCACATCAGTCGGGTAGTAAAAGCTTCCATGTTTTTGATGTTTATCAAAATCCTGCTTGGAAAAATTCAGGAGTGTTATCCACTTGACATTCATCAAGGCGTAAACAGCTGGTAAAAAGGTAATTTCGCTTTGGTTGCATGGAAAAGCTAACGAATCTAAGTTATTGAAAATGAGAGAGGAAATATTAGATGTCAAAGATTAAAATCGCACTGTTGGTAGCAGGTTTTGCCTTGTCCGGCGTGGCTGTCGCGGACTGGTCTGATGGCTTTGATAATGGTAGTGGCCTCGGTCAGGGGTATGGTTCCGGCCAAGGCTCTACTAGTGGTTATGGCCAAGGCTACGGTACTGGTGCGGGCGACCTGAGTGGTTGGGGGCGTGGCAAGGGCGATGCTGATGGCGAAGTCGATTTCACCATTACCTTCAAGGGCAAAGGCAAGACCGACATGAATTCAGATGTCTACGGCAGTGGCCGTGGCGATACCGCTGCCAACCTCTACGGGTATGGCGATGGTTACGGTAGTGGCTACAACAACCTGTATGGCTACGGTAATTCCTACAAGAATAACCCGTGGGGTTATGGCAACCCATGGGGGGGTTACGGTATGCAGCAAATGGCGGCACCTCAAATGCCGTCAGTGCAAGGGCAAGCCCCGATGATGCCGGGATATGGCTACACAATGCCTGCCCCCGGTTATGAACAGATGCAGCAACAAATGGCCGCCCAGCTTGCTCAGGCAAATGCATTCTTCAAAATGATGGAGGAGCGGCGTAAAGCAATGGCAGCGCCAGCCGCCGTAACGCCTGCTGAAAAACCCGCTGAAGCAGCAACACCTGCTACCGCCGCAAGTACCACGACTACCCCTCCAGTAGCGCCTGCACAATAACTATTTGGGCGCAACCCAGAGGGTCACGTTAGTAGCCCCCAACTTACACAGTTGGAGACATATACAACCCATCACAATAAAATTCCGGGGCGTAAAAGGGCACGTCCACAATTGATTGCAAGTATGTAAGTCCCATACCAAAGGCAAAGGAGGAAATTGCCCATGAGAGTGTCAAACATGTTGGCTGGTTTTGTGCTGGGAGCTGTGGCTGTCGGCGTGGCGGGATGGTTAATGATGCCAAGCCTGATGTTGAAGGAACACCCAAGCCCATTTGGGGTGGAAGAAACTGTCGAAAAGATCAGCCAGAATGCGCTTGCCGAAGGCTGGGTCGTGTCGAGTGTTTCCCCCTTAAACGACTCGGTGAAAAAACACGGTGGTGGTGATTTGCCCCCTGTGCGCCTTGTAAACCTTTGCCAACCCCATCATGCCTTCAAAATCCTGCATCCGGATGACAGCAAGATTGTGTCAGTCATGATGCCTTGTACCATCAGCGTCTACCAGAAAAATGACGGTAAAACCTATATTGGCACTATGAATGCCGGTTTGTTGGGGAAAATGTTTGGCGGGGTTGTCGCTGAGGTCATGGGTGGGCCGGTGGCTACGGAGCAGCAAAAGTTTATCGCTTTCGCTAACCAGTAGGCATGATACATCCGGCAAATGGTGGGTGGAGGGAAAGTACCTTACCGTTTGTCGGATAACCCCCTATAAGTTTGTGACAATTTGGTTTAGGGGTAACCCTAGTTGATGTAAGTCAAATATCAAGACAAGTTTACACGGTAACATTACAATTGTTCCGATAGATAAAGAAAATTTTAACTTAAGCATTTTTACCACATAGGGAGTATGAGCATGGCGATTGGCAAAGCAGTACAGCGTGGCACATTGATTTATATCTACGATCAGGAGGGCACGGCGATAACATCCATTTCTGCCCCCAGTCGCTGGCCAACAGATGGGTTGAAGGCATATACGCCGAACAATATCAGCGTTCAAAAAGGTTCATTGCTCTACAGCTATGACAAGAATGGGCGGCAAACCGGCATTAGCCACGTTCCCACCGCCTAGACCATAATCATTTGTAGCATGAACGCAGGGCATGGCGGTTACACCCCGCCGCTATGCACCACCTCATAATAAACCTTCTCCAACTCATTCTTGTGCTTGGTTTCCTCGTTGGCGAGGTAAAGGAACAGGTCGTGGATTGGCCCCGGCTGCGTGCTCTGCGCCAGTGAATGGTACTGTTCCATCGCCGCATGTTCCCGCATCAGCGCGTATTGCAATACGGCTTGATCATCCGGGTTTTCTCCCAAATCGGGCGTCTGGATGCAGTCGGAAAACTTGTGGTCACTGGCCGGACGTTCGATCTCGGCTTTCAGTTCCTCATCAATATCATCGCGGACTGCCAGTCCGGTAAACAGGTCGTAGTGACGCTGTTCTTCTTCCGCCAGTTCCTGCACCAGCCAACGGATATTTTTGCGCACTTTGGGGGTGAGGGCAGTGTAGAAATCCCGCGCGGTACGTTCAAATTCGGTGGCGACTCCCAGAATTTCCTGCAGGGTGGTTTTGCTTTTCAGGCGTTCGATATTGGCTTCGCTGCTCATGCACTGGCCTCCTGTTGTGCAAATACGCTGTTGATGCTGTTGGCGACACGGTGTCCGTCGGCGACGGCGTTGATCACATCTGGGCCTTTCACGCAATCGCCTGCTGACCACAGCCAGTTTTCGGAAGTGCGTCCGTTAGGGTCGATTTGGATGCGGCCACGGTTCCATTCCAGCCGTTCGGTGAGGGCGTCGCCAAGGATGCTGACATCCGCCATTTGGCCGATGGCTTCGACCACCATTTCGCCTTCATGGATTTGTTCGTCGGACTCGTCGTATTTTGGGGCGAAGCGGCGTTCTTCGTCGAAAATTGACAGCACTTTCCAGGTTTTCAGGCCGACCAGATTACCTTTGTCGTCAAACACACATTCGCGCGGGCCACGGCTGTCGAGGATGTTGATGTATTCCTCGAACGATTCCTTCACTTCCACCGGGTCAGCCAGGAAATGGTCGAGGTCTTCCAGCGCGGTCAGGGTGATGTTGACCTTGCCGTATTGCTGCGTTTGCAGGCGAGCCATGCTGCGGGCAATGTCCATTGCCACGTTACCGCCGCCGATCACGACCATGGATTTGGGTACGTCGATCTGTTCACCGTTGGTAATCTGGCGCAGCAAATCAACTGCCTTGCGTACCTGCGGGTGGTCGGAACCGGGGATACGGGTGGAACGCCCCTGATGCAGGCCAATCGCCAGCACTACGGCGTCGTAGTCTGCCTCCAGTTGCTGCATGGAAATATCCACGCCGACGCGGTGGTTGTACTTGATGTCAACGCCCATTGCGGTGATCACGGCGATGTCCCGATCCAGTGCGTCGTAAGGCAGGCGGTATTCGGGGATGCCATAGCGGGTCATGCCGCCGCCTGCTGCCTGTGCTTCAAATACCGTGACGGAATGTCCCATGCGGGCAAGATCGAACGCAACCGTCAGACCAGCCGGGCCGGCACCAATAATGGCAGCGCTTTTGCCGGTTGGCGCAGCCGGTTTGCCAATCAGCTCCAGCACCCGTTCCTGCGGAACCTGATCAATGATGTGGCGCTTGAGCCAGCGGATGGCAATCGGGTCGCCTTCGTGCCGTGCCGCGCAGGAATCTTCGCAACGGTGGGTACAAACCCGTCCACATACCTGCGAAAACGGGTTGGTTTCATACAGCAATTGCACGCCAAGATCGTAATCGCCGTCGCGCACCGCCTTGATATATTGCGGAATCGACATGTGGGCAGGGCAGGTGGCAATACACAGCCCGCAGGATACGCAGCGGTCAGCTTCCAGTTGTGCCTGCGCAATGTCGTAACCCTTGACCATTTCGACGAAGGAATCCATCCGTGCTGAGGGTTTTAGCTCCGGCATTTCCACCCGTTCACCGGGGGACAGATGGCGCTCTTCGTGGCGCTTGTAACCCAGTTCGGCATTGTCCCAGTGCTTCTTGTCCACGCCGGGCATGTACAGGTATTTGTCCGGGTCGCTTTCGATCCATTTGTATTCGTTGGACATGGTGAGTGAGCCGGTCATGCACACATCCACGCATAGTGCACACCAACAGCAGCGCCCGTAGTCGATGCGCGGACGCAGGCCGGAATCGCCCTGCACAGCTGGAATACCGTCCACCGGCAGCATGTCAATCGCACCATTCTGGCAGATGGTTTCGCACGTCCCGCAGCCGATACATTTTTCCAGATCGTTCTTGTGAAAGCCGCGATAGCGGGCGGAACCGGGGCGGTCATTGAGCGGGTCTTTGATCGTCACCGGTTCGCGGAACAGGTTTTTCCACGCAGTAAATGGGGAAAGCACGTCACGGATACTCATCGTTCAATCTCCGGTGGATAGGTGTGCAGCGACACCAGCAGGGCGGCAACATCGGCAATGTTGGCGTTGACCACCATGCGTTCAAACAGGGCGATGGAATGGGTGTAGGATGGCCCGCGCACATTCACCCGACGTGGGTAGCCGCTGCCATCGGTGACGAGGTAATAGCCGTATTCGCCGCGCGAACATTCGCCCCGCACATAGGTTTCACCACGCGGAATTTTCCAGTGCAGCACGTTGGGCAGTGCCGCCATCACTTCGCCTTCCTTAGGCATTTTCGCCAGAATCTGCCGGATCAGGTCGATAGAAAGCTGCGCATCGCGGCGGCGCACATCGGCGCGGGTGTAAATGTCGGAATCATTGCCGGTGGCAATCTCGAAATCAAGTTCGGGGTAGACCAGGTATGGCTGATCCTTGCGTACATCCTTGGCGACTCCGGCGGCGCGGGCGTTGGGGCCGGTGATGCCGTAACTGTCCACCCAACCGGTTTCGATTACGCCAACGCCAACGGTACGTTTCTTGAACACGGCATTGTGGAACATGACGCGCTCGACATCGGCCAGGGTGCTTTCCATTTCCTGCAAGGTTTCTTCCATGCGTTTGGCGAAACCTTCCGGCAGCCGGTCGCGCACCCCGCCGGGGAGGATGAACATGTGGTAGATGCGCGCGCCGGTCAGTTCCTCGAAACGGTCGAGCATCAGGTCGCGCACGTAGGTTGTCCATTGGCCGATTACGCCGAGGCCGAGTGCGCCTGCCTGCCCGCCGAGGTACATCATGTAGCTGTTGACGCGCCCCATTTCCAAGATCAGGGTGCGAATCCAGTGCGCCATTTCCGGTACTTCCAACCCGGCCAGTTCCTCGACGGCGGCAGCGTAGCAGTATTCGTTGAAATCCGGTTCCGGTACGCAGATACGGCAGACGATGGGGAAGCACTGCATGAAGGTGCGGCGTTCCATCAGCTTTTCAAAGCCGCGATGCAGGTAGCCGACATGGGTCTTGCCTTCCACCACTTCGTCGCCGCACACGGTCAGCTCGATTGCCATATTGCCGGTAATACCGGGGTGTTGCGGGCCTTGCCACAGCTTCAGGTATTTGCCGGAACTGAGGTCAATGTCCAGTGTGCCGTCAGGCTTGGTTTGTGGGTACTGGCTGCGGTCTAGCTCAAACATTGCCTTTGTCCCCGTATAGCTGCTGTTTCATGTGCGTTGCCGGGTCGCGGGTTTCACGTCCAGGGCGGTCACGGAAGGCTTGCCGGGCGTATTCCAGCGTGTCGAAATCACGGCGGTAGGGCGGAATGTCGTTCCAGCCTTCCAGAATGAATTCTTCGGTAAGGCGCGGGCTGCCGGGGAAGTCGATGCCGAACATTTCGTGCAGTTCGCGCTGGTAAGTGGCGGCAGCAGGCCAGAGGTCGTGGATGCTTTCCATCTGCGGCTGGTCGCGGGGGATCATCACCCGCAAGCCGACATCTTTGCATTGGGCGCGGTTGTTCAGAAGGTAAGTAAGCTGGAATTGCCCAGCCTCGATCCAGTCAACCGCAGTCAGCAATACCAGATGGCTGAAACCTTCATGGTCGCGCAGGTAACGCAGTAACGGGTACAAGCGCACGGCTTCCACCGTAATGAAAGCCAGATTACCACGCTGCACCGTCAGTTCGCCGAGCGGGAAGCGTTGTTTCAATGTGTCGTAAAGTGCCTGCATACCCATCACCAGTTGTAGTCCGGCATATCCCAGTCGTGGATGACGCTTTTCTGGTTTGCCTTGTACCACTCAAAGTTCTCGGCATATTTGTTTGCGCCTTCCGCCTTGCCTGCGCGGATGATTTTTTTCAGTTCTTCAAACCCGGCGAGTAAAGCTTCCGGGCGCGGCATACAGCCTGCGATGTACACATCCACCGGCAGGTAATCGTCCAGCCGCTTGATGGTGTTGTAGGAATCCCAGTACATGCCGCCGTTGATGGTGCAGGAACCCAGTCCCACCACGTATTTCGGCCCCTGCATCTGCTCGTAGGAGCGGATCACACGCTTCAGCGTTTTGGTGGACAGATAGCCGGAAATCACGAACAAATTGGACTGACGCGGGGTAGGTCGCCACTGGATGCCGAAACGGTAAGCATCGAAACGCGGTGTCATCAGTGGGCGCATTTCGATCGCCCCGCAGCCGGTGCCGAAGCCCAGAATCCACAGCGATTCGGAACGCGCCCAGTTGAACAGCTTCTCGATAATCGCAGTGTAAGCCGGTGGCTGTACGGTCGGCCCTTCCTGGCAGTAATAATCCAGCAGCGGCTCAACCTCGATCTCCTGACCATCCGGCGTTTTAACGACGCGCTTGAGTAATTCTTCTTTCATAGTCTTACACCAATACCACGGCGATAATGCCCAACGGCACGCCCCAGATTAAAAACCAGCGGATCGACTGCTCTACCCGGAAACGTGGGAACACCACGCCGACGAACGCCGACCACATATACAGCAGGAATACCTTGAGGAAAAACACTGGCCAACTGGCCGCACCACCAAAGAACAGGCTGGTATACACCGCCATCTTGGCCACCGGGAACAGCGCCCGATTGGTCTGCATCAGCGCCAGAAACGAAGAATGGTATTCAGTCGGCGGGCCGATCGGGATTTCCTGCGGCGCCAGCACTACGTCAAACGGCGGGCGCATCATCGAGCCGAGGAACGACAACATCGCCGCCGCCACCGCGAACGGGTTGGTAAACACCGTCCAGTTGAGCACGCCGCCCTGTTGCGCCGCCACGATGTCGGTGATGGAAAGCGTCTGGTATTGCAGTGCCACCGAATACACCGCCAGCGCAAACGGCAGTTCCGCCGCCGTCATCTGCGACAGGCCACGGGTAATGCCGATGGCGGAATAGGGGTGGCCGCTTTCCGCCGCACCCAGCGCCATGCCCAGCGTGCCGAAGAACACGAAGTACAGCGCCAGAATCAGGTCGCCGCTAAATGAGAAATTGCTGAACATATCTGAGCCGTAAATGATCGGCACAAACATCAGCAGCCCGATCCCACCCGACAGCCGGAACACCGGCCCCAGATAAAACATCACCCCATGCGTAATGGAGGTGCGCAGAGCATAGTTCTTGATCATGTCGACATAGTTCTGCCACACCGGAATGCCATGCCGCCGCCCGACCCGTGCCGCAATTTTCTGGATCGTCGCATTCATCAAAAAGCCGAAGTTGAAGACGATAAAAATCGTCAGCAAGGCATACGGGATACGCATCCAGTTGAATTCCAGGATTGCCTGCATCATGGCTTACCCCCTATCCACAGCACGTAGACAATGATCACAAAGCCCAACAAATGAATCGCGTAAGTCTGGCCATTGCCGGTGTAGAAACGCCGCAGGATGTCCGCCGCCGAGTGCAGCAGTTCCGTCACGGTTGCCCAGAACCGCTCGACCAGCGGCTCAGTCAGGAAACCCAGCGCCTTGCGGTACGGCGCAAAGAAATTCCACGCAACATGGGTGGTTTCCGGGCGGTATGGTCGTTCACCCGCGAAGACGATATTGAACTGTTTCACCTTCTGCGCCTTGCGGTTGACGAACAGCAGCCACAGGAACAGCGTCATGAAAATCACCCCGATCACGATCATGATCGACACCGGACTCCAGTAGCCGTAGTCGCTGGTAATCGTCAATCCTTCCCAGTTCAGATGCCCATTTCCGGCAAAGAACTGCGACATGTAGGCATCCACCTTGCGCAGTGCCAGACCCGGCACCAGAGCAAAGATTATCAGGAACACCACAAAAATCATCTGTGGCAATACAATCCAGAACGGCGCTTCCTTGATCTTGCGCATCTCATCCTTCAACTGGCCGAGGAAAATGGTGTGGATCAGCCGGAACAGGTACAGGAACGCAATCGGCCCGGCGAGGAAAATAATCACCAGTGGCAAACGGTATTCCGCCGTCATGATGGCGTTGTAGAAAATCCAGCGCCCGCCGAAACCGGACAGCGGTGGCACGCCCGACATCGCAATAATGCCAATCATCACCGCGATGAAGGACAGCGGCATCAGCGTAATCAGCCCACCCATGCGGTACATCAGGCGCGTGCCGGTGCGTTTGGCAATCCCGCCCACAGACAGAAACAGCATGGATTTGTAAATGTAGTGGTTGATGACGAACATCAGCGCCATCAGCCAGCCCAGATGGTTCATCAGCGCCAGACCGAACACCGCATAGCCCATTTGTCCGATGGAGGAATAGGCCAGCAGGCGTTTGGCGTCTTCCTGGAATATCGCCATCAGGTTGCCAATCAATGCCGACAGTGCGCCAATCCACAGCATCACATGGGTCAGTTCCACCCCGTAAAGCTGCTGCTTGCCCATGGTAATCAGTAGCATGAACAGGCCGAACAAACCCGCTTTCAGCAGGATGCCGGATACCATCGGCGACACATCGGTTTCCGCCTCGGCATGAGCGCCGGGCAGCCAGATATGCACACCGACCGCCGCTGTCTTGGTCATGAAACCAATCGCCAGCATGGCAAATACCCACGGTGCATACGGAGCCGCCACGTTCGCCAACGCTGTTAGCTGGAATTCAGGAGCACCCTGAGCCGCAAGCGCAAACCCGGCCAGAATAAGGAACGCCCCACCCAGTGAAAACACCAGGTACGACAGCGCATGAGGTTCGGAATACTTGCCGCGCAAGATCAGGAAGTAGGAACCCACCGTCAGCAATTCCCACGCAGCAAAGAAGTCAAAGGAAGTCTGCGCGTTGATCAGCATCGCCAAGCCAGCAAACATCAACATCGCTGCCGGATAGAAGCCAATCCGCCGTTTCTGCGTCTGGAAACTCGCCAACAGGATCAGCGCCCCACCCGGCAGCATCACCGCCGCAAAGATCAGCTTCAGCGGGTCGTAAGCCGGGTAGTTGAGGTAAAACCAGTATAGCAGCCCGCCGATTGCCAGCACGTTCTTGATTTTCGCAGGCAGCCAGTCCAGCGGCAGGAACGCCAGCGCAAACAGCAGCGGGATCGCGTGCAACAGATTACTGTGGCCGGATAAATATCCCCACAAGTAGGCTAGCAGCCACGCCACAATCACCGCGCTGAACGCCACATCGGCTTTGATGGATTGCCACGTCAGGCCATCCTCGGCAGCTTCGCGTTTGATCACGTAGCCAAACCAGCGGAACAGGTAAGCCGCTTCCACCAGCGCCCCGAACAGGATCAGGCCGAGCACCCACAGCCGTCCGTCCGCCGCCAGATAATGCGCCAGATCCCATTTCGCATAGAAACCGGGGAAGGGCGGCAATCCCACCAGCAGCGCAAGGAAGGTTGCAAACGCAAACACCAATACCGGCTGGCTGCGCAGTGCCGCCCAGTCGGTCAGTTCCCGTTTCGCCACCAACCCGGACAGCCAGAACAACCCGGCCTTGGAAACCGCATGTGCCAGCAAAATACCGCCGACAATGTAGTAGTAAGCTTCACCCAGAATATCGCGCTGACCCACCACGGTCAGGATCAGGCCAATTTGCGCCACTGAAGAATACCCCAGCAGACGTTTGTCGTTGTTCTGCACCAGCGCAAAAATGTTCGCTGCGATAAAGGTGATCAGGCCGATGGCGGTAGCCGCAGGCAGCCAGGCTTCACCACCAATCTGCATCAGCTTGTCCGCCGCATAGATGGTCGCCCCGCCGGTCGCGGTTGAGAAAATCGCCGAAAATGCCGGGTGCGCCGATTCGTAAATATCCAGCGCCCAGCCATTCGCCGGGAACGGTTTCAACTCAGCCAGCACCGCAATGAACAGCAGGAAAAACGCCATCATGCCGCCTTGCAGCAAATTGATTTGCGCCGTCGCCATGTCGTCGATATTCAGCGAGCCGGTCACGTGATACAGGAAGATAATCCCCACCAGCATCAGGATGGACACCAATTGAGACACAATCAGGTATTTCAGCCCAGCGCCCAGCGCCCGCCGGTCAACTGACAGCAGCACCAGACCACCGGTGGCAATCACCGTCAGTTCCATGAATACAAACAGGTTGAATACGTCGCGGGTAAAAATGACTCCGCACAGCGCCATGATGAAAATCAGCAGCACCGCCATCGCCTTGCGGCCTTCCCTGAGCAGGTTGTTTTGCATATAAAGCGAGGAATGCAGCCCGATCAGACTGGTTAGCAGAGCCAGTGCTGCTTCTGCCAGTCCGACCCGGAAGTTGATTGCAAACGGTGGCTGGGTTCCAGCAGTGAAAATTTCCACGCTGGCCATGTCTTGTACAGCGAATGCATACAACCAGCTTCCGGCAATCCAGGCCATGCCCGCGAGGGTCGCCACAGTGATGGCATAAGCCAGCTTGCGCCATTGGTTCGGCAACAAACCGAGCAGGAACGCACCGCCCAGCCCGGCAGCAATGATGTAGATCGGGCTTACCATTTCAGATCCCTGCATTTGGAGATGTCGAGCGTGCCTTTTTCTTCATGCAGCTTGTAGGCATAAGTCAGCATCATGGCGGTAACGCCCAGGCCGATGACAATCGCGGTCAGCACCAACGCTTGCGGAACCGGGTCGATGATACGGGCAACCGCTTCGGCAGCTGGCACAGCTTCGGTCAGGATCGGTGCGGTGCGCCCGTGCATGTAGCCCACCGCCACCAGCACCAGGTTCACCCCGGTATTGGCGACCGTAAACGACACGATGATGCGCAGGATGTTACGGTTGGTCAGTGCGCCATACAGCCCCATCAAAATCAGGACGAAGCCGGTGGTCATTGCAATCCAGTCCATTATGATTTCTCCGTTTCTGCCAGGTTGGACAGCATTGAGGTGAATTCCGCGCCCACTTTCAGGCCGACGAAACTGTAGATCAGCGGGATAGCCCCGGCAGAGAACAACGTGCCGAATTCGCCGGTCGGCAGGATACGGTTATCCAGAAACCCACCCGCCAGCAGTAGCCCCAGTGCGCCAATGCCGACAAATATCAGCCCGGAAATGGATTCCACCAGTGAGATCAGGCCGTGGCTGAAACGCTTGAGCGGGTCAGTCAGCAGCAGCAACAGTGCCGCCGATGCCAAAATTGCCCCGCCCTGAAAGCCGCCCCCCGGCGTCAGATGGCCGTTCACGAATACGTAAGCGCCGAACAACAAAATCAGTGGCACCAGCAAACGGCTGCCGGTCGTCAGCAGTTCGCCGGAGGGTGGCAGCTTGCGTTGCAGCGCCCGCTGCCGCTTTTCGCCTTGCGCCAAAACCATGCCGATAATGGTGGAGGCCAGAAACAAAACGGTGACCTCCCCGAGCGTATCCAGACCCCGGTAGGTGACGATAATCGCAGTGACGATATTGGCAGCACCCAAATCCTGCGCGGTATGTTCTGCGTAATAACGGGCGGTTTGGTTAAGTTCAGTGGCCGGAACATAGCCATCCAGCAGATGCAGGAAAATGACCCCCAGCCCCAGCAGTAACAGGATAACGGCAAAATTCCTAATCATCGCTGCCTCCCCGTACCCGCCCGAGTACAAAGAAGAATAGGAAGGTGGTCAGGCCGCTGCCGATGGCGGCTTCGGTCATCGCCACATCAGGAGCAGCCAGGAACAGGAACATGACCGAGGCAAACAAGCTCACCAACCCCGCCGCCAGCATGGCAATCGCTACCCGTTTGGCACGGATTGTTACCCACGCCGCGCCGATCATCGCTATCATCAACAGCGCGGCAATGCCAAATAAAACTGTATTCATGCTTCGCCCTCCCGGTCTTCGGCCAAACGGTCAACCTTGGTTAACGGGGATTTCGCCGCGCCATGCCGGTGGGCAGTTCTGGCTAGCACCTGCGCGGAAACCGGGTTGGTAAAGATCAGGAACACGCCGATCAGCAGCAATTTCCATCCCCATGCCGGTTGTAAACAGGCCGCACCAGCCAGTGTTAGCAACGTGCCCAGCGTGGTGGTTTTCGCCCCGGCTTGAATACGGTTGTAAATATCCGGCATCCGCACCAGCCCCAGCCCTCCGAACAGCAGGAAGGCTGCGCCACCCACCAGCAGCACGCCGCCGATCATGTCGAGTATGAAACCCATCAGAAACGCCCCTCCAGATAACGGGCAACGGAGATCACCCCAAGGAACGATAGCAGTGCGTACACCAGAGCTGCATCCAGATACACGCCCCGGCCTTCCAGTAATGCCGCCAGCACAATGAAGGTGATGGCAATGACGGTCAACACATCAAACGCCACTACCCGATCCAGCCGTGACGGGCCGGTAATAAAACGTATCAAAGCCAGCAGGAACGCAGCGCCAGCCAAACCGGCGGCTAGCATGATCAGCACATCAACCATACATCACCTCAAGATAAGACTCGAACCCGCTGACAATGCACGCGGTGGCTTCCTCAATATCGTCAGCTTCCATACGCACCCAGTGTACGTACAGCCATTCGCCATCCAGTTCCACGCTCAGCGTACCCGGCGTCAGGGTGATGGAATTGGCCAGCATCAGGCGACCCATGCGGGTTTTCAGTTTGGTTCGCACCTTGACGATGGCCGGTTTGACCGGAAGGGAAGGTGACAGCACGATGGCCGCCAGCTTGACGTTGGACTTGAACAGTTCCTTGAAGAAATAGGCGTAGTAGCAGAAACCCGCAACGATAGCCTCGGGCGTAAAGTGAAATTCCGTGAAGAAAGACAGGCCATTCCGGTACAGCAGCGCGATAGCGAGGGAAATGATACTACCGACGATGAGGATGTCTGCATCCAGCCTGCTGCTCAGCATCAGCCAGAACAGCATCAGCGTCGCAAACAGAATGGCGACATTTCTACCCTCGCTTATAACCTTGCTCATCATTATATGCTCCTTTGCGCCAGTGCCAAGGCGACTCCTTCAGGCTGGCAGGAATTAACTTTATTAGGTTGGGGGGATTGTATGCCTTGACTCACCTCAATTGAACTTCTGATAAAAGTTATTAAGCCTTTCTTGACAAAAGGCCGTGTTTTCACCTGATTCTCTTCTGTTGCAGCACCACATCCGCTACAATCGCCCGATTCAGTAAAAGCTGGCAGAAGAGTGTTGCCCATGTGGCAGCCGCCGAAGGCGCAATTCCGCCCGGAAACGCTCAGGCAAAAGGACTGGCAGTGCTATATCTGACTCTGGAGAGCAGCGCGGATGCGCTCACCGAAGGGTAGTAACCGGCAGTAAAAACACGTGCCGGGAATCTCTCAGGTAACAGGACAGAGGGGCGGCAGATCAAGCGGTCTGCCGTCCTTTTTTTATGTCTGAACCGGGAAGAACACAATGCAACGTACTGCCTTTTACCACAAGCACCTTGAATCCGGCGCGAAAATGGTCGATTTCGCGGGTTGGGAAATGCCCATCCACTACGGCTCACAAATGCAGGAACACCATCAGGTGCGCAATGACGCGGGCATGTTCGATGTGTCACACATGGTCATTCTTGATCTGGAGGGCGCTGGCTCCAAAGCCTTCCTGCAACACCTGCTGGCCAACAACGTCGACAAGCTGAAAGAATCCGGCAAAGCGCTGTATAGCTGCATGTTGACGCCGGAAGGCACAGTCATCGACGACCTGATTGTGTATTTCATCACCGATACCCAATGGCGCATCGTGGTCAATGCCGGTACGCGCGAAAAAGACATCGCCTGGATGCAACAGCAAATTGCCGCATTCGACGCCAAATTGACCGAGCGCGACGACCTTTCCATGATCGCAGTGCAAGGCCCCAATGCCCGCGCCAAGGTCATGGGCATCATGCCCGCCAGCGAAGTCGCCATTGTTGAGCCGCTGAAAGCCTTCTATGGTGCGTTCGTCAACAACTGGTTCATTGCCCGTACTGGCTACACTGGCGAAGACGGCTTTGAAATGATGTTCCCTTCACAACAGGCCGAAAAAGTGTGGGATGCATTACTGGCTGCCGACATCAAGCCCATTGGCCTTGGCGCACGCGATACCCTGCGTCTGGAAGCCGGTATGAACCTGTATGGCATTGACATGGATGAAACCACTTCCCCCCTCGTTTCCGGCCTTGGCTGGACGATTGCGTGGCAACCCGAAGACCGCGACTTTATGGGTCGTGGCGCGCTGGAAGCCCAGAGGGCTGCCGGAATTACGCAAAAATTTGTTGGGTTGGTGCTGGAGGGCAAGGGCGTTTTACGCAGCCACATGAAAGTTATCTGTAAGAGTGGCGAAGGCGAAACCACCAGTGGCACATTTTCGCCTACACTCGGCGTAGCGATTGCGCTGGCGCGGGTTCCGGCGGATTGCGGCGATACTTGCGAGGTCGATATTCGCGGTAAACTGCATCCGGCCAAGGTGGTGAAACCGGTCTTCGCACGTAATGGCAAATCTGTTTTGTAATCAAGTTTTTTTGGAGTGACCCTCATGAGCAATATCCCTTCTGACCTGAAATACACAAAATCCCACGAATGGGTGCGTGACAATGGCGACGGTACGGTCACCGTCGGCATTACTGACCACGCCCAGGAGCTGCTGGGCGATCTGGTTCACGTTGACCTGCCGGAAGTCGGTGCGGAATACGGCGCAGAAGATGGCTGTGCGGTGGCTGAATCCGTAAAAGCTGCTTCCGACATTTACGCACCAGTACCGGGCGTTATTACCGAAATCAACGAAGCGGTGCTAGATTCTCCCGAACTGATCAACTCCGACCCCTATGGTGACGGCTGGTTGTTCACCATGCGTGTGGAAGACGAAGATGCGCTGGGTGAGCTGATGGATGCCGAAGCCTACACGACGGAAGCGGAAGAGTAATCCGTAGGGGCAGACCCCCGTGTCTGCCCATGTCGCTGGTAGAAAGAGGGCAGACACGGGGGTCTGCCCCTACAAATCACATCAGGCAGATATTTGAATGACGACCTTGTACGAACTTGAACAACATGACGATTTTATCGCCCGCCACATCGGCCCATCCGACGCCGATACGCAGGCCATGCTGCAAACCGTGGGCGCGGAATCGCTGGATGCACTGATCAACAGCACGGTTCCGGCCAGTATCCGGCTGAACGCGCCGCTGGCAATGGATGGCAGCCGCACCGAAACCGAGGTGCTGGATTACCTCAAGCAACTGGCGATGCAGAACAAGGTGAACAAGTCGTACATCGGCATGGGTTACTACGACACCATCGTGCCTCCGGTCATTCTGCGTAATGTGCTGGAAAATCCGGGCTGGTACACCGCTTACACGCCATATCAGCCGGAAATTTCCCAGGGGCGTCTGGAAGGTCTGCTCAATTATCAGCAGATGATTACCGACCTGACCGGGATGGACATTGCCAATGCTTCGCTGCTGGACGAAGCCACCGCTGCTGCCGAAGCAATGGCTTTATGTAAGCGTTCCAACCGTTTGAAAACGGATAAATTCTTTGTGGATGCCGAGCTGCATCCGCAGACCATTGATGTGCTGAAAACCCGCGCCCAGTATTTCGGTTTCGAGCTGATCGTTGGCAACCCGCATACCGATCTGGCGCAGCACGAAGTGTTCGGCGTAATGCTGCAATACCCCGGCACGAGCGGTGCAGTGGGCGATATTGCGGCGCTGATCAAGCAGGCGCATGACAAGAAGGCGCTGGTATGCGTGGCCTCCGACCTGATGGCGCTGGTGATGCTGAAAGCACCGGGCACATTGGGTGCGGACGTGGTATTCGGTAACTCGCAGCGTTTCGGCGTGCCGATGGGCTTTGGTGGGCCACACGCGGCGTTCTTCGCCACCAAGGATGCCTTCAAGCGCACCATGCCGGGGCGCGTAATCGGCGTTTCCATCGATAGCCACAGCAAGCAGGCGTTGCGTATGGCGATGCAGACCCGTGAGCAGCACATCCGCCGTGAGAAGGCGACTTCCAACATCTGTACCGCGCAGGCGCTGCTGGCAAATATGGCCGGTTTCTACGCCGTATACCATGGGCCGGAAGGCTTGAGGAAAATTGCCGGGCGCATTCATCGCCTGACCAGCATTCTGGCGAAAGGCTTGCAGCAGAAGGGCGTGGAACTGGCGAATGACACATGGTATGACACCCTGACCCTGAATGTCGGTGAACAGCAACAAGGCGTGCTGTATCAATACGCCGTGGATGCAGGTATCAATCTACGCAAGCTGGATGCTGACAAGCTCGGCATCAGCGTGGATGAACGCAAGACCGGCGCGGACATTGCCCAGTTGTTCAACGTATTGCTGGGTGAAAGCCATGGGCTGGATATGGCCGAACTGGATACTGCTGTGACTGCGGAAGGCTTCGGCGGCATCCCATCTGGCTACGCCCGCGATACCGATTTCCTCACCCACCCGGTATTCAACACCCACCATTCCGAATCCGAGATGCTGCGCTACCTCAAGCGTTTGGAAAACAAGGATTTCTCGCTGGCGCACGGCATGATCCCGCTGGGTTCCTGCACCATGAAGCTGAATGCAACGGCGGAAATGATCCCGGTGACTTGGAATGAGTTTGCCAATATGCACCCGTTTGCGCCGAATGAGCAGACCGTGGGCTACCGCGCGATGATCAAGGAGCTGGAAGACTGGTTGGTGGAAGTGACCGGCTATGATGCGATTTCCATGCAGCCGAATTCGGGGGCACAGGGTGAATACGCCGGTCTGGTAGCGATCCGCCGTTACCACGAAAGTCTGGGGCAGGGGCATCGCGATGTGTGCCTGATCCCCAGTTCCGCGCACGGCACCAACCCGGCCTCCGCCGCGATGGTGAATTTGAAAGTGGTGGTGGTTGAGTGCGATGACAACGGCAACGTGGATGTGGCCGATTTGCGCGCGAAGGCGGAAAAGCACGCAGACAACCTGTCGTGCCTGATGGTGACTTACCCGTCCACCCACGGCGTGTTCGAGCAGGACATCGTGGAAATCTGCGAAATCGTGCATCAGTTCGGCGGGCAAGTGTACATGGATGGCGCGAACATGAACGCGCAGGTGGGCATTTCCAAGCCGGGCAAGTTCGGCTCCGACGTGTCGCACCTGAACCTGCACAAGACCTTTGCGATTCCGCACGGCGGCGGTGGCCCTGGCATGGGGCCGATCGGGGTGAAGGCGCATCTGGCTCCGTTCCTGTCCAGCCATGTGGTGAGTCCGCCGGATGGCATCGCGCCGGGCAATAGCGCGGTTTCCGCAGCGCCTTACGGGAGTGGGGCGATCCTGCCGATTTCGTGGGCGTACATCAAGCTGATGGGCACGGAAGGGCTGCAACGTGCGACCGAGATGGCGATCCTCAACGCCAACTACATGATGCAGCGGTTGTCGGCGCATTATCCGGTGTTGTTCCGGGGCGCGAACGGGCGGGTGGCGCACGAGTGCATTATCGACATCCGTCCGCTCAAGGCGGCTTCCGGCATTGACGAGTCCGACATTGCCAAGCGCCTGATGGATTACGGTTTCCATGCGCCTACCATGTCGTTCCCGGTGGCGGGTACGCTGATGATCGAGCCGACCGAATCTGAGCCGAAAGAGGAGCTTGACCGCTTCTGTGACGCGATGATTGCTATCCGTGAGGAAATCCGCAAGGTGCAGGATGGCGAATGGCCTGCCGACAACAATCCGCTGGTGAATGCGCCGCATACGCTGGACGATCTGACGCAGGCGTGGGAACGGCCTTATAGTCAGGCTGAGGCGGTGTTCCCGGCAGGTGTCAGCCCGACGGCAAAGTACTGGCCGACTGTGAACCGGATTGACAATGTGTATGGGGATCGGAATCTGGTTTGTTCTTGCCCGAGCGTGGATTCATACCGGTAGATTAGTTGCTGCCCCTTCTGCCGCTCAGTGAAAGAAGGGGCTTGTGCATTTCATTGGTCGGAAACTGGTTGACCCAGCTAGCCTCCTTCGCAACCATGTAATCTGGTTGCAAGGAATAATGCACAACAATGGAAACCCCAAAACGCACCAATTACATCCTCGTCGATTTCGAGAACACTCAGGCGATTGATCTTGCCTTGATCAAAAATAAGCCAGTCGTAGTCATATTGTTGATCGGTGAAAAGCAAAAGCATTTACCCGTAACGCTGGTAAGGCAGCTACTGGAGTTTCCAGACAAGGTGCGCCTGATCGAGTCTGCTGGTTCAGGTAAAAATGCGCTGGATTTCATTCTCGCTTGTCAGGTGGGGCAATTGTCACAGCAAGATCCGGCAGGGTTCTACCACATTGTTTCCAAAGACAAGGGCTTTGATCCGCTGGTTGCACACCTGAAACAACAGAAAATCTTTGCCGCGCGGCACGACGCCTTTGCGCAAATTCCGTTGTTCGTGGATCAGAGGACGGTTTCTTCCAATGATAAAATTCAGCTATTAACTGAGTATTTTACCAAACATGCCAAGAACCGTCCGGCCAAACGCACCAGCCTGATTGCTTACATCAACGCTGTCTTCGCCAAACAATTGCCGGAAAGTGAAGTGCTAGGGCTGGTTCAGGTTCTGGAGCAACGTAAACTGATTACGTTCAACAATCACGATAAGGTTAGTTACTGTTTGTAAATGATGAAAGCATTGGCAGGGATAGCTTACATGTTCCATGTGGACGCTGTCCGCTTCTCACAATTGGCAATATACGTGGGTATTGAATTATGATTCCCTAATTGCATACCGCGAGGAATCTGCTTTGGATACTATCGACAACGTAACCACCTACATGCAGGGGATTGGCCAGCAAGCGAAACAAGCCGCCCAGACCCTTGCCAACACTGACACCAACGTCAAAAACAATGCACTGCTGCGGATTGCGGATGTATTGCTGGAACGCGCCGATTGGCTCAAAAGCGAAAATGCCAGGGATCTGGCGGCAGGCCGTGAAAAAGGGCTGGATGCAGCCATGCTTGATCGCCTGACCCTGAGTGACAAGACCATTGCAGGCATGGCGGAAGGCGTGCGCCAGGTGGCGACGCTGGCTGATCCGGTTGGCACCATCACCGACCTCAACTACCGGCCATCCGGCATCCAGGTCGGGCGGATGCGCGTGCCGCTGGGCGTAGTCGGTATCATTTATGAATCGCGCCCCAATGTTACCGTGGATGCGGCGGCTTTGTGCCTGAAATCCGGCAACGCCACCATCCTGCGCGGCGGTTCCGAAGCCATCCATTCCAACCAGGCGATTGCGGCTTGCGTGCGCGAAGGGCTGGAAGCGGCAGGCTTGCCCGCATCATGCGTGCAAGTGGTCGAAACCACTGACCGTGCTGCTGTGGGTGAACTCCTGCGCATGGCACAATACGTCGACGTGATCGTGCCGCGCGGTGGCAAAGGACTGATCGAGCGGGTCAGCGCCGAATCGCGCATTCCAGTCATCAAGCATCTGGATGGTATCTGCCATGTCTACATCGATGACCAAGCTGACATCGACAAGGCCGTCAACGTGGCGGTAAACGCCAAGACCCACCGCTACGGCGTCTGCAATGCCATGGAAACCCTGCTGGTGGCGGAAGCCATCGCCGCCGAAGTGTTGCCCCCCCTGGCGGAAGCCTATACTGCCAAAGGCGTGGAACTGCGCGGTTGCGAGCAGACCCGCACTATCCTGCCAGCCTGCATTGCTGCCACGGAGGAGGACTGGGCGACGGAATACCTGGCCCCCATCTTGTCTATCCGCGTCGTGCCGGATATGGAAGCGGCGATTACCCACATCAATACCTACGGTTCGCACCATACCGACAGCATCATTACCGAAAATTACACCCGTGCGCGCGCTTTCCTGCGTGAAGTGGATTCCAGTTCGGTGATGGTGAATGCCTCCACCCGGTTTGCGGATGGTTTCGAGTACGGTTTCGGCGCGGAAATTGGCATCAGCACTGACAAAATTCATGCGCGTGGGCCGGTCGGGTTGGAAGGGCTGACAACTCAAAAGTTCATCGTGCTGGGTGACGGGCATATCAGAACCTGAAGGCTTGTCAGTTCATCAACCCTTAATACTCGATAATCGGTGTTTATGTAGGTTTGTCCTTGCGCACTGAGTATCTTCTGAGGCATGAGAAAGCAGAAGATCCAGTGCGTGGTATTTGATCAGGACGTTGAAGTAACAGCGTCGCTGGATGCTGCCCTACGCAGTTCCAGCGTGCTGTTGGATCTGAAACAGGTTGCCTCCTGGCAGCAGCTGGTTCCCGTGTTGCAGGAACTCAGGCCGCATCTGTTGTTCTGTCCGCGCCAAGGCGGCGAGTCGATGGAATTGCTGGAAAGCCTGCAACGTTATTCGCCAGACACCTTGCTGGTGTGGGTTTCCCGCCATGAGTGGCAAGGTTTGACCACTTGGCTGATGGGGGTGGAATCTTGCACCCTGCCGTTGAATGATGTGGATTATTTCGGGCAGTACATTGATTTCCTGCTGCATTATTCCGGTGTCAAACATGATTTTCGCCAGTGCAAGAATCTGTTGGGGGTGGCGGAATTGCGCTGTCACTGGCTGGTGGATTATTCATGGGAGGCGATTGCCTACATTTCCCAGGGGATGCACCTGTACGCCAATAACGCCTACATTACCCTGCTTGGGTTTGAATCCAGCGCCGAAGTCCGTTCCATGCCGGTTCCCCAACTGGTTGATGCATCCGAACGCAAAACCTTTGAGGCCATGTGCAAGCTGGCGGATACAAGCAGCAAACCCTCCAACCGTTTGCTGATGACCTTGCGGACGCTGGACGGGGAACACATGCGGGCGGAAATCCGCCTGATTCCCGCCGTCCTGAAAGGCAGGCGTTGCACCCAGTTGCACGTCCACCCGATTGAGCGGCGGGTCGGCAAGGGCGCGCCGCTGTGGAAAAAGGATAACCCCTGGGGCGAGGCGGCGGAGCGCATTCAGGCGGCAGCGGAACCACGCAGCCCATCGGCGCTTACTGCTGCCAGCCGTTCTTCCTCGCCGGGCAGGATGCCGCCAACCGTGCAAATGCCGCTGCCTGGTGGTATGAAAATGCGTCTCCACAAATTGCACCGCTTGCGGGAGAACCAGCCAACCCTTTACATCGCTGAACCCGAATTCCAGCAACCCGGGGGCAAAAAGCTCGGGTATGCCGCCTTGCTGGAGCAACTGGGGAAAGGGGCAGGTCGGTTCCGGCTGGATTTCTGGAGCCTGGGGCAGGTGATCCGGAAGCTGTCATCTCGGGGTAACGAAAAGCCCGGTTATCTGGTTTTTGTGTCAGTGGGTGGGGCGATTCTGAATAATGAAAGCCAACTGAAGCAATTGATCGGGTTGTTGAATGTGTCACCTGCTGCCGCCAGCAGGGTTGTTATAGCCTTGCGCTACGAAGATTGCCTTGCCCACGTTGGGCAGCTTGCGAAAGTTATCAAGTTACTCAGGGCTGTCAGGGTACGGTTGGCAATTGACCATTTGCCGGATGAGGCGCAGGCGTTGAAGTTTGTGAGGGCAGTGAAGCCAGTGCTGGTGCGGTTAAAACCCGGCATCGCTGCGGTTGTTATCCGGAAAGCGGAGACAAGCCGCATCAAACACGTTATTTATCAATTGGCTGACAGTGGATGCGGGGTCATTGTGTCCGATGTACGGGACAAGGGAACCCTCCAGGTGGTTTACTCTACTGCTGCTGCATACGCGCAGGGTAACGCCACACCATAATAATGACTAAATAACTACCAGGTGAGCGTGACATGTCAACCAGAGTCTTCAGAGTGGGTCTTGTTGTTAATGGCGAATACATATCCGCTTGGCAACGTTTGATGCTGGAGCGCCTGTTGGCTTCAGGCAGCGTGGAATTGGTCGCTGTCATTGCCCATCGCCATGTTGCCCTGGGCTGGGTTCATGTGGTCAATGCCATGCTGTTGGGGATGCTCCATTTTGTCGATGGCAAGTTGTTCAAGGCTCCTGTGAGTGCCCAGCAACCAACCAGCTTCCTCGATTTATTGGGGGATGTGGTGTTCTGTACTGTTGGTAGTAGGCGCTATCAGATGCTGCTGGCAGAGTCGCCCTTAGATTTGGCCATTGATTTGAGTGGGTGGGAACCCTTGCCAGCCGTCATGGCGTTGGCCCGTTATGGTGTATGGCGGCATTTTTATGGCGCGTTGGGCATTCATTCAGACCGGTATATGGGAGTTGGCGCATACACCAGCAGTCAGGCCGAAATCCTTTCCGGGCTGGAGCGTTGTTTACCGGGGCGAGCCGAACCCGAGCAGATTTTTTGCGCCACTACCAGCACTGACCCGGTTTCCATTAACCGGGGTATCGAACGCAGCCTGTGGAAAATGGCGGACTTCATTCCCCAGCGTCTGAATGAATGGGCGCAAGTGGGGGAAAATGATTTTTTCCGGAATGCCAGGGTGCGGGTGCAGGCGTTTTCATCTGATCTGCAAATAGAGCGTGCGGAGCCTGGTTTATTACTGGTTTTGCTGGTGTTATGGCGTTATGCAGGTAATTTTATCAAAAAGTTTTACCAGACCCTGTTCCGTAACGAGCAGTGGATTTTGCTGACCCGGAATGCAGGTGGTGCCGGCAGTCTTTGCACGCTGGATCGTTTTCGCAAATTGATTCCGCCCCCTGACCGTTTCTGGGCTGACCCCTTTGTGGTTGAGCATGAGAAAGGGACTTATGTATTTTTTGAGGAGCTTCTTTACTCGCGCGGCAAGGGACATCTGGCCTGCATCCGGCTGAATGAGGATGGCACCCACTCCAACCCGGCCAAAATCCTCAGCAAGCCTTACCATTTGTCCTACCCCTTTATTTTTCATTATCAAGGTAACTACTACCTGATTCCGGAGACAGGGGATAACCGCACCATCGAGCTTTACCGTTGCACGGCTTTTCCGCACCGTTGGGTCTTTGAAAAGAACCTGATGGAAAATGTGGAAGCTTATGATGCAACCCTGTTGGAACAGGATGGGCGCTGGTGGATGTTTGTCAGTATGCGCCATCACCCAAGTTGTTCCCCCAACGAAGCGCTCTACCTGTTTCATGCCGATAGCCCTTTGAGCAGTGAGTGGCAGCCGCATCCCCAAAACCCTGTCGTGGCTCGGGCTTCGCAGGCGCGTCCGGCGGGGCGGATTTTCTCGGAAGGTGGCCAGTTGTACCGGCCTTCACAGAATTGCGCCGGTGCTTACGGCAGGGGACTGAACATCAACCTGATCCAGCGGCTGGATGCCTATGTTTATCAGGAGGAAACCGTCAGTCGCTGTATGCCGGACGGTGAACATGACATGCATGGCGTGCATACGCTGGGGATTGGGTCAAACATTGCGGTTTCTGATGCAGTGCATGTGCGGCGGCGTTTGGGCGTGCTGGATCGCTGGGTGGTCAAGTCAAAAGGTTTTTTTAGCCAGCCTGTCCGTTTCCAGCATGTGGTGCTGGCGGTTATTCCGTTGGCGTGGCTTTTTTGGCTTGAACTTTAACAGGCAGCGATGACAGTTGTGCGGAAAAAAATTGCTTTGGTTGTCTATTCGCTCGGCATGGGGGGTGCGGAAAAAGTAGTGTCTGACCTTTCCTTCCAGTTTGCGAAGCAGCACGATGTCACCCTGATCCTGTTTGACGGTAGCCGCATGTATTACCCGTATGCGGGAGAATTAATTGACATACAGTGCCCTTCCAAACAAGGCTTCATTGCTCGTGTGCTGAATTTTCTGGATCGGGCCAGCCAGTTACGGCAAATTTTCCGGATGCGGCATTTCGATACCATTATCAGCGTGATGGAACATGCCAATTTCCCCGCCATTCTGGCCAGCCGCCAAACGATTGCCGCCAACCATTGCAACCCTGACAGGAATTTCTCACGCTTTGACTGGCTGTTTGCCCGCTGGTTGTACCCCCGCGCCAAGCGGGTGGTGGCGGTTTCGCAGGAAGGGGTAAAGATTTTCCAACAACGTCTGGGGCTGCAAAACATTGACTGCCTGTATAATCCTGTCAATTTGCGCCAAATCCGTGAGCTGGCGCGGGAACGCCCCGCGATCCAGATAGACGGCTCCTACATTGTGGCAGCTGGCAGACTTAGTCCGGAAAAAAACTTCACCATGCTGCTCGAAGCCTACGCGGCTTCGCAGGCTCGCCAAGACTTCAAACTGCTGATCTTGGGGGAGGGGGATGCGCGACCCTTACTGGAAAACCGGGTTAGGGAGCTGGGGTTGGAAAAACAGGTCATGCTGCCTGGTTTCATCCGCAACCCTTACCCCTACATCGCCCAGGCGCGCTGCCTGGTGCTGTCCAGTTTGCATGAGGGTTTTCCGGTGATCCTGATCGAGGCACTGGGGTTGGGGCGTCCGGTGATTTCCACCAATTGTGAAACTGGCCCGACTGAAATCATCCAGCAGGAGCAAAATGGCCTGCTGACGCCAACCAATGACCGGCAAGCGATGACAGCGGCGCTGGATCGCGTTTGCTTGGATGAAGAATTGTACGCACGGCTCCAGCAGCACACGCTGGCTTCGGTCGGGCATCTGGAGATAGAGCAGGTGGCGGAACGATGGCTGGCTATCTGAAACGCTGGCTATGCCTTGGCTTGATGCTGCTGGGTTTGGGCGGGTGCTCCCCCGAGCCGCAGCCATCTCCCGGTTTACAGGTCAAGTCCATTGGGGCGCTGGATCGGTTTGGCCGTTTTGAGCTGGTGACTGGCAGTGACAAGGTGGAGTTGTTTGCCGCGCGCAATGAGTATGAAGGCTTCCAGTTTGTGGTGACGGCTGGTGAGCGTGGGGCAGTGGATGTGCAGGCCAGCATCTCGGTATTGCGTAGCGTGGAAGGTCAAGTCATTGATGGCTTAAAGGTTTTCCGTGAGCGTTATGTCAAGGTGAGCACGCCATCCCCCCATTCCCCCTATGCGCCGCAATACTGGCCTGACATCCTGCTGCCAGCCGACAATGCGGGGGCGGAAGCGGCGGCCTACCGTGCTTTCCCGCAAAACCTGACGGCAGGGGAAAACCTGCCGGTGTGGGTGGATATCCACATTCCGGCTGATGCCAGACCGGGGGTTTATACTGGCAAGATAAGCGTGACCGCCACTGGGGAAGGCCAGCTGGAACTGCCCGTTACCCTGACGGTGTGGGACTTCAGCTTGCCGGAACGCTCCCCGCTGCGCACGGTGTTTGGCACCAATGGCTACCGGGTAGCAGAGGTTTATGGCTTTGAACGCACTGGCAAATCTGCCGCCGATAACCGCTTGATCCGCGCCTATAACGATTTCTTGCTTGACCACCACCTGTCGCCGGAAAGCTTTTGGGATGCAGCCCCGGAAGCCAACGCTGACGGCCTGCCTGATTTTGGACGCCAGTTTGCCGGTCTGGGGACGGTGACGGACAACATGCGGTATTACGCACAGGAAAAACATGCATCCGCCTACACCTATGTGTTCGCAGACAGCTACCCATTTGCCGACCCCTTGGGCGAGGATCGCCAGCAGGCACAGCGTTTCATGCGCGCATACGCCGACTGGTGCGGGAAACATGCTGGTGCGGAGCGCTGTTACACAGACCCCTCGTTCGTGGATGAGCCGGATACCCGCGATGCCTATCAGTACGCCCGCCGTTGGGGGGAGTTTTTTGACGAAATTTCTCTACCCAAAGGGGAAAACATCCATTTTCAGGTTAGTGAGCCGCCCCTGAACGAAGACCCTGGGTTGGGTAGTCTGGTGGGTAAGGTGGAGGTGTGGGTTCCCAAATTTTACGACTTGTGGCGTGACGTGGATTTTCTCGGCAAGAATGTTGCTGGCCAGCGTCTGGCTGCGGGCGAGGAGGTCTGGGCCTATACCTCGCTGGTGCTGGATTTTCCGGAATACAGCAAACTCAACCCTAAGGCTGACGTCTTGAAAGGCAGCTACCCGCCAGTCTGGCAACTGGATTTCCCGGCCATCAATTACCGGATTCCGACCTGGCTATTCCATCGTTATGGCGTGACCGGGTTGGGCTATTGGGACACGCTGGCGTGGTTTGAAGGCGCAGATGTCTGGAATGATGCTGCCAGTTTCGTCAGCCAGAACCCTCCCGGCATCCGTTTCAATGGCGATGGCCTGCTGGTTTACCCCGGCTTCAAGGCGCAAACCGGTTTCGACGGGCCATTGGCGTCGCTGCGCCTGAAGTGGATACGCGAGTCAGTTGAGGATTACATATACATCGACCTGCTGTTGCAGGCAGGGGAAGCTGTCTTTGTCCGGCAGCAGCTTGCGCGCATCGTCCGTAGCTTTGGCGATTGGGACAATGACCCGGCGCTGCTCATGCAGGTGCGGCAGGCGTTGGGTGGGCGTCTGTCTGAATTACAGCATGACCGGCAAGCAGGGCAGGGAAAATGAATACGATCCGTAACCTTGCTGTTGTTTTCATGATGTTGCTGGTGTTCGCCATGCCTACGGATGGCGCGGTTGAAGTCGCCGGGATGTCACTGGTGAAAATTGCCGGGCTGATGGCTTTTGGCCTGACCGTGGTATTGGCAGTGATGGGGAATGGCCTGCATGGGGTTGCTGCGTTTCACACTGCCGTGCTGTTGTATGTTGCCTGGGTGCTGCTGTCTTACACCTGGTCGGAAATGCCGGTTCCGTATGAAACCACTCAGGCGGTTAGCAGTGGGCAGGCGCTCAAGAGCAATCTGTATGTCCTGATGGTCAGCCTGCTGTTGTTCCAGTTGGTGGCCACGTCGGGAGATTTGCGGAAACTGTACATTGCCCTGATCCTGGGGTCGTTCTGGCTGGTGTACTTGATGGTGAAGGATTATCAGGTGACAGCGGCCACGGTCAGGCAGGAAATCAAGCAATTTGATGCCAATGAGGTGGCGGTCAAGCTGGCGATGGTGTTACCGTTGGCGATCCTGCTCCTGACCCAGGCCAGGGCGTGGTGGTCGCGTTTACTGGCGCTGGCTTATATTCCGGCGGCTGTTTTTACCATACTGATTACCGGTTCACGTACTGGGGCAATCGTCATGGTGCTGGGGTTGGCGGGTTTTTTGCCGACCATTTTGCGTTCCGGCTGGTTAGGTAAGGCTGCCAGCGTGGTGGCGCTGATGGTGGCGTTGATCGGGATTGCCAGCGTGGTTCCGCAAAAAACCATTGAGCGTATCTTTTCAACCGGTAAAGAGCTTTCCAGCGGAACCCTGAATGAACGTAGCGTAATATGGGCGAAAGCTTATGAGGAATGGGAAGAAAGCCCGCTGTATGGCCATGGCCTGGGTTCTTTCCGGCGCATCATCAACCCATACAATGTGGACTATACCGCCCATAACAGTTTTGTGGCGGTGACAGCGGAACAGGGAATGGTCGGGACACTCCTGTATCTGGCGGTGATTTGTATTTCAGCAGTGTCAGCTTGGCGCTTGCGTGGCGATGACCGCTGGTTGATGGCGCTGATGCTGTTGATCGTGTTGATAGGCCAGATGTCGCTAACCTTACAGGACAGGATGTATGTCTGGTTGGCGTATGGCCTGATTGTCCTGAATACTTATATTAAAAATAACGCGCCCAGCGCGGAATATACCAAATAAGGTGTCCATTACGGCATGAAAAAGATAGCGATTGTCATTGCAGAACTGGCGGCTCCGGGCGGCGCGGAAAAGGTGGCTGTTGATCTTGCCGAAGAGTTCAGAAGCCGTCAGTACGATGTCACGGTCATCAAGTTTGCCTGCCTGCCGCCAGGCATTGCCCGCTACGATATTCCGGTGAGGGTGATTAACCTGCAAATCCCGGAACGTCCGGGTGGCTTGTTTACCCAGGTCAGTATCCTGCTGCAACGGGCGTGGCAATTCCGCCGCTTGTTCCACCGTGAACAGTTCGACCATATATTTTCTTTTCTGGAGGCTGCCAATGTGCCATGCGCGCTGGCCTGTTCCGATTCCGTGCTGTCGGTACACCTTGACCCCGACACCATGACACGCAACGAGTGGCTGGCATTCCGCTGGCTGTACCCGCGTGCCAAACGGGTCATCGCTGTCTCCCGCCAGATGCAGGATGTACTGGAACAGCGGGCTGGCCTGAAAAATGTAAATTGCATTTATAACCCGGTCAACACTGCCCTGATCCGCGAAAAAGCAGGTGCAACCCTCGACATTGAAGATAAGTTCATCCTTGCAGTCGGCAGGCTGGAGCGGCAGAAGCGGTTTGACCTGTTGCTGGAAGCCTTTGCCCGCTGCAAAACACAGGCATATTGCAAACTGGTGCTCCTCGGGCGCGGCAGCCAGCAGCCAATACTGGAACAACGTATTGGTGAGCTTGGCCTAGAAGGCAGGGTGTTGATGGCCGGTTTTGAACCCAACCCCTACAAATACATGGCAAAAGCCGAGTTTCAGGTCATGAGCAGTGATTACGAGGGTTACCCTCTGGTGCTGATCGAAGCTTTGTCCCTGGGGTGTCCGATTGTTTCCACTGATTGCCCCACCGGGCCACGTGAAATTGTCCGCGACGGTGAAAACGGTCTGTTGGTGGCAAAAGGTGACCCGGATGCACTGGCTGCCGGGATTGACGCGCTGTTTTTCGACGAGCCGAAACGCGCACGGATGCGTGAGCAGGCAGTGGAATCGGTGCGCGCCAATGACATCACGGTGGTTGCCGACGCCTGGTTGGCGGCATGAGGACGGTGGCGTATGTATATTAAACATGGGCTGATCTATCTGTTGGCGAAACTGGCTCCGGCGCTGGCCAGTTTTGTGGTACTGGCGGCGTATACCCGCTGGATGACAACGGCTGAGTATGGCATGTTCACCACCGTCCTGGTGGTGGCTTCCAGCGTTAGCCTGTTTGCATTCGGCTGGCTGTATGTCGGTATCATGCGTTTTTGGGACAAGCAGGAAATGGGGGTGGATGCCATTGAGCGCCTGATTACCGCTTCAGTGCTGGCCATTGCCGGGGTGGTGGGCTTGTTCGCCGCTGTATTCGGCTGGCTGAGTGGGCAAGTTGCGGTAGCGGCAGGTTTTTTCGCCGTTTTTCTCAGTTCGGCATTTTATGAGGCATACCAACGCATCAACTCGATTACCTTGCGGGTCAACCACTATTTGCTGGCGGAGGTCGCTCGCACCCTGTTGACCATGGGCAGCGGCCTGTTGCTGGTGTGGGCGGGATACTCTTGGCTGGGGGCAATTGCTGGTGTTGTATTGGGGGTGATGCTGGTGCTGGTTTTTTCCGGTGCACTTTGGCGGCATTTCCGACTAGCTTGGCGGGAACTGGATATGGGAATGCTGCGCGTGCTGCTGGTTTATGGCTTGCCGCTCAGTTTGTCGCTGGTATTGCTGGAAGTTATCCATACCTCCGACCGGGTCATGCTGGGCTGGTTACGGGGTTATGCCGAGGCGGGGGAATATGCAGTTGCTTACAACCTGCCGTTCCAGATATTGATGATGCTGACCAGTTCGTTAAATCTGGCGGCTTACCCGGTCGTGATCCGTACTTTGGAAAAGGAAGGCAAGCCCGCGGCGGAAGAACGCTTGAGGCAATACCTGGTACTGCTGTTGGCGGTTGCAGTTCCGGCCATCTTTGGGTTGCTGGGGATTGCGGATGTGTTTGTGCCGCTGCTGGTGGGCGCGGAGTTTGTGCCAACAGTATTCGCCCTGCTGCCCTGGATCGGGATTGCCATTTTTGCCAACTGCCTCTACCTGTTCCATGTGTCGCTGGCATTCCAACTGGCGCAACATACGGCAGGTTCGGTCAAGGTGGTCGGGGTAGCGGCCATTGTCAATCTGTTGCTTAACCTGTGGTTGATTCCCGGGTATGGTGCATTGGGGGCGGCGCTGGCCTCAATTATAGCTTACCTGATTTGCCTGATGTATGGCTATTACCTGGGGCGGCAACAGTTTGCGCTGCACATCCCCTGGTGGGATGTCGGCAAAATCCTGCTGGCGTCGGCAGGTATGTATGGGGTACTGGTGCAATTGCCGCCACTGGAGGTTCCCGCGCCGCTATCGCTGATGATGAAAATCCTGCTGGGCGCATTGCTTTATGCGGGTATGGGCTGGCTGCTGGATATTGGTGAAGTCCGCAAATGGTGCAAGGGGAGACCGGGATGTCCAGGATTCTCTATGTCATCACTTCCTTAAGCGTTGGCGGTGCTCAAAAGGCACTACTGAATCTTGTGGAATCAGGTTTCAGCGCAAGTTATGAGCCTCACGTGGTGGCACTGGTGGATGTGGATGGCTTGCAGCAGCAGTTTGCCCAGGCAGGCATCCCGCTGCATGTGTTGGGGCTAAACCGTCCGCGCTGTCTGCCGTTGCTACTGCCACGTTTGGCCGCGTTGGTGTGGAAACTGAAGCCGGATATCATCCACGGCTGGATGCACCACGGCAACCTGTTCGCCACCCTGGCCTGGTGGCTGGCCGCCTGCCGCCCCAAACTGCTATGGGGCATACACCATACCCCTGAAAAAGCCACTCTGGAACGCGCCCAGCACGCTGTTGTCCTCAAGGCTGGCCGCTGGCTGTCACGCTTCCCCCAGCATATTGTGTACGTATCGCGCCGCAGCTTACACCGTCACCACGAACTCGGTTATGACAGTCGTCGGGCGCTGGTGATCGCTAACGGTATTCCCTTGGGAAAAGCTAATCATCGGACGGAACGCCGTCTTGGCGTCCGGCAGGAACTGGGTATCCCGGCTGATGCTTTCCTGGTCGGTAGTTTGACCCGTTACGTACCGGAGAAAGACATTCCCAATCTGCTGGCAGCCATACACCTGTTACAGGCAGCGGGGTATAGCGCTCATTTCCTGCTGGCCGGGGAGGGGATGCTGGCCACGAATCCCGGCTTGCAAACCTTGCTGGCGGCTCTGCCTGAGCCGGGCAGGGTACATTTGCTGGGGGTGCGTGCCGATGCCGCCCACCTGACCGCTGCGCTGGATATTGCCACCTTGTCATCCCGGCGCGAGGCATTCCCGCTGTTTTTGGCCGAAGCAATGGCGGTTGGCGTACCTTGCGTGGCGACGGATGTGGGGGATATTGCAGAATTTGTGGCCGATACGGGATTGGTTGTGCCGGTTGACGATGCCCCGGCCTTGGCGGGGGCATGGGTGGGTTTGCTGCAACAAACGGAGGAACAGCGCCAGGCGCTGGGAGAACGCGCATGCCAGCGGGTCACAGAGTACTATAGTCTGGATACGGTGGTTGCCGCTTACCGGAAATTGCTTGGGGAAGCTGATGCACTAAACTAATCCTTGAGCATTCCGGCAAACAGCTAGGCCGGACATGCCGGAACGGGAGGAGAAAGCGGATAGATGAAGCGGTTCTATTGCACCTGCGGCCAAGAGGTCATGTTTGAGGATAGCGTCTGCCCCGCGTGCGGGCAGATGCTGGGGTTTAACCCGGAAGGTCTGGAAATGCTGGCGGTTTTTGCTGATGGCGAACAGGCGCTCAGATTCGGTAATGATGGAGGGTGGCTGCCTTGCGCCTTGCGTGACCATCCTATTGCCTGTAATTGGTTGGTTAGGGAAGATGATGAACACGAACAATGCTGTTCCTGTCGCTTGACTCGTACCATTCCGACGCAGACAGTTCCCATCAATGTCCAACGCTGGAAGATTCTCGAAGCTGCCAAACGCAGGTTGGTGTATTCGCTGCTATGGCTAGGGTTGCCGATTGTTGACCGGGAGCAGGATCCTGCCATGGGGTTGGTGTTTGATTTTCTGGAAGACCAGCGCACCAACCCGCTGGTGAAAAAGCGGGTCGTGTTTACTGGCCACAAGGAGGGCGTGATTACCTTGCACGCAGTCGAGGCGGATGATGTCCACCGCATTCAGGCGCGTGAACAGATGAATGAGCGTTACCGTACTGTCCTCGGGCATATGCGGCACGAATCCGGCCATTATTTCTGGGACAGGCTGATCCGTCATTCAGACTGGCATCCGCGTTTCCGCCGTCTGTTCGGTAGTGAGGAAAACTATCGTCAGGCGCTGGATTATTATTACACTTATGGCCCGCCCCCCAACTGGGTCAGCCGCCATATCAGCGCCTACGCCAGCGCCCATCCGTGGGAAGACTGGGCGGAAACCTGGGCGCATTACCTGCATATCATGAGCACGCTGGAAACCGCCAATGCCTTCGGGGTTTTGCCGCAGGCGGATGTGTATTCCAGCGATTTCCAGGTGCTGATGCAGAAGTGGGAACAGCTGACGGTATTGATGAATTCACTTAACCGCAGCATGGGTATGCCGGATGCCTATCCCTTCTGGCTGACGCCGCAAGTGGTGGTGAAACTGCGTTTCATCCACCAAGTAATCGCGGCCAGTACCCGGCGCTGACCGTCAGAATATGTGCAGGCTGCCGTTGGGGTGGGCATGGCTTTCCAGGCGTGGCATGGCGCGGAAGGCGTTGTTCAGGTGGTTAGCCCATTCGTGGCGGATGGAGATGAGATATGGGTCTTCCGCCTCAAATTTGTAATGCCGGGGGCTGTCGAAGTGGTCGCGCTGATAGATCAGCACTTCAATGGGTGGCCCTACGCTGGCGTTACTCTTCATGGTGGAATCCATCGAAATCAGCGAGCAGATGGCGGCATCTTCCAGTGAGGTGGAGCGGGTCAGGAAACGGTCTAGCACCGGCTTGCCGTATTTGCTTTCGCCAATTTGCAGGTAGGGGGTTTCTTCCGAAGTGGTAATATAATTGCCCTGTGGATAAACCATGTAGATGTTAGGGTCACGCCCCCTGATTTGCCCACCCAGTATCAGGGTGGCGTCAGGGACAAAGCCGGTGGTTTCAGTGTGTTTGCGGATCAGGTTGACCAGGATTTCGCCCAGATAATCCGCTACGTCGGCGAGATAACCCATGGTGTTAATATTGTGGGGCTTGCCTTCCTGTATATCGCGGCGGACTTGCTGGATGACACCTTGCGTGGTGGCGAGGTTACCTGCACTCATAATCACCAGGCAACGATCTTGGTTGGTAATGCAGCGGTGCATTTTGCTGTAGGTACTGACGTTATCAATACCTGCATTGGTGCGGGAATCAGAAGTCAGGACAAGCCCTGCGTCAAGGGATACGCCGATACAGTAAGTCATGTTGATCCGGGTTGGTTGAGGTTAAGATAACTTATTAGACTCTGTGCTACAGGTCAATGTTCAATTGGGGCTGTTTTTTAATTTGTGACAGGAAAGCCTGTTTTTGGGATAAATTTCTATATGACTAGCTGGTTTATTTCCGATCTGCATCTGGATGTGTCCAGTAGCGGCATCAGTTGTCGCTTGCTGGCGTTTTTGGCAGATATTGAGGGTAGGGCGGATGCTTTATACATCCTGGGTGATTTTTTTGAGTATTGGGTGGGGGATGACGCTATCGGGACTGCTTACACTGCTGCGTTCCAGCCAGCCATTGATCAACTGCGGGCAGTCAGTGCCAGCGGAGTGCGGCTGTATTTCATGCATGGCAACCGTGATTTTCTGGCCGGGGAAGCGTTTGCCGCCGCGACCGGTTGCCAGCTGTTGCCTGAGCAGCTAGTCATCGACCTCTACGGGGAGCCGACTGTATTGCTGCATGGTGATACTTTGTGCACGGATGATGTGGAATACCAGCAGGTGCGCAAGGTGCTGCGTAGCCCGCAGTGGATGCAGCAGTTCCTTGCCTTGCCGCTGGAAGAGCGTATCCGTCAGGCAGAGCAGATGCGGGCGCAAAGCCGCGCCAGCACGACAGGGAGGATAGATATGATTCTGGATGCCAATCAGCAAGTGGTGGAGAAAACCATGCACAAAGCCGGGGTATTCCGCATGATCCACGGGCACACCCACCGCCCGGCAATCCACGACTTTCAGCTGGCCGGGCAGCCAGCCCAACGTGCAGTGCTGGGGGATTGGCACGCAGACCGGGGCAGTTTCCTGCGGGTTGATGCGCATGGCATGGCGCTGGAGTTCGGCTAGCCGCCTGTTTCCAGTGTGTAGGGTAAATCCAGCACCTGCACGGCATATTCACCCATGCTGAGCTTGTGCTGGGTTTCAGCAATTTTCATCACCGCCAGTGCTTCGACATAGCCATCCGGATTCAGGGTGGCATTGAGGATGCTGCCTGCCTCGGGGTCATTGCCGCTGCTGATGGCCGTGCCCACTGCTGGGGCTTTTACGCAATGCGGGATGCCGATACGGTACATCTGACGCTTGCTTTTGCCTAGGTATTTCAGGCGGGCAACGATTTCCTGGCCGGGGAAACAGCCCTTGTTGAAGCTGACGCCATCAATCAGGTGCATGTTTATCATTTGTGGAACCCAGGCTTCGCTGCTGGCCAGTGTCACCATCGGTACGCCAGACATGACATTGAAGTATTCCCAACTGCTGCGCCCCACGCAGGCGGCATTGACGTTGAGGTTTTGCCACAGTTTTTTGGCTTCATCCAGCTCGCCCAGAATCTTGAAGCGCGGGATAGGCGCAGGCTGGCGCATAATGGTGAGGTTGCCCAGTTGCACGGTGTCATACGGGTCAGTTGGAACCTTGCCTAAAATATCGGCCAGTCGCCTGTCACCTTCTGGCGCGGCGTAACCGAAATGCACCAGGCTGGCGCTGGCATCTTCCAGCGCAACTTTGGAACGCATGACATACATACGCAGGCGCTTGAGGGTCGGCTCCAGCAAATCGCGCGCCACGCTCAAGTAATAGACGCCTTGCCGTTTGGTGATGAAAAAAGTTGCCAGTACACGTCCCTGTGGGGTGCAGTAGGCGCTGAGCTGGGAACGAGAATCCGTTACCTGCTGGATGTCATTGGTTAATTGCCCTTGCAGGAAACTGGCGGCATCTTCGCCACTGACGCCGACCAGCCCAAAGTGTGACAGGTCACACAGGATTGCGCCTTGCGGTGGGATGCGCCGTTCACGGCCAGGGTTGCCAAAGGAGATGAGTGAGTCGCCTGCAAACTCAGCGCCGTAATCAATAAGAAAATTCTTCCATTCTGGTTTCATGATGACTCCCTTGGCTGTGTCCGGATCGTTAGTGGGTATGATGAAAAGATAACGATTGTTGTTATTGGTGTCGAGAAATCCCCGTTCCAGCGGTGGGAACGGGGGTGCGGCAGGGGATGGAAGCTTATTTTTTTTCTTCTGCCTTGGGTTCTTCAGCTTTCTGTTCTTCAGCAGGTTTTGCTTCGCTTGCCTTGTCTTCCGGCAGCATGACTTTTACGTCAGCTTTGGAACGCAGGCCGTCCATGTATTCGAGCATTTTTTTCTGCTCAAACTCACGTTCCAATTGCGGTTTCATGTCGTCAAATGAAGGCGGTTTGACATCACGGCGTTCTTCCAGCTTGATGACGTGCCAGCCGAACTGGGTTTGTACCGGTTCCTTGCTGATGGTGCCAGGTTCCATTTTGGCGACCGCTGCGGAAAATGGCTTGACCATGGATTCGGCCTTGAACCAGCCGAGGTCGCCACCCGTTGGGCCGGATGGGCCGGTGGATTTCTTTTTCGCCAGATCGGCAAAGTCGACGCCACTTTCCAGTTCCTTGATGACGGCGGCGGCTTCTTCCTGGGTTTTCATGAGGATGTGGCGTGCTTTGTATTCATATTTGTTGTCGCCGCTGGTGCGCTCTTCGTAGGCTTTTTTCAGCTCGTCGTCAGACGGTTTGAAGGAGGCGGCCTGTTCCTGCGTCCAGAGATTCAGTACCAGTTTGTCGGTGAAATCCTTGACCTTGTTTTTCACCTCATCGCGCTCGGCCAGACCGGCCTTGTTGGCTTCCTGGCGGGCGAGTTCTGTGACGATCAGGTCGTCGAGCAGCGCCTTGCTGTCGACTTTTTCCCCCTGGGTGGAGCGGCTGACCATGCCGGATACGGCATCCAACGTTTCTTGAGTAATTTCCACGCCATTAACGGTGGCCACCACTTTTTTGTCATCGGCATACAGGGTAGTTGCAATCAGTGTTAGTCCAACCAGCCCGGTTGCGATAATTTTGTTGGTTGTAAATCGCATTTTCAGGTGTTCCTCTTGTTTTTTAAGGTAATACTTTTTTGAAAGGTTTGACGGTGACGCGCTGGTACACGCCTGCTGCCACATACGGGTCGGCATTAGCCCAGCTTTGCGCCTCTTCCAGTGAGTCGAATTCGGCCATGATAATGCTGCCGCTGAAGCCTGCCTCGCCCGGGTCAGCCGCATCTATCGCCGGATTGGGGCCTGCCACGAACAGGCGGCCTGCATCCCGCAGCGCATGCAGCCGTTCCAGATGTGCCGGGCGCGCCGCTAGCCGTTGCGCGAGGCTGTTTTCGACATCTTCGCCGATAATGACATACAACATGGGAGTAGTGTCCTTAATGTTTTGTAACGATCTCAGTTGGTTTCAACTGCGTGTTTTTGCAGGTAGAACACCTGGGCAATGATGAAGGCGAAGGTCAGCCCCAGTACCCCGAACAGTTTGAAATCCACCCACACTTCCTCGCTAAAGTTGTAGGCGATGATGAGGTTAAGGATGCCCACAAAGGCGAAGAAGGCTGCCCACATCATATTGGCCTGTTGCCAGATGTTGGTGGGAACCTGGATGGCGCTCGACATCATGCGTTCGGCCAGGGTCTTGCGTGCACCGATATACTGGCTGACCACGAAAGCCAACGCGAAACCCCAGTTGATGATGCTGACTTTCCACTTGATGAAGACCGGGTCTTTCAGGAATAGGGTCAGTGTACCAAACACCAGCAGGATGCCTAAGGTGATCAGATGCATCCGCTCAAAGCGCTTATGCATGATGAAATACAGGGCATTCTGTACGATAGTCGCCAGAATGATGACCAGTGTCGCCAGCAGGATGGCGTCTTTCGACTCGTTTTGGTTCAGTGACATCAGGGGAAGCCGGTTGGCTGCCTCAATCCAGGATGCTGGCAGGTCGCCAAAAAATTTGTAGACCAGGAAGAACAGCAAGACCGGGAAAAAATCAAACAGGAACTTCATACGTATTGGTATAATCCGTTAAAGTTAAACATTCTAAACGATAATTGAACAATGAGTCAGTATTTTCAAATTCACCCAGACAACCCTCAGATACGTTTGGTTCGCCAGGCCCTCAATATTATCCGGGATGGCGGGGTTGTTGTATTCCCAACCGATTCCAGCTATGCCATTGGCTGTCATCTGGGCGACAAGTCGGCGATGGAACGTATCCAGCGCATCCGCCGGGTCGACAACAAGCACAATTTCACCTTGGTGTGCCGTGACCTGTCGGAGATCTCCCTGTATGCGCAGGTGGACAACATCAACTACCGGTTGATCAAGTCGCTGACGCCTGGGCCGTATACGTTTATCCTCCCCGCAACCCGTGAAGTGCCGCGCCGTTTGCAAAACCCCAAGCGCAAGACTATTGGAATCCGGATTCCTGACCATATTGTTACCCAGGCACTTTTACAGGAGCTGAACGAGCCGTTAATGTCGAGTACCCTGATCCTGCCGGGTGAAGATTTGCCTATGATAGACCCTTACCAGATCCGCTTATCACTGGAGCATCAAGTTGATTTGATCATTGATGGCGGTTTCTGTGGGCATGAGCCGACAACGGTAGTGGATTTAATGGAAGACCGGCCTGTGATCCTGCGTGAGGGCAAGGGTGGGGTAGACTGGCTGGTGGAGCACTAAGCATGGATTTTGATATAAATGCCTTTATGTATGGGCTGGCGACCTGGGCTATTCCGGTTCTGTTCGCCATTACCTTGCATGAAGTGGCGCATGGTTGGGTTGCCAACAAACTGGGTGACAGTACGGCCAGGATGCTGGGGCGGCTTTCCCTTAACCCGATTAGGCATGTGGATCCGATCGGCACGGTGGCTGTGCCCGCCTTTCTGCTGGTGGTTGGTTCCCCCTTCCTGTTTGGTTGGGCGAAACCGGTGCCGGTCAATTTTCGTAACCTGAAGAACTACCGGCGCGACATGATACTGGTGGCAGCCGCAGGGCCGGGGGCAAACCTGCTGATGGCGGTGATGTGGATCATGCTGCTGGTTTTGTTCGCCAATGTCATTCCGGATGAAAACGTGGCGCGCGGTTTCGTGGCCATGAGCCAGAATGGCATTATCATCAATCTGGTGCTGCTGGTGTTCAATTTGCTGCCGATTCCACCACTGGATGGGGGCAGGGTGCTTTCCGGGCTGTTACCGCCCTCATTATCACGCTATCTCGACGTAATTGAGCCGTATGGTCTGTTTATTGTGCTGGGTTTGCTATATTTTGGGGTACTGAACCAGGTTGTCATGCCTTTGGTAAGCACACTGGCGCAGATACTGGGACATATTTTCCTGTAGAATCCTGACGACACAACACATTATTCAACTCAAGGTATCCCTGTGAACACTTCGCCTTCGCAAACCCAGCGCGTCGTTTCCGGAATGCGCCCGACCGGCCTGTTGCATTTGGGCCATTATCATGGCGTCCTGAAAAACTGGGTGGAAATGCAGCTCAATTACGAGTGCTTCTTTTTCGTGGCCGACTGGCACGCCCTGACCACCCATTACGAAACGCCGGGCGGTATTGCCCAGCATGTGGAAGATATGGCCATCGATTGGCTGGCGGCAGGCATCAGCCCCAGTTCCGCCACCATTTTCACCCAGTCGCATGTGCCGGAACATGCCGAGTTGCACTTGCTGCTTTCCATGATTACGCCGCTGGGCTGGCTGGAACGGGTTCCTACCTACAAGGATCAGCAGGAAAAACTCAAGGAACGCGACCTCTCCACCTACGGTTTCCTCGGCTACCCGCTGCTGCAATCGGCGGACATCCTCATTTACAAGGCAGACCGAGTGCCAGTGGGAGAGGATCAGGTCGCGCATATCGAGCTGACCCGCGAGGTGGCGCGCCGCTTCAACCACATCTACGGGCGGGAGCCGGATTTCGAACAGAAAGCCGAGCAGGCCGCCAACAAGATGGGTAAGAAACAGGCAAAACTTTATCGCGAACTGCGCCGCAAATATCAGGAGCAAGGTGACGCTGAAGCATTGGATGTAGGCCGTGCCTTGCTGGAATCTCAGCAAAACCTGTCGCTGGGTGACCGTGAACGCCTGTTTGGCTATCTGGAAGGATCTGGCAAGATTATCCTGCCCGAACCGCAGGCAGCGTTGACCAAGGCTTCTAAAATGCCGGGGCTGGATGGACAGAAAATGTCCAAATCCTACAGTAACACCATCGCGTTGCGAGAAAAGCCAGAGGATGTAGAAAAGAAAATCCGCACTATGCCGACTGACACCAGCCGTGTGCGCCGAACTGACCCTGGTGACCCGGCACGTTGCCCGGTATGGCCGTTCCATGAAATTTATTCCGACGATGCCACCAAACAGTGGGTGCAGGAAGGTTGCCGTAGCGCTGGCATTGGTTGCCTGGAGTGCAAACAGCCTGTCATCGACGCGGTACAGGCCGAGCTTGCCCCCATCCAGCGCCGCGCCGCTGAGTTTGAGGAAAACCGGGGCAGGGTGCGCGACATCCTGCGGGAAGGCGCGGAAGCCGCCCGCCAGGTGGCGCGTGAAACGCTGGATGACGTGATGGAAGCCATGCGTTTCACTCACCATTTATAACCGTGACCGTCATACAGCGTGAAATCCCGCTGGCCATCGTGCGTGGCGAGCAGGTCGTCACCATGCCGGAGGATTTGTACATCCCGCCGGATGCACTGGAAGTATTTCTGGAAGCTTTTGAGGGGCCGCTGGATTTGCTGTTGTACCTGATCCGGCGGCAGAACTTCGATATTTGTGATATCCCGATTGCACATATTACTGAGCAATACATCGCCTACGTCGAGCTGATGAAGGATTTCAAGCTCGACCTGGCGGCGGAGTACCTGCTGATGGCGGCGATGCTGGCGGAAATCAAGTCACGGATGCTGTTGCCACGTCACAGCGAAGTGGAAGAGGAAGAAGATCCACGCGCCCAACTGATGCGCCAGTTGCAGGAATACGAGCAGTGCAAACAGGCCGCATCCGATCTGGACGAACTGTCTCGCCTGGAACGTGAGCACTGGGTTGCGCAAACCGCTGCCGATTTCCCCAAACCGCCACGACCGGAGCCGCAGGTTGCCCTGCACGAGTTGCTGCTGGCGTTTAAGGATGTGCTCAAGCGCGCCGACATGTTCAGCAACCACCAGATTCAGCGCGAGCACTTGTCCATCCGCGAACGCATGACGCATGTACTGGCGGTGTTGCAGACCCACCGGTTTGTGCCGTTTGAAAACCTGTTCCGGCTGGAAGAGGGACGGCGTGGGGCAGTGGTTACACTGATGGCGATCCTGGAGTTGCTCAAGGCGCATCTGATCGATGTGACCCAGGGCGATCAAGCGTATGCGCCGCTGTACGTGCGCCCCGCAGGCATCGCCGTGGAGGGGTGACGTGGAACTGAAAACTATCCTGCAAGCCATTTTGCTGACCGCCAACAAACCGTTGTCAGCCGAGCAGCTGGAAGGCTATTTCCAGCCGGAAGAAAAAATTTCCCGCACTGCGATCCGCGTAGCCCTGAAAGACGTGCAAGCCCTGTGTGAAGGTCAGAGTTTTGAACTGACGGAAACAGCCAGTGGCTTCCGTTTGCAAACTAGGGCAGCATTTCAGCAGTGGGTGCAGCGTCACAGCGAGGAAAAGCCGCAGAAATATTCCCGCGCCTTTCTCGAAACCCTGGCGCTGATTGCGTGGCGGCAGCCGATTACCCGTGCTGAAATCGAAGAAATCCGTGGCGTGGCGGTTAATGCCAATATTATCAAGACCTTGCTGGAGCGTGACTGGGTGCGGGTGATCGGCCATAAAGAGCTGCCGGGCCGCCCGGAAATGCTGGGTACTACCCGGCATTTCCTCGACTACTTCAACCTCAAATCGCTGGACGACCTGCCGAGTCTGGCAGCGATAAAGGAGCTGGATATAGGGAAACTGCAACTGGAATTGTTGGGGTAGTGGCTCAACTGCCCAAATGCAATACCGGCTGGTGCAAAATCTTGCCGTCCAGCAGTGCTTGGCCGTTTTCCAGTTTCAGCCTGCCTTCCACAAACCATTTCACCACGCGCGGGTAGATGACATGTTCCTGTACATGCACGCGCTGCGCCAGCCTTTCTTCTGTGTCACTGGGTAACACCGGCACTTTGGCCTGCATGATGACCGGGCCACCATCCAGTTCTGGGGTGACGAAATGTACGCTGACGCCGTGTTCGTTGCCACCATCTTCCAGCACCCGCCGATGGGTGTGGATGCCTTTGTACAGGGGGAGCAAGGATGGGTGGATGTTCAGCATCCGGCCAGCGAAATGTTGTACGAAACCGGGGGTGAAGATGCGCATGAAACCGGCCAGTACTACCAGGTCGGGGTGGAAACTGTCGACCCGCTCCTGTAATGCCTGATCGAAAGCTTCACGGCTTGCAAAGGCGGTATGGTCTAGGGTTTCCGTAGGGATGCCCGCATCCGCCGCGCGTTGCAGGCCATAGGCGTCCACGCGGTTGCTGATGACAGCAGCAACGCGGGCAGCAATGCGCCCCGCACGGATGGCCTCGATAATGGCTTGCAGGTTGCTGCCGTTGCCAGAAATCAGCACCACCAGGGTTGGCAGCGCCGCCTTTTCATCAATCGACATACTGGACAAACGGGACGTCGGTATCGGCAATATCCATGACGCCGATCTGCCACGCCTTGATGTTTTCCAGGCGGCAGGTGGCGATAATGTCTTCAGCTTGCTCTGCGGGAGCCACGACTATCATGCCGATACCACAGTTGAAGGTGCGCAGCATTTCCTCTTCGGATACGCCGCCGTTTGTTTGTAACCAGTTGAAAATTTCCGGGCGTTGCCAGCTGTGACGGGTAACTTTAGCCTTGGTGCGCGGGGGCAAGACACGCGGCAGGTTTTCAGTAATGCCGCCGCCGGTAATGTGCGCGAGGGCGTGGATGCTGTAACGGCGCAACAGGCCGAGGACGGTTTTGACGTAAATGCGGGTCGGCTCGAGCAGGGCGCGCCCCAATGTGTTGTCGCCAAACGGGGTATCCAGCGATTCGCCGCTGACTTCCAGAATTTTGCGGATCAGTGAATAGCCGTTGGAATGCGGGCCGGTTGAAGCCAGGCCAATCAGTACGTCATTGCGATGGACGCGGGCGTTATCCACAATGTTGTCGCGGTCAACCACGCCAACACAGAAACCTGCCAAATCGAAATCGTTGCCATGGTACATGCCGGGCATTTCGGCGGTTTCCCCGCCTGACAGTGAAGCACCAGCCTGCAAACAGCCTTCGGCAATGCCGCTGATGACCTTTTCGGCTATATCCACATCCAGTTTGCCGGTGGCGTAGTAGTCGAGGAAAAACAGCGGTTCTGCACCGCTGACCACGATGTCATTCACGCACATGGCTACCAGGTCGATACCGATGGTGTCATAAATGCCGCTGTCAATGGCCAGTTTCAGTTTGGTGCCGACGCCATCGGTGCCGGAAACCAGGATCGGGTGCTTGTAGTGGGACGGGATCGACATCAATGCGCCGAAACCGCCCAGACCACCCAGCATTTCCGGGCGTTTGGTGCGCTGGGCAAGGGGCTTGATGCGTTCCACCAGAGTATTGCCAGCATCAATATCCACACCGGCATCGCGGTAGGTCAGGGAGGGTTTGTTTGAATCCATTAAAGCCTGTCTCGTTGGGCAGCTATCAAAGGGCGGATTCTAGCATAGCCGCTACCCGCCTGACAGACGCAAGGTAGGGCCGCGGTTGAAAAAGTGCTGGAAATCCATTGGGGTTTTGATTACTCTATGCAGCCTTCGGAGAGCTGGCTGAGTGGTCGAAAGCGGCGGTCTTGAAAACCGTTGAGGGGAAACCCTCCGGGGGTTCGAATCCCTCGCTCTCCGCCATATATTTGAACTGAGAAGTTCCAAAACATCCTGAAACCCGCGTAACAGCGGGTTTTTTTATGCCTGAGTTTGTCCGGTAAGTACCCCTAGAAGCCAGGGTATATTGTGGGTAAAAGTTTGTACCCTGATCTGACCCAGTAATTTCGGACACCCGGTTAAGTGAGTAAACTCACAATCGAGGTGAACCATGAAGACAACCATAAGCCGTAGACATCATAGCCCGGAATTCAAGTCAGAAGCCTTGAAACTGGCCTCACAAACCCGCGTGCCATCAGCAGCCAAACAACTGGGCTTGCAGGAATCGCAACTCTACAACTGGCGTGCTGCGGCCAGCCGCAAAGCCAGCCAGAGTGAACGGGAGGCCACGCTGGCCACCGAGAATGCCCGCCTGAAACGCCAACTGGCCGAACAGGCTGAGGAGCTGGCCATCTTAAAAAAGGCGGTAGCCTACTTCGCACCAAACCAAAAGCAGAACGCTACCCGTTCATGTTCAAGCACCGGGATGAATTTTCCCTTGGCCGCATGGCGTCGGTGTTGGGCGTGTCGCGAAATGGGTATTACAACTGGCTCCGTTCATTAACACCCGCCCCACCAACATTGCCCCACGTTTTCCTGAAACTTCATCGCGCCATCAAACTTGGGTGCGCTGGTGCGCGGCTGGGCAAGGTTTTCCTTGATGCCAAAGCTGCCGTACTGGCTGAAGGTATGCGGCACGCTGAACAGCATGAAGGTCTGGCCGCCCGCTGATTTCCATGAGCTCAACAATTGCTGGTAACGCTCGCCCATGCGTGGGTCGCGGTTGGCGGCGTGGAGCAAATCAATCATGTTCTGCCTGCGGTCAGTGGCGATTGTCCCAGCGATGGTCAGGTGTTGCCCGCCTTCGTAGGCATACAGCGCCTTGCCGTATTCCTGGGCGACGGCGGCCTGCTTGGCGAACTGGCTCTTGACCCCTTCTAGGCCGAACGGGTCATTGGGGTTGTCCATGGCAGCAAAAATGTCATCCAGTGAGGTGGCTTCAACCAGGGGCTTGGGCACTTTGCTGGTGTCCTGGCAGGCGGCAAGGGCGCGATCCCAACAGGCATAGAAATATCCTCCCATGGCAATGGCATCCACATACTGCCGGGTGTCGCTGTAATCCAGCATCCTTTTGGTGCGGTTGGCGTCGTTCTGATATGTCCCCAGCAGGCGGACGAGGCGTTGTGTGCCGCCAAATTCGTCTTCCCACCACTGGAAAACCTTGCTGGCCTGTTTGGCGTAGTAATTGGCGCCACGCCATGCATCGGTAGGGCTACCCAGGTCTTCGCCCTTTTTGAGCATGTAGTGGTAAGCCCAGAAAATGCCGTTCCAGGTTTCGTTACTGTACTCGATATGGGCTTTCAGGCCGGGTTTGAGGTGAGTAGCGACGTAGTAGGCAAATTGCCGGTTGTAGTATTCGGTGGCGTTGTGTGGGATGTTGAACCACGGGTGGGCATTCAACTGGTTGGCCAGTTCTACCTGCACTTCGATCGGTGTGCCGCGTGCATAGCGTTCCAGCCGGTGTACACGGCCAGATGCGCCCCATACGGCATCATCCATTTTGCTGCGTTGCTCCCAAGTCAGATCGCTCACCAGACAGTCCTGGTCGATGACTACATTGCCTGACGCATCTTTCTCAAAAGCGTTGGGGTTGGTGGGGTTGGCAGGGTCTGGTTTGGCGCAGGCCAGGTAGCTGGGGCTGGAACCCATCATGTTCATCATCCGCACCACCCGGAAATTTTTCATGAAGCGCAGGTAGTCGGGGTTAAAGACGATGGCGTTGCGGTCATTGCGCAAGGCTTCCTCAAAACTGCGGAACTGGCCTGCCGGGCAGCCGCTGGCATCTTCCACCCGTACTGATGGGTTACCCTCGCAAATGCCGCCGGGCATGATGATGCGGATGTTTTTGACCGTACCCGAAACGACCCGCAAGGCGATGCGGTTGGCTGCGTTGGCGGAGGTGTCAAGTTTGGCTGGCAGGGTCACATCAACAACATCCCTGCCGGGGGCACGGCTCACGAGTTTGTTGACGTAGCCTGAGTATTCCAGGGTTCCATCGCCTTCGTACAAAACGGTGTATTGCCCATCGGGGACGCTGCCCTTGACGGCGCTGTCCAGCAGAAAGGTGCGCACCAAGCAAGTGCTGGAAGGTGAGCTAGTGGGCCAGCCATGCTCATCGTAAGTGGTGGTTACGCAGGAAAACTCCTTGAACGGGCGGGCAACCCGGAAAATGTCCGCGAAAGCGATGGGCGTTGAGATGCTGTCCTGCTCCGATTGCGGCGCTTCGGTGTTGATGCCGAGTGAGGGGCTGAAGGTAGCGGCAGGTGTTTGCCCATAGGCCGCCAGTTGCTGCGCGAGCGCACTTTCAAACTGGTCGGGCGAAACTGTCCATTGCAGGTTCAGGTTATAGGCATTGGGGGAAAGCTGGATAGCGTTGGTGCTGTTCCGGTCGCTATCCATACTGAGGAAATACTGCTCCAGGTTTTTGCTGGTGTTATAGGCGCAAGCGGTCGGGTCTGCGTTGCCACTGCACAAGGCGGAGGCCATGTCTTGCTGGGTCAGGGTGGTTTTGGCGGCCAGCGCCAGGCGGGTATTACTGCCCAACAGCAGTGACAGGCTGCCGTTAGCAGTGTTGAAGCTGCCATCCGCGCCGCTGGTGTTGCCTGCCACGTCATATTGCAAGCCGCTGATGGGGGTTTCAGCATTGCTGCGGGTAGGGTCGAGTAACAGCATACGGCCACTGTTGGCGTAAGTATTACCGGTATTGTTGCCGCTATTGCTGCTGGTTCCATTGTCGGTGCTACTGCCACCACCGCCACAACCTGCCAGCAAGGCCAAGGTAGCCATCGCTGCCATCAGGAATGGAAAACGTAATTGCCCCTGTGTAACGTTCTGCATATTAGCCCCTGTGTTGATTTATCCTGTTACCCACCTGCGCTGTTTTTTGTGCAGGTATGTATGTTGGCATTTTATGCTGTGAAAATAGTTTTGTGAAAGTTGTTTTCAGCAATTAAAAGCCAAAAATGCTCAGATTGGCGTTAACGGTACGGGTAGGGCAGTTACCACGGAACATTTCCCACTCGTCACAGCGTTTGCCGCTGGGGAGGATACAGTCGGCCTTTTCCCCTTCGGGCGTCTGCCGTACTTCCAGCCTGCCGTTATTCTGGAGGCAATTCTGGGAAGCGGGGTTGGCGGCGCGGGCGGCGTTGGGGTCGTTAGTCATCGGCGTTTTGGTGGTGCTGGTGCAGGCTCCCAGCAACAGGGCGGCGGTCATGATGAAGCCCATGGTCAATTTCATGTAAGTCTCCGTAAAGTGGTTCAACTGGCGCAACGGATGCATAGGGTAGCATAAGGCAAGGCTTCCAGACGCGCCGGGCTGATGTCTTCGCCGCATTGGGCGCAAACGCTGTATTCGCCGGATTCAATGCGCTTGAGGGCAGCGCGTACCTGTTTGAGTTCGAGGCGGGTTTCTTCCTGCAAGTTCCGTAACACGTCTTCATTTTCACGCTCGGTTACTTGTTCGGCGGAATCGGCACTGTGCTGGCTGCTGAGGTCGGAGCTGACGCCTTCCAGCCGGTTGGACAACACTCTCTCCAGTTCTGTCAGCTGTTGATGCTTTTCTTCGTACATGTTTCTGTTCTCATCGCCTATAGTCAGGAGTTTATCATAGCGTATTGCCGGAATTCCGGCATGATGTAGCGCAAAGGGAGGGAAGCTAAATGCGCAAACTGGTCGCGGTAACGATTGTAAGTATCCTGACGGGCTGTTCCGGCGGGCATAATCTGGATTCACCCATCAAGACCTGCAAGGCGGTCACGGCAGTGCTGGCCGGGGATAAAAGTGTGGTCTGGCACGGCGAGCAGCAGACCGAGCAGAAGGGTGTGCGGTTACAGGTGACGCTGGATTTCTCGCTGGCAGACCAGCCGCAGGGGCAGGTTTCCCAAGCGGTTTGCATCTATGGCCTAAGCAGCCAGGATATGGATTACCGCAACGCGATGGGCGAATACGCCAACACCCCCAACCAGATGCTGATCAATGGGCAGGCGATCCCCAGCAACGATCTGGTGCAGGCGGTCAACCGCGCGACGGCCAACACTGCGCAGGAAATTGGCCAGGAGGTGCTGCAAAAGATCAACGGGCAAAAGTGATGCTGGCTGTCAGGCCGGGGTGGTTGTCCTGTAACTGGACTTCCGCCCCGTGCAGGTCAGCCACCGCTTTCACCAGGCTCAGGCCGAGGCCGTTGCCGGGCGTGCTGCGGGCGTTGTCCAGCCGGGTGAATCGCTTGAAGACTTGCCCGTGCTTATCTGGCGGGATGCCGGGGCCGTTGTCGGCGACGCTGATGAGGATGTGCCCGTTCAGTGCGCTGGCGTTGAGGTTGATATGGCCGCCTGCCGGTGTGTATTTGACCGCATTGTCCAGCAGGTTGGTGATGGCTTGCGCCAGTAACTGGCGGTGGCCGTGGATGTGCAGCCCCGGTTCGGCGTGATAGGTCAGGGTGATGTCTTCTTCTTCCGCCACCGCTGTATACAAATCGGCAAGCTCTTCTGCCAGTGCGCCCAAATCCACTTCCGCCCAGTCCTTGCGTTGCTGGGCGGATTCGATTTGCGCAATGCTGAGCAGGGCATTGAAGGTGCGGATCAGGTCATCCACTTCCACGATGGTGTCCTGCACCAGTTGTGGGTAGTCGTTCTGGTCATTGGGGTGGTATTGGGTGGCTTCCAGACGGTTGCGCAGGCGGTTGAGCGGGTTGCGCAGGTCGTGGGCAAGGTTGTCGGTGACTTCGCGCATACTTTGCATCAGTTGCTCGGTACGTGCCAGCATGGTGTTGAGCACACGGCTGAGGCTGTCGAATTCATCGTTGCGGCTGGTGACGGGCATCCGCCGTGACAGGTCGCCGCTGATGATGTCGTTGGCGGTCTGGCTGACGGCGTTGATACGGCGCTGCACGTTGTAACCCATGAAACTGCCGCCCGCCAGCGCCAGGGTGAAAATGATGGCGCTAGCTGCCAGCACGGTCTGCAACAGGCGGTCGAGCAGGGTATGCTGTTCCTTGAGGTCAGTAACGACCAGCAACTGGTAGCCGCCGGGCAGGATGGTAAGCATCAGGCGGGCGGGTTCGTCGTGGCCTTTTTCGCCAATGACATGGCTGAGGGGCAGGGTGGTCACCACCTGGGTGGGGTTCTGGCTGATGGCTTCAAAGTCGATGTCCTTGGTCAAGTCCAGCTGGCTGCGGTGTACCAGCCGGGAAATGAGGTAGCGGGAACCGTTTTCGCTGTTGCGCACGCGGATGGCGTCGATCAGCCCTTCCACCGCCATGTTGCGGTACAGGTTGAGCAGGGCGTCGGTTTCCAGTTGCAGGCGGTCGTCGGTCTGCTGCTGCATTTGCCCCTTGGCCATGCGGTAAATGAAACCCAGCGCCCCGGCGGCGACGATGCTGAAGATCAGCGCGTACACCAGCGACAGGCGGAAAGCCGAGGTGTTAAACAGCTTCCGGGTCATGCAGCAAGTACCCTGCGCCACGGATGGTGTGTAGCAGCGGTGTGTCGAAGTCCTTGTCGATCTTGCTGCGCAGGCGGCTGACATGCACGTCGATGACGTTGGTTTGCGGGTCGAAATGGTAATCCCAGACTTTTTCCAGCAGCATGGTGCGGGTCACGACCTGACCGGCATGGCGCATCAGGTATTCCAGCAGGTTGAATTCGCGCGGTTGCAGCGGGATGTTGACACCGTTACGGGTGACGCGGCGTTTCAACAAATCCATTTCCAGGTCGCGTACTTTGAGGGTGGTTTGTTCCTGCGCGGGTTGGGCGCGGCGCAACAGGGCTTGCAAACGCGCCAGCAGTTCACTGAAGGCGTAGGGTTTCACCAGATAGTCATCGCCACCGGCACGCAAGCCTTCCACCCTGCTATCCACATCGCCGAGCGCACTGAGGATCAGCACCGGCGTCTGCATCCCTTGTAGGCGCAGGGTCTGGATGATGGAAAGGCCATCACGCCGGGGCAGCATCCGGTCGACAATCAGGGCGTCGTAGTGGCTGCCTTGCGCCAGGTTCAGCCCGGTCTCGCCATCGGCGGCATGGTCAACCACATAGCCGCTTTCTATCAAGCCTTTCTGGATGAAACTGGCGGTTTGCTGGTCATCTTCAACAATCAGGATATTCATGCTTTACAAGCATAATGCAGTCTGCGGATTTGGGAAGTGACGGATTGTTAATATTGAAAAGCAAACCGCAACATGAACATTCCGTAACTTCCCTGCAACCCCCCGGTAAGGTTAACGCAGGCACAATGTCAGCCATGAGTGAACTTTTTCATAGGAGATTCCCGATGCGTCAAAAGAAACTGGCTCTGGTAGCAGGTTTGCTGATGTCTTCCGTCGTGGTACTAGGTAGCCTTTCAGCCATGGCTGAAGTGCCTGTGCCGCCTGCCCCGCCAGCGTCAGCCCCGCCTGCGCCCACAGCGGCTACTCCGGTCACCGCGCCTGCCCCTGCTGTGGCAGCGGGTTCCCTGCCGGAATTGACCACCCTGATCAAGCAAAATAGCGCAGCAGTGGTGAACATCAGTGTGGAAGGCAAAAGCAGCAAAGGGCTAGGCGGTCTGCCGGGTGGTTTGCCGCCGGAACTGGAACGGTTTTTCCGTGGCCTGCCGGACATGGAAGAGCACGAAACCCAGGCAAGCGGTTCCGGTTTCATCGTTTCCCCTGACGGTTACGTGATCACCAATGCGCATGTAGTGGAAGATGCCAAATCCATCAAGGTCGGCCTGAATGACCGGCGTGAACTGCCAGCGGAGGTTGTTGGCGTCGACAAGCTCAGCGACATTGCCCTGCTGAAAATCAAGGCTGATAACTTGCCGGTGGTGCAATTGGGTGATTCCGACAGGCTGGAAGTGGGGCAGTGGGTAGTTGCCATCGGCGCACCGTTCGGCCTCGACCACAGCGCTACCCAAGGCATTGTTAGCGCCCTGTCGCGCAGCCTGCCGGACGGCACATATGTACCCTTCATCCAGACTGACGTGGCGGTTAACCCCGGCAATTCCGGTGGCCCCCTGTTCGACCTCGGTGGGCGCGTGGTGGGCGTGAATTCGCAGATTTACAGCCGCAGCGGCGGCTACATGGGCATTTCCTTCGCCATTCCGGTTAATGTGGTCAAAAACGTAATCGACCAGCTCAAGACTAGCGGCCAGGTCAGCCGTGGCTGGCTGGGCGTGGAAATCCAGGACATGGATCAGGCGTTGGCCAGTTCCTTTAACCTCGGCCAACCGGATGGCGCGCTGGTCGCCAGTGTGCAGCCGGGAAGCCCGGCGGACAAGGCCGGTGTCCAGGCGGGTGACATTATTACCGGATTTGGCAGCGGCGCAGTGAAATCCGCCTCGGATCTGCCGTTGTTGGTCGGCAATACTCCGGTTGGCACTCAGGTTCCAATCAAAGTCTTGCGCGCCGGGTCGGAAAAGTCCCTAGATGTCACCATCGCCAAGCTGGAAGACAAGGATGGCGACAGCCCCAAACTGGCCGCTGCGCAAGGTGAAAGCGGGATGCTCGGCCTCGCGGTCAGCACCCTGTCGGCCAGCAACCTCAAAGATCGCAAGCTGGATAACGGCGTGCTGATCCAGGAGGTGCTGACGGGTAGCGCGGCGGAAAAAGCCGGGTTGGCGGCAGGTGACGTCATCGTTTCCGTCAATAACCAGGCGATCAGGACGCCCGAAGAACTCAAGTCGGTGGTACAGGCCGCCCCCGCGGACAAACCCTTGGCCATGCTGGTGATGCAAGAGGAACATATGCGTTTCCTCGCTGTCACTAAATAGTAAGCGCAACAAGTTTTCTTGGCACACTCCAAGCACCTTTCCCCCGTCAGCGGATACGCAACCTGGCGGGGGATTTTTTTTACGGGTGCTGCCGGTTATCTGAAGATTATGGAAGCTTATGATGCCGACAGAGGACAACGCCTGTGTACCCCTGCAATATGGCAGTATCGTTTTTTGAGGAAGCCCACCATGCCAGACGATACCGAAATGTACTTGCCCGATAGCGAAGAAGTGGCTGCGGAAGTTAACGAGACTGAAGAGTCCAGTCATTATCCCGATAATGATGAAGCAGAAGCCCATGCCCAGGATGCCCCTGTTCAGCCGGTAGAAAAGCCAGCCTCCTCCAACAGCATCGTCCTTTCTTCTGCACTGACAGTCTATCGTGAACTGGTATCCCAGCTCGAAATCAACAAGCAAACCCTGAACACCCGCAGGCATGAGCTGGCCGACATCCGCCAGAAAATTCGTGACCTCTCCACTGAAGCCAAGCGTGAACCCCGGCTGGAAGACGACAGCAACAGTCAGGATCTGCACACCAGCAAGGTTGCCGTGCAACACGACGACTGTGGCAGCATCATTTCCTACGCAGAGCAGGTGCGGCGTAGTATCTACGACAATGCCGCGCAGGCCGAGGAACTGATTTCCCCAATGGCGCAGAGTGTTGAACTGCTGAAACTGCGCGTCCGGCATATCCGCCTGCTGGAGGAATTGCTGGCTACCCAGGAAACCGGTTTACGGCTGGAAATCCAGCAACGCAATGCCGATGCCTGTATCTGGCAGCTTGCCGACATCCTCAAGGTCTGACGCGCCTATGCCCGCACGCTTTGTGGGTGGCGGATCAGGTTGTCAGGGTCATACTTGCGCTTGAGCGTTTGTAACCGCGCATAGCTTTTGCCGTAATAGGCTGTCTCCCAGTTGGGAATTTCCACATCCGGGTAATTGCGGTAGTGCGCCCGGATGCCGCCCTTGGTAAGCATTCCCTGAATCTCACGCACGGTTTGCTCGGCAGTCGCCGTCTGGGCAGGTTTGTCGTAATAGGTTTGCAGTTCACCCAGATAAGCCAGGGTGCGGTGCGGGTAGGCCGCTGTCGCCTCCAATGCCGGGTTGCTGATTTCCCCGCCCAAGGTGTTGATCTGCAAAATAGTATTCACTTTGGCGTTGGCAATTTTTTGGCAAATGGCTGGCAGCATGGCTTTCAGATCCTTGAACCCTGTGTAATAACCGGCGGAAACGTTCTTGAAATACATTGGGTCTGTCCCGCCCCGGAAACGCTGGATACCGGGCAGGAAGGCATCCTTGCGCAGGGGCGTTACCTCGGTTGCGCCAGTTTTGAGTTTGTCGAGGATAGTGTTCAGTGCAGTGCCGGGAGCCGTATCCGTCACCAGTACTGTCAGGTGTTTACCGTTCAGCACCCACGAAGAATACGCGGTTTTCGGCAAACCCGGCATCAGTCCAAACCAGCGTTCCGCCAGTTGGGTCGCTTGCTCCGGGCTGAGGTTACGGTATTTGAAACGGGCGCTGTGGAAAAACGGTGGGGCAGGGTGGGTCTTGAACTCCAGCTCGGTGATGATGCCGAAATTGCCGTTACCGCCGCCTTTGCACGCCCACAGCAGGTCAGGTTCGTTGCTGGAATCGTGCACTTGTCCCTTGCCATCCACCATCCGTACCCGTTGCAGGCTGTCGCAGGTCAGGCCGAACTGGCGGGCGAAGAAACCGTAACCGCCGCCCAGCGTTAGCCCGGCTACCCCCACCCCTGCGCAGGAACCCGCCGGGATCAGACGCCCGAACCGGTTGAGGTATTCATACACCCCACCCAGTTTTGCGCCCGGCTGGATGGTTAGTAGTTTGCTGGTCTTGTTGTAAATCGGTTTGTTCATGCCCGACATGTCCACCATCAGGCTGCCTTCCATGACAGAAAAGCCCTCAAAACTATGCCCGCCGCTTTTGACCGTGATGGGCAGTTTGGTTTTGCTGGCGTAGGCAACGGCTTCCTGTACACCTTTTTCATTGCTGCAAACCGCGATCACCTTGGGCATGGCGGTGATGCGCTTGTTGAAAATCTGCCGGTGTTTGGCGTATTCGGCATCGTTACGCAGCAGGAAGTGCACATTGTTGGTGGAAAGAGGTGTGTTGACAGTACTGTTTGCAGGTGACGTGCCAGGTGTTGAAGTAGCAGTTGGCGCAGATGTGAAAACATTGTCAGCCTGACAAGCGGGCAGACCAGCGGCGAGTAGTAGGGATTCCAGCAGGAATTTGCGGCGGCTGTGATCGGTTGGTTTTAGCATGTTGTTTTGTCTCCCTCGGTGTTTTATCGAGTGTAGACGATTTTCTTATAATGCGGTTTTTACAATACGCCGCTGCGCTTGATGTCGAGGTAGTGGTTAATCAGGTTAACCGACAGTTCCGGCGGTGGCACGTCCAGGCAGCGGATGCCCACCGCCCTGATCCGTTCCAGCGTGGCTTCCCGCGTTCCCAGATAATGCTGCACCGCCGCTTTGTGTAGCGCATCTTCCAAATTATCCACCGGCTCTTCCAGCGCCTGATCAATCGCTTGCTCCCGCATACTCGCCAACAACACCAGATGGCGCTTGCGCAACAGGTGCAGGGCGGGTAACAGGTCGTCGAGGTCTTCATCCCGCAGGTTGGTCAGCAGGATCACCAGCGCGCGCTTTTTCTGCCGCACCAGCAATTCGGTGGCGGCCTGCGCGTAATCAGGTGCTTGCGGGGTTGGCTGCAAGTCATACAGCGCATTCAGCATGTGCTGCACATTGTGTTGCCCCTTGTGTGCCGGTAGCCAGCGGTTTGCGCCGCCGAAACTGCCCATGCCTACCGCGTCACCCTGCCGCAGCGCCACGTAGGTCAACAGCAGCATCGCATTCAGGGTGTGGTCGAAGTGGGAAAGCGCATCATCTTTCGCCATCATGCGGTGGCCGCAGTCCAGCAGGAACACAATCTCCTGGTCGCGTTCGTCTTGGTATTCGCGCGAAATGGGTTTGTGCATCCGCGCGGTGGCTTTCCAGTCGATCTGGCGTAAGCTATCGCCCGCGCGGTATTCACGTAGCTGGTGGAAATCCTGCCCCTCACCCCGGCGGCGTTTTTTCAGGATGCCGATATGGCTGAGGTGATGGTCTGTCGCCATCAGCGCGTACTGGGCTACAGCGGCAAAATTGGGGTAGACGCGGGTTTCAGATGCCACCGGCAGTTTCAGGTCATGCAGCCACAGTTGCCACGGTGACAGCACCCGCACTTGCACGCAGGGGAAATGCAGCCTGCCGCGTTCGGTAGCGGTGACTTCGTAAAGCGGCTCGGCAAACTTGCCCGCTTCCAGCCCCAACCTTAGCGGAAAACCGCTGACGCTCAATTGCTGCGGGAAATGGTCAAAGACCTGCACGCTCAACAGGCGCTTGCCGTCATTGTGCAGCCGCAGCCGCACGGTGCGTTTTACCCCCAGCGGCAGGGAATGTGGCACGAAACGTTCGGCACGTGGGGCTGGTTCCGTCGCTACCAGCAACATATCCGCGAACGCCAGCAGCAGGCTTACCCCGACCGTGACATACCACAGGCCGATCAGGTCGGGGAACAAGCTGGCCAGCAGTGCGACAGCGGCGTTCGCGCCAACCAGTTGGAAGCTGCGGCGGGCGGGCAGGATCATGTGCGTGGCGCTTCGGTCTTTTCCAGTACGCTGGCCAGCAGGTGGTCGGCTGTGTAGCCTTCCAGTTCCATTTCCGGCGCAAGCGAAACCCGGTGGCGCAATACCGGCAGGCACACCTGCTTGATGTCATCCGGCTGCACGAAATCACGCCCCGCCAGCAGCGCATTGGCGCGGGCAGCACGTACTAGCGCGATACTGCCACGTGGCCCCGCGCCGAAGCGCAAGCCTTGCCACTGGCGGGTAGCGCGGGTGATGCGCACGGCATAATCCAGCACCGCCACATCCACAGCAATGCTGGCGGCGACCTGCTGCATGGCCAGTACCTGTTCGGGTGATGCCAGCGCTTGCAGTTTGTCGAGTTTGAAGCGGTCGCCCACTTGTTGGTCGGTGACAACCGTAACCATTTCCGCCTCTTCCGCCAGTTCCGGGTAGCCGATGAAAATTTTCAGCAGGAAACGGTCCAGCTGGGCTTCCGGCAAGGGGTAAGTGCCTTCCTGCTCGATCGGGTTCTGGGTCGCCAGCGTCATGAAGGGCAGGGGAACCGGGAAGGATTTGCCTTCGATGGTCACCTGCTGTTCCTGCATCACTTCCAGCAGGGCGGACTGGGTTTTGGCCGGGGCGCGGTTGATTTCATCCGCCAGCAACAGGTGGGTGAACACCGGCCCCTTGCGCACGTTGAAACTCTGGTTCTGCATGTCAAACAGCACATGGCCGCTGATGTCGGCGGGCATCAGGTCAGGGGTGAACTGGATGCGCGCAAACTGCCCGCTGATGGTTGTGGCCAGCGCCCGCACCAGTAAGGTCTTGCCGAGGCCGGGAACGCCTTCGATCAGCACGTGCCCGCCCGCCAGCAGGGCGATCAGGGTTTCATTCACCACCCGTTTCTGCCCGATCAGTGCTTTGCCGATTTCGTGGCGTATGCTGCCAGCCAGGCTGCTGGCCTGTTCAAGCGTCAGGCTTGTGGTTGTCATGTTGTTTCCTTGTGGTGGGGTAAAGTTGTTCGACGGATGCGGCGAAAGCGTCGTATTGCGCATCGCCGTGTTTTTGCTGGCGTCGCCACATGAACAGGCCGCTGGCGTGGATGTGTTCCAGAATGCGGCGGCGTCCTGCAGGTGGGGTGGGGATCAAGGGGCCAAAACGCGGGCTGAAGGCGAGGATGGTCAGCGGGATGAAAGCCGCCAGCGTCAGCACCAGAGCCCAGGCGTGTTGCCAGAGTAGTTGCCATAGCGGCGGCATGTCGTCCATGTGTACCAGCCACACCGCGCGGGGTGCATCGCGTAGGCTGTGTATCATGTGCCAGAGAAATTCGGCGTGGTCGTAATCCTCCAGCGCGGGGTTTTCGATGAAGTCGAGGTTGGCAACCAGTGTCACCAGACCTGCGCCGTGTTCCAGTTCCAGCAGCCATGCCGAATCCTGGTAGCGTTGCGGGTAGGCGTCTGTATCGGTTACGAGTGTGTAGAAAAACTCCGGCTCGACTTCCAGCGCGTATCCCATGCTGGAGAGTTCTGCCTCCAGTGGCAGGTCGTCGTCTTCCGGGATGATGTGTTTGCCCAGCGTGATGCCCAGGGCGGTTTGCAGGGCGTCGTTGACGGGTTCGGGGATAGCGTCGTCATCTGCGGTTTCATCATTGCTATCGTCATACAGGGTTTCGCCGTTTGGGGTACGGGCGCGGGTGATCAGGTGACCGCCGCGTTCTACCCAGGCCAGCAGTTCGTCGATTTTCTGCTGTGAAAGGGTGTAGCGCTGGGTGTCGATGAGCAGCACGGTGTCGGTATCGGTGGGCAGCTCACGTAGGCCATCCTTGCGTTCGGTAGGGATGCCCATGTGTTTGAGGAAAAGGCGGGCGGCGAATAGCTGGTTGGTTTTGGCTTCACCGCGAAAACCGACATGCTCGTCGACCTCCTTCAATTCAAAGGTTTGCAGGAACCACAGCGCTATTGCTGCGGTGGCTAACACGGTAAAGACGCTGAGGAGGATGTTTTGCAGTTTCATGCAGCCACCTCGTCCATCATGGGCGGAGCAGTGAAATGTTGCGACCAGCCATCGAACAGGGATTCTGCCAGGGCATTGGCGGGTGGGCGGTGGGCGTAGGCAATTTCCTGCCAGGCATGGGTAACGGTGGCCAGCCAGGCCATGCGTTCGCCACCAAGATGCCCGCGTGCCAGTTGCAGGATGTCACCTTCGGTGTGGCTGGCTTGCACCGGCAAGCGGTCATGGCGGGTCAGACGCATCAGTGCGCCCCGGTACAGCAGGCTGAGGGCTTCGCGCGGCTGGCCGTTTTCCCACAGGTGGCGGCTGGTTGCGGCAATGTCATCCGGCAGCGATTCGGGGCGGATGTCCATACCAAACAGGATGTCAGGCGGGGCAGTGCCTGGCAGTTTGCGCCGTACCGGTTTCAGCAGGGCAAAGATACGCTGGCGGTGGAAAAAAGCGCTGAATGTCAGTGCCACGAGCGCGATCCACAGCAGTATTTTCAGGAACCCGGCGAACAGCACTTGCAGGGATTCGAGCCATTCGGCGGTGGGTTCCTGCCCCATTTCAGGCTGTTGGCGCGGCATCCACGCCTTGCGCGTGTATACGCTGGAAAGTTCTTCAACCTGCATGACTTCGTTGATCTGTTTGGCAGATTCACCGGCAGGCAGGCGTTGCGGCGACAGGTATTCGCTCTCCGTTTTTGCCACTGCCAACGCGGGGGCTGGATGTATCAGGAAAATCCCCAGTCCCAGGATCAGCAACAGTATGGGCAGTGTCCGCTCCAGCTTGCCGAGCCGTTCCCCCAGGCTGCGGAAAGCGAGCTCGATGTCCCAGGCTTCCAGTTGGGTGCGGCGGTTCAGGTACAGGCTGAAACTGGCCGCGAGATAGAGCGGTTCCACCACCCACACGGTCAGGGTGTACAGCAGCAGGTAAATGAGATTGCCCCAGTATTGGGCATCACGATCCAGGGGGTCGATAAAACTGCTGAGGATGTAATTCCAGGCACCGTCGGTAGGGTCGAAAATAATGATCAGCGCATACAGGCTGAACATCAGCACATATTCCAGATGCACGCAGGCAACCATCAGCCATACCGCTTGCGTATGGGTTTGCAGGTGCAACAGGTTCTGGCGTTCCTTGCGCGGTTTACCGCGCAGTTGTTCCAGTTGCCAGATGGGCAGGTTGAAGCCGCGCGACAGGGAAAAACGCCGCCAGGTCAGTGCACTGAACAGGCCACTATTACGCAACAGCCCCGGTATGGCGTTGAAAATTTCTGCGGTGGCCAGGTGCTGGTTGAACATCTGATGGCTGAGAATGTGTAATAGTACCCTGTCATACAGCGGCTTGAACCACCACACCACCAGCGGGGCAAAATTGTGGTAATCGGCGGGGGTCAGCACCCAGGCCAGCAGGGCAACGCTGAGCAATACCACGCTCCAGGCCGGAAAAATCCAGCGGGCGTTATGCTGTACCAGCGCAAAGCCAAGGTCGACGGCTTCCCACGGCGAACGCAAGCGGATATTGGCGGTGATGTCGTCAAGCTTCATCGCTTTGGCTCCGCTCAGCGGCCAGCTCACCACGCCCCAACAGGGTGAAATAGCCAATTACCAGCACCCACAAGCCGATGCCGACCACGTATTTCACCGTGACCGGAATCCATGCCTGTGATGACCAGAACGCTTCCACAAACGCCGCCATGATGAACAGGGTGGCGGAACCGTAGACAATGCCAATAGCCTGTTGCGCATTGTCGCGCAAGGCCAGCAGGCGTGACTTGCGCCCCGGCATGATCAGCGCTTGCGCCAGCTTGAAGCCCGCCGCGCCCGATAGCATGATGGCGGTCAGCTCGAAAGCACTATGCCCGGCCACAAACCCCCAAAAGGTTTCGATATAACCGATCTGGGTCAAATGCCCGGCCACCGCACCAATCGCCAGCCCGTTGTAGAGCAGGAAAAACAGGCTGCCCAACCCATATAGTAGGCCGCCCGCGAATACCTGAAAACCAATTCCGGTGTTGTTCTTGATGTAATACCCGAACATCATCACATCGCTGTCAGCCTCGCGTTCACGCCCGAAGCGGGAAGTACGCTCCGGGTCATACATGTCTTCCATGCCCGCCACCTGTTCGCCGCTGATCACCGAATACACCAGCTCCGGCTCGATCTGGATAGCGGCCAGAATGGTGAAGAAACTACCGAAGAACAACGCCCCGGCCAGCAACATCGCCACCCATTCCCGCCGCACCAACCGGGGCAGGTCGCGCAGATAGAACGTGACGAAACGGTGCGCAAAATGCAGCCGCGAGGTATACAGCCGGTTATGCCCGCGCATCACCAGTTCATTCAGTTGCCCGATCAGTAGCGGGCTGTACATGCGTGACTGTGCCAGTGCCAGATGGTGGCAGAGCTGGCGGTAGGTGCGCGGGAAGTCCAGTGGCGGTTCCTGCAAGCCTTCGCGTTTGCGTTGCTGTTTGGGGGTTTGCTGATAGTCCAGCCAGGCTGCGAGCTGATCCCACAGCGGTTGGTACTGGCGGATGAACTGTTCCTGTTTCATGCCTTGCCGCCTCCGCTCAGCCAACTGGCGATGCCGTGCAGCCAGCGGGTTGCGTTTTCCTGTTGCGCCACCAAGGGGCCGGTCATGCGGGCGAGTTCTTCCTGCCGTGCCGCCGCCAGCGTGTTGCTACGCTGGGAAAACAGCATGATGGCCTGTTGCTCGGGCAGGGTGAGCGTTACCTCCGGGCGTATCGGGTTGGCTTCGGCTATAGGGATATGGCCGTTGTGGCGGGTCTTGTGCAGTACCACTGTGTCGGCTGCCAGATCGCCAAGACGCTGGAACCGGCGGTTTAGCAACATACTGATGAAGCCAAAACCGTAGAACAGCGGCAGGAAATCCACCACCCGCAGCAGGTTGCGCACGATGGAGGCGGAAGGCGTTACCGGGCTGGCATCCGATTGCGCCACGTAGATGTCGAGCATCTTCTTGCCCGGCGTCTGCCCCTGTTGGCGCAGCTCGAAATACACCGGGTAAAACCATTCCAGCAGGAACGTGAGGATCAGTGCAATGCCGACGCCCATCCGCCCCAACCCCCCCAGGGCTGCGAACAGGCCCGCGCTGATCAGGGAACGCAGCAGCAAATCCACCATCCACGCCAGCAGACGCGGAACCGGCCCGGCGGGGGAAAGCTGCAAAGCAATGCCCTCGGGCGTATTGACGGTGTAGGTAGTGTCCAGTCTCATGCAGGCGTGCCAAACCCTTTATGCTTGGATGTGTTTGTATAATTTTCCACAGAGGATGAAGACCAATGGCAAATATGTCAACCGCAAAGCGACCAGCCTGCACCGAAGTGACAGGCGATCTGCTATATTCCAGCCCATGCCAGACATCCAGACCTTGTACGACAGTACCGACGAATTCGGCCCCATCACCGTCACCGACGATGGGGAGTGCCGGATCTTGTCGTTCGCCCCCAACGACGAGCAGAGTCGCTGCCTAAAAGCCGTACCGTATGTGCTGCAATTCGAGTACACCCAAGCGATGTTGCTGGTGCTGCTGTTCTGCCAGCCAAGAAGGGTACTGATTCTGGGCGTAGGTGGCGGCAGTCTGGTCACCGCGCTGCACCACATGATCCCCGGCATCCGCATCACGGCGGTGGAACTGCGCCAGAGCGTAATTGATGTCGCCTACCGCTTCTTCCAGATGCCGCGTGGCAAGCGGATAGAACTGGTGTGTGCAAACGCAGACCAGTACCTGTGCGCCGAACAGCCGCACACGCAGGATGTGGTGTTTGCCGACCTGTATCACGGCACGGGCGTGGATGAGGTACAACTGAAAGCTGATTTCATCGCCCGCTGTGCAGCGAGCCTCAAGGAGGAGGGCTGGTTGGTGTTGAACTGCTGGAACGAACACCGCGAAGATGCTGCGTTGCGTAATGCCTTGCGGGAACATTTCGCCGACATCCGCACTGTCCTGACCAGTAGCCGCAACTGGGTGATATTGGCAGGCAGGAAGCCAAGTTGGCATACCAATAGTGAGATGAAGGAAAACGCCTTTCAGCTCACCAGCGCACTGGGGTATCCTCTGACCCGGCATCTGGCGCGAATGCGGGCGCTGGGTGAGTAGGTGGGAGGTAGCTTACTCGCCGTTAGCGAGCGTTTCTTTTGCCATGCTGACCAGTTCGATCAGGGAACTGGCGTGCATCTTTTCCATCATGTGGCTGCGGTGGAATTCAACCGTCTTGATACTGACCCCGAGTCTGGCGGCAATTTCCTTGTTGGAATGGTTGTCAATAACAAGGTTCATGACTTCACGCTCACGGTCAGTCAGATTGGCAATGCGCGCCTGGATAGTCGCCAGACGGATGCGTGCCTGCTGATTGGAATTATCCAGTGCCAGCGCTTCATGCACATAATCGAGCAGCACCTGATCCTCAAACGGCTTTTCCAGAAAATACATCGCGCCTGCCTGCATTGCCCGCACCGCCATCGGGATGTCGCCATGGCCGGTGATGAAAATGATGGGCAGGGAGTGCTTCTGTTTGGTCAGGAACTGTTGTAGTTGCAGGCCGCTCATGCCGGGCATCCGCACATCCAGGATCAGGCAGCCGACCATGTGCATGGTGTAAAACTTGAGGAATTCCTCGGCAGACCCGAAAGTCGCCACGTTCAGGCGCATTGACTCCAGTAGCCAGCGCAGGGAGTCGCGTACAGCAGGGTCATCATCAACTATGAATACAGTCGGCTGGTAATTCATTTCCGGACGGTTCCTCTGAGTGGTAAGGTGAAACTGAACGTTGCGCCTTTGGTATCGTTATTGTGTGCCTCAAGCTTACCACCATGGACTTCGATAATGGAACTGCTGATTGGCAAGCCCATGCCCATACCGTTTTTCTTGCTGGTATAAAATGGGCGAAAAATGTTCTGGGCGTAATCAGGCGGAAGGCCAGGGCCTTCATCAATGACTGATACCCTGACGGCATATTTGTCAACTGCTTCGGTAACTATTTGCAATGAACCCAACCCATCAGGAGAAGCTTCCTGCATGGCATCCAGCGCGTTCAGGATCATGTTGACCAGTACCTGTTCAATCTGGATTTTGTTTACATTGACAGGTGGCAGCAGAGGGCTCAGTTTCCTGACCAGCGTGACCTGCTTGAATTGCTCGGTGGTGTCCAGCAGGTGCAGGGTTTCCTCCACGATAGTGTTGATGTCGTAGTCGTGCCATTCGGTATCCTGATCCTTGCGGGTGAAATCCTTGGCGAAACGGAGGATCTCGCCTGCGCGGCGCACCTGTGTGCCGACCAGTTGCATGACATCGGTGATCTCAGCCATGCTGCACTGATCGTTTTTCATGCGCAACTCGCAGCCACGGATGTAGTTGGAAATGGCTGACAGCGGCTGGTTGAGTTCGTGCGCAATGCCGGAGGCCATTTCCCCCAAGGTATTCAGGCGCATGATGTGGGCTAGCTCCTGCTGGCGTTCCGACAATAACTCTTGTGCCAGTTTACGGTCGGTGTGGTCGACGATGATCGACATGATACGCAGCTCATCGTTGTCCAGATGAATCAGTACCGGGCGGCTTTCCAGCCAGCGGGTATTGCCCTTGAAGGTCTTTACCTTGATTTCGCGGCTGCTGAGTTCACCGGTGGTATTAACGCTGTTGATGCATTCCTCCACCACTGGCAGGTATTCGGGGAACACAAAATCACGCATGGAACGGCCTACCAACTGCTGGGTGCTGCAGGCCTCCATGATTTCCGGGCCAGCCGGGTTGACTTCCAGGATGGTTCCGTCCAACCCGCAGATATTGATCCAGTTGGGCTGGCTCTGGAAGATGGTGTCGAGTTTGGCGCGCTCGATTTCCAAGCGCTCTTCCGCCCATTTGCGTTCCTCGATTTCGTGCAGCAGGCGGTCGTTAGAGGACTTGAGTTGCTGGTTGGTGGCCTCAACCTCGCTGCTTTTGACGTTCAGTTCCTGATTGACGGTGCGCAGCTCTTCGTTGGTGGATTGCAACTCTTCATTGGAGGTCTGCAATTCTTCGCTGGAGGTGTACAGCTCTTCGTTGGTGGACTGGGCCTCCTCGTAGGTGGATTGCAGTTCCTCGTTGGACGTTTCCAGCTCCTCGATAGTGGTTTGCAGGCTTTCGCGAACTTCGCGCAACTCTTCTTCCAGCTCCTTGATGCGCAGGGCGTCGCTGACCTGAATGGCATCCTGTTCGCTGCTGAGGGGAATGTCACTGGCGGGCAAAACGTCAAAAATGACTACGCTGACTTCTTGTTCGGTCATTTTACCGGCGGAGAAGTGGCGAGTACGCATCACGATCCGCACGGCTTCGCCATCCAGCTTGAAGTTGATGCGGCGACTGCTGACCACCTCATCGCTGCGCCGCGACTTGTACAATAAACCGCGTAGATCCTGACGCAGTTCTGCCTTGATCAGTTCCAGCACGCTGAGGGCGGCGCGCCCTTCGGAGAACCCTAGGAAGGGGTCGACATTGCCGCGCACGAAGATGATTTCCTGCCGGTCGTCCAGCATGACGCAAGCAGGTTGGTACATATTGACCAGCAGCTTGTCGATGGTGTCATTTAATTTGGCGCGTGGTTTGTCACGGTTGTTATTGTTGTACTGGTTTCGTTGCTCACGTAGCGGGCGGCTGTGCAGCAAATAGGGTAGGTGACCTTTAACATCGCCACGCCGCCGGTAAATGCGTGCCTTGCGGTCGACGGCGACAAACAGGCGGTCACTGCCGCTGATGGTTTCGGATTTGCCCAGCAGCATGATGCCGTTTTGCTCCAACCCGTAGTGGAAGGATTCCAGTACATTGCGTTGCAGATTTTGATTGAAGTAAATCAGAACGTTGCGGCATGAAACCAGGTTCAGGTGAGAAAATGGCGGGTCACGCACCAGATCATGTCGGGCGAATAGCACCATGTTGCGGATGGCCTGGGTAAGCTGGTATTCACCGTCTTTCTGGATGAAATATTTGTCCAGAATGCGCTGCTCGATGCCGGTGACTGCTGCTTTGGAATAGCGTGCCTGACGGGCAATTGCCAGTACACCGTCGTACAGGTCAGTGCCGAAAATTTGCACCTTAGGGGATTTCCCTGAAAGATTCCCCCGCAATGGCTACACTTGTCTTATCGACAAGCGGAGTTCCTATCCCCATGCCCCCCGAACCCCAAACAGCTAACCCGATCCTGAGTGAATCCCAGATAGCCGACCTGAAACTGGCGGCCTCGAAAATGTCTGGCAGCACCCGCCGTGCGTTCCAGGCGGACATGAGCCGGAAATATTGTGCAGGCAACGCCCGCCAGACTGAAAGGTGTTTTGGCTGGGGTCGGGAGGGGGTGCAGTTGGGTTTGGAGGAACAGCGCAGCGGCATGGTTTGCGTGGGTGCGCAGGCGGCGTATTGTGGCCAGAAGCGCTGGGAGGAAACCCAGCCGGAAGCGGCAGCCGCCTTGCTGGCGCTGGCGGAAGCACATAGCCAGCAAGACCCGACATTCCGCAGCAGCATCGCCTACACCCGCCTGACGGCGGCGGAAGCCATCCGGCAGTTACAGGCCATGGGTTTCAGCGGTGGACAAGTGCCCGCCCCCAGCACCATGGCGCGGATACTCAACCGGAATGGCTACCGCCTGCGCAAGGTGGAGAAAGCCAAGCCGCAAAAAAAATTCCAGAAACCGACGCCATCTTCGCCAATATCCAGGCCAACGATGGGCAGTTTGCCGATGGGGCGGTCAAACGCCTGAGCATGGACTGCAAGGCGACCGTCAACATCGGTGACTACTCACGGGGCGGGAAAACTCGGGGTGACAATAAAGCCGCAGACCATGAGATGGGCTGCAAAGAGAAATACATCCCTTTTGGCGTACTGGATGAGGACAGTGGGCAGGTTTACCTGACCTTCGGCAGTTCCAGCAAAACCAGTGACTTCATCGTGGATTCCCTGTGCCGGGTATGGGAACAGATGCCTTCTGCTGACAAGGACGCCTGCCAGTGCATCCAGATCAAAGCGGACAATGGCCCGGAAAGCAGCGGGATCAGGACGCAATTCCTCAAGCGCATGGTGGAATTCGCCAACCATACCGGTAAGACAGTCCACCTGCTGTACTACCCGCCTTACCACAGCAAGTACAACCCGATTGAACGCTGCTGGGGGATTCTGGAACAACACTGGAACGGCACCCAGCTCAAGGATGCCGAAACCCTGCTGGAATGGGCAAAAACCATGACCTGGAAAGGCATCAACCCCATGGTCGAATTCAGCCACAAGGTTTATGAGAAGGGTGTGACCCTCAGCAAAAAAGCTATGGAGGCTGTTGAGGCGAGGCTGGAAAGAAATGCTGCTTTACCAAAATGGGACATTCTGATTCGCCCTGTTTTTGGGTAATGTCTTTGAGGTAAATCACCTTATAACGGGCAATGCGGTTACCGAGGTATTCCGCCAGCAGGATGGCAATGGAGTAGGCTTCTTCGCCGGTAGCACACCCGGCTACCCAGACGCGGATATCGTTACCGCTTTGTGGCACGACATCTTCCAGCACCCGGCGTAATGCCTGGAAAGCGTCCGGGTCACGGAAAAAGCTGGTGACCGAAATCAGGATGTCATTGTGCAGCTCGTACAGTTCCTCCGGCTTGTCCTTCAGGAACTTGCAGTATTCACCCAGTTGCTTGTACTTGTGGACAGTCATGCGCCGTTCAATACGCCGCAGCAAGGTATTGCGCTTGTAATCACGGAAGTCGCTGCCAGTCTGTTCCAGCAACAGGCGCAGGATTTCCTGAATGTCATCTTCGCTGGGTTCCGCTTTGCGGGCTAGCAGGAAGGAACTGTCCGGTTCCTCCAGCAGGTCGTGGATTTGCTTGGCGATGTCTTCGGGTGGCAAGGCCAGATCCACATGGCCGGTGCTGATGGCGGCGTGGGGCATACTTTCAAAGCGCGCGGTGGATTCCAGTTGTGCGATGGTGATGCCGCCTTCCGCCTTGATGGCACGGATGCCGTGCGAGCCGTCAAAACCAGTGCCAGACAGGACGATGCCGATGGCATGCCGCCCGTGGTTTTCAGCCAGCGAGGCAAACAGGCGGTCAACCGACGGCTTGGGGCCGATGCCGGTGGCTTTTTCCAGGCGGATGCGGCCTTTTGCGTAGAAAGCGTCCATTGCGGGTGGGATGATGTAAAACATCCCGGCTTCCAGCTGCTGGTCATGTTCCAGTTCCTTGACCGGCAGGTTGGTGTCGCGCGCCAGGATAGGAACCAACATGCTGCTGTGCTTGGGGTCAAGGTGTTGCGCCAGGATGTAAACGACCCGGTCGTTGATGGGCAGGTTGGGCACCAACGCCCGCAGGGCTTCCAGCCCACCGGCAGACGCGCCAATCCCCACGATGATCAGATGGGGGGCTTCATCTTGTTTGGCAAGCTCGGTCAGTTCGTTATCACTCGTCATGATAGTCCCAGTTTTTCCGGATTATTGTTATCCCGAATAATACAATAGTCCAAAAAATTGGGGAGCCAGAAAAAGTCTGGCTCCCCGTACAGGTTTCTTCTAGTTTGGTCTCTTCTGGACTTGCGACGTTGTGCCACAACGTACCCGCTGTTTCTCTCCTAGCTGTGCGTCAAGCGCGTTGTTTCTGCGAGGTACGGGATTGAGTCTAATAAGAGTTTTCTAATAAACCAAGTCCGATTTGCTGGGAAAACAGGAGTTTTTCCAAGGGTAGCCGCTAGGTCGGCTCACCATTTCATGACCTATGTCAATTTGCTGCCGGAAGCTGGGCAGAGGCTGCCGGAGCATTGCCTGTTCCACTGCCGGAGGCGGCGCTATTGTTATCCTTGCCAGTCGGCGTGCTTGCGCTGCCGCCGCCCTGTTTGATGGCGCTGTTATCGGTGGCGTAGCGTGCATCCGCAGCCTTTTCCGTGCGGCTGGCCTTGCCATCACCCTTGTCTTGGGGGCTGAACATTTCCGGACGGCACATGGCATCAATATTCTTTTGCAGCTCCTTCATTTTTATGCTTTTTTCATCAGCGGTCAGATAGCGTTCGCCTTGTTGATCCTTCCACTTGATCAGGGAATTGGCGGTCATCTGTTTCAGGGCGTCTGCTTGCTGGGCGCAAAAATCGCGGTGTTTTTGTTCGCTTTTTGCGCCATCTTCTTGCGCCTGTTCCATCGGGTCTTTGGCTTTCCCTTTGTCCGGCGCTACCGGGATGGTGTTACCCAGTTTGCCGGTGGAAAGGCGGATGTCATCTTCAATGTCTTGACTTTTGACATCAGCGGGTGGGGGGGTTTGGGTGTACTGGGTTTTACCGTCTTTGTCCGTCCATTTGTACATTTCGGCGGAAACGTTCTGGGCAAAAAATGCAGTAATCAGCACGGCAACTGGCATTAGCATGGCTTTTTTCATGGGTCACCTTGTTACGCTTAATGTTTGACAACATATTAGTGTTTTCTAATATTCTCTGTTAGGATGCGTCAACTTCTAGTTTTGTTTAGGGTAAGTATGCCATGAAAATGTTACAACAATGGGTACTGATCGTCGGATTATCCACGCTGGCTGCTTGTGGTGGCAAAGGGCAGACAGCCGAACCAGCCAGCGGTCAGGTCAAATCCGGGCTTCAGGCAGCCCAGGCCAGCGCGGTCGGCTCGCCGGATCTGCACTATTTGGATGGCCATGTGGAAGCGGTCAACCAAAGCACCATTTCTGCCCAGACCAGCGGCGTCATCGAAGAGCTGTTCTACGATGTGGATGATTTTGTCGAGCAAGGCAAAGTCATTGCCCGCATCAAGTCAAAAAGCCAGCAGGCAGGCGTGCAAGAGGCGCAAGCTGCATTCGCAGAAGCAGAAGCCCGTTACAAGGAAGCGCAGACGAATTTCCAGCGCATCAGCGACATTTACGCCAAGAAACTGGTTCCCAAGGCTGATTTTGATTCCGCTCAAGCTGGCCTGAAAGCCGCCGAAGCGCGCTTGAATGCCGCCAAGGCACAGGTAACGCAAGCGGGTGAACAACTCGGTTACACCACCTTGGTTGCCCCGTATGGCGGTATTGTCACCAAACGCCATGTGGAGCGGGGCGAAGCCGTCAACCCCGGCACACCAATCATGACCGGTATCTCGCTTGACCAGATGCGGATCGTGGTGGAAGTGCCACAACGCCTGATTGCCCAGGTGCGCAAGGAAAAGAAAGCCTTCGTCTTCCAGGATGGCACCAACAAATCCCTGCCGGTCAAAAACCTGACGTTCTTTCCTTACGCAGACCCGAAAACCAACGCCTTCAAGGTGCGGATTGATCTGGCGGAAGGCGCGCAAGACCTGTTCCCCGGCATGTTCGTCAAAGTCGCGTTTGTGATTGGCCAGCAGGATGGCGTGGTCAGCGTGCCGGAAAGCGCTGTTGTTACCCGTAGCGAAGTGATTGGCGTCTACGTCATTAATAAAGATGGCCTGCCATCCTTGCGTCAAATCCGCCTGGGCCGCAAGCTGGATGACAAGAATATCAGCGTGCTGGCGGGGTTGGATGCGGGTGAAACCATCGCGCTTGACCCGGTACAGGCAGCCATTTTCCTGAAGCAGCAAACGGCGGGGGCCAAGCACGATGAATGAGCCAAAGCTGGGCATTTCCGGCAGGATTGCAAAAAAATTCCTGACCACGGAAATCACACCATTGCTGGCGCTGGTCGGGTTGCTGCTGGGGCTGTTTGCGGTGATGGTGACGCCGCGTGAGGAAGACCCACAGATCAACGTAACCTTCGCCAATGTTTTCATCCCGTTCCCCGGCGCGAGCGCCGAACAGGTGGAAAGCCTGGTCAGTACGCCCGCCGAACAGGTTCTGTCGGAAATCGAGGGGCTGGAGCATATCTATTCCACTTCGATGCCGGGCATGTCGGTGCTGACCGTGCAGTACAAAGTCGGTGAAGACCGGACTGCTGCTTTGGTGCGCCTGTATAATAAGGTGGCGTCGAATCAGGACTGGTTGCCGCAAAACCTCGGGGTCGGCACGCCGCTGATCAAGCCGAAAGGCATCGACGATGTACCGATCGTGGCGCTGACGTTGTGGACGGAAGATGACAAGCGCGGCGCTTACGAACTCAATCAGGTAGCACACGCGATTGAATCCGAACTCAAGCGCGTACCCGGTTCGCGCGACATTTACACCATTGGTGGCCCGCAACAGGTGGTGCATGTGTTGCTGGATGCGGAAAAACTGGCGGGTCACGGCATTTCGCTGTCCGACCTGCGCAATGCCTTGCAGGCCAGCAATTCGGCGCGTGATGCGGTTTCCCTCGTCAATAATAACGAAGAAATCCAGGTGCAGGCCGGTACGTTCCTGATGGATGCGTCCGAAGTGGGCGAATTGATGGTTGGTGTGTTTGACGGCAAACCGGTGTTTCTCAATGATGTGGCCGAGGTGAAACGTACTTCTGATTCGCCGCAAGCCTACGTCAGTTTCGGTACTGGCGCGGCGGCGGAACACAAGGCAATGACAACCGGCATCCATGCGCCAGCGGTGACGATTGCCGTCGCCAAGCAGCCGGGAACCAACGCGGTCGACATTGCCAACAACGTGATCGACCGTTTCGAGAAACTGCGCGGAACCTTCGTGCCGGAAGGCGTCAACGTCACCGTTACCCGCAACTACGGCGAAACGGCGCAGGCCAAATCCGAAAAGCTGATCCACAAGCTGATCATCGAAACCATTGCGGTTGCGATCCTGATCTGGCTGGCGCTAGGTTGGCGGGAAGCGCTGATCGTGGGCGCAGCCGTGGTGATTACACTGGCGGTCACGCTGTTTGCATCCTGGGCATACGGTTTCACCCTCAACCGGGTGTCGCTGTTTGCGCTGATTTTCTCGATTGGGATTTTGGTCGACGACGCTATCGTGGTGGTGGAAAACATTCACCGGCACATGCAGAAGGGCGGCAAGAAACTGTTGGAAGTCATTCCGCTGGCGGTGGATGAAGTCGGCGGGCCAACCATCCTCGCGACCTTTACCGTAATTGCGGCCTTGTTGCCGATGGCGTTTGTTTCCGGCCTCATGGGGCCGTACATGTCGCCGATTCCGATCAATGCGAGTATGGGGATGCTGATTTCACTGGCGGTTGCCTACGTGGTGACGCCGTGGATGACCGGCAAAATGCTCGGTAAGGTCGATTTCAGCCATCATCACGAAGACAACAACAAGTTGCATGGCTTTTTCAGCCGCATCATGTCGCCGTTTCTGGACGACAAGAAGGGTGGCAAGCGCCGTACTACGCTGTTTGCGGTGATTACCCTGCTGATCTTCCTGTCGGCTTCGCTGGCGGTGTTCAAACTGGTAGTGCTGAAAATGCTGCCGTTCGACAACAAATCGGAATTCCAGGTGGTGCTGGACATGCCGGAAGGTACCTCGCTGGAGCAGACTTCCCGCGTTCTCAATGAGATGTCGGATTATCTGCGCAAGGTGGATGAAGTCACCGATTACCAGATTTACGCAGGGACTGCCGCGCCGATCAACTTCAACGGTTTGGTGCGCCAGTACTATCTGCGGGAAGGCTCCAATGTCGGTGATATTCAGGTCAACCTGACAGATGCGCATGGCCGTGAGCGTCAGAGCCACGAAATCGCGCTGGTTGTGCGCCCACACTTGCAGGAAATCGCCAAAAAGTATAACGCTAACGTCAAAGTGGTAGAAGTGCCGCCCGGCCCGCCAGTGATGTCGCCAATTGTGGCGGAGGTCTACGGTCTGGATTACGCTGGGCAGATTGGTGTTGCGAAACAGATTCGCGGCGTGTTTGAAAACACCGATGACATCGTGGACATCGACGACAGCGTGGAATACCCGCAAAAACGTCTGGTGGTACAGGTAGACCGCCGCAAGGCAGCCTTGCTGGGCGTGTCGCAGGATGCTATTGCCTCTGCCGTGGATACGGTGCTGAAGGGCGAGGATGTGGTATTCCTGCACGGTAAGGGCATCAAGTATGCCGTGCCTATCCGCGTGGAATTCCCGGTTGCGCTCAAGGACAAGATGGATTCCGTGCTGGCTTTACGTGTGCGCAGCCAATCCGGCGAACTGGTGCCGATGTCGGAACTGGTCAGCGTGCAGGAAACCACCCGCGAGAATTCTATCTATCACAAGGACTTGCTGCCGGTTGTTTATGTCATGGGTGACATGGCGGGTTCAACTGATAGCCCCTTGTACGGGATGTTCAGCATTTTCTCTGGTATCCAGGAACTGTCGGTGTATGACAATCCGATCAACCAGCATTTCATCGCCCAGCCGGACGACCCGTACCTGTACGGCATGAAGTGGGATGGCGAGTGGCAAGTCACTTACGAAACCTTCCGTGACATGGGTATTGCCTACGGAGTGGGGATGATACTGATTTTCCTGCTGATCGTGGCGCAGTTCAGGTCGTATATGGTTCCGCTGGTGATAATGTCGCCAATTCCGCTGACCATTATCGGTGTTATGCCGGGTCACGCGCTGTTGGGGGCGCAGTTCACCGCAACTTCCATGATCGGCATGATTGCGCTGGCGGGTATCATTGTGCGTAACTCGATTCTGCTGGTGGACTTCATCAATGAGCAGGTAAGGGGCGGGATGGCGCTGAAAAATGCCGTCATCAATTCCAGCGCGGTGCGTGCCAAGCCAATTGCGCTGACAGCGCTAGCTGCCATGGTGGGGGCATTCTTCATCATTGATGACCCGATCTTTGGCGGGTTGGCGGTGTCGCTGATCTTCGGAATTCTGGTATCCACCGTGCTGACGCTGGTTCTGATTCCGCTGATGTACTACATGTATGCCCGCAACCGTCTGGGTAGGATCATCGGTGAGGCCGCCTAGGCTTTGCCACAAACCGTGTTCAATCTGACGTAATCCCCGGCTCCGCGTGTGCGGACTGGGGTTTTACGCCTCAGATGTCTGCATTTGTCAGGTAAAGGGTAAAACCCAGCTCGTTTTCAGCCGCATGGCGCAGAAAATGTTGCATGGCAGTAAAGCGTTCCAGGCAGGCGTTCAGTGCGCCTGTATCTTCATCCCACAACAGGCCGGGATAAACATCCTCATCCAGCATCTGCAAAGCATCAAAGTGTTTTGCCAAATCCGCAGGCGTTTTACGGTTGATATTGCGGGCAATCTTGCGGGTTTCGCAGGAATCAAACAGGCGTGCAGGCCCATAGCCGATGTCAACGTCACCCACGTAACTGCCGCCATCCAGCAGGAAAGACGTTGGAAATTGCCCGTTCCAGGCTTGACCACACAGGAGGTAGTGGATGCCGTGCCAGTATTCCCCCAGCGTTTCCCGCAAGTGGATAGGTTCAGGGTATAAGGTTTTGCGCGTGCTCTGCTGACGCTCGCTTGTATTGGACGTGCCGGGCTGCTCATTCTGGACAAGCGTCCAAATGAGGGACGGATTATCGCCCAAACATTCGATATTGGCATCAGAAATGGCGGCTAGATGTAAACATACACCCATGAGTAGACCCTTTATAATAAACTGGTAAAGTTATGCAAGCCTTTGATTAGCAACACTCAAGTTAGTCAGCCCAGATTGATGCGAACTGCCCAACGTTCCGTGTTTTGTAGATTCAGTAGGTTGAGCTGAAGTGTTGTCTTTACGTATCATTTGACCACTTTGTAGGCTCATTATTGCAACAGGGTGGCAGGTTTGCTGTGATAGTAATCACCAAACCGTTTAATTAACTGCATATAAAATTCTATCAGTTATATTATTCTATATCATAAGTACAATCTATAAAAAATGAGCAAATTGTCAGAATTGCATTGGCCAACTTTGTTTTGCGGTCATCGGGAGCTTTGCTATTATGCGCCGCACCCATCACAACAACGAGTTTTGTATGCAAAGTATCCTCTCACGCATTGCTACCGAGTTGGCGGTGCAGGAAAAGCAGGTGGCTGCTGCTGTTGAGTTACTGGACGAAGGTTCCACTGTCCCCTTCATTGCCCGCTACCGCAAGGAAAAGACCGGAGGCCTCGACGATACCCAGCTACGTTTCCTCGAAACACGCCTGGGTAGTCTGCGCGAACTGGAAAAGCGCCGCGAAACCGTGCTCAATTCCATCCGTGAGCAGGGCAAGCTGACCTCGGAGCTGGAACAGCAAGTGCTGGGCGCGGATACCCGTACCGAACTCGAAGACATTTACCTGCCCTACAAGCCCAAGCGCCGCACCAAGGCGATGATTGCGCGCGAAGCTGGCATCCAGCCACTGGCGGAAGCACTGCTGGCTGACCCACGGCTTAACCCCGAAAGCGAAGCTACGAAGTACCTCAACCCGGACATGGAATTCGCTGACGCCAAGGCAGTACTGGATGGGGCACGCCAAATCCTGATGGAAGATTTCGCCGAAAACGCAGAACTCAGCGGCCAATTGCGCGAATACCTGTGGGAGCAGGGCGGTTTTGAATCCAATGTGGTTCCGGGTAAGGAAGAGGAAGGGCAGAAGTTCAGCGATTACTTCGCCTATGCCGAAGCGATTGGCAAGATTCCCTCCCACCGCGCGCTGGCGTTGTTCCGTGGCCGAAACGAAGGCATCCTTGACCTCAAGCTGGATGTGCCGACTGCAGAAGGCGCAAGCCACCCGTGCGAAGATAAAATTGCTGCTGCCTTCCATATCTGTGACCAGGGCAGGGCGGCAGATCGCTGGCTGCTAGATACCGTGCGCTGGACATGGAAAGTGAAGCTGCACAGCCGCCTCAGCACCGACCTCAACCTGCGCCTGCGCGAACAGGCTGAAGCCGAAGCCATCCGCGTGTTCGCCGCTAACCTCAAGGATTTGTTGCTGGCCGCCCCGGCAGGCGCGCGGGCCACCCTGGGGCTTGACCCCGGCCTGCGCACCGGCGTCAAAGTCGCGGTAGTAGACGCTACCGGCAAACTGCTGGATTTCGCCACCATTTACCCGCATGTGCCGAAAAAGCAATGGGATCAGTCGATTGCCGTACTCGCCGCGCTCTGTTCCAAGCACAAAGTTGGCCTGATCAGCATTGGCAATGGTACGGCTTCGCGCGAAACCGACCATCTGGCCGCTGACCTGATCAAGCGCCACCCGGAACTGGACTTGTCCAAAATCGTGGTGTCGGAAGCGGGCGCATCGGTCTATTCCGCCTCCGAACTCGCGGCCAAAGAGTTTCCGGGGCTGGACGTATCCATCCGTGGCGCGGTATCCATCGCCCGCCGTTTGCAAGACCCGCTGGCGGAACTGGTGAAAATCGACCCCAAATCCATTGGCGTCGGCCAGTACCAGCATGACGTGAACCAGCCGGAACTGGCGCGCTCCCTGGATGCGGTGGTGGAAGATTGCGTGAACGCGGTCGGGGTGGATTTGAACATGGCATCCGCCCCACTGCTGGCGCGGGTTTCCGGCCTGAATCAGGGTATTGCCGAGAATATTGTCGCTTTTCGCAATGAGAACGGCGCTTTCCGCAACCGCAACCAGTTGAAAAAGGTGTCACGGCTGGGCGCAAAAACGTTTGAACAGGCGGCTGGTTTCCTACGTATCCGCGATGGTGAACACCCGCTGGACGCTTCTGCCGTGCATCCGGAAGCCTACACGCTGGTGGAACAGATTGCCGCCGTCAACCGCCAGCCCTTGCAGGAACTGGTTGGCAACAGCGAATTCGTCAGCCAGCTCAAACCTACTGATTACGTCACCGAGCAGTTCGGTTTGCCGACTATCCGTGACATTTTGGCCGAGCTGGAAAAGCCGGGCCGTGACCCACGCCCCGAGTTCGTGACCGCCACCTTCCGCGAAGGCGTCAACGAGCTGGCAGACTTGCAAGCTGGCATGATCCTCGAAGGCGTGGTAACCAACGTCGCCAATTTTGGTGCATTCGTCGACATTGGCGTGCATCAGGATGGCTTGGTACACATCTCGCAACTGACCAACAAGTTCATCAAGGATCCACGCGAAGTCGTGCGCACCGGCGATGTGGTCAAAGTGCGGGTGGAAGAGGTCGACGTACAACGCAAACGCATTTCCCTGACCATGCGCCTGGAACCAGCGGAGAAAAAGCCAGTCAAATCCTCAACGGACAGCAGGTCGAAACCCATGGGTGGCAAACCCATGCCCAATAAAAAACCTGTCAAGGAAGCTGCGCCTGCGGCAAACTCGGCAATGGGGGATGCATTGGCAGCAGCGCTGGCAAAGATGCGCAAATAAAACAGTGAGGTGGAGTATGATAGGACTTACGCATTGACGAAGCAGCCCTGTCTGTGTCAGGAATAAGTTTTTCACGCGACATAAAAGCCAATGATAAGAAGGCCCAAACGCCCACCGACAGCCAATTGCACCCTGCCAATGTACATGGGGTTTCTGATGAGTGAACCGAAATCAAGCACCTGCACCCGCCTGTCGGAAGTGATGGGCATCTCGCATGACAGTGTAAACCGCTTCCTGTTGCGGGAAGCCTATGAGCCAAAAGACCTGTTCAACGAAGCATCGCGGCTGCTGAACCTGGTGGGCGGGACATTGAATGTGGATGACAGTACGCTGGACAAACCCTACAGCCAGCATATGGAGCTGGTTGGACACTTCTGGTCAGGCAAGCACCACCGGGTGGTCAAGGGGCTGAACCTGATCACGTTGTATTACAGTGACCCGCAAGGGCGCAGCCTGCCGGTCAACTACCGGGTGTATGACAAGGCAGAGGGCAAGACCAAGAATGATTATTTCCTCGACATGCTGGAGGACGTGTTGGCATGGGGGCTGCAACCCGCCTTCATGACCGGGGATAGCTGGTATTCCTGTGTGGGCAACCTCAAAACGGTAAGAAACCACCGCATGGGGTTCCTGTTCGCTGTGGAAAGCAACCGCCGGGTATCCACCGAAAAGGGGTCATGGGTGCAGGTACAGAAACTGGACATCCCTGCTGACGGGCTGAGGGTCTGGTTACGCGAATTTGGCGAGGTAAAGCTGTTTCGGACGCAGTTAAAAGACCAACTGCGCCATTACGTGGTTTTCCTCCCGAATGCTGACGCCTATGACACCTTCCAGCAAGCGGATTTCCAGACCCTGCATGACCAGCATTGGCAGATTGAGCAATACCACCGCATGATCAAGCAGGTCTGCCATATCGAGAAATTCCAGGTACGCGGCAACGTCCCGATACGTAACCATATCTTTGCCGCCTTGTGCAGCTATGTCCACCTGCAACAGATGCAGTTTGTTGACATCATCAGCAACGCCTACCAATGGCAACGCGACTTGTACACGGATGCTGTGGCTGCTTTTGTCAGCCGCTTCATGCAAGGCAAGCAGCACCTCAACCCACAATTTCAGGCCGCCGTCAATGCGTAAGTCCTATACTCATTGGTTTCTTTGATGATTTCCGCTCAATAGCCAACAAGGCTCTCGACGACGGACGCGGTGACAGCCCGCGACTTCGCACAATTTACTCCCCGCCGCGCCCGTCACACATGACGTTAGGCTAAAAACCACCACCACCCACAGGTAAAATTAATGAGTAGTTTAGCGGAAGGAAAATACTATTTATTTGCATTAGACTATGGCAATAGAAAAGAAGAAAGAAAGTTTGTTTCTGATGTTTTGAAAAACTTCGATCCAGGCAAGCTCACTGGATGTGCATTATATATCAATAACAATCCATATAACTTAGAGCTTTATTTTTCCTTGAATTTTTCAGAAGATGATGAGTTTTTCGAGAGTTGGCTATCACGAAACTACCCCCATAAAACAAGAGCATATAATTTATTCATTGATGACTTATTTATTGGGGCTGCGAATAAAAGTTACAATGTGACTTCATATCTTGAACCTGAAGTTTTAGATATAATGATGCCGTCAACACCCGGAGGTTTATTTTTGATAGCCGACAGAGAAATACTTAACCTTGAATGCATCTCCTTATACACAAGTCACCAAGCTACTGTAAACTTAGCCATTTTTGCCGATGAACTGGTCATCCACCGAACTTAACGATCTTGACTTGGGAGACAGCCGTCTCGAAGTCCGCGCCGCCACGATCCTCAACGCCATGTTGCAAGCACCGCAATCCAGCATCCCCAAGGCTTGATCTGGCCCAGCAATTCCGGACATCTCAAGAAGTGAGGGCTTTAGCCTCAAAGTCCACCGGGCTGAGATAGCCAAGTGTACTGTGCAGGCGGTTGCGGTTGTAGTCCGTTTCGATATATTCAAACACGGTTTGCTTCATATGTTCACGGGTGGCAAAGCGTTCACCCTGGATGGCCTCCACTTTCAGGGAATGGAAGAAGCTTTCAGCACAGGCATTGTCATAACAGTTCCCTTTGGCACTCATGCTGCCAAGCAGTTGATACTTTGTAACAAATCCCGGTAGGCATGTGAACAGTATTGGCTGCCACGGTCAGAATGCACAACCACGCCTTTGGGGCGTTTGCGCTTGAAAATGGCCATTTGCAGGGCATCACACACCAAATCAGCGGCCATGCGCTCACCCATAGCCCAGCCAATCACCTGGCGTGAAAACAGGTCAATCACAACGGCGAGATAGGGCCAGCCTTCGTCCGTCCCCAGGTAGGTGATGTCACCCACCCACTTTTGGTTGGGTGCTGCGGCGGTGAAGTCTTGCCCCAGCAGGTTATCAAATACCGGCAGGTTGTGGTTACTGTTGGTGGTGGCCTTGAACTTACGGGCAGCCTTGGCAACCAGCCCTTGGCGGCGCAGGCTGGCAGCAACGGTCTTGCGGTTACAGGCATGGCCTTGTTTGACCAATATACGTTGCAACCGGCGTGCGCCGGAACGGCTTTTGTGTTTGGTAAACAAGCGGGCAACCTCCTGATCAAACTCAGCTTTTTGTTGCTGGCGGCGTTGCTTGCGCTCCACTTGAACCAGCCATTCGTAGTAACCGCTGCGGGACACCGCCAACAGGTGGCAGAGGGTTTTCAGCCTGAATTGGGTGCGGTGCTCCCGGATAAAGGCGTACTTCACTTGAGCTGTTTCGCAAAGTACGCGCTGGCTTTTTTTAGGATGGACACCTCTTCCTGTGCTACTGCCAGTTCACGGCGCAAGCGGGCGTTTTCGGTTGACAGTTCCTGTTCACGTTGGCTGACCGTCTGTTGGTGCTGTTGCTGGCTGCGCCATTGGTACAGTTGCGGTTCGCGCAAGCCCAATTGCCGCGCTGCTTCAGGTACACCAAGCCGCTCTGCCAGTTTCAGGGCTTCAGCCTTGTAGCTGGCGCTGTGGCGGGTATAGGGCTTTTTGTCGGTTTTTGCAGTTTTCATCGTTCACCTCAAGGTCAAGTACGTAGTGTACTCACTTCTTGCTGTGTCCGGAGGTGCTGGGCCGGATCAGAAACCGGCAGCCTCCAACCCCGGACGCATCCCCGCCCTGGGCACAGCCATAAGGTGAAAGACGTTGAAGCCTTTCGGCAATGGGTGGAGAGCGAAACCCCGTTTGAACGCATCGAGGATTTGCTGCCACGCTTTGAAGCGCATTATGGCAAGGCCATTTCTTATCGTGGCCTGCATAAATGGCTGCAACGGATCGGCTGGAGCCATAAAAAAAACGTGGCTCAATATGCGTTTCAGGGTCTTGTTTTCCCCGGCATTGCAAACGTGATGGATAGCGGTAAAGTTAGTCATTTCCGATAGCCAAGGAGAGGCTTTATGACCTCGCTCATCAGTATTTCCAGCCTGACCAGTGATGCCGCCTGTTTCGAGCAAGTCCGTTCCGTGCGTTGGCCTAATGGGGTGATTTGTCCGCACTGCGGTTCACAGGACACTATCCGTCGAGGCAAGGATGACACCCAGCAGGAACGCCAGCGTTACCAGTGTAAGGATTGCCAAAAGCGTTTTGATGACCTGACGGGAACGGTGTTTGAAGGCCACCACCAGCCGCTGAAGGTGTGGGTGTTGTGCCTGTACCTGATGTCGTTGAACCTGTCCAACCAACAAATCGCCCGCGAATTGGGGTTGAACAAGGATGATGTTCAGGCGATGACGGAACAGTTACGGCGTGGTGTCGAGAAAAAAAACGCCAGTAAACCTGTTTGGGAATGTTGAATTTGATGAGGTTTATGTCAAGGCTGGACACAAGGGAAACCCCGAAGCCGTCGCGGATGCTGGGCGTGAAGGTCGCCGCCGCGCCCTGAAAGGTGCGCCGGGGGCGTGGGGACACTGGAAAAGGACAAACCACCCATTTTCGGCATGATCCAGCGTTCCGGGGAGGTCGTGATCCGTATGCTGGCGAATGTGAAACAGACGACGATCAAGCCGTTGATTGTGGAAACGGTGGCAGCAGGCACGCTGGTCTACACCGATGAGTACAACATTTACAGCCGATTGGAAGAATGGGGCTATGCCCACAAAACCGTCAACCATGGCGCAGGCGAATATGCCCGTGACGAAGATGGTGACGGTTTCCATGAAGTCCACGTCAATACGATGGAAGGTTTTTGGTCACTGTTACGCTCATGGTTACGACCTCATCGGGGGATCTCACAAGAAAAGCTACCGTGTTACCTTGCATTCTTCGAGTCTCTTCACAACATCAGGAAACGGGGGCAAGCTGCCTTACAGTCCTTGCTTTCGCTGCTGTTGGGATAAGACCCTGAAACGCATATTGAGCCAAAAACGTTCTTTCTACCAGCAAGCCAAACCGCTAGACCGCTGGGTTTTCCTGTGGCTACTTGGGCATCTGGAGAAAAAATACGGTCAGGATCATATCCTGTTTGCGGACGAGGCAGGATTCTACAGTACCGAACGCTATGAGTGGGGCTGGGCAAAAAAAGGGGAGCCTTGTGACATCCCCAGCCCTGGAGGCCGGGGACATAAACGCAACTGGATCAGCGCTATCCGCGCCTCTGATCAAAGCTGGCAAATGCCGTGGGTAGTGACCGGCAACATTAACCGGATGATTGTTGAACAATGGTTGAAAGCCTTGGGAAAATCGTTGCAGCAAGGTCAGGAAAAGCCCAAACCTTATGTGCTTGTCTGGGACAACGCGAGCTTCCATTTAGGCGGTGACCTGGAGGCGATTGCCATGAAATACCAGATTCGTATCATTCAGTTACCCGCTTATTCGCCTGATCTCAACCCCATCGGGGCAATGCTGGGCAACCTTGAAACATTATGCGCGTCTGGCCATGGGAAAAGGTAGCACCCTGGACGACGCGATTGATTACGCATTCAACAGACAAAGTGTAGCCGACTAAAATGAAAAGACTATAGCGCAGAACCGCTCGCGCGGTCCTGCGCTATCGCGTCGGAGTTGAGCTTCGCTCGCCCGGTTTGATAACCGCCGCGCTCCGCGCTCTGGCTATCAACCCGTTCGAGTGGACGCATTTGCGCCCGCGAGCGACTCCCCCCGGGAGTCACTTCGCAGCCACAAACGCGCCACTCAACTCCGACGCGTTATGCCTATAAAAATGATCGTCCCCTTTCCAAATAAAAGAAGATCAAGAACACGACAACAAATTCTTCATGGCCTGCAAGCCTGTAAAAGCAAAATGCTGACAGAGGATATGGTTAAATATTAGCTTGCTCTTTGTCATGATAATAGGTGACAAAATTAGCTCTATGTGGAATACCGTGGGTAACTGAACTCCAGTTTGCCGCACAGGAAGTAAACCATGTTGATGAGGTTGTGGGTATTGCGGAACCCCCGCGCCCGCCGTTTGGCCAACTGTATTTTGTGGTTGATGCCTTCGAGGATGCCGTTGGAGATGTGTGATTCAACGAACCGGATGATCCCCGACCAGTGCGCCCGGACGGTGTTGGCAAACGTCTGGAAGGCCGGGATGCCAGCAGAATCCACCTCATCACACCATTGTTGCAGGAAGGCTTCCGCCGTTTTCCTGTCGGGCATTGTCCACAGGTCGTTGAACAGCACCTTGAGACGGTGGGCAGTACCCAGCGTGGGGTAGAGGGTGATGAACGCTGCCAGTGACTGCTCCTGCTGTTCTGACAGGTTATCGTAGTTTTTCAGGAAGGTGTACTTGTGGCCTTTGAGGTCGGCATGTTCCTTGCGCTCCAGCTTGCGCACCTTGTCCATGGCCTTGTTCAGCAACTGGGTGACGTGGAAATGGTCAAAGGTGATGGCGGCATCCGGGAAGGCTTCCCCTACCCCGGCAATGAATGCAGGCGACAGGTCAATGCTGACATCGGTGATTTGTGACGGTTTCACCTCATGGCTGGCTAGGTGTTTCTGGATCTGGGACAGCGTTTCCTTGCCCTTGCCTTCGGTGGCATGGACGACGCGGCGGGCATCCAGGTCAACCCCCACGGTGATGTAGTTGTGCCCTTTGCGGGTGGAGGTCTCGTCCACCCCCAGCCGGGTGATGCCGGACGGGTCATCCTGCTGGCGGCCTTCACAAACCCAGTGGTTGAACACCGTCCAGATGCGTTGCGGGTTGACCCGCATCAGTTCCGCCACCCGGTTGACCGGCATCTCCCGTTCGATCAGTGCCATGGCCAGCGCCTCAAACAGCAGCGTGAAGCCACTTCCGGGACGCGCCCAGGGGACGGCAACCGTCTCAACCTGACCCGATCCGGTGCGGATGCGCGGGACACGGCAATGCAGGTAACAGGTATGCTCAAAGAAGTTCAGGTGCTGCCAACGCCGCTCCACCGTGTCATGCACCGGGCAAGGTTCCCCGCTTTGGTCGGCAAAACGGCTGCCACGCGCGAAGCTGATACGGATGTGCAATTCCTGGCGTCCTTCCGTCCCGCTGAAGTCGATGCTGTCCACCTGCCAAGGTGAGGTCAGCCCCAAGGCCATTCCAAATAGTGTGTCGCTGTTCATACCCTTAGGATAATCTACCCACTACGATTCACATAGAGCCCAAAACAAAAATTCAGCCCCTCCTTGACTTTGGTATAACCATTGTCATACCCTAAGCATCATGAAGACAGCCATATCAATACCTGATCCAATATTCCAAGCAGCAGAGCTGTTTGCCAATCATTTCGGCATATCAAGAAGTGAGCTTTACACTAAGGCTATTGAAGAATACATAGCGTCAAGAAGATTCATAAATGTTACAGAGGCGCTCAACAAAATCTATGAAGATGAGCCATCTACCGTAGATGATGAATTATATTCGATGCAGATCAAATCCATTCCTCACGAGGAGTGGTGATGAAAAGAGGAGAAATATGGTGGGCTTCTCTTGAAGAACCCCGAGGCTCAGAGCCGGGTTACAAAAGACCTGTTGTGATCATTTCATCTGACGCTTTCAACCAAAGCAAAATACAAACCGTGATTGTTGCCATAGTGACCTCAAATTTACGGTTGGCAAATGCCCCAGGCAATATTTCCATAGCTAAAAGAGATTCAGGACTCTCAAAAGAATCTGTTATCAATGTGTCACAGATACTGACCCTTGATAAATCTTTTCTAGTTGAGAAGGTGGGTAGATTGCCTGACAAAAAAATATCAGCACTTGATGAAGGCTTAAAATTAAGTTTATCCATCTTCTAAGTCACAAAAAAGCATAACAAGCACATCGACGACGGACGCGGTGACAGCCCGCGACTTCGCACAATTTACTCCCAGCCGCGCCCGTCATGCATGACGATAGCGCAGAACCGCTCGCGCGGTCCTGCGCTATCGCGTCGGAGTTGAGCTTCGCTCGCCCGGTTTGATAACCGCCGCGCTCCGCGCTCTGGCTATCAACCCGTTCGAGTGGACGCATTTGCGCCCGCGAGCGACTCCCCCCGGGAGTCACTTCGCAGCCACAAACGCGCCACTCAACTCCGACGCGTTAGCCACCTAAACCTAAAACCCTATTAAATTGAAAGATAAAAAACATGACTGATAGAAACTATATTGGCAGTTGTCTTTGCGGGAAAGTTCAATTCAAAATAACTGGAGAAATAAAAGACATAGTGTGCTGTCATTGTTCACAATGCCGTAAAGCACAAGGCAGCGCATATGCTACAAATGGAAATGTAGATAGTGATGAATTTCGTTTCATTCAAGGTGAACATGAACTTGCCGCTTATCAATCAACGCCAAAAGAAACAAAGTATTTCTGCAAATATTGTGGCTCACCAATTTTTAGCAAAAATACCTTAGCCCCAAAAAATATTAGAATTCGCTTAGGTACATTAGAGACTGACATTATCGAGAAACCAATAGGGCATATTTTTATAGGCTCAAAAGCAAATTGGGAAGATATTGAAGGTAAACTACCCCAATATAAAGAATATGAACCAAGTAGAAAATAAATTAATAATCACAAGCGGAGAGTATATATTTATATCAGCGGCTATTTAATTTTTCAGGGTCTTAACAATCCTTCGTTCTAATTCAATAAAAGATCAAGAATTGGTGGATGCCTAATCATTCATGGTTTTAACAATTTACCGTGCCAACCCAACAAAAGATCAAGAATTGGTGATAGCCCAATGGTTCATGAGTCTGACAATGCGCCGTGCCAAACCCAACAAGCCAAGAATTGGTGTCACCCAATTTTTCAGGGCTTTAACGATTCGAGAGTAAGCGCTTCTAAATCCCCCTCCTTTCAGCGCCCCACGTAATCCCGGACACTCAGCCCATCAGCAACAGATTGCATGGGAGAACACGATGAATCCAGGTCAAGATGGGCGTCTGGCGTACTGGCAAGCCCAGCTCCAACGCTTCCAGTCCTCCGGCCTTTCCGGAGTCCAGTATTGTGAACAGGAACAGTTGAGTTACCACGGCTTTGTCTACTGGCGGCGCAAATTATGCGGTACGGCGGGCAAGCCGCCCGGGGATGGCAAACGCCCGGTATTGCCAGAGCCTTCCGGTTTCGTGACTGTCCGCCCGGCGCAGCCGGGGACAGACGCCCGGACGGGCGATGGCCTGGAGCTGTCCCTGCCGAATGGCCTGGTGATCAGGAATATCCACCCCGGCAATGTGGCCTTGCTGCGCCGGTTGCTGGGGCAGTTGTAATGGCCCGTTATTTCCGCCCCGCCGGGGAGATGCCGGACATTTACCTTTACCGCCCGCCCATTGATTTCCGCAAGGCCGCCCAGGGGCTGGCGGCGATCGTGGCGCAGGAATTGGGCCACGACCCGTTTGCCGGGGCGCTGTACGCCTTCACCAACCGCCAGCGCACGAAAATCAAATGCCTGTATTGGGAAGACAATGGCTTTGTGCTGTATTACAAAGCCCTGGCGGAAGAGAAGTTCCATTGGCCGCAAACGGGGGATGGCGGGGTGATGGCGCTGACGGCCCAGCAGATCAACTGGCTGCTGGACGGTTATGACATCAGCCTGCTCAAAGGGCATAAAAAGTTGTGCTACGGGGCGCTGTTTTAGCGACTTATCCTGATGATTTTGTCATCATTTAACCCATGGATTTAGCACCGCCGCCAGCCCCCAAAACCACATCCCATAGCGACCTGGACGCTGCCCGCCTGCGCCAGTTGCTGGCGCAGCAAGAGGCGGAATTTGCCGCCGTCCTGAAACAGCGTGACCACCATATCCAGCTCCTGGAAGAAATGCTGCGCCTGGCCAAAATACAGCGGTTTAGCGCCCAGTCTGAAAAGCTCCCCTTCCAGATTGACCTGTTTGATGAAGCCGAGTTGGCAACCGCGCTGGAGGACATCGCCGGACGACTGCCGGAGGCGGAACCCGCCAGGCCCCGCCCCAGCCAACGCCAGCGCGGCTTCCCGCCCGGGCTGAAGCGCCAACGGGTGGAGCTGTTGTTGGGTGATGCGGAAAAAGCCGGGGCGACCCGCACGTTTTTCACCAAGGTCAAGGAAGAGCTGGACTACATCCCGGCGCAACTGGTGGTGCTGGAATACTGGCAGGAAAAAGCCGTGTTTGCCGCCGGGGCCAGCCAGGATCCCGCCCCGGCAACGGCAGATGGCGGGCCAACGCTGGTCGCCGCCGCCCGTCCGCCCCATCCGTTGGGCAAATGCCATGCCAGCCTCAACCTGCTGACGCAGGTCATCATCGCCAAATACGCCGATGGCCTGCCCCTGTACCGCCTGGAGGGCATTTTCAAACGCCACGGCGCGGAACTCAGCCGCAGCAGCATGGCCCACTGGATCATCCGTCTGGAGGACAGCTTCAAACCCCTGCTCAACCTGCTGCGCGAAACCCAGAACAGCGGCGCTTACCTGCAAGGCGATGAAACCCGCATCCAGGTGCTGAAGGAGGACGGCAAAACCGCCCAGGCCGACAAATGGATGTGGGTGGTGCGGGGCGGCCCGCCGAACCAGGTGGCGGTCTTGTTTGAATACGACCCCAGCCGGGCGGGGAGCGTCCCCGAACGCCTACTGATGGACTTCCACGGCATTTTCCAGGCCGACGGCTATTCCGGTTACGCCGCCGTGTGCCGCAACAACGCCATCACCCGCATTGGCTGCTGGGACCATGCCCGCCGCAAGTTCGTGGAGGCCGTCAAGGCGGCGGGCGGCAAACAGGCCCGTGGCAAACCCACCCTGGCGGATATTGCCCTGGGCATGATCCGCAGGCTCTACCGCATCGAGGACAACATCAAGGGCCTGGACACGGCGGAGAAATACCGCCTGCGCCAGCAGTTGAGCGTGCCCCTGCTCAACGAACTGAAAACCTGGCTGGAAACGCAGGTCGGCAAGGTGATGAAAGGCGGCCTCACCCGCAAGGCGATGGAATACTGCCTCAACCAGTGGGAATACCTGAGTGGCTACTGCCAACGCGGCGACCTGCATATCAGCAATGTGCTGGCGGAGAACGCCATCCGCCCCTTTGCCGTGGGCCGCAAAGCCTGGCTGTTTGCCGACACCCCGCATGGCGCGCGCGCCAGCGCCGCCTGTTATTCCCTGATTGAAACCGCCAAGGCCAACGGCCTCGAACCGTATGCCTATATCCGCTATCTGCTGGAGCATATCGCCCAGGCCGACACCCTGGAAAAATGGGAGGCCCTCCTGCCATGGAATGTGCCGCTGGAGAAATGTGCGAAAAAAGTCCCTTTTTTTGACAAGGGCAAGTAGGGCGATTTAACGGCGCTTACTGAACGCTTACCTACCACGTCGGGATAATAATAGGTTTTGTGTTTCGCCGCCCGGATCTTGATATCCGAAAAAAACAGGCTCTATCAATACCTTCGCCAAACCGGTGGTAAGTTCATAGGTTAAAAAGAGAGCAGTCATTGTTACCATGGGCAATCACAACAAAGTCCAAAGAATAACAACAACTGCTCATGAACGAACTTACCATGCTTCTTGGCTGCCTGTCTTGCCTACTGGATAGCAGCACCCTGCGCCAACTGACTGCCATCAGTGAGGCATTGCTCACGATGACAGGGCGTATCACCTTGTTGGGGATCAGCCGCTGGACAGGCAAAGGTGGCAGCTACCGGACGATCCAGCGCTTTTTCGTGAAGCCCCTGCCGTGGGGCAAGTTGAACTGGACGTTGGCCAAGGCATCGGTGAAAGCCTCAACCGGAGCCATCCTGATAGCTGGTGATGCCACCACCGTCACCAAATCCGGGAAGGAGACCTTTGGCCTGGGACGCTTTTTCTCTTCCATTTACTCCCGCGCGGTTCCCGGCATTGCGTTCCAGACACTATCGTTGGTGGATACCGCAACACGGAAGTCCTGGCCCATCCTGATGGAGCAAATCCAACCCCCACCCAAACCGGAAACGCCAGCCCAACCCAAGGTAGCCAAAACCCACCAGCGCAGGGGACGGCCCAAAGGCTCGAAAAACCGTAACAGCCGTGATGTCCAACCCAATGCAGAAATGCTCCAGGTGCAGACGATGCTGAAAACACTGCTTGGGCTGGTCGGGGATACCGTGCAACCGGCTTACTTCGTCTACGATGGCGCGTTTGGCAACCCTGCCGCCGTACAGATGACACGGCAAACCGGCTTGCACCTTATTTCCAAGCTGCGCAGCAACTCTGCGCTGCACTTCCAATGGGAAGGCGTTTATTCCGGCAAGGGGCGGCGGCGCACCTATGGGGAGCGGGTGGATTATGACAACCTGCCCGCCACCCACCTGAAGTCCGAACAAACCCATCACAACATCCGCACCCGTACCTACCCGTTCAAGGCCATCCACAAAAAATTTGCCGACCCTTTGAATGTGGCCATCATCCACAAGGAAAACCTCAAAACCGGCAAAACGGCCAAGGTCATCTTGTTCAGCACTGACCTGGAACTGGAAGCAGATGACCTGGTGGATGACTACCGCCTGAGATTCCAGATCGAGTTCAACTTCCGCGACGCCAAACAACACTGGGGGCTGGAAGATTTCATGGTGACACGACAACAGGCGGTCTTCAATTCCGCCAATTTGTCCCTGTTCATGGTCAATGTCTCCCAGACATTATTGGCTGCCTCGGATGAGGCGGGCATCCTTGACCTGAAGGCACGCTACCACGGCCTCTGTTACGCCCGCGAGGCATTTAAAATACTTCCTGAAACCGCCAAAGTGATTAATTTTGAGGACTGGATCAGGAATGTTCCCATCCTGGGGCGGGTTCATGAACGTAAAATGGCGGCTTAGTGGCGAAGGTATTGTCTATGTGAATCGTAGTGGGTAGATTATCCTAAGGGTATGAACAGCGACACACTATTTGGAATGGCCTTGGGGCTGACCTCACCTTGGCAGGTGGACAGCATCGACTTCAGCGGGACGGAAGGACGCCAGGAATTGCACATCCGTATCAGCTTCGCGCGTGGCAGCCGTTTTGCCGACCAAAGCGGGGAACCTTGCCCGGTGCATGACACGGTGGAGCGGCGTTGGCAGCACCTGAACTTCTTTGAGCATACCTGTTACCTGCATTGCCGTGTCCCGCGCATCCGCACCGGATCGGGTCAGGTTGAGACGGTTGCCGTCCCCTGGGCGCGTCCCGGAAGTGGCTTCACGCTGCTGTTTGAGGCGCTGGCCATGGCACTGATCGAACGGGAGATGCCGGTCAACCGGGTGGCGGAACTGATGCGGGTCAACCCGCAACGCATCTGGACGGTGTTCAACCACTGGGTTTGTGAAGGCCGCCAGCAGGATGACCCGTCCGGCATCACCCGGCTGGGGGTGGACGAGACCTCCACCCGCAAAGGGCACAACTACATCACCGTGGGGGTTGACCTGGATGCCCGCCGCGTCGTCCATGCCACCGAAGGCAAGGGCAAGGAAACGCTGTCCCAGATCCAGAAACACCTAGCCAGCCATGAGGTGAAACCGTCACAAATCACCGATGTCAGCATTGACCTGTCGCCTGCATTCATTGCCGGGGTAGGGGAAGCCTTCCCGGATGCCGCCATCACCTTTGACCATTTCCACGTCACCCAGTTGCTGAACAAGGCCATGGACAAGGTGCGCAAGCTGGAGCGCAAGGAACATGCCGACCTCAAAGGCCACAAGTACACCTTCCTGAAAAACTACGATAACCTGTCAGAACAGCAGGAGCAGTCACTGGCAGCGTTCATCACCCTCTACCCCACGCTGGGTACTGCCCACCGTCTCAAGGTGCTGTTCAACGACCTGTGGACAATGCCCGACAGGAAAACGGCGGAAGCCTTCCTGCAACAATGGTGTGATGAGGTGGATTCTGCTGGCATCCCGGCCTTCCAGACGTTTGCCAACACCGTCCGGGCGCACTGGTCGGGGATCATCCGGTTCGTTGAATCACACATCTCCAACGGCATCCTCGAAGGCATCAACCACAAAATACAGTTGGCCAAACGGCGGGCGCGGGGGTTCCGCAATACCCACAACCTCATCAACATGGTTTACTTCCTGTGCGGCAAACTGGAGTTCAGTTACCCACGGTATTCCACATAGAGCCAAAAAACACTTCGCAGTTTTTTTCCTGGGCGGCTGTTTCCATCTGTGTAATGAAATTTCTGGCAATGCGGTTGTGCCGTTTGCTCGCGCCTGCCATCAGGTAAATCTGCCCGTCCACATACTCATGACGTTCTTCAGAGGATTTCTCAGCTTCCAGGTAATCAGCTTCACTGATGTGGTGATCAGATGATAGTGATAATTCGTATGCTGCCGACATGCTATAAACCTCCTATTTGTTATGTGTTAAAGCATAGCATTCCCGGGCGGTTACGGAAATTTTAGCGAATGGGGGCATGTACTCCATGCCCCCTTCAGGCGATAATAGCCCTGATAATAATACTTATTAGGACATCACTATGGTGCGCATTCTATCGCTGCTGCTGTGTGTTCTGTTCTCAGCAGCTAACGCCAGCCCACTGTCGTCTGAGCAGGTTCCCGAGCCGTTAAAGCCTTGGGTTGGCTGGGTGCTCGATGGCCATGAAGACCGCAACTGCCCTTACTTTTACAACGCCGAACAGCGCCAATGTGCTTGGCCGGGTTCGTTGGAATTACAGCTGACTGATACAGGTGGTACTTTTACCCAGCATTGGGAAATTTACGGCGAAGCACCCATACGCTTGCCCGGTGACGCGAAACATTGGCCGCAACAGGTACAAAGCGGCGAAAATACCCCGCTTGTCGTCACCGAACAGAACAGTTATCCAACATTGACATTGCCCGCTGGCAGCCATGACATTAGTGGGCGATTCTTCTGGGATAAACTGCCCGAAGCCCTGTTTGCCGCCCCTGAAACCGGGTTAATCAAACTGTCGGTGAACGGTACTGCGGTTACCACCCCTGAATTCAACGCAGCTGGCAGCCTGTGGTTGAGCAGCAATACCCAGGAAGTTAGTGAAGACAACCTTGATGTGCAGGTTTTCCGCAAGGTTGAAGATACCCATCCACTACAAGTGACCACCAGCATTCAGCTACGGGTAGCAGGCAAGCAACGGCAAGCTGAACTTGCGCCAGTCTTGCTGGATGGTTTCATTCCCCTACATCTGGATAGCCCCTTGCCTGCACGCATGGGGCAGGATGGCAAACTGCAAGTGCAACTGCGCCCCGGTGAATGGATGCTCAAGTTGACCGGGCGCGCGCCTACCAACCTCACCTCTCTAGCCCTGCCTGCCAGCATCGCGCCGTGGCCGACAGAAGAAGTTTGGGTGTTTGCTGCTGACCCATCCGTACATCAGGTGCAGGTGGAAGGTGTCAGCAGCATCGACCCCAGCCAGACCCGCCTGCCGGGCGATTGGGCCAGTTTGCCCGCCTACCTGATGACCAGTGGCAGCAACATGGAGCTGGTGGAGCAACATCGGGGTATGGCATCCAGCCCCGCGCAACTGAGCCTGCAACGTCAGTTGTGGCTGGATTTCGATGGTGGCGGTTACACCCTGCAAGACCAGTTGACGGGTACGTTGGCGCAGGAATCGCGTCTGGAAGCGTTGCCCGACATCCGTCTGGGGCGTGTCAGTTTGAATGGCGAACCGCAACTGATTACCCGTCAGGCTGACGGGCAAGCCGAGGGCGTGGAAGTGCGTAGCCGCTCCCTGAATCTGGAAGCCGACAGCCGCTATGAAGCCAGTAATGGCATACCGGTCAGTGGCTGGCAGCAGGAGTTGCAGCAAGTGACGACGACCTTCCACCTACCACCGGGCTGGTTGCTGTTAGCCGCCTGGGGTACGGACAATCTTGCCGCGACCTGGCTACAGCAGTGGAATTTGCTTGACCTGTTCCTGGTATTGCTGATTGTGGTGGCAAGCGGCTATCTGTATGGTTGGCAATGGGGAGCCGTTGCAGGCATAGCCCTGCTGTTGACCTGGCATTTGCCAGCCGCGCCGCAATACATCTGGCTCAACCTGCTGGCGGTGATTGCCCTGGTGCGTGCGTTGCCGACTGCGAATGCAAGTTTGCGAACATGGCTGGAACGTTACCGCTGGCTGAGCTTGCTGGCGCTGGTGCTGATGGTGTTGCCATTTACCATTAGTACGGTACGTACTGCCCTATACCCACAGCTGGAGCATGGCCATGCCATGCAAAGGGGTGGAATGCTGGAAGGAATGCCTGCCCCTGCGCCCATGGCAACAACGCCAGCCGCCGCGCCAGAAGCTGAATTCGCCGCCGATGACGCCATGAACATGGTTGAACAGGCTGTCCCGCAACGGATGGAGCGCAAAATGGCCGATTCCCTATCAAAACTGGCAAAACCAGTACAGGGCTATGGGTATAGTTCCGCTGCATCTGCGGATAAAGCAGGGCTGGGAGCCAAGCGTGAAGCCAACCTGCGCAATATCGACCCCAACAGCATGATTCAGACTGGCCCAGGGCTACCGCAGTGGCAGGGCGATACCGTGGTGCTGAGATGGTCGGGTGTTATCATCCCGGAAGAGCGGGCTGACCTGTGGTTGTTGTCACCGCTGGTGCATTCGCTGCTGAAAGTGCTGGGGGTAGTTGTGTTGTTGGTGTTTGCCCTGCGGCTGGCGTTGCTATCCGGCTTCGGTGGTGGTTGGTGGCAACGCCTGCGCCCGTTGCGGCGTGGTGGGCAAGCGGCAGCAAGCTTGCTGCTGGCGTTACCGCTGTTGATGTTGACGGTGCTACCTACGCCTGTTGATGCGGCTGAGCCGTCCACACCCCCCATCGAAATGCTGCAAACCTTGCAGGAACGCCTGCTGCGTGCGCCTGACTGCCTGCCACACTGTGCTCAAATCGATGCGATGGAGATGCAGTTGCAAACCAACAGCCTATCGGCACGTTTGCGGGTTCATGCTGCGACGCAGGTAGCATTGCCCTTGCCCGGCAGCCAAAGCACCTGGTTGCCACAAACGGTGCTACTGGATGGTTCAGTCACCCAAACCTTGCGCCGTGATGCTGAACAGCAATTGTGGCTGGTGCTGGAACCGGGGCAGCATGATGTGGTACTGCAAGGCGAATTGCCAGCCCGTAGCACCGTGGCTTTGCCCTTGCAGCTCAAACCGCACCGCGTGACCTGGGAAGGCGAAGGTTGGCAGGTGGATGGTTTGCGTGACAACGGTGTACCCGAAGACCAGTTGCAACTCAACCGCACGGCTGCGGTGGAAGATGTCACGGCACAGGAAATGCCGAGCTTGCCTGCTTTCGTCAAAATCCGGCGGCAACTCGACTTGGGGCTGGATTGGTATGTGACCACGACCATTACCCGCGTCTCCGACAGTGCAGCGCCCATCACGCTGACGGTTCCGCTGCTGGAAGGTGAACAACCCCTCAGCGAACAGTTTACCGTCAAGGGCGAAGCCATTCAGCTCAATCTCAAACCACAGCAGGGTACACTGGAGTGGACTTCGAGCCTGCCGCAGGCTGAAAAACTCCAGCTCACTGCCAGCAATAACAATGCCTGGCTGGAAGAATGGCAGGTGGTCGCCAGCCCGGTGTGGCACGTAGAGGCCAGCGGTTTGCCGCTCAGCACTTACGTGGAAGATGCCAAACAAGGTTTATTGCTGTGGAAGCCATGGCCAGATGAAACCCTGAACCTGGCTATTAACCGTCCGCAAGGTGCAGAGGGGCAAACCATTACCATCCTGAACAGCCAGTTGGCAGTGGAAGTTGGCAAGCGCGCCCGTGACATGAACTTGCGCCTCAACCTGCACAGTAGCCGGGGAACCCAGCACACTGTCACCTTGCCAGAAGGCATTGAGCTGAAAAGCCTGACCGTGGATGGGGTAAAGCAGGCTATCCAGCAACAGGGCAATAAGCTGGTGCTGCCACTGCTGCCCAAAAAACAGGAAGCTGTGCTGGAATGGCAGGAAACCGGCACAATGCCGCTCAGTTACCGTTTCCCCATGCTGGATTTGGGCTTACCAAGCGTCAATAGTCAATTCAGCCTACAATTACCCCAGGATCGCTGGGTGTTGTGGGCGCACGGGCCTTTAATGGGGCCTGCGGTGTTGTTCTGGGGGATGCTGGTGGTGCTGTTGGCACTGTCTGTATTGCTGGGGCATTCCAGACTGACGCCGCTGAAAAGCTGGCAATGGTTCCTGCTGGGTATTGGCCTGAGCCAGAGCAGCCCGTACCTGATGGTACTGGTGGCAGGCTGGTTGGTGGTATTGGCATGGCGTGGCAAAGCCCCGCTGGATGGGCAGCCTTATTGGCAGTTCAACCTGTTGCAGGTTGGGTTGGTGGTGCTGACCCTGTTCGCGCTTTCTACCCTGATTGGGGCAGTAGCCAAAGGTTTGCTAGGTTTGCCGGAGATGCAGATTACCGGGAATGGTTCATCGGCGCAGAACCTGCTGTGGTATCAGGATCGGTCGGGCAATGTGCTGGAACATCCTGTGGTCATCAGTGTGCCTCTGCTGTATTACCGCTTGCTGATGCTGGCGTGGGCATTGTGGCTGGCGCTGGCGGCGTTGGGATGGCTGCGTTGGGGTTGGCAGGCATTTGGGCAGGGTGGCTTGTGGCGTCACAAACCACCCAAATCCGCTACACCACCCGATGCGCCACGAACTTGCTGAGGTTGTCGAGCACGTCGCCACCACGCCGGAAGCCTAGCCCACAGGCTTCCCAGGCGAAAAATACGCCGGCCTGATAGCTGCGCCCCTGTGAGTCCTTTGGGTAGGCGGCAAATTCCTGATAGATACTGCGGTAGCGGTTATATTCGCCCGGCGTTTGGTGCAGGATTTTGCCCGCCGCGTCGTAAATGGTGGTATTCGCGCCTTCGCGCCCAAACATGGTCTTGGAGACCTGCTGCTTGCCTTGCAAGGGTTCATAGCGGGTTTCCAGCAGATAGGGCGAATCCGGGAACAGTTCGTACAACACCTTCATGATGCCCTTGCTTTGGTAGAGCAGGGTGTAGGCGGGGTTGAGGATAACGGTATCGGTATTGCGGGTAATTTCGTCCAGGATGCCATTGATGCCATCGGTTTGCAAGGCAATGTCCTCCCACGGATACAGCTTGAACCAGTAGTCGAAGCGGATGTCTTCCGGGCTGAAAATACCTTGTTCTTCCAGAAAACCCGTTTCATCCAGATAGCAGAAATCGGTCTGGAACCCGGCATCGCTGGCCATTTGCTGGAGAAAACGCACGGTGCGTTCGTCTTCCGGCAGGTCGCGGATGCTGGAGAACAGGATGTTCTGATAGTTGTAATACTGGCCGAACGTTTCCGGGTCTTCCTCGCCCGTGACCAAGCGGCAGAAGTTGTTGCGGATGCTGTCGTATACCGTGTTGAACTGGGCAGCTTCATCCATGCCGTTGGCTTTCAGCAGCGCCCATTGCACCACTGCGGTTTCAAACAGGCTGGTGGGGGTGTCGGCATTGAACTCGATCAGTTTGATCGGCAGGCCATCCACACCGCCTGCAAAGTCGAAACGCCCATAAAGATGTCGGTGATCGTTTTCCCAACTGCGGTTGATCTGGTCAACCAGATTGAAGGGAATGTCGAGTTCCAGAAAGCGGTCGTTATCGATGACGTGCTGGGCAGCTTCCACGAACATGTCGTAGAGTTCGTTGGCGGCGTTGTAATAAGCATCCACTTCCGCTTCCGTCACCTGCACGATTTCATCGGCAACATAGGGTTGGCCGTCCGGATCAGTGTGCCAGGACATGCCGACTTCCTCCATCAACGCTGGGCTGATGGGTTTGACTTTTTCCAGTTGAATCATGAGTTAGCCACCTACAGAGCCGCTGCCAAAGGAGCTACTGCCAGCCGGGCGGTTGCTGGGATTGGAGGAGCCGCTGTTGTTGCCAAAGAAACCGGATTTAGGCTTCTGATTCTGATTGACGGAGCGGGTATCCGTACCACCGTTGGCCGGACGGCTGATGGAGGTTTGCGCACGGCTGGCCTGTTGCTGCTGATGCTGTTGGTAATTGGAGTTGCCCATCAGTTTGTTGGCGATCATGCCACCGATCAGTGCGCCTGCTGCTGAGGCAAGGATGGTTTCGCCCAGACTCAGACCCTGGTTTTCAGCCACAGGCTGGGTTAGCTGGGAAGTGCCTTCTTCCACTTTTTTGGCTTCTGCTTCAGCAAGCTGCTTCAGTTCTTCTTCGCTGAGGATACGCTCGTTGCCGTTCATGTCCTTGAGGATGGCGCGGGTGCCTTCGCTGGAAGGGTATTTTTCCTTCAGTTCGTAAGTATCCGGGTTGGCGCCAGTCTGCTGGATGACCAGAAACATGCCTTCGCCTTTGGCTGCATCCGAGATCGTGCCCGGTGTCTGGTTTTGGGGCGGCGGGGAAGGGGGCTGGTCGCCACCACAACCTTGCAGGCTGCTGACAATGGTCAGGCCGAGGCTGCCGACCATGGAATAGGAAAGGATTTGTTTGATGTAAGGTTTGTTCATGATTGCTCCGCTCAAAACTGTTTTCGGCAAGATAAACAAGGCTGGCAGAAAAATCCACTTAACCCCGCCAAAGCAAGGATTGAAAAATGGCACTGCCAATTGTCTGGAAAAAGATGCGTAAAAGGGAACTTACGTGGAAAATCACTGCTCGAACAAACCCCTAAAAACTTCCAATAAAGAGGAATAATTATGAAAAAAGCCATATTTGCTGCCACTGTCATCTTTTCCCTGTTCACAGCCCCTGCCGTTATGGCCGAAATGGTTAACATCAACAAGGCCGACGCTGCCACGCTGGATACGCTGGACGGTATTGGCGAAAAGAAAGCCGAAGCCATCGTCGCCTACCGTTCCGAGCATGGTGAGTTCAAAACCCTGGAAGACCTGATGGAAGTCCCGGGCATCGGTGAAGGCATCTACAAGAAGATCGAGCAAGGCATTTCCCTGACTGACGGCGCTACTCCGGTATCCGATGAACCGGCCAAAGAACAATCTGCCAAGGCTGAGCCGAAAGCCGATGACACGGCCAAAGGCGCGGCGGGTGAAACCGGTGGGCAGGGCAAAGAAGCAGGCGCAACCCCAAAAACTGAAAAAGCTGACGGGAAACAGGCAACAAAAGCAGACAAATCCTGATCGGTTTTTGTTACCCTAGGGCAGGCGCAGGATTGGCTGTGCCTGCCAATTTTAGAGGGCTGACATGAAAACAGACAACACGATTCTGGTCACAGGTGGCGCAGGTTATATCGGTTCACATACCTGTATCGAACTGCTGGAGGCAGGCTTCCAGGTGATAGTGCTGGACAATCTGTGCAACAGTTCAGATGAGTCACTACGCCGGGTGGCTGAAATCAGCGGGCGGGAGCAGGTTCCCTTCTACCGGGGCGATATCCGCGATGCAGCATTACTCGACAAAATATTTCAGGAAAACAGTATTTACAGCGTGATTCATTTCGCTGGCCTGAAAGCTGTTGGTGAATCGGTTGAGAAACCACTGGAATATTACGACAACAATGTCTCTGGCACTGTAAACCTGTTGCAGGCCATGCAACGCAATGGTGTCAAAAACATCGTTTTCAGTTCCTCTGCCACTGTCTACGGTGACCCGCACACCACGCCGATTCAGGAACATTTTCCGCTCTCAGCCACCAACCCTTACGGGCGTTCCAAATTGATGATTGAGGAAATGCTGGGCGACCTGTACAAGGCTGACCCGGAGTGGAAGGTTGCCTTGTTGCGCTACTTCAATCCGGTAGGGGCGCACGCCAGCGGCAGGATCGGTGAAGACCCGCGCGGCATTCCCAACAACCTTATGCCTTATATTGCCCGCGTGGCGGTGGGGCAGTATGAATATTTGTCGGTGTTTGGTGGTGATTACCCTACCCATGACGGCACTGGCGTGCGTGACTATATCCACGTAGTCGATCTGGCCAAAGGTCATGTAAAAGCCTTGCAGGCATTCCAACGTGGTGACGTGCCTAACCTGCTGGTGGTCAATCTCGGTACCGGGCAAGGCTATTCCGTGCTGGATATGGTGAAAGCGTTTGCGGAAGCCAGCGAACGTGAAATTCCCTACCGCATCGTGGCGAGACGGGCAGGCGATATTGCCGGTTGTTATGCTGACCCTGCATTGGCGGAAAAGCTGATTCACTGGAAGGCCGAAAAAACGCTGGCTGACATGTGTAGCGATACTTGGAACTGGCAGAGCAGGAACCCATCCGGCTATACCTGATATTCGGTGATACAAATATCCGGTGCTAGTAATAGCCTTGCTCTATAATCCTGTTGTCTGCGGATTGATTACGTTCGGGCAAGAGCGGTTCGCAAGCTTTTTCGGGAAAACGTATTATTCTGGACAAAACAAGGCTAACCCCTTATCCCACAATTGTTAAAATTATTATCAGGGAGACTCCCCCAATGAAAATTACATGGAAATTTTTGCTTACCCTCTTGGCTGCTGCTGCATTGACTGCCTGTTCAAGCGGTAGTGCACCGACTTATTCCGAGCTTCCAGGCTCTACGTTAGCAGCTTCCAGTGGCAGCCTGCCAACTGGTACCTCCGGCAGTGACCGCATCGCGCCGCAGGATTTGCTGGAAATCGACGTGTTCAAGGTACCAGACCTGTCCAAGGAAGTCCGCGTAGATGACAATGGCAACATTACCCTGGCCCTGATTGGTACTGTCCGTGCGAAAGGACTGACCGCCAGCCAACTGGAGCGCCAAATTGCCTCCCGCCTGGAAAAAGACTACATGCATAATCCACAGGTCAACGTGTTGGTGAAAGAGTCCACTGGTAGCACTGTGACTGTTTCCGGCTCAGTCAGGAAACCGGGAGTATACCCACTGGCGGGTGATACAACCGTTACTCAGGCAATTGCGTTGGCCGAGGGTCTGGATCGTCTGGCGGTCAAAGACAACATTACCTTGTTCCGCAATGGCAAGCCTTACACTGTGCGCCTCGACGACATCAGCAAAGGGAGGATTCCTGATCCAATGGTGATGGCTGGTGACAAGATCCAGGTACACACTTCTGGCGTCAAGGAAGGTATGGATAATGTGCGTGGCTTCGTGGCTCCGTTTACATTCTTCTAATAAACACAGGTCTGACACGGGCGTGTGGGGGCGGTCATTTGGCCGCCCCGTTTGTTTGGGCTATTCGTAACGCTGGTTGTGGTATTCAATCCAGCCACCACGACGACCTTGCGGGTCATGGTGCGTCCAGTGCATGACACCGCCACGGTTATTCCACACGTATTCCCCGCTGATGATGACTTCACCACCTATCTGTACCGGAACGCGCTCAGCCAGATCAATGTTATGGGCGACCAACAGGGTAATGTCGGGGGCGATTTTCAGCAGGAAGCGTTGGTGTTGGCTACCTTCGCGGTCATCCTTGAGCAGTTTGACGACTTCGCCAGAGACGGTAGTCCAGAATTTGGCGTCCGGGTTGGTGGCGGACTGGCGGATTTTGGCGACTGCCTGCGGGTAATCATCGGCTTGCTGACCACCGCTGGCTGTATTAACGGATGCTGCTGGCGCTTTGGCTTGCCCACCGGAATTGGCAGGAGGCTGGAAATGCTGGTATAGCGCCAGTAAACCGGCGCTGGCCAGGATGACAATGGCCTTGGTGAGTTTTGGCTGCATGAATTGGGATGCCTTTCGTTATCAGTTTTTGACGGTTTTGCGCAGGTAAGTGAGGATTTCTTCGCGGGCTTCCGAGAGTACCGAATCACGGTCTAGCGAATCCAGAATCCGTTCCACGGTCAGTTTTGGACCGGTGTCCCCCCAGGATTTGCCATTCGCCAGCCATTGTTCGGCCACACGCCCGACCACCAAGGTGCTGTACCAGGCGACCGCACCCTGGGTTGCGCCGGTAATCAGGGTGGAAATCCCGCCCGTGCCTAACTTGAGGGCAGCGGATACCAAGTGTACGGCCCAGACTGACCCCATCAGTAACAACATTTGTGCCAGGATGGTACGTACCAGGTCACTGGCTTCATTACGGGAAATAGGCAAACCATAGAGCCTGGAAAGGTGGATAATCATGCCGGCATCGATCACGGCTGCTGCCAGCAAATCTGCAACCGGAATAGGGTTAAGGGCAACGGCAATGCCTTTACCAAGACAATACAGTCGAATGGTCTTTTCCCCCAGTTCCCGTTTGATAGTCAAGATGCGCTTACCGACTTCCTTGCTGAGGTGACCCGCGAACAATGAGGCATTGATGGCGGCCAGGGTTTTGCCTTCTGCCTCAACAATGTCCCACAGCCGGGTCTTGAGGGAAATGATATTGATAGGGCGCTCACGGATGCCTTCGCGTTCTTCGCCGTTTTCGTCGACGAAAATGACAGTCTGGCGGCTGGCTTGCGCGGTGGTGAAAATGATGTTTTCCGGGGTGATGATGCCCTGCGTGCGGTTGCGCAAGATGCCGCGCAACTGGCGTTGTTCATCTTCGGTGTAACGATCGGCCTTGTTCACCACCAGTAGGGTGGGGCGGTGCTTGGCGGCGACGATTTTTAGCGCCTGGAATTCCACGTCGGTCAGGTCGCTGTCGATCACGAACAGCACCAGGTCGGAGCGGTTGGCGACTTCATGCGCCATCTTTTCACGTGATTCGCCATCGATTTCGTTGATGCCGGGGGTGTCGATCAGGAAGATGCCGCTGTCGCTGTATTCTTGCCATTGCTGCATGGAAACGCTGCGGGTTTCACCGTGCAGCACGCTGACGCTGAATACTGGTTTGCCGAGCAGGGCGTTGAGCAGGGAAGACTTGCCCACGCTGACGCGCCCAAACACGGCGATATGCAAGTGGCCGTGTTCCAGCTTGTCGAGCATCCCGCGTACCTGGATGTAGTCGTCGCGCAGGCTTTCACGCACGTCATCCGGGATGCGGGAATCATCCAGTAACTGGCGCAGGCTTTCGGTGGCCAGTTGCAGGTGTGCGTCGCCGCTGGAGGAGGGCGTGGGATTCTCCGGTTCTTCAGCTGTCTTGGCGGCTTTTGTATTGGTCAATAACCAGTCGGGCAAATGTTTTTGTACGTTCTTCCAGATTTCCACTCAGCATCTCCTGAAAAGTGGCGGCTGCGGGCGCTGCCTTGAGCGCGCCGCGTTGTTCCAGTGTATGCGCGACGGAATGCCCGAGCGCGTCGAAAATCAGCCCATAAGCGACGGCGTGAACCAGCCCCCCGGCTACCGTGCCTACCCCAGGGAAGGCTTTCAGGCCATTGCCCGCGACTGCCAATAGTACCGGCACGCTTTTCTTCAACTGCCCCTGGCTGAAATTCAGGAACTGGTCGATGTCGAGCTGGCTGACCGGGCTATCGTACAACTTGCACAGCTCTTGTACCATGCGCGTGCCGATCACGCCCTGAATGACCAGATCGGTGCCGGGGCTGACGGAGGCCAATGCCCCCAGTATGGCCTTGTGGGTGGAGCTGCGCACGATCTTTTCGGCCTGCTGGCGGCGGTATTGGTCGCGGGTAGTGTCGAGTTTTTCCTGCACCAGGTTGAAAACGCTGGCGTCGCGTAATTGCGATAGCCATTCCAGCCGGTTGTCGATTTCGGTTTGCAAGTGTTCGGCCAGGGCGGAGACATCCACCTTGCGCGGGCGCTGGATGGTTTCTTCGCGCCCGTCCGGGTAAACGCGCACAATTTCTTCCGTGCCGCCGGACTGGATGAACACCACGTCGGGTGGTTCGGCTTTGCTGTCGGCGGCAAGCTGTTCGCCGAGACGACTGCGGATGCGCTGGGCAATCTGGTCTTGTTCGGCAGCGGTGTATTGGTCGCTTTTGTTGATGGCGATGACCATGGGCTTGCCAAACGCAGCCAGTTCGCGGATGTCGTGGAACTGGTTGCGGCTGAGGTCGGAATCAGTGACATAGACCACGATCTGGGCACGGATGGCTTCGTCGCGGGCGGCAGCGTCCAGCGTGCCTTCGGCTTCGTTACGCCCCGGCAGGTCGGTCAGCAGCAGGCAGTCGCCCGCGATGGTTTGCCACGCATATTCGCGGATGTCGCGGGTGGAACCGCCGCGCAGGTTAATTTCCACCCCGGCTTCCGGCAATAGCGCCTTGATAATGGAGGATTTGCCGGTACTGACATCGCCGAAAAACGCGATATGCACTTGCCCGGCGGCTTTGCGGGCGTGCAGGCGGTCAATCTCGGTTTGCAGGCTGGAAGTGTCCAGCCCCGTTTCTTTGATCTGGGTGATTTCCTGGATTACGGACGCTTCAGTGACGGGCTTGGGCTTGGTGGGGTTGCCGATACTTTTGGCTTTCGGCCCGCCGAAGATCAGCTTGAACATGATCCAGCCGCTGAATAGCAGGACAACGCCAATCAGGCCGGTGTAGGTGTAAAACAGCCAGGCCGGAAGCTCTTGCAACCGATCCCACAGGTCGAGAAAGTTTTTGGTGGCAAAAAACAGGAATACCAGCAGGAACAGGGTCAGCAGTAGTATGCCGCCTGCCAGCAGCCAGCGTAAACGTCGGGTAATCTTCATCGTTTCTCGGAGGTTCCTCTATTTCCTGACATTATCCATTGAATGTGTTGCTGTGGGAAATATAATGGTTGCGCGGCTCCACTTCAGGGGCTTACACGACAGGAGCGTTGCTTGAACCGACCACCCATCCTGACCCTGAGCAACATTAACAAACGTTTTGCGGCTCAGGAAGTCTTGTCTGATTTTAGTCTGGTGATTGAGGATGGTGAGTTTTTCACGATCCTGGGGCCTTCGGGGTGCGGTAAGACCACGGTGCTGCGTCTGATTGCCGGGTTCGAGCAACCGAATGAAGGGCGTATCCTGCTGAATGGTGAAGACATTGCTGGCATCCCCGCCGAGCGCCGCCCGGTCAACACCGTATTCCAGAGTTACGCGCTGTTCCCGCACATGAGCGTGTTCGACAATGTGGCGTTCGGCCTGAAAATGGCGGGCGTGGATGCGCAGGATATTGCGGTTAGGGTGGCGGATGCGTTGGCAATCGTGCGTCTGTCCGATTACGCGACCCGCAAGCCGCACCAGCTTTCCGGTGGGCAAAAACAGCGGGTGGCGATTGCCCGCGCTGTGGTTAACCACCCCAAGGTGTTGTTGCTGGACGAATCCCTTAGTGCCCTCGACCATAAACTCCGTCAGCAAATGCAGTTGGAACTCAAGCAGTTGCAGCGCCAGTTGGGGATTACCTTCGTCTACGTTACCCATGACCAGGAGGAAGCGCTGTCCATGTCCGACCGCATTCTGGTCATGCACAACGGGCAGGCGCAACAGGTGGGTACGCCACGCGAGATCTACGAATCCCCCCGCAACCTGTTCGTGGCGCAGTTCATTGGCGAAATCAATGTGTTCGAAGGCGAAATCCTGCACGCATTGGGCGAGTACCAGTATCAGGCACGTATCAACGGTGTTGAACGTGAAATCCGCTGTGACCACCGTTTTGCGGTCGGTGACAAAGTGCATGTGATGTTGCGTCCGGAAGACCTACGCATCGACTGCCGCCCGGATGCCGCCGAGCGCAAGGGCTTTCCCGGCGTGGTGCTGGAGCGCAATTACACCGGCCAGACCCTGAATTCCCATATTCAGCTGGAAGACGGCCAGACGGTGATGGCGCATGAGTTTTTCGACGAAGATGACCCCGATTTTGATTACAGCATCAACCAGAAGGTCGGGGTGGACTGGGTTCCCGGCTGGGAACACGTGATTCCGGTGGAACAGGCGGGCAAGGCATGAGCTTTCGCCGCTTCGCCATCATTCTGACGTTGGTGTGGCTGGGGCTGTTTGTGCTGGTGGAACAGGCGGGCAAGGCATGAGCTTTCGCCGCTTCGCCATCATTCTGACGTTGGTGTGGCTGGGGCTGTTTGTGCTGGCTCCGCATGTGCTGGTGCTGATGACCAGCGTCATGACGCCCGACCCGCAGCATCTGGCGGTGTGGCCGCTGACGCTGGATTCCTGGCAACGCTTGCTGGAGCCGCTGTATGCCGAAGTATTCTGGCACAGCCTGTGGCTGTCGGCGGTGACGACTGCTATTTGCTTGCTGTTGGGCTACCCGTTTGCGTGGATTGTGGCGAAACTGCCGGGGATGTGGCGCGGGGTGTTGCTGTTTCTGATGATTGTGCCGTTCTGGACGAATAGTCTGATCCGCACCTATGCCATTAAGTTGATCCTGGGTAACAAGGGGCTGGTGAATACTTTTCTGCTGGGGCTGGGCTTGGTGGATGAACCGGTGCAGTTGCTGTATACGCCGTTTGCGGTGATTTTTGGGCTGGCCTATGTGTTGTTGCCGTTTATGGTGCTGCCGCTGGTGTCCAGTTTCGACAAGCTGGACAAGAGCCTGATCGAGGCGGCGCACGATCTGGGGGCAGGTTTCTGGCAGCGTTTCCGGCATATTATCCTGCCGCTGACCATGCCGGGGGTGATTGCGGGTTGCCTGATCGTGTTCCTGCCCGCGATGGGCATGTTTTACGTGGCGGATTTGCTGGGTGGGGCGAAAAACCTGTTGCTGGGCAATATCATCAAGAACCAGTTCCTGGTGGTGCGTGACTGGCCGTTTGGGGCGGCGTTCAGCGTGGCGCTGATTGGCATCATGGCGCTGCTGATGTGGCTGTATTTTATCGCCAACAAACGTATTAACCGGCAGGGGGGGCTGGATGATGAAAGCCTTTAAATGGAGTTTCGTTGCCGCCATCTTCGCCTGGCTGTACCTGCCGATCGTGATCCTGGTGATCAATTCCTTCAATGATTCCAAGTACGGTTATGAGTGGAAAGGCTTCACCCTGAAGTGGTATGAAAAGTTGCTTGGGAATGAAGCGCTTATGCAGGCGTTTTTAAATTCGCTGCTGATTGCAACCCTGGCGGCGACAGCGGCGACGATCATCGGCGCGTTGATGGCGCTGGCTTTGCACCGTTACCGCTTCCCGTTGAAAGGTACGGCCAGCGGCTTGTTGTTTGTGGTGATGATGTCGCCGGATATTGTGTTGGCAATTACCTTCTTGGTGATTTTTATTGCGCTCGGCATCCAGTTGGGGTTCTGGTCGTTGCTGATTGCGCACATTACGTTCTGTCTACCGTTCGTGGTGATCACGGTGTATGCGCAACTGAAAGGTTTTGATAAGTATTTGCTGGAAGCTGCGCAGGATTTGGGGGCGAATGAAAGCCGTATTTTCCGCCTGATCATCTTGCCGCTGATATTTCCGGCGATTATCTCTGGCTGGTTGTTGAGCTTTACCCTGTCGCTCGATGATGTAATCATCAGTTCCTTTGTTACCGGCTCCAGCTTTGAAATCCTGCCGATCCGGGTGTTTTCCATGGTGAAGGTGGGCGTTTCGCCCGAGGTAAATGTATTGGCGACGCTGTTGCTGGCAATTTCACTGCTGCTGGTTACTGTCTCAACCCTGTTGCTCAGGAGAAAACACTGAAATGAACAAAGCCCCCCTCATTGCTGCCCTATTGTTGCTGCTGGCGGCCACTGCCGTGCCCGCCGAAGAAAAAGTTGTGGTCTACAACTGGGCGGAATACATCCCGGAAAGTACGCTGGAAGATTTCACCCAGGAAACCGGCATCAAGGTTGAGTATTCCACCTATGACAACAACGAAACTATGTATTCCAAACTCAAGCTGCAAAAGGGCAAGGGTTATGACATCGTGGTGCCTTCTACCTATCTGGTGTCCAAGATGCGCGATGAGGGGCTGCTGCAAAAGATCGACCATACCAAGCTGAAAAATGTGGACAACCTGTCGATCAGCCTGATGAACAAACCGTATGACCCGCGCAATGAATACAGTATCCCTTATCTGTGGGGCAGCACCGGCATTGGCGTGAATGCCAAGGAAATCGACCCCGCCACCATCACCGCCTGGGCAGATTTGTGGGATCCAAAGTGGGAGGGCAAACTGCTGCTGACCGATGACGTGCGTGAAGTTTTCCATATGGCGTTGAAGAAAAACGGCTTTTCTACCAACAGCACCAACCCGGACGAAATCAAGGCTGCCTACGAAGACCTGCAAAAGCTGATGCCCAACGTGCTGGTGTTCAACGCTGATGCACCGCGCGAACCGTTCTTGGCGGGCGATGTGAACCTCGGCATGATCTGGAGTGGGGAAGTGGTGATGGCGCAGGAGGAAAACCCTGACATCCAGTACATTTTCCCCAAGGAAGGGGCCGGTTTCTGGGTCGACAGTTTCGCAATACCGGCTGGTGCGGAAAACGTCGACAATGCCCATAAGTTTATCGACTTCATGTTGCGCCCGGAAGTCGGCCAGAAAGTGGTGGAGGAACTGGGTTATAGTACGCCGAACACGGCATCGCAGGATTTGCTGCCGGAAAAGGTTCGCAACAATCGGGTCATTTTCCCACCCACTGATGCCGTTGAGAAAGGTGAATTCCAGAAAGATGTGGGTGATGCGATGAAGCTCTACAATGAGTATTGGGAAAAATTGAAAGCAGGGAAGTAAGAACCCCCTCCTAATCTCCCCTTATCAGGGGAGGGCCGGGGAGGGGTTTCTTTAACTCAATTCTCGACAGCTTTGAACGCGGCATCCAGCGTCTGCCACGTATTTACGAAATGGCAAAACAAATCCGCTGTCTTTTCAGCATCATACACGGCTGAATGGGCTGATTCGGCATCCCAGCCCATGCCTGCCATCTGCGCGACCCTTGCCAGCACGGTCTGGCCGTAAACCACGGCACCCAGTGTTACCGTATCCAGTGTACTGAACGGGTGGAACGGGTTGCGTTTGCACTTGATCCGGTCGGATGCGGCATGGACAAAATTAAGGTCAAACGGTGCATTGTGCCCAACCAGGATTGCCCGGTTGCAGCGGTTGACTTTCACTTCCCTGCGGATGATCTTGAAAAACTCTTCCATCGCCTTTTCTTCCGGCACGGCCATGCGCAGCGGGCTGAATGGCTTGATGCCGTTCACTTCCAGCGATTTTGGATCCATATTGGCGTTGGGGAACGGCTCGATATGCCAGTTGTAGGTGCGATGACGGGAAAGCTCACCTTTTTCATCGATGCGCAGCACGACAGCTGCCAGTTCCAGCAACGCATCTTTGCGGCAGTCAAACCCGCCAGTCTCCACATCTATCACGACAGGCAGGAAACCGCGAAAGCGCCCGCCAATAGGGATTATTTCGATCTCATCAGTCATGGGCAAGAGCTTAACGGAACTGATAACAAATGGATAGAAATCTTTATAAAAAAGATTCTAACTCTTCAAGTTTTTGAAAAATAAATAATTAAATATTTGATATTTATTTTAATTTCAAAATGCTCCAGAGCGTGCTAAAGTTACTCCAGTCCGGCAACTGAAATACCACTTTCGGTGCCGGTAAGCTGCTGGATACAAGAGGATTTAAAATGAATAATCAATTACAAGATGTTGATTTTCAAGAGACGCAGGAATGGATTGATTCGCTGGAATCAGTCATCGAACAAGAAGGCGTGGAACGCGCCCACTTCCTGCTGGAGAAGCTGATCGACGCAGCCCGCCATAACGGCGCTAACCTGCCATACTCCGCCAACACTGCCTACATCAACACTATTCCGCCACATCTGGAACAGCACACGCCGGGCAATCGCACCATCGAGTCGCGCCTGCGTTCCTACATCCGCTGGAATGCTGCCGCGATGGTGGTACGCGCCAACCGCAAGAGCGCGGAACTCGGTGGGCATATTGCGACTTTTGCTTCTGCCGCCACCCTGTACGACATCGGCATGAACCATTTCTGGCACGCGCCTTCCCCCAAGCATGGCGGCGACTTGCTGTATATCCAGGGGCACGCAGCGCCGGGCATGTACGCACGCTCCTTCCTCGAAGGCCGTTTTACCGAAGAAGAGCTGGATAATTTCCGTCAGGAAGTGGATGGCGGCGGCCTGTCGTCTTACCCGCATCCGTGGCTGATGCAGGATTACTGGCAATTCCCGACCGTATCCATGGGGCTGGGGCCGATCAAGTCGATCTACCAGGCCCGTTTCATGAAATACCTGCAAGACCGCAAACTGGCTGAAACCGCCAACCGTAAGGTGTGGGCATTCGTCGGCGATGGCGAAACTGACGAGCCGGAAACCCTCGGCGCGATTTCTCTCGGCGGGCGTGAAAAACTCGACAATCTGGTTTGGGTAGTCAACTGCAACCTGCAACGTCTGGATGGCCCGGTACGTGGCAACGGCAAGATCGTGCAGGAACTGGAAGCCGTGTTCCGTGGCGCTGGCTGGAATGTCATCAAGGTACTGTGGGGTTCCTACTGGGATCCGCTCCTGGCCATGGATAAAGACGGACTGCTCCAGCAGCGCATGATGGAAGCGGTCGATGGCGAATACCAGAATTACAAATCCAAGGATGGCGCATACGTCCGCGAACATTTCTTCGGCAAATACCCGGCATTGAAGGAAATGGTCGCCAAGATGAGCGATGCCGACATCTGGCGCCTGAACCGGGGCGGGCACGACCCGCACAAGGTTTACGCGGCTTACCACGCAGCTGTTAATCATACCGGTCAGCCAACCGTGATCCTGGCCCACACCGTGAAAGGCTACGGTATGGGTTCCGCCGGTGAAGGCCAGAACCGCACCCACTCACAGAAAAAACTGTCAGGCGAGGAAATGATCGCCTACAAAAACCGTTTCAACATTCCGCTGAGCGATGCGGATGCGGCAGAAGCCAAATATTACCGCCCGGCTCCAGACAGCGAGGAAATGCAATACTTGCTGGAACGCCGCAAGGCTTTGGGGGGGTTCCTCCCGCAACGCCAGACCCATGCAGCGCCGCTGAAAGTGCCAGACCTGTCGATCTTCCAGAGCCTGCTGGAAAGCACCGGCGAGCGCGAAATGTCCACCACCATGGTATTTGTGCGTTTGCTGACCCTGCTGGCGCGTGACAAGGGCATGGGCAAGCACGTCGTGCCGATCGTGCCGGATGAAGCGCGCACCTTTGGTATGGAAGGCATGTTCCGCCAGATGGGCATTTACTCTTCCGTCGGCCAGCTCTATGAGCCGCAAGACCGTGATCAGGTCATGTTCTACAAGGAGGATAAGTCCGGCCAGATTCTGGAAGAGGGCATCAACGAAGCGGGTGCATTTTCTTCATGGATTGCCGCCGCGACTGCCTACAGCACCCACAGCGTCAACATGGTGCCGTTCTACATTTACTATTCCATGTTCGGTTTCCAGCGCATTGGCGACCTGGCATGGGCGGCGGGTGATTGCCGTGCGCGCGGTTTCCTGATCGGTGGCACGGCTGGCCGCACCACGCTGGCGGGCGAAGGCTTGCAGCATCAGGACGGCCACGGCCTAATCCAGGCGGCGATGATCCCCAACTGTGTGTCCTACGACCCGACCTTCACTTACGAACTGGCGGTGATCGTCCAGAACGGCCTGAAGCGCATGTATCAGGATCAGGAAGACGTGTACTACTACATCACCGCGATGAACGAGAACTACACGCATCCTGAAATGCCGAAAGGCGCGGAAGAGGGTATTGTCAAGGGTATGTACCTGCTCAGTGGCGGTGGCAAGAAGCGTAAGAAAGTGCAACTGATGGGTTCCGGCACTATCCTGCGCGAAGTCATTGCCGCAGCTGAAATGCTCGACAAGGAATGGGGCGTGGATGCCAATGTCTGGAGTGTGACCAGCTTCAACGAAGTTGCCCGCGAAGCCCGCGACATCGACCGCTGGAACATGCTGCACCCATTGGAAACGCCCAAAGTGCCGTATGTGACGCAGTTGATGAAGGGCCAGCGCGGCCCGGCGATTGCGGCGACCGACTACATCCGCCAGTACGCCGACCAGATTCGCGCCTGGTTGCCGATGCCGTACACCGTATTGGGCACGGACGGTTTCGGACGCAGCGACACCCGCGCCAAACTGCGCAAGCATTTCGAGGTCAACAGCCACTACATCGTTATCGCCGCTCTGAAAGCGCTGGTGGATGAAAAATCCCTGCCGGCTTCTGATCTGGTCAAGGCAATGGAAAAGTACGGCATCAACCCCGAAAAATCCAACCCGCGTCTGGCATAAGGAGGGCATACCATGGCAATCCAGGAAATACAGGTGCCAGACATTGGCAGTTTTGAGAATGTCGAAGTCATCGAAGTGCTGGTCAGTGCTGGCGACACGGTGCAAGCCGAAGACTCACTGATTACGGTTGAATCCGACAAGGCGTCGATGGAGATTCCGTCGCCTGCATCTGGCGTGGTCAAGGAACTGAAAATCAAGGTTGGGGATCGGGTGTCGGAAGGCAGTTTGTTGCTGCTGATGGATGTGGCAGAGGGTAAAGAAACTCCTCCCGGCCTCCCCTTATCAGGGGAGGTGAAAGAATCTGCACCTGCAAAAACTGAACCTGTTCCCGCGCCTGCCTCACTTGCACCAAAACAGGAGACACGTCCGCAACGCGCTTCCTCCCCGACCGCCGCTGTACAAGCTGACATGAAAAATGTCGATTTCAGCAAGGCTTACGCGACCCCGTCGGTACGCAGGTTTGCCCGTGAACTTGGCGTCGACCTCAACAAGGTATCAGGTTCTGGCCGCAAAGGGCGCATTACCCAGGAAGATGTAAAAGGCTATGTCAAGGATGTGATGAGCCTCGGTGGTGTACCTGGGAAGGCAGCAATACCGGGCAATGTGCTGGGTGTTGCACCGATGCCGGAAATCGACTTCAGCCAGTGGGGCGAAATCGAAACGGTTCCGCTATCCCGCATCAACAAGCTGACAGGCGAGTTCCTGCACCGTAATTGGGTACATATTCCGCATGTTACCCAGTTCGATCAGGCTGACATCACCGATCTGGAGGCTTTCCGCAAACAGTTGAATGAGGAAAACGCCAAATCCGGTGTCAAGATTACGCCGCTGGTGTTCATCATGAAAGCGGTAGTGGCTGGTTTAAAGGCTTACCCGCGTTTCAATTCCTCGCTGGATGCGAAGGGAGAGAACCTGATCCGCAAGAACTACTTCCACATCGGCGTGGCAGTGGATACGCCGGATGGTCTGGTGGTGCCGGTTATCCGTGACGTGGACAAAAAGTCCATCATGCAGCTTTCCGAAGAGTTGAAAGAAATCTCCGGCAAGGCGCGTGACAAGAAGCTGAAACCTGCTGACATGCAGGGCGGTTGTTTCTCCATTTCCAGCCTCGGCGGGATTGGTGGCACCAAGTTCACCCCGATTGTGAATGCGCCGGAAGTCGCTATCCTCGGCGTTTCCAAATCCGACATGCAGCCGGTGTGGAATGGCAAGGAATTCGCGCCGCGCCTGATGCTGCCGCTGTCGCTGTCGTATGACCATCGCGTGATTGATGGGGCTGACGGGGCGCGTTTCACCACTTACCTTGCGAAAATGCTGGGCGACATCCGGAGGCTACTGGTATGAGTCATATCGTCGAAGTAAAAGTCCCCGACATCGGCAGTTTTGATAATGTTGAAATTATTGAAGTACTGGTGGAACCCGGTTTCCAGATCGAGCCGGAAGAGTCTCTGATTACCATTGAGTCGGATAAGGCGTCGATGGAGATTCCTAGCCCGCTGGCCGGGACTGTCAGGGAAGTGAAGGTCAAGGTGGGGGATCGGGTTTCGGAAGGGAGCCTGATTTTGATGTTGGAGGTTAGCGAAGCTAACGCTTCGGAAGAAACCCCCCCCAGTCTCCCCTTATCAGGGGAGAGGCAAGAGGTGGCTCCAGCTCCACAGGCTGCTGCATTTAGTGGCAGTGCTGATCTCGAAACTGAGGTTGTGGTGTTGGGTTCCGGCCCCGGTGGTTACACCGCAGCCTTCCGCGCTGCTGACCTCGGCAAGAAAGTAGTGCTGGTCGAACGCTACAGCAATATCGGCGGTGTGTGCCTGAATGTCGGCTGCATTCCCTCCAAAGCATTGCTGCACACGGCGGAAGTGATCAACGAAGCTAAAGAATTCGCCCATTACGGCGTGAAATTCGGCGAGCCGGAAATCGACATCGACGCGATCCGTGCACACAAGGATGGCGTAGTCAGCAAGCTGACCGGCGGCCTGAAGGCATTGGCTAAACAGCGCAAGGTCACGATTGTTCATGGTTATGGCCGTTTCACTTCCGCCAACACCGTCGAAGTGGAAGCGGAAGATGGCAGCAAGCAAACCGTCAAGTTTGCCAACTGCATCATCGCAGCTGGTTCACGCGTGACCAAACTGCCATTCATTCCGTGGGACGACCCGCGTGTGATGGATTCCACCGATGCGCTGGCGCTGGCAGAAGTGCCCAAGCGGATGCTGGTGGTTGGTGGCGGCATTATCGGGCTGGAAATGGCCACGGTGTACCACGCGCTAGGCGCAAAAATCACGGTGGTGGAACTGTCACCGGGGCTGATGCCGGGTGCTGACCGCGATATTGTGAAGCCGCTGCACAATGCCATCAAAAAGCAGTACGAAAACATCTATCTGGACACTAAGGTCACGGCTATCGAGCCGACGCCGGAAGGTCTGGTGTGTACGTTTGAAGGCAAGGGCGCACCGGAAAAGGATACCTTCGACCGTGTGCTGGTTGCGATCGGGCGTTCACCGAATGGTGGGTTGATTGATGCTGGCAAGGCGGGCGTGTTTGTTGGCGCGCGCGGCTTTATTCCGGTCGACAAGCAGATGCGCACCAACGTGCCGCACATTTTCGCGATTGGCGACATCGTGGGTCAGCCGATGCTGGCGCACAAAGCGACGCACGAAGGCAAAGTTGCTGCTGAAGTTATCGCCGGACACAAATCCTATTTTGATGCGAAAACCATTCCCTCGGTTGCCTACACCAGCCCCGAAGTGGCCTGGATGGGCAAGACCGAAGAGCAATGCAAGTCTGAAGGCATCGCCATTGAAAAAGGCGTTTTCCCGTGGGCAGCCAGCGGACGCGCACTGTCGATGGACGCAGGCAACGGTGTGACCAAGGTGCTGTTCGACAAGGAATCCGGTCGTATCATCGGTACAGGTATTGCTGGCAAAAATGCAGGCGAACTGATCGCCGAAGCAGTGCTGGCGCTGGAAATGGGTGCGGACGCACATGATATTGGCCTGACGGTTCACCCTCATCCGACGCTTTCCGAAACACTGAACTTTGCGGCGGAAGTGGCGGAAGGGACGTGTACGGATATTTACGCGCCGAAGAAGTAGTTTTTACCCCTTTCATGGTTTGACTCCTCACGTTAAGTGAGAAACCGGTTGGCGGCTTGTCCTGAACAAACAAGCCGCTTTTTTTTTGTTTCAGGACAGGTTCTGGTTCATGGGGAACGTCCGTGAAGGGCTGATGGTGGGGATACAGAGGGTTGCAGCTGGGGTATGTTGTTGCTTCGTCGAGCTAGCGGTATTTTTCACCGGTTTGAAAACCAGTAAACGCCGCCTGCGGGATGAATAGCTTACTAAGCGTGAAAAATCAGGCGGGCGCGGGTCAATTTTTTCAATATTGGCAAAAAACAGGGCTTTCAGTTCATCGTTGCGGATGTTACCAGTTGAAACCAGCAGCAATTTCCACGGTTTGTTTTACAGCCAGAAGGAATCCACGAAATCGGAATCCTTGGTGATGAGGATGCGTTGTTCTGCAATAGACAGTTCATTGATGGATTGGTCGGTGGTGCTGTTCCCCAAAGGCAAACCCAGCGTATGCCGGGTGTCATAGCCTGCTTCCTTGAGCTGGGTTGCCAGTTTGCGGGGCAGATGCGCGTCGACCAGAAACTTCATGCGGCTTGCGCTACTTCAATGCGTTTGACCTGGGAAAGACGGGTGGCATAGGCCAGAACAGCCAACAAGTCTTCGCGTTCCAGGTCTTCGTAATCATCCAGAATTTCTTCAATGGTCATGCCTGCGCTGAACAGTTCCAGCATGTTTTCCACCGGGTAACGCAGACCACGGATGGTAGGTTTGCCGTGGCAAATATTTGGGTCGATGGTGATGCGGTCGCTTAAGGTGATTTACCTCAAAGACATTACCCAAAAACAGGGCGAATCAGAATGTCCCATTTTGGTAAAGCAGCATTTCTTTCCAGCCTCGCCTCAACAGCCTCCATAGCTTTTTTGCTGAGGGTCACACCCTTCTCATAAACCTTGCGACTGAATTCGACCATGGGGTTGATGCCTTTCCAGGTCATGGTTTTTGCCCATTCCAGCAGGGTTTCGGCATCCTTGAGCTGGGTGCCGTTCCAGTGTTGTTCCAGAATCCCCCAGCAGCTGCGGCTTGCGCTACTTCAATGCGTTTGACCTGGGAAAGACGGGTGGCATAGGCCAGAACAGCCAACAAGTCTTCGCGTTCCAGGTCTTCGTAATCATCCAGAATTTCTTCAATGGTCATGCCTGCGCTGAACAGTTCCAGCATGTTTTCCACCGGGTAACGCAGACCACGGATGGTAGGTTTGCCGTGGCAAATATTTGGGTCGATGGTGATGCGGTCGCTTAAGGTGATTTACCTCAAAGACATTACCCAAAAACAGGGCGAATCAGAATGTCCCATTTTGGTAAAGCAGCATTTCTTTCCAGCCTCGCCTCAACAGCCTCCATAGCTTTTTTGCTGAGGGTCACACCCTTCTCATAAACCTTGCGACTGAATTCGACCATGGGGTTGATGCCTTTCCAGGTCATGGTTTTTGCCCATTCCAGCAGGGTTTCGGCATCCTTGAGCTGGGTGCCGTTCCAGTGTTGTTCCAGAATCCCCCAGCAGCGTTCAATCGGGTTGTACTTGCTGTGGTAAGGCGGGTAGTACAGCAGGTGGACTGTCTTACCGGTATGGTTGGCGAATTCCACCATGCGCTTGAGGAATTGCGTCCTGATCCCGCTGCTTTCCGGGCCATTGTCCGCTTTGATCTGGATGCACTGGCAGGCGTCCTTGTCAGCAGAAGGCATCTGTTCCCATACCCGGCACAGGGAATCCACGATGAAGTCACTGGTTTTGCTGGAACTGCCGAAGGTCAGGTAAACCTGCCCACTGTCCTCATCCAGTACGCCAAAAGGGATGTATTTCTCTTTGCAGCCCATCTCATGGTCAGCGGCTTTATTGTCACCCCGTGTTTTCCCGCCCCGTGAGTAGTCACCGATGTTGACGGTCGCCTTGCAGTCCATGCTCAGGCGTTTGACCGCCCCATCGGCAAACTGCCCATCGTTGGCCTGGATATTGGCGAAGATGGCGTCGGTTTCTGGAATTTTTTTTGCGGCTTGGCTTTCTCCACCTTGCGCAGGCGGTAGCCATTCCGGTTGAGTATCCGCGCCATGGTGCTGGGGGCGGGCACTTGTCCACCGCTGAAACCCATGGCCTGTAACTGCCGGATGGCTTCCGCCGCCGTCAGGCGGGTGTAGGCGATGCTGCTGCGGAATGTCGGGTCTTGCTGGCTATGTGCTTCCGCCAGCGCCAGCAAGGCGGCTGCCGCTTCCGGCTGGGTTTCCTCCCAGCGCTTCTGGCCACAATACGCCGCCTGCGCACCCACGCAAACCATGCCGCTGCGCTGTTCCTCCAAACCCAACTGCACCCCCTCCCGACCCCAGCCAAAACACCTTTCAGTCTGGCGGGCGTTGCCTGCACAATATTTCCGGCTCATGTCCGCCTGGAACGCACGGCGGGTGCTGCCAGACATTTTCGAGGCCGCCAGTTTCAGGTCGGCTATCTGGGATTCACTCAGGATCGGGTTAGCTGTTTGGGGTTCGGGGGGCATGGGGATAGGGACTCCGCTTGTCGATAAGACAAGTGTAGCCATTGCGGGGGAATCTTTCAGGGAAATCCCCTAAGTTCATTGGTTGCTGTACCTCTTACGGCTTTTCGGAAAGCATACCACAGCCCCTGCATTGTGTTAGTAAGCGTTGTGGGAAGCGGATGTCGATGACGCTGCCGCGCACGGCGGTAATCTTGCCGGTGTTGGGTGGGGTGGCTCCATTCAGGTTCTGGTTCATGGGGAACGCCCGTGAAGGGCTGATGGGGGTAGTTTACTACAGGAGCAATGAGGCTGCTGTAGCCTGTCATGGTAAACGGTGCGTGTCGTCATCTGATACGTTATGCTTGTTGCCATGAATCCGCAAACGGAGATGCTTCACCATGTTGAGCTTACAGTTGGATGTGCAGCCTGCCACCGAGCAGCGTTTGCGTCGCTTAATGTCGCAAGTGGCGGATCAGGAAACTTTTGCCCGCAACGTCATTGCTTTTCAGGTGCATGAGCTGAAACGGGGTATCCTGAACCTGCGGCTGGATTTGAAGAAGTTTGAAGAGCAGTACCAAATGCCTTCCGAACTATTCTACAGCCAGTTTGAGCAGGGCATCGTGGATGATAGCGAAGACTACATGTTGTGGTCAGGCTTGTATGAAATGCTGAAGGATAACCAGCAGCGCTTGCAGGAGCTGCAATGATCGAGGCGTATTTCGCGCAAATCGAACAGGTGCTGCAAGTTGTCCCCAATACGCAAAATCTCACATTGCGTAAAACCCTTTAGGCTCAATATGCGTTTCAGGGTCTTATCCCAACAGCAGCGAAAGCAAGGACTGTAAGGCAGCTTGCCCCCGTTTCCTGATGTTGTGAAGAGACTCGAAGAATGCAAGGTAACACGGTAGCTTTTCTTGTGAGATCCCCCGATGAGGTCGTAACCATGAGCGTAACAGTGACCAAAAACCTTCCATCGTATTGACGTGGACTTCATGGAAACCGTCACCATCTTCGTCACGGGCATATTCGCCTGCGCCATGGTTGACGGTTTTGTGGGCATAGCCCCATTCTTCCAATCGGCTGTAAATGTTGTACTCATCGGTGTAGACCAGCGTGCCTGCTGCCACCGTTTCCACAATCAACGGCTTGATCGTCGTCTGTTTCACATTCGCCAGCATACGGATCACGACCTCCCCGGAACGCTGGATCATGCCGAAAATGGGTGGTTTGTCCTTTTCCAGTGTCCCACGCCCCGGCGCACCTTTCAGGGCGCGGCGGCGACCTTCACGCCCAGCATCCGCGACGGCTTCGGGGTTTCCCTTGTGTCCAGCCTTGACATAAACCTCATCAAATTCAACATTCCCAAACAGGTTTACTGGCGTTTTTTTTCTCGACACCACGCCGTAACTGTTCCGTCATCGCCTGAACATCATCCTTGTTCAACCCCAATTCGCGGGCGATTTGTTGGTTGGACAGGTTCAACGACATCAGGTACAGGCACAACACCCACACCTTCAGCGGCTGGTGGTGGCCTTCAAACACCGTTCCCGTCAGGTCATCAAAACGCTTTTGGCAATCCTTACACTGGTAACGCTGGCGTTCCTGCTGGGTGTCATCCTTGCCTCGACGGATAGTGTCCTGTGAACCGCAGTGCGGACAAATCACCCCATTAGGCCAACGCACGGAACGGACTTGCTCGAAACAGGCGGCATCACTGGTCAGGCTGGAAATACTGATGAGCGAGGTCATAAAGCCTCTCCTTGGCTATCGGAAATGACTAACTTTACCGCTATCCATCACGTTTGCAATGCCGGGGAAAACAAGACCCTGAAACGCATATTGAGCCACCCTTTATAACGATAAACAAACGATAAACAAGGTTACATCGCTGGCTCTATCATGTTTGAGGGTGGTGATCGGCTTGATTTTGCCGAAGTCAAAAATACCGATCACGCGGGTAAGGTCAAATATCGGTATCAATACATGGATGCCGGGCAGAACATGATTTTCCGTTATGACAATGCCCCTCATCACCGGCAGATTGCGACATTTCCCCACCACAAACACGACCGGGATGTGATTCGTGATAGCTGTGAACCCTCACTCGAAGATGTGCTGCTGGAAATTGCGGAGTATCGTAAGCGCCGTTAAATCGCCCTACTTGCCCTTGTCAAAAAAAGGGACTTTTTTCGCACATTTCTCCAGCGGCACATTCCATGGCAGGAGGGCCTCCCATTTTTCCAGGGTGTCGGCCTGGGCGATATGCTCCAGCAGATAGCGGATATAGGCATACGGTTCGAGGCCGTTGGCCTTGGCGGTTTCAATCAGGGAATAACAGGCGGCGCTGGCGCGCGCGCCATGCGGGGTGTCGGCAAACAGCCAGGCTTTGCGGCCCACGGCAAAGGGGCGGATGGCGTTCTCCGCCAGCACATTGCTGATATGCAGGTCGCCGCGTTGGCAGTAGCCACTCAGGTATTCCCACTGGTTGAGGCAGTATTCCATCGCCTTGCGGGTGAGGCCGCCTTTCATCACCTTGCCGACCTGCGTTTCCAGCCAGGTTTTCAGTTCGTTGAGCAGGGGCACGCTCAACTGCTGGCGCAGGCGGTATTTCTCCGCCGTGTCCAGGCCCTTGATGTTGTCCTCGATGCGGTAGAGCCTGCGGATCATGCCCAGGGCAATATCCGCCAGGGTGGGTTTGCCACGGGCCTGTTTGCCGCCCGCCGCCTTGACGGCCTCCACGAACTTGCGGCGGGCATGGTCCCAGCAGCCAATGCGGGTGATGGCGTTGTTGCGGCACACGGCGGCGTAACCGGAATAGCCGTCGGCCTGGAAAATGCCGTGGAAGTCCATCAGTAGGCGTTCGGGGACGCTCCCCGCCCGGCTGGGGTCGTATTCAAACAAGACCGCCACCTGGTTCGGCGGGCCGCCCCGCACCACCCACATCCATTTGTCGGCCTGGGCGGTTTTGCCGTCCTCCTTCAGCACCTGGATGCGGGTTTCATCGCCTTGCAGGTAAGCGCCGCTGTTCTGGGTTTCGCGCAGCAGGTTGAGCAGGGTTTGAAGCTGTCCTCCAGACGGATGATCCAGTGGGCCATGCTGCTGCGGCTGAGTTCCGCGCCGTGGCGTTTGAAATGCCCTCCAGGCGGTACAGGGGCAGGCCATCGGCGTATTTGGCGATGATGACCTGCGTCAGCAGGTTGAGGCTGGCATGGCATTTGCCCAACGGATGGGGCGGACGGGCGGCGGCGACCAGCGTTGGCCCGCCATCTGCCGTTGCCGGGGCGGGATCCTGGCTGGCCCCGGCGGCAAACACGGCTTTTTCCTGCCAGTATTCCAGCACCACCAGTTGCGCCGGGATGTAGTCCAGCTCTTCCTTGACCTTGGTGAAAAACGTGCGGGTCGCCCCGGCTTTTTCCGCATCACCCAACAACAGCTCCACCCGTTGGCGCTTCAGCCCGGGCGGGAAGCCGCGCTGGCGTTGGCTGGGGCGGGGCCTGGCGGGTTCCGCCTCCGGCAGTCGTCCGGCGATGTCCTCCAGCGCGGTTGCCAACTCGGCTTCATCAAACAGGTCAATCTGGAAGGGGAGCTTTTCAGACTGGGCGCTAAACCGCTGTATTTTGGCCAGGCGCAGCATTTCTTCCAGGAGCTGGATATGGTGGTCACGCTGTTTCAGGACGGCGGCAAATTCCGCCTCTTGCTGCGCCAGCAACTGGCGCAGGCGGGCAGCGTCCAGGTCGCTATGGGATGTGGTTTTGGGGGCTGGCGGCGGTGCTAAATCCATGGGTTAAATGATAACAAAATCATCAGGATAAGTCGCTAAAACAGCGCCCCGTAGCACAACTTTTTTATGCCCTTTGAGCAGGCTGATGTCATAACCGTCCAGCAGCCAGTTGATCTGCTGGGCCGTCAGCGCCATCACCCCGCCATCCCCCGTTTGCGGCCAATGGAACTTCTCTTCCGCCAGGGCTTTGTAATACAGCACAAAGCCATTGTCTTCCCAATACAGGCATTTGATTTTCGTGCGCTGGCGGTTGGTGAAGGCGTACAGCGCCCCGGCAAACGGGTCGTGGCCCAATTCCTGCGCCACGATCGCCGCCAGCCCCTGGGCGGCCTTGCGGAAATCAATGGGCGGGCGGTAAAGGTAAATGTCCGGCATCTCCCCGGCGGGGCGGAAATAACGGGCCATTACAACTGCCCCAGCAACCGGCGCAGCAAGGCCACATTGCCGGGGTGGATATTCCTGATCACCAGGCCATTCGGCAGGGACAGCTCCAGGCCATCGCCCGTCCGGGCGTCTGTCCCCGGCTGCGCCGGGCGGACAGTCACGAAACCGGAAGGCTCTGGCAATACCGGGCGTTTGCCATCCCCGGGCGGCTTGCCCGCCGTACCGCATAATTTGCGCCGCCAGTAGACAAAGCCGTGGTAACTCAACTGTTCCTGTTCACAATACTGGACTCCGGAAAGGCCGGAGGACTGGAAGCGTTGGAGCTGGGCTTGCCAGTACGCCAGACGCCCATCTTGACCTGGATTCATCGTGTTCTCCCATGCAATCTGTTGCTGATGGGCTGAGTGTCCGGGATTACGTGGGGCGCTGAAAGGAGGGGGATTTAGAAGCGCTTACGGAGTATCAGCGTACTGAGAACTGACCACTCAATGTGAGAAATATCGTGATGAACACACCCAATGCTTCATTGCCGCTGGATGCTGAAAGGAAACGCCGCCTGTTGGCCATATACGCCATGCTGGAAAAGAAACGCCAAGCTCCTGCGCCGTCTGCCGAAAGCGTTATCCAGGGTTTGCAGGAAATGGGCGAAGAAGCGCAGCGTAACGGCCTGACTCCCGAAATACTGGATGACATCCTGAATGGCTGAGGGGAAATATCTGCTATCAACACCAGCATCCTGATCAGCACATTCAAGGTGTGCAAGTGATGAAGTCTGCCGAGTTTTGTGGGTATTAATAATCCGCTGAATTTCCAGCCTGCCTGTGCCAAAATGTAAACCATCCCCACCACAAATCTGGCGGCTATGGCAGAACTTCCCACCAAAGAAGACCTTGAAAAGCTTTATCGTGAAAAAGGGATAGATGCGTTGGTGTGGTATGCATGGCGAAATGCTTTGCGTGCATTGCCCACTTTGGGACATTTGTCTGTTAAACATATTTGGGGAGATAAATCTGTTGAGAATTTAATTGCAATTTGCCATATATCTTTGATTTTGGGACAGTGGATGAAAGTCCCAAAACAGAACGCAGCCCTCAGAGCTTCAGCTCATGCTGCGACTCTTGGAGCCGACACACACGCTGTTAGTGCAGTTTCTGCCGCCACCTGCGCTGCTGGAGTCGCTGGTAAGGCTGCTTCTGTTTACACTTATACGGAAGTTGTTGTTAGCGCTACTGCCGTTGAACGTGCCGTTCATGATGCATCCGCCATTGCTGTTACTTCTGTCACTGATGCCTGCTCAGCCAACAAATATAGCGCTGCTGTTGATTATAAGTTAATAAGCCAGATAAATGCTTTGACACCAAAGTGGTGGTATAGCCAACCCTTATGGGAATGTGCGGAGTCAGATGCAGATAAATTTAAATTAGCAGAAATCAATCAGCATTGGTTTGATTTTACTCAACAATTGCGAAATCTGGATTTAGATTTTATAGCAAATGACTTGAATGATTTGTGGGAATCAAAGCCATTAAGTAATCATGCAAAAAATTATTTGGAAGCATTTTCTTATGGTGAATTAAATGACCCAGCTATATTGCGTCGCTTGATTCTGGAAGGTGAGACAGCAGAGCACATCCACGCTGTCCGGGTCTTATTGTTAGGGCCGGGTGGAGCCGGGAAAAGTTCTTTGGCTGACCGTTTACAGGGTAGACCTTTGGTGGAACAGGATAAAAAATTGACAGTTGGAGTGGATTATCTAAATCATCAGTCATTGAATTTGTACAAAATATTCGGCTATTTACGGCAGGAATATAAGCCATTGGATTTGTACCTATGGGACTTCGGCGGACAAACCATTTTCCACGGCTTGCATCGTGCCTTCCTGCATGAAAACTGCGTGTACGTGCTGGTGGTGGATAGCCGCCACGAACAAGCGCCGGATGAATGGCTTTATCAAATCAGAGAGATAACGAAGGGACGGGCAGTAACAACATTGCTGGTGACAAACTGGTATGAAAAATGTGAAACCCGCCAGAACGAAGTACGATTGCGGCGCGAATTCCCCGATTTGCTGGATGAAGGCAGTTTCTTCTATTTTTCCTGCCATGAATCGGATGCGCCTGGTTTCAAGGATTTCGTGCAGGCGTTGGAAAAAGCCTGTCTCGACAGCCAGCGCATGGTGTTGAAAGAAACGCTGGATGTGAACGAAGCCCTGCAACAACAGTATCAGGACGATGTGTTCCTCGAATCCGCCGATCTGGAGGACATCATTGAACAGGTCACGCGCAGGCCGGAGTCTGTCGAAACCCTGCCCAACAAACTGGAGCAACTGGGTTTTCTGGTGCGGGTGGACAGCGACGACCAGCACTACTGCCTGAAACCGGCCTGGGCGGTGGATAACGCCTACGCCGTGCTGTATTCACCCCTGCTGCGTGAAGCCAAGGGCGTGTTGAAACTGAAAACCCTGCAACGCGAATTCAAGGGGCAAATCGCAACCCAGCACATGACCCATCTGGTCGAGTTTTTACAGATGCGCTCACTGTGCCGCAAACTGACCAGCGATGACGGTTATTTCTTCCCGGACGCAGCCCCCGCCGATGAATTGCCGGAGGCCAGCGAACTGCTCGGGGACAAGGCGCAGGGGTTGGCGATCCGTTTCGACCTGCCTTATCTGCCGCTGGGTTTCCATGCCGCGCTGGTGCATCGCCTGTTTGTGCCGGGTGGCATCAGCAGTACGGCTGACATCTGGCGGCAAGGCTTCATCCTGCGCAAAAACCACAGCCGCGCGGTCGTCCATTACCTGACGCGCAAAAGCGTGGTGGAACTGGCGCTGGCCGGAGACTGGCAGGATTTCGCCGGATTGCTCAACACCGTGCTGGTCAACCTGAAGGCCGTGCTGCTGGAAGGCAAGGGCATCCGCGAGGAGCAGATTGTGCCCTCCGTGGTGCTGGATCAGCAGGTATTTTCCGTGCATTCCGCCGAACGGCTGGTTGGTGTATTGGGGCAAATAAACAATCGTCCACAATTGGTTGAGGAGATTAAGGCTATGGCAGCAGGTAAAGTAACCAACTACTACGATTCAACGCACAACGAAGGTGATGGTCAGTACGTGACGCATAGTCATGATGTGGAGATGAATCAGTTTCTGGATAAATCTGAAAATACAATTACTACCGACCAGCGCCAGCAGATTGCGGTGATTGTTGATGAGTTGCTCAAGCAGGCGGGCAGTCTACCAGCAAAAGAAATCATTGCTGTTGGTCAGGTCAAAGAGGCGCTGGAAGATAAAGGCGGCAAACCAGAATCCCGCAAGTTGTTGGGCAGTGTCTGGAATGGGCTGAAAGACGTGCTGGGTGTTACCAAAACCACCACCGATATTGCCAAATTTGCCATGGAGCATCAGGCGGGGATTGTGGGGGCGATTACTACAGCGGTGGCGCTATTGTGAACCAACTTTTGTTTTGGAGAAGAGGGCTGGTGATGGGTGTGGGTAACAATGTGAGCCTTCTCTGTGGTTGTTGCCCGGGAATAAAAAGATGGGTTATCCCCACAGTGCGTGCACAAGCCTGTGGATAAAGTGAGGATAGCGCTGATAAGTGCTTACCAGCAGAGGAAGTTTATCAGATTGATTGAAAAATAATCAAACGTTGCTGGCGGTCAGCATTCGGTGATGCTAACCGCCAGCCCACCCAGTGAGGTTTCCTTGTATTTGTGGGACATTTCCAGGCCGGTTTGTTTCATGGCGGCGATGCAGCTGTCCAGCGGCATAAAGTGTACGCCTGTACCACGCAGGGCGAGGGATGCGGCTGTATAAGCTTTGATGGCTCCAAATCCGTTGCGCTCGATGCAGGGAACTTGCACCAGCCCTTTCACCGGGTCGCAGGTCATGCCGAGGTGATGTTCGAGGGCAATTTCGGCGGCATTTTCCACCTGTTCGGGCGTGCCGCCACGGATCGCGCACAGACCGGCGGCGGCCATGGCGGCGGCGGAACCGACTTCGCCCTGACAGCCGACTTCCGCGCCAGAGATAGAGCTGCGGTGCTTGATCAGGCCGCCAATGGCACTGGCGGTCAGCAGGTAGTTGTGTACTTGCGCGGGCGTACCGTTTTCATGGGTAAGGAAATAGTACAGGACGGCGGGTATGACACCGGCAGCACCATTGGTTGGGGCGGTTACGACCTGGTTACCGGCAGCATTTTCTTCGTTGACGGCCATGGCGTAGGCGCATAACCAGTCATTGATGGTGGCGCTGGCTGGATTGCGCCGAATGTCCTGATAAAGGTGTTTGGCGCGGCGCGGGATGTTTAGGCCGCCGGGCAACACGCCTTCCGTATGCAAACCCTTTTCAATGCAGGTACGCATGGCTTGCCAGATGTTATCCAGACCTGCGTCGAGGCAGGTTTCGGTCATGCGCCCCAGTTCGTTGCAGCGTTTCATTTGTGCGATGGACAAGCTGCTTGCCTGCGCCATCTGCAACATCGCGCTGGCGGAGTCGAACGGGTATTGGCAGGAAGCCAGCGGCGTGCTTTTAAGCGGGGCTTGTAGCTGGGTAATTTCTTCGCGGCTGCTAATGAAACCGCCACCGATGGAAAAGCAGGTTTCCGCAAGGATGGGTTGCTGGTCGGCGTCAAGTAGCTCGAAGATCATGCCGTTAGGGTGTTCGGGTAAAGGTTCGCCGTAGTCGAACACAATATCGCTGCTTGGATTGAATGTTATGGTGAGTTGTTCATCCAGTCGCACATAATTGCTTGCCCAGAGTTGTTTGGCCAGTGCATCCAGGTCGTTTTCAGGGAGATTGGCGGGAAGGTAGCCATGCACGCCCAGGGTAATGGCACGATCAGTAGCGTGCCCCTTGCCGGTAAACGCGAGGGAGCCTTTCAGGGTGCAGCGCAGGTGGGCATGGCTGAATCGGCCAGTCTCCATGCCCAGTGAGCGAATGCGCTGAATAAAGCTGTGGGCGGCGACCATTGGGCCGAGGGTATGGGAACTCGACGGGCCGATGCCGATTTTGAACAATTCCAGTACGCTGATGAACACGCTGTGTTTTCCTTATTGTATTGCCGGACATGCTTTCCCACGCACATCCCTGCGCAGCTTTTCCTCATCGACCTCTTCGATAAATGCCGGGATATTGCTAAAAAAGAGGTGGAAACCATACCCACCATCCTGCATTTCCTCGATTGCCTGCTGTTTGCTCCAGCCTTGGCAGACGACGCGATACAGGGCGACCACCAGCCCGGTACGGTCGGAGCCGTGCAGGCAATGCACCAGTACCGGCCCTTTGGCGTTGGCGATAACCTGCAAGGCTTTGGTCAGATACCGGGGGTTGATATTGCCCGGTGACAGCGGAGCTTGCTGTAATTCCAGTGTTGAATCAGGCACAGGCGTGTCGCGGTGGTACAGGCGCAAATCCAGTACTTCGCTGATACCACGTTGTTGCAGTTCGCGGAAATCTTCCGGAAGCGGCTGGGCGGAGCGGTATAGCAACGGGCTTACCTGATAAAAGTTGTCCAGCTTGCTGTTGGCCACCGGCTTTGCCCATTCGGCAGGGCGCTCGGACGGTACGGCGAATACCAGCCCCGGTAATAGCAGCAGGGATAGTAGAAGAGGGCGTATGCAATACACCCCTGCAAGGGATCTTCGTAGGGGTGTATTGCATACGCCCTTTTCATCACCCTTTTTACACCGGTTATCCATCTTTTGCATGTCCCCGTTACCCCTAGTCTACACAGCAGCCTTCTTCCGCGTCACTACTTCCCAAATCCTGCCCGGCAACGCCTTCACATCCTCTGCCATCAAATACAGCGAGGGAATCAGGAACAGCGTCAGCAGCGTCGCGAACATGATGCCGAAACCGAGGCTCACCGCCATCGGGATCAGGAATTGAGCCTGCGTGCTCTTTTCCAGGATCAGCGGCGTCAGCCCGGCAAACGTCGTCAGCGAAGTCAGCAGGATAGGGCGGAAACGCGCCCCGCCACCGAGGCGGATGGCTTCGTGCATCGGCATCCCCTCGCGCACCTTGCGGTTGATGTATTCCACCAATACCAGTGAGTCATTCACCACCACGCCGACCAGCGCGAGGAAGCCCATCACGCTGCTGATGCTGATGTCCATCCCCATCAGTATATGCCCGCCGAGTGCGCCGATGAAACTAAACGGGATAATGCTCATCACCATTAACGGCTGGGAGTAGGACTTGAACGGAATTGCCAGCAGCACATAAATCCCCAGCAAGGCGATGCCGAAACCGGTCATCAGGCTGCTGAAAAACTGTTGCTGTTCGCGGCGTTCGCCTTCCATGTCGTAACTCACGCCAGGGTATTGTGCCAGCATTCCCGGCAACCATTCCTTGAGGTCAGCCGCCACCTTGTTGGCATCCACCTTCTGTTTGTTCAGGTCAGCGGTGACGTTGAGGATGCGCTGGCGGTTGACCCGCGAAATCTTGGAAGTGCCTTGTTTCAGCGCCACATCCGCCACTTCGATCAGCGGGATTTCTGCCCCGTCAGGGGTGCGGATGCGCAGGTTTTGCAGGTCGGCCAAGGAATAGCGTTCCTCTCTGGGGTAGCGCACCATCACTTTCACTTCGCTTTGGTCACGCTGGATGCGTTGGGCTTCCGCACCGAAAATGGCATGGCGTACCTGCGTCCCCAAGGCGCTCAGGGTCAGGCCAAGCTGCTCGGCTTCCGGGCGCAGGCGTAGCTGCACTTCCTGCTTGCCGCCGTCGAAGCTGTTCTTGATGTCGAAAATGCCATCGTATTCACGCAGTTTGGTCATGACCTGTTCGGCGGCGGCGTTGAGGTCGTCGAAATTGCTGCCTTCCAGTTGCACGTCGATGGGGCTGCCCGCGTTACCGATTTCGGCGCGGAAACTGAGTTCCTGCACGCCCGGAATCGGCCCGATCAGCTTGCGCCATTCGCTGGTCAGTTCGGAACTGGTGACAGCCAGCTCGCGTTCTTCCGGCGGGGTAATCTCAAAGGAAACGCTGGCCAGATGTGCCTGCCCAGTTGCACCGTCGCGTGGGCGCGAGTCGGTGGAACCGACGATCACCAGGATGTGTTCGATGATGCTTTCCCCATCCGGTTCCACGTATTTGGCCTGCATCTGTTCGGCGGCTTTGGCGATGCGCCCGACGTATTTCTCGGTGGTTTCGATCGGCGTGCCTTCCTTCATTTGCAGGGTGGCAGTGGCGCGTTCGCTCTGGATGCGCGGGAAAAACGTGAATTTATAGCGCCCGCTGCCCACCAGCGAAAAGGAAATGATCAGGATCACGATAAAGATACTGATGGTCAGGTAGCGCCAGTTGAGCGCCACTTCCAGTGCCGGGCGGTAATAATGCTCGACGAAATATTCCAGCCCGTGCGAAATCTTGCGCTGGAAATGGGTCAGCGGATTCTTGTCGGCCTCGGCTGTGCGCAGTTTCATGTGGCGCAAATGGGCGGGTAGGATCAGTTTCGACTCCACCAACGAAAACAACAGCACCGGGATCACGATCATGGGGATTTGCGCGAAAACCGGCCCACGGTCGCCTTCCAGCATCAGCAGCGGGAAAAATGCCGCCACCGTGGTCAACACCCCGAAGGTGACAGGAATCGACACCTCCTGCGTGCCTTCCACTGCCGCACGGTAGGAATCATTGTGCCGTTTCAGGTGCGTGTAAACGTTTTCGCCGGTCACGATGGCGTCATCCACCACGATCCCCAGCACCAGAATGAAGGCGAACATGCTGACGATATTGAGGGTTACGCCGATTTCCGGCATCAGCGCCAGCGCACCGAGGAAACTGATCGGAATGCCCACACTTACCCACAGCGCCAGGTCAGGCCGCAGGAACAGCGCCAGCAACAGGAATACCAGAATGCTGCCCTGGATGGCGCTGGTGGTCAGGGTGCTCAAACGCGCCTTGACGATTTTGGAACTGTCGCGCCAATAACTCAGGTTCACGTTGGCGGGCAAGGTAACGGAACGTTTCTCAATATATTGCTTGATGGTATTGGCCAGCTTGATGGCGTTCTGATCACCAACGCGGGAAACGTTTACAAAGGAGGCTTTCTTGCCGTCAAACTCGGCGTACAGCGGCTCTTCATTGAAGCCGTCCACGATGGTGGCAATCTCGCCAATGCGGATGCGTGTACCATCATTGCGGGAAATCACCGGAATGTCGGCAAACTCGGAGCCGGTGTATACCTGCCCGAGGGTGCGCACCAGAATTTCGCCCGCTGCGGTCTTGACCGTGCCACCGGGGATGTCACGCGACGCATTGCGTATGGCTTGCGCGATAGTGTCCAGTGTCAGGCCGTACTGACGCAGGGTGGCTTCCGGCACGTTGATGCTGATTTCCCATGGGCGCACGCCGCCGAGGTCGGCCTGGGTAATGTCGGGCAGGTTGAGGATTTCGTCGCGGATTTGCTCGGTGGTGCGGCGCAGTTCGGCTTCGGAGGTGCTGTCATCCACGGCCACCATCACGCTGATGACTTCACGTACCCGAGTCTGCTGTTCGATCACCGGACGTTCGGCATCGTCGGGGAAAGTGCTGATGCCATCGACGCGGGTTTTGATTTCATTCATCACCTTGGTGACATCGAAGCCCTTGCGGACTTCAGCACGGATGCGGGCGGAACCTTCCGCGCCGTCGCTGTACACCTTGTCGATGCCTTGCAGGTCGGCAATGGCGTCCTCCACCCGCAGGATCACGCCCTGCTCGACTTCATACGGGGTGGAGCCGGGGTAGGGGACGGTGATATTGACCACATCGCGGGCGAATTCGGGGAACACTTCCAGCGGAAGGCGTTTGGCGACGGCGTACAGACCCAGCGCGATGACAGTAACCATCAGGATGTTGGCGGCGACGGGGTTGCGGGCGAACCAGGCGATCATGCCGTGCATGGCTTAACCCTCCTTGCCTTGTTTGCCCTCACCGAGGATTTCGATCGGGGAACCGTTGGTTGCCAGTGGCAGTGGGGTAGTGATGGCGCGTTGTTGTGCCAGATCTTCGTCGGCTTTCACCACCATTTCGGTTTCAGTACTCCACAGCAGTTGCACTGGCACGACGCGCACCTTGCCGTTGTCAGCCAGCAGCAGTTCCTTGCCCTGGCGCACGGCGGCGGGTGGTACGACGTAGACGTTGTTGAAGGTTTTGCCTTGAATCTGCGCGTTCACGTACTGGCCGATGCGGATCGGTTTGCTTGCGCCGCTCTTCGCTTCGTAGGGATTGTCGATGCGGGCGATGACGGTGATCTGGCGGCTTTTTTCGTCGAGTGCTGCACTGCTGCGGACTACACGGCCTTCCCACACGTTGCTATCAGCGCTGCTGGTGCGGAAGGTGACTTTGGGCAGGCTGGCGGATTCCAGTTCCTGGCCACGGAAGGCTTCCGGTATATTGAGCAGTTCGTATTGGGCAAGCGAAAGCGGTAGGTGCACTTCCACGTAGTCGGTGGCGTAGACCACGCCCAGCACCGTGCCGGGGGTGACGTACTGGCCGACATCGACGCGTTTTTCCTGTACGCGCCCGGCGTAAGGGGCTTTGATACGGGTGCGGGTAAGGTTGAGCTTTTCCTGCCCCAGCTTGGCTTTGGCGGCGCTGATGTTGGCTTGTGCGGCGGCGATGTGCGGGCGGCGGGCGGCGAAATCGCCTTGCGGCTTCTGGCTGGATTTGTCGAACAGGCTCCAGTCCTGCTGGGCGAGTTTGGCTTGTGCTTGTTGCTCGGCCAGGGTCAACTGGCGTTGGGCAAGTTCGCCTTCGGCGATGGTGATGGCGTTCTGGTAGTTGGCGTCGTCGATCCGCAGCAGGGTGGCTCCCCGGTCAAAGTAGCTGCCTTCCTGAAATTGCGGGGAAATCTCCAGCACCTTGCCGGAGACTTCCGCGACGATATTGGTTTGCGTCTGCGCCCGCACCGTGCCGGAGGCGTTGATGGTGACGGCGTAATCTTCCAGCTTGAGGTTTTGCACTTCCACCACCGGTGACGGGTTGTTGACGCGCTGTTTCTCAGGCTCGGGGCCAGTTGCCAGTAAAAACTTGCCCAGCCCGATGCCAATGGCCAACACCACGATGGGGATGATGATTTTTTTCATGTGTACATACCCGTTTTGCCTCCAAAACGAGGCTTATTCTACTGTCAGATTGTGCAAACAGTGTGAAAGCTCACCCGTATCGGCCATCGACACGGGGTTTCACCAGCATGGGGGCATAGTGCCACACAAACAGCGCGAATGCGGTTATCCATAGCAGTTGTGCGCTTAGAATCCATTCCCCGTAAAATTCTGGCACCAGCCACACGTTCAACACGCGGATAAAAGCAGCGCTGAACAATACCAGAAAGACCACGATCAAGATTTGCGGTGGGTCAAACACATTGCGCCCGCTATGCCCCAGCGCTACCCGCGCCATCATGCCAATGGTCATCATGCCGATGCCGCCCACGGAGAAGGCATGGATGCCAATCCACGGCGAAACGCCCATGGTGGTAGCGAGGAACTTGAACAGGAAACCGGCCACCAGCCAGCCGTAGGCCATGAACAGCACCCATAGTAGCGGTTTTTCCCAGATATTGGGGTGATACCAACCGACCATGCGGAAGGCGTGGAACGGCACTTGCGCCAACGCCAGCAGGGCGGCGATGAATTGCGCAGTGGTGTTGCCGAAGCTGATGGCCAGCACATCCGCCACCGCAAAACCGAGGAACAGGACCAGGCTGAAGCGGTCTACCCACACGTCATTTTTTGCCTCAAACGGGCAACCTACGCCACGCTCGATGAAAAACGGGATGACTCGCCGCCCCATGGTGAAGATCAGCGCGAGGATGATGTAGAAACCGGAGTATAAACCCACTTGCACACCTTCCGGCCAGTAGCCCAGCAAGCCAAGGTAGAACACGATATTGGCGGGAATCAGCAGGGCGATTTTGCCGCCGATAGCGCTTTGGTTCCATTGTTTGGCTTTGATCACCGGGCGGGCGATTTCATAGGTCAGCCAGCACAGGAATGCGGTATCGGCCAGTGCAGTCAGCGGCAGGAGGCCGGTAAACGGCAGCAGCCGCGCTAGCAACCACAGTGAAGCCAGGATCAGCAGTGGACGCCCGTTGATGGTCTGGATATTCGTCCAGTTCTTGACGGCTGTCAGCAGGAAACCCGCACCCACCGCCACCGCATAGCCAAACACCATTTCATGCGCGTGCCACAGCGTGGATGGATAGCTGACGGGCAGCAACGGCCAGGCGAAATGGTAGATGCCAAGCCATAACAGCATCGCCACCATGGCGAACAGGCCAGCCGCGAGGAAAAAAGGGCGGAAACCGAGATGGTCAAGGGCATATTTGCCAGTGTAGGGCTTTTCGATGGTTAGCATGATCACTTCCGTGTTGATAAGTGGGCGGTATTCAGGTGGGGATTTTACGCTGCACTGCCAGAAAATCCATACACAAGCGGTGTTGGCGTATTGGCTGAACTGACTAAGGCCGGGTGCATAAGGGGTATTTTCAAAATGACGAGGATGACTACACCCATTTGAATGTATCCAGTTGGGTGAAGTGTGCCTATAAACGGGGTGGTACAATGACTATCTGCTGGTGGTTCTTTAAAAGTCATCAATAAAAAATAATAATGTTTTATGAAGGGCATCAGAAACAAATATTACCCCTGCAATGGAGATGCAAAAAGATGAACAAGCAGTTGTTTTTAGTGACCGCCACACTGCTTCCCCTGGTGTGTGCCATTCCAGCCGCACTGGCGGAAATGAAGTATCAGGGCATTGGCGGTTGGCGTACCAGTGATGGTGCTGGCGGTTGGGTGCAACGTGATGATGCTGAGAACCGTTTTGACATCGGCATTGATGCTTGTAAACAGGCTTGCGAGGAAAGGCTATACGAAGACTGCCGAGGCATTGAGTATGTCTCTAACCCCAATGGTTGGGAAGAGGAAGGGCGGTGGGTACACAACAAGTGCGAGATCCACCGTGACCCGTATGCGCATTGTGACCAATCAGGCGGTGGGCGTGGCTCGGCTGATGACGGCTGCTGGATCAGACAGGCTCCGGATTTGGTTGGTGGTGGCGGGGGGCAACCGCCAGGCAACCCTTCCGGGAGCACCGGTGACCCCGGCGTCATCGCATTGGATGGCTGTGTGCGGGACGAGCGGACGGGGCTGTTATGGCAACTCAAGAATGATGATCAAACCAGTCCGCACTGGAAGGACAAATCCTACTTGTGGGGCGCTGTTCCCGGCTATGTCAACATGGTCAATGCAGAGGGTTTGTGCGGCAGGCACGACTGGCGTTTGCCAACCCTGAGCGAACTGGAATCCATCGTTGACTATGGCAGGCGGGATCCCGCCATTGATACTGGGCGATTTGGGCCGACAGCATCCGTGTTCCATTGGTCATCCTCTCCAGTGTGGACATCAAGCACCACAGTACGTGACGGTTTGAACTATCTGGAAAACTTCAATCGTGATTTCATCGCAGGTGTCGGTTTTATGGATGGTTACAGCGGCGCCACCCCCAAAAGTAGCCAAAGCCGGAAGGCTGTCCGTTTAGTAAGCGAAGGGAGATAAGTTATGGATAGCAAAACATTTTTCATCAATCCGCGCCGGGTTTTCCTCACCAGTTTGAGTGTATGGATGTTGGCTGCCCCCAGCACCTTGTTTGCTGCATGTGATTACAGCCTCCCGGCAAGCACACCCACCAGCCAGTTTACTGACCACCGCAACGGTACGGTGACTGATAATAAAACCGGGTTAATGTGGAAAGTATGCAGTGAAGGGCAAACGTGGGATGCAGCCCGCAACCGTTGTGGGGGTAATGGCTTTTTCGATGGGGTGCAGCCTTTTACTTGGGGGGCGGCAATGCAACAGGCGCAGACAGTAAACAATTCGGGGGGCTTTGCGGGTCATCATGATTGGCGTGTGCCGACCATCCAGGAATTGCGCTCCATCCAGGAATTGCGTTGCGCGATGCCCAGTATGAATACCGAGGTTTTTGGTATGCCTGAGAGTGACCATGCCCGGTATTTCTGGTCTTCAACACCTTCAGCAAACGACGCCAGCAAGGCGTGGGGTTACACCTTTTATGCGGTACCGGATTCAGTTCTTAAAGACACCCGTTATGGCAAAGATAAAACCTTATTGCTGAGGCTGGTCAGGAATTGATTGGGAATGACCCGTCGCCCCATGGTGAAAATCAGGGCGAGGATAATGTAGAAACCGACGTACAAGCCAACTTTTACACCCTCTGGTCAGTAGCCCAGCAGACCAAGGTATACCATCGGCAATTCAGTTTTCGGTTTCCTTATTTTTCACTATCACTTAAATATCAATGAGTTATGAATTTTGAGAAAACCGAATTTTGAATTGCCGTGAGTATAGAACACGATATTGGCCGGAATCAGCAGGGCAATCTTGCCGCCTATGGCGCTTTGATTCCATTTTTTGGCCTTGATCACCAAGCGGGTGATTTCATACGTCAACCAGCACAGGAATGCAGTATCAGCCAGCGCCGCCAGCGGCAGTAGGCCGGTAAACGGCAGCAGTCGCGCCAGTAACCAGAGTGATGCCAGAATCAGCAACGGACGCCCATGGATGGTCTGGATATTCGTCCAGTTCTTGGATGCGGTGCGGTTGGTGAACCCATTTGGATGTATTCAAACGGGTGCTATTTACTGGGTTGGCCGCAGGTTAGCATATGAATAGAGAGATTTACAAGGAGTGTGCCATGGCGTTGGATAAGCATGAGCAGATAGTCAACCCGTTTCTGAATAATGTACCTGAAAACAACCTGCTCCGGGTGCGGGACGCAGTTAGAACACAGATCATGCATGTTGGTGGAGCCGAGATTTCCAGCCGTGCGGTGGTTGCCCGTAATGATGACCCCCGTCAATTGGTTGACCGGTTTGCGCATGACAACCTGTCAGCCATGGAGCAAGCGGGGTTGCGCGAGGCGGCGTTGCTTGTTCAACCATGGGCGGGGCATTACGTAACGACCCTCATGGCAGCTGGCTTGTTGGGCTGCCGTTACCTGGACTTTAATCAATCCTTCCAGGGAACTTGGGAAAAGCAGTTTGCCTACATCCGCAATCATCCGGCTGAGGTTATTGTAGGGTCAGGGTTGGCGGGCTGGGTGTCGGAATTGTCTCCCGCTGAAAAGTATGACGCCTTGATTGGGGACAGCAATTACACCCTGACCAAAGCCATGTGGGGGGAGGGGCAAAAAGCCTTTGACCGGTTTGGTGAAGTGCCTGCCTGGTTCGGAATTTGTCATGGCTGGTCGCCTGCCTCTTTTATGCTGCCCCGCCCACAAAAGCCTGTGACGGTACTTTCTCCCGAGAATGTGCCAATCACATTCCAGCCTGCCGACATCAAGGCGCTGGCCAGCCTGTTGTGGGCAAAAGCCGCGCCTGGCGTGCGTTTCATTGGTGGGCGTTGCAATCTGGAACCACCCTATGAATATGACCCTGATACCCAACGGGCGATTCAGTTGTTCAATCCCTTTGTGGCCGAAGATATTGCAAGACAGCGTGAACGTTATGGTGGAGGCGAGGGTGAGGAACTGCCGGAAGACGTACCTCAACCAGGTATGGTTCCTGTTTCCCTGTCCTGGGAGGAATGGGATGAGGCAACGAATGAATTCCATACTTTGGGTGGGCGTTTGATTGCCAGCGAATGTGCCGATACCAATCCGGGAGCCTGGCATTTGGCGGTCATTAACCAGATAGGGGTTTCCCAGCGCGGCATGATCATGGATGCCAGTTTCAGCAATGAAGTCTGGAACCAGCCGCTCCAGGCCTACCGTTATACCTACTTTAATCCGCATACCTTGCAACAAACCGATGTGTTGGCTGATGCGACAGTCAGCATGGCGGATTTCACCAGCGATATTTTCCATAAATTCCGTAGTGCTGAGGCGGTATCTGTTGTCGGCGTCATCATGCGCGTGACGTATGCGATTGAGCCGGCGGAAGTAAATGAGCCGGAAACCGTGGAAATTCAGTACGTCGAAAGCCCGGAGGAAATCGCCGATATGCGGCGTGCATGGCAGTTGGCGGACGTTGATTATTACTACGACCTGGAACTGGATGTGGCTGGCAGGATTATTGGTGGGGAATGGTATACGCGGGAACACCCGGATTTTCTGTGGACGCCGCCAGCGGGGGCGCGGGCTGCCAGCCGCTATGAAGGTATGGCGAGCGGGGAATGGGGTGAGGGGCAGGTGATGCCGGAAAGCTGGCGGGCGGCGGCAGTCAGGGCGGCGGGGGAAGGCGTGCCGTTGGCGGCGGTTGTGGAGCGGATGATTGGGTTGGCGAATGGATGAATTGCCGAGTAAGTATAAAAATATCGCATATAAAGGAGATTGGTGGTGCAAGAACAACATGACCAGAAAAATACTTCCGAGGATAATTTTCGGGTAACCGCGCCTGCAATCTCACTGCCTAAAGGAGGCGGTGCCATTCGCGGTATGGGGGAAAAGTTTGCTGCCAATCCCGTCACCGGCACAGGTTCATTATCCGTACCAATTGCAACGAGTCCGGGCAGAAATGGATTCGGCCCGCAACTTGCCCTCAGTTACGATTCTGGTGCGGGTAATGGTATTTTCGGGCTGGGGTGGAACCTTGCCCTGCCATCCATTACCCGCAGGACTGACAAAGGTTTACCGCAATATCGGGATGGAGAGAATTCCGATAGTTTTATTCTTTCTGGCTCTGAAGACCTTGTACCGCTGAATAGCCTCTCCAGCAGGGAAGTTGATTCAGAAACCTATCAGGTCAGATTATATCGCCCCCGCGTCGAAGGTCTGTTTGCCCGTATTGAGTGCTGGACACGTAACCGCGATGGTGATGTCCATTGGCGTTCCTTTTCCAAAGATAACATTCTAAGCATTTATGGTCGTGATACCGGATCACGGATTACTGATCCCGCAGATGGAACGAGAACTTTTAGCTGGCTGCTCAGTGAAACCCGCGACGACAAAGGCAATGCTGTTCTGTATGACTATAAAGCTGAAAATACTGACGGTGTTGACGTAAGCCTTCTGCACCAACGCAATCGTACTGAGATTACCGCCAACCGTTATATCAAGCGCATCCGTTATGGCAACAAACTTACCTTATTGGATGAGCAGGGAAATCGCCCGGTTTTTTTATCAAACGATCAATTGCTCAATGCAGACTGGATGTTTGAGGTCGTCTTGGATTATGGCGAACATACGGGCGACACACCGACACCAGATGAAACAGGGCAGTGGCCGTATCGCCCGGATGCTTTTTCCAATTATCGTGCCGGGTTTGAAGTCAGGACATCCCGTCTTTGCCAACGGGTGCTGATGTTCCACCATTTCCCTGAACAGGCTGAGGTGGGCAGGAACTGTCTGGTGCGATCCACAGATTTTCACTATACCGACCAACACTATAGCGTTATCCGCTCAGTCACCCAATCCGGTTATCACAAGCAGGCAGATGGCCGTTATCAATCCCGTCAGTTGCCACCCTTGGAGTTTGAATACAGTCAGGCACAGATTAGTGGCGAGCTATGCATACTGGATAAGGAAAGCCTGGAAAATTTGCCAGCCGGGCTGGATGGGCAGGTTTATCAGTGGCTTGACCTGGATGGAGAGGGCTTGTCCGGCATCCTGACACAGCAGGCGGAAGGCTGGTTTTATAAACGCAATTACAGCCCCTTGAATACGTTCCGGGATGATCAGGGGGAACTCCAGACACGGGCGCGTTTCGCATCACAGGAAATGGTTGCCCGTAAACCCTCGCTGATGACAGCCGGAGATGGGCAATATCAGTTTCTGGATTTGGCAGGCGATGGCCAGCTTGAGGCGGTGACATTTGCCGGAACCACCCCTGGCTTCTATGAGCGCACAACCCTGGATGACTGGGAGTGGTTCCAGCCATTCCGCTCCCTGCCCAATATCGACTGGGCAAATCCAAATCTGAAGTTTGTTGACCTGACCGGTGACGGTCATGCCGACATCCTGATCAGTGAGGACGAGCTATTCTGCTGGTATCCCTCATTGGGCGAGGCAGGTTTCGGGCTAACGGAAACCGTGCGCAAGGTGCTGGATGAAGAGCACGGCCCCCGCATTGTGTTTGCCGATGGAACCCAGTCAATTTTTCTGGCGGATATGTCAGGTGATGGCTTGACTGACATTGTACGTATCCGTAATGGTGAGGTGTGCTATTGGCCGAATCAGGGGTATGGGCATTTTGGCTCCAGAATAAGCATGGATGCAGCGCCGTGGTTCGACCACCCGGATTTGTTTAATCAGCAACGTATCCGTCTGGCGGATATTGATGGTTCAGGCGTAACGGACATCCTGTATCTGGGCAGGGATAACATCCAGGTCTATTTCAATCTGTCCGGGAATACTTGGGGTAACAGGCATGACATCCGTCATTTCCCTGCTACCGATAATATTGGCAATGTGCAGGTGGTTGACCTGCTGGGGAATGGCACAGCCTGTCTGGTGTGGTCATCGCCTTTGCCTGCGGATACTCGCCAACCGTTACGTTATCTTGACCTGATGGGCGGGCAAAAACCGCATCTGCTGATTGCCAGCCGTAATAACCTGGGGCTGGAAACCCGGATTGAATATACCCCATCCACCCGGTTTTACTTGCAGGACAAGCTGGCTGGCAAGCCGTGGATTACCCGCCTACCTTTTCCGGTACATTGTGTGGAAAAGGTAACAGTGACGGATAAATGGCGTGGCACGCGCTTCACGACCCAATACAGTTACCACCATGGTTATTTTGATGGCGTGGAACGTGAATTCCGGGGATTCGGTCGGGTGGAACAGGTGGATGTGGAAGCCTACGGGGAGTTTTCCGCAGGCAATGCCAGCAGCCCCTACATCAGCCAGGACAAAACCCTTTACCAGCCTCCGGTCAAAACCGTCACCTGGTTCCACACTGGCGTATTCCTTGATCGGCAGCGAATCCTGAGTCACTTCGGGGAAGAATATTTCCCCAACGGTTTCAATACGTCTTACCGGGAACATCCGTTACCGGAACCGGATTTCGCGGATCATGACCTCAGTGATAGTGAATGGCGGGAAGCGTTGCGGGCTTGCAAAGGCATGATGCTGCGGCAGGAAATCTATGAGCTGGATGTGGCGGCGCTGGAGCGGGGTGAACATTTGCCGGTCAAGCTGTTTTCCACCGCCTTCCACAATTGCCATATCCGGCGTTTGCAGGAGCGGGGCAATAACCGATATGCCGTTTTTCTGGTAACAGAAAGTGAAGCCCTGACCTATCACTACGAATTGGCGTTGCCCGCCGACCCTGCCGAAGTCTTGCCGGAACCTGATCCGCGTATTGCCCATACCCTGAACCTCACCACAGATAATCACGGCAATGTGTTGCAGGCAGTAGCTGCCGTTTATCCCCGGCGGCAACCCTACACAGAAACAGGGCTGCCTGAAGCAGCGTTGGCAAAGATCATAGCGGTGCAACAGGGCGAGCCACATCTGCTGTATACGGAAAATCACCTGACCCGCGCTGAGGAATGGGTAAATACCCCTGATGTTTACCGTCTACCCGTCCCCTGTGAGGTTTTAACTTATGAAGTGACCGGCATTCCCCTGCGTTCCGGCAGTTTGTATTACAGCCTTGCCCAGTTACGGAATCAGTATTCCTTCTGTGAGGAATACCAGCCGCTGGATGGCAGAACCGCGCTGGTGGAGATTGCGTATCACGACATCGCGGGCAACCTGCCGCAAAAACGTTGCGTTGAGCATGTCAGAACCCTGTTTTTCAATGATGACCTGATCAACCCCTTACCCTTCCGCTCATTGAGCCGTTTGGGGCTGCCGTTTGAAAGCTACAAGCTGGCTTTGACCAGCGACCTGCTGGACAGGGTGTTTGCTGGCCGTCTGGAAACAAACTCCCCAAGCCGTCAAATGCTGGATGATGCCTCCCAAAGCGGCTATTTGGGCGGGAACAATCTGGCCGCGCGGTTTTCCGATAAAACGGGCAGTGGTGAATACTGGATGCGTTCCGGTATCGCCGGGTTTTCTGCCGATGCCGCCCGGCATTTCTACCTGCCGGAGCGCTATACCGATGCATTTGGCAATACGACGGAACTGGCATATGACCAGGATGATTTGTTCATTACCGCCAGCACTGACCCGATAGGTAATCGGGCATCCATCGAGGCGTTTGATTATCGGGTGCTTGCGCCACGCATCCTGCGTGATATGAACGGCAATGAAACTGAAGCCCGCTTTGACTTGTTGGGTTTACCTGTAATTACCGCCAGTCGTGGCAAACAAGGCGAAGGAGATCATCTGGATGGGCTGGAAAACGCCCAGCTTGATCCAGATAGCGCCACACTGGCGGCATTTTTTACTGGCAGCCCTTATACGGCTGCTCATGCGGAACAGACACGGGTATGGCTGGGTAATGCCACATCCCGGCACATTTACTACTTCGGCGAAGTCCAGCGTACTGATGCCAATGGCAATAGCGTGACCGTGTGGGGCGAACACCCGGCTTGCGCCTGCGGCATTGTGCGCGAACGGCATGTCAGCCAGTCGGATGGCAACCCCAGCCCGCTTCAGGTGGCCTTCGAGTATTCGGATGGTGGCGGCAATGTGCTGGTGAAAAAGGTACAGGCTGAACCGGAACAGGCTGGCGGGGCATTGCGCTGGATTGCCAATGGCAAGACTGTCCTCAATAACAAGGGCAAGCCGGTCAAACAATACGAGCCTTATTTCAGCACCAGCCGCACGGTAACGGGTGAGGACATACCCGATCACCGTTTTGAAGAGCCGCGTGAGGAAGGCGTTACGCCCATCCTGTATTACGATGCCGCCGGACGGGTGATGCGTACTGAATTGCCGGATGGCACGCTCAGCCGGGTGGAATTTTCACCCTGGCATGTCAGCAGTTACGACCCCGGCGACACCGTGCTGGAGTCTGGCAATGTCTGGTATGGCAGCCATGTTGGTGATACGGCGTTGATGCAGCAGGTAGCCAGTTATGCCGGAACGCCTGCCCGTACCTTCCTGGACAAGCTGGGGCGCGAAGTGGTGAGCCTTGCGCATAACCGTTATTCCGATGCGGCTGGCGTCCTGCACGATGAGCAGTATCTGACCTTCACCCGTCTGGATACCGAGGGCAAACCGTTGTGGATTCAGGATGCACGCGGCAACCGGGTGATGCAGTACATTTACCCGCCCGTACCTGCCAATCAGGCAGACGATCCGGTCAGCGGGTTTGCGCCGTGTTATGACATCGCGGGCAACCTGTTGTACCAGTACAGCATGGATGCAGGCGCACGCTGGATGATTACCGATGCGGCGGGCAAACCGTTTCTGGCCTGGGATCAGAATGAGCGGATACAAACAGATAGCCCCCGGGTGATGGAAACGCGGGTATTCCATAATACCTATGATGCGCTGCACCGCCCTTTGACCCAGCAGTTATCCATCAATGACGCGGGCTGGCAGGTGGTGGAGCGGTTTGTCTATGGCGAATCCCAACCAGAGCCTGAGACACATAATCTGCGTGGGCAGGTTTACCAGCATTATGACCCCAGTGGCCTGGTGACTAACCGGGCATTTGATTTCAAGGGCAACCTGCTGGAAACCAGCCGCCAGCTTGCACAAGCCTACACCGCGCCGGTAGTGGATTGGGCAGAGGGTGCGGCCACGGCGCAACTGGAGGCGGAAACCTTTATCCAGCGTACCGGATATGATGCGCTCAACCGCATGATCCGGCTGGAAAACTGGCATAGGGAAGGTAGTCAGGCGGCGGTGTATACGCCCACTTATAACGAGCGCGGGGTGTTGCAGGGGGAAACGTTAGCGGTGCGGGGTCGGGTGACTGAGGCTATCGGCCTTATCCGCTATAACGCCAAGGGGCAGCGCTCAAGCCTGAGGTATGGCAATAACACTGAAAGCCGCTATGAATATGACCCGCAGACCTTCCGGCTGGTGCGGCTGAGAACTGAGTCACTGACGGGTTCACGCCGATTGCAGGATTTGCGCTACAGCTATGACCCGGTGGGGAATATTGTGGCGATCCGCGATGAGGCGCAACAGACGGTGTATTTCAATAACAGCGCCATCGCGCCGCATGGGGCTTACCGTTATGACGCGCTGTACCGGCTGATTCAGGCCGAGGGGCGCGAACATGCCACGCAAAACAATGTGCAGCGGGAGAATACGCCGTTTGAGCCACTTGGGGGTATTCCGTTTGCCAATAGCCCGGAGGCTTTACAGCGGTATCGGGAGGATTACCAGTATGACGCAGTGGGGAATATCCTCAGCCTGACGCATTCCGGCGGCGGCAATCTGCGCTGGAAGCGTTGTTATCAGTATGCGCTGGATAGCAACCGTTTGCTGGCAACCGGGCGGGCGGGGGAAATTGCGCCGCCGGATGCGCCCTGTCATGCGCCTTATGTGGCGCAACCCACCTTGTCGCTGCGGTATGACTATGACACCCACGGCAGCATGTTGAATCTGGAACGGGTGGGGGAAGCGTTTTACCTGCGCTGGGATTACCGCGACATGATCCACCACGTCAATCTGGGCGGGGGCGGGGTGGCTTGGTACAACTACGATGCGGGCAAGCAGCGCACCCGCAAGCGCATTGAGCATAATGCCAACCGGGTGGAAGAACGCCTTTATCTCGGCGGGATGGAGCTATACCGCCGCTGGCAAAATGGCGCATTGGTGGAAGAAATCGAAACCCATCATCTGTTTGCCGATGACCAGCGCATCCTGATAGTCGAAGACGTGCTATCCACCGATAACCCACGGCTTGAAACCAACACTACCCTGTTCCGTTACCAATACGGCAATCACCTTGGCTCCGTCGCGCTGGAAATGGACGCGGCTGCCAATATTATTTCCTACGAAGAATATCACCCTTACGGCACAACCGCTTATCACGCCGTTAATGCCGACATCCGCACCACCAAAAAACGCTACCGCTATACCGGAATGGAACGCGATGAAGAAACAGGATTGAGTTACCACACTGCGAGATATTATCTGCCACGGTTGGTACGGTGGATTTCCTCTGACCCCATGGGTATTAAAGATGGATTAAATGAATATTTGTACGTTAAAAATTTACCGATTTCATTAAATGATAAGAATGGATTGCAAGCATCTGCTTCTGAGTACTCAATGCCAGGATTACCTGGTGGCGTTGGTGATTCTCCGTGTAATAACTGCGGGACTCCAATACCAGAATCTACTCCACGAGTACCAGAATCTACTCCACGAGTACCAGAATCTACTCCACGAGATCCACATTTAAGGAGAAGAGTGCTAATAATTGGCATAGATGGAGGAGTGCTGGGGTTGCCAACATCTGGTGAGCAAGAAAGAGATGGTGATACGACTATAGGTAGAATTTTAGATCATCAAGAGGCGAACCATCCTGATAATATTGACGTTGAGGCACACTATGTTCGACCAGGTTTGACTAATTTTACAAGTACTCAAGCGACATTAGATTGGCTTGACAAAAGAGAAATTGAGTTAGGTTATCAATTTGATTCGATAATCATAGTTGGATATAGCCATGGAGGATTAATTGCAATGGATTTAAGTCATGAGTTCAATGAGCAACATCGAAATGTTGATTTATTAGTTACCATTGATCCGGCATTTAGTGTGTTCGATAACCCTTCATGTGGGTTATTTAATCCCATTGAAACCAGCGTTCCTGATAATGTTGGTCTGCATTATAACTTTTATCAGGAGAATAGGGTTTCACCAGGAGGTAGTAACGTTCTTCTTTCAAGGGGGCGACGACATACAGGAAATCCTGACGTTGTGAGTAATGAAAATCTTACTTCGCTAGGTGTTGATCATCATAATATTGATGATCTAACGGAGTCTTTTGTTTCGAATATTATTAGTTCATCTGTAAGTCGAGGTGGAAGGATGCCACTGGCAGAGTATAGAGCGCAACGACAATCGTTAGATAGGTCAATAAGCCGAGAAATAACTAGAAGGATAGGACAAATAGAAAGAAGTACAGGAACGATATTAGATCAGATTTGGCTCAATATGCGTTTCAGGGTCTTGTTTTCCCCGGCATTGCAAACGTGATGGATAGCGGTAAAGTTAGTCATTTCCGATAGCCAAGGAGAGGCTTTATGACCTCGCTCATCAGTATTTCCAGCCTGACCAGTGATGCCGCCTGTTTCGAGCAAGTCCGTTCCGTGCGTTGGCCTAATGGGGTGATTTGTCCGCACTGCGGTTCACAGGACACTATCCGTCGAGGCAAGGATGACACCCAGCAGGAACGCCAGCGTTACCAGTGTAAGGATTGCCAAAAGCGTTTTGATGACCTGACGGGAACGGTGTTTGAAGGCCACCACCAGCCGCTGAAGGTGTGGGTGTTGTGCCTGTACCTGATGTCGTTGAACCTGTCCAACCAACAAATCGCCCGCGAATTGGGGTTGAACAAGGATGATGTTCAGGCGATGACGGAACAGTTACGGCGTGGTGTCGAGAAAAAAAACGCCAGTAAACCTGTTTGGGAATGTTGAATTTGATGAGGTTTATGTCAAGGCTGGACACAAGGGAAACCCCGAAGCCGTCGCGGATGCTGGGCGTGAAGGTCGCCGCCGCGCCCTGAAAGGTGCGCCGGGGCGTGGGACACTGGAAAAGGACAAACCACCCATTTTCGGCATGATCCAGCGTTCCGGGGAGGTCGTGATCCGTATGCTGGCGAATGTGAAACAGACGACGATCAAGCCGTTGATTGTGGAAACGGTGGCAGCAGGCACGCTGGTCTACACCGATGAGTACAACATTTACAGCCGATTGGAAGAATGGGGCTATGCCCACAAAACCGTCAACCATGGCGCAGGCGAATATGCCCGTGACGAAGATGGTGACGGTTTCCATGAAGTCCACGTCAATACGATGGAAGGTTTTTGGTCACTGTTACGCTCATGGTTACGACCTCATCGGGGGATCTCACAAGAAAAGCTACCGTGTTACCTTGCATTCTTCGAGTCTCTTCACAACATCAGGAAACGGGGGCAAGCTGCCTTACAGTCCTTGCTTTCGCTGCTGTTGGGATAAGACCCTGAAACGCATATTGAGCCTCAGATTTTATTAGAACTTTTCTTTTAATCAAAGAGGTCAGACTCGATTGAGAGGCTAGTTAAGATGATTTTTTGATTGTTAATTTAAAGTTTAAATGGTTTTAGTGGCCGAGATTATTAGGTTCACTAATGCTTCGGAGTTGGGTGTTCAATGGGGGTGAGTAATTTCGAAGAAATTGGTTTATAGGCCATGAGTCTATTGTGAAGAAAGTGCTGCTAACAGGATCAAGGAGATATTGAGATGAAAAACAAAGTACAAGAAGCGCGAGTACACTGTCTTGAAGCAGCACTCGGCGAGAAGTATCAAGCAGTGTTGCGCACTGCACTGGATGATAGTAAGGGTGAGGTAAATGCCGCTCTCGATAGCGTGAAAAAGGAATTACCGAAAGCGATGGCTGCAAAAGTCGAGTTTGCCAGTGAGCTGGCCGAATGGAGCGGCAACCGTGTTGCTGTCGTGGAAAAGCTTACGGCGAATAAGAAGTTACTATCCATTGCTGATGTGGCAAGAACAATTAGCCCCGCTGAACTGGAAGCAATGGTTGACCCAGACGCTGAATCTGACGCCGAAAATAATGACGAAGCAGCTAAAAATGAAATAAGAGCGACCGTTGCCAAAGAACTTGCCACCCGCCTGTTTCGCGCCCATCCTGCTGCGATGGTGGCGCGGATGGTACGTGCTGGCGAACTCCCGCTAAAAGGCGATGCCAGCAAAGAAGAAGTGGCGGCATTACTGGATAGCAGCACCCCGTCAACAGCAAAACCGCTGTTGGCTTTGCGTAATGTGGACGCTAACAGCCAACCATCCGTGGACAAGGAGACAAGCTCACCACCTGCTTCCCCCGCTGCGATTGCAGAGGTCGGGCGACTGATTCGTCTGGCCTCCGTCACGCCTACCCCCGAAGCACTGCCTAAACTGGCTGCCACGCACCTGAATTCCGCGTTTGATATTGCTGAAATGCCGCGCTCCGCATTTGTCACCACAATGAGTGCTGATCTGGGGTCGCCTGAGCTTGCTGGCGAAATCCATACCGCTGCGGTGATTAACCGGATGCGTAACGAACAGGCGCTCATCGCCATGCGCGAAGCTGTGCGTGGTTCCGGTTTGGCCATTGTTGATGGGGTGGCTACGCCAGAAGAACGTTTTGCCCGTTTGGGTAGTGTTCGTTCCGCATTGGGGGAGGCAGCCGAACGCCTGAATCTGGAAACGCTATTCGGCAGTCTCGATTTCTGCGAGTGTGATGAATGTTTATCGGTTTACTCGCCTGCTGCGTATTTCGTTGAGCTTTTGCAATACCTGCGCAACAATAATCTTGATCCAGAGGTAAAGGCTCCTTCTTTCGGCATTGCAGGTACACCTGTAGAAATGCTGTTCCGCCGTCGCCCCGATCTCGGCTGTCTGGAATTGACCTGTGACAATACCTTCAAAGTGTTGCCATATGTGGATTTAGCCAACGAAGTGATGGAAAGTTTCGTGGTCTATCAAAGCCGTTACCGCGATAGTGACGCAGGGAAAAAACAGGTCACGCTCAATGCTTTTAACGTGGATGGTGAAACTACGCCGGAATTGCTTTCAGAGCCACAACATACCAATTATGAGGCTTATTGTGTTCTGAAAAATGCGGTATATCCGTTTACCCTGCCTTATCACCAGCCCTTGGATGCTATCCGTACTTATCTGGAGTATTTGAAAACCAGCCGTTTTGAACTGGTGAATACGTTTCGCGCGGCAACACCAGAGGGGACGGTTTCTTTTACATCCGGTGAGGCACGCAACGAGTTTCAAAGTATTCATGAGCAGATACTCCAGCGTGCTGCTGATGCAGAGTTTCTCAAGATGTCGCAAGAGGAATATATCATCCTCACCCGTGAAGCATTTTGGCCAAAACCTTATTTTGAACTAACACAACATCAGCAGCTTAGTGTTGACGAATACCGCAATAAAATCGGTGTCAGGCAAATACATGAATATTATGGTTATGCAACCGATGAGGATATGGTTAATGCTGATGAAGATAACCCTTTAGGGCTGACTTTTGTTAAAAAGCAGTTTCTAAAACGTACAGGTATCGAATATGCTGATTTGGTTGAATTACTCAAAACCCGTTTCATCAACCCTGTTATGCCAGAAGGCAGACCCAGAGCGATTCTCGATAGTATTCGCTACAGCTATCATTATTTGCAAAATTCGATAAATTCAGAAGCTAAACTGTGTGAACGATTACAACCTATCGTCGATGCTTTGCTTTCTCAAACAGTCAATGTTCGCGCCCCATATGTACTGGAACAGTATTGCGGGGATTGCCAACAACCAACAGCCAATGAACCTTCATTTAACCCACAAGAGCTAACCCGTTGGGTACAGTGTTACTTTGAGCGTCTCGGCAAATTGATTGTCCTGGATTCAGGAGATAAGCCAAGACTGCCCGTCTTCGGTAGTTTTGATGTTGTTACAAATACTGAAGATAATTCAAGTGAGTTTCCGACTGTGCGTGAGGTTTCACAAGTCTTTCAACTTATGAATGATGGGAGAGTAATTGATAGGGCGACTGGCAATATTGCTTATTATGTTTCACCCCAAGTGAACGTTGGAGGGTATTTATATCTAATAAAAGCAGATGAAACCAGTTCTTATCCTGATCCAAGTACAATAAACTCTCCAATTTTGGATGAAAATGGGAAAGACACGATTTATGCTATATCCGGGGGTAAATTGGTTCGCAGTAATAATGATTCTGCGAATCACATGCTTCAACCTCCAGCAGGAACGGGTTTTGCCGGATACTTTCCCACTCCCCAACCTGTTCTTTGGCTACCACCTCAAGACAGTTGCAACCTTGAGCCTGTACGCCTGATACATCTTGATGGTACGCCTGTTGAAGCCGGGGAATATGACCGGATGCAACGTTTCCTGCGTTTATGGCGCAAGCTGGGTTGGAGCATTGATGAGGTTGACAAGGCATTGACAGGTCTGGGTATGAATGCCGCCCTAAGCGATGTGGACGTAACCAGTCAAACAGACACCGCACAATCGCCTGCCCATAATAATTTTGTTGATTTTGATGTCTTCCAGCAAGAATGCCATACCGATGGCAGCGGGTGTAACAACACTTGCGGCCATGATGCCGATGCCACCCCGGAACCTTGGGTATGCCCTGATTTTACCGATCAATTAGCTGATATCAGCCCTGCGTTTATACACCAACTCCCCGCAGTCATTCAGGTCATGGAGCGCACCAGCTTACCGTTGGCAACGGTGCTCGCGTTTTGGGGAAATATTTCCACTGCCGGGGAAAAATCCCTGTACAACCAGCTTTTTCTCTCGCATAACATCCGCGCAATTGACCCGGTATTCGTGGCCGATGACGATGGTAACTACCTGACGAAGGAACAGACAATCAGCGACCATTTACCCGTCTTGATGGCCGCATTAAAACTCAAACGGGACGATATTAACGCCTTAGGTGATTTACCTCAAAGACATTACCCAAAAACAGGGCGAATCAGAATGTCCCATTTTGGTAAAGCAGCATTTCTTTCCAGCCTCGCCTCAACAGCCTCCATAGCTTTTTTGCTGAGGGTCACACCCTTCTCATAAACCTTGCGACTGAATTCGACCATGGGGTTGATGCCTTTCCAGGTCATGGTTTTTGCCCATTCCAGCAGGGTTTCGGCATCCTTGAGCTGGGTGCCGTTCCAGTGTTGTTCCAGAATCCCCAGCAGCGTTCAATCGGGTTGTACTTGCTGTGGTAAGGCGGGTAGTACAGCAGGTGGACTGTCTTACCGGTATGGTTGGCGAATTCCACCATGCGCTTGAGGAATTGCGTCCTGATCCCGCTGCTTTCCGGGCCATTGTCCGCTTTGATCTGGATGCACTGGCAGGCGTCCTTGTCAGCAGAAGGCATCTGTTCCCATACCCGGCACAGGGAATCCACGATGAAGTCACTGGTTTGCTGGAACTGCCGAAGGTCAGGTAAACCTGCCCACTGTCCTCATCCAGTACGCCAAAAGGGATGTATTTCTCTTTGCAGCCCATCTCATGGTCAGCGGCTTTATTGTCACCCCGTGTTTTCCCGCCCCGTGAGTAGTCACCGATGTTGACGGTCGCCTTGCAGTCCATGCTCAGGCGTTTGACCGCCCCATCGGCAAACTGCCCATCGTTGGCCTGGATATTGGCGAAGATGGCGTCGGTTTCTGGAATTTTTTTTGCGGCTTGGCTTTCTCCACCTTGCGCAGGCGGTAGCCATTCCGGTTGAGTATCCGCGCCATGGTGCTGGGGGCGGGCACTTGTCCACCGCTGAAACCCATGGCCTGTAACTGCCGGATGGCTTCCGCCGCCGTCAGGCGGGTGTAGGCGATGCTGCTGCGGAATGTCGGGTCTTGCTGGCTATGTGCTTCCGCCAGCGCCAGCAAGGCGGCTGCCGCTTCCGGCTGGGTTTCCTCCCAGCGCTTCTGGCCACAATACGCCGCCTGCGCACCCACGCAAACCATGCCGCTGCGCTGTTCCTCCAAACCCAACTGCACCCCCTCCCGACCCCAGCCAAAACACCTTTCAGTCTGGCGGGCGTTGCCTGCACAATATTTCCGGCTCATGTCCGCCTGGAACGCACGGCGGGTGCTGCCAGACATTTTCGAGGCCGCCAGTTTCAGGTCGGCTATCTGGGATTCACTCAGGATCGGGTTAGCTGTTTGGGGTTCGGGGGGCATGGGGATAGGGACTCCGCTTGTCGATAAGACAAGTGTAGCCATTGCGGGGGAATCTTTCAGGGAAATCCCCTTACTCTCCCAACTGAATGTACCGGATGTACTAAGGTTAGATACCGTATCAGCACTCTATCGGCACAGCATCCTGTTTAAATTCCTGCGTGTGCGTGTCACTGAACTGCCACAAGTCTTCGCTATTTATGGTAATCCTTTTGTCAGCGCGGCTGCGACATTAAGCTTGTTGACCCGATGGACAGAGCTTGAAGCGGCAGGATTGGATTTCAATAAACTGGCATTTGTCGTGGCTGATGACGAAAACCCGTTACGCCCATTGAGTTTGTCACAACGCGCTACGCTGTTGCTCAGCAAGAAACTGTATGATGGTTTGGGTGCAATCTGGCTGGCTCATCCCGATTTGCCCACTGATAATAACGATAATGGCGGTATTGATACGCCATTACTAAGAGGCAAAGCAGCGCTGTTGTTTGATGCGCCGATAGTAGAAGATATTGTCGGATTAATTGACGGCACAACGGTTTATAGTACCAACGCACCTGCCGGACTTAGTATAACCGTTCCAGAATCCCTGCTTGGCAGGCTGATATACACCACCAGGCAAAGCAACGGTTCACCCAGTGCAGTCCTCAAAATAACCGGCAGGTTGACTCCACCACTGTTGGACATCGCCAAGTCTCTAAGCCATGATTCTGCCTGGCTTGCTGCTATTAACAGGGTAGATAAGCAGGCAAGACGCTTCTTTGGTGATGTGTTATCCGGCTTGTTCGCCGGGGAGGAAGAAAGCGCCAAGACAATACTGCTAGCTGGTGACGTCAACGATCCACAAAACCCGGACGCACCCGAAAATACCGCCTCTGTTAAACGCCGCTATTTGCTGAAAACCCTGTTGCCCATTTTGCGTAAGCGTTTGTCACAACGTCTGATTGCGGCTGAGGTAGCAGCGGCGACTGGACTCAACGAGCCACTGGCTGGAGCCTTATTGACGGAAGTGCTGGCGTCAGGGAACCCAGCTGCGCCTGCCATGCATGTATTCGAGTCCCTGCGGGAAAAACCAGCTACCGATGCAGGCAGTTTTAGTGGTTATCTGATTCCGCCCAGAACTGACACCTATACCTTTATCGTCACCAACCGTGATACTCAACCATCAGCCGTGCTTGATGGCCTGCGGCTTGATTTTCCGACGCAACAGGAAGACCCTTCCGATGTCTGGATTTCTGAACCAGTGCTGTTACATGCCGGAACCTTGTCGCCAATTTCACTCCCTTTCCCGGCAGCTAACTTGCAGTGGAAAACGGCTATTACGCCACGCACAGCTGTTCCTGCATCGGCCCTATTGCCCGATTATGCCTCGACGGCGATTGCTACCGCATTACGCCAAGTGTCGAAGTGCGCTTCATTAATCAACAGTTTAAGCCTGACCCTGGATGAGCTGCGTTATTTACACAACCATGCGGCGGATTTCTCCGGGCTTGATTTCAATCAGCTCACTTTGCCGCAGGTATTACGTTTGTTAGCCTATGTTCAAGTGCGTGGGCGTGTTTCCGGCGGAGCGCAAGGCTTGCTTGACCTGTTTGCATGGGCAAGCCAGACAGATACCCAGGATAACCCGGCGATATTGGGCACCCGTGTAGCCGCTGCTTTGGGCATGGAGACAAGCCGTGTCTCCAGCTTGCTGGCGTCCGATCATTTCAACCTCAATACGTCTGCCCATTTCGTCAATGAGATGCACCTCGCCAAACTGCTGGATGCTTCCCATATCGCAGACAAAACCGCTGTTGATATTGAACGGTTGTTTACCTGGGCAAAACCGGGGTCACAGTTCTGGCCAATGCATCGCATTGCCCAGGACATCCGTCACATTACGCGGGCACGTTTTGAGCAATCTGATTGGGAACAGGTCGTGAAGCCACTCAGCGATACATTACGCGCCAAACAACGCGATGCACTGATTGCTTATTTATTGGTTCAGCCTGAACTGCGCGAATGGGGTGTTATCGACGCAGACAGTTTGTTCGAGTTTTTCCTGATTGATGTGCAAATGGAACCCTGCATGGAAACCTCGCGCATCAAACAGGCCATTTCCAGCGTCCAACTGTTTATCCAACGTTGTTTGCTAGGGCTTGAGTCCGGCGTTGGGCATAGTGTCCTTAATCGCGAACGCTGGGAATGGATGCAACGCTACCGGGTCTGGGAAGCTAACCGCAAGGTTTTCCTGTACCCGGAAAACTGGATTCGCTCTGAATTGCGTGATGATAAAAGCCCATTCTTCAAGGAGCTGGAATCAGAACTGCTACAGCGGGATCTCACTGAGCATAATGTTGAAGAGGCTTTCAAAAGTTACGTCTTCAAGGTCGATGGCGTCGCTTACCTGAAAGTGGTTGGGCTTTACGAAGAATTGGATAAAAAAGTGCTGCATGTTTTTGCCAGAACCCGCAATGCCCCCTACCAGTTCTATTACCGCACCAAAGGCACAGAGACGGGCTACTGGACGCCATGGGAACTGATGCAGGTTGATATTCCCAGTTATGAAACCGAGGAAACCGAGGATGAACCAAAAATCTTCGGTACTTATCTCGCCCCAATCGTTGCCAACGGGCGGCTATTAGTCTTTTTCCCCCAATTCATGAAAAAGACTGAGGCAGCAAAAGTTACGATAACAGGTGAGAGTGGTGAACGAGCCCCAACCATAGAAGAGTTAGGTAAATCACCTTTTGCCGATACTGGAATATCCGAGTTCTGGGAAATCAAGCTGTGCTGGACAGAATATCGGAGCGGTCGTTGGACACAAAAACAACTGTCCACAGAAGCTGTTTCTGATTTCAGGCCGGAGAGTAAGGAGGAACCTATTGAGGATGTTGGGTCATATCAGCTAACAAGAAAGATACTACCAAAAATTAGTAATTATCAGTTTATTCCTCGTGAAGAGGATACGTCCGTTGCAATTGATGTATATCGTTATCCGGCTGATGATGCGCCTACTAACAATAAAAGCGTAGTAAAATTTATTTTCAAAAACGGGCAGATGGGAAAGTCCAACGACCACCCAACGCAATCTCCAACTGCAAAAACCATTTTTCACTATAACGAAAGCCCATCGACAATCAAGTCTCTGCAATCAGATGGTTCTTCTTGCGTATTTACTGAGACTACAAACGATGTTCAGGTTAGTAATGGTCAAACATTAACCCATAAAGATGCTGATATACTCGTTGCCGGTTCTCGCTATTTGCCAACGTTATTAAAGGCTTTAGATGATCTTCCTGCTTCGGTAAATCTTCAGGATCGTTTTGGTGGTGATGCTGGCAATCAATACCATGAACTCAAAAGCCCTTCCGCTATTTATAACTGGGAAGTAGATTTCCATGCCCCCATGCTGGTAGTTGAACGCTTACTGGAATCACAGCAATACGAGCAGGCATTGAACATGTGCCATTATGTGCTGAATCCGTTTGCTGATGGTGAAGACAGGGCGCGTTTCTGGCAATTCGTACCCTTCATGCAGGTTAACCCTGAGCGGGTACTGGAGCGCTTATTCTTCTCACTACAGGCAGGCCAGCCGGATACCGCGATTACCGAATGGCGTAACAACCCCTTCCAGCCGCATGTGGTAGCCAGAAGCCGCCCAGCCGCGTACATGAAATGGGTGGCAATGAAATACATCCAGATTCTGATTGCGTGGGGCGATCATTTGTTCCAACAAGATACGATTGAAACCATCAATCAAGCCAGCCAGCTGTATATTCTGGCATCGCACGCCTATGGTTCAAAAGGACAGCGTATTCCTAAACGGGGTCGCACCAAGCCGCAAACCTACTTTTCGCTCATCGACCGCTGGGATGCCTTCAGCAATGCGATGGTGGAACTGGAACTGGCATTCCCGTTCAGTAACCAACCAGACGCTTACGACGACGGTCACGATGCAGCTGTTGCGCTGACTAATATTTTCGGATCAGCAAGCGCATTGTATTTCTGCATTCCTGATAACCCAGAACTGACCAAACTGCGTGAAACCATCGACGACCGTTTGTTCAAGATTCGCCATTGTCAAAACATTGAGGGTGTATTCCGTAAATTACCCTTGTTTGAACCACCGATTGATCCGGCTTTGTTGGTACAAGCGGCGGCACAAGGCTTAAGCATCGCCAGCGTTCTCAGTGATTTGAATGCACCAATGCCCAATTACCGTTTTCCTTACCTGCTGCAACGCGCCATGGAAATGTGTAATGAGGTGAAAGCATTAGGCGCTGCATTCCTCTCCGCCAAAGAAAAAGGCGAAGGCGAAGCACTTTCTCAGTTACGTGCGGTTCAGGAGCGGGTCATGACGCAACGCTTGCTGGATACCAGAAAACTGCAACTGGAAGAAGCTGAAAAGTCCCTTGAGTCACTTCGGCAATCAAGAACGGGGTCAGTCTACCGTTTGCGGCATTACCTACAACTCATTGGAGAGGATATAGCCAAAATTCCGGGCGAAGGCGATGACTTCACCGAATTGCAAAATTCACAGCTTGTCCCAGTAGATGAGGGAGGTTTAAAGCTCATTTCTTTTGAGAAAGAAGAGCTGGATCAGGCAAACGCAGCCCAGGATAGGCAAAGAGAAATAGGTGTTGTAGAGACATTAGCCAGCATCCTTCATGCCATTCCAGTTGCCAGTGGTGATGCAAAACCTTTTGGTATTGGTGCTGGTGTAGCAATTCACGGACAGATGTTTGGTAATGCAACACAAGCAGTTGCAAGAGGGCTTCAAGTCCGTGCAAGTGATATATCTTTTGGTAGTTCGAATGCAGGAAAGAAAGGTGGTCTTACCCGTGTTCTGCAAGACCGGATCATGCAAGCCAATTCGGCGGGTTATGAGTTGATGAATATCGACAAGCAAATCACTACCCAGCAGATTCGCCTGGCCATGGCTCAATGGGAACTGGAAACCCAGCAAAAGCAAATTGATCATGCGCAGGAAATTGAAGACTTCTTGCAAAACAAGTACACCAATCGTGAATTGTATGCCTGGATGGAGGCGCAAGTAAGGAACATTTATTACCAAGCCTATACACTGGCCTATGAATTGGCAAAACGGGCAGAAAGTGCGTTCTGCTTTGAGCGGGGTCTGGCAACTTCCGATTTTGTACGGGCGGGTTATTGGGAGGCCGGGCGTGATGGCTTGTTTGCGGGTGAAAATCTATACCTCGCGCTTAAGCAAATGGAAAGGGCTTACCAGGAACGTAAAGGTCATGACTTTGAGGTCACCAAAACGGTTTCCCTTCGTCAATTGAATCCCTTTGCCTTTTTGACGCTGCGTGAAACCGGAGTATGTGAATTCACGTTGCCAGAGGTACTGTTTGATCTTGACTATCCAGGGCATTTCCGTCGTCAAATCAAAAGTGTGGCATTGTCCATCCCGTGCATTGTTGGCCCTTATACCAACCTGAATTGCACATTACGTTTGCTGGAACATAAGTATCGGATCAAGTCTCTTGCCCAAAGTGCTGATGACTACCTTGAAAAAGTTGAATCTGATGACCGCTTCCAGACAGTCAGGGTTCCAATTTCTTCCATTGCAGCCAGTAGCGCCCAAGGTGACAGTGGCGTTTTTGAACTGAGTTTCCGGGATGAACGCTATCTTCCTTTTGAAGGGGCGGGTGTCATTAGCAAATGGCGACTTGAGTTGCCGTCTACTATTCGTCAATTTGACTACAGCAGTATTTCAGATGTTGTTATGCAAGTGCGCTACGTTGCTTCTGATGGTGGTGACAAACTCAAGGGAATTGCCAGTCAAGCAGCCCTGAAATACCTTGCAGCGGTTGAAACTGAGAGCCGTGAAGAGGGATTGTTTGCACTCATTGATCTAAAGCATGATTACGCCACTGAGTGGTATCGGGCAATGAATGCAACAGATGAGGTGAGAACCGTCGTATTAAAAGACGTGTTGCGACATTTCCCATTTTTTGCCAGCAATGGTTCCCGTCAAGCCAAGGCAGCCAATGTTTATTTGTTTTCTTCCGAAATACTGGATGGTGTGTCACTAGCAGAGGGAACGGGGGATGCTGCTGCATTTACTGCTGGAGCGGCTATTGCTGGGCTTAACACGGCTGCTGTTACGGAGATTAACATGGGACTTACCGAATGGAGGTTTCAATTCAATGCGCCCAGCAGCATACCGCGAGAAATGTTCCTGTTAGTTAATTACACATTGACATGAGGATCAGCCAAACTGATAACAGTGGAGCCACGATAATGCGCAATACCATCCTGTTCACCTACTTCTGCTTGTTACTTGCCTATTCCGGTCTGTCGCAAGCAGGAGTAACCCGCTCCTGCGAATCCAGCAACCACCACATCATCGGCGATGTACGCCTGAGTGACGGGAGTATCCGGGAAAATGTCATTGTACCGTTCCACGCAGTAGACCCTATCATGGCTGACGGCTACCACTGGCTCCGCCCACCGATGGCGCGTAGGGCTGCCTGCCACAATGCCAGCCGTGAAGCGTAAGCGCTTCTAAATCCCCCTCCTTTCAGCGCCCCACGTAATCCCGGACACTCAGCCCATCAGCAACAGATTGCATGGGAGAACACGATGAATCCAGGTCAAGATGGGCGTCTGGCGTACTGGCAAGCCCAGCTCCAACGCTTCCAGTCCTCCGGCCTTTCCGGAGTCCAGTATTGTGAACAGGAACAGTTGAGTTACCACGGCTTTGTCTACTGGCGGCGCAAATTATGCGGTACGGCGGGCAAGCCGCCCGGGGATGGCAAACGCCCGGTATTGCCAGAGCCTTCCGGTTTCGTGACTGTCCGCCCGGCGCAGCCGGGGACAGACGCCCGGACGGGCGATGGCCTGGAGCTGTCCCTGCCGAATGGCCTGGTGATCAGGAATATCCACCCCGGCAATGTGGCCTTGCTGCGCCGGTTGCTGGGGCAGTTGTAATGGCCCGTTATTTCCGCCCCGCCGGGGAGATGCCGGACATTTACCTTTACCGCCCGCCCATTGATTTCCGCAAGGCCGCCCAGGGGCTGGCGGCGATCGTGGCGCAGGAATTGGGCCACGACCCGTTTGCCGGGGCGCTGTACGCCTTCACCAACCGCCAGCGCACGAAAATCAAATGCCTGTATTGGGAAGACAATGGCTTTGTGCTGTATTACAAAGCCCTGGCGGAAGAGAAGTTCCATTGGCCGCAAACGGGGGATGGCGGGGTGATGGCGCTGACGGCCCAGCAGATCAACTGGCTGCTGGACGGTTATGACATCAGCCTGCTCAAAGGGCATAAAAAGTTGTGCTACGGGGCGCTGTTTTAGCGACTTATCCTGATGATTTTGTTATCATTTAACCCATGGATTTAGCACCGCCGCCAGCCCCCAAAACCACATCCCATAGCGACCTGGACGCTGCCCGCCTGCGCCAGTTGCTGGCGCAGCAAGAGGCGGAATTTGCCGCCGTCCTGAAACAGCGTGACCACCATATCCAGCTCCTGGAAGAAATGCTGCGCCTGGCCAAAATACAGCGGTTTAGCGCCCAGTCTGAAAAGCTCCCCTTCCAGATTGACCTGTTTGATGAAGCCGAGTTGGCAACCGCGCTGGAGGACATCGCCGGACGACTGCCGGAGGCGGAACCCGCCAGGCCCCGCCCCAGCCAACGCCAGCGCGGCTTCCCGCCCGGGCTGAAGCGCCAACGGGTGGAGCTGTTGTTGGGTGATGCGGAAAAAGCCGGGGCGACCCGCACGGTTTTCACCAAGGTCAAGGAAGAGCTGGACTACATCCCAGCGCAACTGGTGGTGCTGGAATACTGGCAGGAAAAAGCCGTGTTTGCCGCCGGGGCCAGCCAGGATCCCGCCCCGGCAACGGCAGATGGCGGGCCAACGCTGGTCGCCGCCGCCCGTCCGCCCCATCCGTTGGGCAAATGCCATGCCAGCCTCAACCTGCTGACGCAGGTCATCATCGCCAAATACGCCGATGGCCTGCCCCCTGTACCGCCTGGAGGGCATTTTCAAACGCCACGGCGCGGAACTCAGCCGCAGCAGCATGGCCCACTGGATCATCCGTCTGGAGGACAGCTTCAAACCCCTGCTCAACCTGCTGCGCGAAACCCAGAACAGCGGCGCTTACCTGCAAGGCGATGAAACCCGCATCCAGGTGCTGAAGGAGGACGGCAAAACCGCCCAGGCCGACAAATGGATGTGGGTGGTGCGGGGCGGCCCGCCGAACCAGGTGGCGGTCTTGTTTGAATACGACCCCAGCCGGGCGGGGAGCGTCCCCGAACGCCTACTGATGGACTTCCACGGCATTTTCCAGGCCGACGGCTATTCCGGTTACGCCGCCGTGTGCCGCAACAACGCCATCACCCGCATTGGCTGCTGGGACCATGCCCGCCGCAAGTTCGTGGAGGCCGTCAAGGCGGCGGGCGGCAAACAGGCCCGTGGCAAACCCACCCTGGCGGATATTGCCCTGGGCATGATCCGCAGGCTCTACCGCATCGAGGACAACATCAAGGGCCTGGACACGGCGGAGAAATACCGCCTGCGCCAGCAGTTGAGCGTGCCCCTGCTCAACGAACTGAAAACCTGGCTGGAAACGCAGGTCGGCAAGGTGATGAAAGGCGGCCTCACCCGCAAGGCGATGGAATACTGCCTCAACCAGTGGGAATACCTGAGTGGCTACTGCCAACGCGGCGACCTGCATATCAGCAATGTGCTGGCGGAGAACGCCATCCGCCCCTTTGCCGTGGGCCGCAAAGCCTGGCTGTTTGCCGACACCCCGCATGGCGCGCGCGCCAGCGCCGCCTGTTATTCCCTGATTGAAACCGCCAAGGCCAACGGCCTCGAACCGTATGCCTATATCCGCTATCTGCTGGAGCATATCGCCCAGGCCGACACCCTGGAAAAATGGGAGGCCCTCCTGCCATGGAATGTGCCGCTGGAGAAATGTGCGAAAAAAGTCCCTTTTTTTGACAAGGGCAAGTAGGGCGATTTAACGGCGCTTACCGTGAAGCCGTCGAAAAAATGCAAAAGCGCCGTAACTACGAATTGGCCATGACCCTGTGTGATGCCCATATACCTGGCATTACCGGCGTTGTCAGCGTTCTACCCAAAGTGGTCAGCGCGGATGCATGGCACAGTAGTGAAAATAACGGAGATGCCCGTGATTTTGCAGGAAAGTGGCAAAATTGTGATGAACGTGAAGATCAGGTCATCAACAAACGCTACCAATACCCTATCCAGTACGGCAGCTATAACACCCTGCTGGATTGGTGCTATAGCTGGGTAAACGGATGCGGGGCGCAGGCAGCGCAAGCTTTTTGTGTGCAGGAAGGCTATGCCAGGCAAATAAGCTTTTCCGGCCCGAGGAATATTACAGCAGGCCAAAAGACCCGGATCATTAGTACCAGGGAAGTCTGTGACCAGCCGTCATGCGGGACGTTTACGCAGATTACTTGCCGGAATTGGTAGGGCTTTTTTGGATAGGATATTTGTCATGAACGAAGGAAAAACATGTCCAAACTGCAAGGGTGAGATTGACGCAATTACTATTTTGAAATCTGGCTTTTCTTCTGGAATCCAGTGCCCTGGTTGCAAGGCCAGATTAAAATACTCCCCGTTTCCTCTAGGCTTGGTTTCGACCTTCCTGGTTATTTATGTTTGTTTATGCGTGTTTGTCTTGATATTCGCAAATAGCTATGAAGTAAACGAACAAGGCTGGAAATGGGGCTTGGATGCTTCTGTACTTCTCATAATACCAATTGGGTTGATACTCGAACTGATCACCGTCTGGTATCTACGCAACAGATGCACACTTGTTGAAAATCATGAATGATTCAAGAATGGCACACTCAGCAATACCTGCATTTTGGTTTTCGGTAAGGTTGTCAGCCGGAACTGGATATTCCCATTCACCCCATGTATCCGCTTTTTCATACTATTCAACCCGGTTCCCGCCTGCCATGTCGAAGGCAGGGATACCCTCCCATCATTCATGACGCAGACATGCAGTTTACCATCCTTAACTGAAATACCCATTTCCAGTACTTCCGGTTGCGCATGTTTAAGCGCATTACTGACAGCCTCACGGATAACCTGCGTCAATTCCAGCACCTGTTTGGCACTAAGCTGATAGCCACTCAATTCCCCCTGCTGCCAGATCAACTCCACCCCTGCCGCTTCGGTGCGTTCCATAATTTCGGTGCGCCAGTCCGCCACATGATCTACCAGCTTGAGCGGGCAGGTTTTCTGCGAAAGGCGGATGGTGTCCCGCAAGGTCATGAGGGTCAGCCGTGCCGCCTGCTTGTGTTCCGGGTCAGGCAATTTGTGCATCAAGGTCATCAGTTGCGCACCCACGCTGTCATGCAGGTCGCCCATGATACGCTGCCGTTCCTCCACTACCGCCCGCTGGCGGGTTTCACTTGCATTGCTCGCCATCCGCGCAATCATGAGTAAGGATTCGGTGTTTTTCACATCTTTCTTGTTAAACAGGCGGGCTGCACGCTGCTTGCCGCTCAAACGATAGGAGTGCTGATTGCCAAGGCTGGGTACGTACAGATGCAATCCATTGTCGGATAAACGGCTGGTATCTATTTGTTCCATCCTGCTCTCCATATGCAACGGTGAGAAGTGCTGTAACAGGAAGCTTTTCCAGTGTTCCTCAAAGCTTTCCTTACTGATGGCATCCGACATTTTGGCGCTGAATCCCGGCAGGTAGTCTTGTACGCTGAGCCGCTCCAGCGGGATGATTTTGTTCAGCAGCCATTGCCGTAATGGAAAATACAGAAAACCTGCCAGAATGATTGAAATGGCCAGCGCAAAGCGGTCTGGTGTGTGGAACAGGGTGGCAATCGCCAAATCGAGGGCAGCCACCAAACACCCGCCCAAGACCCACAACATGGACTTAAACCACCAAACCTCAATATCAAACAGGCGGTAACGCAGGATGCCAACCGCAAGCCCTACAGCCATAAGGTCAAACAACAGCAGCGCGGCAATGTTGCCAACCACTGGCGGGATGCCCAGCAAAATGGGGATGACATGCAGCGCGATAATAATTGCGTTTGGCAACATGAACGCGACCGTGAGGGCGAACAGGCTTGCCCGTTCCACCGGCTGGTGATGGAGGCGGCGCAGTTGCAGGGTAATGACGGAAACCACGATCATGTACAGGATGGGGTATTGCATATAGAACATATGCCCCGGCGTTTCTGACCATTGGTAGTGATAATTGGCTGTCGATAGCGCAGTAACCCCCAGGATGAGCCAGAACAACCATGCCCCCCGCACCAGTGGTTTGGGCGTGTAGCAGAAGATCACCATGATCAGGGCAGCAGCGAAATTGATGCCGATTACTTGCAGTAACAGGTCCTGCCGCAGCGTATCCGGCCTCAGGCAGAATTCCGAAGCAATGACAACCGAGCCGCTGACCGCAAAGACGTAATAAAACAAGCCGTGCAGCACCAGGTACAGGGATTCCTTTTGGTAGGGGCGGTATGCCCATACCAAGGCACCAACCAAAGGGGCTGTCAGGTTCACAAGGCACAATAGCCAGAATACCCAGGGAATGGCAGACAAAGGCGTCTGCGCCGCAGGTATCAAGGTAACGGTTTTTCCCGCAGTTGTCACAAAGCGGGCTTCAGTGCCTTGGGTAAGTGCCTTGAACAAGGTTTCCTGTTGCTGGTAAAAAGCTTCCTGCTGGGCGAAGGTGGCAGGGGAGAGCGGGGGGTAGCTGTTCAGCAGAGGGCTGACCGCCAGCACCTTCCCGTCAGCTTGCAGGCCAAGCAAGGTTTCACCCACCGTGAATTTTGCCGATGCAGGGGAGTTGGCGTCGATGGCGTTGATGACAAGAGTACCGTTATTGGCAGGGCTGGCCCGAATGCCTGTCCACGGTTGTTGCATCAACACTTGTGTCGCCATGCCCACCGTCGTGGCGGTAAACAGCAAAACGGCCAATAGCAGGTTGGCGGGGGTGAACAGGAATGCGGCAATTTTTACCCATGCCATCAATGCAGTTCCGTGCTGACCAACCCCATCCGGCAGGCTTCCACGGCGGCTTCCGCCCGGCTGGAAATATTGAGCTTCTGATAAACGTCACGGATGTAACGCGCCACCGTATTGGTCGATAGCCCCAGCAGGCTGGAAATTTCCGGGCGGCTCAAACCTTTGGCAACCAGCGTCAAGACTTCCCGCTCACGCGGGCTGAGGGAAATGGCCTCATGCCTGGAGTCAGCCTGTATATCCATGTTATTGGCCTGAGTCTGTGGCACAGACCTTTCTGCAGAAAAATATTGCAGGATACGCCGTGAAATACTGGGTGAAATTGGCGGGTCGCCATTGAGGATGCCGCGCAGTTTCTGGATGAACAAGCGCTCGGGCAAGTCCTTGAGCAGATAGCCATGCGCCCCGGCCTTGAGGGCTTTCAGGATATGCTCTTCGTCATCAAAAATGGTCGTGATGACGATGTAGGCGTCTGGGCAGCGTTCCCGGATGCATGGTACAAGCTCGATACCACTGCCGTCCGGCAGGTTGATGTCGAGTAGTGCAAGGCTGATGCAATGGGCTTGCAGTATTTGCCGTGCCTGCCTGCACGAGTCGGCCTGGAAGGAATGTATCTGCTGGAATGCTTTTTGTAAGGTAAGATGCAACCACTCGCTGGTTTCGGGTACGTCTTCTACGATCAATGCCTGTTGCATGGCGGTATCCTTACCTGGGCGGAAGATTGGTCTAAACGTTTTTTTGTATAGTGTATGTAGATAGCATTTACATGGAAATTGCTCCAGATAAAGTACAGTGTAGTAGCCGACCAAATGTAAATCTACTCGATTGATGGTGCAATATGCCCAGGGCAATCGCATTAAAAACATCTTGTTTTACAATGGTCTAAATTTTAATCTTGGTAGCCCCCAGTCTGCCGGTGACAATTTTTAGCAGATAATCTTCATCCCACCCGGCATTGAGGCGTTTGTTTTTCACACCGACCTTGATGGTTTTGTCAGTTTTAACCAGATTGAGGGCAATGTGGCGGACGACAGCCATGTTGGCGTCGCTGTTGCCGGAACGCATCCGCTGGTCATCTTCGCGGAAAGCGTAATCCAGCACCCAGTGCAGGTTGTTTTCAATGCCCCAGTGTGCCCGCACGACCTGTCCCAGCCGCTCCGGGTTGGAGGCATCCATGCTGCTGATGAAGTAACGGGTTTCTTCAGTGGTCTTATCCTTGCATTCACGGATGGCAGTGACAGCGATAATGCTGGTCAGTTTTGTCCAATGGGATGGTCTTTCTTCAACCAGCCAATGTTGGAGGTAGCCCGCACGATGCGGGTTTCAATCCGTCCATGCCCGCCGTCATAACGGGTATGGCCAATGGGTGGGCAGGTGTTGGCCGATTCAAAAAATAGCTTCACGTCCTGATGGAGCGTGCCCTGGTTGCCTTTCAGGCTGAGCAGGTAATCGGCTTGCTGGTCGATGATCTGCCTGGCAATGGCCGTTTGGCAACCCATCGCATCCAACGTCACTACCGCTCCTGTCATGTTCAGTTGCATCAATAGTTTAGGGATGGCAGTGATTTCGTTGGATTTATCATCCACCCGCTGTTGTCCCAGCACCAATTGATTCCGGGTCGCCCAGGCACTGACCATGTAGATGGCCGCTTTGTCCGAAGCACTGTCCAGGCTGCGGCGCAGGCATTTGCCATCAATCGCGATGATTTCGCCATCACTGAGGTCGGACAGGTCAGCCACCCAGCGGCTGAAACATTCACTGAACTGCTGTGTGTCGATCAGGCCAAAAACCCGGCCAAAGGTATCGTGTGACGGGATGCCGTGTTGCAACCCCAACACCTCCGTGAACCATTTTCGTTTGGATTTGCCGAACAGCTCAATGGAAGCCCAGTCATCCGCCCCGCAAATCACTGCGCACAGGGTAATGAAGAAGATGTCACTGAGTTTGTGCCGCTTACGGCGGTTCAGACGTGGGTCAGGGATGGAGGCAAAATGGTCAACAATAGCGGCGGTTGGGTGGAGTTTCATGGGCTACCAAAATACCCGCAGCTAACCCTCGGCACAGCAGTTTGTCAATAGCGTTTTAATGCGAGGCTCATTAGACATTATCTAAAAAACTGTATTTATCCATTAATAGAGAAATTTCACAAATCAATGCAGAAAATTCAGCTAAACCTATCATGGGACAATGTTGATAGTCAGTGCGGGGATGGTTGAATACACAAAGCGCTGAAAGGCAAGCAGAAAACGTTTATGGCCATGATGGGGTTAAACAGTGGTGAGTTCAACCGTCTGTTGCCGTACTTCCATGAAGCCTACCGGGGCAGCCTGGTGGAGGAAGGGAAAAATGCGGATGAAAAGCGGGGAAAACCCGGCCAGTTGGCCTTGGCAGAAGACAAACTGCTGTTCATCCTGTATTACCTGAAGACTTACCCGTTACAGGAAGTGCTGGCCTATTCATTTGGTTTGACGCAAAGTGCCGCCAACTCCTGGGTTCACCGGCTATCGCCGGTCTTGCAGGCAGCCCTGAAGCAAATGGGGCATCGTCCGGCGCGGTTGCCGGAAGAACTGCTGGCACGCCTGGAAACCGAAGCGGTGCAGGCAGTCGGGATCGACGGGACGGAACGCCGTATCCAACGCCCGCTTGACCCGGACGTGCAGGAAGACTGGTACAGTGGAAAAAAAAGCCCATACGGTGAAGAACAACCTGATTGCCGGGCTGGATGACCGTGACATCAAGTATCTGGGCAAAACCCGTAGCGGCAAGGTGCATGACAAGCGGATTGCGGACGAAGAACAGGCACAAGTGCCTGATGGTTATGAGGTTTACCGGGATTCCGGCTTTCAGGGGCATCAGATGGGTGAAGGCATCACGCTGTTTGAACCCAAAAAGAAACCCCGTGGCGGCGAACTGACCCGTGAAGAAAAGCGGCGTAACCAGGCCATTTCACGGACGCGGGTAGTGGTCGAGCATGTCATCAGCGGCGTCAAACGCTGCCGTTGTGTCAAGGACGTGTTCAGGAACTGGAAGGATGGCTTTGATGATTTGGTGATGGAACTCGCCTGCGGGCTGCACAACTTCAGGAATGCATCACGGGTTAGAAATGATTGATCCAGCTGATGCACGGAGAGGATGGGTTTTTCAGATAATGTCTAATGTGGGCACACCGTACCGTCAGGCCAGCGCAACACACGCACTTGCTGGTAGCAAGCTTCATCACTGGTCAGGCTGGCTATGCTGATCAAACTGCCCATATGGCTACCTCACTGGCTTGTCGGATGCTTATCAGTTGGGGATTCTACCAGCGGTTTCAAGGTTCATGTGGCAAGACCCCGAAACACATAATGAGCCTTTAACGAAATTGAATGAGTTTTGGGATTTATCAATGGAAAGTTTGCTTTCAGTCGGATAGTTGTTGGTGGAAGGGTTGTTACCAGCGTGAATGCTGTTATGGAATTCCCAGCAGCTTGTGCGTCTGTACGCTTAGCTTCCACTGCGGATGCTGCATACAGTAGGCAATAGCCGTCTGCGTGTTCTGTGCCTGTTGCGACCCATCCATTGCTTGCAGGTAGAAATGCCCGAAATCCAGTTCGGCGAAGCGTTCCGGCATTGCCAGTGGTTGCGGGTACACCAGTTTCAGTTCATTGCCATGCGTCAGCGCCAGCGGAGCATCGGCCTTGGGACTGACGCAAATCCAGTCGATACCGGACGGGGCAGGCTTGGTGCCGTTGGTTTCCACCGCAATCTCGAAGCTGCGAGTGTGCAGGGCGTCAATCAGTAGCGTATCCAGTTGCAGCAATGGTTCACCACCGGTGAAGACCACGAAACGGTTCACGTCCTGCTGCACGCCTGCCAGCCACAACTGTTCAATCCGTGCCGCTAGTAGGTCAGCAGAGCGAAACTTGCCACCGTTTACCCCATTCACTCCGACAAAATCGGTATCACAGAAATCACACTGTGCCTTGTGCCGATCCTGCTCACGCCCTGACCACAGGTTGCAGCCCGCAAAGCGGCAGAATAGGGCAGGGCGGCCAGCATGAAAGCCTTCACCCTGCAAGGTGTAGAAAATCTCCTTGACGGAGTATGTCCTGCTCACACCGGCAACCCCGGCTCATGTTCACCCCACGACAGCACCACGCCGCAGCCAGGCGTTTCATACAGGTCAATGCGGTCAAGCTGCGGCAGGCTGGTACTGGCTTGCGAGTGTATCCAGCGGGCGACGCTGGCAGGGTCAGGTTGTTCCAACCCGGTTAAGTCATTTAAATAATGATGGTCAAGCTGCTTGTAGATAGGGGTGAAAGCCTCTTTTACATCACCATAATCGACGGTCCAACCCATGACCTGATCTAGCGGGGATGTCAGGTGCAAACGCAGCAGGTAACTGTGCCCGTGCAGGCGGCGCACACTGTCGCCGGGAACAGTGTGTTCCAGCCGCAGGGCGCTTTCAAAACGCTGGTCTTTCCAGATGCGGTAGTGTTGCCCATCGTAATGGCAACCAGCAGTAACAGTTTCGTACACGCTCACCCACGAAAGCGCGTCGAGTTCGGGTTTGAGCCGATCCCACAGCCACGCGGCCAGCATTTCGCTGGTAGGGTTTTCCAGCCCCGCAATGTCGTTCAGGCAATGGTTGTGGAGTTGTTCATGCAGTGGTTGCCACACGGCTTCCAGCCGGTCGAAGTCCACGCCCATGTCTTGCGCTTGCAGATTCTGGTTGGCGTGCAGGATGACTTCGAAACCATGCCCGTGCATGCGCCCGCATTGATGTCCGGCATGGACGTTCGGCAAGCGGTGCGCTGCTTCAAAGCGGAAACGTCGCCAGATGTGGGCATTGTCGGCGAGGTCAAGGTCAGCACCCTGGTGCAGGGTGCTTTGCACGCCGACGGAAGCCATGCCCGGTAATGCCATGTGGGCGCGTACCCACCGGGCGAGGTTTTCATCGGTGGGAATGGAGAGGAACTGGTTCAGGTCGTTGTAATCCAGCGGCGCAACACATTCCACCAACTGTTGGTGCAGCGATCCGACCGATTGCGCACCCTGCACCCGCACCTTGGCAAGGAAACTGTGGCCGTGCAGGCGGCGGGCGCGGTGTCCTGCTGGTAGTGGTGAGCCTTGCGCATTTTCGACCCGGCAAGCAGCTTCAAAGGGAGCGGCAGCGACGTAAAACAGGGTTTCGTTCATGCCTGTATCCCGAATTTTTCTAGCAATGGGTCGGTTGCACCGACTTCCGCAAAACCTTTTGCACGCAACAAACAGGAATCGCATTGGCCACAGGGTTTGCCGTGTTCGCCGGGGTCATAGCAACTGCTGGTGAGGCTGTAATCTATGCCCAACGTCAGCCCTTTGCGGATGATGTCGGCCTTGCTCATGTTGATCAACGGCGCATGGATCGTGAGCTGCTGCCCCTCAACCCCGGCCTTGGTGGCCAGGTTCGCCATGTTCTCGAAGGCGGCGATGAATTCCGGGCGGCAATCCGGGTAGCCGGAGTAGTCCAGCGCATTCACGCCGAGGAAGATGTGTTGTGCTTCCAGTACTTCTGCCCAGCCGAGGGCAAAGGAGAGGAAAATGGTGTTGCGTGCCGGGACATAGGTCACCGGAATACTGGTTTCCATTGCCGCAGTATCACGCCCTTTGGGCACGTCGATGTCGGCAGTGAGGGCAGAGCCGCCGAAAGCCCGCAAGTTAATGTCAGCAATGACGTGTTCTTTCACGCCCATGGCTTTTGCTACCCGTTGGGCGGACTCCAGTTCCACACTGTGGCGCTGGCCATAGCAGAAGGAGAGTGCATACGGCTCAAAGCCTTGCTGGTGGGCTATGGCAAGAACAGTGGTGGAGTCCAGTCCGCCACTGAGGAGTACAACCGCCTTGTTCATCGTTTACTATCCATCAGGCAAATGTCAGGTCGACCATCAGTGGGTCAGGCATGTTTTCAAAAGCGCCCTGGACGTCTTCCGGGGTAATGCCCTCCGGCAGGCCAAGCCGCAGGTTGGCGTAGAATAGTAGTTCGCTGGACATGGGGGCAGGGCGTTGTTCACTTTCCAGCTCTTCAATATTGACGTTGAGGTTGGCCAACTGGTGGGTAATATCGTGGATGATGCCGGGGCGATCCTGACCAAGCAGCTCCAGCGTCAAAGGGGTTACGGTACGGGGCGCGGTAACTTCGGCTTGCTGCACCAGGATTTGCAGATCATTCTGTTGCAGGGCTTGCAGTGCCTGTTTCAGCGCGTCAACCTGTTCGGTTGGCAAGGTAACGTGGGCAAGGCCGGCGAACTGCCCGGCCAAATGCACCATACGGCTTTCCTGCCAGTTGCCCTGATGCGCTTTGACAGCTTCGGATATGGATTTGACCAGACCGGAGCGGTCAGGGCCAAGCACGGTCAGTACCAGAGATGTTTGCATGGTGACTCCTCAATTGATTGTCGTTGGCCCGATTGTAGCAGCTCAGTGCGCGGTGCAAACCATGCACGGGTCAAATGAGCGCACGATATGTTGCACGCTGACCGGCGCACGTTCATGCCTATCCTTTACGTGGAAAGCGAGTTGCGGAGGGCTTGCATCTTGCCTTCCAGCGCCTGCATCTGTTGCTCGACCAGCCCCTTACGGTGCTGTTGCAACCAGTCGATCCAGCCATCCATGCCTTCGCCATTGGTGGCAGATACGTGCAGGATCCCGATATTCGGGTTGACCCGGCGGGCGTATTCCTCGCACTTGGCCACGTCGAATTCGCGTTGCTGCTCGGCTTCGTGGCTGGCTTGCTGCCCCAATGCTTGTTCGCAGCGCGGGCAGAAGCGACAGATTGCGCAGTACCACACAGGCTGAATAGCATACCGACCAGTTTGGGGGCAGAATCAACCGGCTTTCCGGCGAAAAAGCGGATGCCGAGGCGCAGGCGGCTGGAGCAGATATGTACTGCCGTAACCTTGCCCTGCCGCCAGCGTAGGCGGATAGTCAGTTGTCCTGTCAGCAGGTTTGTAGGCATGGAAACCTTGTTGCCACCGATAAGTTGATTACCAAATACTGTAGCAAGCTTTGTGCCACGGATTAAAGCAACTGGTTTTCCAATGCCGCCAGTCGTTGTTCCAGCTCGGCGATACGGGCTTCCAGCCGGGAGCAGCAGTCCTGCCGTTCAGCGGTGGATTGCGTGGTGGTATAGGTGGCCGGTTCTTCCTGCAAGTCATCCAGATTTTCCGCCCCAAGGGTGTGGAAGTAGCGGTCTTCGCGTCTGCCAGTACCGGCAGGCAGGCGGATGGCCAGCGGGTTTTCGGCGGTAATCCAAGCGTCAAGGATGTCATGGATTTCATCGGTGCTGGTGAAATCGGCCATGCGTTCGGTACGGGTTTTGATTTCGTTGAGGGTTTGCGGGCGGCGTAACAGCAATACAGCGAGGATGGCTTGCTGCTTCTGGTTCAATTGCAGGCGGCGGCTGACCTTGTGTTCAACCCGTTGGGCGCGTTCGCTGTTCTGGATGATGGCCCAGCCTTCCTCCACCAGGTTTTTGGCGATATGCCCGACCTTGCCTTCGGTCAGGTTCATCACTGGCTCGCGGCTGCTTTTTTGGTTGCAAGCCTGCACCAATGAGTTGAAAGTCAGAGGGTAGTTGTTGGGTGTGGTGAGTTGTTTTTCCATCAGGCAGCCGAGGATGCGGATTTCTTCGGCGCTGAAGGGTGGCTTTTGTGGTTCGTCGTCGTACATGCTGTTGCCCGGTTGCTTGTTTATGTTGTCTGGTTGGGTTCCCAGTGTGAAAGGTCTGCGCGGGCATCGGCTTCCCAACGCGGTGGCGGGGGAACGTGCAGGTTGGCCTGGAGAATGCTGATATAATCAGCACGGGAAATGTTTTCCGCCCCCATACTTAACAGGTGTGGGTTTTCGATCTGGCAGTCGATGACCTTGAAACCCCAGTGCTGTACGTGCCAGGCCAGTGCCACCATGGCGATTTTTGATGTATCCGGTTCGCGGCTGAACATGGATTCGCCACTGAATACCCCGCCGGTTGCCACGCCATACAAGCCGCCAACCAGTTCACCCGCTGGGTTCCATACCTCCACCGAATGCGCAATGTCCGCTGCGTGCAGCAGGCAGTAGGCGGTGTGCATTTCGTGGGTAATCCAGGTCTCGGCGGTGTAGGCGCGTGGCGCGGCGCAAGCATTCACCACCTCGGCAAAACAGGTGTCGAAGGTGATGCGGTAACCTTTGTTTCGCAACGATTTGCGCAAGCTGCGGGTGATGCGGATGTTGTCCGGGAATAGCACCGTGCGCGGGTCGGGTGACCACCAGTAGATGGGTTCGCGCGGCCCGAACCAGGGGAAAATACCTGCCTTGTAAGCATTTTTCAGGCGCGTAAGGCTCAGATCCCCACCGACTGCCAACAGGCCGTTGGGTTCTTCCCACGCCAGCTCAACCGGCGGGAAGGGTTCATCCGGCCAGCTGGCGTTGAGCAGGGTCAGGCTGAGGGAGCGTGGTAACAATAGCGCCTCGCTATTTGCTTTTGGCCAGTTGGTCCAGGTATTTTTCGGCGTCCAGCGCCGCCATGCAGCCAGTTCCGGCTGAGGTGATGGCTTGGCGGTAGACGTGATCCATCACGTCGCCAGCGGCGAACACGCCTTCCACGCTGGTCTGGGTGGCGTTGCCTTCGGTGCCACTTTGTACCTTGAGGTAGCCGCCATTCATTTCCAGTTGGCCTTCAAAAATCGCAGTGTTTGGCTTGTGGCCGATGGCGACGAAAATACCCATCAGGTCAATGTCCTGGGTTTCACCGCTCCGGACGTGCTTGATGCGCATTCCGGTGACGCCGCTGTTGTCGCCCAGCACTTCATCCAGTACATGGTTCCACATCAGTTTAACTTTGCCTTCTTCGGCCTTTTCAAACAGGTGCTTTTGCAGGATTTTTTCCGAACGCAGTTCATCACGGCGGTGTACCAGCACGACTTCTGAGGCGATGTTGGCAAGGTACAGCGCTTCTTCCACAGCCGTATTGCCGCCACCGATCACGGCAACTTTCTGATTGCGGTAGAAGAAACCGTCGCAAGTGGCGCAGGCAGAGACACCTTTGCCCTTGAATTTTTCTTCGGATTCCAGCCCCAGGTACATGGCAGATGCGCCAGTGGCGATAATCAGCGCATCACAGGTATACTGCCCGCTGTCACCATTCAGGGTAAATGGGCGTTTTTGCAAATCTACACTATTAATATGGTCGAAAATGATTTCGGTGTCGAAACGTTCCGCGTGTTTTTGCATCCGTTCCATCAGTTGCGGCCCCATGACGCCAGCATCATCACCCGGCCAGTTGTCCACTTCGGTGGTAGTCATCAGTTGCCCGCCTTGTTGTAGGCCAGTCACCAGCACCGGGTTAAGGTTGGCACGGGCGGCATAAACGGCAGCAGTGTAGCCAGCCGGACCGGAACCGAGGATGAGTAAGCGGCAATGTTTCGTCGTGTTCATGTATAATTCTCCTTGCATCACGGGGAGAGCAGCACCCCGCTCATTCCGAATCGGGTAATGCTATGTGACATGCCGGGCCGGGTAAAGTAGTAATCGGAAAAACAGTCCTTATAATATCGGGATCAAACAGACAGGGATATTGGTTTGGCTAAGGTTATTCTCAATCAAAAAAAACGCCTGGGTTTACAACAGGCCAGTGTCATCATCTTTTTAGGCATCGCCGCAGTCATCATGTTGGCCTTGCTTTCCTACAGTGACGTGGATCCGGGGCCGTTCCACAGCAACAGCAACCATGTGGGGCCATGTGAAAACCTGGCGGGCTGTAAAGGCGCTTGGATGGCAGATTTCCTGATTGGCTTACTGGGTTATCTGGCTTATCTGTTACCTATCGTACTGATAGTCATGGGGTTGACAGCCTTCCGGATGGGGCCGTATATGAAAAACCCCAACAACCCGGTAGGGGGCATCAATGACGTCATCACCAGCATCGGGGCGCTGTTTACCCTGCTATCGGGGGCCGGGTTAGCGAACTTGCTGTTTGTGCCTTACCCGGAACCGGATGGCATCGGCGGCGGGATGCTGGGGCAAGTGGTTGCCAACCTGTTCAAGAGTTCATTCCTCGGCTTCTTTGGTTCGGTCGTGTTTTTGCTCTCCCTGTTTCTGGGCAGCATCACGATTGTGGGGGATATTTCCTGGGCGCAGGTGACGGAAAAGGTTGGCGACTGGATGTTAAACTTGTTCAACAAGCTACAGGCCATGCAGGATGACAGCGCGCACGAGCCAAACACGAAAGAAAAAACCAGCGTTGCTTCCGGAAACGTTTTCGGACGATTGTCCGACGTACTTAACCGTGGGTTGCAAGGCGGTGGCGGGATGTTGGGGAAGGCTGGCGAGTGGGTGAACCAGCGGGTAGGGGAGCATCTTCCTGACAGAAGTCCGGAACTGGGCAGTGGTGTTGATTTGACCGACTTGAACGCCCCTGGACGCCAGGATCCAAAACTGGATGTGCCGGATTTTTCTTCCATGCCGCATGGCCGACAGGAAGCTCCTGAAGCAGCCAAGCCATCCCCTGATATTCGCGGCAAAACAGATGACACTGCGGGTGTGCGTGACCTTGCTGATGGGGTACGCACCAAATCTGGCAAGAAAAGTGGCCAGTTGAAGCTGTTACCGCCTTTAACCATGCTGAACCCACCGCCGCACGAGCGTGTCACGCAGTCAAAGGAACGTCTGAACGAACTGGCGGACAAGCTAGTTGAAGCGCTCGGCCATTACGGCGTACCGGATGTTAAGGTGGTGGCCAAAGACCCAGGCCCGGTGATTACCCGTTTTGAGCTGGAACTGCCGGATGGAACCAAGGCTTCCAAGATTTCCGGCCTTGCCTCAGATTTGGCGCGCAATATGTGCGTGGCCAGCGTGCGCGTGGTGGAAGTCATTCCGGGGCGGCCTACCATCGGTATCGAAATCCCCAACGACCGCCGCGATGTGGTCACGATCAGCGAAATGCTGGGCGCACCGGTTTACAAGAAAAACCATTCCCCGCTGACCTTGGCGTTGGGCAAGGACATTGCCGGTAATCCGGTGGTGGCTGATCTTGCGCGTATGCCACACTTGCTGGTGGCAGGTACGACCGGTTCCGGGAAGTCGGTGTTCGTCAACGCCGTACTGATGAGCCTGTTGTACAAGGCTACGCCGGATGACGTGCGCATGATCATGATCGATCCGAAAATGCTGGAACTGAGCAGCTACGAGGACATTCCGCACCTGTTGGCACCGGTCGTGACCGACATGAAACACGCTGCCAACGCGCTGCGCTGGTGCGTGGCGGAAATGGAACGGCGTTACCTGTTGATGTCCAAGCTCAAGGTGCGCAATATTGCCGGTTTCAACGAAAAAGTACGTGAGGCGCAGGATCGGGGTGATGCGATCATGGATCCGCTGTTCGACCCGTTGACCTCCGTCGATGGCCATCCGCAACCGCTCAAGCCATTGCCTTACATCGTGGTGATCGTGGACGAATTCGCCGACATGATGATGGTGGTCGGCAAGAAAGTGGAAGAGCTGATCGCGCGATTGGCGCAGAAGGCGCGTGCTTCCGGCATCCACCTGATCTTGGCGACCCAGCGCCCGTCGGTGGATGTCATCACCGGTTTGATCAAAGCCAATATCCCGACGCGAATTGCATTCCAGGTTTCCACCAAGATAGACTCGCGCACTATTCTTGATCAGGGTGGGGCGGAACAGCTGCTCGGTTATGGCGATATGCTGTACATGCCGCCCGGTACATCCCTGCCGTTGCGGGTACATGGCGCGCTGGTGACTGACCGCGAAGTCGAAGATGTTGCCAACTACCTGAAGCTGCAAGGGGAACCTGATTACATCGAGGATGTCTTAGCAGATACCACGTCTTCATCCGATGCGATACCCGGACTGGAGCCGTTGGCCGAACGGGAAGGCGAGTCAGACCCGCTGTTTGATGAAGCAGTGGCGGTCGTCACCGAATCCCGGCGTGCGTCGATCTCTTATCTGCAACGCCGCCTCAAAGTGGGCTATAACCGTGCGGCGCGGATGATAGAAGACATGGAAAGTGCAGGTGTAGTCAGCCCGGTGCTGAGTAACGGAACCCGTGACGTACTGGCTGCGGCCCCACCTCCACGCGATTAACAGGATTCAGAGGTTAATGATGAAAACAATGTTGGCAAAAACACTGGCGGTAATGTTGGCGACTGGCCTGATGACCAGCTCGGCATGGGCAGGGGGGCGCGAAAAGCTGGACGAGTTTTTCACCCAGGTGAACACCATGCAGTCGGCTTTCACCCAGCAGGTCATTGATGACAAGGGCGAACTGCGCCAATCCTCCAGCGGCAATGTGTTCCTGTCACGCCCTGGCAAATTCCGCTGGGAATACGCCGCGCCCGACAAGCACGAGATTGTTGCTGACGGCAAAAACGTGTGGGTATATGACGTGGAACTGGATCAGGTAACGGTCAAACCGATGAACAAGGCACTTTCCGCCGCGCCAGTTGCCATGCTGCTCCAGAAACAGCCGGTCGACAAGCAGTTCAGCGTGCAGGCTATGGATGCGGATAACAGTACGCTGGAATGGTTCCGTCTGACGCCGAAAAAGCAGGATTCTGATTTCACCACCATGGATCTGGGCGTTGGCAACAACGGTGTTGAAGAAATGATTCTGGGTGATAAGTTCGGCCAGCAGACCTACATCAAATTCCAGGGGGTGCGCACCAACATTAATATTGATAACAGCCGCTTCAGCTTCACCCCGCCCAAGGGTGTGGATGTGGTTGGCACGCCTTCCTGATTGAATGGGGGACTCACTCTTTCCCCCCATCCCCAACCCTTCCCACACAGGTGGGGAAGGGGACTTTGCGCCACTGGCTGAGCGGATGCGCCCGGCGACTCTGGATGAGTACGCTGGGCAACTCCACCTTCTCGCGCCTGGCAAACCGCTACGGCGTGCCATTGAAGAATCCCGCCCGCATTCAATGTTGTTCTGGGGGCCGCCCGGAACCGGCAAAACCACGCTGGCGCGGCTGATTACCCATTACTGGAATGCCGAATTTCTCACACTTTCCGCTGTACTGGCGGGGGTAAAGGAAATCCGTGCTGCTGTCGAAGTCGCCCGCCAGAACCGTGAGCGGTTTGGGCGTAAGACGGTGTTGTTCGTGGATGAAGTCCACCGTTTCAACAAGGCGCAACAGGATGCATTTTTGCCGCACATTGAAGACGGTACACTGCTGTTTATTGGCGCTACCACTGAAAACCCCTCGTTTGAACTCAACAATGCGCTGTTATCGCGGGTGCGCACCTATGTGCTGCGTTCCCTGACACAAGCGGACATTATTGCCGTATTGAAGCGTGCCTTGCAGGATAGCGCCAAGGGTTTAGGGGAAATGCGTTTGCAGGCCAGTGACGCTGTGCTGGATGCGCTGGCTACGGCTGCCGATGGGGATGCGCGGCGCGCGCTCAACTGGCTGGAAATTGCGGCTGATCTGGCGGAGGAAACCACTGAGTGCGCAGAGATCACCGAGGCAACGGTGCAAGAAGTGGTGGCCGAGTCGCTGCGCCGTTTCGACAAGGGTGGTGACCTGTTTTACGAACAGATTTCAGCCTTGCACAAGTCCGTGCGTGGAACTGATCCGGATGCAGCGTTGTACTGGCTGTGCCGGATGTTGGATGGCGGCTGTGACCCGCTCTACATCGCCCGCCGGGTAGTGCGCATGGCCAGCGAAGACATTGGCAATGCTGACCCGCGTGGCTTGCAACTGGCACTGAATGCCTGGGATGCCTACGAACGGCTGGGCAGCCCGGAAGGTGAACTGATGATTGCTCAGGCTGTGGCGTATCTGGCCTGTGCACCCAAAAGCAACGCAGTGTATACCGCATTCAAGATGGCAAAGGTGGATGCAAAACAGTCCGGCACGCTGGATGTGCCGATACATCTGCGCAATGCCCCCACCAAACTGATGCAGGCACTGGATTACGGCAAGGGTTACCGCTATGCGCATGATGAAAAAGATGCGTATGCGGCGGGGGAAAACTATTTCCCTGAAGCAATGAAAGGGCGGCGTTATTATGAGCCGGTGGAGCGGGGGCTGGAGTTGAAGATTCGGGAGAAGCTGGCAAGGTTACGGTCGTCGAAGGGACGTGCTTGAAGCCCCTTGAAGTTTACCCTCCTCCTGCCCAGAGGTGGAGGGTAACAGTTTTTACCCTTATTTCTGGGGCAGTTGCACGCGGATATTCAACTCACGCAACTGCTTGGTACTGACTTCCGCAGGCGCATCGGTCAGCGGGCAGGCCGCCGTCTGGGTTTTAGGGAATGCCATGACATCGCGGATAGACTGGCTGCCAGTCATCAGCATGATCAGGCGGTCGAGACCGAAAGCCAGACCGCCGTGCGGCGGGCAGCCGTATTTCAGCGCGTTCAGCAGGAAGCCGAATTTTTCCTGTGCTTCCTCATCGGAAATGCCCAGCAGTTTGAACACCGCTTTCTGCATGTCCATGTTGTGGATACGCACGGAGCCGCCGCCCAATTCTGTGCCGTTCAGCACCATATCGTAGGCAATGGACAGCGCCTCGCCGGGGTTGGCCAGCAGTTCTTCCGGCGTACCTTTCGGCGCAGTGAATGGGTGGTGCAGGGCAACCCAGCGGTTTTCCTTGTCGTCCCACTCGAACATCGGGAAGTCGACTACCCACAGTGCTGCCCATTCGCCTTCCACCAGACCACGGTCGTGGCCCAGCTTGACGCGCAGTGCGCCGAGAGCGTCATTGACAATACGCGCCTTGTCAGCACCGAAGAAAATCAGGTCACCGGTTTGCGCGCCAGTGCGTTCCATGATGCCCGTCACGGTTTCATCCGGAAGGAATTTCAGGATCGGGGATTGCAGGCCATCGCGACCAGTCGAAGCATCATTGACCTTGATGTAGGCCAGACCTTTTGCGCCGTAACGGCCTACGAATGCGGTGTAGTCGTCGATTTCCTTGCGGGACAGTTCGCCACCGTTAGGCAGGCGCATAGCCACTACGCGGCTGTCCTTGTCCTTGGCTGGGGTAGAGAACACCTTGAATTCAACACTTTCCATCAGGTCGCTGACTTCGATGAATTCCAGTGGGATGCGCATATCCGGCTTGTCGGAACCGAAACGGTGCATGGCTTCGGAGTAGGGCATACGTGGGAACGGGTTAGGCAGTTCCACGCCCAACGTTTCCTTGAAGGTTGCGCGCATCATGGCTTCCATCAGGCTCATGATGGCGTTGTCATCCATGAAGGATGTTTCGATGTCGAGCTGGGTGAATTCGGGTTGGCGGTCGGCACGAAGGTCTTCGTCTCGGAAGCAGCGGGCAAACTGGTAGTAGCGATCCATACCTGACATCATCAGCAATTGCTTGAACAGCTGCGGTGACTGGGGCAGGGCGAAGAAACTGCCCGGATGGGTACGGCTGGGAACCAGATAGTCGCGTGCACCTTCCGGGGTAGCCTTGGTCAGCATCGGCGTTTCAATGTCGAGGAAGCCGTTGTCTTCGAGGAAGCGGCGCAGGAAACCGGTCACTTTCGCACGGGTCTGCATCCGCTTCTGCATTTCCGGGCGGCGCAGGTCGATATAACGGTAGGTCAGACGGGTTTCTTCGTTGACACCATCTTCGTCAAGCTGGAATGGAGGGGTTTCGGCAGCGTTGAGGACGTTCAGTTCCAGGCCGAGGATTTCGATCTGGCCGCTGCACAGGTTGGCATTTTCGGTACCGGCAGGGCGGCGGCGGACTTTGCCAACAACTTGCAATACGTATTCATTACGGGCGCGCTCGGCAATGCTGAAAACATCGGCTCGGTCAGGGTCGAAAACGACCTGTACCAGACCTTCACGGTCACGCAAGTCGATAAAAATGACCCCACCGTGGTCACGGCGGCGGTTTACCCATCCACACAAGGTCACTTGCTGATCCAGCAGGGCTTCATCCACCTGCCCGCAATAATGGCTACGCATTGTTTATTCCTGTTTATTTCATTCCGCTCCCTGAATCGGGAGTTCTGAGTCGTATAAAGGCGGGAATGTTAAGCCCTGGCAGCATTATACGCAAGCCGGATTCAGGCGAGTGTGCGTAGTATCACAGGGTGGAGAATGTTGCTCCGGCAGAATACATATTGGCTTCCAGGTCACCGCCCACGTGTTCGTATTCACCACGCAACTGCCAATTGCCATTCAATTTGTAACCGAGGCCAATACCGGTCAGGACATCCGTACCGTCAATCATTGAGGTGGTCACGCCGTTGGTACTGCCTTCGGCTTCCCAGGCCATGATGCCAACTTTGCCGGATACGGAGGCCACTGGGTTGATGGGCAGGGAGCCAATTGCTGACACCGCCAAGCCAGAGCCATTCACGACTGACTTCGCGCCTGTGGTTGAGTTGAGGCTATCATTGCTGAATATGTCGTAATAGCCGCCTTCCACTGCAAGGTTGTCATTAAACTTGTAACCGCCCAACAACTTCCAGCCGGTGCTATCGCAGGCCGCACCCTGATAGCTGCATTCGGCTTCGGATTTCATCAGGCTGTAAGCAGCGTAAAACTGGCCGGGTTCTTCATCTGTCATGAAAATGTCTTCAGCCAGTACGGCGGTAGGCAGCAATATCAGGCTAAACAGGCAGGGGAGGAGTCGTTTCATTGGGTAGTTTCCTCGTTATTGCAAATCCCCCCACGCCAACTGGGAGGGGGATTATAGGGGGTTAGAATGTTGAGAAAGTCGCGCCAACAGAGTAAAGGTTGGCATTCAGACCATCAAAATGCTCAACTTCACCACGCACACCCCAGTTTTCATCAATCTTATATTCGGCACCTGCGCCCAGGGAGAGGTCAACGCCATCGGTTTTCTGGGTTAATGTTTCGTTCATACCCAGCACGGTGCTGCTGGCTTTGTTTTCTTTTTCCCAGGCCAAAAAGCCCATTTTTCCGAACAGGTTGATTTCATCGGTAACCGGGGCGCTAGCAACGCCAGAAGCACCAAAGCCAGTAGCGGAGGTGGTGGTGGTGACAGGATTGGCGTTGTTGTTGATTGGGGGTAAGGCCGCCACGGTAGCCGTGGATTCCGCGTCGCCAAAGTTAACATAGGCGCCTTCCACCGCCAGGTTGGGGGCAATTTTGTAGCCGCCATAGACTTTCCATGCGGTAGTGTTAGGGCAGCCAAAGTTACTGACAACACTAGTGCCGAGCAGGCTTTGGGTGGTGGCGTTGATGCCATCAATCAGGGTATTGTTGGCTTCGCAAGCGCCATCACTGGACTGGCCAACACTGACGCCGCCATACATCGCGCCCGCACCATCTTCGCTGAAAGTATCGTCACTATCAGAGTCAGAACCACCAAACAGGGAGCCACCCGCAAACACGGGCGAAGTAGAGAAAACAGCCAGCACAGCCGCCAAGAGAATGGATTGTTTCATAATGCTTATAACCCTTTTATTGTTCTAATTAAGCAAGCGAGATTATTTTATTCCGGGCGATAGTGGGGATGCAATGAACACCGCTTTTTTTCCGATGAGTGGCGGGAATGCCGGGCATTGCGCCCGGCAAGCTAAAACGGGGAGCTAATCTGCTTTGCAGGCAGGGCAGGCTCCCGTGCCACAAGCAGGGGAGGGGGCATCATTGCTGGCAAGGTTTTTTTTGCTGCCACTTTTAAAGTCAGTTTCATACCAACCACTGCCGCCTAGGCGAAACGCTGCTGCTGTCACTTTTTTGGCGAGCGCGGGTGTGTTGCAGGATGGGCAGTCGGTGAGGGGCGCATCCGACATTTTTTGCAGGGCTTCCAGTTCATGGCCACAAGCATTGCATTGGTAAGCGTAAATAGGCATGTTTTCAATCCCGTTTCCGTATATTAGAACCCAGTAATGATAGGGCTGGGATTGCCTGAATTCAATGAATCACGTTACATTCCTCCACTTAATATTGGCGAGGATGCAGGAAACATGCGTAATGTACTGATAACCGGCTGTTCCAGCGGTATTGGCTATTGTGTGGCGAAAGGGTTGCGTGAACGTGGCTACCAGGTGTTCGCCTCCGCCCGCAAGGATGAGGATGTCGAGCGGCTGGAAGGGGAGGGGTTCAAGACCCTGAAACTGGATCTTGCCGACCCGGAAAGCGTGCAGGATGCAGTTTATGAGCTGATGCTGCGCACCAATAGCGAATTGTACGCCGTGTTCCATAATGGGGCCTACGGTCAGGCAGGTGCGCTGGAAGATCTTTCCCGTGAGGCCATGGAAAAACAGTTTGCGGCGAATGTCTTTGGTTGGCATCAGTTGACGGTCATGCTGATGCCGATCCTGCGCCAGCGTAACGAAGGGCGGATCATCTACAACAGTTCATTGTTGGGCTATGTCGCTTTGCCGTTCCGTGGGGCATACAACGCCAGTAAATATGCGGTCGAAGGCATGGCTGACACCTTGCGGCTGGAGCTGGCGGATACCGACATCAAGGTCTGTCTGATTGAGCCGGGGCCAATCGAGAGCCGTTTCCGCGCCAATGCCTTGCAGTCCCTGAAAGAACAGGTCAATATCGACCAGAGTGTCCACCGCCTTAAATATCAGGGCGCTATCCGCCGTCTGGAAAAGGTAGGGCCGGCAGCACCATTTACGTTGCCCCCTGAAGCCGTGCTGGAAAAAGTTATCCATGCGCTGGAAAGCCCCCATCCACGGGCGCGTTACCGGGTGACAGTCCCCGCGCACCTGTTCTGGATATTGCGGCGGCTGTTGCCCACCGGTTGGCTGGACAAGGTCTTGCTACGTATTTCAAACCAGGAAAATCAATAGGTTGTAGAGCTATATGAATGAAATGCTGGAATATTTGTTTTTCACTTCAAGCGTCGCCGACAAGTTCATTAGTGTGCTGAAGGAGCGCAATCTGGATTATATCCAAGAAGCGGAGCCGATGCAGGGCGCTATCGTCCTGAAAATTGCTGAAGGTGTAGATGACGACTTGTGGGATGCGTTGGATGACCTTTACGACGAACTGAGCGAAGAAGACCAAGCCTTGCTGGAGGAAGGGATCGATGACAGCGGCGCGAAAAGCGCAGCGGGAATTTACCTGCAACTGCTGGGCGGTAAACAAACCATTGCTCAGGTTGACCCTGACATCATGAACAAGATATTAAGCGCCATCACAATGGATGAATTGAACGCTTTCATCGACACGATTGTACGCAGCGTCGAGAATCCGGATGATTCACCCATTTGTAAACGTTTGTAAACGTCGATCAGGTGCAATGCCCGTCAGTGCCAGAACTGGGTTTTGCACTGACGGCAAAGGTAAAACATTTTCTGGGTAAACAACTTGCGGAAACGGGGACGACGAGCCCTAACAATTGCTGCTGTGCTGGAACACACGGGGCAGGAAATTGCATCATGCTTTGCAGTAAGGGTGTTTTGGTATTGTGCTTGCCGTTGTTGATAAGTAACGAAGCAACCAGACGATTCCATTGTGAAAACTTTTCCATCCATTTGGGCGACACCATTTACCTGTTAGAACACACACTTCCTTTGACATCATCAAGTATAGGCTATTATTTTCTACTTGCTTCATTTTTTCATTTCACGTTTATTATGTCAATTTGACATAATATGCATTATGCGAAATTGGGTACTGCCAAAGCGCTGGAATGGCTGGACTTTCTGGGAAGGCTTTTTGGTCGACCCGGAGGGAAACCGCTACACCCCCGACATGGTGAAGGCGTCGATTTTCGGGCAGGAATTGATGCATGAACTGGCAGGAAGCCCCTTGCAGGTCTACAGCCTGAAACGGGAACTCAAAAAGCGGGTTGACGCCCTTCAGGACTCCCCCGAAATCGTGATCCGATGGCAGGACCAGGAACTGGCGGTGAAACTGCCCAAGGCCGGAAAATGAGGGTTGGCCCGGTGAAGCTGGAACACCGGGCCAGGGTCAAGGCAGGAAACCAAAAACAAAATAAGGAACTGAACCTGAATTTTCCAATCCTACCGGAGAGAAATAAGCCTTATACCTTCATCCGGTTCCCCTATCAGAACAGAATCCGGCGGCAGGTTCAAGGCCGACACCCATGATTCTGGCGGCGGCAGCACCCCGGAAAACCGGCGGAACCCGGCGGAATGCGCCCAAACCCACGATTCAGGCTTCGCAAGCTCAACCGACCCGGCAAACTTCACCCGGCGCTGGTGATATTTCAGTTCCGTGAGCAGTTCACGCGGGCAACCCAGAACGCGGGCAAACACCCTTTCATTGTGCTGGGCAACATGGACGGCAAACCGCAACGGGATACGCTCACAATCAGACCACAGGTCGATATTTTTCCCCATCAGCACCCCCTAAAACGGTGTCCATTGCACAAAGACAAGGATTTCATCCAGTTCAGCAGCACCACCCCACAGGACAGAGGACACAAACAGCTTGTGCAACCAATGCCCTTGCAGGGCGCGTTCATCAAACCGGCATTTGTAGTGGTTCACCAGTTGGCGCGTGGCATTCCCGCAGGTGTAGCCATGCCCCACCACGAAACGCCAGACCGGGCGCAGGTTGCCAAACACACCCCAGAACCTGCCCACGTTGGTGAAGCCTTCGGGGACGGCCTTCTGTTCCTGTTTCGCGGCGTACTTGGTGGCGTACAGGCTGGCAACATGCGGCTTGCGCATCCACTCAAGGCACGGACGCCCGGACAGCTTGCCCAAATGCCAGTCCAGATGCTTACGGTCATCAGAACCGACGATCCGATACCAGGCACGGGCAACCCCATCAATGCCGCCCGACGGCCAACCCGTCAGGAACAAGTGCAAGTGTGGCGCTCCCCTCTTCTGAAATTCCAAAATCCAGACACCGCCGACATGGTGGCGCACCAGCCATTTACGCATGGCGCGAAGGTCGCGTTTCACCTTGTCACCATCACAGGGGAATTCCTTCGGGTAGGTCAGCGTCAGCATGGACTTGACGGAACCATCAGGCACGTTACGGATTGCCAGTTTCATACGCTTGATGGAAGGTTTCGACAATTGGGTGATCTTGCCGCGTTTGCCCCCTCCCCCATGGTTCGGCAACGAACCGTTGGTGATCTTGTGCTTAACAATCACATCCTGAGCACCAATCTGGAGGGTAACGGTTTCCTGAACGTGGGCGGCGGGCTGGTAACCTGCTATCGGGATAGCAGTCCCCGGAACATAGCGGGGAACCTCAGCCAGAGGGATCAGCGGGAGTTCCGCAGGTTTGGCCAAATGGCGGGAAACCCAGGCATCCAACTTGCTGGCGGATTCAGGGGACAACACGCCGCCGGTAGACCACACGTCACCCGACGGATTGCGGGCAGAACCCGCAGGGGTTATAGTTTGCACGGTTCGGGAGCCTCAAGTGTACGTTGAGCCTTGGACACAAGGCCGGATTGCTTCCAACAATTCGGCCTTACTTTCTTCCCAGTCGCCCGCCTTAAGGCGAAACCCCACACGCCCAAGCCATGCAGAGTCCGTGAACCCCAATTCGGTAGGTTCACGCTGGTGTCATATTGGCTATTCCGGATACACCTCGGGAGCCACCCATGCCTTACTTTATGGCATCGAACCAAAACTAATGTAATCGGCAGTTTAGCCGCAATGGGGCAACCGACGAAAGGTCAATATTGCTTAAAAGTTAGCTGTATGCAGCCACGCAGGGGGCTTTATTTTGGCCAATGGCCAGATATGTGCCTTATGACAAGGGATAGCGGCCTACCGGCCACCCTACCCCCCCGCTCCGTCGACTGCGCGCTGTGGGCAGGGCAGCCGGTAGGCGCTACGCCATCAGTCCACATGATCATCCACTGGCTGAATGTCCCAAGCCCACTTTCCTTTGTCTATCCGACCGGTAACCAGTGCGGCTCACATGCGCGAGCAGGTGCGCACGGCGCACAAAGACAGCTTTCAGGTGACGATCATGCCCAACCTTACTATCCATCAAAGGCATGTCAGCATTAGCCGCTGTCATCTACAGTCAGCGGTGCGCACGGCGTCAGATTCTGGCGTTATGGTCGCGGCCAGTAGGCCGGATTACGCGGAATAAAGTACGGTGCAACTGTTCTGATACTCCCCGCCGCTACTTTTTAAGAGGCGCGAACATATAACGCCAACCCGGTTTTATTGAAAATAGAAATCCATTTATCTGGCTTTTAAAACCATTGCCATTATCTTTTAAATCGAATTTTTAAAACATGGCTATGATTTTTTAAACCATTTTACCACGGTATGCATTATGCGAAATTCGCAAAAGGGGCTAGTCTGTCGGATGGTGGAGTTTTCCACCTTGCATTTGTGGCGGCGCGGGCTTAGGACAGCCCTTTTGGAGTCATGGCATGGATACGCGGATGATAAAAACATCAGCGTGGACAATGGAGCTTGCCCACGAGCTGATAGGATCACCCTTGCAGATGATGGTGATGATGCTGGGGGTATTGCTGCGCGACCAGGCTGTTTACGGGTTCCGCTTCGCTCCATCCGCTGCGAGGACAAGCCCTACACATCCTTCTGGCCGCATATGGGGGAACAAAATCACATCCCTGATCGACGGCGCATCGGTAAACAGCATCACCAGCCGGTCAATCCCGATCCCCTGCCCCGCTGTCGGCGGCATTCCGTATTCCAGTGCCCGCACGTAATCGGCGTCGTAGTGCATGGCTTCATCATCACCCGCATCCTTGTCCGCCACCTGTTGCATGAAACGCTCGGCCTGGTCTTCCGCGTCATTCAACTCGGAGAAACCGTTACCAATCTCACGCCCGCCGACGAAGAACTCGAAACGGTCAGTAATGAACGGGTTGGCGTCGTTGCGACGAGCCAGCGGTGACACTTCCGCCGGATACTCGGTAATGAAAGTCGGCTGCATCAGGCGATGCTCAACGGTTTTCTCGAAGATTTCGATCTGCACTTTGCCGAGGCCATAACTATCCTTGAGCGGAATACCGAGGCTGGTAGCAACAGCCCGCGCCCCTTCCAGCGTGTCAATCTGCTCACCTGTGACATTCGGGTTAAAGTGCAAGATGGAATCACGCACGCTGATACGCGTAAACGGCTGGCTGAAATCGAAGGTTTCACCCTGATAGACGACTTCGCTGCTGCCAATCACATCGGTAGCAATGCCGCGCATCAGCGCTTCGGTCAAATCCATCAGGTCATGGTAGGTCGCATACGCCTGATAGAATTCGATCATGGTGAATTCAGGGTTATGGCGGGTGGAAAGCCCCTCGTTGCGGAAATTGCGGTTAATTTCAAACACGCGTTCGAAACCGCCCACTACCAGCCGCTTGAGGTACAACTCCGGCGCAATCCGCAAATACATGGGCAAATCCAGCGCATTGTGATGCGTGATGAAAGGCCGTGCGGTCGCCCCGCCCGGAATCACCTGCAACATCGGCGTTTCCACTTCCAGAAAGTCGCGCTGGATGAAGAAATTGCGGATATAACTGACGATCTTGGAACGCACCACAAACGCATCACGGGTTTCGTGGTTCATGATCAGGTCGATGTAGCGCTGGCGGTAACGCTGCTCATGGTCAGTCAAACCGTGGAATTTTTCCGGCAGTGGGCGCAGCGATTTGGTCAGCAGGCGGATTTCCTTGACCTTGACCGACAGCTCGCCCGTCTGGGTTTTGAACAGCGTACCCGCCGCCCAGATAATATCGCCCAAGTCCCAGTGGCTGTATTCGGTAAACAGCTCATCGCCCAGCACGTTTTTCTGGGTGTAAAGCTGGATGCGGCCAGATACGTCCGAAATAGTGGCGAAACTGGCCTTGCCCATCAAACGCTTGAGCATCATGCGCCCGGCGACGGTCACTTCCACCGGGTTTTCCTCAAACCACGGCTTGTCGTGTTCGCCGTACTGCGCGTGCAGGTCAGCGGCATTGTTGTCGCGCACCACGTTGTTGGGGAATGCCACACCCTGTTCACGCAGTTTCGCCAGCTTTTCGCGGCGTTGCGTAATCAGTTTGTTGTCATCGGAATGTTCTTGAGGGAGTTCTTGTTCGCTCATGCTTAGAGTCCGCTTTTCAAACTTGCTTCAATAAATTTATCGAGGTCGCCATCCAGCACCGCCTGGGTGTTGGCCGTTTCCACGCCGGTACGCAAATCCTTGATGCGCGACTGGTCGAGGACGTAGGAACGGATCTGGCTGCCCCAACCAATGTCGGATTTGCTGTCTTCCAGCGCCTGCTTTTCGGCATTGCGCTTCATCATTTCCAGCTCGTACAACTTGGCACGCAATTGTTTCATCGCGGTGTCCTTGTTCTGGTGCTGGGAACGCCCGCTCTGGCACTGTACAACGGTATTGGTCGGAATGTGGGTGATACGCACAGCTGATTCCGTCCGGTTGACGTGCTGACCACCTGCGCCGGAGGCGCGGTAAACGTCAATGCGCAAATCTGCCGGGTTGATGTCAATGTCGATGTTGTCATCCACTTCCGGGGAAACGAATACGCCGGTAAACGAGGTGTGGCGGCGGTTGCCGGAGTCGAAGGGCGATTTGCGCACCAGACGGTGGACGCCGGTTTCAGTACGCAACCAGCCGAAGGCGTATGGCCCTTCAAAGCTAATGGTCGCGCCCTTAATACCCGCCACGTCACCTGCGGTGGCTTCGATCAGCTCGGTCTTGAAACCTTTGGCCTCACCCCAACGCAAATACATGCGCAGCAGCATTTCCGCCCAATCCTGCGCCTCGGTGCCGCCGGAACCGGCCTGGATGTCGAGGAACGCATTGTTCATGTCCATTTCGCCGCAGAACATGCGCTGGAATTCGAGGGTTTTGACTTCGTTCTCGATGCTGTCCACATCAGCGATGACGGCGTTGGCGCTGGCTTCGTCGTCTTCCATTTCGGCCAGTTCGAGCAGCTCTTTGGCATCGGCCAGGCCGGAGGTGATCTTGTCGATGCCGCCGACGATGCCGTCCAGCACCGAGCGTTCCTTGCCGAGTTCCTGGGCGCGTTTGGGGTCGTTCCAAACGTCAGGGAGTTCGAGCTCGCGGCTTACTTCTTCCAGTCGTTCGCTTTTGACTTCGTAGTCAAAGATACCCCCTCAGAGCGTCGACGCGCCCCTGAAGGTCTTTGATCTTGGTGTAGGTGGGGTTGAGTTCCATTGTATTCCGCCAGTACCAGGGAAAAGCGGGGATGATAGCAATCATAGCAGGATAATCAAAGCCCGCAGAACGGGACTGAACCAAAGCCCGGCTGGGCATAGTCCGTTCAGCCGGGCTTCGGCTTGATTATCGATAATTTTTATTTATGATATGAGATATAACTTTTACGAAGCATTCATACCGGTTAGCTTCTTGCCTATATCATCTATATAAGGCCACCATTCCCAATCTAGATAATTTGCCCATTTACCAGTCTTGATGTAAATATCAGTCGATAAATTTTCGTTTTCGTAACGATGATCGATAATGCCATCAGCGTTACTATCGTATTCACGCAAAACCAAAATCCCGTCTACGTTATAGGTGTATATGTAACGCGAATCTACATTGCCGTCAGCATCGCTGTCGTATTCCTCCAACACCTTGTGGCCCTGGCCGTCATAGGCGTATATGTAACGTGAGTCTGCATTGCTGTCAGCGTCGCTGCTATCGTACTCCTTCAAGACTTGATTACCCTGTCCATCATAGGCATATGTGTAACGTGAGTCTGCATTACCGTCCGCGTCGTTGTCGAACTCTTCCAGCACTTTGTTGCCTTGCCCATCATAGGCATAGGCGTTACGTGAGTCCGCATTGCCATCAGCATCTTTATCGAACTCTTCCAGCACTTTGTTGCCTTGCCCATCATAGGCATAGGCGTTACGTGAGTCCGCATTGCCATCAGCATCTTTATCGAACTCTTCCAGCACTTTGTTGCCTTGCCCATCATAGGCATAAGCGTTACGTGAGTCTGCATTGCCGTCAGCATCTTTATCGAACTCTTCCAGCACTTTGTTGCCCTGCTCATCATAGGTATAGGCGTATGCGTTACGTGAGTCTATATTACCGTCACCATCGCTGTCGTATTCTTCCAGCACTTTGTTACCCTGCCTGTCAAAGGAATGGACGGCATAACTGGACAAAGATCCATCCTCCTTCCAAACAGATTCAGTGATTTTGTTGGCCATAGGATCCATCGCCCAAGTCCGGGAATAATATGGGTAATAATATGAGTACATGGCTGTATACCCACTATAACTATATTTTCTCTTGCTTCCCCCCTTGCCCTTGCCATCATCAAACATGGTAAAACGATTGTATTTTGTAGCGCCACCGTTGGCGTCCCATTCCCAAGGAGGACCGTCAGCACGGCCATTAAAGATCAGCCCACGAGTAACGGAAGGAGGGTATTCATAGTAACATTGGGTTTGCCTACCATTGGCGTTATAGTCGCAAGTCCAACTGGCATTGTAATATGATCGGTCTCCTGGTTTCTTGGAAAATACTGAAATATCAGGCACAAGCCCAAGCCCCGCATAGAGGGAATCCAATGCATACAACGGGTCACGCACCACGCGCACACCACCCCACAAACCGGCGAGCCTTGCCAAGCCAATAAACCGGTATAACGGTGAATAGCGGTTATCCCATTCAAGCCAATACCCGGAATACCCCGGCCTGACCGGAATCTTGCTGAAATCCAACGCTTGGCCGGTGGCAACGTCATGCAAGGCGGGAGGTATGGCAATCCCGTTATCCGGGTTGGCGTCTTCGTCAACAGTCTGGAGGAACTGGGCAATATTGGCCACCACCCCCAGCGGGGTTGGCTTTTTGGTATTCCAGAAATCCTGGATTGCCTTATCGACCTCCGCCGCGGCCATCGGCGGCGTGATCCCCACGAGATCAAACGGTGTCACTTGCGGAGCCGCCAAAGCAGTACCCAGGGAAATATCACCAATCGTAAAAGTCACTTGTTCATTATCGTTATATTCAAACTCGCCCTTCGTACCGGTTTCACCAGACAAAGTGGGCGTCTGATAATGCAGGCCAGCCACCGGTGGGGCAATGAAATACCCCGTCAACCGGTTCCTGACCAGCACATTGACCGAACTGTAGGCTTTGCCACCACTATTATCCGTTACTGTCAGTTCAAAGGTGAGGGTTTCATCCGCCAACACATCTGGCATGGTAAACACTGCGTTTGCGGCAGCGGCATCTATCCACTCCACTTCTGTGCCTGCCGTCTGTTTCCAGGCATAACTGACAATCTCCCCATCGGGGTCAAAACTGGCGCTGCCATCCAGCGTCACCGAGGTTTTTTTATTGGCTGTCCGGTTCGTACCCGCGTCAGCAGTTGGCGCATTATTCTCCGCAACCACATTACCCGCAGCATCCCCACTCGCAGACGAATTACCTGCCGTATTATTGGCGGAACCACCACCACACGCTGTCAGCAGCGATGTGACCAGCAATAACGCCGTAAATCCCCCTATTGAAAGCCGCCAATTGCTTGACGATACCAGTTTCATAAACGCACCTTTTGATAAACTTTGTAAACATCCAGTTACTAGATAAGCCCTGTTACAAATGTTAGCCCACAACGCATAAATTAATCTGTGATACAGAACACCGGATTTGCGAACACCAATAATCACAAAGCAAATATAACAGCCAAAAAATATCACAGGTCATGTTTATCAGAGAACTCGACAACTGACTAGTGGTCATTTAAGATTTGCCTCAAACAACTGACTGGCAGTCATTAATATGAAGAATTCTACTGCGCTTGCTATCCGTTCATTGTTTCTTGCGTCTGTACTGGCAGCCCTACCCTCACTGCCGGTACGGGCGGAAGAAGCGCCCGATGCCCTGCCCGCCAAGCCTGCGCTGGCGGTAAGTGTTGCCACGCCGGTGGAAGAAAGCTGGAATACCGGCATCACCGCCAACGGTGCCATTGCCCCGTGGCACGAAGCCATCATTGCCTCCGAAATCGGCGGCCTGCGCGTCACCGACGTGCTGGTGGATATTGGCGACGAAGTGAAAAAAGGCCAGGAACTGGTACGGCTTGCGCAAGCCGCCGTGAAAGCTGATGTCGCGCAAAAGCAGGCCAGCCTCGCTGAAGCCCGTGCCAACGCCGAGCGCGCCCGCCTCCTGAAAAGCAGCGGCGCATTGCCTGCCCAGCAGATTGACCAGTACCTGACCGGCGAAGCGGTGGCGGAAGCCGCGCTGGAAGCCCAGCAAATCCGCCTCGCGCAAACCCGCATCCTCGCCCCGGATGATGGCGTGATCTCCTCCCGCGCCGCCACCCTCGGCGCAGTCGTACAAACCGGTACCGAACTGTTCCGTCTGGTACGCCAAAACCGCGTGGAATGGCAAGCAGCCGTCACCAGCCAGGATATGGGGCGCGTGCAGCCCGGCCAGAAAGCCCGCTTGAACCTACCGGATGGCGGCAGCGTGGAAGGCGAAGTGCGCGTAGTTTCCCCCACCCTCGACGCCAATACCCGCAACGCCACCGCCTACATCAGCCTGCCACCGGGCAACCCAGCCAAACCCGGCATGTTCGCTGAGGGCGAAATCCTCACCGGCTCGGAAACCGCGTTGACCGTGCCGCAAGCCAGCGTGATCCTGCGCGACGGTAAAAATTACGTGTTTGCACTCGGCACAGACAACAAGGTCATGCAACGTTCCGTCAAAACCGGGCGACGCGCCAATGGCAAGGTGGAAATCCTCGACGGCCTGAGTACAGACGCCAAGGTGGTGGCTACCGGTGGCGCGTTCCTGAATGACGGGGATACAGTGGAAGTGGTCGACAAGCCACCTGCCAGCAGCCTGGGTGACAAACCAGAGGGTAAATCATGAACGTTTCCGCCTGGTCGATCCGCAACCCGGTTCCAGCCATCCTACTGTTTGCGCTGCTGACTTTCCTCGGCGTCAAAGGCTTCAAATCGCTGGGCATCCAGAACTTCCCCGACATTGACTTGCCGACCATCATTGTCAATGCCTCGCTGGAAGGCGCTGACCCGGCACAGCTGGAAAGCGAAGTCGCCCGCAAGATCGAAAACCAGCTTGCCACCATCAACGGCGTCAAGCACGTCCGCACTACCCTGACCGACAGCAGCGCCAGCATTGCCACCGAATTCGACATCGAGAAAGATACCGAGGTCGCGCTGAATGAAGTCCGCAATGCCGTCGACACCATCCGCGCCAACCTGCCCGCACAAATGAACGACCCGGTGGTTTCCAAAGTCACCACCGCAGGCAGCCCGCTGGTCACCTTCACGGTCGCCTCCGCCAGCATGGATGAGGAAGCCCTGTCGTGGTTCGTCGACAATGACATTACCCGTGCGCTAATGGCAGTCAAAGGCGTAGGCAAAGTGTCACGGGTTGGCGGAGTTGACCGCGAAGTCCGCATCGAACTTGACCCTGCCCTGATGACGGGGATGGGCGTCACTGCTGCCGACGTTTCCACCCGCTTGGGGCAAATGCAGCAGGATGCGCCCGGCGGACGTGGCGATGTCGGTGGCGGCATCCAGTCCGTGCGTACCCTAGGGCGGGTTGATACGGCGGCTGAACTCGGCGCAATCGACATCCCGCTGTCTAACGGGCGGCATGTACGTCTCGACCAGATTGCCCATATCCGCGACACCGTTGCCGAACGTTCCACCTATGCCCTGCTTAATGGCAAAGCGGTGGTCGGTTTCCAGATCACGCGGGTACGTGGCGCCAGTGAAATCGACGTGGTGAACGGGGTACGCGCGGAAATTGCCAAATTTGCCAGCGCCCATCCGCAAGTACAGATTGCCGAAGCCTACGACACCATCGAGCGCATCCAGGCCAACTACACCGGCTCCATGCACCTGCTGTACGAAGGCGCGGCGCTTGCCATCCTGGTGGTGTTCCTGTTCCTGCGCAACCTGCGCGCCACGCTGGTGTCGGCAGCTGCCCTGCCACTGGCAATTATCCCCACCTTCATGGCGATGCAATATTTCGGCTTCTCGCTCAACATCCTCACCTTACTGGCATTGGCGCTGGTCGTCGGGGTGCTGGTGGATGACGCCATCGTGGAAGTGGAAAACATCGAACGCCACTTGCACATGGGCAAAACGCCGTATCAGGCGGCTATGGAAGCGGCGGATGAAATCGGTCTGGCGGTCATTGCCACCACCTTTACGCTGGTAGCCGTATTCCTGCCCACTGCCTTCATGGGCGGCGTACCCGGCAAGTTCTTCAAATCCTTCGGCATTACCGCCGCCGTCGCGGTATTCTTCTCACTGGCGGTAGCGCGCTTACTGACGCCGATGATGGCGGCCTACTTCCTCAAGCCACATCCGCCAAAGGAACAAAAAGACGGCCTGATCATGCGCCTCTACATGCGGACTGTCGCCTGGTGCCTGAAACACCGCATCATCACTTTGGTAGCCGCCATCGCCATTTTCGTCGCCTCCCTACAAATCGTGCCGTTGCTGCCGAAAGGCTTCGTGCCGCCTGCCGATACCGCGCTGACCTCCGTTTCGCTGGAAATGCAACCGGGAACCACGCTGGATGAAACCTACGCGGTTGCCGAACAGGCTCGCCAGTTGCTTGCCCCCCTGCCAGATGTGAAAAAAGTCTTCACCATGGTGGGCGGCGGCGGTGGCGTCAGCAGCGGCCCATTCGCCATGAGCAGCGGCACGGATTCACGCAAGGCCACCCTGACCCTGCAACTGACTACCCGCGAAGAGCGTTCACGGGCGCAAACCGCCGTGGAAAACGACATCCGTCAAGCCCTCAAACCGCTGCCGGGGGTACGTTTCACCGTTGGTTCCGGTGGCGCGGGCGACAAGATGCAGGTGGTACTGGCCAGCGATGACGGCGACCTGCTGATCAAGACCGCGCAAGGCGCAGAACGCGACCTACGCACCATGCAGGGCATCGGCAACGTGGTATCCGGCGCAAGCCTGCAACGCCCGGAAATCCACATCAAGCCGGATTACGCCCGCGCTGCCGAACTCGGCATCAGCACCGAAGCCCTCGGGCAAGTGGTGCGCGTCGCCACCAACGGTGACTTTTCCACCCGCCTGCCCAAACTCAACCTGCCACAGCGGCAAGTGCCGATCCGCGTGCAATTCGACGAAGCAGTACGCGCCGACCTCGACACCATCCGCCAGTTGCGGATTCCGGGGCGCAATGGTTCCGTGCCACTGGCAGCAGTGGCGGATGTACAACTGGGTAGCGGCCCCTCCCAGATCGACCGCTACGACCGCAAGCGCAACGTCAGCATTGACGTGGAACTGAATGGCCTGCCAGTCGGGCAAGTCAATGCGATGGTGGAGAAACTGCCTTCCCTGAAAACCCTGCCGCCCGGCGTTGAGCAGCAAAGTTCCGGCGATGCCGAGCGTATGGCGGAACTGTTCGGCGGCTTTGGTGGGGCGATGCTGATCGGCGTGCTGTTTATCTACATCGTGCTGGTGCTGCTGTTCCACGATTTTCTGCAACCGATCACGATTCTGGCAGCGTTGCCACTATCGGTGGGCGGGGCATTGGTCGCTTTGCTGGTGACGGGCAGCAGTTTTTCGATGCCTGCGGTCATCGGCCTGCTGATGCTGATGGGGATCGTGACCAAGAACTCGATCCTGTTGGTGGATTACGCCGTGATGGCGCGGGAACGTGACCAGAACGGACGTGTTCCTGCCTTGCTGGACGCCTGCCACAAGCGGGCAAGGCCGATCGTGATGACCACCATCGCCATGGGCGCGGGCATGATGCCGACCGCGCTGGGGCTGGCGGCTGACCCGAGTTTCCGCCAGCCAATGGCGATTGTGGTGATTGGCGGGTTGGTGGCTTCCACTTTCCTGAGTTTGCTGGTGGTACCGGCGGTGTTTACGTTTATTGATGACATCCTGGTCGGTTTCAGGAAGGTGAGCCACAAGTTGAAACATGCGGAGGCTTGATCCGCTGAGGCGTTGAAGACGGCAGACACGGAAGTCTGCCCCTACGTGACAGGTTATTTCTTTTTCATTTTTTCTTTCAGGTTGGCGAAGGGGTTGTGGGTGGCTGCGGCTGGGCCTTGCGTCCCTGCTGACCCGCCATAGGCGGCTTCCAGCAGTTTCTGGTGTTCGTAGTCGTGGCAGTAGAGGCATAGCAGTTCCCAGTTGCTGCCATCCGGCGGGTTGTAGTCGTGGTCGTGGTTGCGGTGATGCACGGTCAGTTCGCGCAGGTTGGCGTGAGTAAATTCGCGGCCACAACGTCCGCATACCCACGGGTACATTCTCAGCGCCTGTTCGCGGTAGCCTTTGGCGCGTTCATCAGCGTTTTTGCGTGCCTTGATGACGATGGCTTCGTGTTCCGGTTTCATGCCTCTCCCCTTTTTTTAATAAATCAACGAAAACATCTTGTTCCGATACTTCTTCACCAGCGGATTCTTCGCTCCGATCAGCTCAAAAGTGCTGAGCATCCCCTGCTTGCCGGCCCCATCCTGGAAATTGCTGTCTTTCTTGTGGACGGTGAAATACAGCTCCAACCCGCCTTCGATGTCATCCATCGCAACGCGAATTTTCGCCAGCTCCAGCATGGTGGCAAGGTCGTCGGGATTTTCAGCCAGCCGCTGTTCCAACGCTGAAGTGTCGACCCCGACCACCTGCGCCTGCAATTTGGCTTTTTTGGCTTCGGCCAGCAACTGGCTGAGGATTTCGTTTTCAATGGCGTCTGGTGGCACGGCTTGCAGCATGAATTCGGCCTCTTCCGCCCGTTCGGACTGGATCAGCATACCGGCCAGTTCAATCACCGCTTCGTAGAAATCCGGTTCGTGCTGCACGACCTGTTCCATCAATTGCACCGCGCCTGTCAGGTCGCCGCTTTCGTACATCGCCAATGCCTGCTGGCGGTACGGCTCGGTCTTGCGCACGCGGTGACGGTTGATGATCTTGCGGATTTCACCTTCCGGCTGCACGCCCATGAATTCGTCGACAATACGCCCTTCCTTAATCACCTTAACGGTGGGCAGGTTGCGCACGCCGAATTGCTGCGCCAGTTGCTGGTGCTGGTCGGTGTTGACCTTGACCAGGATGAAACCGCCCTGGTATTCGTCGGCCAGTTTCGCCAGCAGCGGCATCAGCGTCTTGCATGGCTGACACCAGTCAGCCCAGAAATCTACCAGCACCGGAACTTGATAAGAGTTTTCCAGCACCACCTGCTGGAAATTTTGCGGGTTCGCTTCAAAGATGTAGGGGGAATCGGCCATCGTTATTTACTCCTGTGTACCCTTTTGGTCTTCTTCCGGCATCTTGCCGTCCTGCACGTCTTGCTGAATTTGCTGTAATTGCCTGAGCATTTCAACCGTTTCGCGTGGCACATCATCACTTTCTTCCAGCAACTGGATGACTTCTGGTGTCAGACCTTCCTGCTCGATCTTCTGCATCAGGTCTTCAGGGATGCCCATGTCCGGGTCGCCGCCTTCTATGCCCGTACCTTGCGGGGCAAGCATTTGCATCAAATCAGCAAAAGGCATTGACTTGCCGTTGAGGGTGACGTTTTCACCCGCCAGTTCGATGTCGCTCTTGAGTTTGCCGCCTTCCATTTTAATCAGCCCCTGCTCCTCGTATGGCATCACCAGCATGTCGAAGCCTTCCGGCAACATGGCCTTGTCGGCGTCCAGTGCGATCTTGCCCTTGAGCATTTGACCCCAATCGTTGGGGGTGTAAGTGGCAAGTTCCATCAGTGAGGGAACGCCTTCGCCCGTGTAGGTCAGGTCAATGTCTGCATTGATCCCGCCTTTGGCACTTTCCGCTTTCAGCACGCTATGCAAGTGGCTCTTGTTGGTTTTCAGTACCTTGCCGAAAGCGACTTGCATGACCCGTTCGGCGGTCTGGTTGATTTTTTCCATCAGTTCCTGTTGCTTTTGCTGGCCTTCGGGGGTTTCCATGGCATCGGCGTTCCAGACCATCTGGTTCTGGTGGCTTTGCATATCAGCTTGCAACTTGCCCAGTTCTTCCAGCCCGGCCACATCCAGCCCGGCCATATCCATGCTGAAATCCAGCTTGCTGAGCGCGTCTTCCACGCCCTGGATATTGCTGGCCTGCATAGTGAGCTTACCGGCTAGTTCATTGTCTTTCACATCGCTGCCAGTCTGCATGGCAAGGTCAAAGGTGGTCGGCACGGTTGTACCTGCTGCAAGAATGGAAACACCCGGAACCTTGAGGTCGAAATTGCCCAGCGCCTGCCCGCCGACCATGCCGGTGACTTCACCTTCCAGTTGCGCGGACGGAATGCTGATCTGGGAAGCGTCATCCCTAATTTCCACCTTGCCTGCTGTAATGCTGATCGTGCCTTGCATGTCAGCGGTGCTGGTACTGGAACCTTGCATGGTAATGGCGTCAGTCACAATGGTTGCGCCATTATCCACCTTCATGGGGTTGATGGTGAAGTCATAGTCAGCATTACCGCCAAAACCGAGCACGGTATGCCCTTCCACCGGCGGTTTGCCTTCAAAAGCGGTGGTCAGCCACTGGCGTTTTTCTTCATCCAGCGAATCCATATCCAATTGGGTGTCGACGCGGGCAGAGCCGAACTGTAACGGGCTACCGCCACCGAAAAAGACTGGCCCATTCTGGATGCTATTTATAACTTGCACTTCACCCACCCACTCATTGAAAGGAGGCGCATCAAAGGTCATTTTGGTGATGGCTTTGGAACTCAATAACCCTTTTTCATAACTGACCAGTTCCTGGTGCAAACCACTACGGGCAGATGCCTGATTTTGCTGGTCGAGGAACTGTTTGATGGATGCCTCTGTTTGCTGGCCGATAAACCAGCTAGCCCCACCCCACGCGACTAACAACACGACCGGGGCGGACAACAATAATTTTTTCATGAGGAGAAGCTCCTGAATGATTGCATGTAGATTTTATTTTGAGTAAGCCAAGGTACGCAGTGTAGCAAACAATGCCGCACTAACGTCCCAACATCTGTTTAAACGACATTCCCAGTAAGCGCAGGGTCGCGAAATAGCTGACCAGTGCCAGCACAATCAGCCCCAGCAGCCAGCCGATTTTTGGCCATACCGCCGCTGTCTGCCACCAGGCATCCGTCGGCGAAACCAGCCAGATCAAGCCACCCATGACTAAACACGCCAGGGTGATTTTTAGCAAAAATGCCCCCCAGCCTTTTTCCGGGTCGAAAATTTGCTGCTTGTGCAGGTTGTAAAACAGCAACCCTGCATTCACATAACCCGCCAGCGCCGTGGCCAGCGCCAACCCTGCATGGGGGCCGGGCGTGCCGGAAAAATGCCAGGGCAATACAATTAACATGTTTAATAACATATTGGAAACAATTGAAATGACACCGATTTTCACCGGCGTTTTGGTATCCTGCCGGGAATAGAACCCAGGGGCAAGTACTTTCACCAGAATAAAGGCGCTCAGGCCGAAGGAGTAGGTTGTCAGGCTCATGGCCGACATCTGCACATCTTTCCAGCCATACGCGCCATGCATCATCACCGTCGCCAAGATCGGTTCCGCTAACAGCATCAGCCCCAAAGTGGCGGGAATGGAAATCAGCAAGCCCATCCGCAACGCCCAGTCCATGGTGTGACGGAATTGCGCAGCATCCGCTTTCGCATGGTCACTCGACAGCTTGGGCAGGATCACCGTTCCCAGCGCCACCCCGACAATCGCCAGCGGCAATTCCACAAAGCGGTCGGAGTAATACAGCCAGGAAATGCTGCCCACCGCGAGGAAGGACGCCAGCAAGGTATTGATCAGCAGGTTCAACTGCGCAATCGAGGAACCGAATAGGGTCGGTATCATCAGCTTCATGATGCGGCTGACACCCTCATGCCCTTTGCGGATGCGGAAACGCGGTAACAACCCCAGCCGTGCCAACGTTGGCAACTGGAACACCAATTGCGCGATCCCGGCGAAAAATACGCCCCACGCCAGCACCAGAATGGGTTCATCAAAATACGGTGCCCCCCAAATAGCCGCCGCAATCATCACCACATTCAGCAACGCAGGCGTCAGTGCCGGAATAGCGAACTTGTGGAAAGTGTTGAGGATGCCACTAACAAACGCCGTCAGCGAAATGAACAGGATGTAGGGAAAGGTAATCCGTAACATCTGCACCGCCAACTCCGGACGCGCCTCCGGTTTGGCATCAAACCCCGGCGCGAAAACCCACATCACCACCGGCGCGGCCACCACGCCAACCACCGTAATCACCAGCAGGATCAAGCCCAGATAACCGGCCACATGGTCAAGCAAATCCTTGAGGGTTTCCCTATCCTGCTTTTCCTTGTATTCCGACAGCACCGGCACGAAAGCCAGCGAAAATGCCCCCTCGGCAAACAGGCGGCGCAGCAGGTTGGGGATGCGGAAGGCAACATAAAATGCATCCGTCGCCCCGTCGACCGGGAAATAGCGGGCAACAATCATGTCGCGCAGCAAACCCAGTACACGGGAAACCATGGTCATGGCGCTGATCACAGCGCTGGAACGCAGCAGGCGGCTCATAAGGGTGGCAATCGTATCCTTGCATCAAAGCCGCCGATTCTGCCCGAATCAGGTGCAAAGGTCATGCAGGAAATGTGGATTCGCCCTCACATTTTCCCCAACGCCGAGTTCCCGAACAAAACCTTGCCGACATGGCGCGCGCCCGCCTGGGTCAGATGCCTGCCGTCGTAGGAAATCAGTTGCAGGTCAGGGGTGAACAGCGGGCAACTGGCTTCATCCCCACACAGCAACTGGTGCGGGTTTACGAACAACACATCCTTGCCCAGTTGTTTGGCCAGTTTCTCGTTGATGGTCTTGGCTTCAACAGGATTGACCTTATTGCGCAGGGTTTTCAGTTCATCATCCGCCATCCGTAAATATTTCTGCGCCGCAATTTTGCCGAAAAACTTGTTGCCGACCACCACCACTTTCTGTTGCGGCCTCAGGCCTAATTGCCCCAGGGTGCTGGGCAAGCCATCTGCCACCGCCGGTTTCCAGCGCGAGGCAAAGATCACCAGATCGGCTTGCTGGATCTGCTCCTGGGCGCGTTGCAGACTGTCAGCATGGTTGGGATCTGCGCAAAATGCCTTGTCCTTGGCCGCGATGAGGCCGACTGCCCCCTTCCCTATGACCGTTTGGCAGTCATAAGGGATATAGCGCAGGCTTATTTGGTAGTCTCGCAGATAAGCATTTTCTTCGATGGCATTTACCAGGTCGCAGGCGTAGCTGTCGCCAACGATCAGGGCGGTTTTCTTGCCTTTAGCGTCGAAGGGTTTGCCCTTCAAATCGCGGCAACGGGCAAAGGCGTATTCGCCACTGGCTTTGGCATCTGCCGCCGCAATCAGGTTTTCACGCACGGACTGGCCTGCGGGCGCGCTGGTAGAGGCAAGTATCATGAACAGACTGACAAGCCATAGGGTGGCATGGCGAAGCATGGCAACCTCCTTATTGTTGAACGTAGTTTGGTCAGGTTTGACCACAGACTATAGGACAGGTTCACGCCGGGCGGGATTCAAACCTTGCTGCCAGCATAGATTGGCTGTATTCGCCAGAATGCCACGCCTTACGCCACAATAGCGCCATGCAAATTCTGTTGTATAACGAACTCGACCCCGACATCATCAATGGCTTCGCCAAATGGCGCAGTTTCATGGAAGCCGACGACCTTAAATCGGCGGATGTCAAAAAAATCGGCGACAACCTTTACCGCGCGCGCCTTAACCGCAGCGACCGCCTGCTGCTATCGTTCTACCGGCATAACGGCGAACGCTACGCACTGGTGCTGGAATACCTGGAAAGCCACGACTACGCCGGTTCACGTTTCCTGCGCCACGGCACGACGGTGGACGAAGACAAAATCCCCCCATTGGAGGAAGCGCCCGCCAACCCGCCGGTGCTGGCTTACGTCAACGCGGCACACCCACGCTTCAACCTGCTCGACAAGGTAATTTCCTTTGATAAAAACCAGCAGGCCGTTTACGCGCTGGAGCCGCCACTGGTCATCATCGGTTCGGCAGGTAGTGGCAAAACCGCACTGACGCTGGAAAAACTCAAGGGCTGCCGTGGCGACGTGCTGTACGTGACACTTTCGCCGTATCTGGTGAAAAATTCCCGCGACCTGTACTACGCCCACCAGTACGTCAACCCGCACCAGCAGGTCGATTTCCTGTCCTTCGACGAATTTCTGGAAAGTATCCAAATACCGAACGGCAAGCCTGTAAACTTCCGTCATTTTGCCGACTGGCTCAGCCGTCTACCGCGCCTTGCCATCAAGGATGCACATAAACTGTTCGAGGAATTCCGTGGTGTGCTGACCGGCCCTTCGGTCGAAGCTGCTTATCTGGAGCGGGGGGAATACCTCAACCTCGGCGTGCGCCAGTCGATTTTTCCGGAGGATGAACGCCCGCTGGTCTACGACATTTTCACCCGCTATCTGGTGTTCTTGCAGGAACAGCGCCTATATGACAGCAACATCCTCAGCCACCAATACCTACAAAAAATCAACCCGCGTTACGACTTCGTGGTGGTCGATGAGGTGCAGGATTTCACCAACATCCAGCTTTATCTGATCCTGAAAGCACTGCGCAACCCCAGCGGCTTCGTGCTATGCGGCGATTCCAACCAGATCGTCCACCCCAATTTCTTTTCCTGGAGCAAGCTCAAAAGCCTGTTCTTTACCCATGGGGAATTACAGGCGGACACCGGTATGGTGTGCATCCTGCACACCAATTACCGCAACGCGCCACAGGTGACGGAGCTGGCCAACCGCATCCTGCTGTTGAAAAATGCCCGCTTCAGCTCCATTGACCGCGAAAGCAATTATCTGGTGCACAGTAACGGCCATGTGCAAGGCGAAGTGCTGTTCCTGCAAGACTGCGACAACATCCGCCGCGAACTTGACGCCAAGACCCGCGCTTCCACCCGCTTTGCCGTCGTGGTGATGCACGCGGAACAGAAAGCAGCCGCCCAACGGCATTTCAATACCCCGCTGGTGTTTTCCATCCAGGAAGCCAAGGGGCTGGAATACGACAATATCATCCTCTACAACTTCCTCAGCGACGAAGACAAGCGTTTCCGCGAAATCAGTCATGGGGTTAAGCACGAAGATTTGCAGCAGGACGAATTGCGCTATGCCCGTGCCAAGGACAAGACCGACAAGTCGCTGGAAATCTACAAGTTTTACATCAATGCACTGTACGTCGCCCTCACCCGCGCGGTGCGCAACCTGTACTGGATCGAAGCCAACCCCAAACAACGCCTGCTGGATCTGATTGGCCTGCGCGACGCGCTGGATACCCTCAATCTCGATAGCCAGGATTCCAGCCTGGAAGAATGGCAACGCGAAGCCCACAAGCTCGAATTACAGGGCAAACAGGAACAGGCCGAACGCATCCGCCGCGAAATCCTCCAGCAACAAGCGCCTGACTGGCCGGTTTATCGTGACGAATCGCTTGCGCATCTTCACCAGCAAGCCATCCGGCAAGGCGACCGCAAAGCCCGCCTCGCCCTGTTTGAATACGCACTGGTGTACGAAGACCGCTATTTCTTGCGCGACCTGCGGCTGGCCAACTTCAAACCGGCGCGGCATCCGGCCCATGGCATCAAGCAACTCCAGCAGAAATACTACCTGCCCTACATGGCCAAAAACCCGTTGGCCTTGCGCAACCAGATCAACCGCCTCGGGGTGGATTTCCGCAACCCGTTCAACCAGACGCCGCTGATGGTGGCTGCCTGGCTGGGCAATGCCGTACTGGTGGAAGAATTGACGGCACGCGACGCGGATACCGGGCTGACCAACAACAACGGCTTTACCGCCTTCCAGATTGCGCTCCAGCAAGCCAGCAAAGATGAAAAATACGCCCGCCAGCACCTCGCTGACATTTACAGCCTGCTGGAACCCGACAGCCTCAGCATCCAGATTGATGGCAAGTTGCAAAAGCTGGACAAGCGCAGCATGGAATTTTTCCTCCTCAACCTGATGATTGCACTGTTCTACCGGGTTCTGCCAGTCAATGTGATGGGCAAAGGCGGTTATTGTAGCCAGGACATCATCGACGCCATCACCCATTTCCCAGCGGAAGTGTTGACATCGCAGCGTAAGCAGCGCGCCTATATTTCCGGCATATTTGCCAAAAATGAGATGTACCGCCCTGACCCTTACAACCGCAAGCTATTCTACCGTGTCAGGCATGGCCACTACCTGTTCAACCCAACCCTGATGCTGCGCGTGGAAAGCGAATGGGTGAATATTTACGATCTGCTGAATCTCGACAAGCTGGCCTATCAGCCTAAAAACACACCCGACTGGTGGGATAATGAGGAGCAGCAATCCTGGGACCAGTGGCTGGATGATGGCCGCGAACATATCAAACAGCAACTCCAGCAAGTGCGTGGTGCGTTGTTGAACGAAGCGCTGGCCATGCTGAAAATCCTCTGCGAGCAGGAGTTACACAAGATACAAGACTCAAGTTAGCCCCCGAAAAAGGGCGTATGCAATACGCCCCTACATGGCACACCCGCTGTAGGGGCGTATTGCATACGCCCTTTCCCGTAGTATCATCCCGTTTTTGCCGAGATAAAGAGTGACCCGACGCATGACTGCAAAATCTTTTCACCCGCCTGTCCGCACCCTGATGGGGCCTGGCCCTTCCGATGTCAGCCCACGTGTGCTGGAAGCCATGGCGCGCCCTACCATTGGCCACCTCGACCCTGCATTTGTCGGCATGATGGATGATGTCAAGGGGATGCTGCAATACGCCTTCCAGACCAAAAACGAGCTGACCATGCCGGTTTCCGCACCAGGCTCAGCAGGGATGGAAACCTGTTTCGTCAACTTGGTGGAACCAGGCGACAAGGTAATCGTGTGCCAGAACGGCGTATTCGGCGGGCGCATGAAGGAAAACGTCGAGCGTTGCGGCGCAACCCCCATCATGGTGATGGACGACTGGGGCAAGCCGGTTGACCCCAACAAGGTGGAAGATGCCCTGAAGACCCATCATGACGCCAAGCTGGTTGCCTTCGTGCACGCAGAAACTTCCACCGGCGCGCAATCCGACGCGCAAACCCTGGTGAAACTGGCGCATGACCACGATTGCCTGACCATCGTCGATGCCGTCACCTCACTCGGTGGCACGCCCCTCAAGGTCGACGAATGGGAAATCGACGCCATCTATTCCGGCACGCAAAAGTGCTTGTCCTGCGTCCCCGGCATTTCCCCGGTCAGTTTCGGCCCCCGCGCCGTGGAACGCATCAAGAACCGCCAAAGCAAGGTGCAAAGCTGGTTCATGGACATGAACCTGGTGATGGGTTACTGGGGCGGTGGGGCCAAACGCGCCTACCACCACACTGCGCCGATCAACACCCTGTATGCTTTCCATGAATCCCTGGTAATGTTACAGGAAGAAGGGCTGGAAAACGCCTGGGCGCGCCACGCCCACAACCATCAGGCACTGAAGGCTGGGGTCGAGGCAATGGGCTTGCAGTTCGTGGTAGATGAAGCTTACCGCTTGCCGCAACTGAACTCAGTCACCATTCCAGAAGGCGTGGACGAAGCTGCCGTGCGTGCTGAGCTGCTCAACCGTTACAGCCTGGAAATTGGTGCGGGTCTGGGCGCGCTAGCCGGGAAAATCTGGCGTATCGGCCTCATGGGTTCCACCAGCAACCAGAAAAACGTGCTCAACTGTCTGGGTGCGCTGGATGCGGTGCTGTCCGACATGCGTGCGCCGATCAAGTCCGGCGTGGCTGTGGCTGCCGCCAAAGCAGTATTCGCAGAGTAACACCCAAGAAAGCGACTTGCCGCCGCGTGCGGGAACAAGGATTGGGAAGGGGGGAGGCTTCTCCCCTCCTCCCGGCTTGATCAGTTCTTGGACTTATCCACGATTTTCTGAATCCACGGCATCATTGCACGCAATTTTGCACCAGTCGTTTCAATCGGGTGCGCTGCGTTGTTACGACGGTAAGCTGTCATGGATGGATAACCCATCGCGCCTTCAGTGACGAACATTTTCGCATATTCACCGTTCTGGATACGCTTCAGCGCATTGCGCATGGCTGCGCGGGACTGGTCGTTAATGACTTCAGGGCCAGTCACATATTCACCATATTCCGCATTGTTGGAAATGGAGTAGTTCATGTTGGCGATACCGCCTTCGTACATCAGGTCAACGATCAGCTTCAGTTCATGCAGACACTCGAAGTAAGCCATTTCCGGTGCATAACCGGCTTCGGTCAGGGTTTCAAAACCGGCCTTGACCAGCTCAACCGCACCACCGCACAGCACAGCCTGCTCGCCGAACAGGTCGGTTTCGGTTTCGTCCTTGAACGTGGTTTCGATGATGCCGGTACGGCCACCGCCGATAGCGGAAGCGTAAGAAAGCGCCAGATCTTTTGCCTGACCGGAAGCATTCTGCTGGATAGCAATCAGATCAGGAATCCCACCGCCTTTTACATACTCGTTACGGACAGTGTGGCCTGGCGCTTTTGGCGCAATCATGATTACGTCCAGGTCAGCGCGTGGCACAATCTGATTGTAGTGGATAGCAAAACCATGCGCGAACGCCAAAGTAGCGCCCTGCTTCAGGTTTGGCTCAATTTCCTGGCGGTACAGCTGGCTCTGGAATTCATCCGGAGTCAGCACCATGACGACATCGGCAGCAGCCACCGCTTCAACAACAGACGCCACTTTCAGGCCGGCATTCTGCGCTTTAGCGACGGATGGGGAATTCATGCGCAAACCCACGGTGACATCAACGCCGGAATCCTTCAGGTTGCAGGCATGGGCATGGCCCTGTGAGCCATAACCGATGATGGAAACCTTCTTGCCCCGGATAATGGAAAGGTCAGCGTCTTTGTCGTAGTAAATATTCAGTGCCATGTTAATACCTTAAATCAATCAAATACTTTATTAAACACGTAAAGCTGTTTCGCCGCGCGCAATGCCCATGCTGCCGGAACGCACCACTTCCACGATGCGGAATTCCTTCAGCGCGTTGACGAAAGCATCCAGCTTGCTACGGTCGCCGGTCAGCTCGATCGTATACATCTTGTCAGTCACGTCGATGATGTTGCCACGGAAAATATCCGCGAGGCGTTTAACCCCTTCGCAGGCGGAGTTCTTGTCCACAGCCACCTTGATGAACATCATTTCGCGTTCGATATGCGAGTTCTGGTAAAGATCCATGACCTTCACCACGTCAATCAGCTTGTGTAACTGCTTGACGATCTGTTCGACAATTTCCTCGCTACCGCGCGTCACCAAGGTCATGCGCGACAGGGTTGCATCCTCAGTGGGCGCAACCGTCAGGGATTCAATATTATAGCCACGGGCAGAGAATAATCCGGCCACGCGCGACAACGCGCCAGCCTCATTCTCCATCAGGATGGAAATTACATGCCGCATTTTGTCACCTATACCAGAATCATTTCATTGTGGCCCGCACCGGCAGGCACCATCGGGTAAACGTTGTTTTCCTGCATGGTGATGAAATCCATGAACACCAGACGGTCTTTCATAGCCAGCGCCTCCTTGATCGCGCCTTCCACATCACCCGGCTTCTCGATACGCATACCGATGTGGCCGTAAGCTTCCGCCAGCTTGACGAAATCTGGCAGGGCATCCATATAGGAGGAGGCGTAACGCTTCTGGTAGAAGAATTCCTGCCACTGGCGCACCATGCCGAGATAGCCGTTGTTCAGGGTCAGAATCTTGATCGGCAGGCGGTATTGCAGGCAGGTCGCCAGTTCCTGGATACACATCTGGATACTGCCATCGCCGGTAACGCAACCAACGGTTTCATCCGGGAATGCCATCTGCACGCCCATCGCGGCAGGCAGACCGAAGCCCATGGTGCCGAGGCCACCGGAATTGATCCAGCGGTTGGGCTTGTTGAAGCGGTAATACTGTGCCGCCCACATTTGGTGCTGGCCTACGTCGGAACAGATATAAGCGTCGCCACCGGTCAGTTCCCAGAACTTTTCAATGACAAACTGGGCGCGGATTTCGCCCCCCATATCCTGGTTGTACTTAAGGCAGTTGGCCTTGCGCCATTCGTCGATCTGTTTCCACCACTCTGCCAGCGCGGCAGCGTCAGGGCGTTCCTTGCGGCTGCGCAGCTCTTCCAGCAGGTCAGTGATGACGTGTTTAACATCACCCACAATCGGCACATCCACCTTCACGTTCTTGGAAATGGACGCAGGGTCAATGTCGACATGGATGATCTTGGCATACGGGCAGAATTTTTCGATATTGCCGGTAACACGGTCGTCGAAACGCGCGCCAATCGCAATCACCAAGTCGGCATGGTGCATGGCATTGTTCGCTTCGTAAGTACCGTGCATACCCAACATGCCAACGAACTGCTTGTCATTGGAGGGGAATGCGCCCAGACCCATCAGGGTCTCGGTAATAGGGAAACCCAGTTCATGGGTGAACTCGGTCAGCTCATACGCAGCGCCAGACAATACCACCCCACCACCGGTATACAGCACCGGTTTTTTGGCTTCCAGCATCAGGTCAATCGCGCGGCGCACCTGACGCTTGTTGCCCTTGTAGGTCGGGTTGTAGGAGCGCATGGTGATTTCCTTGGGATAATGGAACTCACAACGCGCCGTGGTAATATCTTTCGGAATATCTACCAGTACCGGGCCGGGGCGGCCAGTGCTGGCAATATAGAAGGCTTTCTTGATGGTGGTAGCCAGTTCCTTGACATCCGTCACCAGGAAATTGTGTTTGACGCACGGGCGGGTAATGCCCACGATGTCGACTTCCTGGAAGGCATCATTACCAATCAGGTGACGCGGCACCTGACCGGTGAACACCACCAGTGGCACAGAATCCATATAGGCATCGGCAATCCCGGTCACGGCATTGGTAGCCCCTGGGCCAGAAGTCACCAGCGCCACGCCTGGCTTGTTGGTTGCCTTGGCATAACCTTCGGCTGCGTGCACAGCCCCCTGTTCATGTCTTACCAGGATGTGGTTGACTTTATCCTGCTGCTTGTACAGCTCATCATAAATGAACAGCACAGCCCCACCGGGATAACCAAAGATGGTTTCAACCCCTTCCTCTTTAAGACACTCGACGAATATCTCGGCACCGGTCAGTTCCACACTAAACTCCGTAAATCGCTAATGGCGAGGGAAAAGATTCGCATCATAATACGGATTATTCGGAAATACACCCCTGAAGGTTTACGATTATTGCTTTTTTCAAGGATCGAACCATGGAAACAAAGTAGACGCTTGTTCATCTTGCGTTATCCACAACAATAATATTCTGGGTTTATGGAAAAATAAATTTTCCGGATAATCGCTTTAACGCTAACTGTATATAAAACCACGTTGAACCACAACCAAACTGACAATAGGGGCATAACATGAACAAGAAAACATATCTGACCAGCACCCTGCTTCTGCTGACCTTACTCCTGTCCACCGGCGTTCCCGCCCGGCAACACGCCACCGACCCAGATTTCGCCCGCCTGGATACCAATAGCGACAACCTGATTTCCTGGGATGAATACGCGGCCCGCAACCCGACATCGGGCAGGATCAACCCACGGCGGATTTTCGACAATGTCGATACCAACCTTGATGGCTACATTGACACTGGAGAATTCGCGGCCATGAAGAAGCGCCGCAAGCAATAAGGTGGCCAACCACTATCCCGCATGGAATCTGGCGTTTATTTATTTCAGCCAACAGGTAGAATGTAATCCATTGGAACTACATCAAAGAGGACTATTGGCATGAGCGCATTGGATCGTATCGATCAGGCAGTCAAAGACAACCCTGTCATTATTTTCATGAAAGGCACACCGCAATTGCCGCAGTGCGGTTTTTCCAGCCGCGCCGCCCAGGCACTGATGGCGTGCGGCGAGCAGTTCGCCTACGTCAATGTGCTGCAAGACCCGGAAATCTTTCAGGATTTGCCCCAATATGCCAACTGGCCAACATTTCCTCAAGTTTACATCAACGGGGAATTGATTGGCGGTTGCGACATTACCCTGGAAATGTACCAGAGTGGCGACCTACAAAAGATGGTCAAGGAAGCTGTGCAAGGTGACAGCCATGAAGACAGTGCTGCCTGATAGCCTGAAACCCTTGCTGGTTTGCGCCTCCCTATTTTTGGCGGGTGGCGCAAACGCTGAGGAAACGGCTGAAAAGCCAGCCGACGCCATTGCGGTCAAACAGATTTCGATGGAACTGGCGTTGGATATTGCCCGTGAATCCGTGCTGGCCTGCCGGGAAAAAGGCTATAGTGTCGCCGCCGTAATCGTTGACCGCAGTGCCAATGTACAGGCATTACTGCGCGATACCCTGGCAGCACGCTTCACCACCCAGATTGCGGAAGAAAAAGCCAACGCAGTCATCCTATCGGGTGTCAACTCCAGCGAATTCCGCGCCAATCGTGCCGACATCAAGGATGAAATGAACCAGGTTGACGGGATAATGGTGCTGGACGGCGGGCTTAAAATCGAAGCGGGCGGCTCACTGTTAGGCGCTGTCGGTGTAAGCGGCGCGCCGGGTGGCGATAAAGATGCGGAATGCGCCCAAGCAGCCCTCGACAAGCTGGCTGAACGCCTCGAATTCATGGAATAACAGACTTAGAGACAAGAAAGGCTTGATTATTCAAGCCTTTCCATCAATTCTTAAGCGGCTGCTTTGCCAGCTTGGGAGGCTGCATGGAGCGCATCATTAATCGCATAGCCGTAGGCGCAGTCCACTTCAATACGGATTTTCATCAAACCATCCGCACCCTCTTCCAGCATCACCGCCAGTGGTGTGCGGCGTTGGAAGCGGCGGTGTGGTTTGCGTAACCACAAGACGCGCATCTGGCTGCTGAACGGGAAAGTAGTGCGCAAGGCATCAGCAATACCTACGATATGCTCAATCCGGTTCAACATCTCTGGCGTTTGTGGGAATGCCTTGTCGCCATTACGGTACATGGCCAGATGACGGGGGCGTACCTCCGAGTCAAGCCCCAAGATCAGCAGCATTTCTTCCCCACTGATGTTCCATTCATCCATGTGGCGGACAACAGCTTGCGTCAGGGCTTGCATTTCTTCTGTTGAAAACTGTGACATGGTTAATCCTTGGTTTTAAGCCCCTGGATAGGGACAACATTGGTAGTGCGTGGCTCATCAACAAAGTGTGGCCGGTCGCGGACGTCAATACCTGCTGCCTGAGCCAGCTCACGTTCACGCGCGGAAATCAGGTCGAAACACTTTTTGACATCCTCAACCGTTTCATCTGACAGAGGGTAACGCAGCGCGGAATCAGACGGTGTAAGGTCACGGATGATTTTGGCCAAGGTTTTACGCATTGCCATTAAAACGCGTTTTTCTGTAGAGAAATGTTCTTCGGACATAACGACGGAGCCTTCAAACCGGTAAAAATGTTTAACGTATCCTATCATCAACACTAATACCATACCACCAAGGTGGGGATTAGGGCTAAAAACCCCTAATCAGGCACTGATGGCAGCAGCAAACAAACCGATGGTTTCCAGTAGTACGATCATCGCACCAATCGAATCCCAGGTCAGACCGCCGCAGGTCTGCTTCATGCGAAAGCGCACAACCACCAACATGACAAACATGATAAACATCGGAATACCCACCACCAGCGCAACCGGTACGGCCATCAACAACCATATAAACAAGCCAGCATAAGGAAATTCGATACGAAATTCGTGAGCAACAGCTTCATTGGGCGCGATCGGGGTGAAACCGATCAAGGCAACGACCAATAGCCGTGCCGCCACCGGAGCCATCATGATATAGGGCCAGACCTTGTACTCGATCAGCACGGAAAGCGCGGCAAACTTGATCATCATGATCAGTGCCATCACCCCCATCACCCCAAGGTGCGGGGAAACTGAGGATAATGCGCCCTCCTGTGCTTCCCCTTTCACCTGACAGCGTGCACCAAATACCCAGGAACTGATACTGCGCGCCAATGCATCCAGATGGTGCAATTCACTGGTGAACATCCACACAGTCAACAGGATAACGGAAGCCAGCATGGGTTCCAGGGTTTCGAGTTTCCAAGCCGTCACCGCCAGCACCAGCCCCATCAATGCGCCAATAATGGGGAACCAGATCAACCCACGGCCTTTTTCCTCAGCGGAAAAACTGCTGACAGCAGGCACAGGCAGCAGTGTCAGCACTGACAGAGCCACCAGTAGGGAACGGAAAAATACTGTTATCATATCCGCCAGTGCCTGCACCCAAAAAATCGGAAAAAACCACCTTTACCTGTTTTTCTATAAGCCCCCACGGTGAAGTCCAGCGCCGCTAAAGCAAAACAGGGAACAGCGGCAATCAGCAGCCATGGGACAACAGGCTAGCCCAATGGCCACCACGGTCACGTAATACCCGCAGGCGTGTCAATGCGCCGTGTTCGATGTTCAACGCCAGCAAACGTTCGTCAGGCATAAGTAAAACATGTGCCAAAATAACGCGGATGACGCCCGCATGGGTAACGGTTAACACCCGCTCCCCGCGGTAAGCGTGCGGCAATTCCGCCCAGGCATCCAAAACCCGGGCGCGGAAATCGCCGAAGCTTTCCCCGCCTTCCGGCGTCACCTGGGCAGGGTTCGCCCACCACTGTGCCAATTGCTCGGGGTGGGTTTCCATGACCTGTTGCGGGGAACAGCCCTCCCAAGCACCGAAATGGATTTCCTGCAAGCGCTCATCCCGCACCAACGGCAAGTCATGTTTCTCGGCAAGCCATTCAGCAAATGCCGCGCATTGCATTTTTGGGGAGGTGACGATAGCATCCCAATCCGGCTTGCCGCGCCCTATGCACTGCTTGAGTTGCTTCCAGCCCGGTTTGCTGAGGGGCGTTTCCAGCTCACCGCAAAAAACGTCACCGGCTTCCACCGCGCCGTGTTGCAGCAGGCCGATGTGAGTAATGCTGTTGTCTGGCACTATTTGTAACTGACTTCGATAATTTCATATTCGCGGATGCCGCCGGGAGCCTGCACCACTGCCACATCGCCTTCTTCCTTGCCAATCATGGCGCGGGCAATCGGGGTAGAAACCCCGACACGGTTCTGCTTGATGTCAGCTTCAATGTCCCCGACGATCTGATAGGTGATACTGTTGCCGGACTCGACTTCCTCCAGCTCAACCGTAGCACCGAACACGACCTTGCCAGGGTTGGCAGCCCCAACCACGGCAACGTCGATCACTTGCGCCATCGACAAGATGCCTTCCAGCTCCTTGATGCGGCCTTCACAGAAACTCTGCTGCTCGCGGGCAGCGTGGTATTCCGCATTTTCCTTCAGGTCGCCATGTTCACGTGCTTCGGCAATCGCCTGGATGATGCGCGGGCGCTCTTCGGTTTTTAGGCGTTGCAACTCGGCTTTCAAACGCTCTGCGCCCTGGGCTGTTATAGGTGGTCTGGTACTCATATCTCGTTTCGGTTCCTTATTGTGCTATTACCCGGTGCAAATCCTGTAAACAATATACTTGTTCACTGTCAGTATAGGCCATTGCCCTACACAAGGCGCGCGCGCCTGCGATCGTGGTGGTGTAAGTGATCTTGTGTTGCAAGGCTTCGCGACGGATCTCGAATGAATCGCGGGTAGATTGCTCGCCTTCAGTCGTGTTGACGATCAGGTCAATTTCCTCATTCTTGATCATGTCGACGATATTGGGGCGACCTTCACGCATCTTGTTGACGACTTCGCACTGGATGCCCACGTTTTGCAATTCACGCGCCGTACCACGGGTGGCGACGATTTTGAAGTTTTGCGCAGCCAGCAGTTCGCCCACTTCCTTCAGGTGCTTGCGGTCGGCTTCGCGCACACTGACGAAGGCCACGCCGGATGTCGGGTAGTTTTCACCGGCAGCATACTGGGCTTTGCCGAAGGCTTCCGCAAAACTTTTGCCGACACCCATGACTTCACCGGTGGATTTCATTTCCGGACTCAGGATCGGGTCAACGCCGGGGAACTTGATGAACGGGAATACCGCTTCCTTGACGGAGTAGTAGGATGGAATGATTTCGTTCAATGCATTCTGGTCGGCCAGCGTCTGGCCTGCCATGCAGCGGGCCGCCACTTTTGCCAGCGGGCGACCAATTGCCTTAGATACGAACGGCACGGTACGGGAAGCACGCGGGTTGACTTCCAGAATGAAAATTTCGTCATTCTTGATCGCAAACTGGGCATTCATCAGGCCGACGACATTCAGTGCCTTGCCCATGCGTACCATCTGCTCACGCAACTCATCCTGCACCACTGGTTTCAGGGAGTAAGGCGGCAATGAGCAAGCCGAGTCACCGGAGTGAATACCGGCCTGTTCGATGTGCTGCATGATGCCGCCGATCAGGACGTTTTCACCGTCACAAATGGCGTCCACATCGACCTCCACCGCATCATCCAGATAGCGGTCGAGCAGCACCGGGGAGTCATTGGAAACGGACACCGCCGTATTCATGTAGCGGCGCAGTTCATTCTCGTGGTAAACAATTTCCATCGCGCGGCCACCGAGTACGTAGGACGGGCGTACTACCAGCGGGTAGCCGATTTCATCCGCCAGACGCACAGCTTCATCCAGACTGCGGGCGGTGCGGTTAGGTGGCTGCTTGAGGCCGAGTTTGTTGATCAGCTGCTGGAAACGCTCACGGTCTTCGGCAAGGTCAATGGAATCCGGGGAGGTACCGATAATAGGCGCGCCCAAAGCTTCCAGGTCGCGTGCCAGTTTCAGCGGGGTCTGGCCACCGTATTGCACGATCACGCCCACCGGCTTTTCCAGCTCAACGACTTCCATCACGTCTTCCAGCGTCAGTGGCTCGAAATACAGACGGTCAGATGTATCATAGTCGGTGGAAACCGTTTCCGGGTTACAGTTGACCATAATGGTCTCAAAGCCATCTTCACGCATGGCAAGTGCGGCATGGACACAGCAATAGTCGAATTCGATACCCTGTCCGATACGGTTCGGGCCACCGCCCAACACCATGATTTTCTTGCGATCAGTCGGGTTGGATTCGCACTCTTCTTCGTAAGTGGAATACATGTAAGCCGTATTGGTGGCGAATTCTGCCGCGCAGGTATCCACCCGCTTGTAGACCGGGCGTACATTCAGACGCTGACGTGCGGAACGCACGGCCTTTTCGGTTTCATGCGTCAAGTCGGCAATACGACGGTCAGAGAAACCCTTGCGCTTCAGCATAAACATCTCTTCAGCGGAAATGTCGTTGAGAATGCGCTCTTTCAGGCCATTTTCCAGATCGACCAGTTCCTTGATTTGCACCAGGAACCACATGTCGATGCTGGTTTGTTCAAATACTTCTTCCAGTGTCATGCCAATGCGGAAAGCGTCACCCACATACAAAATTCGCTCGGAACTGGCCTCGGTCAGTTCACGACGGATAATGTCTTTGGCATCCGGGTCTTGCAGGTCAACACGCTCGTTCAACCCATCGATACCGGTTTCCAGACCCCGCAGGGCTTTCTGGAAAGACTCCTGGAAAGTACGGCCAATCGCCATGACTTCACCAACCGACTTCATTTGGGTAGTCAGGCGCGGGTCGGCATTAGGGAATTTTTCAAACGTAAAGCGCGGAATTTTGGTAACAACGTAGTCGATGGATGGCTCAAATGATGAAGGTGTCACCCCGCCGGTAATTTCATTACGCAGCTCATCCAGGGTGAAACCGACTGCCAGCTTGGCTGCAACCTTGGCGATCGGGAAACCGGTTGCCTTGGAAGCCAGTGCGGAAGAACGCGATACGCGCGGGTTCATTTCGATGACGACGATACGACCGTTGTTCGGGTTAACCGAAAACTGTACGTTGGAACCACCGGTATCCACGCCGATCTTGCGCAACACCGCCAGCGAAGCATTACGCAGCAACTGGTATTCCTTGTCGGTCAGGGTCTGCGCCGGGGCTACCGTGATGGAGTCACCGGTGTGGATGCCCATCGGGTCAAGGTTTTCGATGGAGCAGATGATGATGCAGTTGTCGTTGCTGTCACGCACAACTTCCATCTCGTATTCTTTCCAGCCGAGCAGGGATTCTTCCAGCAGGACTTCGGTGGTCGGGGACATGTCCAGCCCACGCGCCACAATGGTTTCAAATTCCTGCTTGTTGTAGGCGATACCGCCGCCGCTGCCGCCCATGGTGAAAGACGGGCGGATAACGGTAGGAAAACCGAGTTCGGCCTGCACGGCACGGGCTTCTTCCATGCTATGGGCAATGCCGGAGCGGGCGGATTCGAGGCCGATTTCGTCCATCGCAACGCGGAACTTCTGGCGGTCTTCCGCCATGTCGATGGATTCTTCCTTGGCGCCGATCATTTCCACATTGAATTTTTCCAGCACGCCGTTGCGGGCCAGATCAAGGGCACAGTTGAGCGCGGTCTGACCACCCATGGTAGGCAGGATTACATCAGGACGCTCTTTTTCGATGATTCTGGCAACCGTTTCCCAGCGAATCGGCTCAATGTAGATCGCATCGGCCATGTTGGGGTCGGTCATGATGGTCGCCGGGTTGGAGTTGACCAGAATGACGCGATAGCCTTCCTCACGCAGTGCTTTACACGCTTGCGCGCCGGAGTAATCGAATTCACACGCCTGACCGATGATGATCGGGCCTGCACCAATAATCAGGATACTGTTAATGTCCGTTCTTTTAGGCATGATCTCTCACCAATCAGTTCTTTGCGGTACGCATCATGTCAATGAAGCGGTCGAATACAGGTGCTACGTCGTGCGGGCCGGGGCTGGCTTCCGGGTGCCCCTGGAAGCTAATGGCCGGGCAGTCGGTACGTGCAATGCCCTGCAAGGTTCCATCGAACAGGGAGCGGTGAGTGGCCCGCACATTGGGCGGAAGCGTGGTTTCATCGACAGCGAAACCGTGGTTCTGGCTACTGATCATGACGTGCTTGTTATCCAGATCCTGTACCGGGTGGTTTGCGCCATGATGGCCGAACTTCATCTTGATGGTTTTTGCGCCACTGGCAAGTCCAAGTAACTGGTGGCCGAGGCAGATACCAAAAGTTGGCACTTTCTTTTCCAGCACTTCCTGAATCGCAGTGATTGCGTAATCACATGGTTCCGGGTCGCCGGGGCCGTTGGACAGGAATACGCCATCCGGATTCATTGCCAGCACTTCGGATGCAGGTGTTTGCGCCGGTACGACCGTCACGCGGCAGCCACGGTCAACCAGCATACGCAGGATGTTGGTTTTCACACCGTAATCATACGCAATCACATTGAACTCGGCGGACACTTCGGTAGAAGCGCGCGGCGTGTTAGGGTCGAGCTGCCAACTGCCTTGCGTCCAGACGTAGGGTTCGGCAACGGTTACTTCCTTGGCCAGATCCATACCTTTCAAGCCAGGGAAAGAACGGGCGGCATCCAGGGCTACGGCTTCATTGAGATTTTCACCGGCAACGATGCAGCCACGTTGTGCACCTTTTTCGCGCAGGATACGGGTCAGGCGGCGTGTGTCGATGTCAGCAATCGCCACGATATTGTTACGGGCAAGGTAATCCGGCAGGGATTTTTGCGCGCGCCAGCTGCTGTAAACAGCAGGCACATCGCGCACGATCAGGCCGGCAGCATGTACCTGGGTGGATTCGGTATCTTCCGGGTTAACGCCAACATTACCGATATGGGGGTATGTCAGGGTAACAATCTGGCGTGAATAGGATGGGTCGGTGAGGATTTCCTGGTAACCGGTCAGCGCTGTATTAAAAACCACTTCACCCGTGGTCTGGCCATCACAGCCAATAGAACGCCCGCGAAAGACACTCCCGTCTTCCAGCACCAGCAGTGCTTGCTTGTTCAAAAGGACCTCCGAAGTCTACATACGAAACGGGATGAGGCGTGCTCATCCCGTGAAATCTGTAGGAGGGCATTTTACTCCCTGCCTGTCGGAGTGTCCATGCACGGATTCATTGAAACTTAATGCTTCCAGCACAATCTATTAATGCAAGCGGATGATTTACCTCTATCTGCATTGCACGACAATCATGCAAATTATTTTTTCTTATGTATAATCAGAGAAATTAGGGCTAATGGGGATTCGCGAGGTTACAATCATGCAAAAGGGGCTGCCTGACAGAAAATCCAATCTGTCACAGGAAGGGGGGTTTGTACATGTGCCGGCTTTTGACGCCGACACATCCTTGCTTGAAGAGCTGGACAAGTTACGGGTTATTTTCAAACGGCGGGAAAAAACCATCCTGGGTGTCTACTTGGGAGTGTTCCTGTTGAGCTTGTTCCTGGCCGAAGCACTAAACCCCGATTTGTCCAGAAATTTCACTTTGAGCTTTATTTTGGGGATTTGCTGTGGCCTCATCGCCGGGTTTATCCGCGAAGGCTCTGATTCCGTCATCAAAAACCGCGACATGTTGGCGCGGGTATTGCCACTACCCTTGCTAGGCATGGCGCCCGCCATCGGCAAAAAGGCTGGTAATTATGCCTTCCAGACAGCCAACGACAGCGATTCCGTGGTAGCCCATGCATTCCGCTCACTGCGCAACAACCTGATGGTGGTCACCCAGCAGAACCCGCCCAAGGTAATCAACATTACCAGCACGGACGCCAGCGAAGGCAAAAGCAGCACCAGCATCAACCTGGCCACTGCTTTTGCACAATCCGGCAAAAAGGTATTGCTGATTGATGCGGATTTGCGCCGCCCAACTTTACACACACACTTTGAACTGGATAACACCAAGGGGCTTGGTCATTATCTGGCGGGTCTGAATGAACTCGCCCCCCTAACCCGGGCTACGCCTATTCCCGGCCTGCATGTTGTCACTTCCGGCCCACTTACACCCCATGCAGTCGAACTGCTCTCAGGTAGCCGCCTGAACCAGTTGATTGAACAGGCCGAAAAAGGTGAATCCGGTTTTGACCTGATCGTGATTGACTCGCCACCGGTGCTCGGGCTGGCGGACGCGCTGCTGATCGGCAACCGCGTGCACGCTACCCTGTATGTGGTTGCTTGCCATGAAACCCGCCGTGCACCCCTGCGGGCTGCTTATGAACGCCTGTTACAGGCACGTACCAATATCGCCGGTGTGGTTATGACCAAGGTGCGCTAAAACACCAAGGCGATGTTGTCCTTGCCAAATGTTTGCCGTAACTGGCGCAAGCCTGCGTCATCAAGAGGTACAGTCCACTGCCCCGCCAACCGGATTTCTGCCTGCGCCTGCGGGGTACGGTATTCCACGGCTATGGGGAAACTGGCCGTTTGTGCGGGCTTAAGCAGCTTGTGCAGATTGCCCAGCCCATTATCCCGCACCTGACTGGCGTCTAACCTCAACAGCAACTTGCGCAGGAAATTTTCCCGCACGGATTGCATGCTATAGATTTTTTCTACCCGCAAGCGGGTTTTACCGGTGCGTTGGTCGGTGTCGAGCGTGCCTTCCAACACGATGCAGGCATCCTTTTCCAGCAAATGCCCGTACTGGCCGAAAGTATCGGTAAAGACCAGTATTTCGTAGTAAGCCGTATTATCGTCCAGTTGCACAAAGGCGCGCTTACCGTTGTCCGTATGCTGGGTACGGATGCTGGAAACCAGCCCAACCAGCATCACAGGCTCACGGCGGTACTTTGTGGCACCATCGTCTTCGGCAATGTCGGAAAGTTTCTTACGGTTGCCCAAGCCAGCGATTTCCTCGGTGTATGCATCCAGCGGATGCCCGGTGAGGAACAAACCCAGCGTTTCCTTTTCCAGCTTGAGGCGTTCTTTTTCGGGGAATTCCGGCAAAGCTGGCATGTAAGCTTCGGGCACATCTTCCTTCACCCCGCCGAACATGCCGCCGAACAGGTCGGTTTGCCCGGTTCCCTGGTCGCGGTGATGCTGTTCCGCCATGCGCAGGGCTTCGGGCAGGAATTCGAGCATTGCACGGCGGGTTCCGCCCAGGGAATCGAATGCACCCGACTTGATCAGGGTTTCCAGCACACGGCGGTTGACCTTCTGCGAACTACAGCGTTTGCACAAATCGGCCAGGGATGTAAACGGGCCGTGCTGGTTGCGTTCCTCGACCATGACGCTGAGTGCCGCCTCCCCTGCCCCCTTGACCGCACCAAGACCGTAAATAATGCGGTTCTGCTCATCGACCGTAAACATGAAGTCGGAACGGTTGATGTCAGGTGGCAAAACGGTCAGTTTGAACTGGCGGCAATCATCCAGCAAGGTTACCACTTTCTCGGTATTGTCCATATCCGCCGACAATACCGCTGCCATGAACGCCGCTGGATAATGCGCCTTAAGCCACGCTGTCTGGAAGGCAACCAGTGCGTAGGCTGCGGAGTGTGACTTGTTGAAGCCGTATTCCGCGAATTTTTCCATCAGGTCGAAGATGAAACCGGCCTGATTTTCGTCGATGTTGTTGGCGCGCGAACCCTCCATGAAGATGGTACGCTGCTTGGCCATTTCCTCCGGTTTTTTCTTACCCATCGCACGGCGCAGCATGTCCGCACCACCCAGCGTGTAATTCGCCAGGATCTGCGCGATCTGCATGACCTGTTCCTGATAGACGATAACCCCGTAGGTCGGCTTCAGGACTTGTTCCAGACTGGGATGTGGGTATTCGACCTTAGCGATACCTTTCTTACGGTTGATGAAATCGTCCACCATGCCCGACTGCAAGGGGCCTGGGCGGAACAGCGCCACCAGCGCGATAACATCCTCAAACACGTCCGGTTGCAGGCGGCGGATCAGGTCTTTCATACCGCGTGATTCGAGCTGGAACACGGCGGTGGTTTTCTGCGCCTTGAGCAGGTCGAAGGATGCCTTGTCATCCAACGGGATGCGGTTGATGTCGACTTCAGGCAGACCTTTCGCTTTCTGCTTGCGGTTGATGGTCTGAAGCGCCCAATCAATGATGGTGAGGTTACGCAAGCCGAGGAAGTCGAACTTGACCAGACCCACGCCTTCCACATCATCCTTGTCGTATTGGGAAACAACCCCCTGCCCAAATTCGTCGCAGGCAATCGGGGTGAAATCGGTCAGGTCGGACGGTGAAATCAGCACCCCACCCGCGTGCTTGCCGGTGTTGCGGGTCAGACCTTCGAGGGAAATTGCCATATCCAGCAATGCCTGGACTTCCTCATCCCGGTTATAAAGTTCGATCAGATCAGGGGAAACACGTTCGGGGTCTTTTTTGGCCTTTTCGGTACGGTCCAGCGCATCTTCCAGCGAAATGCCGAGCACAAACGGGATTAGTTTCGCCACCCTGTCGACAAAGCCATACGGATGCCCCAGCACCCTGCCCACGTCGCGCACCACCGCTTTCGCCGCCATCGAACCGAAGGTGATGATCTGCGACACCTGATTGCGCCCGTAAGTGCGCGCAACATAGTCAATCACTTTGTCGCGGTTATCCATGCAGAAGTCGATATCGAAGTCAGGCATGGAAACCCGTTCCGGATTGAGGAAACGTTCAAACAGCAGATCATAGGCCAGTGGGTCAAGGTCGGTAATTTTCAGCGCATACGCCACCAGTGAACCAGCACCGGAACCACGCCCCGGCCCCACCGGAATGCCGTTGTCCTTGCCCCACTGGATAAAGTCCGCAACGATCAGGAAGTAGCCGGGAAAACCCATCTTGTTGATAACATCAAGCTCAATCTTCAGACGTTCATCGTAGGGCTTGCGCTTTGTCTCAAACCCGGGCGTACCGCGCGGAAAGTCATGGCCGAACAGGAAATCAAGGCGTTTTTCCAGCCCTTCTTCACTGGCCTGGCAAAAATATTCGGCCTCAGTCATGCCTTCCGGAATCGGAAATTGTGGCAGGTAGTTTTTACCCAAGGTCAGGGAAACGTTGCAACGCTTGGCAATTTCCACCGTATTTTCAATCGCGGAAGGAAGGTCAGCAAACAGCTCCACCATTTCCCCAGGGCTGCGCAGGTATTGCTGGGGGCTGTAATTCTTCGGACGTTTGGGGTCGATCAGCACATTGCCACTATTGATGCATACGCGAACTTCGTGTGCATCGAAGTCACCTTCCGTCAGAAAACGCACGTCATTGGTGGCAACCACCGGCACATCATGGGCAAGCGCCAGTTCCACGGCGGCGTGGATGTAGTCCTCCTCACCTTCTCGCCCGGTACGTTGCAGTTCCAGGTAGTAGCGCCCGGGGAAAGCCTGTAGCCACTCCTGCATACGGCGCTCCGCCAGCTCCGTATTGCCCGCCAGCAATGCCTGCCCGACATCGCCGTCACGCCCGCCGGAAAGCATGATCACGCCATCGCTGAATTCCGTGATCCAGCTGCGTTGCACACGCGGCACATTCAGCACCTGCCCCTGCTGCCAGGCACGGGAAATCAGCTTAGTCAGGTTGCGGTAGCCGGTATTGTTCTGGCACAGCAGAATGGCGTGAAACAATGTATCACCACCCTGCTCGTCAGCCAGCAACACATCCGCGCCGAATACGGGTTTGATCCCCGCACCCATGGCCGCCTTGTAAAATTTCACCAGACCGAAGAAATTGTTCTGGTCTGTGATCGCGACGGCGGGCATACCCTGTTTTTCGATCGCTTTCATCAACGGCTTGATGCGGATGGTGCTGTCAATGAGGGAATATTCGGTATGCAGGCGCAGGTGGACGAACTGGGTCATGAATTGGGTTACTCGCAAACAGCGGGGTTACAGGCGAACATCATAAAGCGGGAGGCTCTTGCTTTCCAGCAGCGTGCCAAAAACCTGCCCACCAAAATGCTAACGAAAAAATTTCCCACAAAACCGGACAGCCATGCCAGAATATCAAAGCCCACTCCCCGGAACCCAAGCAGCCATGGACAACCCACCCAACCTGTACGCCCTGCACCACGTCAGCATCATTGTCAGCGATACTAAGCGCGCGCTCGGCTTTTACCATAAGCTGCTCGGCTTGGGGGTAGACGCATCCCGCCCCGACCTCGGCTACCCCGGCGCATGGCTCAACATCAACGGTAACCAGCAAATCCACCTGCTGGAAGTCCCCAACCCGGAAACCGGCCTGACCCGCCCTGCCCATGGCGGGCGCGACCGCCACCTGGCACTGTGGAGCACTGACCTCAATGCCATCGCCCAACGCCTGCAAGCGGCGGGCATCCCCATCAGCCGCAGCCAATCCGGCAGGCAAGCGTTGTTCTGCCGCGACCCGGATGACAATGCAGTGGAAATCATCCAGCATCTGCCCGTATGAATACGGCCAGCAAGCACCAGCGTATTTACGCCATCGTGCGTAAAATTCCACCAGGCAGCGTCGCCACCTACGGTGATGTGGCCACCTTGGCCGGGCTACCTGGCCACGCCCGGCTGGTTGGCTATGCCTTGCACGCCTTGCCGGAGTTCACCGATGTCCCCTGGCAGCGCATTATCAATGCAAAAGGAGGCATCAGCCTCGGGCGCGCTTACCCTGGCGGCGAACTGCATCAGCGCCACCTGCTGGAAGCCGAGGGCATAGCATTCGACGCCAATGGCAAAATCGACCTGAAACGCTTCCGCTGGCAACCCGTTTAACCCGCCTCTGCGCTATACTCAAGCATACTTGGCGTACATGACTCTTGGACATCGCAAACAACCACCAAGCAACTGTGAGGGAATATCCATGAAAGATTCGATTTATGCCGTCATGCTGGGGGCTATTGCCCTGTTATCAGCCTGTGATGGTGGTAAAACGGAACAGCCCGCCCCCAACCTGCCCCCAACCGGCAAAATGGAAACCAACAACGCACAAACCCGCTGTTTCTCGCTAATGGAAGGAAAAGACCTCACTGCCGTCCAACTCCAGCAAGACGGTAACGCCATTTCCGGCTACTTCATTTGGGAACCGTTTGAAAAGGATGGTGCACACGGTGTGCTCAACGGCGAAATCAACGACGGCCTGATCAAGGCCAGCCACACCTACATGATCGAAGGCTCCATCCAGATGGAAGAGACCTATTTCAAGCTGGAGGGCGATCAACTCCTGCAAGGCACCGGCGATCTGGTCAATGACAACGGCATTCTGGTCGTCAAGGATCCCACCAGCCTGCAATTTACTGCCCCGATGGACGAAACCGACTGCGCCAACCTCCAGCAATCCATCAGCAATGCCGAGCAAATTGCCGCTGCCATCGAGGAGCAAAGTGGCAATAATGGCCTCGACCTCGGCATGTTGGGTGAAAACCTGGTCGGCGACTGGCAATCCACCCAAGACCCCAAAGCCCGCCTGTCCATCAACGAAAGTGCCTACAGCAACATTTACGACGGCAAACCGCTGGACTCCAGCCCCTACGAGGTACTGGCATCCTGCCCCGAAACCTGCGGCCAGGCAATCGCGGAAATGCCCTGCCTGCAACTCAAAGGCCAAGACGCCATGTGCTACTCCATCCTCAACGCTGACGGAGAAACCCTGGAACTTTCCCTGGTCAGCGGTACGGGCAACACCAACCAATATCAGCGCATCAACGCCGCCGCCCAACAACCGTAAACCTGGGAGGATTTCATCATGGCCCCAAAACTCACCACCATGACCCTGGCGCAAGCGGATGGCTGGTATGCCCAGCACCCACAGGAACGTTACGACCGCCCGCTGGCCCCATCCCTGTACGACATCAACCCGGCGGCAGCGCAGGTATTGTGGAAAGATTCCAGCCTCAAAACCAACCGCAGCCTGGTCACCAAGGAAATCGAGGTTGGCGGCAAGCAGGAAGAAGCCTTTACCCACGTCCACACAGAGCAGGACATACGCCTGATTGCCTACAACAACGACTGGAAAACCAAACAGCGTGACCTGTCGCGCTTCATCCTGCCGGGCGAATGGTATATCGGCTCCTCCCACCACAACCCTGGCAACCGGCAGATTACCCAGCCCATTTTTCTGGATGAGGAAAAAGGCGTGGAAATGCTCAAGTTCAGCATTACCCACGTCCGCAACTACATCGGCGTGGCCGAAGGCATGGTCGCCACTGACAGCCCACGCAGCTACGCCAACCAACACTCGGCAGGCCATGTCAACCCCAAGGACTACCCCTCGCTGCTGTGGCGGGTCAAATTTCTCGGCAACATTGGGCCAGGCGAACAGCGCGCCTACATCAACAATATCCGCACCTGGGCGATGCTGCTGCAAAAAGTCACCAAATTCCCGCCCGACTACAATGGCAATGACAACCTGATGACCAACACCTACGCCAAGGTGATGGAGTTCGGCGGCTATGTCATGAACGCCGTGCTCGGTGACCGCAACGCACTGGCGGAACTGCACAGCCAGGCCGAACAGGTGTATTGCTCCGAAGCAGGAATGCACCTGGCCCTTAACCTTGGCCTCAACGCACCGCTGAACCAGGCCAGCGTCAACGCCCTGTTCGGGGCTGGCAAATGGACTAAAGTCCAACCCATGCTTAACGAAGGCGCTGATTTCTGGAAAAACGGCAAGCACTTGGATTATTACGGCAACGGCTCCGACAGCTTCATGCAGAATTCCGAACAGAACCGACTGGTAGAAATGGAACCCGCCCCTGACTGGCTACAGCCACTCAAGGATCGCCTGCCCGGCAGGCCACTGGCCGGCGGCGGGCTGGTGTTCCGCCCATGGGACACAGCAGACATGATCGACCATTTTGTCAAGACCGCCATCCCCCGCCAGCAACGGGAAACCTGGGATGTCTCCAACGCCCAGGCAGAACTGTTGCTGTGGCTACGGCCAGGCATCTTCCACTCCATGGGGTTCAGCCGCAGCAACCCACCGCCGCCTGAACTGGTGATGCTGTTCGATACGCTAGTGGGTAAAATCCGCAAAAATTACCCCTCCTACGATGCGCTACGCGCCGCCATTGCACCAGAACTGGCGGCAGCCCACCAGATCGTCGCGCCGAAAGCACAGGGCGCGGGCGCGTTCGTTCCACCCCACATGGTAACCACCATCCGTGGCGACGCCGACGAACTGATTGCGCTTGAAGCAGTCGGGCAATTGTTCCACGAAAGTGCGCTGAAAAAGAAATAGGGTCGGGGAATGGGTAGGCGATGGGGAATAGAGGGGGGCATCTGAAAATGTGCGGAAACGATACAATCTCCGTATAATCACCCCATTTTAACGACCACCGGCGTCAATTCGCGGGAGTTTTCAATGCCTTTCTCCAACCAGCCTATCCTGGAAACCAGTAAACCGCAGGATTTGCCCCTCCTGCAAGAGCGCTACGCCCTACGCCGTTGCATGGCGGAAACAGCGCTCGGCAAGCTTTACTGGGCACAGGACATGAAGCCTGCCGAGGGTAGCAACCAGACCAACGTACTGGTTTTTACCCTGCTGCCCGCGCTGGCACAAAACCCGGTGTTTGAACAGGTTTTTGGCCATGTACTCCCTACCTACCAGAAGCCCGTGCCGGGTATGCCGCAGGTCAGCGATGACGGCAAAACCCCGGAAGGCATCCGCTGGATGGTCATACCCAGCATTGGCGGCATGTTGCTGTCTGAACGGCTGGCGGAACTGGATGAACGCGGCATGCCAATACCAGACACCACAGAACTGCTCGACAGCCTTGCCAGCACCATCGCCAACCAGCGTCCGGAAGGCATTTTCGGCTACCTGGAACCGGGTTCCATCCTGCTGGGCGAAAAAACTCCCTGCCTGTTGACCGCGCCAGTCGCTGCCGCCTTACGCTCCGCTTATAACAACAACCACGGCGACCGCCACCGCCAGACCCTGCATTCCGGCTACATCAGCCCGGAAGTGTTGCTGGGCGACCTGCCCACATCCGAAGATGACACATTCTCGATGGCTTGCATCGCCTATCACCTGCTACAAGGCGAACCGCCATTCGGCAAGCAAAGCACCCTGGAAGCCACTGTGCGCAACCTTTCCCCGGCCAGCATCCGCAAGTTGCGCCCTGACGCCTGGCAAGTGCTGCAACAAGGGCTGAACCTGAAACGCGCCGCACGCCAGAAAACCCCCACTACCCTGCTGCGCGCCCTGCAACGCACACAAAAGCGCAAACTGATGCTGCCCGCTGCCGCCCTGGTCGCCGCCGGGACTGTCGCCATCAGCACTTATCACCTGCTCTCCAGTTGGGGGCTTTCCGGCGGCAAACCGGCAGAGCCGACGACTGAGACGGCAGTCAACGTTACCGCTCCTGCCTTGCAGGAAAACACCCCTGCCGAGACTGCCGCCCTGGTCGACGAAAATGCCCCCACACCAGCACTGGATCAGGAAAGTGTCCAGCGCGAACGTGACAAACTTGCCGCTGAAACTGCTGCCGCCCGGCTTGAAGCCGAACGCCTCGCCGCCGAAGCAGCCGACAAGGATATCAACAGCTTGCAGGACAAGGCCGCCGACGCCATCCGCAAGGGCAAACTGGTCAGCGAAGACCCGGATACCCCAGCCGCGCTTGACTACCTGCGCAAAGCTGTCGCACTGGAACCGGACAACATCAAGACCCGCAAATTGCTGGCGCAAATGGTCAACGGCCAGCACGCCGAAACCGAAAACCTGCTGATACAAGGCCAAGCCGAAGAAGCTGGTAAATTGCTGGCCGCTACTGACCGGCTGATTACCGAATTCACCCTGGCTGACAGCCTGAAACGCCAGGTCAGCCTGGAAACCGAAGCCGAACAAGCCAAACGCAAAGCCGCCCTGAGCGCTGAAAATAACGGCGAGCCAGATACGGCAAAAGCCGCAGATGCCGATAAAAATACCACCGACGCCAACGCCGAAACCGCAGACACAAACACCACCCAATACCTGGAACGCGCCCGCCGTGCCATCGGTTACGGCAACCTCAACTCTGGCGATGAACGCAGCGAAAGCGCCGTCGCCTACCTCAGTACCTTGCTGGAAAAATCCCCCGGCCAATCGGAAGCACTCAAGCTGATGGAGAAGCTTGTCACCCTGCAACAGGAAAAAGCCGTTTCCTACTTGGGCAAGCGCGACACCGAAACCGCCCGCAGCTGGCTCGACGAGAGCCAGTCCCTGATCGGCAAATACAAGCTGGATGCGTTGGTGGAAGAACAAATTGCGCTGGAAAAACGTTACCGGGAAACCCTGGCGATGGGCATTTTCAAGCCGGGCGAAGAACCGGCAAGCGTCAGCCCCCCCCCCGTGGCAACGCCTACTCCAACAGCAACTGCCGTACCAGCGCCACCCGCCGTGCCCAATAGCATTGGCTACCCGTCGACACCACCCGAACCGGCTACCGTTCCCCCAACCCTGCCAACCGCTGGCGGCGAAATGACGCCCACAAACACATCTTCGGCAACCATCACCGCGACCCCATCCGCCCCGGTAGCGCCGATGGAAGTCAGCGTACCGGATGACATCCCGGTACAAGGTGCACTGGAGATTCCCGCTGATACCTCCATCACACCGTTGCCCCCACCCACCACGGAATTGCCACCGGTACAACTTGACGCTCCGCCAGTTGCTGCCCCGGCTTACGACCCAGCCCCCGCCACGGTCACGTTTGAAGTGCCTGAGGACAACGGCAACACCTTCACCCCGGACGTACCCAACCTAATGGAAGTGCCGCTGGATGTGATCAAGGAAGGCTTGTCAGCAACGGACGGGCAAAACCAGTAGCACGGCACCCTAATCAGTAGGCGACTGTCGCCGCCTGCCCTATCCCACGGCCATCAGAAGCGGCATCCACAGTGCCAGTTTGCTTGTCGAGGATGACTGCTTGCATGTTACCCCAAGCGTCATCCTGCGGTGACAGGCTGTGCCCCATGCTTTCCAGCTCAAACAGGGTATCGGCATCCAGTGCTTCCGGCTCATACTGGATGCTGTCGGGCAGGTATTGGTGGTGGAAACGCCTACGGTTGACGATGCGGCTAGCGTTTTCCCCATTGGCAAATGCCTGCGTGCCCAACAGCAGCATGGTGATGATACGGCTGCCACCCGGCGTACCGAGAATGGCGATGCGTTTGCCATCTTCCAGAAAAGTTGGCGTCATGCTGGAAAGCATCCGCTTGCCCGGCTCGATAGCGTTGGCTTCCGCACCTACCAGACCGTAGACATTCGGCGTACCGGGGCGAATGGAAAAATCATCCATTTCATTGTTGAGCAATACACCGCTTCCCTTAGGCATGAAGCCGGAACCAAACGGGTAATTGATGGAAAGCGTGGCGGCCACACGGTTACCATCCTTGTCCAGGATCGAGAAATGGGTGGTGTTCATGCCCCTGCCACTGACGCCTGGCGCAACCGGTTTCAGATCCGCACTGGGGGTAGCCTTGTCATCCTGTATGGACGCGCGCAACCGGGCAGCATGGTCTGCACCCAGCAGACGCTGCGTGGGTATTGCCACGAAATCCGGGTCGCCAAGGTATTCGGCGCGGTCACGGTAGGCGCGGCGCATGGTTTCAACCTGCCAGTGGGTGCGCTGGGCTGCCGCTGCTTTCGGCAGGTCGTAGGCGGAAAGCATATTGAGCATTTCCAGCAACACAATGCCGCCGGAGGATGGCGGTGCGGCGGTGGTGACCTTGATGCCGTGGTATTCGCCCCGGATGGGTTCGCGTTCTTTAACCCGATAGTTTTTCAGGTCGTCCAGCGACCAGATGCCGCCCGCCGCCTTGACAGCGGCAACCATTTGTTCGGCGAATTCACCTGCGTAAAATCCGGCGCGGCCTTTTTCCGCCAGCAATTCCAGGGTTTGGGCCAGTTCGGGCTGGCGAATGGTATCCCCGATGTCCGGCAACTTGCCAGCGGGGAGCAGGATACGGCTGGTTTCAGGGTACTTGCGCAGCAGCTCCTGACGAAACGCCAGATGGCGGCGCATGGCCTTATCGACCGGGAAACCCTCCCGCGCCAGCTGGATGGCGGGAGCCAGCGACTCGCGCAGCGGCAGCTTGCCGTAGTGGCTGGCGAGGTAATCCAGTGCTGCAGGCACGCCGGGAATGCCTGCGGCCAGTGGGCCTTCCAGGGAGGCATTGGGAATGGGTTCGCCCGTTGTATCCAGGTACATGTCGCGGGTGGCAGCGGCAGGCGCGGTTTCGCGCCCATCCAGCATGGTTTCAAAGCCATCTTCGGCGCGGTGAAGTAACCAAAAACCGCCCCCACCCAGCCCGGAACCATACAGCTCGACCACGGCCAGTGCGGCAGCGGCAGTGATGGCAGCGTCGAAAGCGTTGCCACCCTTGGCAAGCGTTTCTTTGGCAGCGGTGGTCGCCAACGGGTGCGCGGTGGCGATTCCGGCGTCAGCAGCCCATGCAGCGGTGGGCACTATTGCCCAGAGAATAATGGCCAGCAGGTATTTCATGTGTTTCACTCTATTTGGCATCACCCACCCGTTTTAGCATTTTGTTTACATCCTGTTCCAGATTAATTCTTCTTAATTTCTCCAGGGAGCCTACGCTCGAAGCGAGCCAAATGTGAGAAAATCCTGGGATTGTTGAATGTTTGCCGGATTCAATCAGAGGCTTCTTACCATGTCTGACACCATCCTCATTATCGAAGACGAACGCCTGCTGGGCAGCGAACTGCAACTGCATTACCGTAAGCAAGGCTATGAGGCCATCTGGGCAGAAAACTGCTTTGACGCCCGCCGTAAGCTGAAAAGCCGCAGCATCGACCCGCTGGTCGTGCTTTCCGACCTCAACCTGCCGGATGGCAACGGGCTGGACTTATTGGAAGAAAACCCCGCCAGCCTCAACGGTTGCGAATGGGTATTCCTGACCGGCTATGGCGATGTACCGGACTCGGTACGCGCCCTGCAACTCGGCGCTTTTGACTTCCTGACCAAGCCGTGTCCGCAGGAACAGCTAGACATGACCGTGCACAGCGCCATGCGCAGCGCCCAGGCGCAACGCCGTTTGCTGGCCGGGGCTAACGATGCCAGCCAGCGCTACACAGTCGACAGTTTCATCGGCGGCAGCCCGGTCACGGAACAGACCCGGCAGATGCTGCAACAGCTCAGCCAAGTGCCCTACAGCGCGCTGATCCTGACCGGCGCAACCGGTACCGGCAAGGGCTTGGCCGCGCGTATCCTGCATTACAACAGCACCCGCGCCAAGGAACCACTGGTGGAACTGAATTGTGCCGCCCTCCCCAAGGATCTGATGGAGTCAGAACTGTTCGGCCACGAAGCAGGCTCTTTCACCGGCGCAAAAGGCCGCCACCGCGGGCTGATTGAACAGGTCGACGGCGGTACGCTATTCCTGGATGAAATCGGCGAAATGCCGCTGGATTTGCAGGCCAAACTGCTGAAAGTGCTGGAAGACCGCAAAGTGCGCCGCCTGGGTGGCGAGCGCGAACTCAGCGTCGACATCCAGATCATCGCCGCCACCAACCGCAACCTGCAAAGCGAGATCAGCGCGGGCAATTTCCGCGCTGACCTCTACCATCGCCTGAGCGTATTTGAGCTACGCCTGCCTGCGTTGAAGGAACGCGCCACTGACCTGCGCGAACTGATACCCACGCTGCTGGCCGAATTCAACGCCAAAACCGGCAAGAAAGTCAGCCAACTGTCGCCGCGCGTGTGGAACATGCTGGAACGTTACCCATGGCCGGGCAATGTGCGCGAACTGCGCAATGTGCTGGAACGCTGCGTGATGCTCTCCACCTCCAGCCTGCTGCCGGAACAGTGGTTGCAGTTGCAGGCCGCGCCATTACCGGAGAATGCTGAAAACAGCCCCACCACACCTGCCACCTTGCCGACAGTCCCGGCAGGGATGCCTGCACCACCCGATAATGGCGGAGATTCCGGCAACATTTGCTTCCCGCTGGATGGCAGCATGGGGCTGGACGACATGGTGGGCAACATCATCAGCCAGATGCTGGTTATGCATGATGGTAATGTGACCGAGGTCGCGCGGGTACTGAACACGACGCGCGAAAAAATCCGTTACCGGATCGAGAAGTTCCAGTTGCGTTAAGCCTGCCCCGGCGTTTTGTCTGCTTGTAGACGTTCCTGCAAACAGGATGCGGGCGGTGTTACCTGCCGCAATGCCCTGCCCAGCGTCGCGCGGGTGGCCAAGATGTGAAGCCCCTGTTTTGCCCGCGTCACCGCCGTATACAACAATTCGCGTCCCAACAAAGGCAAATCTTCGCCTTCCGGCAGGATCAGTAAAACCCGTGAAAACTCCGACCCCTGGCTTTTGTGGATGGTCATCGCCCAGGCTGTTTCATGCGCAGGCAGCCGGATCGGCGCAATTGCACGGTATTGCCCCGCTTCGCCCGCGGGGAACCAGATACGTAAGGCTCCGTTTTCATCCGGCAAGGCAATGCCAATGTCACCGTTAAACAGGTTCTGGCGGTAGTCATTCTGGGTGACCATGACCGGTCTGCCCGCATACCAGGGCTTTTGCGCGCCATCGTGGACGGGCAACAGGCGCTGCATCACCCCATCCACCCAGGGGTTCAGCGATTCCACCCCCAACCGGCCTTTGCGCAGTGGCGTAAGGATGCGCAAGGCGTTGAATGCACGGAATACAGCCTCCCGACCACCACCGCTGACCGCTGCCACATAATCCCGCCAGCCGTTACGCAGCCAGTCGGTATCCAGCCCTGCCGGGGATTCATCCAGGGTCACATCGCTGTAGGCGGGCGAATCCAGCACTGCCAGCAAATGCCCTTCATCCGCGCGACGGATGGCTTGCGCCAGTTGGCCGATGCCATCTTCGGCAACGAAGCGGTAACTGGTTTGCAGCACTACCCGGTTTCCGGCCAAAGCATCGCCGCTACACAAGTCGCGGAAAATCGAGCCGGTTTCCACCGACGCCAACTGATCCTTGTCACCCAGCAAAATCAGCCTCGCGTCTGGCGGCACAGCCTCAAACAAATGTGTCATCAGGGAAATGTCGATCATGGAGGCTTCATCCACAATCACGACATCCGCAGGCAGCGGGTTGTCGGCATGGTGGCGAAAACCCACCCGGTTGGGGATATACCCCAGCAAGCGGTGCAAGGTGCTGGCCTGATCAGGGATACGGCTGGAAACTTCTTCCGGTAAAGCCAGACGCTGGCGGGTTTCGCGGATGGCTTCCTGCATCCGCATTGCTGCCTTACCGGTAGGCGCGGCCAGCAGGATGCGGGCAGGGTTGGTTCCCGCCTCAATCAGATGGGCAAGGATACGGGTAACTGTCGTGGTCTTGCCGGTTCCTGGCCCGCCGGAAATGATCAGGAAACGGCTGTCTTTGGCCAGCTCGACAGCTTGCTGCTGGAGATCAGAAACCTCCCCCTCCACACTCTCTATCCCCCCCTTTGAAAAAGGGGGGATAGGGGGGATTTTCTCTTTAATACAACGTGCCAGCCGTTCCTCATACAGCCAGTAGCGGTATAACCAGGCATGGGTAGCGCTCAGGATCAGGGGCTTATATTCGCCTTCCTGGCCAATCACCGGTGAAGAATGTAGCGATTCCCAGTCTGTCACCGGCGCATCCGCCAAAGGCGCGGCAATCACCCCATCACGGGTACGGGCGCTGACGTATTTGACCAACGCCTGCAGATTGCGTGCATCGGCATGGCCTGCATCCAGCCGCGACAACAGCCCGGCCAAATGCTCGTCAAGCGGATGCGGCAGCGGCTGGATCAAAGCGTTTTCACGTATTCTTTCAGGAAAGCATTGAAGCGTGCACCAACCTCGGCGTGGCGGGATGCGTATTCGATGTTTGCCCGCATGTAGCCCATCTTGGAGCCGCAGTCGTGGCTCTTGCCGGTAATGTGGAAGGCATTGATCTGGTATTCGCGCATCAGCAAGCCAATAGCATCAGTCAACTGGATTTCATCACCCGCACCCAGCGGGGTACGCTTTAACCAGCCCCAGATATGCGGCGACAACACATAACGGCCTACTACCGACATATTGGAAGGTGCTTCGTTTGGCCGGGGTTTTTCCACGATGGCCGTCATAGGCACAGAACCACCAGGTTCCAGTACGTGCCCGTTAATGTCCACTACACCGTAGGAAGACACTTTTTCCATCGGCACCGGCTCAACCATGATCTGGCTGAAGCCAGTTTCGTCGTAAAGCTCCAGCATCGCGGCCAGGTTGTCCTGGGTCAGGTTGCTGGCGGCATCATCGATAATCACATCCGGCAACACGACCGCCACTGGTTCGTTGCCGACAATCGGGTGGGCGCACAGGATGGCGTGCCCCAACCCTTTCGCCTGCCCCTGGCGCACATGCATGATGGTGACATCAGTCGGGCAGATCGAGCGCACTTCATCCAGCAACTGGCGCTTGACGCGCTTTTCCAGCATGGTTTCCAGCTCAAAACTGGTGTCAAAATGGTTCTCGATAGAATTCTTGCTGGAATGCGTCACCAACACGATTTCTTTGATACCGGCGGCTACGCATTCATTGACTACGTACTGGATCAGAGGCTTGTCCACGATCGGTAGCATTTCTTTGGGGATGGCTTTGGTGGCAGGCAACATGCGCGTACCCAGACCTGCGACCGGGATGACGGCTTTGCGGACTTTATGCTTATTCATACGTAAAACTCTCTGGAATCATTGAACAACTGATGGTAGGGCATTTTACCATTGTTCTACCCGTCTCATGTCAAAACTTCCCAGCTTAACGGTTACTGTAGACAAAATACAAAAATAAAGCTTTATTTTGTCTACAAATTGAAAGAAAAACTTCAGTTTTTCGTCGGAATATGTATACTTAAGAGAGAGATTGTCAACAATCCAGTAGGAACCACACCATGTTAGCACCACATACAACACCAGAAGGCACACTGGCAGATGTCGCCTCTACACGATTGACACAGGCCATCATCACGGGAGAATTGCTCCAGGGGCAAAAACTGAACGAAGCCGATCTGGCGGAACGTTACGGCATTGGGCGCGGCCCCTTGCGCGAAGCTTTGCGCCAGCTGGAAGGGATGCGCCTGGTTAGGCGTATACCACATGCAGGTGCACGTGTCGTTACCCTGAACCGCGAGATGATGGCGGATTTGTACGCCGTGCGCGAAGCGCTGGAAGGCATGGCCTGCCGTACCGCCGCAACCCGCATGACAGAAGCCGAAATTGCCAACCTCAAGGAACTGCTGGACAAACATGCCGAGCAGATTGAAGCCACCGAAGGGCAGATTTATTTCCAGAATGAAGGTGATTTCGACTTTCACTACCAGATCGCACTGGGTAGCCGTAACCAGATGCTGATCGACCTACTGGCAGGCGAGTTATACCAGTTGCTGCGCATGTGCCGTTACCGCACCAGCCGCCTGGCGAAACGCACCCGCCCTGCCCTGCAACAACACCGCCATATCGTCGAGGCGATTGCCGACCGCGACGGTGAACTGGCCGAAATGCTCATGCGCCGCCATATCAGCGGGGCATGGAAAAGTATCAGTGACATGATGGACGAGGAATATGACAGCAAAGCAAACCCTTTCTCCCGGTCAAAAGCTGCGTCAGGCAGTTGAAGCCACTCCCCCCCTGCAAGTCGTCGGGGCCGTAACCGCCAACAGCGCCATCATTGCCGAAAAGGTAGGCCACAAAGCCCTGTACCTGTCTGGTGGTGGTGTTGCGGCATCCTCTTTAGGTATTCCGGATTTGGGCATTACCACCCTGCACGATGTATTGGAAGACGCCAAACGCATTACTGCGGTCACTTCCCTGCCACTGCTGGTCGACATTGACACCGGCTGGGGTGGTACCTTCAATATTGCCCGTGCAACCCGAGAAATGATTCAGGCTGGTGTAGCTGGTTTCCACATCGAAGACCAGGTTATGCAGAAACGTTGCGGCCACCGCCCCAACAAGGCCATCGTTTCCCAGCAGGAAATGGTTGACCGTGTGAAGTCTGCGGTGGATGCCCGTACTGATGATAGTTTCGTCATCATGGCACGTACCGATGCGCTGGCGGTTGAAGGTATGCAATCCGCCATCGACCGCGCCATGGCGTGTGTGGAAGCAGGCGCTGACATGATCTTCCCGGAAGCGATGAACAAACTGGAACAATACGCCGAGTTCACCAAGGTTGTGAACGTACCGGTACTGGCCAACATCACTGAATTCGGCGCAACCCCGCTGTACACCACCGAGGAGCTGGCCGGTGTTGGCGTCAAGCTGGTGTTGTACCCGCTGAGCGCTTTCCGTGCGATGTGCAAAGCTGCCGAAAATGTCTACACCCATCTGCTGAACGATGGCACGCAAAAGAATGTGATCGACACCATGCAGACCCGTATGGAACTGTACGACACCATCGGTTACCACGCATTCGAACAAAAACTGGACCAGTTGTTTGCCGAAAAAGGCGCAGAGTAAGGAATCAGGAGGAGAGATTCATGTCTGAACAGATTTTGCCAAAAGCCAAAAAATCCGTCGCCTTGTCCGGCACTGCCGCAGGCAATACCGCCATCTGTACCGTAGGCCGTACCGGTAACGACCTGCACTACCGTGGTTACGACATTCTCGACTTCGCCGAACAGGCCGAGTTTGAGGAAATTGCCCACCTGATCGTACACGGAAAACTGCCGACCGCTGCTGAGCTGAAAGCGTATAAAGCCAAGCTGAAATCCCTGCGTGGCCTGCCGATGCCGGTCAAGCAGGCGCTGGAAGCCCTGCCGCCGTCTACCCACCCGATGGATGTGATGCGCACCGGCTGTTCTGTCCTCGGCGCTTGCCTGCCGGAAAAGGAGCACATGCCTGCTGCCGACGCCCGCAACATCACCGACCGGCTGATCGCCAGTTTCGGTTCCATGCTGCTATATTGGTATCACTATGCCGTCAATGGCCGTGTAATCGACGTGGAAACCGACGACGAAACTGTCGGCGGGCACTTCCTGCACCTGCTGCACGGTGAGAAACCCAGCGAATCCTGGGTGCGTGCCATGCACACGTCCCTGATTCTGTACGCGGAACATGAATTCAACGCCTCCACCTTCACCGCCCGCGTCATTGCTGGCACTAACTCTGACATGTATTCCTGCATTACCGGCGCGATTGGTGCGCTACGTGGCCCCAAACACGGTGGCGCGAACGAAGCTGCCCACCGCATCCAGACCCGCTACAACAGCGCGGATGAAGCGGAAGCCGACATCCGTGAACGTGTTGCGAAGAAGGAAATCGTCATTGGTTTCGGCCACCCGGTTTACACCATCTCCGACCCGCGTAACGTCGTGATCAAGCGCGTTGCCAAACAACTGGCGGAAGAAAACGGCGACATGAAGATGTATGACATCGCTGACCGCCTGGAATCCACCATGTGGGAACTGAAGAAAATGTTCCCGAACCTGGACTGGTTCTCGGCGGTTTCCTACGGGCAGATGGGCATTCCGACCGACATGTTTACGCCGATTTTCATCATTTCGCGCGTGACTGGCTGGGGTGCGCATGTGATTGAGCAGCGCGAAGACGGCAAGATCATTCGCCCGAGCGCGAACTATACCGGGCCGGAAGGGCTGGAGTTTGTGCCGCTAGCAAAGCGTGGTTAAAAGAATGCCGTAGCAAAGAGGGCGTATGCAATACGCCCCTACTCAGATCATCCCTGTAGGGGCGTATTGCATACGCCCTCTTCGGAGAGCAAGAATCAGGATATTATGAACACCGAATACCGCAAAAACTTACCCGGAACCAACCTGGACTACTTCGACACCCAGGCAGCCGTTGAAGCCATCCAGTCCGGTTCCTACACCAAACTGCCCTACACCTCCAAGGTGCTGGCAGAACAACTGGTGCGCCGCTGCGAGCCGGAAGCACTGACCGATTCCCTCAAACAGCTGATCGAGCGCAAACGCGACCTGGATTTCCCATGGTATCCGGCACGTGTAGTGTGCCACGACATCCTCGGCCAAACCGCACTGGTAGACCTCGCTGGTCTGCGTGACGCGATTGCCGATCAAGGCGGCGACCCGTCACTGGTCAACCCGGTCGTGCCTACCCAGCTGATCGTCGACCACTCACTGGCGGTGGAAGCCCCCGGTTTCGACCCGGACGCCTTCCGCAAAAACCGTGAAATCGAAGACCGTCGTAACGAAGACCGTTTCCACTTCATCGAGTGGACCAAGACTGCGTTCAAGAACGTCGACGTGATCCCTGCCGGTAACGGCATTATGCACCAGATCAATCTGGAAAAAATGTCGCCGGTGATTCAGGCGCGTGACGGCGTTGCGTTCCCTGACACCTGCGTCGGCACGGACTCCCACACCCCGCACATCGACTCCCTCGGCGTTATCGCCATCGGCGTCGGCGGGCTGGAAGCGGAAACCGTCATGCTCGGCCACCCCTCCATGATGCGCCTGCCGGACATCGTGGGCGTGAAGCTGGTTGGCAAACGTCAGCCGGGCATTACCGCCACTGACATCGTGCTGGCCATCACCGAATTCCTGCGTCAGGAACGTGTGGTGGGTGCCTACGTCGAATTCTTCGGCGCAGGTGCGGACAGTCTCACCATCGGCGACCGCGCCACCATTTCCAATATGACGCCGGAATTTGGCGCGACGGCGGCGCTGTTCTACATCGACGGCCAGACCACCGACTACCTGAAACTGACCGGGCGCGAACCTGAGCAGGTGGCACTGGTAGAAAACTACGCCAAGACCACCGGCCTGTGGGCTGACCAGATGGTAGCCGCCGAATACGAGCGCGTGCTGGAATTCGACCTGTCTTCCGTGGTGCGCAACATGGCAGGCCCGTCCAACCCACACCGTCGCCTGCCAACTTCCGCCCTGCACGAGCGCGGCATTGCTGACGAAGCCAAGCTGGAAGCCGCCAAAGCTGAAGAAGCCCAAGGTCTGATGCCGGATGGCGCAGTCATCATCGCTGCCATCACCTCCTGCACCAACACCTCCAACCCACGCAACGTGGTTGCTGCCGGTTTGCTGGCGAAGAAAGCCAACGAACTGGGTCTGATCCGCAAGCCGTGGGTGAAATCCTCGTTCGCACCGGGTTCCAAGGTAGCCGAGCTGTATCTGAAAGAAGCGGGTCTGCTGTCGGAACTGGAACAACTGGGCTTCGGCATCGTCGCTTTCGCCTGCACTACCTGTAACGGCATGTCCGGCGCGCTCGACCCGAAAATCCAGCAGGAAATCATTGACCGCGACCTATACGCGACCGCCGTGCTTTCCGGCAACCGTAACTTCGATGGCCGTATCCACCCGTATGCGAAGCAAGCCTTCCTCGCTTCCCCGCCGCTGGTGGTTGCTTACGCCATCGCCGGTACGGTACGCCTCGACATTGAGCAGGATGCACTGGGCACTGACAAGTCCGGCAACCCGGTCATGCTGAAAGACATCTGGCCAACTGATGAGGAAATCGACGCTATCGTTGCTGCGTCCGTCAAGCCGGAGCAGTTTAAGGCAGTCTACATCCCGATGTTTGATCTGGGCGAAGTGGAAGCGGCGAAAAGCCCGCTGTACGACTGGCGTCCGATGTCCACCTACATCCGCCGCCCTCCGTATTGGGAAGGCGCGCTGGCGGGTGAACGCACCCTGAAGGGTATGCGTCCGCTGGCCGTGCTGCCGGACAACATCACCACGGATCACCTGTCGCCTTCCAATGCGATCCTGATGAACAGTGCAGCGGGTGAATACCTGCACAAGATGGGTCTGCCGGAAGAGGACTTCAATTCCTACGCGACCCACCGTGGCGACCACCTGACCGCGCAACGTGCTACCTTCGCCAACCCGAAACTGATCAACGAAATGGCCGTGGTCGATGGTGCCGTGAAGCAAGGCTCCCTCGCCCGCGTCGAACCGGATGGCAAGGTCATGCGTATGTGGGAAGCGATTGAAACCTACATGGAGCGCAAGCAGAACCTGATCATCGTGGCAGGCGCTGACTACGGTCAGGGTTCCTCGCGTGACTGGGCGGCCAAAGGCGTGCGTCTGGCGGGCGTGGAAGCGATCGTGGCGGAAGGTTTCGAGCGCATCCACCGCACCAACCTGGTCGGCATGGGCGTGCTGCCGCTGGAGTTCAAGGCTGGCGAAACCCGCAAGACCTACAACATCGACGGCACCGAAACTTATGATGTGGAAGGTGAAATTGCCCCACGTGCCGACCTGACCGTAGTCATGCACCGTGCGAATGGCGAAACCGTGCGTATTCCGGTCACTTGCCGTCTGGATACGGCTGCTGAAGTGCGTGTGTACAAGGCTGGCGGCGTGCTGCAGCGGTTTGCGCAGGACTTTTTGGAAGGAGCTGCGTAAGACCCTCACCCCCCAGCCCCCTCTCCCGGAGGTAGAGGGGGAGCAAGAAATTGCCCCGACTCTTAGCCCCTCTACCTCTGGGAGAGGGGTTGGGGTGAGGGTAAAGGTTTAACAGGAAAGGAACAATTATGTCCCAGATCCCACAAATCAAAATCCCCGCCACGTATATTCGTGGCGGCACATCGAAAGGTGTGTTCTTCCGGCTGGAAGACCTGCCGGAAGTAGCACAGGTGCCGGGTAAAGCCCGTGACCGCCTGTTCCAGCGCGTCATTGGTAGCCCTGACCCCTATTCCGCGCATATTGACGGTATGGGCGGCGCAACTTCCAGCACCAGCAAATGCGTAATCCTATCGAAAAGCTCACGCCCTGATCATGACGTGGATTACCTCTACGGCCAGATCGCCATCGACAAGGACTTCGTGGACTGGAGTGGCAACTGCGGCAACCTGTCCACCGCTGCCGGTGCTTTCGCGATTCACGCTGGCTATATTGATGCCGAACGTCTGGCGCAGGATGGTGTTTGCACTGTGCGTATCTGGCAGGCCAATATCAGCAAGACCATTATCGCGCACGTACAGGTGCGTGACGGTCAGGTGCAGGAAACCGGCGATTTCGAGCTGGATGGCGTGACCTTCCCGGCGGCGGAAATCATTCTGGAATTCCTTGACCCGTCTGATGACAGTGAAGACGGCGGCAGCATGTTCCCGACCGGCAATCTGGTTGATCAGCTGGATGTGCCTGGCGTGGGCAGCTTCCCGGCCACCATGATCACTGCTGGTATTCCGACCGTGTTTGTGAATGCAGCGGATATTGGCTACACCGGCACGGAACTGCGTGAAGCCATCAACAGCGACCCGGCACAACTGGAGCGGTTTGAGAAAATCCGCGTGGCCGGTGCCTTACGCATGGGTTTGATCAAGACCCCGGAAGAGGCACTGACCCGTCAGCACACGCCCAAGATTGCGTTTGTTGCGCCGCCTGTTGACTATGTAGCATCCAGCGGCAAGACCATCAGCGGTTCTGAAATTGACCTGCTGGTGCGCGCCTTGTCGATGGGCAAACTGCATCACGCCATGATGGGCACCGCTGCGGTGGCGATTGGTACTGCCGCTGCCGTACCGGGTACGCTGGTGAATCTGGCTGCCGGTGGCGGCGAGCGCAATGCGGTGCGTTTCGGGCATCCCTCCGGTACGCTGCGGGTGGGCGCGGAAGCTCAACAGGTCAACGGTGAGTGGACTGTGACCAAGGCCATTATGAGCCGCAGTGCGCGTATTTTGATGGAAGGTTGGGTACGAGTGCCCGGCGACGCATTTTAAGAATGAGGAGGAGTCAAACACATGAGTTACAAAGCCGAATACGAACGGTCAATGAATGACCCTGAAGGTTTCTGGAAAGAGAAAGCCGCTGCCCTGAAATGGTTTAAAAACCCTGAAAATATCCTGTCACAGGATGAGCACGGCATTTACCACTGGTTCGCCGACGGCGAAATGAACACCGCTTACATGGCGCTCGACTATCACGTTGAGCAAGGCCGTGGCGACCAGCTGGCGATCATTTACGACTCACCGGTAACGGATACCAAAACTCAGTACACCTACGCCCAACTGCGCGATGAAGTTGCCAAAGCAGCGGGTATGCTGAAAGAGCTGGGTGTAGAAAAAGGCGACCGCGTGATCATCTACATGCCGATGATCCCCGAAGCGGTCATTTCCATGCTGGCGGTGGCGCGTCTGGGTGCTATCCATTCCGTTGTGTTCGGCGGTTTTGCGGCACCGGAACTGGCCGTGCGTATCGAAGACGCGCAGCCGAAGGTGATGATTTCCGCTTCCTGCGGTGTCGAAATCAAGCGCGTGATTGAGTACAAGCCACTGCTGGACAAGGCCATTGCCCTGTCTTCCCACAAGCCGCAAAGCTGTATCATTTTCCAGCGCCCGCAAGCCACTTCTACCCTGATCGAAGGCCGTGACCACGACTGGAACGAGCTGTATGCCAAGGCTGAGCCTGCTGACTGCGTGCCGGTCAAGGGCACTGACCCTCTGTACATCCTGTATACCTCTGGCACTACCGGCAAGCCGAAAGGCGTGGTGCGGGAAAATGGCGGTCATGCAGTGGCGATGAACTATTCCATGCAGGCCATCTACAACGTCGACAAGGGCGATGTGTTCTGGGCAGCGTCTGACGTGGGCTGGGTTGTAGGCCATTCCTACATCGTGTATGCACCGCTGTTACGCGGCTGCACTACCATTGTTTTCGAAGGCAAGCCGATCATGACTCCGGATGCTGGCGCTTTCTGGCGCATCTGTGAAGAGTACAAGGTCAAGACCCTCTTCACCGCACCGACTGCGTTCCGCGCGATCAAGAAGGAAGATTCCGAAGGTGCATTCTTCGGCAAATACGACCTGAGCAATCTGGTGGCGATCTTCTCCGCTGGCGAACGTCTCGACCCACCAACTCAGGAATGGCTGATGGAAAAATCCGGCAAACCGGTCATCGATCACTGGTGGCAGACCGAAACCGGCTGGGGCATCACCGCCAACCTGCAAGGTATTGAGCCTATGCCGGTCAAGCTGGGTTCTTCCACCGTGCCTACGCCCGGCTTCAACGTCAAAATCCTTGACGATGCAGGCAGAGAACTCAGTGCCAACGAGCAAGGTTACATTGCGCTCAAACTACCTCTGCCGCCTAGCTGTTTGGCAACCGTGTGGGGTGATGTCGAGAAGTTCAAGGACAGCTACCTTTCGTCCTTCCCTGGCTATTACGCCAGTGGTGATGGCGGCTACATCGACGAAGACGGCTATGTATTCGTCATGGGTCGCGTCGACGACGTTATCAACGTTGCCGGTCATCGCCTGTCTACCGGCGAGATGGAAGAAGTCGTGGGTGGCCATCCGTCCGTTGCCGAATGTGCGGTTGTTGCCCGCGATGACGACCTGAAGGGTCAGATTCCGATGGGTCTGGTGGTGCTGAAGTCCGGCGTGGAAGCTGACGAAGCTGAGCTTGGCAAGGAACTGGTACAGCTGATCCGCAGCAGCATCGGCGCGATTGCTTGCTACAAGGATACCTACATCGTCAAGCGTCTGCCCAAAACCCGTTCCGGCAAGATTCTGCGCAAGAGTATGCGGCAAATGGTGAACGGGCAGCCTTATGCGGTGCCTTCAACGATTGATGATCCGGGTATCATGCCGGAGATTGAGGCGTTGTTGAAAGAGAAGGGTGTGATTGGGTAAGACCCTCACCCCCTGACCCCCTCTCCCGCTAAGCGGGCGAGGGGGAACAAGAATAATCGCCACTATTTCTTATTTGCGGCGTAGCAACAGCCGCAACAAATCCCGCTGTTCTTTTAGCAGTGTTTGCTGTTCATCCATCAATAACGACATTTGACCGTTCATGTTTTCAAGCAACGCCACCAGTTCGCTGTAACGCTGCAATAACGCTAACTCTTTCGCCCGCTGTGAACGCTTTAACCGGTTGCGTATCAACGGAGAACGATTCAGACGCAAACGTTCTATGGTGAACTTGCCCGTAGGCGTCAGGGGATACAGCAAACCGTCAGCGGCCTCAATCAGATGCAGGTTTGCAACTCAATACGTGGATTCCACAGAACGGGCTGTACATCGCTATCAGGCCAATAATCTGACTTGAAAGCATTACATTTGGTACAGCTGTAAATCAGATTATCAGGGTCATCGCTGCCACCTTTTGCCTGAGGTTGATAGTGGTCAACGGTTAACTCAGCAGCAGTGTCCGTTTCAGTAACACCACAGAACTCACAGGCGAACCCCGCCCGCTCACGTACCAGCAAGCGAGTCTCTGCTGTAATGCTCACGCCGTTTTTTTCAATGGAATAGAAGTCACCAACTGATGGCGCAAGCCCTCAATCTCCTGACGCAATGCATTGTTTTCTGACATGACCTCCTGAATCCGGCGGGTCATGCTCATCAGTTGTACCAGTGTGGTATCTATCTGCGCCTGAAGCCGGGAAACTCCACTGATCCCAGGGGCGGATGCCAACAGATTTGCCTCCTGCGCATCCTGCTCGTCGTACCACGCCTGTAACTGTGCTTGTTCTTCATCGGACAAAGACAACCCACGAGTTGCCTTATCATGTAGTACTTTGCCTAAATTATCGGAAATCATGTCGTTACCTTTTTAAGGGTGAGTATCGCTAAATAGTAGCATGGGGCGCGGAAACATACTTACTTACCTCCTGCCCCCTGAACAGAAGAAAGGGGAAATATAGTTGTCATTGACACGCCTATGTTAAAATTCTCGCCACTCTATTTTGGTTGAGAATGTATGCCTGCTACCCCAAGCCTGTTTCACCCCCGCACCCTCAAGAAAGCCCTTGCCCAGCACAGCAGCCTGAAAGACGGGCAAATTCCCGCAGCCGCCCGCAAGGTGCTGGAAGAATGGCAGAACATGATCACGGATGGCTCCATCCACAAACAAAATGAGAAAAAACTCCAGCCGGAATTTTTCCGTGATTTGTGCGGTACTGTATTGGGCTACAAGAGTTTTAGCCAGAAAGACAAAAGAAGCGGGCAATGGACATTAGGCTATGAGGAAAGCAGTGGGCGGGGCTTTTCCGACATCTGTTTCGGCCATTTTTCTGACAAAGAAAAACAGCGGCTTGCACCCTTTGAACTGAAAGATTCACGCACCAATGATCTGGATGTGCCGATGCTGGGGCGCAAACTTTCTACCGTTGCACAAGCTGCCCAATACGCCGAAAACAGCAAGGGCGAAGCCCGCTGGTATCTGGTTTCCAACTGCATCGAAATCCGCCTCTACAAATACCCGTTTTCCAATCAGGTGTATGAAAGCTGGCAGATTGCCAACCTGATCCAGCCCGCCGAATACGACCATTTCGTGTTGCTGCTGGGCGCAAAAAGCCTGCTGTCCGGTGCAACCGAGAAGCTGTTTGAGCAAAGCCAGCAAGCTGAAAAGGACATTACCAACGAGCTGTATGCCGATTACCGCGATATTCGGGTGAAGCTGATCAATGGCATGAAGCGCGAAAACGGGCGTTTCAGCCGCCAAAGCATGGTGGCGCGTGCGCAAACCCTGCTTGACCGGGTGTTGTTCATTGCGTTTGCGGAAGACCGTGACCTGCTGCCCGCCCATACCCTGCAAACCTATATCAGCGCCAAAGGCGGTTTCGATACCTCGTGGGATATGCTCAAACGCCTGTTCAGGGATGTGAATGACGGCAACAGGCAACGCGATATTCCCCGTTACAACGGCGATCTGTTCAAGCCGGATGAGGTACTGGAAGAACTCAGCATCAGCGATGAACTGCTGAACGAGCTGCAACGCCTGTGGGCCTATGACTTTGATACTGATGTCAATGTCACCATTCTTGGGCATATTTTCGAGCAATCCATCGCTGACCTTGACCAGATTTATGAGTCACTGGATGAACACAGCGACCTGCAACTGGTACAGCAAAAACACGGCACCAGCGGCAAACGCAAGCAGGATGGCGTTGTATACACACCCGATTTCATCACTACCTGGATTGTGCAGAAAACACTGGGCGACTATCTCGACAAGCGCAAACAGGAAATCAGCGCGGAAGCCGAGTCGCTGGCATGGTGGCAGACATATCGCGATATTCTGGCGACCACGCGCATTCTCGACCCGGCCTGTGGCAGTGGCGCGTTTCTGGTAGCCGCTTTCCAGTACCTGAAGCAGGAATACGCGCTGCTTAACCAGCGTTTGCAGGAGCTGGGCGACGAAGGCGACCTGTTCGGCAGGGAGCTGAACCACGACATTCTCAACAACAACCTGTTTGGCGTCGACATTAACGCGGAATCGGTCGAAATTGCGCGGCTTTCGCTGCATCTGGCGACAGCGGAAAAAGGCAAACCGCTGACTTCACTGCGCGACAATATCAAGCAAGGCAATAGCATTGTTGATGACAAAAGCGTGGATAAGGGCGCGTTCAACTGGTTCGGGCGTTTCAAGGAATTTGATGTCATCCTCGGTAATCCGCCGTATGTGCGGCAGGAACGCCTGACACCGATCAAGCCGTATCTGGAAACCCACTATCAGACCTATCATGGCGTTGCCGACCTTTACACCTACTTCTTTGAACTCGGGCTGCGCTTGCTGAAAAAAGGCGGCATGTTGGGGTATATCAGCTCCGGCACCTTCTTCCGCACGGGTAGCGGCGAAAACCTGCGGCGCTTCCTGGCGGTGGAATCCAACCTCAAAACCGTGGTCGACTTTGGCGACTTGCAGGTGTTTGAAGGCGTGACCACCTACCCCGCCATCCTGATCATGGAAAAGCCCAGCCGAGTCCGCAAACAGGCTCCAGCGCAAGCGTTCCAGTTCCTCAACGTCCAATCCACCCACGTCAGCCAGCTTACCAGCGAACTCAGGGAAGCCAGCTTTGGCGAAATGCCGCAAAACAAACTCGCCCTTGACGGCTGGCGGCTCGAAGACGAACGCCTGCAAGCCCTACGCGCCAAGCTCACCAAAGGCAAACGCACCCTCAAAGAAGTCTACAGCTCCCCCCTCTACGGCATCAAAACCGGTTTGATGAATGCTTTTGTTATTGACCAAGAAACCTACCAAAAATTAGTCAGCGCCAATCCACAATCGCTTGATCGGTTAAAACCGTTTTTGGAAGGCAAAGACCTGAAAAAATGGCGAGCAGAATCGCGCAAGTTGTACCTTGTTCTGTTTCCTAAGGGTTGGACACGGCAACAAATAAAATCGCTTGCGGGGCAAGCTCCTACAGAAACTCAAGCCTGGGAATGGTTGAAGCATCAATATCCAGCCATTTGTGAGTGGCTTGAACCTTTCGCTGAAAGAGGTAGAAAGCGCTCTGATCAGGGTGAATTTTGGTGGGAACTCAGAGCTTGTGCTTATTATGATGAATTTGACGGTAATAAAATCATCTATCCTGACATTACTGACCGTTTGAAATTCAGTTTTGACAGCAAAGCTTACTTGTTTGAAACAACTGGCTTTTTCATCAAACAAGCTGATCAATTTCTCTGCGGATTATTAAATAGCGAAGTTGTTTGGTTTTTCTTGCGCAATATGTGCCCTCAAATTCGTGGCGGCTTCTCTCGTCTTAAGACTATTTACATGGAAACTGTGCCGGTGCCGGAGGCGACGGAGGAGCAGAAACAGGCGATAGCGGAATTGGCTGAAAGTTGCCAGACACTGGCAGAACAGCGTTACGCGCTGGAAAACGGTTTCCGTCGCCGGATTCCTGATCTTTGCCCCAAAGACAGGGAAGCGAAACTGTCGCAAAAACTGCAAGCGTGGTGGGAAATGGATTTTGCCGCTTTCCGTGCGGAGGTGAAGAAGGTTTTCAAGCAGGATATTCCCTTCGATGATGTCGATAAATGGGAAGGCCGGTTTGATAAGGACAAAGCAGCGATTCAGAGCCTCGGCTATCAACTGACCGTGAAGGAACAGGCGTTGAATCAGGCGGTTTATGCGCTGTTTGGGCTGGATGAGGTGGAAATCAAATTACTGGAGGAGAGTCTGGCATGATCAAAGGTGTTGAGAATTATCCTTACTCACCAAACACATACCCAAAATCAAGCACATGCCCCGCAAATGGTGGAATCACAAGCTTGCTACAAACCTCCACATCATGGCATTCCACCGAAAAAGCCACACGATAGTGTTCCCTTTCCAGTTCATAGGCAATCAAGGTTTTGTCTTCCGGGGAAATCAGCCAGTAATATGGCACTTTGTAAGCCTGCAAACGCAGCAACTGGGTGAACGTATCTTTGCGCTCATGTCCCGGCGAGGTGATTTCACATACCCAGTCGGGAATGATCTCCATCATGCCGGTAGGGCGGTGCGGAAAACGTTCCTTGCGCCAACCTGCGAGGTCATGGGTTGGGCAGTGATGCTCGCTGTAACGCACGCTGATTTCACTCATGATCCACCAGCCGCCTGAACCATCCTTGCGCCAAAGGGGGAGAAACTGACCGGAGAGACCAGCCTGTGCCATCGCATGTTCGGAACGCGCCATCGGGCGTTTGACAATTTCGCCGTTGATCAGCTCAATGCGTTCGTCCTGCTGGCTGGCAAGCAGCAGGTCGTCGACGGTTTTGAGCTTGGTGGCTTCCATCACGCTGCCCGCTTCAGGTTCATTTTGATGTCCAGATCGTCCCAGGGCACATAAATGAGTTCATTTTCATCCCTTTCAATCAGGCCGATTTCCTGCATGGCTTTCACATCAGTATGTGTGTTTTTGTAATCACGCTTGAGGATTTCGGACAATTTTTTGATGCTGACATGCTCGTGGTTACGCAACGTCGTCACCAATTCCCAACGCTTGGGAGTCAGGTATGACATAAAACCGGAGATGGATTCAAACCTCAGACGGTTAAGGGGAGTGGCCGCCTTGCCACTTTCCCAGGCTTCGATAACATCGGTGAAATCATCGTCCATATCACCGATACTGATGATCAAGGTATTATCGCTCATGATTCCCTCACCTGTTAAATATCGTCGTAAAAATCGCTGACTAACTGCCGAAGCTTGTGAAGGTATAAGGGATTTCGACATCGTTGACATGCTTGTGGTCGCCCTTTCCTCGCTCGTTATCGTAGCCGATGATTCGTTTACCGTCTTTGCCGTAGAAAAAACGGTATTTGTATGAATGCTGGCTTCCCGGTACGGATTCTGGCAGTTCCCAAATCACCATTTCGCGGATTGCTCCATCATCGTAACGAGCCTTACGGCGCAAGGTCAGTTTTGCTTCTGGCATAGTATGGTAATTTAAACCATATGTCGTGATTTACGCAAGACTGACTGATCGCGTACCCGTCCAGGGCACTGACCCGCTCGGCACTACCGGCAAGCCGAAAGGCGTGGTGCGGGAAAACGGTGGCCATGCCTTCAACGATGATGCTGTTTGAAGAATCGCCCCAAGGGGCGGGGAATTGAACCCGGAAATGATTAACACCGTGTTTGGCGCACTATGAAAAAGCCCCGACAAGCGGGGCTTTTTCATTCACAAGGAAAGGGTTAGCTGATTACGCAGCCACTACCGGAATATCGCCGACTTTCGCCGCCGCATTCTGATAGCTTTCCATCTTGTCGAAGTTCAGGTAACGATACACATCGCTAGCCATGCTATCGATCTTGTTCGCGAATTCCATATACTCTTCAACAGTTGGCAGTTTGCCCATCACCGCAGCAACTGACGCCAGCTCCGCAGATGCCAGGAACACGTCAGTGTTGGTACCCAAACGGTTCGGGAAGTTACGGGTGGAAGTGGAAACCGCCGTAGAACCTTCCTGAATACGCGCCTGGTTACCCATGCACAGTGAGCAGCCCGGCATTTCCATGCGCGCACCGGCACGACCGTAGATGTTGTAGTAACCTTCGTCGCTTAGCTGGGAGGCATCCATCTTGGTTGGCGGCGCAATCCACATGCGGGTCGGAATCTGCTTGTTGGCAGCGTCCAGCAGCTTGCCCGCCGCGCGGAAGTGACCGATGTTGGTCATGCAGGAACCGATGAAGACTTCATCAATCTTGCGGCCAGCCACTTCAGACAGCAGGTGTGCATCATCCGGGTCATTCGGGGCGCACAGGATAGGCTCCTTGATTTCGTCCATGTTGATTTCGATCACGGCAGCGTATTCCGCATCAGCGTCAGCACGCATCAGGCTTGGGTTCTCCAGCCAGGCTTCCATCTTGCCGATACGGCGCTCGATGGTACGGCGGTCACCGTAACCTTCCGACAGCATCCACTTCAGCATAACAATGTTGGAACGCAGGTATTCCGCCACGGAATCTTCCGACAGCGCTACGGTACAACCGGCGGCAGAACGTTCGGCAGAAGCGTCAGACAGTTCGAATGCCTGTTCAACGGTCAGGTGATCCAGACCTTCGATTTCCAGCACAGTGCCGTTGAACACGTTCTTCTTGCCTTTCTTTTCCACCGTCAGCAGACCCATCTGGATTGCTTTGTGCGGAATGGCATGAACGAGGTCACGCAGGGTGATGCCCGGCTGCATTTTGCCGGTGAAACGCACCAGTACGGATTCCGGCATATCCAGCGGCATGACCCCGGTCGCAGCCGCGAACGCCACCAGACCAGAACCAGCCGGGAAGGAAACACCGATTGGGAAACGGGTGTGGGAGTCACCACCCGTGCCCACAGTATCCGGTAGCAACATGCGATTCAACCAGGAGTGGATAACACCATCACCAGGGCGCAGCGAAACGCCGCCACGGGTCATGATGAAATCAGGCAGGGTGTGGTGAGTATTTACGTCAACCGGCTTCGGGTAAGCCGCCGTGTGGCAGAAAGACTGCATCACCAGATCAGCCGAGAAGCCCAGGCAAGCCAGGTCTTTCAGCTCGTCACGGGTCATCGGGCCAGTGGTATCCTGAGAACCAACAGTAGTCATTTTCGGTTCGCAGTACATGCCAGGGCGAACACCTTCCAGACCACAAGCCTTGCCAACCATTTTCTGCGCCAGTGTGTAACCTTTGCCAGTGTCAGCAGGCTGCTCAGGGGAGCGGAACAGCTCAGATGCACCCAGACCCAATGCTTCACGCGCCTTGTTGGTTAGGCCACGGCCAATGATCAGGTTGATACGGCCACCGGCACGGGCTTCGTCCAGCAGTACCTGGGTTTTCAGGCCGAAGCTGGAGATGACGTCATCCGTACCGTGACGCTTGGCAACGCCTTCGTAAGGATAAACATCAACCACGTCACCCATGTTCATCTGGGAAACATCCATTTCGATCGGCAGTGCGCCTGCATCTTCCATGGTGTTGAAGAAGATCGGGGCAATCTTGCCGCCGAAGCAGTAACCACCCGCGCGCTTGTTAGGAATCCCCGGCATGTCGTCGCCGAAGAACCACAGCACGGAGTTGGTCGCAGACTTACGGGAAGAACCGGTACCTACCACGTCACCGACGTAAGCAACCGGGAAACCTTTGGCTTTCACTGCTTCGATCTGCTTCAGCGGGCCAACAGAACCCGGTACTTCAGGTTCCATACCGTCGCGCGGCATTTTCAGCATCGCATTGGCGTGCAGCGGGATGTCAGGGCGGGACCATGCATCCGGAGCCGGAGACAGGTCATCAGTGTTGGTTTCGCCCGGCACCTTGAATACGGTGACAGTGATTTTCTGTGCGACTTCAGGCTTGGAAGTGAACCACTCACCAGCAGCCCAGGATTCCAGCACCTGCTTGGCAGCAGCATTGCCTGCCTTGGCTTTTTCTTCCACATCATGGAATGCATCAAACATCAGCAGAGTGTGGGAAAGCGCTTTGACAGCCGCAGCGGCAGTTACATCGCTATCCAGTGCGGCAATCAGTGGTTGTACGTTGTAACCACCCAACATCATACCCAACACTTCAACGGCACGAACCTGACTTACCAGACCACAGCTCACTTCACCACTGGCAATGGCCGCCAGAAAACCGGCTTTGACATAAGCGGCTTCGTCAACACCAGCAGGAACACGATTTTCCAGCAGGTCAACCAGAAATGCTTCTTCACCAGCAGGCGGATTCTTCAGCAATTCAACCAGAGCAGCAGTCTGGGCAGCATCCAATGGCTTGGGTGGTACGCCCTGAGCGGCGCGTTCTTCAACGTGTTTGCGATACTCTTGCAACATTATCGATCTCCTCAAAGAAAAACAGTCAGGGTAAATGCCGGGGCATTTACCCTTGATTTGGTTTGCCCAATAAATGCTTACTGCTTAGCGCTGATCCATTGGTACATAAATGCGCTTTTCAGCACCGGTATACAGCTGACGTGGGCGACCGATACGGGACTCTTCGTCACCCATCATTTCATTCCACTGGGAAATCCAGCCAATGGTACGTGCCAGTGCAAACATAACCGTAAACATGCTGACCGGAATGCCCATGCTCAGGAAGATAACACCTGAGTAGAAGTCAACATTCGGGTACAGGTTACGTGACTTGAAGTAGTCATCATGCAAAGCCACCTGCTCCAGTTCACGCGCAATGTCGAACAGTTTCTGGTTAGGGTTGCCAGGTGGCAGACGATCCAGAATCTGGTTAGCCAACTCACGGATAATCTTGGCGCGCGGATCGTAGTTCTTGTAAACACGATGCCCAAAGCCCATCAGACGGAAACGGTCATTCTTGTCCTTGGCGCGATCAACCCACCAGGACAAAGGCTGGCCGGACTTTTCAATCTCACGCAACATGTTGATGACGGCTTCATTAGCACCACCATGCGCAGGCCCCCACAGGGACGCAATACCTGCTGCTACAGCCGCAAACGGGTTGGCCTCGGAAGAACCTGCCAAACGCACCGTAGAGGTGGAAGCATTCTGTTCATGATCAGCATGCAGAATCAGAATAATATCCAGTGCGCGCGCCATCAGCGGGTCAATTTCATACGGTTCGGTCGGTACCGCAAACATCAGATGCAGGAAATCTTCCGTGTATTTCAGACGATTTTGCGGATAGTTGAACGGTAACCCCATGGAATAACGGTAACTCCATGCTGCAATGGTTGGCATCTTGGCAATCAGGCGATGCGCGGAACGCTGACGCTGCTCAGGATCGTGGATATTCAGGTCGTCATGATAGAACGCGGACAACGCCCCAACCACACCCACCATCGTTGCCATCGGGTGTGCATCACGCCGGAAACCGCGGAAGAAACCCTGCACCTGATCGTGCAGCAGGGTATGGCGGGTAATAATATTCTCGAAATCCACCATTTCTATCATGTTTGGCAACTTGCCATTCAGCAGCAGATAACAGACCTCAAGGAAAGTACTGTGTTCAGCCAGCTGTTCAATCGGATAACCACGATAGAGCAAAGTGCCCTCGTCCCCGTCCAGATAGGTAATCTGACTGGAGCAACTGGCAGTTGCCATGAAGCCGGGGTCATAAGTGAAATAACCCAGCTCCTTGTACAGCTTGCGGATGTCGATGGATTTTGGCCCGATAGTAGGGCACAGAACATCCAGCTCGACCTGCTTGCCTGTTACGTTATCAGTTATGGTTACAGTCTGTTTGGTCATGAGGGCACTCCAAAACAATTTCAAAAAAGTAAATCAGGAATCCTGTCAGCAGCAAAAGCCCGCCATCAGGCGAGCTTTGCAAACGCAGCGGCAACACCCTGACCCAGCTCAGCCGGAGAGCGCACCGTAATGACACCTGCTGCTTCCAGAGCCGCGAACTTCTCGTCCGCAGTGCCTTTGCCTCCTGCAATAATCGCACCAGCATGACCCATGCGTTTGCCCTTTGGCGCAGTGACGCCAGCAATATAGGAAACAACAGGTTTGGTAACGTTTGCCTTGATGAAGGCTGCCGCTTCTTCTTCGGCAGAACCACCGATCTCACCGCACATCAGGATGACTTCAGTCTGCGGGTCATTCTGGAACAGGGTCAGCGCATCAATGAAGTTAGTGCCCGGAATCGGGTCGCCACCGATACCGATACAGGTACTTTGACCCCATTCATTGGTCTGTTTGACCGCTTCATAAGTCAGTGTGCCGGAACGGGAAACGATACCAACTTTACCTGGTTTGTGGATATGACCCGGCATGATGCCGATTTTGCACTCACCCGGCGTAATGACACCGGGGCAATTCGGCCCGATCAGACGCACGCCAAGATTGTCGACAACTACTTTAGCATCCAGCATGTCCAGCGCAGGAATACCCTCAGTAATGCACACGATTAACTTGATGCCCGCTTCAGCAGCTTCAATGATGGAGTCCTTGCAAAAAGCAGCCGGAACATAGATAACGCTGGCATCAGCACCGGTTGCTTCAACCGCATCACGCACTGTGTTAAAAACCGGCAGACCCAGATGGGTAGTACCACCCTTGCCCGGCGTGACACCACCGACCATATTGGTACCGTATGCAATGGCCTGTTCGGAATGGAAAGTACCTTGCTTGCCGGTGAAACCCTGGCAGATAACTTTAGTGTCTTTATTGATCAAAACGCTCATGCGGCTTCTCCTACTGCGGCAACAACCTTACGGGCAGCATCGCCCAAATCATTGGCAGTGATAACCGCCAGTCCACTTTGATCCAGCAGCTCCAGACCTTTTTCAGCATTGTTGCCTTCCAGACGTACCACGACCGGAACGCCAACGTTCACTTCCTGTACCGCCTTGATGATACCTTCAGCAATCAGGTCGCAACGGACGATACCGCCGAAGATGTTAACCAGGATGCCTTTGACGTTGGAATCAGACAGGATGATCTTGAATGCAGCAGCAACACGCTCAGCCGTCGCTGTACCACCCACGTCGAGGAAGTTCGCTGGCTGGCCACCGGAAAGCTTGATGATGTCCATGGTTGCCATGGCCAGACCGGCACCGTTAACCATGCAGCCGATGTTGCCTTCCAGTGCAACGTAGTTCAGATCCCATTCGGAAGCTTCGATTTCACGCGCATCTTCCTGCGACTTGTCACGCATGGCCACCAGTTCAGGCTGACGATACAGGGCGTTACTGTCGACATTAACCTTGCCATCCAAACACAGCAGGTTGCCTTCAGCTGTTACCACCAGTGGGTTGATTTCGACCAGAGACAGGTCTTTTTCCTTGAACATTTTGCCCAGACCCACCAGCATTTTGGTGAACTGGCCAATTTGTGTGCCTTCCAGACCCAGACCGAAAGCCAGTTCACGTCCTTGGTAAGGCATCACGCCAACCAATGGATCAACGGTCGCTTTCAGAATTTTTTCAGGCGTTTCGTGAGCAACTTTCTCGATTTCCATACCGCCTTCGGTGGAAGCCATGATTACGATACGACGGCTGGAACGATCCAGTACGGCACCGAGGTACAATTCACGGGCGATGTTGCAGGTTTCTTCGACCAGCATGGAGTTGACCGGCTGACCGTTCTTGTCCGTCTGGTAAGTCACCAGATTCGTACCCAGCAGGCTACCGGCAACTTCACCGGCTTCCTTGGGAGAGCTGACCAGCTTGACACCACCAGCCTTGCCACGACCACCAGCATGAACCTGTGCTTTGACAACGACCTTGGGGGTTGCAAGGGATGCAGCAGCCTCTTCGGCTTCAGCAGCGGTAGTGGCAACCTTGCCGTTAGGCACAGGCATACCGTACTGGCTGAAAACCACCTTGGCCTGATATTCGTGTAAATTCATCCTCAGTTTCCTTTGATAGTAATTAAACCCGACGCCAATTTGCGGGGGTATACTCGCACAAACGCCACGAATCGGCAGTGAAGCTGATCGTGGCGTTAAGCGTATTTATTAAAATGACTTACTTACGCTTTTTGCCAACGGCATGCAGGGCACGTCCATCAACCGCCAACATGGCCTCATGAATCGCTTCTGACACCGTTGGATGCGCAAATGTCATGCGCATCAGGTCTTCTGCCGAACATTCAGTTTCCAGCGCAATCACGGCTTGACCTACCAGTTCGGAAGCCAGCGGCCCAACGAAGTGTACGCCCAGAATGCGGTCAGTTTTGGCATCAGCCAGCACCTTCACCAGACCATCGGCCTGATCCATTGCCTTGGCGCGACCATTAGCGGCAAATGGGAAAGAACCAGCTTTGTACTCAATACCAGCCGCTTTCAGATCAGCTTCGGTCTTGCCAGCCCAGGCAATTTCAGGGTGGGTGTAAATGACCCAAGGGATAGCGTCGTAATTGATGTGTGGTTTCTGACCTGCAATCTGTTCGGCAACCAGCACACCCTCTTCCGACGCTTTGTGCGCCAGCATCGGGCCGGTAATGCAGTCACCGATGGCATATACGCCCGGCACAGCCGTTTGCAGATGGGCATCAACAACCACGCGACCACGCTCATCCACCTGGACACCGGAATCATCAGCAAATGCGCCAGCAGTATTCGCTTTGCGGCCTACTGCCACGATCAGACGATCAACTGTCAGGGTTTGCTCTCCCTGAGCGTCGTTGTAAGTGACTACAACGCCTGCGTCAGTTGCATCAACCTTGGCCACTTTGGAGGAAAGACGGATGTCCAGCCCCTGCTTCTTGAATTGCATCTGTGCGGACTTGGCAACGTCACGATCAGCAGCAGCAAGGAAATCATCCATTGCTTCCAGCACCACGACTTCGGAGCCGAGGCGACGCCAGACGCTGCCCATTTCCAGACCAATAACACCAGCGCCGATCACGCCCAGCTTGCCCGGAACAGTTTCCCAATCGAGCGCGCCAGCGGAATCGACGATGCGTTCATCCAGCCATTTGGCAATCGGCAATTCGATCGGTACAGAGCCGACCGCGACGATGATGTTGCCCGCGCTTTGGGTGGTAGTTGCGCCATCGTGGCCGGTAACTTCCACCTGTTTGTTAGCCAGCAGCTTGCCACGGCCTTGCAGCCAGGTGATGCCGTTGGCCTTGAACAGCTGTTCGATACCGCCAGTCAGTTGTTGTACGATTTTATCTTTACGGGCAATCATCTTCGCCACGTCGATCTGCAAACCATCGACCGTAATGCCGTGGTCGGCATTGTGTTTGGCGATTTCTTCGTAACGCTCGGAGCTTTCCAGCAATGCTTTGGAAGGGATACAACCCACATTCAGGCAGGTGCCGCCGAGAGCTGGCTTCTGCTGCTTGTTGATCCACTCTTCCACGCAAGCGGTCTTAAGGCCGAGCTGGGCGCAGCGGATGGCTGCGACGTAACCACCGGGGCCACCCCCGATGACGATGACATCATACTTGTCAGACATAACCCGCTACCTCACACATCCAGTACCAGACGAACCGGATTTTCAACCAGTTCCTTGATGGTTTTCAGGAAGGTAACAGCACCTTGACCGTCAACGATGCGGTGGTCATACGACAGGGCCACATACATCATCGGGCGGATTACGATTTCATCATTAACAACGACAGGGCGCTTCTGGATCGAGTGCATCCCCAGGATCGCGCTTTGAGGAGGGTTTAGAATTGGGGTTGATAGCAACGACCCAAAAACGCCCCCGTTGGTTATGGTGAACGTTCCGCCGGACAGGTCATTCATATCCAGCTTGCCTTCACGGGCTTTGGCAGCATAACCGGCGATGCCGGATTCAATGTCAGCCAGACCCATGTTTTCAGTGTTGCGCAGGATAGGAACAACCAGACCGCGATCTGATGAAACGGCGATACCGATGTCACAGTAGCCGTGGTAAACAATATCATTGCCGTCGATAGAGGCATTGATTTCAGGGAAACGTTGCAGCGCTGTGGCAGCTGCCTTGACGAACAGGGACATGAAACCCAGTTTCGCTTTGTGTTTTTTCTCGAACTGATCCTTGTACTGGTTACGCAGATCCATCAACGGCTTCATGTCGATTTCGTTGAAAGTGGTCAGCATGGCGGTAGAGGATTTTGCGTGCAACAAACGCTCGGCGATGCGGGCGCGCAGGCGGGTCATCGGTACGCGCTGTTCCATACGGGAACCGGAGGCGGCGACTTCCATTTTCGGCGCTGATGCAGAGGCAACCGGAGCAGGCGCTGCGGCTGGCTTGCTTTCAGGCTTGGCGGCAACAGCGGCTTGCACGTCTTCTTTCAGGATGCGGCCTTGTTTGCCGGAGCCTTGAACATCAGCAGCAGCGAGATCATTTTCAGCCATCATCTTGCGCACGGCAGGGGCAGTTTGCGCTTCGGCAACGGGAGCTGCTGGAGCTTCTTCAGCCTTGGGAGCAGAAGCTGCTTCAGCAAGTTTAGCGGCAACTGCACCAGCCTCCATCCGACCCAGCAGTTGACTGCTGGTGACGGTAGCACCCGCATCTTCCAGAATTTCGGTCAGTACGCCATCAAACGGGGCTGGTACTTCCAGCACCACCTTGTCGGTTTCAATTTCAACCAAGACTTCGTCCTGTTTGACGGCATCACCTGGTTTCTTGCTCCATGCAACCACGGTAGCATCGGCGACAGACTCCGGCAGCACCGGCGTCAGAATCTCACTGCTCATCGTATACACATCCTCATTGGTATTTTGTCTGGAAGCATCCGCAACATGCTTTTGTTTTGGTGGTCTGCGGAATTGTCGACATTATAGGTTTTTTTCCGTATAGGGTCAACGAATTATCTCATAAATTGTCGACATTTTTATGATTTTGATCGTGCTATTTGACAGAAACCTGATCTACCAAACAGCAATTGTCGACACTACGGGTTTACTGTCAGTTATTCAAGGCCAGAACCTGGAGTTTGCCGGTGTACATGACATCACCCATCGGCTCCTTGGCGTCCGCGTGCCCCATTGGCTCTTCGCTGATGGCAAGTTGTTCGATGTGACCCATATCCTTCCAGGTGGTTTTGTCGATGGGCATATCCATGCCGTCGTTGCTGGCTACCGTGCCCATGCGCATGGGTAACATCCCTTTTTGTTTGGGTACACACCACAATACCAGTTCCATCCCTTCCGGTACTGGCATTTCACTCATGACCTTGACGGAAAGCTGCATGTCGGAATGGGCGACCTTGACGTAGGCCATTGGCACATTATGGCTGGACTCCAGTACTGCCACATAATTTTCCGGCTTCATCTTGGGCGGGTTGAGCACAGGGGCAAGAAAAAAGCCCAGCAAAAGCGTCGCAAAGGCGGTCGCAGGCCACTGCCACAACCTCCAGAAAGGCTGCTTTTGCGGTTTATTGGTTGTGGCTTTGCGTTTGGCCTGCAGGTCGAGTTGCTGTTCGAGGTTTTTCCAGATACGGGCAGGCGGTTGTACCGGGGGAATCATTTCCACCAGACCGGCGAACTGTTTCTGGTAAGCGGCGGTCACGGCACGCAGGTAAAAGTGTTTTTCCAGCAGGCTTTCAAAACGCTGGCGCGCCGACCCTTGCAATGTCCCAAGGGCATAGGACATTGCCAGTCGCTCAAACACTTCCGGGTTTTGATAACGCTTCATGACAGGCATAACCTCAATTGTTCCAGACCACGGCGTATCCATGCCTTGATGGTTCCCAAAGGTTTCAACAGGCGCATGGCCAGCTCATCATGCGTGTAACCGTAATAAAACGCTTGCATCACGCATTCCCGCTGCTCTTCCTTGAGGCCACGCAGGCAATCGATTAGCAGCTGGGTGTCTTCGTGCAGGGCAGCGAAGGCGTCTGGTTCCAGCTCCAGCGAGGCAAACTCAAGTGTTTCGTATTCCACATCTACCGCAATGTCAGGCTGATGGCTGAGGGAACGCAGCTTGTCGAGCGCATGGTTGCGGATGATGGTTGTCATCCAAGTCATGGCTGACGCGCGTTCCATGGCGAAACGGGCCGCGTTGTTCCAGATCTTGATGAAACCTTCCTGCAAAACATCCTCCGCCCTGCCCTCATCACGCATCATGCGCAGGCACAGCGAATACAGCCGTGGCGACGCGGCTTCATACAACTGCTGGAAAGCGTGCGCGTCGCCGCGACCGCTGCGCACCAGCCACTCATTCAGTTCATCCACTCCGCAATCCTTGTTTCTTTCTGTTTATACGCTGGATTATGCCATCTGGATGTGGCAAATAACAAAATGGCGTAAATATCGCACAGGCTGCGACCACGGGTGCAGATCACAATGTTTTGTTTCTAACAATCCGGCCAAATACCCTTCTGTCGCAAACCTCACAGGGAGCGTTTAGAAAAACATCAACATATTGAAATAAAAATATTTTCATCTTCTGGCACGACCCTTGCTAGATATTCCCTATCCAGCAACAGGAGACCCTGCCATGACAGATACCGACCTCGAACTCGACCTGGACGAACTGGTCAGCGCCGAAGACTTCCTCACCTATTTTGACATCCCGTTCGACCAGACTGTGGTACATGTTTACCGCCTGCATATCCTGCAACGCTTCCATGATTACCTGTCGAAAGAGGCCAAACCGGCGGATGACGATGGCCTGCGCGAACAATACACCCGCCTGCTGACCCAGGCTTACGGTGATTTCGTGGACTCCGACGCCAAGACCGAAAAGGCGCTGAAGATTTACAAGATGCTGGGGCCGCAGGAAACCTTCGTGCCGCTGGAAGCCCTGTTCGGGAAGGCGTAAGCCATGCGCCCGCGTTTCGATTTCGGCGATCAGGTGCGGGTCATCCGCAACGTGCGCGATGACGGTACTTTCCCCGGCGCAAACATAGGCAACCTGCTAGTGCGCCGGGGCAGCGTGGGGTACGTGCGCGATGTCGGCACTTTCCTGCAAGACCAACTCATTTACTCGGTGCACTTCTTCGACCAGCAGAAAATGATCGGTTGCCGCGAGGAAGAGCTGATCAGCGCCGATGACCCGTGGAATCCCAGCCAGTTTGAGTTCCGCGAAAAAGTCACGCCGACAGTGAAACTGGAAATCAATGGTGAACTGATTGCCAACCCCGGCGATGTCGGGCAGGTATTGAAAGTGCTGCGCGACTTGCCCGGTGGTGTGGCATATCATGTTCGCTTTCCGGGACGTACCCTACAAATCCCCGAAAAGCTGCTCGACCCTGCCCCGGCGGATGCGCCCGACCTGACCGACCTCCCGGATGAGGAAGACACCGATGCCTGAACTAAACTTCGCCATCCTCGGCAAACCACCTGCCTACCGCTACCACCTGTTGCGCAACGCGCTGGAAACTTTTCAGAAAAACCTGCCGCAACTGGATGAAAATGAATTCGACCGGGTCTGCCTCCGCGCCGACCGCAGTTTCCAGTTGGAAACACTGGCGCTGCAAAGCCCTGAAGCCTCCCAAGTGATAGTGCCACCCGAACAGGTCGACGCCGCCGTGCAGGAAATAGCCAACCGTTACCCCGACGACCACGATTTCACCAGTGACCTGAGCCAGAACGGCCTCACCCCCGACACCCTGCGTCAGGCGCTGCAACGCGAGCTGCGTTTCAGCAGCGTGCTGGGTAAAATCGCCGCGCGCAGCATCGACATCAACGACCTCGACGTGCAGCTCTATTACGAGATGAACAAGGAACGCTTCAAACAGGCTGAAACCCGCACTGCGCGCCACATCCTTATCACCATCAACGACGAATACCCGGAAAACAGCCGCGACAACGCCCTGCAACGCATCAGGCAAGTGGCTGCGCAAGCAAGTAGCAACCCCAAACAGTTCGGCAAGCTGGCAAAGCAGTATTCCGAATGCCCCACCGCGATGGAAGGCGGCAAGCTCGGTACCGTGCCGCGCGGCCAGCTGTACCCGCAACTGGACGACAGACTATTCAGCCTGTTCAACGGGCAAATCAGCGAGCCGGTCGAATCCGAAATCGGTTTCCATGTGCTGCTGTGTGAACAGATATTCCCCGCGCGCACCATTTCCCTGAGTCAGGCGCGCCCGCAAATCCGTACCTTGCTTCAGGAGCGCGCCCAGCGCAATTGCCAGAAAGCGTGGCTGAAGCAACTCGAAGCCAGCGTATCCACGGAGCTATGACATGAGCGACAAAACCCCGGCCTGTTCCTTCTGCGGCCAAGTGCAAACCCCGCAAATCCCCCTGATCGCAGGCATGAACGGGCACATCTGCGAAGCCTGCGTGCGCCTCGCCCATCAGGTCATCAGCACTTGGAGCCGCAAGCGCAGCATGAGTGAGCCGCTCAAGGATTCACCCAAGCCACTGGAGATCAAGGCCATCCTCGACCGCTACGTGATCGGCCAGGACATCGCCAAGGAAACCCTCTCGGTGGCGGTCTACAACCATTTCAAGCGTCTGCGTCTGGAAACCGACCAGCCACGCATCTGCACCCACCCCAACAAATCGGTGGTGGAACTCGATAAATCCAACATTCTGCTGCTCGGCCCCTCCGGCACTGGCAAAACCCTGCTGGCCAGCAGCCTTGCCCGTATCATCGGCGTACCCTTCGTCATCGCCGACGCCACCACCCTGACCCAGGCCGGTTACGTCGGTGAAGATGTGGAAAGCATCATCGCCCGCCTGCTCGACAGCGCTGACGGCAACAAGGAGCTAGCTGAATGGGGTGTGGTATACATCGACGAAATCGACAAACTGGCGCGCAGCGGTGAAAACTCACACGGCACCCGCGACGTCGGCGGTGAAGGCGTGCAACAGGCACTGCTCAAACTGGTGGAAGGCACGCAAGTCAAAGTCCCTGCCAAAGGCCGCAAGGATCAAGCCCCGATCATTCTCGACACGCGCAACATCCTGTTCATCGTCGGTGGAGCCTTCGCCGGGCTGGAGAAACTATTGGAAAAACGCATGAAACCGGGCGCGAAAGGCATCGGTTTCCACGCCGCCCACGCCAACCCTACCGAAGCCGACAAGCTGGCCGACAAAATGCGTCTGTTCAGCGAAGTACAAGCGGAAGACCTGCGCCATTTCGGCCTGATCCCCGAATTTATTGGCCGTTTCCCGGTCATCACCGCCCTGCACGATCTGGACGAAGAAGCGCTGGTGCGCATCCTCACCGAGCCACAAAACGCGCTGACCAAACAGTATCAGCAACTGTTCACACTGGATGGGGTGGAACTGGATTTTACCGACGACGCGCTGCGGGCGATTGCGCAGAAAGCGATTGCACACGGCACTGGCGCGCGCGGCCTGCGTGGCGTGCTGGAAAATCTACTGCGAAAGCTGATGTTTACCTTGCCCTCCGAGGAAAATGTGTCGCGTTGCGTGGTGACGGCGGAAGTCGTCAACGGTGCGGCTGACATCGCGCTGGAATACCGTGAACCCGCCACCCTTCCCGCCCCCGAAGCAACCCGTGCTCAGGAAGCCTGATTGCTGCTTTCGCTGCCTTCAACCACCAGCAGGTTGAGGCTGTAAAGCGCATCCTCATCCACCCACTGCTGTTCCAGCTTCAAGCCGGTTGCATCCACCAGTGTGCGGATATCCTTCTGGCTGTATTTGTAGCTTTCGTGGATGAGGATGTATTCATCAGTGGCAAACCCGACCCTCAGCCCCAGGCTGGCGATGTACACCTGTTGAGGGCAAACACTGCGCAGGTAAATCTGCATACAGCCGCGTACCGGGTTGTAATGGCAGTAATAACCGAAATTTTCCGGTGCAAAATCGGCATCCAGTTCGCTATTGATGCGGCGCAGGGCATGGTGGGCAAAGGCCAGCGACACCTTGCGCACGGCGCTGTCCTGGTCGGTGCAGCCGTAGTTGGCATGGAGCATTTCCAGCGGCTTTTTCAGGTCAATCCCCAACAGCAGGCGATCGCCCGGTTTCAGCTCCGCCACCATGTTTTCGCGCAACAGGCGCGCGGCCTCGGCGTATCCCACATGGCTGATGTCTGACCCCAGCCACAACAACAGGCGAGGCTGCGCAAGAGCCTGGTCGAGCACGTTCAGACCAGCGGTGTCAGCAATTACCCCCAGCAGGCTGAGGTCGGGGTAATCCCGTTGAAGACGCTGGATGCTGTGGGAAAGGAAATCACCCGCAATGTCGATGGGTGCAAATTGCGTATTACCCTGCTGGTGCAACAGGGCTTCAATGGCGCGGCGCGTCTGCTTGTTACTGCGGCTGCCCAATTTGACCAGCGCGGTATTGTCTTTCAGTTGCTGGACGATACGTGGCGCAAACCGGGTCAGCAACGTATCTTCGGCTTGGGCCATGTAGCACCGCTGGCTTTGGGTCAGGCGCTCAAACAAGCGGGCATCGCCACTAGCCTCGTACAGGTATTTGATCGGCAAAGATTTTTCTTCCGCCAGCAAACCCTGGCAAATGGCCCGGGTGAAGTGGTCAGCGTGAATCCTGACATCCAGGCTGACAAAGTGGTGTGGAAAAGTCACGGCAAGCCCCCTGTTTTTATATTGCTGAGGGTTGGACAATGGAAATACCGTGAGGTTTCAGGTCACTCCCCTAACGCAGGCAACAAGCGCGGATCGCCCTTGATCTCGTCGCCCTTGCCCCACACCATCACCGCTTCCACAAACCATTTACTCTTGCTTGGATGTAGCTGCAACACGTCGTATTCGGCAAAGAAACTGCCATCGGGGTGGAACAGCAACGAACCCAGCTTGTAGCCGCCAGTGGGGTGCATCCACACCCCAACCAGCGAATCCTGCCCCGTGAACGTGTCGCGTTGCAGGCTGTATTGCAGGTTGTCGCCCAGCGCCACATCAGCGCATTTTTCCGGAAAGCCGAGTTTGATAATTTGCCGATTCAGTTCCGTGCAAATGGCTGCGGCTTGCGGCGCGGCGGCGCTGATTTTGTCTGCCAGACTATCACTCATAGCTAACCCCAATCTTCCTGTGGCATCAACAGGCTTTCGACCGGCTTGCCGCCCACCAGATGTTCTTCGATGAAAGTGGGCAGGTCAGACTGTTTCATCCCCGCATACATCACGCCTTCCGGATACACCAGTACCGTCGGCCCTTTGTGGCATGGCCCCATGCAGCCGGTGGAAGTGACCTGCACTTTCTGGAACAGCCCGCGTTGATCCAGTTCCATTGTCAGCGCGGCGAACAGCGAAAAGCTGTCCAGCGCCCCACAAGAACCGCGCGGATGCCCCGGCGGGCGTTGCTGCGTACAAACGAATACATGTTTTTCGGGTTTTGCCATGGTTGATTACTCCTGTTACACACCATTAAGCCATAAATGCGCCAAAATGCTGGCCGCGTAGCCGAGCATGATCGCGCCTGACCATTTCAAATGAGAATTGAAGGTATAAATGCCGCGCGCCTGCCCCATCAACGCCACCCCGGCAGCCGAGCCGATCGACAGCAGCGAACCGCCCACGCCCGCCGTCATGGTCACCAGCAGCCAGCCGCCCAGGTTCATGTCAGGGTGCATGGTCAGCACCGCAAACATCACCGGAATGTTGTCGACGATGGCGGAAATGATTCCCACCAGAATCCCCGCCCACACAGGCCCCAGCCCGGTATAAATCACCTTGGAAACCATCGCCAGATAACCCAGTGCCCCCAGCCCGCCGACGCACAGGATCACCCCGTAGAAAAACATCAGCGTATCCCATTCCGCCCGCTGCAACTGGGTAAAGATGTCGAAACGCCCGACAGCCCCCTCCGCCATGTCATTTTCCGGAATGTTGTCGGAAACCTTCAAATACCAGCCAAACAGTTTCAACAAACCCAGACCCGTCATCATCCCAAGCACTGGCGGCAAATCCAGCGAGTTATGGAAAGTCACTGCCATCAGGATGGTGGTCATGAACAAACCCAGGATCACCAGCCCGCCACGCTTTACCTTGATCGTCTCAGTCAAAGCCGCCGGATGCCCTTTGTCAATAAAAAACGACATGATCAGCGCAGGCACGAACCAGTTCACCACTGAAGGAATAAACAGATCAAAGAACTGCCAGAACTGTACGGTATGCGACTGCCACACCATCAGCGTAGTAATGTCGCCAAACGGGCTGAATGCACCGCCCGCATTGGCTGCCACCACCAGATTGACGCACGACATGGCAAGGTATTTTGGCCGGTCGGGCGCAACCGCGATTACCACCGCCGACATCAGCAGCGCCGTCGTCAGGTTGTCGGCGACAGCGGAAATAAAGAACGCCAGGATGCCCGTTACCCAGAAAATCCGGTACAGCGAAAACCCCTTCGACACCAGCCAGGCACGTAGCGCGGCGAAGATGTTGCGCTCTTCCAGCGTGTTGATGTAAGTCATCGCCGCCAGCAGGAACAGCAACAATTGGGCGTATTCCAGCAGGTTGTGATCGAGTATGGCCGCCATTTCTTCCGGCTTGCCAATGCCGTGGTAAGCCAGCGCCACCAGCACCCAGATAATCCCGGCGGCGAGGATGACAGGTTTGGATTTGCGCATGTGCAGGCGCTCTTCCAGAATAACGAGCGTGTAGGCAGAAAAAAAAGTCAGCAGGGCAATGATGCCGTAACCACTGCTGGTGAAACTGGTTAATTCGCTCACGGTAGTTCCTTAAAAAGGGTTGCAGGAATCGGCATCATGCGCGCGCTGATTTCAGCACGTCGTTGAGCAAAATCATTACTTCCGCATAATTAATGTTGCGGTGCGAACCTCATTCGTCATCGCCGTCATTGTCGCGGTCACGACGTTCGACTGTCTCCGGGTCGGCGGTAATCGGGCGATAGATTTCCACCCGGTCGCCATCGCTGACCTTGGCATCCAGCTTGGTGAGCTTGCCGAAGATCCCTACCGCCTGATTGTCCAGATCAATGTCGGGGAACTGCCTGAGCAGGCCGGAATGCTCGATGGCTTCCTGCACGGTGCTGCCATCCGGCACTTCCAGTTTCAGCCAGGTCTGTTTGAATTTGTCGGCGTATGCAATGCCTACATTCATGCCTCACCTCCCGCCAGCGTGGCGTCATTGACAGCGGCCGCCTTGCGTTCACGCCGCGCGGCCAGTTTGCCATCCAGCACCCGTTTGCCCGCCAGCAGGAAACCCAGTGCCATGAAACCACCCGCAGGCAGGATCATCAGCAGGAAACCGCGATAGCCGGGGATAATGGTCAGTTCCATGAAGGAGAAAGCCTTGCCCAGCAGCAACGAGGCGCTGGCGAATAAAGTGCCACTGCCGAGGATTTCGCGCACGCCGCCCAGCACCACCAGCGCCAGCGTAAAACCCAGCCCCATCATCAACCCGTCGAATACAGCGGGAACCGGCGAATTTTTGGAAGCAAACGATTCCGCCCGCCCCAGAATCGCGCAGTTGACCACGATCAATGCAATGAACAAACCGAGTACCTTGTAGAGTTCATGCACCCAGGCATTTAGCGTCATATCGACCAGCGTCACCAGCGTAGCGATCAGGGTGATGTAGACCGGAATCCGCACCGCCGGGCTGACCCACTGGCGGATTAGGGATACCAGTAGGTTGGACATGACCAGCACCGCCGTGCTCGCCATGCCCATACCCAAACCATTGGTGGCGGAACTGGTCACTGCCAGCACTGGGCACAGCGCCAGACCCTGCGCGAACACCACGTTGTTGTTCCAGACGCCATCCGAGGCAATCCTTTTGAAGTCGGTGCTCATGGTTTCACCTCCAGCATTTCGGTCTTGTGCGCAGCGAAAAATTGCAGGGCTTCGTGAATGCTTTTCACCACCGCACGAGGCGTAATGGTCGCACCGCTGAACTGATCAAACTGACCCCCATCTTTTTTCACTTTCCACTGCTCTTCGGGTGGATTACCGAGCGACAGGCCGGTGAATCGGGTGATCCAGTCGGACTTGGCTTCCTCGATCTTGTCACCGAGGCCGGGGGTTTCCTTGTGGGCCAGCACGCGCGTGCCGAGGATTTTGCCGTCAGGGTCAACCGCGATAATGGTGCGGATTTCACCGGCGTAGCCGAAACCGACGGTTTCCCACACCAGAGCAGTTACCTTGCCCGCTTTGGTGCCCTGATAGACTTTGACTTCCTTGCCATCCGCACCAGTCAGCAGCAAGGGTTTGGCGACCATGTTGTTGTCGTGCAATTCATGCGGAACCACCTGTTCCAGCGAGACTTGCAGGTCTTCCATCTGGCGCTGGGCAATCGGTGCGCGGGTGGCATTGTCGACCCCGACCAGCAGTCCGGCGGCAATCGCGGCACATACGCCCAGCAAGGCAGCCTGATAGGGAATCTTGTCCAGCCACTTTTCCACGCCGGTTTTCACGGTAGCGTCACTCATGACTTGCCTCCGGTGCTGACGTAGTTGAGCGGCTCGCCCTTGCGGTCACGCCCGTAAATGCGCGGGCGCAGGTAATGGTCGATCAGCGGGGTGAGCGCATTCATCAGCAATACCGCGAAGGCCATGCCTTCCGGGTAGCCCGCGAAGGTGCGGATCACGTACACCAGCAGCCCGCAGCCCGCACCGAACAGCAACTGCCCAGTCGGAGACACTGGTGAGGTCACGAGATCAGTGGCGATGAAGAACGCGCCGAGCAAGGTTGCCCCCGCCAGCAGATGCACGTCCGCGCCGGGAAATTTTTCCGGGTGAAGTGCGTGCATGATGGTGGCCAACAACAGCAGCGTGCCGATCAGTGATACCGGAATGTGCCAACTGATAATGCGTTTCCACAGCAGGAACAACCCGCCACCCAGCAGTAACAGCGCGGAGGTTTCTCCCATGCTGCCGCCGATCATACCCAGCGCCATGTCAGCGCCGGATGCCATGTCGCCCAAGCTGGAAAGCAAATGCCCCTGCCCGGTTTCGGTACGGATATGCCCCAGCGTGGTCGCGCCGGTATAGCCGTCGGGAACCCAGCCGCCGAAAGTAATCTGCAAACCCTGCATGAAATCCGGCGCACCATCGGTAAATAACGGGGCTGGATGCGCCCAGGTGGTCATTTCCAGTGGGAACGAAATCAGCAGCGCCACCCGCGCCACCATCGCCGGGTTGAACAGGTTCTGGCCGATGCCGCCGAACACCTGCTTGCCGATCACAATAGCAAGGAATGCGCCCAGCACCCCGATCCACCACGGCGCGGATGGCGGCAAACTCATCGCCAGCAGCCAGCCAGTGAGGATCGCGGAACCGTCGGACAGATATTTGCCAACCGGCTTGCCCATGATTTTCAGGCTGATGGCCTCAAACAGCAGGCAACCGAGGATGGTGGCCAGAAACAGGTTAATGGCAGGCCAGCCGAACAGATATAGGCCGAAGGCAGTCGCGGGGGCAAGCGCGAGCATCACCAACAACATGGTGTGCTGCACGCTCTTGCCGGAATGGGTATGCGGGCTGCTGATCATCAGGCTCATGCGGTCGCTCCTTCGGCTTTCTTCGCGGCAGCGGCCTTTTTGGCAGCGGCTTCACGTTTGCGGCGTTCCATCGCTTCCTTCTTGGCGCGGGCTTGGGCTTCCATGCGGGCATTGCGGTGGTCGATCAGGCGCTTGGTTTCATCCTGCTTGTGCTTGGCGCGCTGGCGGTTGGCCAGTTCACCCTTGGCGTAGTTGAAATACTGCACCAGCGGGATATGCGACGGGCACACATACGAGCAGGAACCGCAGGCGATGCAATCCATCAGCCCCAGTTTGGTGACCGCATCCAGATTACCGGCGCGGGCGTTGGCGGCCATTTCCAGCGGCAGCAGACCGCATGGGCAGGCTTGTACGCAACTGGCGCAACGGATGCAGGGCGATTCCTGGTTTTCGGAAACCTCTTTGGCGGTCAGGGCGAGGATGCCGTTGCCGCCTTTCACGGTCGGCACGCGCGTGTCGGGCAGCACATTACCCATCATTGGCCCACCACTGATCAGGCGGGCGGGTTCGGTGTTGAAACCGCCGCAATGGTCGATCAGGGTTTGCACTTTGGTTCCCAGTAGCACCCGCAGGTTACGCGGCTGCGTAATCGCCCCGCCGGAAACGGTGACGACCCGCGACACCAGCGGCTTGCCTGTCCGCAGGGCTTCGTGCACCGCCAGCGCGGTGGCCGGGTTGTGCACCACAATGCCGATGTCGGCGGTCAGGCCGCGCGCGGGCGTTTCCAGCCCGGTGAGGGTTTGCACCAGATGCTTTTCCGAACCCATCGGGTAGCGCATCGGCAGGCCGATCACCTGGATGTTGGGGAAATCCTTGGCTGCTTCACGCAGCGCGGCCTGCGCTTCCGGCTTGTTGTTTTCGATACCGATGGCGATGTTTTCCACGCCCAGCGCGTAGGCCATGATGCGCACGCCGTCGATGACACCATCCGCTTCCTCGCGCATCAGGCGGTCGTCGCAGGTGAGGTAGGGTTCGCATTCCGCGCCGTTGATCACCAGCGTGTGCAGCGCGTAGCGGTTGCGCAGGTTGAGCTTGACGGCGGAAGGAAAGGTTGCCCCGCCCATGCCGACGATTCCGGCAGCAGCGACGCGGGCAGCGATTTCGGCAGGCTCCAGCGCGAACGGGTCGGCTACCGGGTCGAGTGCGATCCACTCATCCTTGCCATCCGGTTGCAGGGTGATGGTGTGTACCGACAGGCCGGAAGCGTGATGCGCCGGGTAATGCCCGACCCCGACGATACGCCCGGAGGTGGGCGCGTGCACGGGCGCGGAAATCATCCCCTGGCTGTTGGCCAGCAACTGCCCCTTGAGCACGTAATCACCGCGCTTGACCGCCGGTTTCGCCGCCGCACCGATGTGCTGCTGCAAGGGGATATGCAACAGGTCGGGCATCGGTAAGTCTTCGATCGGCTGGCTGGCGCTCAGGGTCTTACAGTCGTCCGGATGTACACCGCCACGGATGCGGAACAGTCTGGTGATTTTGTGGGTGCTGAGGTATCCCATGGCATTTCCTCTGAAAGGCTTTGGGAAGGTTATGCAGGGAGCGTGCCAGAGGTTGGACGGGGCGTAGGTGGCTGAATAGATAAGGCTTTTATGGAGTGTTTATTGGTGGGGTTTGTGACAAGGGGTGGGGGATGTAGGGTTTGCGACATCCATGTAAAATTACAGCACCGTACTCTGTATCTAAAAGAAAACAGGAGGTGCGTGCTAGACTACGCTGATTGCCACCCAGGTCTACCAACCCATGGAAAAATTCTTCAATACCGCAGGGCCGATCATCCCTGAAGACCATTACCACATCGACCCGTTGCACCGCCTGGACTGGGAGGAAGTGCAGCACCTGATCGCCAGCAAGAAATAATTCGTGCTGCACGCCCCGCGCCAGACCGGCAAAACCAGCACCCTGCTGGCGATGATGAAAGCGCTGAACGAAGCAGGCCGTTATCAGGCGCTGTACGTCAATATCGAGGCCGCGCAGGCGCTGCGCCACGATGTGGGTGAAGCCATCCGGCTGATTTGCGAAGCCATCGAAGGTAGTGCCGAAGCTTATGGCATCGAAACCGGGCTAGGGGAAATCAACCGACGCCTGTTCAATGAAAAGAGTCCGACCGGGGCGCTAACCCGCTTACTCACGGAATGGGCAAAAACCAGCAGCAAGCCAATCGTATTGATGCTGGATGAAGTCGACGCACTGGTGGGCGACACCCTGATTTCCCTGTTACGGCAAATCCGCGCCGGTTATGCTCAGCGCCCGAATGCCTTCCCGCACAGCATCATCCTGTGTGGGGTGCGTGACGTGCGCGATTACCGGATTCATAGCTCCGACAAGGAAATCATCACCGGCGGTAGCGCCTTCAACATCATCCATCAGCGTATGGGGCTGCTAATACTGAGACTGAAGTTAGACGCGATGATTTTCGATGCTAATTGATGACTTGATGCAGCAACATCATGGCATCTATACTGGCCTTCCAAGCATAAGCTAAAGGAAACCGATCATGCGCACCACCCTGACCATTGATGATGATGTATTCAACATCGTTCGCTACATTGCTGAACAGAAAAAACAGGCGCTTGGTACTGTACTTTCCGAACTAGCGCGTAAGGGATTACAAAAATCGCCTGAATACAGCAAGCGTGGTTTATTCCCCGTCTTCAAGCTCCCAGCCAATGCAGCAATCATAACCCCCGAGCACGTCAAAATGCTGGAAGATGAAGCATGAAAACAGCCTTGTTGGACGTAAACGTACTGGTGGCGCTGGCGTGGCCCTCACATATTCATCATGAGGCAGCGCATGAGTGGTTCAGTCTGGAACAGCAATATGGCTGGGCAACCTGCCCCATCACGCAAAGCGCCTTGCTGCGCTTGTCATCCAACCCTAAAATCCTGCCGGATGCCGTTAGCCTTGCCGATGCTCTGGGCTTGTTGAAAGCCATGACTGAAATTCCTACCCACCAGTTCTGGGAAGACAGTTTGCCGTTACCGGATGGCATCGTTTTCCAGCAAGGCTATGTGCTTGGACACAGGCAGATTACCGATGCCTACCTGTATTCACTGGCTATTCACCATGATGCACGGCTGGTAACGTTTGATAGTGGAATCAGTGCGCTATACCCAGCAGTTGCCGACAAGCACCTTCATATTCTACAAGCATAGGAACAACGGCATCAGCGGGCGCATTTCAACTGAAAAGCCCACTAGCAAACCCTTCCCTGACCCACTTTTGCGACAGCGGCTCTTGCACGCGCCTCGATTTCATAAGGGTTATCCCAGTAGAAACTGCCTCCTCGCCTGTGCACCCGCCACCCGGCCAACAGGTAGACCAGCGGGAACAGGACGCCCCAGCGTTCAAACTGCTCCACGTGTACCCGTTCATGCACCCGGCTGCTGTCCAGATGCAGCTGGGAAATGCCCGCAACCAGATGCCCCACCGTCACGGCATTAACAGCCCCCAGGATGGGGATGCCGCTGTCGAGCCGCTGCCCTACCCAACCGCCCCATATTTCCACCACACCGGAGTGGATTGCATAACCGCCCCCCGTCCACTTCGCCAACAAAGCCAATGGCAAGCACAGCAATGTGACCGGGCTGACCCACAAATACACCAACAGCTGTAGCCAAAATGGGCGTTTTCTCACAATTTTACCTCATCAGCCAGGGTCGGAATTGAACCCACACCATGCGCAGGTGGTCAGAAATCAGTATACTTAACGGTTAACTACTCGGCTAAATGTTAGGGGATTCCTTGGAACATAATCTATTAAACGGCATCCTGCTATTGCTGGTGATGTCAGTGGGGGCTGTTGCGGCGTTCCGCACCATGCGCTTGCCGCCGATCCTTGGCTATTTGCTGGTGGGTGCGTTGACAGGTACGCATGGGCTGGGCTTTGTCGGTGACAGCGAGGGCTTCGACTTCATGGGGGAAGTCGGGGTAGTGTTCCTGTTGTTCGCCATCGGGCTGGAATTCTCGCTCAAGCAGTTCATGGCCATGCGCACGACCATTATCGGGCTGGGGGGCTTACAGGTTCTGATTTCCACCCTGGCGGGCATGGGTATCCTCTCCTACTTCGGCGCTAACTGGCAAAGCGCCGTGGTGGCGGGCGGGGCGATGGCCATGTCGTCCACCGCCATCGTGGTCAAGCAACTGACCGACCAGGCAGAAATGCGCGCCCAACACGGCCAGTTGGCGCTGGGTGTATTGCTGTTTCAGGATATTGCCGTTGTCCCCTTCCTGGTCATGATCCCCCTGTTGGCTGGTGGTGGAGAGCTGACCGGCAATACCGCCGAGCTAGCCTGGAAAGTTGTCATTGCCGCCGTTTTGTTCATCTCCATGCTGATGGTCGGCCACTACACCCTGCGCCCGCTGTTTCAGTACATTTCGCGGGCGGAATCCATCGAGCTGTTCAATATTACCGTGCTGCTGGTGGCACTGACTGCCGCCTGGATCACCCAGTCGCTGGGGTTGTCACTGGCGCTGGGTGCGTTCCTGGCCGGCATGTTGCTGAGCGAAACCGAATACAAGCACCAGATTGAAAGTGAAATCCGCCCATTCCGCGACATCCTGATGGGGATTTTCTTCATCACGGTGGGGACAAAACTTGACCTCGGCATCCTGCCCTCGCTGTGGCTGCCGGTGCTGTTGCTGGTGCTGGGGTTGACCGTGGGTAAGGCATTGCTGATCGCTTTCCTCACCCGGCTGTTTTCCGCCAGCAATGGTGCCGCCCTACGTACCGGCCTGGTGCTAGGGCAAGGCGGGGAATTCGGTTTTGCCCTGCTTGCCCTGGCCTTGGGTAATGAGCTGATGTCCTCCGGCGAATCCCAAACCACGCTGGCGGCCATTGTCATCAGCATGGCGATTTCCCCGCTCATCATCCGTTACAACGACAAGTTGACGAAACAGCTACTGGCGGATACCTACGTGCGCCAACAACGTCAGGATGCCCAGGCATTCAGCGCTGCCGTCAGCGAGGTCGAAGATCATGTCATCCTGTGTGGCTACCGGCGCATGGGGCAAAACCTGGCGCGCTTCCTGCACGAGCAGGGTGTTCCGTACATTGCGCTGGAACTCGACCCCGGCATCGTGGAAAAAGCCTGGGAAGCGGGCGACCCTGTGTACTATGCAGATGCAACCCGACCGGAAATCCTGCTGGCCGCTGGCTTGCACCGCGCGCGCATGGTCGTGGTTACGGCAGTGGATATTGACGCCGCCAAACGCATGGTGGAAGCAGTACGGCAAAAGCGTGCCGACATTCCCGTGCTGGTGCGCACCCGTGACGAACGCCACCTGGAGGCGCTGGAACAACTGGGTGCCACCAGCGTGTTACCGGAAACGCTGGAAGCCACCCTGATGATCACCCAACGGATGCTGGAACAACTGGGCTTCACCCCGGATGAGGTTTTCCGCATGACAGAAAAAATCCGTGGGGATAGCTACCGTTCACTGCGCAGCTATTACCACGGCGAGCAGGAAAAACCTTTGCCGGGCAAGAACCCGCCGGAAGCCTTCCTGCACACCTTCACCTTGCAGGAAAGCGATTTTGCTGTCGGCAAACGTATTGCTGAACTGGAGCTGGAACAGTTCGGTGTCGCAATCAAGGCGCTACGGCGGGGCGAAATCCGCGGTGAACAGCCATCGACAGCAATCAGCTTGCAGGCTGGTGATGTACTGGTGCTGGAAGGTAGCAAGACAGACGCTTTCCGGGAAGTTGAAAACCACCTGCGTACTGGCGGCAAAACCACCAAGGCAGTTGAGCTGCATAACAGCCGGGCTGCCTGAAGCTGCCAAAAAACACCCGAAGCGCTTAATAAATAGTCTATAAAAATTACTGTGTCACCGTTTATTGCTTATTATTTACCGCCTATCAGGTCAATCATGTTTATATTCTGCGCTATGGTATTCTTTTACACAGGATATGCGTTTATGTAGGTGTTTGCGTCGATCCTATATCGACAGGCAAAAATCCTTGGTGTAACGTCGACAGCAATGTAGTGCCACTTATGTTCATTCAGGTGGGTGATGCCTACAGCGTGGGGCGTTATCCCAGTCCAGTTAGGCGCATGCCGATGGCTCTGACAGACTTGGCAACAAAGCGTTAGTCGCAGACGTTTTAGGTGGAAAGCATTTTTTTAAAAGTGAGGAACTTTTCACCGGGACGAATGTCTATCTAGCTGCAAGTTGCTGGGGATTCATGTCAGGGCTTATCTACTGACTTTGACGGAGCGGGTACAGCTATCCGTATTGCATGGATGCAGACGGTGGTGTCAGGAAGAAGTGCCTCCGAAACTAGTTACGAATTGTTACAAAAAGGGATTTTTGCAATCACGGTTTCTCAAAAACAGTTGGTTGCGGTTCATAAAGCATTGATTAGAATCGTACTCGACAATATATTAAAAAGGTTGCATGAATATGACAAATACATCTTCTCGTGTCGGTCTGGATTCCTCTCTGTCAGAAACGGTCGCCCGTACCTTGCAGGATTATCTGGACACTTTAGGTGATCATGAGGCGTCCAACATTTACCGCCTCGTACTGGATGAAGTGGAACGCCCCATGCTGGAAATCATGATGCGTTACACACATGGTAACCAGTCCAAGGCAGCTCAGTGCATGGGCATTAACCGTGCCACTCTGCGTACCAAACTAAAGCGTCATAACCTGCTCTGATTTCAGGGCAGCAATGTCTGCGTGTAGATTGAATAATGCCCGCTTTTGGCGGGCATTATTGCGTCTGTCAGCTCAAAGGCAAACGATCAAGCCTTGAGGGAAGCCTGGTAATTTTTCAAGGCTTCCCAGTCGCCCATCGCCGCCAGTTTTGCTTGCGGTGCCCAGCTTTCCACAGCCGCCTTGCTATAGCGGATACCGCTGGCAGCCAGCCGCTCATTCAACTGTTCCACGCCTAACTCCGCAATCTGCGCGTAACTGCTGATACCTGCCGCGTTCATGGCTTCGGCCAGTTTGGGGCCGACGCCACCCAGCTTGGTCAGGTCGTCATTGCCGGTTCCGACTAGCGCTGCTTCCACCTTGGCGGGCACAGGTTTGGCGGCGGGTTTGGTTTCAGCCGCTGCTGCCGGAGCCGCTTTGGCCTCTACAATAGCTGCCGGGGCAGGCGCTGCTTTGGTTTCAGCCGCTAATTTTTCGGCCTTGGCAGCACTTGCTTGCGCTGCTGTGAGCGATGCCTGCAATTCGGCGTTTTTCTTTTGCAGGTCTTCGACTTGCTTACGGCTTGCTTTCAGCTCGGTTTCTGCCTTCTTGCCAGGATTAGGCACAAACAAACGGACAAAAATCCACTCAACGATCCAGCCTGCCAATACCCCCAGGATAAAAATTCCTGCCAAGGGGGAAATGTGGGAGATAAATTCAGACATTGTGGAACTCCATGATTTAGCGTGTATTTAATGCTTTTTATTAAAAAATGGATTCTAGAACAAATCCAGCACGGGAAAGAATACACCAAAAGGTAGGGTTAAGCAGATAAACCTCCTCCCGCCTTGATCTATGACAATGCAATAATGGTTCCACCCCGTTTCCAAAGTATTTTCCTTGTCATGCAGTTATATTATCCCGCCTTGATCTGCACACTTGTGTTGTTACAGGGCTGTAACGATAAAAACGCCAGCAATACGATCTACCGCCCTGACAACGGCAGTGCGTCGGTATTGCGCTCCAATCTGGATGCATCCCTCACGGAGATGATCCAGCAACACGGCCTGACTGGCGATCCGGCGCAAGACCGGACATTACCAAGCATCGAAACGCCACTGGCGCAGCTGGGCATGAAACTGTTTTTCAGCAAAACCCTCTCCGGTGACTTGGAGGTTGCCTGTGTCACCTGTCACCATCCCTTGCTGGGCGGTGGCGACAACCTGTCACTGTCCATTGGGGTCAACGCCAGCGACCCTGACGTACTGGGCCACAAGCGCCTGCTCATGGGTAACCTGACACCCGGCGTACCACGCAATGCGCCCACCACGTTCAATATTGGCCTGTGGAAACAGTTCATGTTCCATGACGGGCGGGTGGAAGCCACAGCGGCAGGTATCACCACGCCGGATGTCCCTTACCCCCAGCCAGACCCACTGGCCGGAGCCAACCTGGCTCATGCCCAGGCACGCTTTCCGGTTACCTCCAACCATGAGATGCGTGGGGAAAGCTTTGATGCAGGCGGCACAACCCAGTCTTGCCGGGAGCGGCTGGCCGAGCGCCTCGGGGGCTATGGCAACCCGGACAATTTGCTGCAACCGGCAGAAACACAATACTGGCTGGCGCAATTCCGTGCTGCCTACCAGCAACCTGACGCGCAAGCACAAGAGCTGATCACGGAACAAAGCATCGCTTCTGCTTTGGCCGAATACGAACGCTCCCAGGTTTTCACCCATACCCCCTGGAAGCAGTATGTACAGGGCGATCTCACCGCCATCAGTGACACCGCTAAACACGGGGCACTGCTGTTTTTCCGCAAGCGTGGGGAAGGTGGCCATGAGTGCGTCGCCTGCCACCGGGGTGATTTTTTCACGGATGAGCAATTCCGTAACGTACTGATGCCACCAGTCGGCCCCGGCAAGGGGAACACCGACCCCGACAACCAGCAGGACTATGGGCGCTGGCTGGTGACGCGCAACCCGGAGGACAAATTCCGCTTCCGCACACCTAGCCTGCTGAATGTAGCCGTAACCGGGCCGTGGGGGCACAACGGCGTGTTCACGTCACTCGAAGGCATGGTCGAACACATGCTCAACCCGTTCCAGTCAGCGCTCAACTACGACCCGGCGCAATTGCAACAGGCCAATATCCCCAGCCAGCAACTACAGAGGAACCTGCGCGAAATGCTGGGCAGTAACACCGATATGGCGGGTCAGGCATACCAGCAGGAGGATGTGCAGTATCTGGTGGCTTTCCTGAACACATTGACCGACCCTTGCGTGACCAGCACGGCCTGCTTGAGCAAATGGATACCGCCAGCGCAACAAGACCCGCAAGGCTTGCAGTTGGATGCTCGGTTTGAACCGTGACCAACCCCGGCTCAAATGCCGTACTGCCCACGGTAAGCCCGTACCCGTTCCAGCAACACTTGGTCGTGCAACGTATCGCCAACGTGGCTAATGACTTCCCCCAGGCCGACAATGCTGATCACGGAAATGCCATACAGCGCTTCGACCTCCTGCACGGCAGACTGCTCACCTTTGCCGCGTTCCTGCCGATCGAGGGAAATGGCCACGCCTGCCAGTGACGCGCCTTGTGCTTGCACGATGTCAGCGGATTCGCGGATGGCAGTGCCGGCAGTCATTACGTCATCTATCACCAACACCCTGTTTTGCAAGGGTGCACCGACAATAATGCCGCCTTCGCCGTGATCCTTGGCTTCCTTGCGGTTGAAGGCATAGGGATAATCCTTGCCATGATGTTCGTACAGGGCAATGGCTGTGGCCGCCGCCAACGGTATGCCCTTGTAGGCAGGGCCGAACAGCATGTCGAACTCCAGCCCTGATTCCACAATCGCCTGGGCATAGAATTTCCCCAACCGGGAAAGCGCCGAGCCGGTCTGGAACAGGCCAGCGTTGAAGAAGTACGGGCTGACCCGGCCTGATTTCAGGGTATACTCACCAAACTTCAGGACACCCTGAGCAATAGCAAAATCGAGAAAGTCTTTCTGGTAGGTTTTCATGGGGCTGTCATACTTGCGTGATAATAGAACGGATGGATTATAAGGAATACCAACGCGGGGAACCAATTCATGAGCGAACATATTGTACTGGTGCTGGCCAGTATCCTGGGTCTTGGCCTCCTCAGCCAGATGCTGGCTTGGTGGCTGAAACTGCCTGCCATCCTGTTTTTGCTGCTGTCCGGTATTTTGCTTGGTCCGATGACGGGTAATGGCTGGCTGGATCCGGATGGGCAATTTGGCCAGTTGCTGTTTCCACTGGCTTCGCTGTCGGTCGCCGTGATCCTGTTTGAGGGCAGCCTGACACTCAATTTCCACCAATTGCACGGCATCCAGCGGGTGGTGCTGAACATGGTGTCGGTCGGTCTGTTGTCGACCTGGGTGACAATTACCTTGCTGGCGCATTTCCTGGTCGGTTTTTCCTGGTCGCTGTCGTGGCTGTTTGGTGCCATTATGGTGGTGACTGGGCCGACTGTGATTGTGCCGATGTTGCGCACTATCCGCCCCAATAACCGTATTTCCCAGATATTGCGTTGGGAAGGCATCCTGATCGACCCGATAGGAGCGCTGCTGGCGGTCTTGGTGTTTGAATACATTATCGCCTCCAGCGGTGAAAACCAGTTGGCGCATGTGTTGCTGATGTTTGGCCGTACCATCCTCACCGGCGTGGTTGCGGGTGTAATTGGTGGCTGGGTGCTGGGTGTCATCCTGCAAAAACATCTGGTTCCCGAATACTTGCGCAACCTGGTGGCGCTGACGCTGGTCATCGGCGTTTTCGTCGCCTCCAATACCCTGAGCGAGGAATCCGGCCTGCTGGCAGTCACCATCATGGGCATCTGGCTGGCCAATACCAAGGGGCTGGATTTTGAAGACATTCTATCTTTCAAGGAAGAGCTGACCATCCTGCTGGTATCCGCCCTGTTCATCATTCTGGCGGCGCGCATCAATTTTGATCAGGTGGCGCAACTGGGCATGGCAGGGGTAATGGTGTTCCTCGGCGTGCAGTTCATCGCCCGCCCGCTGAAAATCTTCCTTTCCACGCTTGGCTCCGATCTGAAGTGGCAGGAAAAGGCATTGCTGGGCTGGGTAGCACCACGCGGCATCGTCGCCGCCGCCGTCAGCGCCATTTTCGCCCTGAAGCTGGAAGCAAGCGGTATGCCCAATGCCAACCTGCTGGTACCACTGACTTTCATGCTGATTATTGGCACAGTCATCTTCCAGAGTGCCACTGCGCGCCCACTGGCCAATTTCCTCAAGGTGTCGGAACCTGAACCGCACGGCTTCCTGATCGTCGGCGCAAATCCGGTCGGGCGCGCGCTGGGCATCGCGCTTAAGGGCGAAGGTTTCCGCATTCTTATCAGTGACACCAGTTGGGAAAAAGTCCGCGATGCCCGTATGGATGGGTTGGATACCTACTACGGCGACGTGACTTCGGAGCATGCTGACCGGCATCTGGATTTGGTGGGGCTAGGCCGCCTGATCGCTGTGTCGGCGCGGGACGCCACCAACCAGTTGGCTGGCGTCCGCTTCCGGCGTGAGTTCGGCAAGCAGAACATCTTTAGCCTGTGCCCCACCAAGAGCAAAGCGCGCAACGAAACCTTGCGTATTGCCCAGTGCCTGTTCGGCAACCAGTACCACTATTCCCTGCTGATGCAGTGGTTGGGGAATGGCGCGGTGATCCACAAGACCCGCCTGACTGAAACTTTTGGCTATGAGGACTACCTGCGACAGCATGGCGACAAGGCTATCCCGCTGTTTGCCAAAAGCCCCAAGGGCAGGCTTTATATCATGACGGAAAAGAACAATAGCAAGCCGGTCGCGGGCTGGGAAATCATTGCACTGGTCATGCCGGTCGAGGAGGCTACAGCGTAGCTAGCCGTTCGCCCAATTTGAGCGGCTTGTCTGCCAACAAACCCTGCCCCCATTGCAGGCCGGGGTTTTCCAGCAGCAGGATGACGGTGGAACCCATGTTGAAACGGCCCATTTCCTCGCCTTTGGCCAGTGTTACATCCGGGAATACCTGGCGCTTGACGCCCCAGCCTTGCGGCGGCGTCACCAGGCCATCCCAGACAGTTTCAATAGCGGCCACGTTGATCGCGCCAACCAGCACCATCGCCAGCTTGCCATAATCGGTATCAAACAGGGCGACCACGCGCTCGTTGCGGGCGAACAGGCGCGGTATAGTGCGGGTGGTATGCCCCGCCACGCTGAACAACCTGCCCGGCACATACACTTGCTCCACCAGCTTGCCAGCCAGCGGCATGTGGATGCGGTGGTAATCACGCGGTGACAGGTAGATGGTCATGAACTGGCCATTCATGAATGGCGCGGCGCGTTTTTCATCCCCACCCAGCAACTCCAGCGCGGAATAATAATGACCCTTGGCCTGGAAAATCCGCCCTTCCTCGATTTTGCCGGACTGGCTGACCGCTCCATCCACCGGGCTGCTCAGTACGTTTTCACCCTCTGCAATCGGGCGTAGTTCCGGTTTGAGCGGGCGGGTGAAAAATTCGTTGAAGGTATTGTAGCTGGCCGGGTCGGGATTCTGTGCCTCCTCCAAATTGACCTTGAAAACGTCGCTAAACAGACGGATCGTGCCGGGTACAATCGTCGGGCACTGGATACGAGTCAGGCGGAATACCAGACGGGAAATGAAGTGGTGCGGCAGGATATAGAGCGGCCAGGACTTGAGGATGTCGGGTATGTTCATTTTTACTTCGCGATCAGGGGCAAAAAGCGGATGATACGGGAAATTGGGCAAGGAAAAAGCCCCCTTACGCTCTATCATCCTTCCTGCGGCCTGTCGTACACCCTGTAAGTGTCCCGCCCATCAAATTCATATAGTCCAGAATATCCAGTAGGATGCCAAATCTGGCCACACACCACCCATCGGTGAAATAGGTTTGGCCACAACAGTTGCTGGCGGGAAACGGCAAGAGTTTGTAGGATGTTGCCTGTTCCTTATGCCGAAAAGAGGCTGTACCGGTGGAAAAATTATTAGAACAAACCCCAATATGGCATATCCTGACCACGCAGCAAGCGCTGGATATACAGGCAGGCAGCCTGCAAGGTCTGCAACCAGCCGAGGTGCAGGAACGTCTTGCCCATTTCGGTGAAAACCGCCTGCCCGAAGCCAAACCCCGCCCCCTGTGGCTAAAATTCCTCGACCAGTTCCGGAATGTGCTGGTGGTTGTGCTGCTGTTGGCGGCAGCGCTAGCGTGGATGGTTGGGGATTTGAAAGACACTGTGGTGATCCTGGCCGTAGTCGTGTTCAACGCCGCGCTGGGTTTCTATCAGGAATACCGCGCCGAACAGACGCTGGTGGCCTTGAAGGACATGCTGGCAGCGCAGGCACGGGTGCGGCGCGCGGGCGAAGTGCAGGAAATTGACGCCAGCCAGCTGGTGCCGGGTGACATTGTGCTGCTGGATGCTGGCGACCGTGTACCCGCCGATGGGCGCTTGCTGTCAGCCCATGCGCTGGAGGCAGACGAATCGGCACTGACCGGGGAATCGCTGCCTGCCGGGAAAATGCTTGATCCTCTGGACAGGGTGGATTTACCGCTGGGCGACCGCAGCAACATGCTGTACATGAACACGGTCATTACCCGTGGCCGTGCCGAACTGTTGGTAACAGCAACCGGCACTGCGACCGAAATTGGCAATCTGGCAGGCATGATAGCTAGCGCGCCAGAAACGGAAACACCGCTGCAAAAGCAGCTAGATACCCTCGGCATGAAGCTGGCACTGATTGCCGGAGCCGTGGTGACGCTGATTTTCGTGCTGAACTATATGCGCGGTATCGAGTGGATGCAGGCGGCAATGACAGCGGTCGCGCTGGCGGTGGCCGCGATTCCGGAAGGATTGCCCGCCGTAGTGACGGTAACGCTGGCGATCGGCATGTGGCACATGGCCAATAACAAGGCCATTGTGAAGAAACTGGCTGCGGTGGAAACCCTCGGTTCCACCTCCGTCATCTGTTCCGACAAGACTGGTACGCTAACCCTCAACCAGATGACTGCCCGCGCCGGGTGGTTTGCTGGCCAGCGTTTCAGCGTCAGTGGCGAGGGCTATCAGGCGGAAGGTGAGATTCAGGGGTTGGAGGAAGAAACTGCTGACTTGCGCCTGCTGCTATTGCCGCTGGTGCTGTGCAACGGTTCGCAAGTGCGGGATGGGGTGCTGATTGGCGACCCGACCGAAGGTGCGCTGTGGGTGCTGGCGCAAAAAGGTGGCATTGACCCCGAGCATGAACGGCAGGTGTTGCCGCGTGTCGCCGAGATCCCGTTTGATTCCGCACACAAATTCATGGCGACCTTCCATCAGGCCGGTGAGGTGGTGGAAATGTTCATCAAGGGTGCGCCCGACGTGCTGCTGGCACATTCGCTGCTGGATGCCGGGGAGCGCGACCGGATAGCGGAGGAAAATACCCATCTCGCCAACCAGGCGCTGCGGGTGCTGGCGGTGGCACGGCGTGAGATTCCTGCCAGCCAGTTTGACCTGGCAGGTGACCTGATGGCGTGGGCAGGGGGCTGGACGTTCGTGGGGTTGGCGGGTCTGATGGATCCACCCCGCGCGGAAGCGCGTCAGGCCATTGCCGACTGTCGGGATGCTGGCATCCAGGTCAAAATGATTACCGGTGACCACCCGCTGACAGCTGCGGCCATTGGGCACGAACTGGGTTTGCAGGGTGGGGTGCTCAGTGGCGCGGAACTGGATGCGCTGGATGAGGTGGGGCTTGCCCAGCGGATCGGGGAGGTGGGGGTGTTTGCGCGCGTTTCCCCTGAACACAAGGTGAGAATCGTGCAGGCGTTGCGGGCGCAAGGGCAGGTGACAGCGATGACCGGGGATGGCGTCAATGATGCGCCAGCGCTGAAAGCCGCCGACATTGGTGTGGCAATGGGGATAACGGGCACGGCTGTTACGCGCGAGGCGGCCACCCTGATCCTGACGGATGACAATTTCGCCACCATTGTTAAGGCCGTCAAGGCAGGTAGGGTGGTGTATGAAAACATAGTCAAGTTTGTACGTTTCCAGCTTTCCACCAATATTGGCGCGGTGCTGACTGTGCTGGCGGCGACGCTAGCGGGAATGCCCACACCCTTTACAGCCATCCAGTTGCTGTGGATCAATATCATCATGGATGGGCCGCCTGCCATGACCCTGGGGGTGGAGCCGGCCCGCCACGGTATCATGCACGACAGGCCGCGCCACCTGGAGGCGCAAATCCTCAGTCTGGCGCGCTTGGGGCGTTTGTTACTGTATGGCGTCACCATGATGGTGGGGACGTTGTTTATGTTCCGGCATGGGCTGGAAAACCACAGTGAGACTTACGCGCTAACGCTGGCGTTTACCACGTTTGTACTGTTCCAGTTTTTCAATGCTTTCAATGCCCGTGCTGAGTATGAAAGTGTGTTTAACGCCAATTTTTTCCGTAATGGCAAGCTGTGGCTGGCGCTGGGGGCGGTACTGGCTTTGCAGGCAATGGCCGTGCATTGGCCGCCCGCGCAGAGCCTGTTTAATACCACGGATTTGCGCTGGGAGGACTGGGTGATGTCTGCCCTGATTGCAGCCAGCGTGCTGGTGCTGGATGAGGCGCGCAAGGCGCTGGTTTATCTGGGTCGGGAATGAGATGGGTGGCGCGTCTGGTTATTTCCCCTTCCAGCGGATGCTGTACAAATCGTGGCGGCGGTCGCGCAGGTTTTGCACCGTGCCGCTGTGACGCGCGGTGAGCAGGGTTTCCGGGCGCAGGTCGGCAATTGCCACCATTTCGGTGTTGGGCGTGGTGTCCGCCGCGATACCGTCGCGTGCGAACGGCAGGTCGCAAGGGGTGAGGATGCAGCTTTGCGCGTACTGGATGTCCATGTTCGCCACGTTGGGCAGATTGCCGCAGTTGCCAGACATGACCACGTAAATCTGGTTTTCGACCGCGCGCGACTGGCAGCAGTAGCGTACCCGCAGGTAGCTCTGGCGTTCGTCGGTGCAGAACGGCACAAACAGGATTTGCGCGCCCTGGTCGGTGAGGTGGCGGGCGAGTTCGGGGAATTCCGAGTCGTAGCAGATCAGTACGCCAATCGGGCCACAGTCAGTCTGGATCACGTCGAGTTCGCTGCCGCCTTCGATGTTCCACCAGTAGGCTTCGTTGGGGGTGGGGTGAATTTTGGCCTGCTCGTGGATGCTGCCGTCGCGTAGGAACACGTAGCAGATGTTTTCCACCCGCCCGTTCGGCATCCGCGTCGGGTGCGAGCCGCCGATGATGTTGATGTTGTAGCGCAGGGCGAGGTCGCGCAGCGCATCCTTGAGTTGCGGGGTGTATTTGGTGAGGGCTTCGATAGCCTGTACCGGTGTCAGTTCTTGCGATTCCATTGACAGCAGTTGCAGGGTGAAGAGCTCGGGGAACACTACGAAATCGCCCTTGTAGTCGGCCACCACATCAACGAAGTAGCGCACGATGTCGATGAATTCCTCGAAGGATTTCACCCGGCGCTGTTTGTATTGCACGGAACCGACGCGCACGCTGTCGGGCAGGCGGCTGCCGTAGTTTTTCTTTTTGCCCTTGTCAGCGGCTTGCTGGACTTTGGGGTTGCGCCAGATCAGGTGGATGCCATAGCCGAGTGATTGTTTGTCGGCGTCGAGGTAGTGGGGGATGATGCCGATGATTTCAAAGCCGTTGCGTAGCTGGAACGAGAGCACCGGGTCGCGCTGTTCCTTTTTCTGTACCGCCGCCACGTAGTGTTCCACCGTGCCGAAACGCTTGATGCGGTTGGTAAGGGTAGGCAAGCGCCCGGCGAACATGATGCCGCGCAGTTCCAGCCGTTCCGCCAGTTGCTTGCGGGCGTTGTAAAGGCGCTGGCCGATGCGGTAGCCACGGTAGTCTGGGTCTACACACACTTCCATGCCGTACAACCATTCGCCCTTGGGGTCATGGGTGGAGGCGTAGCCATTACCGGTGATGGCTTCCCAGGTGTGTGATTTCATCCCGACCCGTTCACTGACGCGCAGGGTGGCGCAATAGCCGATGATTTTGTCACCTGCTGTGACGACGAACTGGCCTTCGGGGAAGTGGTTGAGCTGGCCTGCCAGTACTGGTTCCGAATAACCGTACATGCCGGTTCCGGCGTAGACGCGGTGAGAAAGTGCCGCAACTTTCGGGATGTCGGCGGGAGTGGCGTTACGGACTTGAAGCTGGGTTTTAGGGTTGGTCAGGGTATTGGTTTTGCTCATGCTGCCACTCTCTTGTTGATGTGAGTTGGCATGATAACATACACGCCGGGCTGGCAAAGTAAGACTCCCGGCGTGTATGTGGATTGCTTATTACGCCGACTTGTCGCCAATGCCTGTTTTGCCTGCCAGTATCTGCGCATGAGCCGCCGCCAGCCGCGCAATCGGCACCCGCGGTCCGGAACAGGAAACGTAGTTCAGGCCGATTTCATCGCAGAAGCGGATGGAAGCCGGATGCCCGCCATGCTCTCCACAAATACCGACCTTGAGGTTCGGGTGGGAATTACGACCCCATTCCACCGCCAGCCCCATCAAGCGCCCGACGCCTTTCACGTCCAGCACCTCGAACGGGTTGTCCTGCAAGATGCCACGGTCGTTGTACATCGGCAGGAACTTGTTCTCGGCGTCCTCGCGTGAGAACGAGAAGCTGGCCTGGGTCAGGTCGTTGGTGCCGAAGGAGAAGAACTGCGCTTCTTCCGCCAGACTGTCTGCCCGCATACAGGCGCGCACCACTTCCATCATGCTGCCGAAGTGGTAGTCGACCTTGACGCCGAAAGTGGCTTCGACCTATTGGTGGACGGCTTGCGCCAGACGTTTGACGTACTTAAGTTCCTGCACGGTACAGACCTGCGGCACCATGATTTCCGGCGCTACTTGAATGCCTGCCTTGACACAATCGGCGGCAGCTTCCAACACGGCGCGGATTTGCATGGTGTAGATTTCCGGGAAGGTGATCAAGGGTGGGTGTATCTTCGACGAATTCATGGGGGGTGCAGCCGGAAAGCGAAATCCGCAAGATCATCGACCGCCATCGTGTGCGCAAGACCGAGCCGTACCGTCAGCAGGCGCTGGCGATGTACGAAAGTGGTGACCTGGAAGGCGCGCTGCAACTGATGGAACAGGTCGTGCAGCACGAGCCGGATTTCTACGAAGCCGTGATTGAACTGGCCGGGATGCTGATCCAGTCCGACCGGGCTGAAGAGGCCGAATTCATGCTGCAAGCCGTGCCGCCTGACGCCATCGAAAATGAAATCCTCAGTCAGTTGCTGGCCGAAGCCAAAAAGGCCAAGCTGCAAGCACAGAGGGTTTGCTCAGCACCTTTGAACTGATCGGGGCGAAGAACCCGCTGGTGAAGAAATACCGGAACAAGATGTTTTCGTTGATTTATTAAGAAACCCCTCCCAGCCTCCCCTTATCAGAGGAATCTTTTGTGCATAACGGTTAACAATCCGGCATATTCAGGTTATATTTTGTGTGGGCTTGCTCAGGAACTCACACAAGGAACACCGGATGGTGCCGGATATATTTGTCAGTTACGCACATGTCGACAATCAGCCTTTTTCTGGTGGGGAGAAAGGTTGGATCACTCATTTCATCAATAATCTGCGCATTGAAGTCAGCCGCCGCATCGGGCGGGCGGAACATTACCAGTTGTGGATGGATTTCCGTCTCAAGGGCAGTGATGAACTCACCCCCGAAATCGAACAGCAGTTGGCCAAAACCGACATGCTGGTGATCCTGATGTCGCAGGGCTGGCTGGCGTCGGAATGGTGCCAGCGCGAACTGGACATTTTCCTGCAAACACATCCCGACACGGTTGGCCGCATTTTTGTGGTTGAAGTGGACAGCGTGGAAACTGCCAGCAAGCCTGAACGGTTACACGATCTGCTGAGCTACCGTTTCTGGCAGCAAAATGACCGGGATGAAATTCACCAATTGGGCTACCCGGTTCCGCAGAAGACGGATGCGGAATATTTCAACCGGCTGGTCAATCTGTCGCACCATCTGGCGCAATCCGTGCGCGCGGCCAAACAGGCTGCCCCAGTCGTAGAAGTGGAGGACAAACCCACCGTTTATGTCGCGCCAGTCAATGACTCGCTATTCAGCCAACGCGAAAGCCTCATCAGTGAGCTGCGCCAGTTTGGTATTGATGTGCTGCCGCAGAATAATACGCTGGAAGGCAATATGGACAGGGACTTGGCGCGCTGTTCCCACTTCGTGCAACTGCTGGACGCCAAATGGACGATGGGCATTCCGTTCAACCAGCACTTCTCCGCTGATGCCGCCAAAAAACCGATCCTGCAATGGCGCGATCCCAATCTGGATTACATGCGTGAAGGTATCTTCGACGAGCAGAAAAAACTGCTGGAAGGCAAGACCGTCATCGCCAGCCCGTTGCCCGATTTCATCCGCAGGGTGCGCGATGCCGTGCTGCCCAAGCCACCGGAGCCGGAACCGGTGGAACGTATCAATGGTGAGAAAATGATTTTCGTCCACGCCAGTCAGGATGACTTTGAGCGCGCCTACCAGTTGGCGCAGGTGCTGAGGGCCAGAGGCTACGGCATTGCCCTGCCGCGTTATCAGGGTGATGCAACCCGTATCCGCAAGAGTATCGAGCGCGGTTATGAAAGTTGCGACATCCTGTTGATGTTGCAGCAAAAAGCCTCGGCGGATGTGGTGGAAGACTACCTTTCAGACGCGCGGGCGCAAACCCTGAAGCGCGAGGTCAAGCCGCAAATCCTGATCTGTCAGGATGATGGCGCGGAAGAACTGTTCTTCATTCCAGCCGGGATCACGATGTTGGGATGCAACGCCAACTTTGATGACCACTGTCTGGAGCAGTTCCTGGCGGAGGTTGAAAAATGAACAAGCGCAACCTTCAGCCGTATCCGGGCCTACGTTCCTTCGAGCGTTACGAGTCACGCATTTTCTTTGGCCGCCAGCATCAGGTGGATGAACTGCTGACACGCCTGAAGGAAAGCCATTTCCTGGCGGTGCTGGGTTCTTCGGGCAGCGGCAAGTCCTCGCTGGTGAAAGCGGGATTGTTGCCGGGGCTGCAAAAAGGCTACATGGGCGAGGTGGGTTCGCGCTGGAGCATTGCCGAAATGCGCCCCGGTGATCAGCCGTTCATGCGGCTGGCGGAAGCCTTGTTGGTGGATCAGGCGTTTGCGGAAGCTTGGGGAACCCTCACCCCCCATCCCCCCTCTCCCGGAGGTAGAGGGGGAGAAAGAGGCGTTGGCGGCAGGTGCTTTGCTCCCTTCTGCCTCCGGGAGAGGGGTTGGGGGTGAGGGTTCTTTGGCGGCTGAACTGCGCCGGGGCACCCGCAGCCTGCATGAAATCCTGGTGTATTCACCGCTGCCGGAAGGCACGCGCCTGTTGTTGCTGGTTGACCAGTTCGAGGAAATCTTCCGTTACCGCAAGCAGCAGGAAGATCAGGCCACCGCGTTCGTCGCGCTGTTGCTGGAAGCCTGCCAGCATCCCGATATTTACGTGGTCATCACCATGCGCTCCGATTTCCTGGGCGAGGCGGCGGAATTCCACGGCCTGCCAGAAGCAATCAACCACGGCTTGTATCTCACGCCGCGCATGACGCGGGAGGAATTGCACGATGCCATCAGCCTGCCCGCGCAACTGTTTGGCGGGGAGGTGGACGAGGCGCTGGTGAATCATCTGGTCAACGAAGCAGGCAACGACCCTGACCAGTTGCCGCTGCTGCAACATGCGCTGATGGGGCTGTACAAAAAGGACAAGAACCTGACGCTGGAGCGCTATCAGCAACTCCAGGGTTTGAAAGGCACGCTGAATCACCATGTGGAGCGGACACTGAACCGGCTGGACGAGGAGGGCAAGCGTATTGCCGAAATCCTGTTCCGGGCGCTGACCGAACGCGGCGGTGACGGGCAGAACGTGCGCCGTCCGGTCAGGGCGCAGGAAATCCTCGATCTGGCGGGTTGCAGCCTGATGAACCTGACGCTGGTGGTGGACACCTTCCGCAAGAGCGGGCGCAATTTCCTGATGCCGCCGCCGCATGTGCCGCTGACGCCGGACACCGTGCTGGACATCAGCCACGAAAGCCTGATCCGCCAGTGGGAGCGCCTGAAAATATGGGTGGACGAGGAAACTGACAAGGCCGGGATGTTCCTGCGCCTGCTGGATGCGGCGGAACGGCATCAGGATGGGCAGGGCGAACTTTGGCACGGCACTGACCTGGCGCTGGCGCTGGAGTGGCGCAAACAGGCGCAGCCTGACTCGGTGTGGGCGCAGCGGTATACCCCGACGGGTGATTCCTCCGTCTCTCCCCCCCATCCTAACCTTCCCCCGCAAGGGGGGAAGGGACAAGAGCTGCTTCCCTCTGGCGCTTCTTCCTCTTCACTCCCTGCCCCCCTTGCGGGGGAAGGGTTGGGGATGGGGGGGAAGGCTACGGAGTACAGCTATTTTGATCTGGCGATGAACTTCCTGGCCGACAGCGAAGAGGCGGAAAAACGTCAGCAGGCGGCGGAAGAGGCGCGGCGCAAGGCGGAACTGGCGCGGATCAGGAAGCAGTACATGTTCGCCTTGCTGGCGTTTGTGGTTGCGGCGGTATTGGCGGCATGGGCGGTCATCGAGCGCAACCGGGCGGGTGAACAGAATGAACGGGCGCTGGCGTCAGAACAGCAACGCACCAAAGAACTGTTTGACGCCACCCTGACCCACACCTCCCTGCTGGCGCGGGGGGAGGACTTTGCCGAAGCCCGCAAAAAGCTCAACAAGATTGCCAACCTGGAGGATGAAGTCCCGGCCAGCCGCCGTCATGCCCGCGACCTGCTGGCGGGCTTCACCGGCATCATGGGTGGCGCGGCGCAAGCCACCTATCAGGACGGCGACAAGCCCCTGCCCCAATTAACTGGCGATGTCGCCATCAGCCCGGACGGGCACTGGCTGGCGGCCTCCGGCGAACGCGGCACGGTGGCGCTGTTTGAACGCGCCAGCGGCAAGCTGGTGAAGCCACTGCTGGAAGGGCATGACAAGACAGCCGGAAGCAATGGGATGGGAACAGTGTGGGATATTGTTTTCCACCCCAAACAACCCTGGCTGTTTTCAGGCGGTGAGGATGGCCAGATCATCCGCTGGGCGTTGCCGCACGACGGGCAGCCCGCCCAGCCCTTGCAGCAGTGGTCGGCGGATGCGCAAGGCCAGGCATTCGGCAAGGTGGAAGCACTGGCCTTGACCCCGGATGGCAAGGTGCTCGCCAGTGGGCATGATGATGGCAAGATACGGTTGTGGGCGATAGAAGAAACCCCTCCCGGCCTCCCCTTGTCAGGGGAGGGGAAAGACGCGCCGCCGAAGCTGTTGCGGGTGCTGGAAGGGCATAGCCGGTTGATTGCCGCAGGTCATGGCTTGGCCTTCAGCCCGGATGGGCGGCAACTCGCCAGCGCCTCGTATGACAATACCGTGCGCTTGTGGGATTGGGAGAAAGGCGTCAGCTTGCAGGTGTTGGCGGGGCATAATGCCCAAGCCACTGGCGTTGCGTTCAGTGCGGATGGGCAAACCTTGGCAAGCTCCAGTGCAGACCAAAGCATCATCCTCTGGAATGCCCAAACCGGGCAAGCCCTCCGGCGGCTCAAAGGCCACCAGAACGCGGTGTTCGGCCTGCAATTCCTTCCCGATGGGCTGCTGGCCTCCGCGAGCAGCGACAACACCATCCGCCTGTGGGATGTGGCAACCGGCGTCACCCGGCGCATCCTGCAAGGGCATACGGCGACGGTGACGGGTTTGACGCTGTGGCAGGCGCAGGGGCAAGCTGCCGCGACGCTGTACAGCGCCAGCAACGATGGCACGGTGAAACGCTGGGGCGGGGATTTGCCGCAGCAATGGCTGGTGGGGTTGCCAGTCAAACCCTTTTCAAATGCTATTTCACCCGATGGGGAATTTGTAGTCGTTGGATTCTATGACGGGAGTATTCGTGTGTATCGTTTACCAACTGCTGATGATCCCCAAAGTGAGATTTTGGCAGAAATAAAGGATGCTCATAATAATCTTGTAGATCGTTTTAGTTTTAATTCTTCAGGCACATTATTTGCGTCTAGTAGCAATGATCATACAGTTAAAGTTTGGTCAGTTCATTACGATAGCAAGTCTAAACATCTTGAATTAAAAATGGAAAAAACTTTTACCGACCACAAGGATGTTGTCCACGCCGTCGCCTTCTCCCCCGACGGCTCCCAACTCGCCACCGCCAGCTACGATGGGCGCATCGGCCTGTTTCCGCTGGAGGGTGAGGGGAAACCACAGTTGTTTGAGGCGCATGAAGGGAAAGTCGAGTCGGTCAGCTTTGATCCATCAGGCAAACTGTTGCTGAGCGCTGGTAATGACGATTTCAAACTCAAACTCTGGGACTTGACCACCCAACCGTCCACCGCGAAAACCCTCGCCACGGCCAACGATGCACTCCTTTGGGCAAGCCTCAGCCCGGACGGCGCTGCGCTCGCCAGCGTGGGGCGCGAAGGCTTCGTCAGCGTCTACCCCACCAGCGGCGCTGCCCCACCCCTGCGCCTGAACGGGCATGAACAGGCGGTGTACAAAGCCATTTTCAGCCCGGACAGCCGCGAACTGGCAACGGTGAGCAGTGACATGACCGTGCGGCTGTGGGATTTGGATACGCACAGCGAACTGTTCCGTTTGCGTTTGCCGACAGAGTTTTCCACGCCATCGCCCCTTTGGGACTTCGACTTCCGCTGTACGCCGACGGGCTGCTGGATCGCCGTGTCGCTCACCTCGGGCAAGCTGGCCTTATATAACCTGGGGAAGATCAAGGATTATTCCGCCGGGGAGGTGGCTACCAGCGTTGAACCGGCAACAGCTGCTGCATCAGCGGAAGCAGCAGCGCCCAAAGTGGATGAGGCCGCGCTTGCTGAAGCAGAAAAGCAGTATCAGCAGGCTATTGAGAAAAATCCAAAGGATGCGGATGCGCTGACTGGCTACGCCATCTTTTTACAAAATACCCGAAAGGATTTTGATCAAGCCGAAAAATACTATCGGCAGGTCATTCAGGAAGTACCCGACAACCCCAATATTTTCGCCAATCTGGCTCAGATCGTGCTGGCAAAAGGCGAGCTGGAAGAGGGGCGGAGCCTCATCAACGAATCATTTGGGAATCATGCCGAGAGGTATCATGCAACCTTGTTGCTTGAACTGTGGTTCTACCGCCTCGCTCATTTCCCCGACAGCTACCCTTACGCCAAACAGGAAATCGTGGACTTGCTGAAGGATGGCGTGCGCGATGACTGGGACTTTTCCGCCACTATTGCCCAGGCTGAACAAGCGGGGCATCCGGATGTGCCGCTGCTGAAAGCGCTGGCGGAGGTGATAACCCGCAAGGCGGAGTTCGGGACATTGACGCCGTATCTGGAACATTGAGCCGGAAGAGGGCAACCACCGAGGGTTGCCCCCTACACAATCACCAGGATCAATCGGTGTTTTTCTTCCCCGCCAATATCTGCGCATGAGCCGCCGCCAGCCGCGCAATCGGCACCCGTGGCCCGGAACAGGACACGTAGTTCAAGCCGATTTCATCGCAGAAGCGGATGGAGGCCGGATGCCCGCCATGTTCCCCACAGATGCCAACCTTGAGGTTCGGATGCGCGCTGCGCCCCCATTCCACCGCCAGCCCCATCAAGCGCCCGACACCTTTCACGTCCAGCACCTCGAACGGGTTATCCTGCAAGATGCCACGATCGTTGTACATCGGCAGGAACTTGTTCTCGGCGTCTTCGCGTGAGAACGAGAAGCTGGCCTGGGTCAGGTCGTTGGTGCCGAAGGAGAAGAATTGCGCTTCTTCCGCCAGACTGTCTGCCCGCATACAGGCGCGCACCACTTCCATCATGCTGCCGAAGTGGTAGTCGACCTTGACGCCGAAAGTGGCTTCGACCTGCTGGTGAACGGCTTGCGCCAAGCGCTTGACGTACTTGAGTTCCTGCACGGTACAGACTTGCGGAACCATGATTTCCGGCGCGACCGGGATGCCTGCCTTGACACAATCGGCGGCGGCTTCCAGCACCGCGCGGATTTGCATGGTGTAGATTTCCGGGAAGGTGATGCCCAGACGCACGCCGCGATGCCCCAGCATCGGGTTGACTTCGCGCAGCGCCCGCACCTTGTTCAGGATTTGGCTCTTGCGGGTAATAATGCTGTCAACTAGCCGGGTGTCGCCCAGCTCATGCACGCTGGAAGGTAGCGCTTCACCATGACTGCTGGCCATGACCCTGGCGGTTTCCACCACCACTTCCATGCCCTGTACGGACAGGCGCAAATGATGCAGTTGTTCCAGTTCATCCACCAGTTGCTGCTCGCTGGGCAGGAATTCGTGGATTGGCGGGTCGAGCAGGCGCACGGTGACAGGGCGCGGCGACATGGTTTTGAACAGTTCCTTGAAATCGCCACGCTGGATTGGTAGCAGCAGATCAAGCGCGGCCTGACGCTGTTCGGGGGTGTCGGCCACGATCATGTCGATCACCAGCGGCAGGCGGTCAACCGCGTTGAACATGCGCTCGGTACGGCACAGGCCGATGCCCATCGCGCCGTACTTGAGGGCGCGGGCGGCGTCGACCGGGGTGTCGGCGTTGGCCATGACTTTGAGGCGCGCTACCTTGTCCGCCCAGCTCAGCAGAGTGACCAGTTCTTCGGAAAAATCCGGTTCGACCTTGGGGATTTCACCGAGGAAAATGTCGCCGCGTGTGCCATCGAGAGTAATGACATCACCTTCCTTGATGACGGTGTTGCCGACGAATGCCTTGCGTAATTGTACGTCAACGTGAATGCCTTCCGCACCTGCTACACAGGGTTTGCCCATGCCGCGTGCGACCACGGCGGCGTGCGAGGTTTTGCCGCCTCGGCTGGTGAGGATGCCACGGGCAGCGAAGAAGCCGTGGATGTCTTCCGGCTTGGTTTCTTCGCGCACCAGTATGACCTTGATGCCTTGATTGCCCAATTGCTCTGCACGGTCGGCGTCGAACACGGCCTGGCCGCTGGCGGCGCCCGGGGAGGCGGGCAGGCCGGTGGCGAGCGCTTCGCCCTTGAATGACGGGTCAAGCCGTGGATACAGCATCTGTTCCAGATGTTGCGGGTTGATGCGCAACAGAGCTTCTTCTTCGCTGATCAGGTTTTCGCGCACCATTTCGACGGACGTGCGTACCATGGCGCTGGCGTTCATCTTGCCGTTGCGGGTTTGCAGGCAGTACAGCACGCCTTTTTCGATGGTGAATTCAAAGTCCTGGATTTCGCGGTAGTGGCGCTCCAGCTTGTTGCGCAGATCCAGCAACTGGGTGTAGAGGCCGGGCATTTCACGCGCCATTTCCTGCAAGGCTTTGGGGGTACGGATGCCTGCCACCACGTCTTCACCCTGTGCATTGGTCAAGTATTCGCCGTAGAGGATGTTTTCACCGGTGCCGGGGTTACGGGTGAAGCCGACGCCGGTGGCGCAGTCATTGCCCATGTTGCCGAACACCATGGTGACGACGTTGACCGCCGTGCCGTTGGCCATTTCCCTGGTGATCTGGAATTCGCGCCGATAGTCGACCGCCCGTTTGCCCATCCAGCTGTTGAATACTGCCTTGATGGCGATTTCGAGCTGTTCGTAAGGGTCTTCGGGGAAGGGCTTGCCGGTGTGGTTACGCACCACGCTCAGGAAGCGCTGGCTGATTTCCTTGAGGTCGGCGGCTTGCAGGCCGATGTCGGCTTGTACGCCCGCGTCTTTTTTCACGGCTTCAAACTGTACGTCAAACAGCTCGTCCGGCACGCCCAGAGCGACCTTGCCGAATAGCTGGATGAAGCGGCGATAGGAGTCGTAGCCAAAGCGTTCATTATTGGTCTGTGCGATAAGCCCCTCCAGCGTCTGCGAGTTGAGACCGAGGTTGAGGATGGTGTCCATCATGCCTGGCATCGACATGGCGGAACCGGAACGCACGGAAACCAGCAGCGGGTTGCTGGCGCTGCCGAACTGTTTGCCGGTGGCTTGCTCCAGAGCGGCCATTTGTTCGCGTGTTTGCTGCATGACGCCATCCGGTAACTGATGATCCGGCTGGTCGAGGTAGTTCAGGCAGGCTTCGGTACTGATGACGAAACCAGGAGGGACATTGAGGCCGATCTGCGTGATTTCGCACAGGTTTGCGCCCTTGCCGCCCAGTAGTTGTTTGTTTTTGCCATCGCCTTCGTGGTAGGAATAAACCCATTTTTTAGTCATGTGGTGTCACCCTGTAAGAGTCGTATTGTTGGGGTTGATAAAACACATCCCCACTACCTGAGCCGGTAGTGGGGAATAAAATTGTTAATATCAGCTTACTCTAACAAGATTAACCGTGCTTTTCCTTGCTCTATGACAAGAGGAAAGCAAATGCCATCAACTCAGTGGTACTTGCACAATGCCGGTACCGACATCATCTTCCTCAACACCTTGTGCCAATGGGGCGTAGGTGCCGCTGGCAACCAGTTGTGACATCAGGCTCTGGTTTTCTACCCGCCCGGTCATTTGCAGCTGGCGTTGCGCCCACAAAGCGGCTACCCCGGCGACATGCGGGGTGGCCATGCTGGTGCCGCTCATGCTGACCAGGCCGGTGTTGTTGGCTTCGGCGGACTGGATGTCGACGCCGGGGGCAGAGACATCAGCCTGATTATTGGAGAAGTTGGCCACAATCAGCCCATTATCGGATTGCCCCAACGCACCCACGGCGATGATGCCAGTGCCAGCGGCAGGTGGTGCGACGGAGATTTCATATTGGGGGCGTTTGCTTTCATTGCCGGAAGCGGCAACGATGATGGCTCCCTGGCCGAAAGCGCCGTAAGCCTGCACGAAACGCGCCAGCTCGGTGAACAGGTTGACGTTGGCGCGGTATTCTTCCAGCGCCATCGAGGTGGCGGGGTTTACGTCCATGCCGTTTTGCTGCACCAGCCAGTCGACATAGCCGGGGAAATCAATGCCCAGTGACATGGAAATGACATGCGCGCCTTCCTGCAAGGCCCACTGGATGGCCTTCGCCAGCGTACCGGAGGTGCCGCCCCCCTCACCCAGCACCTTGCCGATCAGGGCGCGTTCGACGTTGCGGGCAATGCCGATGCGCGTGCCGTTGACATCCGCACCGAAGATGGTGCCTGCGCAGTGGGTACCGTGGCCATGCAGGTCATTGGGGTCTTCAGTGGTGAAATTTTGCTGCACCAGTTTGGCATTGGCAAAGGCGGGATGGTTGGGGTCAATGCCGGTATCCAGCACCGCGACCGTAACGCCGCTGCCGTCATAGGGCGATTCGGGTGCACGAATTGCTTTTACGCCCCAGGTTTCCGGGGCTGGTGCTGGGTCAGGTGGAACTTCGCTACTGCTGACCGGCGCAATCAGCCGCAGCGGCATCGGCATGGCAATGGCGCGGGTGCGCGGGTCGCGGCGCAAGTCATTGCGTTCGCGTTTGCTGAGGTCGGCCTCCTCCAGTTTGATTTCCGGTTTGGGTTGGCCGAAGGTCGATAAACCTGCCCCGCGCGTGCCCATATCGCCGCGGGTAGGTGCTGAGGTTTCCCTGGTACGCAAGACAATGTATTTTTCTGTGCTCATGATTGTGCTCCCCATCATTTTCCGTGTTGGTTGGAATAGACATTTTTACACTATAGGCCGGTAGGCTGGTGCTTGCATGTAAATTTTATGCAGGATTACGGTTTTTTTCCGCAGGCCGGGCAAGTTCAAATGTTGTGTGGCAAAATAGCCACCTATGCAAAATGACTTGCCCAGCTTCGACCCCAAGGATTTCCTCAAGACCGTGCCGCACAAGCCGGGCGTGTACCGTATGCTGGGCAAGGACGGCAAAATCCTTTATGTAGGCAAGGCCAAAGATCTGAAAAACCGCCTTTCCAGCTATTTCCGTGGCACGGTTGCCAACTCCCGCATCTTCGCGATGGTGAAGCAAATCTGCAATGTTGAAATCGCCATTACCAACACTGAAGCCGAAGCGTTGTTGCTGGAAAGCAACCTGATCAAGCGTCATTCCCCGCGGTATAATATCCTGCTGAAAGATGGCAAGGGTTACCCTTATATTTACATTTCCAGCGGGCAGGAATACCCGCGCATCCAGTTTTACCGGGGGTCGCGCAAGCAGCCGGGGCAGTATTTCGGGCCGTACCCCAGCGTTGGGGCGGTACGGCAAACCCTGCACCTGATGAAAAAACTGTTCAAGGCGCGTCAGTGTGAAGACAGTTATTTCGCCAACCGTTCACGCCCGTGTCTGGAATACCAGATCAAGCGTTGCAGCGGCCCCTGCGTCGGGCTGGTCAGCCAGCAGGAGTATGCGCAAAGCATCCGCCATGCTATCCAGTTTCTGCAAGGCCGCACCCAGGAGGTGATTGACGAACTGGTGCAAAAAATGGAAGCCGCTGCCCATGTGCTTAATTTCGAGAAGGCCGCCGAATACCGTGACCTGATTGAGAGCCTGCGGCAGATTTCCCAGCAGCAATATGTCAGCGGTGGTCATGGCAATGTGGATGTGGTGGCGCTGGAGGTGAAATCCGGCATTGCCAGCGTGCAAGTGTTCACCGTGCGCAACGGCAATAACCTCGGTAACCGCAATTTTTTCCCCAATCTGCCCGATGAGGAAGTGAACCCGGCAGAAATTTTGGGGTCTTTTTTAGCACAGTATTACCTTAACCATGACGTGCCGGGTGAAATCCTAGTGTCGGTCATGCCGGATGAGCCGGATGTGCTGGCCGATATGCTGACCCTCAAACAGGGACGCAAGGTGGTGATCCGCCAGCCGCAGCGCGGTGAACGTAGCAAGTGGGTAGAACTGGCGCAACGCAATGCGGAGCAGTCGTTACAGATGCAGTTGCTGTCCAAGTCCGGTATGCAGCAGCGTTTGTTTGCCTTGCAGGACGTATTGGGGCTGGCAGAATTGCCGGGGCGGATGGAATGTTTTGATATCAGCCACACCATGGGCGAGGCGACGGTCGCCTCTTGCGTCGTGTTTGACATGAATGGGCCGGTAAAATCCGAATATCGCCGCTATAATATCGACGGCATCCAGCCCGGTGATGATTACGCTGCCATGCATCAGGCACTGACCCGGCGGTTTCGTCGTGCAGTTGGGCAGGATGGTAAGCGACCTGATATTCTTTTCATCGACGGAGGCAAGGGGCAGGTGGCGCAGGCGCTGGACGTATTGCGCGAATTGCAGGTGACGGGCGTGGACGTGGTAGGCGTTGCCAAAGGCGAAGGCCGCAAGCCTGGTCTGGAAACCCTGATTATCGAGCAGGGGCGTGGGCGGCTGGCCTTGCCGGAACATTCCGCCGCCTTGCATCTGATCCAGCAAATCCGCGACGAAGCGCACCGTTTTGCCATCACCGGCCATCGCGCCCGGCGACAGAAGGCGCGCACCCAGTCACCACTGGAACAGATCGAAGGTCTGGGTGCAAAACGGCGGCAGGTATTGCTGAAACAGTTTGGGGGCCTGAAGGCCATTGAGCGCGCCAGTGCCGAAGAGCTGGCCAAAGTGTCCGGTATTAGCTCGGCATTGGCGCACAGGATTTATGAGTTTTTTAACGGGGAAGAGAGTTGATATGGTGTTCAACCTGCCGGTATTGCTGACATGGCTGCGGATTGCCTTGATTCCGCTGCTGGTGTTCCTGTTCTATCTGGATAGGGACTGGGCACCGTTGGCGGCGGCCACCGTATTCGGCATTGCCGGGCTGACCGACTGGGCGGATGGCTATCTGGCGCGCTTGTGGCAGCAGGAATCCCGTTTCGGCGCATTCCTCGACCCGGTGGCCGATAAGTTGATCGTGGCAGTTGCCCTGATCCTATTGGTGGAGCGGGAAGCCAATGCATGGATGACACTGGCGGCGGCTATCATTATTGGCCGGGAAATTGTGATTTCAGCGCTGCGTGAATGGATGGCGGAATCCGGCGCACGTTCCAAGGTGGCGGTGGCTTATATCGGCAAGCTGAAAACGACCGCGCAGATTATTGCCTTGATTTTCCTGCTCTATAACCAGGATTTGTTCGGGATGCTGCCGCTGCGGGAGTGTGGCTTGGCTGCACTGGTAGTTGCGACAGTGCTGACGGTTGTTTCCATGATTCAGTATTTGCGCAGCGCCTTTACCACCTGAATCAGGCGGTTGGTAGGGTATCCTGATACTCCTTGAGTTTGTCCCATTCTTCCTGTGCCGCCAGCGCCGCCTGCTGCGGCCAGCTTGAGGTATCGTGCTGGCTGAACTGCTCGTCTTCCACAATCAGCAGTGCCTGCAGTTTCTGCGGGGAGGTTTCCGCCACTTGCTGGTAGGTGTGGATGCCGGCACGGTGCAGGATGGAGGCAAAGGTGGGGCCGATGCCTTTCAGCTTTTGCAGGTCATCGTGATGGATATTCAGGTTATGGGCAAGCTTGTCGCTCAACTCCTTGGCGCTGGTGGCCAAGGCTGCAAGGGTTGAGCTGCCTTTCATCAGGGTTTCGGAACCGAGGGAGCCACCCTTTTCCTTGGCTTTGTGCAACCAGTCATGGGTCATCGGGGTGGTTTTTTCGCTTAAATGATCAACTTTTTCCTTGGCTTTGTTGAGCCACTCGCTGGTAGCAGGCGCAGCTTTGTCGGTCAGGTGTTCAACCCGTTCCTTGGCCTTGTGTAGCCAGTCATGGGCTGCCGGGGTGGCTTTGTCACTCAGGCTGCTGACTTTTTCTTTTGCTTTGTGCAGCCAGTCGTCGACACTGTGGCCGATGGTGGTGGGGTTAGTCCCTGCTGATGAACCTTCGGGCATGTCAGGCGGGTCAATGATGGGTTTGTGCGGGTCAATATTGTCTGGTAATACATCAGCTTGCAGGGTGTTGGCGTCATGTGCCATTTCGATGGCCATATCACTTTCCGGTGAATCAACGATAGGTTTATGAGGGTCAATGCCGTCGAGTTCAGGTAATTCGGGTTCCGTGGCAGTTGCATGCACACCCATGTCAATATTGGTGTCAGGCAGGTCGACAATCGGTTTGTGAGGGTCAATGCCGTCCAGCAGTGGATCAAATGCCGGGATGTCGGCTTCGATGTCGGGTATTTTCAAATCCATGTCCATGTTGAGGTCAGGTATATCGGTATGCAGGTCGGACATTTCCAGTTCTGCCCCCATATCTATATCCATTTCCATATCAGGCGGGTCAATGATAGGTTTGTGTGGGTCGATACTGTCTGGCAAACTGATGGCCAACGCTGTTGGCCCTATATCAACCACGTCATCGGGAGGCAGGTGCAAACGCGCGCCCGTTTCGGCACTGATAGGACGGAGGTTCAAATTGTTACCTGATACCGGGAAATCAATGGATTTGGCACGGGGTACATCTTCCAAAACAGGTGGAATATGCGTCGGGGCAGGTTTGGGTATGCGTTGTCGGCAACAAAGCCCAAGGCCACGCAGAATCCAGCACAGCAATGCACCGACGAGGAAAGAGAACAACAACAGGGTAATAATTTCCCCTGTGGCCATGCCAAATGTATAGGAAGAATTGGCGGTATTCACAATAATCAATTCCTTGTTTGTGAAAATAACAGCATCCTGCTGCTGAAAAACCGGCATAGAGGAGCCGGTTTTTCAGGTTGACCCAGAGCGCCTTAATGACCGCTTATCAACAGGTTTTGGTACTCCTTAAGGCGCTCCCACTCACCTTTGGCGGCCAGCTCAGCCTGATACGGCCAGCTTTTCGGGTCGTGCATTTTGAATTGTCCGCCCGCAGCATCCAGAATCGACTTGATGCTGTCAGGCGTCATGGCGGCCAGTTGCTCAAAATTCTGGATGCCCGCAAGGTTGAGAACTTGCTCTATTTTAGGCCCAACGCCTTCCAGTTTTTTGAGGTCATCCTTATGGCCCCCACCGATGCTGGCAACAGAGGCCACGGAAACAGTTGCAGCCGCCGCAACATCAACCGGGGTGTCTTCCCCTTGCAGGGGCTGGGTGGAAGCCCCCGCAGTTGATGTTGGGGCAGCTTCCCGGTTACGCAACAGGCTATTGATATCGGCGGTGTAACCACCGCTGGTTGTGCCCCCCGGAAATTCACGATGCCTGCGCCCGCCTTGCAGCATCGTGTTGTCGGGGTATTCCTCCTCTTCGTAGGCTTCCCGTGACCCAGCACAGCACAGCCCCAGTTTGTGTAACAGCCAGCACAACAACATGCCAAGCAGGAATGAACCCAGCAGCAGAAGGATAATTTCGATGCTGGCAGTCCCAAAGGTGTAGTCAGGATTTGTCTGGTTCATCGCTTACTCCCCATGCCCTGGACGATTACGGAAGTAACAGAACAGGAAACCTAGCAGGAAGGCAATTCCCAGCATGATGATGACATCCAGACTGGCGCTGGTCATGTCGAAACGGCTTGTAATGTCTTTGAACATGCTTGCAACTCCAAATCTTTTACTTAACAGGGGTGATTTCAACGCGGCGATTTTTCTTGCGGCCTTCTTCGGTCTTGTTGTCCGCAACCGGCTTGTCGGGGCCTTCGGAAGACGCGCTGATACGGTCTTTGGGAGCACCGAGGTCAATCAGCATTTGCTGCATCATCTCTGCACGCTTCAAACCCAGCGCCTTGTTTTTGGCGGGGTTACCCACGTTGTCGGTATGACCGACGATCGTGACCTTGGCGCTGGTGTTATCCTTGAGGAATTTTGCGACTTGCTCAAAATAGGCTTTGGTAGCAGCCGCCAGTTGCGGGTTAGCCGAACCCGTGGGGAAGTGCAGGGTCGCAGGGCCAATGTCCCCAGCCTTGGTATCGCTGCTGGTTTCCATGGTTACCTTGTCTTCGTCAGCCTTGGCTTGGTCTGCATCAGCTTTAGCCTGGTCGGTAACAGCTTTGTCTGCGTCAGCTTTAGCCTGGTCGGCAGCGGCTTGGTCTGCATCAGCTTTAGCCTGGTCGGCAACAGCTTTGTCTGCATCAGCTTTAGCCTGGTCGGCAGCGGCTTTGCCTGCGTCAGCTTTAGCCTGGTCGGCAGCGGCTTTGTCTGTGCCAGCCGCCTGTTGCGTTGCGCTGCTGCCATCCGCACCAGCATCCAGGTAATCGGCGATCTGGTTACCATTGCTGTCCACGGCGTCATCAACATTGCCATCGCCGTTTGGATCCGCGTTTTCGTTGACAGTCAGCACCCCATCATTGTCATCATCGTCATCAATGGCGTCGATCTTGCCATCACTGTCAGTATCCTGCGGGTCGCGAGCCAGTTCGATGAAATCGGAAATGCCATCACTATCGCTGTCTTCCTTGGCGGGGTCTGTACCCAGCATTTCTTCCTTGGCATCGGGTACGCCATCACCATCAGAATCTATATCGCCTTCCGCAGTTTCCCCGGCCTTGCTGTTTTCAGTGCCCTGGCCAGTGTCTTTACCGGCACCGGAAAGGGCAGCTGCGCCAGCAGCAGCGCCGGTTGCAACCTGTGCAGCGGTGGTGTCAGCACCACAAAAACCTTTGACCTTGCAGGTGTACCACCACCAGCTACCGACACCCCAGATGCCCGCCAGCAGCAGCACCAGTAATGATTTTGTTTTCATGCAGGGACAACTCCTTTTCTTGAGTCAGCGTGAATAATTCATGGAACATACTGTTTATAGTATGCGGTACCATGAATTACAACCCGATCATGAAAAGCCAAAAACAGCACGGATGGTATGGACGTTCCGACAATTGAACTGATAAATCAGGGTGATAGGTAGGTTTAGTAGCGGCGGAATCAGCATTGTTCCCAAGGCAAACCGTGGAAGCGCCAGCCGCCCACCGTGCCTCGGTGATGGTTCTCGTCGCGTTCACCTTCAAAGCCTTCGTCCACGTGCATGACTTGCTGGAAGCCAGCTTCCAGCAAGGCAGCAGCAGCCTCGCGTGAACGCTTGCCGCTGCGGCAAATCAACACCACGCTGGCATCCTGTTTCGGGTTGCAACCCTTAAAACGGTTTTCCAGCAGGCGCTGGATTTCGGCAACAAAATCAGGATTTTCCACCCAATCCGGCTCATCAATCCAGGCTATATGCACAGAACCGACCGGATGGCCAACAAACAGGTATTCCATCGAAGAACGGATGTCGATCAGGACACTGTGTGGTGTTTCTTGCAGCAGGGCATAAGCCTGTTTGGGGGAGAGGTCATGTAAATCAGGCATTGGTAACTCCTCCGTCGATATTGTCATTGTGTTCGCGTATTTTGACAATGATACTGCAAATCCCGGCGTCGCGTGGTTCCCGGTTACCGATCAGCCAGTCGAGAATTTCCTGATCCCCTGATTTCAGCAGGCGCTCAAACGCAAACTGTTCCCCCATGTCGAGCGCGTGGAAACAGTCGCGCAGGAAATTGCCCAACGGGCGATCCAGCACTTGCAGGGTGCGGCGGCAGGCCCAGCGCAGGCGCACCATGCGTTCCTGCTGCATCGGGTCAGTCATGCGCCTTCCTTAGCTGTTCGATCAGGGACGCATAAGCATTGGGGACGGGATCCAGCCCCAGCACCATACCGAATAGCAGGGGATCCTGCATGTCCAGCAGTTCATCCAGGTGCTGGATGTCTTCCGGACTGGCACTGGGGTAGTAGGTTTCCAGATAGTGCTGGAATACCACATCCAGTTCCTTCATGCCGCGTCGGCAACGCATTTTCAAACGGGAAAGTTCGCTCATGGTGCTGTATATCCGGTTATTCTTTTCCTCTTGCTCCCTTCCCCCTTGCGGAGGAAGGGCTGGGGGTGGGGAGTAAAACTTACCGCCGCTCAATCATCTTCTTTTTCAGTTCCGCTATCGCCTTGGCCGGGTTCAGACCTTTCGGGCAGGTGTTGGTGCAGTTCATGATGGTATGGCAGCGGTACAGGCGGAACGGGTCTTCAAGGTTGTCGAGGCGTTCGCCGGTGGCTTCATCACGGCTGTCCACCACCCAGCGGTAGGCTTGCAGCAGCACCGCCGGGCCAAGGTAGCGGTCGCTGTTCCACCAGTAGCTGGGGCAGGAGGTCGAGCAGCTTGCGCACAGGATGCATTCGTACAGGCCATCCAGTTTCTTGCGGTCTTCCGGCGATTGCAGGTGTTCTCGGTCAGGCGGGGCGGGGGTCTTGGTCTGCATCCACGGCTTGATGGAGGCGTATTGCGCGTAGAAGTGCGTCAGATCGGGCACCAGGTCTTTCACCACTGCCATGTGCGGCAGCGGGCTGATCTGGATGTCGCCATCAAAAGCGTCGATTGCCTTGATGCAGGCCAGGGTGTTGGTTCCGCCAATGTTCATTGAGCAGGAACCGCAAATCCCTTCGCGGCAGGAACGGCGGAAGGTCAGCGAGGGGTCGATCTCATTTTTGATCTTCAGCAATGCGTCCAGCACCATTGGCCCGCATTGGTCGAGGTCGATCTGGTAAGTGTCCCAGCGCGGGTTTTCACCGCTTTCCGGTTCGTAACGGTAGATGCGGAAGTTTTTCACACGGGTCGCACCGGCAGGCGCAGGCCAGGTTTTGCCTTCCTTGATCACAGAGTTGGCAGGTAATTTGAATTCAGCCATGACAGTTCCCCTTAGTGGCACGTCTTAGTAAACACGTTTCTTCGGTGCGATGTATTCAACTTCATCCGTCAGCGTGTAGGTGTGGACGGGGCGGTAGTCGATGGCAACCTTGCCGCTGTCATCCACCCAGGCGATGGAGTGCTTCATCCAAGTGTCGTCGTTACGGTCAGGGAAGTCTTCGCGGGCATGCGCGCCACGGCTTTCTTCGCGGTTGAGGGCGCAGTTGATGGAGGTTTGCGCGCAATCCAGCAGGTTGGCCAGCTCAAACGTTTCCATCAGGTCAGAGTTCCACACCAAGCTGCGGTCTTTCACGGCCACGTCGTTGAAGCTGGCGTAAATGTCGTTCATCTTCGTCACGCCTTCCTGCATGGATTCACCGGTACGGAACACTGCGGCGTGCTTCTGCATGGTGCGTTGCATATTGTCGCGAATTTGCGCGGTGGTTTGGCTGCCATTGGCGTTGTGGATGCGCTTGAAACGATCCATGGCTTTCTGTACACCGGATTCCGGCAGGTTATGCTGTACTGCGCCCGGCGTCAGGGTTTCGGCGCAACGGTTGGCGGCGGCGCGGCCAAACACCACGATGTCGAGCAGCGAGTTGGAGCCGAGGCGGTTCGCGCCGTGGACGGATACACAGGCGCATTCGCCGATCGCCATCAGGCCTGGAACCACGCTGTCCGGGTTGCCGTCTTTCAGGGTAACGACTTCGCCGTGGTAGTTGGTGGGGATGCCGCCCATGTTGTAGTGGACGGTTGGCAGCACTGGAATCGGTTCCTTGGTCACATCCACGCCAGCGAAGATTTTCGCGCTTTCAGCGATACCCGGCAGGCGTTCATGGATTACATCCGCACCCAAGTGTTCGAGATGGATGTGGATATGGTCTTTCTGCGGGCCAACCCCGCGGCCTTCATTGATTTCCACCGTCATGGCACGGCTTACCACGTCACGCGAAGCCAAGTCTTTGGCATTCGGTGCGTAACGTTCCATAAAACGTTCGCCTTGTGAGTTGGTCAGGTAGCCGCCTTCGCCGCGTACCCCTTCGGTGATCAGGCAGCCGGAGCCGTAGATGCCGGTGGGGTGGAACTGGGTAAATTCCATGTCCTGCAACGGCAGACCAGCGCGTGCCACCATGCCGTTGCCGTCGCCGGTACAGGTATGGGCAGAGGTGGCTGAGAAGTAGGCGCGGCCATAACCACCTGTTGCCAGTACCACCTGTTGGGCGCGGAACAGGCGCAGGATGCCGTTGGCCAGATCCCATGCCATTACGCCACGGCATACGCCATCTTCGTCCATGATCAGGTCGGTGGCGAAATGCTCAATGAAGAAAACTGCATTGTGGCGCAGCGATTGCTGGTACAAGGTATGCAGGATGGCGTGGCCGGTACGGTCAGCCGCCGCGCAGGTACGTTGCGCGATGCCTTTGCCGAATTCGGTGGTCATACCGCCGAACGGGCGCTGGTAAATGCGGCCATCATCCGTGCGGGAAAACGGCACGCCCTGGTGTTCCAGTTCAATCACTGCCGGAATTGCTTCGCGGCACATGTATTCAATCGCATCCTGATCGCCCAGCCAGTCGGAACCTTTTACAGTGTCGTACATGTGCCACTGCCATTTATCCGGCCCCATGTTGCCGAGGGCTGCGGACATGCCGCCCTGTGCCGCCACGGTATGGCTGCGGGTAGGGAAAACCTTGGTAATACAGGCTGTGGACAGGCCCTTGACGGCCATGCCGAAAGTAGCGCGCAAACCCGCGCCGCCCGCACCTACGACCACAACGTCATAGGTGTGCTGTTCAATCTTGTATTCGGACATTGGTTACTTGCTCCCTTCTCAGCCTGAAAATGCGGTACGCAAAATACTTAAGACGCTACTGGTCCCCAACAGTACCAGCATCAATTTGATGCAGACCAAAGCTGTTACCTTGACCCCATCATGGTGGACATAATCTTCAATCACCACGGTCAGCCCCTGGCTGGCGTGCAGGAAAGCAGTAAACACAAACAGTGTCAGCATGGTGGTGGTGAACGGCTGCGCAAACCAAGCAGCCACGCTGGCGTAATCAGCACCGGCGTGGGCGGCAACTGCAAACGCAACCCACAAGGTTAGCGGAACCAGCGCCACCGCAGTCATGCGCTGCATCCACCAGTGTTTTACACCATCGCTGGTGCTGCCAAGGCCGCTGGCCTGTTTGAAAGGCGTCAATAAACTCATCAGTAATACTTCCTCAACAGGGGTTTCAGGCAACGATCCACAGCAGGATAGTCAGGACAAATGACGCGGCGATAACCACCTTGCCACCCAGGTACACGGTTGGCAGGTCAAGGCCAAAGCCGGTATCCCATACCAGATGGCGGATGCCGTTGCATAAATGGTAGAACAGCGTCCATGACCAGCCGAACAACACCAGCTTGCCAAACCAAGAGCCGAGAATAGCGTTGGCGGTATTGAATGATTCTTCCCCGCCCGCAATCGCGGCTAGCCACCAAGCGACCAGAATGGTGCCGATAGCCAGGACGATACCTGTGCCTCGATGCAGCACCGACAAAATGGCAGGCAGTGGCATTTTGTACACCTGCAAGTGCGGTGAAAGTGGTCGGTTGCTCGTATTCTTCATGGATGCTCCCCGTTAATGGACAATATCTTGGTTACTGGTTCAGCTTTCATCCTGCGCCACGGTGTCTTCCAGCGCTTGGCGGGCATAATCCCGCGAAGCACGGATGTGGTGGCGCATCAAGGTTTCCGCCATTTCCCCGTCGCGCCGCTCAATGGCTGATACGATCAGGTTGTGTTCCTGGAATGCCTGTTCGCTGCGGTAAAAGCCGGACTTGAGCCGGAAACGGTAAAACCGCACCAGATCATACAAATCCTGACACAGCATGCGGATCAGGCGCATGTTCTTGCTGCCCTGGATAATGCAAAAGTGGAAATCGAGATCAACATCTTGTTGGGAATAGCCCTGATGCTGGTCGATTTCCGCTTTGTGGCGCTCCAGGATGCTGCGCAGGCGGCCAATTTCTTCTTCTGTCATGTTTTCGGCGGCCAAACGCGCGGCCATGCCTTCCATCGCCTCGCGTATCTGGTAAATCTCCATCATCTGCAAGGTGGAAAAACCGATGATACGCGCGCCAATATTGGGCTTGCGCGTCACCAGATTGCAGTTTTCCAGCTTGCCTATAGCCTCCCGCAGGGAACCCCGGCTTACACCGTAGGAGGTGGCTAGCTCAGGCTCACTGATTTTCTTTCCGGCGGGAATTTCACCCACCAGGATGGCGCGGCGCAGGTCAAGAAATAGCTTGTCTGCAATCGTTACCGGATCCTGTAGTTTACATGCAGTTGAAAATGCCATGGTGCTCCTCATTTTGTCGACATCTTGTCTGTTATGTTGACAATAATACCGCGAAAGAGGGTTTTTTCAAGTAAAACATCCTGACATTGTTGACACTTTTGAAGCAGAATGTCGACAATATAACTCAAAAGTGACGAGGCATGACCCGGATGATAGGATTGTAGTGTACTGTCTGACACCAAAGTGTCGACAATGCACTATTTTGCTGCACTGCGTCAAGCCTGCAATGATAGATATTTGCCGTGCTGAATAAGGGGTGTAGGATGAAACTGTTAATGCTTTTATAGCTGTCAAGATCAAGCTGTTCAAACCGCTTTTTTTTACAGCAAGTCAGTCTGTTGTAGGCTCCAGCTATAAAAATCAGTCTCATAGGCTACTCTGCTCATGTGCTTACTTCGGTGAGTTATGTTTGCATACTAACGCAGAGGGTGTTTCAAGCAGTATTTTGCTTGTATTTCAGTAGGAAGGATTGAGGACTACCTGCCTGACCAAATCGCCAAGGACGTCTTCGATGAACTGCTTGACGCGGAGGCGCTGTTCACCCGTGAATTGCAGGCCGACCCCTGGGCTGGCTCCACGATGACCAACACCCGGCGAAATCCATACAACCCGGCCAGGGATCAGCAGTTTCTTGCCCTCTTCAACCAGGCGCAAATGCAGGACGACATTATCATGCAGGGTGAACTTGTCGGTGGTAGGCACGAAAATGCCGCCATCTTTGATGAATGGCATATAGCAGGCGTGTAGGGCGGATTTTTCAGCAATAGCCATAGAAAGGCTGGCTGGCCTACCATCCTCCTTTCCGCTGTGTTGTACCCCGCTGTTATTGTTCATTCACGTTCCTGACCACTTGACCAGCCTGTAAAGCTACAGGCTCCATAATACTAGCATGGATTCAATGTATGAGCGGGCGTTGAGGGGATGAGTGGAAAATTTTTTAAGCTCAATCAAACGCTCATGAATTTTGAAGGCCTTTTTTTGGGTAATAAGCCTGCGCAGGCTTTCCACTTCAGCTGGCAGTGACGCCGGAGCTTGCGTGATATTGCCTTTCACAATGGAGATAATCCAGCTAAGCTGCCAATTGAGCAAACGTACCCGGTCATGCTTTTCCCAATGCGAGGAAATCTCGGCAATGTTGCCTTGGCCTTGAGCCAGCTGTAGCAGGTGTTTCAGCCATTGCTGGCGCTCTGCAAGGGTTTCTGTCGCATCCAGTTCCAAGGCTGTCAGTGGCCTGCCTCCAGACGCTTCCAGCAGGTTCTCGGGGGAATGCCGGAGTTCCTGCCCCCGCAGCCATTCGGCGGCAGCATTATGGCTGGGAACAGGCAAGCGGATTTCTTGGCAGCGGCTACGGATGGTGGGCAGCAAAGCCGCCGGGTGGCCGGTGAGCAGCAGAATATGGGTGTCAGGGGCCGGCTCTTCCAACGACTTCAGCAAACTGTTGGCGGCATTGACATTCATGCGTTCGGCGGGCGCGATAACGGCAACACGCCGTGGGCTATAACTGCGGCTTAGCCCCAGAAAATAATTGAGTTCACGGATTTGCTCAATCAGGATGCTCTGCTTGTCTTCCTGCAACGCCACAGGCATGAAATCCGGATGCGCCCGCGCGGCAAAGACCTGGCAACTGCGGCATTGCCCACAAGCACTGCCATCATCGGCGGGACTTAGGCATAGCAGGCTCTGTGCTAGCGAGTGGGCAAATGCGCTGTTACCACAGCCCTCCTCCCCGCTTAGCAGCAGTGCATGGTGCAAGTGATTGGCATTGATTGCCCGTTGTACCGTTTCCCATGCACAGGTTTGCCACGGGTAAATCATGCTGCCTCTCCGGCCAGAATGCGTTCCAGAACCTGTTGCAGCTGTTCCCTGACCTGTCCAAGGGGTTTGGCGGCATCAATGACGGGGTAACGTTCCGGTATCTGCCCTGCCCTTTGCTGGTAACCTGTGCGGATGCGCTCGAAAAATGCCGCCTGCTCCTGTTCAAAACGGTCAGCACGGCCACGCGCCCGCGCACGGGACATGCCGGTATCAATATCCAGGTCAAACAGGAGTACGTAATCAGGCCGTACCCCCCCCTGCACCCAGGTTTCCAGCTCACCAATGCGCGCCAGTGGAATATTGCGCCCATAGCCTTGGTAGGCATAGGTCGCGTCGGTGAAACGGTCACAGATGACCCATGTCCCCTGCTCCAGCGCTGGCAGAATTTTCTGGCGCAGATGTTCATTGCGGGCGGCAAACATCAGCAGCAATTCAGTGTCGGGATGCATCGCAGGCAATTTCGGCGACAACAGCACAGTACGGATGGCCTCCGCCACTTCAGTGCCGCCCGGTTCGCGTGTCACCAGGACTGATTTGCCCCTTTCCTGCAAATAATCGGCAATCCAGGTGGCATTGGTACTTTTGCCCGCCCCTTCCCCGCCTTCCAGGGTGATGAAAAGGCCACGGTTCATGGTTTCTCCGCTTTGTTTCGGTTAAGGATGTATTGCTGCACTGCACGATTGTGTTCATCCAGCGTTACCGAGAAATGGGAGGCTGCCCCCGGTGCTGTCGCTACAAAGTACAAGACATTACCGCTGGCCGGGTGCATAACGGCATCAATGGCCGCCTTGCTAGGGGTGGCTATTGGCGTTGGTGGCAAACCACTGCGGGTATAAGTGTTGTAAGGTGTGTCAGTCCGCAGGTCTGCCTTGCGGATATTGCCGTCGTAACTCTCGCCCATGCCGTAAATGACGGTGGGGTCGGTTTGCAGTAGCATCCCCTTTTCCAGACGGTTCAGGAACACGCGGGCAATCAGCGGGCGCTCTTCCGGAAGGCCGGTTTCTTTTTCAATGATGGAAGCAAGAATCAGGGCTTCATAGGGTGTCTTGATATGGGGATTCTGTTCCCGCCCTTGCCAGGCTTTGTCCAGATAAGTTTGCATAGCCTGATAGCTGCGTTGCAGAAATTGTAGGTCGGTCGTTTTACGCGGGAAATGGTAGGTCTCTGGAAGGAACCATCCCTCTGGCTGCATACCCTCCGGTGCATCCAGTTTTTGCATGATGGACTTGTAGTCCTCATCCGTCAGGGTTTGCTCGATCTGCGGATGCTGGCGGATGTCAGCGACAATATCCTTGAATGTCTTGCCTTCGATGATACCAAGCTGATATTGCAGCACTTGGCCGGAAACAAATTTTTTCAACAAGTCATCCGGTTTCATACCCGACGTGAGCTGGTATTCGCCAGCCTTAAGCTTGTGGGCTGAACCGGTCAGGCGGGCATGGGCAAAAAAGAGTATCCCGTGAGCTATGATGCCTCTCTCTTCCAGTTGATTGGCAACAGTCCTGATACTGCTGCCAGGCTTGATTTCGAAGATAGTAGGGTCTTCTGTGGACGTTACTGGCGTTTCCAGAAAATTGTCATATTGATACCACAGCAGGAACCCGACCGTGACGAATGTAGTGATAAGTAGCAAGCCTAATAATTTGAATATTAGTTTCATGGTAATGCTTTTATGGTTACCTGCAATTCCCTGATTAATGGCACTATTTTGTAATGTTTGCCGAAAAACTCATACACAGGCCACACACCAATCAGGGAGTTGGTCATGAATAACGCCCGCGCCTCGTTAATCTCCCGCAAACTCAAGCTGCGAATGTCGCACTGAATGCCGAGATTCTCAAGACTTTGGATAATAAATCGGCGCATAATTCCGGCAATGCCGCACTGGCTCAAGTCGGGCGTGCACACATCCCCTTGCGTACTGAGAACAAACAGGTTGCTCATGGTGCCCTCCACCACATTTCCCACATAATCGCGTACCAAACCCTCTTGGAAGTCACTACCAAATTCAGCGCGCGCCAACACCTGCTCCAGCCGGTTCAGGTGCTTGAAACCAGCCAAGCGCGGCTGCTGTGCCAGACGGGTTTCGCATAGCGCCAGCCTTATGCCCTGCCCTGTGTAGCTTGAGGGGTATTCCGGCCAGGGGGAGATTTGCAGGATACGGGTGGGTGCTGAGGTAGTGGCCGGGTTGTAACCACGCTGCCCCGCGCCACGGGTAATGATCAGTTTGAGAACCGCCCGCTCCTGGTTTGCGCAGGCAGCATGGATTTCCTGCCGGAAACTGCCCCAATCTGGCTCTGTGATACCTAATGCCTGCAAGCCACCCTGCATACGCTCCAGATGCCAGTCAAGCAGTTGCGCCCTGCCCTGCTGCACGCCAATCGTTTCCCAAACTCCGTCACCGTACAACAAGCCACGGTCAGTAACTGGCAAACAGTCAGCTTCAACACCGTTAACCCGTATCATGCCCGATTGCCCTGAGTAGCCCTCGTGCCTTATGACGGGTTTCTTTCAATTCATTGGTGGGAACGGAATCCATGACGATGCCTGCGCCGGTACGGAAAGTCAGGTGCTTGCCTTGCAACGTCATGGTGCGGATGAGGATGTTCAGATCCATGTCCCCGTTGTGGTTGAGGTAGCCAACAGAACCGGTATAGACACCTCTGCCCGTTTGTTCCAGTTCCGCGATGATTTCCATGCAGCGCACTTTGGGGCAGCCGGTGATGGTGCCGCCGGGGAAAACGGCATGGATCACCTGCCCCGGCGTCGTTCCAGCCTTCAGTTTGCCACGGATGTTGGAAACGATGTGGTGTACGTGTTGGTAACTTTCTACCACCATCAGTTCATCCACTTCCACCGTTCCATATTCACAGATGCGGCCAAGGTCATTGCGCTCCAGGTCAATCAACATGATGTGTTCGGCGCGTTCCTTGGGGTGTGCAACCAGTTCGTTCAGCAGCGCCTGGTCACGTTCAGGGTCGTCGTCACGCGGGCGGGTTCCGGCAATTGGGCGTGTATCGACGATCCCTTCTTTCACCCTTACCAGACGCTCTGGCGATGAGCTGACGATGGCAAAATCACCGAAATCCGCGAAGCAGGCAAACGGTGCCGGATTTGCTTTACGCAGTAGGCGATAAAGGTCGGCGGGGGAGTATTCTACCGGTAGTTCCATCTGCCATGCGCGTGACAGGTTGACCTGGAACACGTCACCAGCAGCGATGTAGTCGCGGATACGCTCTACTCCAGCAGTGAATTGTTCGGGGGGATCTTCGGTTAAAGAAACCCCTCCTAACCTCCCCTTATCAGGGGAGGGACAAGAGGGCAAACCCTGAATATCTGCTAAAATACTTGAAAATTCATTTCTAACACTTTCCTCTGAAACAATTATTGTTTTATCAGTGTGATGATCAATAATGATGGCTGCGGGAATCCTGACAGCCAGCGCAATCGGCAAACCACCCTGCTCTGCCGGTAAATTCAGGGTTGGCTCCAACTGTCCGGCAAGCTCATACCCCAAATAGAGGAACCATCCACCCCGAAACGGGATCTCTTGCCCCTCCCCTGACAAGGGTAGGCTGGGAGGGGTTTCTTCCCAAACCTTATCCAACCGCGCACAAAAGCTTTCCTCCCCCAAATCATCCAGACGCAAAGTCTCCTGCGGAAACGCAAACAGCAGGCTGTAACGGGCGTGAGGGGAGATAGAAACGCTTTCCAGCAGAAACGGGTAGCGAGAGGGGTTTTGCTCATGAAGGGCGAGCAGATCAAACTCGCCCTTAAGGATTTTCGTATGCAATCAGCTTCAGATTTTCTTGAAAATCAGGGTTCCGTTGGTACCACCAAAGCCGAAGGAGTTGCTCATGGCAATATTGACCGTGGTTTCACGCGCGACATTGGGAACGTAGTCCAGATCGCATTCGGGATCCTGATTTTCCATGTTGATCGTTGGTGGCAGCACCTGGTCACGAATTGCCAGCACGCTGAACACCGCTTCGATACCACCGGCGGCGCCCAACAAGTGACCGGTCATGGACTTGGTGGAACTGACCGCGACCTTGTAGGCATGATCACCCAGCGCACGTTTGGCCGCCATGGTTTCTGCCTTGTCACCCGCAGGCGTGGAAGTGCCGTGCGCGTTGATATAGTCAATGTCGGTTGCATTCAGGCCTGCATCGCGCATGGCATTGACCATGCAACGGGCAGCGCCTTCACCACCTTCGGATGGGGAAGTCATATGGTAAGCATCGCTACTCATGCCATAGCCGACCAATTCGCAGTAGATACGTGCACCGCGCTTTTTGGCAAATTCGTATTCTTCCAGCACCAGCACGCCAGCACCGTCACCAAGGACGAAACCGTCGCGGTCAACATCCCACGGGCGGCTGGCGCGTTCCGGGTCATCATTGCGGGTAGACAGTGCGCGGGCGGCGGCAAAACCACCAATACCCAGTGGGGTGGAACCCATTTCAGCACCACCAGCGACCATTACGTCTGCGTCGCCATAAACGATCATGCGTGCCGCATCACCAATGCTGTGGGTAGCAGTCGCGCAGGCAGACACGATGGACATATTGGGGCCTTTCAGGCCAAACATGATAGAAAGGTTGCCCGCCACCATGTTGATAATGCTTGCAGGCACAAAGAACGGGGAAATCTTGCGCGGCCCACCATTCAGGAAGGCATTGTAGTTGCGTTCAATTGTTTCCAGGCCACCGATACCGGAACCCATCAGCACGCCGATACGCTCGGCATTTTCTTCGGTCACTTCCAAGCCAGCGTCACGGATGGCCTCAACCCCAGCGCCGATACCATAGTGGATAAAGGTATCCATCTTCTTCTGGTCTTTCGGTTTGATGTAGTCATCGGCGTTGAAACCCTTGACGTTGCCCGCAATCTGCACACTGAAGGCGCTGGCGTCAAACAGGTCAGGACTGATGCGGTTGATGCCGCTATGGCCAGCCTTGATGTTACCCCAGGCTATTTCCAGCTGGGAACCTACCGGAGAAACGATACCAAGTCCTGTTACTACTACACGTCGCTTAGACAAACTTGTGCCCCTATCTTTGCGTAAAAAATGAGAAAACCGCAATCCGTCATCAGTAACGGACTGCGGTTTGCGCGCAGGAATTAACCTTGCTGACCCTTGATGTAGTCAATGGCAGCTTGAACCGTAGTGATTTTTTCTGCCTCTTCATCAGGGATTTCAGCACCAAATTCTTCTTCCAGCGCCATAACCAGCTCGACGGTGTCCAGAGAATCCGCGCCGAGGTCGTCAATGAAGGAAGCTGTATTGGTCACTTCGGCTTCGTCAACGCCCAGTTGCTCAACAACGATTTTCTTGACGCGCTCTTCGATATCGCTCATGGTTTTGTATTCCTCGTAAATAAAAAGTGTTCGTTAGCGGTAGCATATTGTATTTAAAACCCACCCATCATACCAGCAGGTTTAGGCCATATACATACCACCATTGACGTGAATTGTCTCGCCTGTTATGTAGGCTCCCAGTGATGAGGCCAGGAACAGCACAGCCCCGGCGATTTCATCAGGCTGCCCCAAGCGCGCCAGCGGAATGTTTTGCAACAGGCTGCTGCGCTGGTCTTCGGATAGCTCGCGGGTCATGTCGGTGTCGATGAAGCCCGGCGCAACCACATTCACCGTGATACCACGGGAGCCAATTTCACGCGCCAGTGACTTGGAAAAGCCGACCAGACCAGCCTTGGCAGCGGCGTAATTCGTCTGCCCCGGGTTGCCGGATGCGCCCACCACTGAAGAAATGGAAATGATGCGGCCTTTCTTCGCCTTAGTCATACCGCGCATACAGGCTTTGCTCATGCGGAAAATGGAGGTCAGGTTGGTGGCAATAATGTCGTCCCACTCCTCGTCTTTCATACGCATCAACAGGTTGTCGCGGGTGATACCCGCATTGTTGACCAGTACGGTAATGGCGCCGAATTCGCCATTAACAGCCTTGACTATGCCATCAATGGAATCCTTGTCGGCAACGTTCAGCATCATGCCCTTGCCGCTGATGCCCAACTCGGACATATAGGTGGAAATGGCTTCCGCACCTTTTTCACTGGTGGCAGTTCCAATCACGGTTGCGCCAGCCTTGCCCAGCATTTCGGCGATGCTGCGCCCGATACCACGGCTTGCGCCGGTCACCAGGGCAATTTCACCCTGCAAACTGATCAATGAATCCATTACGCGCCCGCCTCCTCACAAAGTTTCAATGCTTCTTCCAGTGTTTTGCTGTCCATGACGCAAACCGCGCCCAATTTGCGGTCAATCCGCTTGTTCAGGCCAGTCAGCACCTTGCCGGGGCCAAACTCAACCGCCGCCGTCACGCCATAGTCGCTTTGTAGGCGCTGAATAGTGTCAACCCAGCGCACAGGCCGATAAAGTTGCTGTTCCAGAGCTGCTCGGGTTTCCTCTGCGCTACTGCGGGCCATGGCATCCACGTTGTGCAACACAGGCATTTGCACTGGACTGAAAGCCATGGTAGCCAGCCGGACAGCCAGCTTTTCCGCAGCCGGTTTCATCAGGGCGCAATGCGAAGGCACGCTGACGGACAGCTTGACCGCTTTTTTAGCCCCGATGTCAGTAGCCGCCTGAATGGCACGGTCGACCGCAGCGGCATTACCGGCAATCACAACCTGACCAGGCGAGTTGAAATTGACCGCCTCCACGACTTCACCTTGCGCAGCCTGTTCACAAGCAGTAATAATCTGGGCGTCTTCCAGCCCCAGGATTGCGGCCATGCTGCCCTCGCCTTCAGCCACGGCTGATTGCATCAGGCTGGCGCGTTCGGCCACCAAGGCAACGGCATCAGCAAAATTCAGCACACCAGCAGCGACCAGCGCGGAATATTCCCCCAGACTGTGCCCTGCTACTGCGGCAGGTTGGCAGCCACCCTGCTTGAGCCAGACGCGCCAGACGGCGACCCCGGCTGCCAGCATCAGCGGCTGGGTATTTTCGGTGCTGTTGAGGGCAGAGTCAGGGCCTTCCTGTGCAAGCCGCCACAAATCACGGCCCAGTACTGCCGAAGCCTCCTGGAAGGTTTCGCCTACTTCCGCAAAATCTGCGCCCAGCGCCGACAGCATTCCCAGCGATTGGGAGCCTTGTCCCGGAAAAATACCTGCTATTGTCATCTTGTTTGTTGCTCCAGCGTCAAAACGGGCTATCTGCGTGCCCTGCAAAGTAAAATCTGCCTATCCTAATCAAAACGGAATGCCGTGAAAACCAGCAAGTTGAGAATTCCGCTGTTTTGTCGGCTAAATATACGCAGGTTAGGGAAAAAGAGCTTGTCATCTGGCGTGCGGCAAGGATAATACGCCGTTTATTATTTCCAAGTGTTTGAAGGCATTATGGCCAAAGAAGATTATATCGAAATGGAAGGCACGGTTGTTGAAACCCTGCCCAATACGACTTTCCGGGTTGAGCTGGATAATGGACATGTCGTCAATGCCCATATTTCCGGGCGTATGCGTAAAAACTATATCCGCATCCTGACTGGCGACCGGGTGACAGTGCAACTGACCCCTTACGACCTGACCAAAGGCCGCATCAGCTACCGCAACAAATAAAAATGCGCCCCGCAGGGCGCATTTAGTGTCACAGTTTCCCGATCATGTTCAGGCTGGGACGGCTTCCGTGCCGCTCATCTCGATAACCAGCCCATCATCATCTGCCGATACTTCGACCCTGCCACCCTGGCTTAACTCCCCGAACAGGATGGCATCTGCCAGTGGCTTCTTGATGTGCTCCTGAATTACGCGCTCCATTGGGCGTGCGCCCATCAGGCGGTCATAACCTTTTTCCGCCAGCCAGTGGCGGGCAGCTTCATCTACCACCAGGATGACCTTTTTGGGTTCGAGTTGCGCTTCCAGCTTGATGATGAATTTGTCCACCACGGATGCAACCACATCGGCAGTCAGTGGGTTGAACTGGATGACGGCATCCAGACGGTTGCGGAATTCCGGCGTAAAGGTGCGGTTAACAGCTTCAGTTGCATCCAGGGTGTGATCTTGCACGGTGAAGCCGAGCGATTTGCGGCTGATATTTTCCGCGCCCGCATTACTGGTCATGATCAGGATGACATTGCGGAAGTCAATCTTGCGCCCGTTAGCATCGGTCAGTGTGCCGTGATCCATCACCTGTAACAGGATGTTGAACACGTCCGGGTGTGCCTTTTCGATTTCATCCAGCAACAGTACGGCATGAGGGTGCTTGTTGACGGCATCCGTCAAGAGGCCACCTTCGTCGTAACCGACATAGCCAGGAGGTGCGCCAATCAGGCGGGAAACGGTATGCCTCTCCATGTATTCCGACATGTCGAAACGCAGTAGCTCAATCCCCAGGCGTTGTGCAAGCTGCTTGGAAACCTCGGTTTTACCGACCCCGGTAGGCCCTGCGAACATGAAGGAGCCAATCGGTTTGCTGTCATCACGCAGGCCGGAACGCGCCATCTTGATCGCGGTAGTCAACTGGTCAATGGCTTTATCCTGGCCGAAGATGACCATTTTCAGGTCACGCTCCAGGTTACGCAGGACTTGCATGTCGGAAGTGGAAACCGATTTGGGTGGAATCCGCGCAATTTTGGCTACGATGTCTTCAATATCGTGTACACCAATGGTTTTCTTGCGTGAAGCCGCTGGCTGCAACTGACGGTTGGCTCCTGCCTCGTCGATCACGTCAATCGCCTTGTCGGGCAAATGACGGTCATTGATGTACTTAGCGGACAGTTCCGCCGCCGCCTTGAGCGCCGGGAAGGTATAACGTACATTGTGGTGCACCTCGAAACGGGTTTTCAGCCCCTTGAGGATGTCGATGGTTTCTTCCACCGTCGGCTCATTGATGTCGATTTTCTGGAAGCGGCGCGCTAAGGCGCGGTCTTTTTCGAAAATCCCGTGGTATTCCTGGAACGTAGTAGAACCAATGCACTTGAGTTCGCCAGTGGACAATACCGGCTTGATCAGGTTGGAAGCGTCCATAGTGCCGCCAGAGGTCGCGCCCGCGCCAATAATGGTGTGGATTTCATCAATGAACAGTACCGCATGGGCTTCAGCCTTGATCTGTTTTAATACCGCCTTGAGGCGTTTCTCGAAATCACCCCGGTACTTGGTGCCCGCCAGCAATGCGCCCATATCCAGCGAGTAGATGACGGCATCCGCCAGGATTTCCGGCACTTCACCATCCACGATACGCTTTGCCAGACCTTCGGCAATCGCGGTTTTGCCCACGCCTGCCTCGCCTACCAGCAACGGGTTATTCTTGCGGCGGCGGCACAACACCTGAATGGTACGCTCAATTTCCAAATCACGCCCGATCAGGGGGTCAATCTTGCCTTCCAACGCCTGCTCATTCAGGTTGGTGGCGTACTTTTCCAGCGGCTTGCCGTTGTCATTGCCTTCAGCTTCGGCATCCTGCTGGCCGGGTGAACCTTGTTGGGCGTCATCGTCATGCCCCGTGCCCGGTGGTTCGGACTGGCGGTCTTTGCGGATGCCATGTGCGACGAAATTAATGATGTCGAGCCGGGAAACCCGGTGGCGGGACAGGAAATACACCGCGTGTGAATCCGGCTCACCAAAAATGGCGACGAGGATGGCATCACCGGTCACTTCCCCTTTGCGGGATGCTTGGGCGCTGTAAACAGCGCGGTGGATGACCCGCTGGAACCCGAGGGTTGGCTGCACATCGCGCTGGTCAGTTTCCGGGATGAGTGGGGTATTTTCATCCACAAATGCCTCCAGCTCGTGGCGCAATTGCGGGATGTCTACGGTGCAAGCGCGTAGCGCTTCAGCAGCACTGGGGTTATCCAGCATGATGAGCAACAGGTGTTCAACCGTGACGAATTCGTAACGTCGCGTGCGTGCATCACCGTACAGGGTATTGATCGAATATTCTACTTCAGCGCTCAGCATAAGACTCAAGCCTCTTCCATTGTGCACAACAAGGGATGTTGGTGTTCACGCGCAAACCGGCTGACCTGGGCCACTTTGGTTTCCGCTATGTCACGAGTATAGACGCCGCACACGCCTTTGCCCTTGGTATGTACGTGCAACATAATGCGGGTAGCGTTCTCACGATCCATGCCAAAAAACGTTTGCAGCACCTCCACCACAAAATCCATCGGCGTGAAATCATCATTCAAGAGTATAACTTTAAAGCGCGGTGGTTCTTTCACCTCCGGGCGGGATTCCTGCACCGCTACGCCGGAATCGTGGCCGTTACCGTGATCTTCTTTGGGTTTTTGCGCCATTCCTGATTTACCTTGCCCCAAGCTTGCGGGTTGATATGCATATGTTATAAACGGTTTGACAGCCTGCTGTCACTATTCCTGCCATAGATTGGTGCAACTTCTGCAATTGCAATAGCAGCTAATAAAAAAACAGGCGGCACACTGGCCGCCTGTTTCAGCAACAACACGAAACGCGGGCTGGCCGTTTACATGTGGGCAATGACATTATCCCCAAATTCAGAACAGCTCAGTTCCTCGGCGTCGTCAATCATGTCGGAAAAGTCGAACGTGACACGCTTGGAGGAAATCGCCCCTGCCGTGCCCTTGTTGATCAGGTCGGCGGCCTCTGTCCAGCCCATGTGGCGCAGCATCATTTCAGCCGACAGCACCAGCGAACTTGGGTTAACCCGGTTCAAACCGGCAAACTTGGGGGCTGTCCCATGGGTCGCTTCAAACATGGCGACGGTATCGGACATATTGGCACCCGGTGCAATACCGATACCACCCACCTGGGCAGCTAATGCGTCGGAGATGTAGTCACCGTTAAGGTTCAGGGTCGCGATCACGGAATAGTCTTCCGGGCGCAGCAGAATCTGCTGCAGGAAGTTGTCGGCAATCACATCCTTGACGGTAATGGTAGTGCCAGTTTTGGGGTTCTGGAAAGCACACCATGGGCCTCCATCCAGTTCCTTGGCACCGAATTCCTCTTTGGCCAGTTCATAGCCCCAGTTCTTGAAACCGCCTTCGGTGAACTTCATGATATTGCCCTTGTGCACCAGGGTCACAGAATCACGGTCATTGTCGATGGCGTACTGCAGGGCCTTGCGCACCAGGCGCTTGGTGCCTTCGGCGGAAACCGGTTTGACGCCGATGCCGGAGGTTTCCGGGAAACGGATTTTGGTCACACCCATGTCATTCAGCAGGAAGTTGATGACCTTTTGCGCTTCTGGTGAGCCAGCAGCCCACTCAACGCCCGCGTAAATGTCTTCGGAATTTTCACGGAAAATAACCATGTTGATTTTTTCCGGCGCTTTCACGGGGCTGGGAACGCCGTCATAATAAAGGATTGGGCGCAGGCATACGTACAAATCCAGATCCTGGCGCAGTTTCACGTTCAATGAGCGGATGCCACCGCCAACCGGGGTGGTCAACGGGCCTTTGATGGAAACGACGTATTCCTTGACCGCATCAATGGTTTCATCCGGCAGCCACACATCTTCGCCGTAGACCTGAGTGGCTTTCTCGCCCGCATAGACTTCCATCCAGGAAATTTTGCGCTGGCCACCATAAGCTTTTCCCACCGCCGCATCGACTACCTTGATCATGACCGGACTAATATCGACGCCAATACCATCCCCTTCGACGTAAGGGATGATCGGGTTATCCGGCACATTCAGGGAGTAATCGGCATTGGTCGTTATTTTTTCGCCTTGTGCGGGAACCTTGATATGTTGGTACATTCACTCTCTCCATTTGAAGTTGTCTTTCAGCGCGTTTGCGACGGATTATAAACAAAAAGCTTCGCAGTTGGCATACAATGCCACAAGAGCCGACGCTATGGCCAATGATGCAAATGGCGCGCCATGCTGACTATCCTGGCCGACAATAAAAACATGAGCCTGACAATATGAAACTAGCCACTTTCAACTTGTACCAGTTCGCTGCCCATGGACACTACTGGCATAACAAAACCGAGCGCAACACCTACACGCAGGCGGAATGGGAACAGAAACAGCGCTGGGTAACTACCCGTCTGCGGGAAATGAATGCGGATATGGTCGGCTTCCAGGAAGTTTTCAGCGTACCGGAATTGCGCCAACTTTGTGCAGAAGCCGGTTACCCGCACTTCATTACGGTTGATGAGTCCGGTAGCCGGGAAGACGACCCGGCGGTCTACATCAAGTCGGTTGTGGCGTTGGCGTCGCGCTGGCCGATACAGGCCGTACACCCGGTGGACGTGCCTGCCGCTATCCGCACTGATTTGCCACTACCGGTGGATTTCCGTTTCAGCCGCCGCCCTGTCTGCGCAGATGTCGACTTCCCCGGCATTGGAACCCTGACGGTATATGTCGTGCATCTGAAATCCAAGCGCCCGGTCAGCCTCGACATGACATACGCTGACAAAGTGGCGTGGCGGCAGCGGGTCAGCGATACCCTGCAACGGCTTTCGCGTGGCACGGTCGCCTCCCTGCTGCAACGCGGGCTGGAAGCCACCCTGCTCTACCACAGCACGATGGCACGATTGGCGGTTGATGCTTCCCACCCTATTGTGGTGCTGGGCGACATGAATGACAGCCAGGACTCTATCCCACTGGCGGCCCTGACCATGCAGGAGCGCATTTACAGCATTGGCGGGCTGGAACCGGAACAGTGGCCGCAAGATGTCACCACTTGGCTCTATGATTACCGGCTGGCCGACAGCTTTCGGCTCGCGCCCAATATGCGCCTTAGTGTGCGCCCGTTCACCAAAATCCATCGTGGCACAGGTGGTGTACTGGATTATATTCTCGTCTCCAATGCCCTTAACCCCAAAAATCCGGCTGCCAGGGCAGAAGTCGCCGATTACCAGATCTGGAACCGGCATCTGGACACCGATGGGGTGGATGACCGCTTGCAATCTGACCACGGCCAGGTATGCGTGGAACTGCGCCCATGCGCGGTGCAACCGGATGCTGCCACTGGCATCAACCAGCGCCCGGCGCACACGGTACGGACGCTGGCCGATATTGTTACCCGGCAGGATTTCGTTGAATATGCCGGGGGCGTGTTCCAGTCCTACAAGCACTTCAAGCAATGGAGCAGCGAAGACAAATGGAAAAACTTCTGGTCATTTTTCTTTGACAGCGAATACGGCTGGGTAACCTCGATTTACGGCACAGTCCCGGTCAGCGAGCTTTACCAGAAGCAGCGCCACAGTATCGAACACGTAATCCCGCGTGATTTCCTCGACCGTTACCTTGCCCGCAAGGGAGTGCCGCGCCATGTACGTAACGGTGCTACGGTCAACCCACTAAATTTCGCACCGTCAGAGCGCGGCCTCAATGCCAAGCGTTCCAATTTCCGCTTCGATCTGGATGGTGACCAGATTGTGCGCCCTTACCACATGGAACTGCACCCGGATAATTTTTCCGGCACTGGCTTTGATGCGGATAATGAATGGGTTATCCCCTCCCGTAACCGGGGTGATATTGCCCGCGCCATCCTCTACATGCTGCTGGTATACGAAATTGATGAACTCTATAATCGTCACATCCATACCCTGGTGCATTGGGCCAAGGTCGATAGCCCCAGCGCCTGGGAAATTGCTTACAATAATTGGGTTTATACGCGCCATGGCATCCGTAACCCGTTTATTGACACCCCGGAAAACGCCTTGCTGCTGCTTGACAACCATGACCTGCTGTCTGCGATTGAATACCGGAAATAATCACATGCTATGTTAGAATGGCGGCAATATTGAATCGTCCGCTTTTGAGGAAAAAGACCATATGACTAGATATAAAAAGGCATTGGGACTGGCAATGATTGGTTTTTGTGCCAGCATACTGTCTGCTCAGGCCGCTGAAATCATCCAGGTTGAGTCAACCGGGGCACGTTCACAATCCGTGCTAGGTAGCACCGTAGTCCCGTACAAGGAAGTTACGCTGAGCGCGCAGATACCCGGCGTCGTCAAGTATGTTGCAGGCCCAGTCGGCACCAGCCTGACGCAAAGCGCTGTTGTGTTCCAGATCGACGACACCCAGCTGCGCGCCAAACGCAACGAAGTCGCTTCCCAAATCGCCATGGCCCAGGCAGGCTACCAGAATGCCCAGGCTCAGTATTACCGGGAATTGACATCACCGCGCAGCAAGGACATCGGTGCCATGCCCGGCTTTGGCCTGCCTGCCATGTTCGACCGCATGGCGGTACGCCCATTCGCCAACTCGTTTATGGGCAATTACGATTCAGACACAGTCCGTCAGGCGGATCTGAACAACGCCATGTCAGGTGTTTCCCAGGCACAAAGCCAAGTGCAACAGGCCTTATCACAATTGCAGGAAATTGACTCCTCGCTGCGTGACGCCAGTGCCTACGCGCCATTTGAAGGCATCATCATGGAAAAAATGGTCGAAGTCGGCGATACCGTCCAACCCGGCCAACCACTGATCAAATTTGGTTACGTCAAATACAAGCGCTTGCAGGCGGATGTGCCTTCCGGTCTGGTCGGCAACCTGAACAAGGACATGCTGCTGCCAGCGCGTATCGATGGCAGCACCAATACCTCGGTGCGGGTATCGGAAATCTACCCCGTGGCTGACCCCAGCCGCCATACCGTCACGGTGAAGTTTGACATTCCGATGGAAATCACCACAGCCCCCGGCATGTACGCTGAAATCTATGTGCCGGAAAGCAAGAAAGGCAGCCAAGTGATTGTCATCCCCAAATCAGCCCTGCTGAAAGGCAGCAGCCTGCCCGGCGTGCTGGTGGTGAAGGAAGACAATACTTCAGAACTGCGCATGATCCGTTTGGGCGCAGACCAGAATGGCGGCAGCAAGGTAGCAGTCGTTTCCGGCCTGAAAGCCGGTGACAGGATCATCAACAACCCGCCTGCTGGCGTATCCTCTGGCTGGATGCCAGAAGGGACAAAACCAGCTAAAGCTGCTGCTCCTGCCGAACCGGCAGCGACCCCAGCTGCCAAGTAAGCCGCATCCCCTTGCCCGGTGCGTTTGGGTTTCCCCCCTGAGCGTTCCGGGCGAACTCATCCAGCAACGGAACCCCTCACATGGTATGGAAACCCCGCGTCACCGTCGCCAGCGTCATTGAACATGAAGGCCGCTTCCTGATGGTGGAAGAAATGCACGCCGGGCAATTGGTCATCAACCAACCTGCCGGGCACATGGAGTATGGCGAAAGCCTGCTGGATGCCGTGCGCCGCGAAACCCTGGAAGAAACCGCCTACCGCTTCGAGCCGACGGCCTTGCTGGGTGTATTTCACCGCCAGCATCCTGACTCTGACCGGGTATACATGCGTTTCACCTTCACCGGCAGGCTGCTGGAAACAGAACCGGTCAAAGGTTACCAGATAGACCCGGACATTACCGCCGCCCACTGGCTGACCTGCGATGAAATCCGTAACCAACAACACTTGTGGCGCAGTGAACTGGTCGGGCGGTCACTGGAGGCGTATGAAGCTGGGGTACGCCATCCGTTGGCGCTGCTGCACTATTTCCTGAGCGAAGACTGAGATGGGCAAGCGCGTAATGGTCGGCATGTCCGGCGGGGTAGATTCCTCTGTTGCAGCCCTTCTCCTGCTCCAGCAGGGCTATCAGGTTGAAGGGTTGTTTATGAAAAACTGGGAGGAAGATGATACGGAAGACTACTGTTCCGCCGCCGTTGACCTCGCCGATGCCCAGGCGGTGGCCAACCAGTTGGGTATCCCCCTGCACACGCGTAATTTCGCCACCGAATACTGGGATCGGGTGTTCACCTATTTCCTCGACGAATACCGTGCCGGGCGTACTCCCAACCCAGACATCATGTGCAACAAGGAAATCAAGTTCAGAGCTTTTCTTGATCTCGCACTGGAACTGGGGGCGGATTATATCGCTACTGGCCATTACGCACGCATCACCCACGAGCCCGACGGCAGTGTGCAGATGCTCAAAGGCGTGGACGACAACAAAGACCAGACCTATTTCCTCTACACCCTGCAACAACACCAGTTGCAACGCAGCCTGTTTCCTGTTGGTGAACTGGAAAAAAGCCGGGTGCGGGACATTGCGCTTGAGGTCGGTTTCAGCACCGCCCGCAAGAAGGACAGCACCGGCATCTGCTTCATCGGTGAACGCAAATTCCGTGATTTCCTGCAACGCTTCCTGCCTGCGCGCCCTGGGGGCATCGTAACGGCGGATGGCGAAGTGATCGGCAAACACCACGGTCTGATGTATTACACCCTTGGCCAACGGCAGGGCTTGGGTATTGGCGGGCGCAAAGATGCAACGGAAGCCCCTTGGTTCGTGGTTGACAAGGACATGTCCAATAACCGCCTGATCGTTACCCAGGGGCATCAGCACGCACTCCTGATGAAACATTTCCTGCTGGCATCCCAACTTCATTGGATAGCAGGCAAACCACCTGCTGACAGGTTTGGATGCAAAGCCAAAATCCGCTACCGCCAGACGGAAGAAACCTGCGAAGTGAGGCTTCTGCCAGACAATAGTTGCGACGTTTGTTTTCCTGATGCCCAGCGCGCCATCACACCGGGGCAATCCATCGTGTTCTATCAGGGCGACACTTGTCTTGGCGGTGGCATTATTGAAACCATGGCCACAGACTGCCCCAATGCAAAGGGATAACTTGAATTATATAGCCCAAGCCGTATCCTGTACCCTGGTAAAGACATCCGGAACGACAACAAACCGTGGAAGCTAACACCCGCAACCGAACCATTGCCCTCGCCGCCCTGTTCCAGTGCGTGGAAGGCGTCACCCAGATTGCCACTCACGGCAGGGTTGACAGCGAACTGTTCGACGCTTGTATCAACAGCGTGTTGACAGAAGATAACCACTCGGCAGAATCCCTCTACGGTGGATTGGAAAAGTTACGCACTGGTTTCAAAGTGTTGATGCATCAGCTGGGCACCGGTAGCATGACCCCAGATGGCCGCCTCAAGGACATTGAAGCCACCCGCTACGCTGTCAACCTGTTGTATCTGGAAAAAAAGTTGGCGAATGACCCGGATATGTTCCAAGCACTACTGAGAAATATTGAAAATGCCCAGCAGCAACTCAATTTCTTCGCCATGAACCACCCCAACATGGTGGCACGGCTAGCAGAAATTTACAGCAATACCATCAGCAAGATTGGCCCGCGCATCATGATCAAGGGTGACCAGAACCACCTTGCCCAACCTGAAAATGCTGCCAAAATCCGCGCCCTGTTACTGGCTGGTGTGCGTGCTGCCCTGCTGTGGCGGCAGGCAGGCGGCAGCCGCTGGAAGCTGATCTTTGCCCGTGGAGCGATGCAGAAAGAAGCGCAACGGCTGCTTACAAATCCGCATTGATCTGCGCAATCACCGCTAGCGGGTCGGCAGCTTGCGTGATTGGCCTGCCCACAACGACGTAACTGACCCCTGCTTCCCGTGCCTGTGCAGGCGTCATTACCCGTGACTGGTCGCCTTGGCTACTGCCTGCTGGACGGATGCCAGGCGTCACCAACAGGAAATCGTTCCCCAGCGCCTCCCGCAGCATAGCCGCTTCCTGCGCTGAACACACAACCCCATCCAACCCGTTAGTAGCAGCCAGTTGCGCTAAATGCTTGACCTGTACGGCAGGTTCTGCCCCAACGCCTGTCCCGGCCAGTTGCGCCTTGTCCATGGAGGTCAGTACCGTAACGGCAATCAGCTTGGGCGGGTTCCCCACTTCCTGCAAAGCAGCCCGCGCCGCCGCCATCATTTTGGAGCCACCGGAAGCATGGACATTGATCATCCACGCCCCAAGGGCAGCGGCGGATTTGCAGGCAGAGGCCACCGTATTGGGGATGTCATGGAATTTCAGATCCAGAAAAACATCGAACCCACGCCCCGTCAGTTGGCGCACAAAATCAGGGCCTGCCGCCACGAATAATTCAAATCCCACCTTGAGTTTGCATTGGGCAGGATCAAGCGGAGCGACAAAGGCCAGTGCTTGTTCGGCGGAAGGGAAATCAAGAGCAATAATTAAACGGCTGGACATGCAATCATTCCTGAAAATTAGACATTACTGACAGTATCCCACTGATGGCAAGCTGGGCAACGCCAGAGGTAGCCATGCATTTTATAACCGCAATGGCTGCATTGAAAATCAGGTTGGCTGGCGGCCAGACGCTGCAAGGCGGTTTGCACCTGGGTTATTTCACAGGTGTGTTCCTCTTGCCACAAGGAAGCCAATACTTGGGCAGAACTGGCCAAGGTGTTCAAAGTCGGCTTGCCTTTGTTGAGATGCTCTTCAACTTCGGCACGCATTTCCCTGATTTTTCCCAGCTTGTAGGCCAATTGCAGCAGGTAGCCAAACAATCTGGCATCCCGCGTTTTGGCGAATGTTTGTTGGATAAAGGCATACAGGCGCTCAAGTTCATGTGAATACTTAAAATTATTAATTAACTGATTGAAAAGCATACCTAATAGGCGGGTATCCTGGCGAATAGCCTGCTGATAGATCTCCAGTGCCTCATCCCGCTGGGCGCGGGCATAAGCAAGGTCACCCTTTAAAACTAAAACCCGCGCCGAGTCGGGATAGGCTTTGGCAGCTTTTTTGATGGTCTCTTCGGCTTTGAACAGGTTTTGCTTCTGCAATTCCTGGGCTGCCAGCTCGCAATAGTAATGTGCAATCAGGCGGCTCTGATCCACCTTGCTGCGTTGCTGGGTGCACTGGGCAATTTCGATAGCCTTGTCCCATTCATGCAGCTGTTCATAAATATTGCGTAATGGCTCACAAGCATCAGCACGTTTAGGGTCATCCTTGAGCAGTTCGGAAAACACACTTTCAGCCCGATCCAGCATACCAGCAGCAAAAAAATCTTCCCCCAGCGCCAGCATCGCGGATAGGCGCTGCGATTTGCTCAGGTCGGAACGTGCCACCAGATTCTGATGGATACGCAGGGCGCGATTGATTTCCCCCCGGTTACGGAAAAGATTGCCCAGCAACAGGAAGGTATTGGCTGTGTACTCGTCAATTTCCGGGTAATTGAGGAAGACATCCAGCGCCTTGTCGGGTTCCTCACTCAACAGGTAGTTGATCCCACGGACAAAACGCACGGAAATTTCCTTGCGCTTTTCCTGACGCCCTTTATAGCGTTTGCGGGCAGCTTGCCAGCCTGAATAAAAGGCTATCGGCAATAATAAAAAGAGGATTTCTTGCATGGGTGCTTAATATAAAAAAGGAGGCATTGTGCCTCCCTTTGTGCATTTGTGCGCAAAAACAGCAACAGCCCAATTAGTCCTGAATAGCATACTGTTCGCGGGATTCGTTGACCCGTTCACGCAATTCCTTGCCGGGCTTGAAATGGGGCACGTGCTTGGGCGGCAAGGCTACTTGATCACCGGTTTTCGGGTTGCGGCCTTTACGCGCAGCGCGGTGGTGCAACGAGAAACTGCCAAAACCACGCACTTCTATACGTCCACCATCGGCCAGTGATTCGCTCATTTTGTCCAGCAGCAGTTTCACGGAAAGCTCTACATCGCGGCTGCTGAGATGGCTTTGTTTGCGTGACAAAATATCAATGATTTCAGATTTGGTCATCCATTCCACTCCTGATCAAGCGACGGGATTATTGCTGATTGGCATTTACCGGGGAACTGGCAGATGTGGGTTAACCGCATCTGCCAGAACTATAGGCTATCCATAGCCCTTATACCTTCCTGATGGCGATTATTATTCGCCCATCTGTTCCTTGAAGATATCGCCGAGAGACGTGGAAGCACCACCGGAACGGCCAGTGTACTCACGCATCACGCGGGCTTCTTCCTCATCATCCTTGGCCTTGATGGACAGGTTAATGGAACGGGTCTTGCGATCAACACCCATGAACTTGGCTTCAATGGTGTCGCCTTCTTTCAGCAGTGTACGAGCATCTTCCACGCGGTCACGGGACAGTTCAGAAGCGCGCAGGATGCCTTCGATGCCTTCACCCAGATCAATTTTGGCGGCCTTGGGCGTGACTTCAACCACAGTACCCTTGACTACGCTGCCTTTGGAATGGGCTGCCACGAAGTTTGAGAACGGATCCTGCTCCATCTGCTTGATGCCGAGGGAGATACGCTCACGCTCTGGGTCAACAGCCAGTACGACCGCTTCCACTTCGTCACCTTTCTTGTAGCTACGCACAGCTTCTTCGCCCGGCATGTTCCAGGAAATGTCAGACAGGTGAACCAGGCCGTCGATGCCGCCATCCAGACCGATGAAGATACCGAAGTCAGTGATGGATTTGATCTTGCCGGAAACGCGGTCGCCCTTGTTGTGGTTGGCTGCGAACTCATCCCACGGGTTAGGCTGGCACTGCTTCATGCCCAAGGAAATACGACGGCGCTCTGCGTCGATGTCGAGGATCATGACTTCCACTTCATCGCCCAGGGTTACAACTTTCGCAGGGTTGACGTTCTTGTTAGTCCAGTCCATTTCAGAGACGTGCACCAGACCTTCAACACCATCTTCGATTTCAACGAAGCAGCCGTAGTCGGTCAGGTTGCTAACCTTGCCAAAGATGCGGGTGCCGGATGGGTAACGGCGCACCAGATCTTGCCATGGATCTTCGCCCAGCTGTTTGAGGCCGAGGGATACACGGTTCTTGTCGCGATCGAACTTGAGGACTTTAACGTCGATTTCATCACCGATATTGACCACTTCGGAAGGATGCTTGACACGCTTCCAGGCCATGTCGGTAATGTGCAGCAAACCGTCGATGCCACCCAGGTCGAGGAACGCGCCGTAGTCGGTGAGGTTCTTGACGATACCCTTGACTACCTGACCTTCTTGCAGGTTTTCCATCAGCGCTTCGCGTTCCGCGCTGTATTCTTCTTCTACTACTGCACGGCGGGAAACAACCACGTTGTTGCGCTTCTGGTCGAGCTTGATCAGCTTGAATTCCAGTTCCTTGTTTTCCAGATAGGAAGTGTCGCGCACAGGGCGTACATCAACCAGGGAACCCGGCAAGAACGCACGGATGTCGCCCAGTTCAACCACAAAGCCGCCCTTGACTTTACCAGTGATGGTGCCGGTGATGATTTCTTCGTTGTTGAAGGCTTCTTCCAGAATTTCCCAAGCACGCAGACGGCGGGCTTTTTCACGGGAAAGGCGGGTTTCGCCGAAACCGTCTTCCACGGTATCCAGAGCCACTTCTACCAGATCACCAACTTTGACGGTAATTTCGCCGCGCTCGTTCTTGAACTGCTCGGCTGGGATAACGCCTTCGGATTTCAGGCCAGCGCTAACGATGATGAAATCGTTACGTACTTCGAGAACTGTTGCATTGAGCAGAGCGCCCGGCTGCATTTGGGTGTAGGAAAGGCTCTCTTCAAACAGTTCAGCAAAACTTTCAGTCATGAATAAAAATACCTGTTAAACAATGATTATCGCCAACGCATTCCTTGCATGACGGGTTAAAACGTAAAAAGCCCGGACTTCCTGGTCAGGGCTAGCTCGAAATTATTTTTCAAATCAAATGGTTACGCAATATGGCGTAAAACTACCGCGAATACTTCGCCCCGATCCAGCGAACTGGTATCTATTAACACTGCATCATCAGCAGGTTTTAGCGGGGCTACCGGGCGGCTGGCGTCGCGCTCATCGCGGGCATTGATGTCCTGAATAAGGTCGCAGAGTTTAGCACTAAGCCCTTGTTCACTCAACTGTTTCAGGCGACGTTCGGCACGTATTTCGGCGCTGGCCGTCAGGTAAAACTTATGGTTTGCCCCAGGGAAAACGACCGTACCCATATCACGGCCATCGGCAACCAGCCCGGGAGACTGCTGGAAACTGCGCTGAAGCTCAAGCAGGGCTGCACGTACAGCAGGCAAAGCGGCAATTTTTGACGTGGCGCTGGCGCAGTTTTCGTTGCGGATTTCACCTGTAACGACTTCGCCATCCAGCCAGGCTTCCCCATCCCGAAATTCGATTTTCAGGATGGGAATCATGGCTGCGAGTGTGGTTTCATCCTGCAAATCCAGCTTGCGTTGTAACGCAGCCAATGCGGCTACGCGGTAAATGGCACCACTGTCGAGCATGTGCCAACCGAGTTTTTGCGCCAACAGGCAGGCAATCGTGCCCTTGCCCGCTCCGGCGGGGCCGTCGATGGTGATGACAGGAACAGTATCAATGTGCATGGCATTACGAGGGGTTCTGAAACGGAGCCTGAAGGATACTATATCGCTCTCCGGATGGCATCTGGAATTCATAGCTGATGTTACGCAGTAGCCAGTGTGGCCAGCGATATTTCGAGGATGAACAGAACTGCCTCGACTTCTACACAGACTACCTGAGCGTCACCTTTGACTACGCGACGGCGACCGGATTGACCAACCTGTTGGGGGTGTTCTGGTCAAGTAAAACCGGACACCTTGTTAAGCGGATTTAGCCCATTGCCCCGTCTCAAATTCAATCGGGGCTTTGTCCCCAATGGTTGTATACCGTCGGCAAATGAAAATTCGGTTTTCTGATCCGGCCCAGCACCTCCGGACACAGCAAGAAGTGAGTACACTACGTACTTGACCTTGAGGTGAACGATGAAAACTGCAAAAACCGACAAAAAGCCCTATACCCGCCACAGCGCCAGCTACAAGGCTGAAGCCCTGAAACTGGCAGAGCGGCTTGGTGTACCTGAAGCAGCGCGGCAATTGGGCTTGCGCGAACCGCAACTGTACCAATGGCGCAGCCAGCAACAGCACCAACAGACGGTCAGCCAACGTGAACAGGAACTGTCAACCGAAAACGCCCGCTTGCGCCGTGAACTGGCAGTAGCACAGGAAGAGGTGTCCATCCTAAAAAAAGCCAGCGGCAACAAAAAGCTGAGTTTGATCAGGAGGTTGCCCGCTTGTTTACCAAACACAAAAGCCGTTCCGGCGCACGCCGGTTGCAACGTATATTGGTCAAACAAGGCCATGCCTGTAACCGCAAGACCGTTGCTGCCAGCCTGCGCCGCCAAGGGCTGGTTGCCAAGGCTGCCCGTAAGTTCAAGGCCACCACCAACAGTAACCACAACCTGCCGGTATTTGATAACCTGCTGGGGCAAGACTTCACCGCCACAGCACCCAACCAAAAGTGGGTGGGTGACATCACCTACCTGGGGACAGACGAAGGCTGGCCCTATCTCGCCGTTGTGATTGACCTGTTTTCACGCCAGGTGATTGGCTGGGCTATGGGTGAGCGCATGACCGCTGATTTGGTGTGTGATGCCCTGCAAATGGCCATTTTCAAGCGCAAACGCCCCAAAGGCGTGGTTGTGCATTCTGACCGTGGCAGCCAATACTGTTCACATGCCTACCGGGATTTGTTACAAAAGTATCAACTGCTTGGCAGCATGAGTGCCAAAGGGAACTGTTATGACAATGCCTGTGCTGAAAGCTTCTTCCATTCCCTGAAAGTGGAGGCCATCCAGGGTGAACGCTTTGCCACCCGTGAACATATGAAGCAAACCGTGTTTGAATATATCGAAACGGACTACAACCGCAACCGCCTGCACAGTACACTTGGCTATCTCAGCCCGGTGGACTTTGAGGCTAAAGCTCTCACTTCTTGAGATGTCCGGAATTGCTGGGTCAGATCACTTTCAACCTATCCATCACCATTACCTCACTTGTACCTTGATCAGCTCTTCCCCATCCGGGTCGGTCACATGCACGGCGCAGGCAATGCACGGGTCGAAACTGTGGATGGTGCGCAGGATTTCGACCGGCTGTTTCGGGTCGTGCAATTCGTGACCTGCCAGCGAAGCCTCATACGCGCCCGGCTGGTTCTGCACGTCACGCGGCCCGGCGTTCCAGGTGCTGGGAACGACTGCCTGATAGTTGTCGATCTTTTGATCCTTGATCACGATCCAGTGCGCGAGTGCGCCGCGCGGGGCTTCCATGTAACCGACGCCCTGCGCTTTGGATGGCCAGCTGGAAGGCTCCCACAAGGTTTCGTTGAAGGTCTTGGTGTCGCCCGCCTTGATGTTGGCGACGAGGTTGTCGAACCAGGTCTGCATTTTGTCGGCGATGATCTTGGTTTCCAGCGTGCGTGCGGCGGTGCGGCCCAAGGTGGAAAACAGCGCTTCGATCGGCGCATCCAGGTATTTCAGCGAGTAATCGACCAGCGCCTTGGTGTGTTCGTGGCCGGTGGCATACAGCATCAGCACCCGCGCCAGTGGCCCGACCTCGACTGGCTGACCTTTCCAACGCGGTGATTTCATCCAGGAATAGGACTGATCCACTTCCAGTTGGGTGTACGGCGGTTTGGGGCCGGTGTAATTGAGTTCGGTTTCACCCGCATACGGATGCAAACCCTGCTGCTTGCCGCCGCTGTAGTCGTACCACGAATGCGCGACGAATTCCTGAATCTGGTCTTCCGCATTCAGGTCGACGGGGTGGATTTTCGACAGGTCGCGGTTGAGGATCACGCCCGCCGGAATCAGGAAGGAAGACGGATCATCCATACCCTTTTCCGGGAAATCGCCGTAGGTCATGAAGTTGCCCAAGCCTTCGCCCTGCTTGAACCAGTCCTTGTAGAAACTGGCGATGGCCAGCGTGTCGGGCACATACACCTGATCGACGAAGGTTTGCATCTGCTTGATGATGGTCTGCACCTGCGCCAGCCGTTCCATGTTGATGGCGGAATCAGAATTCAGGTCAATCGCGCACGGTACGCCGCCCACCAGGAAGTTAGGGTGCGGGTTTTTGCCGCCGAAAATGGCGTGCAATTTGGCCACATCGCGCTGCCATTGCAGGGCTTCGAGGTAGTGCGAAACCGCCATCAGGTTGGCTTCCGGCGGCAGCTTGTAGGCCGGATGCCCCCAGTAAGCCTTGGCGAAAATGCCCAGTTGCCCGGCCTCGACGAATTTCTTCAGCTTGGTCTGCTGATCGGCGAAATAACCGGCGGAGGCATTCGGCCAGCTCGGCGAAATCTTCTGCGCCAGCTCGGAGGTCGCCTTCGGATCGGCCTTGAGCGCCGACACCACATCCACCCAGTCGAGCGCGTGCAAATGATAGAAATGCATCACATGGTCATGCACGTATTGCGCCGCGATCATCAGGTTGCGGATTAGTTGCGCGTTGGGCGGAATGGTGTAATTCAGCGCGTTTTCCACCGAACGCACCGAGGCAATGCCGTGCACCAGCGTGCACACGCCACAGATGCGTTGCGCATACGCCCAGGCATCACGTGGGTCGCGCCCGCGCAGGATGATTTCGATGCCGCGCACCATGGTTCCGGCAGAATACGCCTGCTCGATGGTGTTGCCGTTCATTTGCGCTTCGATGCGCAGGTGGCCTTCGATGCGGGTGATGGGGTCTACAACGACACGGTCTGTCATGTTCTTGTCCTCAAATGTCGTTCAGGAACTGCTCAAGGATGCGGTACTGTACCTCGCTTTCCTCGTGCATGGTGGCGTCGGCGGATTCGATCATGCCGCAGGTACGCGCCATGCGCGCATTGGCAGCGGCTTCCCAAGCTGGGGCTTTGGCTTCTTTCGCAGGTGCAACCAAAGCGGAGGCGGCGCGGGCGACGAAGTAACCGGCCTGTGAAGCCCAGTCACAATCCGCGCCGCAGCGGGTGTGGCTTTCCAGCGCGGCGGCCTTGGCATTCCTGAAAGCCAGCGCTAGTTCATCATCGGCAATGGTTTCGGCATTGGCGGCGGCGTCCAGCACCTTGCCAACGGCAGGGTCAGCGGTCAACTCCAGCACATTGCGCACGAAGGCAGCGCCTACCCGGCGTTGTTGCGCCAGACTCAGTTGTTCCAGTTCCTTGCGGAAATCAGCGTCATTGGTGATCATGCCGCACCTCCCTTGTCAGAAAGAGAAATCCCCCCTAACCCCCCTTTTTCAAAGGGGGGAACCTGATCCGTGCCACTCTCTCTTGCCTCCCCCTTTGCAAAAGGGGGATTGAGGGGGATTTTCTTCAAATGGTCAGCGATCATTTCCGTCAGGCCAACCACCGGCATATCCATCTGGTTGACTTCCAGTCCTTCCTCCAACTGGATGCGGCAGTTGGCACAGGCTGTCACCAGCGTGTCGACGCCCAGTTCGTCCAGTTGCTTTTTCTTGCGCTGGAAGGCTTTGAGCTTGACCTCTTCGGCGTCTTCGTTGGCAGACACACCACCACCAGCACCGCAACACCAGTTCATGTAGCCATGGTCGGACATTTCCACGAAGTTTTTCGCCACCATGTTGAGCAGGTTACGGGGTTGCTCGATGACACCGCCACGGCGCACCAACTGGCAGGGGTCGTGGAAGGTCATTTTGGCGTCCTCGAAACCTTCGGTTTGCAGCAGACCTTCCGCCCGCAATTCATCCAGAACCTCGACGATGTGCTTCGCCGCGAAAGTGTAAGGCCGCCCGATCAGATTGGGGCCTTCCCAGCGCAACGCGGTATAGGCGTGCCCACATTCGGGGCTGATCACGGTTTTGACTTTCAGCTTTTCGGCGGCGTTGACGATGCGGCTGACCAGCTCCCTCGCAATGTCTGACGAGCCAATCTGGATGCCGGAGTTGGTGGCCTCGAAACAATCCGAACTCAGCGTCCAGGTCTTGCCTGCGTTGGTGAGGATTTTGCCGACGGCTTCCAGATATTCCGGGTAGTTCATGATTTCCATCGAGGACAACATCAACAGGTATTCCGCGCCCTCCTTGTCGAAAGGCACTTCCAGACCGGTGGCTTTCTCAATGTGTTTGACCTGCGCTTGCAGGGCTGGCAGGCGCACACCCATCGGGCTACCGATCTGCACGGCACGGGTGGAAGCACCGACCAGCCCTTCCGGCACGTGTCCGGAAGCGACCATGCCTTCACGCATCTTGCGGATCATGTAGGTGATGTCGTTGCCGACCGGGCAAACCGCCGAGCAACGTCCGCACAGGGAGCAGTTGTTGTAAACCAGCTCCTGCCATTCGGCGAGTTCGGTATCCGTGACAGGCTTGCTTAGCCCCAGGGCTTTTTTCAGTTTGCCGATCAGGGTGTATTCCTGTTCCCACACGCGGCGCATCGGCTCCAGCTTGTAGATGGGCGTGAATTTGGGGTCAGGGTTTTCGGTGTAGAACAAACAGGCTTCCGCACACATCCCGCAATGCACGCAGGAGGAGAAGAAACTGGCCATCGGCGCGTCGAGTTGCGCCTTGAATTCGTTGAGGCCGCGTTCGAGTGTCAGCGTGCTCATGACTTCACCCCCCGCATCCCCATGGATGCGCCGTTATACCAGCGGGACAGGAACAGCGTGAAGGTATGCATCAGCTTGGTGAAGGGGAAGATCACCAGCAGGAATTCCACGCTCAGGATGTGCAGCGCCTGCATCAGTTGCGGCGACAGCAGCAGATGGTGGTAAGCCATGTAGCCGGTCAGCAGCGGCACGAAGGTTGCGCCCCACACCAGATAATCAGAGGGAGTCGACAGGAAGCGCTTGACCGGATGATGCAAACGATGCACCAACACCGCAATCAACGCGATCATGGTGACGACGGCAAACGCATCCACCACCGGGGTGGAAAGATTCGGCCAGCCGAACCCGATCACGCTCTTGAACAATTCCACATGCGCCGCCAGCATGAAGATCACCACGAACAGGCCGATATGGAACACATACCCGCTGACGATGGTAAACATGGAGCGGTCGAACGTCGCCCGATCCACCGGCAGCGAACGCCGCCACATTTCCCGCAACCCACCCTTCATCGGGTCGCTGCGTGACACGGCGAAATTGTGTTTGCGCCCCAGCGAGAGGATTTCAAACAGGCGTAACGCCAGCCCTGCGATAAAGATCACAACTGCTGCGGTAAACGCAGGCCCTTTTACCCACAACAGGAAATCGACTTCATTCATGACTGTGACTCCTGATTCAGTTCTTCGACCGTCACGGTCTTGTGTAAACCTGCTGCATCCGCCTTGGTTTTCTTGTTCACGGCAGCCACCGCAACCCCGGCGGCGATACCCGCAGCAGCGGCGTAAACCACCGTCTTCCCGGAAGCACCGGAGGGAACCGACAAAGCCTGGTACAAACCACCGAAATCCCAGAAATCGGGTTCGGAACAACCAATGCAACCATGCCCGGACTGGATCGGGAAACTGGTTCCCTCATTCCATTTGGTGGTGGCGCAGGCGTTGTAAGTCACCGGCCCTTTGCAGCCCAGCTTGTACAGACACCAGCCTGCTTTCGCGCCTTTGTCATCGAAGGTTTCAGCAAACAGGCCACGCTCATAGAACGGACGGCGATAGCAACGGTCGTGGATGTTCTGCCCATAGAAGGCTTTCGGACGACCCAGGCTATCCAGTTCCGGTAAACCGAAAGTGAGGAAATGAGCCAATACACCGGTAATCACCACTGGAATCGGTGGGCAACCGGACACATTGATAATCGGCTTGTCCTTGATGATGTCGGCAACAGACGCCGCACCGGTCGGATTCGGGTTCGCTTTCGGCAAGCCACCAAATGCCGCGCATGTGCCGACTGCCACAATAGCCGCCGCGCCCGCCGCCGCTTCCCTCAGCATATCCACATTGCTGATGCCTGCGATGGTGGAAAAGCCAGGGTTGTCGAGCGGAATGGAGCCATCCACCACCAGCACATATTTGCCGTAGTTTTCCTTGATCGCTTCTTCGCGGGCTGCTTCTGCGCCATAGCCTGATGCGGCCTGTAGGGTATGGTGGTAATCCAGCGAAATGGCGTCGAAGATCAGCCCTTCGATACTCGGGCTATGGGAACGGGTCAGGGATTCGGTGCAGCCGGTGCATTCCTGGAAGGAAAGCCAGATCACCGACGGGCGTTTGGCCTGCTCCAGCGCAGCCGCGATTTTGGGAACCATCGCCGGGGCAAGCGCCATGCTCGACGCCAGCAGGGTGCAGAACTTCAGGAAACCGCGCCGCGAGATGCCTTGCGAGCGCAGTTGCTCCCCTACAGTTGGGTGACGGGGAACCTCATCATGTTGTTTCATCCTCATTGCCTTCCTCCATCGCGAGAATTGTGCTCATCGTAGCCAGCCCTTCCTTGATATCATCACATTGGGAACGCAGGATTTCCGGCGTATGACCGATTTCGACGAAATAGCCAATCCGCTGCCCACTGTCGTCGAAGTGTTCTACCCGCCACACACCTGCGTAGCCACTTTCCCGCAAGCGGGTTTTACCCAGCACATTGAGGGTAATGTCCACCTCGCCTTCACCCAGAAACTCATCCAGTTGTGCAAACTCCTGCGGGGAAAAAGGCAGGCTATGCAAATCGATCATGCCATGCGTTCCGCTGGTAACGAACCCGCTCAGTGCATGATGGATTTCATGCATCACGGGACGCAGGTTGCCGGTTGCTACTGCTTCGGACTGGACTGGAATATCATTCAATGTCATTTGGCTATCTCCAACTTGGGTGCTTTATGTTGTCGGCAGGGTGGGTGCTCCTCCAGCTCCCACTTCTGCAACAGGTTGGCGGCCAGACGACCCGCCAATGGAATGTTTTCTTTTACCTCAGGGGTCGGCTCCTCCCCCCAATCAAACGTTTCATACTGGATGCCGACTAGCGCACGATGCCTGGGCAGATGCCCTGATAGCCGGGCAATGTCCATCAGATCCAGCAAACCGACTTCATGGGCGCTGCGTTTGGCTGTCCCGAGGAAATGATCCATGGCCTCATCCTCGTAGCAGCACAAAGTACCGGGTGGCGCATTCAGCTCAACGGCGTCCAGCACCAGCAAGTGATCGTGGCTTTCTATTTCACCGGCAAGGGAAAAGCTCAGTGTGCCACCATCCATATAGGTTACATCGGGAAACGCATCAAAATATCTCTGCATGAATTTCAATAAATGAATCCCGACGCCTTCGTCCCGTAACAGAATATTACCAATACCCAATACCAACATTGTTTTGCACTTATTCGGTTTCGTTAACAAGATGAGCCATTGTCTACCCTTTTCTCCCCATTCGTTTGACATTGGTCAAAACAAGCCGGTATCTGCGCGGTAAGATTGGAAAACCTTGACCTGAATTAGGAAAAATCGCATGTGTCTGGCCATTCCCATGCAAGTGATAGCCGTTGACGATAGCGGCCTGAGCGTGCGCTGTGAGGCACGTGGAATCGAGCGGGAAGCCGGTTTGCTGATGTCGCAGGGCGAAGAAATCGCGGTAGGTGATTACGTCATGATCAGCCTGGGGCAGGTCATGCAAAAAGTGACAGCAAAGGAAGCTGCCATCGCTTGGGCGCATTATGACGAAATTTTTGCGGCGATCGATAATAAACACGCCTAAAACAACATGACCAATGCGGATTCACCCTACATTAGGGAATTCTGATGTGTTAAGATTCGCCCCCATTCGCGGCATCCCGAGGCTTCTGCACCATGAGAGAGATTTTCCTGCCTTTTTTGACCTGGTTTGGGCTAATCAACAAAGACACCCTGAAAGCTGACTTCTTTGCCGGGTTAACCGGCGCGGTTATCGTACTTCCCCAAGGCGTTGCCTTTGCCGCCATCGCTGGCCTGCCTCCCGAATACGGTTTGTATACCGCCATGATCACGCCGATCATCGCCGGTTTGTTTGGCTCCTCCCTGCACCTGATTTCAGGCCCGACCACCGCCATTTCACTGGTAGTATTTTCCGCCATCAGCCGTTATGCTGAGCCGGGAAGCGCGCAATTCGTCCAGATGGTGCTGACCCTGACATTTCTTGCCGGTATTTACCAACTGGTATTGGGTCTGGTGAAAATGGGCAAAGTAGTCAACTTTGTGTCGCATACGGTGGTGATCGGCTTTACGGCGGGCGCGGCTATCCTGATTGCCACCAGTCAGATGAAACATGTACTCGGTATCAAGATTCCGCAGGGTGAATCCTTTGTGCATACATGGATGGATGTGTTCATGGGGATTCCTAGCATCAACCTATCCATTCTGGGCGTGGCCATATTTACCATGCTATCTGCGCTGGTTATGAAACGCTACCTGCCGAAAATGCCGCATCTGTTGTTCGGCATGGTGATGGGCAGCCTCGCCAGCATGGTGCTAGGTGGCGAAGCGAATGGCATCAAATACGTAGGCGAAATCCCTGGCCATCTGCCGCCGCTGTCGCTCCCTGAATTTTCATTTGCAGCCATCAAACAGCTGGCTTCCGGTGCATTTGCCGTGGCGCTGCTGGGTCTGATCGAAGCTGTTTCCATCGCCCGTTCCATCGCCACCAAATCACATCAGCGGCTGGATGGTAACCAGGAATTCATCGGCCAGGGCTTGTCGAACATCGTTGGCAGTTTCTTCTCCAGCTATGCAGGTTCTGGCTCCTTTACCCGCTCCGGCATCAACTATTCTTCCGGGGCGAAAACGCCAATGTCGGCCATTTTCGCCGCCATTTTCCTCGCCCTGATTGTGTTACTGGTCGCGCCACTGGCGGCTTACCTGCCAGTAGCCGCCATGGGCGGGATTATCCTGCTGGTTGCCTATAACCTGATTGATTTCCACCACATCAAGCACATTCTGGAAAGCAGCAGATCAGAAACCTCGATCCTGGCGACCACCTTCTTCGCCACCCTGTTCCTGGAGCTGGAATTTGCCATTTACATCGGCGTGATCCTGTCGCTGGTCATTTTCCTGATGCGCACTTCCCTGCCCAACATCGCGGATCTGGCCCCAGACCCGAACGAGCCGCGCCACAAACTGGCGGAAGTTGCCGAAGTCGGCCTGCCGGAATGCCCCCAGCTCAAGATTATCCGTATCGACATGTCGATCTATTTTGGTTCACTGGACAAGGTGCAACGCGAGCTGGCCTGTATTGCCGAAAAACAGGGCATCAAGCATGTGCTGATCGTGGGCGAAGGCATCAACTTCATTGACCTGGCTGGCGCTGAAATGCTGATCCAGGAAGCCAAAAGCCTCAAGGCCATCGGCGGTGGCCTTTACATCCAGGGCGTCAAGAACAAGGTGTTCGACTTCATGGACCGCATCGACTTCCTGGCCGACTTTGGTGAGGGCAATATCTTCTCCAGCAAGGAAGCCGCCCTGCACTCCCTGAGCCTGCGTATGAATCCAGACATTTGCGCAACCTGCACCAAACGCATCTTCCGCGAATGCGCCAAACTACCGGGCGCGTAAGGGCAATACCCATAACCAAGTTTTTTCGCAACAACGAAAGGAACACCACATGAAACAATGGCTGATTACTGGCGCACTGCTGCTTTCCTCCGCAGTCGCCAATGCCGAACAGGCAGCACACTGGACTTATGAAGGCGCGGAAGGCCCCGAACATTGGGGTGAACTGGCCGACGCCTACAAAGAGTGCGCCATCGGCAAAAACCAGTCCCCCGTCAACCTCGACAGCAAAGCCGAAGTTGAAGCTGAACTTTCCCCCCTGACGCTGGCTTATCAGGCTGGTGGCAACGAAGTCCTCAACAATGGCCACACCATCCAGGTCAAGTACGAGCCGGGCAGCACCCTGACACTGGATGGGCACGATTACGAATTGAAGCAGTTCCATTTCCACTCACCAAGCGAAAACCAGTTCGACGGCAAAAACTACCCTATGGAAGCGCATCTGGTTCATGCCGACAAGGATGGCAACCTGGCAGTTGTCGCCGTCATGTTTGAGGAAGGCGCAGAGGCCAATGCTGGCCTGAAGCAGTTCTGGCCGCAAATGCCGAAAGAAGCCGACAATACCGTTGCGCTGACCGACAAGGTGGACGTATCCGCCCTGCTGCCAGCCGACCATGATTACTACCGCTTCAACGGCTCCCTCACCACGCCTCCCTGCACGGAAGGCGTGACCTGGCTGGTCATGAAACAACCTGTTGTCGCCACTGCTGATCAGGTGAAAATCTTTGCCGACATCATGGGCCACCCTAACAACCGCCCTGTGCAACCACTCGACGCACGTGTTGTCATGAAGTAATTTTCCTCCTTTGCCGATTGGCTAAGCAGAGGTTGCCCCTTGCGACCATTCAAAGTCGGAGGGGGCTTTATTGCTGGAGCGATTGACAATACTCAAACAGCAGTCCGCCGCCCTTCCGGTTTGCCAGCCGAATGCTTCCCCCTAGCCGTTTGGCAATCTCCTGACTGATCGCCAACCCTAACCCGTTACCGGGTTCAGCACTGACACCAACGCGGTAGAAGGGTTCAAATACCTGCGGCAATTCTTCTTGCGGAATACCACAACCTGTATCCGCCACTTGCAGTACAGCCTGCCCGTCGTCCGCAAACAGGCTGATATCCACCTGCCCGCCTGCCGGTGTGTAGCGGATGGCATTTTCGACGGCATTGCGTACCAGCACACTGAGGTTACCCGCCCTATCCTGCACCAACAGGTTTTCATTGCGCAGCATCCCCAGGTCAATGGACTTGGCTTCTGCCAGCGGGATCAACTCCGCAATGGTTTCCTGCACGGTTTGGCGAAAATTAATCTGGGTGGCTTCCGGCTGGTTTTCCCCTTGCAAGCGTGCAAGATTGAGCAGATGGGCAACCAGGGTACGCAAACGTTCCATGCCTTCCTGCACCGGCAGCAGCCGCTTGCGGGATGCTTCCAGCGTATCGGCCTTGGCCAGGTTTTCAACCAGCAGGGAGATAGCGGTTACAGGGGTACGCAATTCATGCGCGGCATCGGCGACAAAGCGCTGCTGCTGGGTAATGGCTTGCCGCAAGCGTTCCAGCAGGCGGTTGAGGGAATGGGTGAACGGCAGCAATTCCAGCGGTACACGCTGGTCAGGCAAGGCATCCAGACGGTTTTCATCACGCTTGTCTACCGCATTAGCAAGCGCCCGCACCGGTAGAAAACTCCGGTTCACCGCAAAACTGACCACCGCCATCAGAACGGGAGCCAGTAGCAATACGGGTAACAAGGTGCGCAGGCTGCTTCCCCACGCCACTTCGTCGCGCACTTCGGTTTGCTGGCTGACCGCAAAGCGCCCCCCCTGACCTGCCGCCGAGGTTGGCGCGGTATAAACAAACACCCGCCAGCCTGTTCCCGCCAAATCCAGCGTATGCAAGCCATCCGGCAAGTCTGCGGGAATCGGCAGGCTTTGCGTGTCCCTATCGCCCAACCGCTGCACCACCAAGGTATCTTCCGGGTCAACGTCGCCCGGCAGGCTGATGCTGCGCGTGCGGCTTGCGACCAGCGCCCCCACCTGCTGCAACAGGGAATCCTGCAATTCCCGCGCTTCATCGAACGCAGTCCAGCCGGAAACAACGCCCGCCAGCAGGGAAAACGCCAGCACCGCCGACAATATCCAGCGGTTCAGGTTCTGCTGAAGTGAACGGTTCAGTTGCCTTTCGCCACCATCCATCCCACACCCCGTACATTTTTGATGGCGTCACTGCCCAACTTTTTGCGCAGGGAATGGATGATGAATTCGACGGCATTGCTTTCCACTTCCTCATTCCAGCCGTAGATACGGTCTTCCAGTTCCGCGCGGGAAAGGATGGTTCCGGGGCGCAGCAATAAAGCCTGCAACAAGGCAAATTCACGGGCAGGCAGCGTAAAAGTGGCTTCACCCCGCGTGACCTCATGGGAGGCAGGGTCAAGTTCAAGGATGCCATTCCCCAGGATGGGGCTGCCACTCCCCTGATGACGCCGGGAAACTGCGCGGATACGTGCCAGCAACTCATTCATGGCGAAAGGTTTGACAATGAAATCGTCTGCCCCCAAGTCCAAGCCCTGAATACGGTCTTCCAAGCTATCCCGCGCGGTAATGATGATCACTGGCAGCATGTGCCGTGCCTGACGTAGCTGCTCCAGGACTGCCAGGCCATCCCTGCGTGGCAACCCCAGATCAAGCAGCAGCAAGTCATAAGCCTGTGCAGTGATAGCGGTGATAGCAGACTCGCCATCCCGCACCCAATCAAGCGCATAAGCCGCATCCCTGAAGGCTTGCTGGATGGCTGTGCCGATCAGCCGGTCGTCTTCGGCAAGCAAAATACGCATGATGCTCCTGTATCAGTCCAATTCGGGAATGGCTTTCCCTGATTTCTCCACCTGTATTTCCCGGTAAACCGCCAGCACCAGAATGATGGCAAAAAACGCGGATGAACCTACTGTACCAAGATCAAGCCCTCCTTTCTCATGCGTTTTGGTCAGAAGGTCGCCGAAGGTTGCACCAAACGGGCGGGTCAGCACAAAGGCCAGCCAGAACAGCAAGGTACCGGATACTTTAGTGTAGAAGTGCAACAAGGCAATCGCCACCAGCATACCGGTAATCAGCATGGCGCTAGTACCGAACCCCAAACCCAGCGTGTCCGCCAAAAAGTCACCGGCAGCCGTACCCAAGGTATTGGCAATCAGGAACGCCAGCCAGTAGAACACTTCCACCGGGGTATTGGTGACATATTCCACATTTTGGTGACATATTCCACATTGATGCTCTTTTCTTTCACATACCACGCCAGCAACACAATCAACAGCAGCGTTACCAACAGCGCGGAACCTGCCGCATAACCAAGCCCCAAGGTGCGGTCGATGAAATCGGAAATGGCCGTTCCCGCAATGGCGGTGGCGGTGAAGGTCAGCCAGTAGGTCACCGGTTCATAACGCTTGATCGCCAGCTTGCCCCCTAGGAACACGGCAAACAGTCCCAGAAAAATCAGGATGGTCGTACCGTAGCCGAAGTCATAAGTCATGGAAAACATGTCCGCCCCGGTTTCCCCCAGTGTGGTGGAGGCAATCTTGATCACCCAGTACAGCAGGATGATGTGCGGAACACGGTTAATGAGGGTGTCCACTGCGCGGGCATCCATGGTTGTTACATTCGTAGTCATGGTGTTTTTTCGTCTCGTCATATTGTAAAAAATCAGGCTGCGTTTTCAGCCAACCTGGGCGCATCAACGTGGGAAACGGTCAGGTAGCCCACCAAACCCAGGATCGCGGCCAGGAAAACGGCAGTGGTTCCCACGGTTCCCAACCCCAAACCACCATTGGCGGCATCCTGCGACAACCAGTCGCCAATGGAAGCACCCAGCGGGCGGGTAATGATGTACGCCAGCCAGAACGCCAGCACACCGTTCAGCTTGAAGGCATAGAAACCGGTAGTAATCAGGGCAATCACGACACCAAAGATCAACGCAGAAGTGGCATAACCCAGCCCAACAGATTCCGCCATCAGGTCGCCAGCAGCAGTCCCCAGCGCAAAGGTGAAGAGGATGGCAGCCCAGTAGAACAGCTCCCGGCGCGCGGTGTAGATGCTGTGAATGGAGAGTGATTGCTCGACGCTATACCACAGCCAGAACGCCACGACCAGCAAGGCGCTGAAGGCGATGGTGGACACTTCCAGCGGCACGCCCAGGTTATCTGTCAGGTTGTCGGTAATCAGCGTACCGACGATACTGACCATCACCACAGTCATCCAGTACAGCCAGGGGATATAGCGTTTGGCTTTGACCTGTACGAACAGGAAGCCAGCCAGCAACACGCCCATCAACGCGGAAGTGGCAGGCAGGCCGAAGTGAAGGTTGAAAATCAGGAAATCCGCGCCGGTTTCACCCACGGTGGTGGCGAGGATTTTGATGATCCAGAAATAAGGTGATTTACCTCAAAGACATTACCCAAAAACAGGGCGAATCAGAATGTCCCATTTTGGTAAAGCAGCATTTCTTTCCAGCCTCGCCTCAACAGCCTCCATAGCTTTTTTGCTGAGGGTCACACCCTTCTCATAAACCTTGCGACTGAATTCGACCATGGGGTTGATGCCTTTCCAGGTCATGGTTTTTGCCCATTCCAGCAGGGTTTCGGCATCCTTGAGCTGGGTGCCGTTCCAGTGTTGTTCCAGAATCCCCCAGCAGCGTTCAATCGGGTTGTACTTGCTGTGGTAAGGCGGGTAGTACAGCAGGTGGACTGTCTTACCGGTATGGTTGGCGAATTCCACCATGCGCTTGAGGAATTGCGTCCTGATCCCGCTGCTTTCCGGGCCATTGTCCGCTTTGATCTGGATGCACTGGCAGGCGTCCTTGTCAGCAGAAGGCATCTGTTCCCATACCCGGCACAGGGAATCCACGATGAAGTCACTGGTTTTGCTGGAACTGCCGAAGGTCAGGTAAACCTGCCCACTGTCCTCATCCAGTACGCCAAAAGGGATGTATTTCTCTTTGCAGCCCATCTCATGGTCAGCGGCTTTATTGTCACCCCGTGTTTTCCCGCCCCGTGAGTAGTCACCGATGTTGACGGTCGCCTTGCAGTCCATGCTCAGGCGTTTGACCGCCCCATCGGCAAACTGCCCATCGTTGGCCTGGATATTGGCGAAGATGGCGTCGGTTTCTGGAATTTTTTTTGCGGCTTGGCTTTCTCCACCTTGCGCAGGCGGTAGCCATTCCGGTTGAGTATCCGCGCCATGGTGCTGGGGGCGGGCACTTGTCCACCGCTGAAACCCATGGCCTGTAACTGCCGGATGGCTTCCGCCGCCGTCAGGCGGGTGTAGGCGATGCTGCTGCGGAATGTCGGGTCTTGCTGGCTATGTGCTTCCGCCAGCGCCAGCAAGGCGGCTGCCGCTTCCGGCTGGGTTTCCTCCCAGCGCTTCTGGCCACAATACGCCGCCTGCGCACCCACGCAAACCATGCCGCTGCGCTGTTCCTCCAAACCCAACTGCACCCCCTCCCGACCCCAGCCAAAACACCTTTCAGTCTGGCGGGCGTTGCCTGCACAATATTTCCGGCTCATGTCCGCCTGGAACGCACGGCGGGTGCTGCCAGACATTTTCGAGGCCGCCAGTTTCAGGTCGGCTATCTGGGATTCACTCAGGATCGGGTTAGCTGTTTGGGGTTCGGGGGGCATGGGGATAGGGACTCCGCTTGTCGATAAGACAAGTGTAGCCATTGCGGGGGAATCTTTCAGGGAAATCCCCTAAAAGGTAACGATGACCGGCACCTTGACCAGCGCCGAATTAGCGGCCATTTCGTTCATGTTGGTAAGACTCCTGAGTTTGCTCTCTGTCCACATTGGACTGGGGAAAGCTTACCCAGCAAAACTTAGCCCTGACTTAGGCGGCAGGCTTTACCTCTTGTGGAGACCATGCCATCCACAACAACGGCAGGCTTGCCAGCGAAACAACAGCCGCCACCTGAAATGCCGTGCCTGCTGAAAAAGCCACCCACAACCAGCCAAAACCGACCCCGGCCAATAACTGCATCACCCCGATCGTGAGATGAAACAACCCGAATGATGTGCCGCGCAATTCCCCCGGAGCAAGCTGCGCCACCCTTGCAGCCAGCAAACCTTGCGTCAGCCCCATGTGCAAACCCCACAGGCTGATCCCCAGCCAGAAAAGCGCCCCGGTCGTTGCAGCTTCCGCCAGCGACCATTGTGAAATTGCCAGACACGCCATACCCACCAGCAACAAACCGCGCTGCCCGATGCGTTCCGCCAGCACCCCCACCGGCCACACGCTCACGGCATAAACCGCGCTGTAAACCACCAGCACCAAGGGAATCCACACCAGCTGCAAACCGTTTTCCTGCGCCCGTAACACCAGTAACGCATCCGTCATTCTTGCCAGCGTCACCACCCCCGTCAGCACTAATAGCAGCCAGTAGGTAAACGGCAACTTGCGGGCATCCCGCCAGTGCAGGCGCGGTTTGCTGTTACCCTCCCCTATTCCATCCGGCTCCCGCACACCCCACAAAATCAGCCCCACGCAGGCCAGCGCCGGAATCACCGCTACCCACATCACCAGCCGCAGATCGTGCGAATACCAGTACAACATCAACATCGCCAACAATGGCCCGGCAAACGCCCCCACCGTATCCAGCGACTGGCGGATGCCATAAGCCGTGTTCAGCAACGCAGGTGGCGTCACATCCGCCATCAACGCATCTCTTGGCGCTCCCCGGATACCCTTGCCGATACGGTCAACGAAACGCGCCGTCACCACTTCCAAAGCAGTATTCGCCAGCGGGAACACCGGCTTGGTCAGTGCCGCCAGCCCGTAACCGGTCAGCACCAGTGCCTTACGCTTGCGGAAACGGTCGGAAATGACACCGGAAAACACTTTCATGATGGAAGCGGTCGCCTCGGCAATACCCTCCACAATCCCCACCGCCAGGACTGACAGCCCCAGCGTGGTCGTGAGGTAAACCGGCAACACAGCATGGATAAATTCCGATGACATATCCATGAACAGGCTGACCAGACCGAGCATCCAGACAGTACGGGGAAGTCGGGGAAAGCGCATGGGCAACTCCTGGGTTAGGGTACAAGCCCCGTAACAGTGGTGTGGCGTCACAGACAATCTCTGCATCCAGCGCGCAAGGCACGCTTAACTGCCCAAATAGATGATGTTAGTGTGTGTCAGGCCATCGCCTGCGCGTGCCAAGCAATATGTTCGCCAATGAAGGTAGCGATGAAATGGTAACTATGATCGTAGCCTGCCTGCATACGCAGTGTTAACGGCACTTCTGCCTGCTGGCAGGCGGCGGCCAGGCTTTCCGGCAGCAACTGGCCTTCCAGCAGGAATTCATCCGCAGTGCCCTGGTCGATGAAAATCTCAGGTATGGATGCGCCGACCCGGATCAGGCAGGTGGCGTCATAAGCTTCCCACAGAGATTTGTCGTCACCCAGATAGGCAGAAAAACAGCCTTGGCCCCAGCCGCATTCGGTTGGGTGGCAAATAGGGGCAAAGGCCGAAACCGAGCGGTACATGCCGGGATTTTTCAGCGCACAGATCAACGCACCATGCCCGCCCATTGAGTGCCCGCTGATGGAACGCACGCCGGGAATCAGTGGCAGGTGCTGTTCCACCAATGCTGGCAGTTCGGCGGTCACGTAGTCGTACAGGTGGTAATGCGTTGACCAGGGCTCCTGCGTTGCGTTGACGTAGAAACCGGCACCCTGGCCGAGGTCGTAACGCTCCGGCACATCCGGCACGTTTGCCCCGCGCGGGCTGGTGTCGGGGATGATCAGCGCAATGCCGTGTTCGGCGGCGTAACGTTGTGCCCCAGCTTTGACGCGGAAGTTGTCATCCGTGCAGGTCAGGCCAGACAGCCAGTACAGCGCTGGCACCCGGCCATCCGTCGCTTGTGGTGGCAGAAAAACCGAGAAGGTCATGCTGCACCGGCAGCTTGCCGACTCATGTGTGTAACGGTTTAGAAATCCGCCGGATTCCTTGATGCTTTCAACCAGTTTCATGCCTTCAGCCTTAGAAAATGATCACGGAGCGGATGCTTTCGCCCGCGTGCATCAGGTCGAACGCGCGGTTGATGTCTTCCAGCGGCATGGTGTGGGTAACCATGCTGTCCAGTTCGATCTGCCCGTTGAGGTATCGGTCAACGTAACCGGGCAGTTCGGTACGGCCTTTGACGCCGCCGAATGCGGTGCCTTTCCAGGTGCGGCCTGTCACCAGTTGGAAGGGGCGGGTGGCAATTTCCTGACCCGCGCCCGCCACGCCGATGATGGTGGAAACGCCCCAGCCCATGTGGGTGCATTCCAGCGCGTCACGCATGACGTGCACGTTGCCGATGCATTCGAACGAGTGGTCGACCCCGCCGTTGGTCAGATCCTTGATGTATTCGACGACCGAGCCGTTGATGGCCTTGGGATTGACGAAATCGGTTGCGCCCAGTGCCTTGGCCATTTCCCATTTGCCGGGGTTGATATCGACGGCAATGATGCGCCCGGCTTGTGCCATGACTGCTCCCTGAATGCACGACAGGCCAATACCGCCAAGACCAAACACAGCCACGGTGGAACCGGGTTCCACTTTTGCGGTATTCAGCACTGCGCCAATACCGGTGGTGACACCGCAACCCAGCAGGCAAACCTTGTCCAGTGGGGCGGCAGGGTTGATTTTCGCCAGTGCGATTTCCGGCACGACGGTGTATTCCGAGAAAGTGGAACAGCCCATGTAGTGGTAAATCGGTTGCCCTTTACAGGTGAAACGACGGGTATGGTCAGGCATGTAACCTGTCCACACCGTTCCGGCAATCGACTGGCACAGATTGGTTTTGGGAGAGCGGCAGTATTCACACTCGCCACATTCGGGGATGTACAGCGGAATTACATGGTCGCCGGGTTTGAGGTTTTTCACGCCGGGGCCACATTCTTCGACGATGCAGCCACCTTCGTGGCCGAGGATGCAGGGGAATGCACCTTCCGGGTCTTCGCCGGAGAGGGTGAAAGCGTCAGTGTGGCAGACGCCGGAAGCGACCACTTTCAGCAGCACTTCGCCTTCGCGCGGCTTTCCGACTTCGATTTCTTCAATTTCCAGTGGTTTTTTGGGTTCCCAGGCAACGGCGGCGCGGCATTTCATGTTGTATTTTCCTCAAGCTCCAATGTGTCTGTAGAAAATAGAATGAATGTTCATTTCTGTCAATTGCCATTTGCCTGCGTATTGGCTAGGCTTGTCGTTATGCCATACCTGAAAAAGTGTCCTCCAGTCCCTGAACCGATCGACTGCCGTATCCTCACCGCAGCGCTGGATTTGTTCGTGGAAAACGGTTTCCACAATGTTTCCATCCATGAAGTGCAGAAGCGGGCGCAGGTCAGTATTGGTTCGATCTATAACCATTTCGGTGGCAAGGAAGGGGTTGCGCAGGCGCTGTACAAACACATCCTCAACGAAATGGACGAGTTGGTGGAAACCGTCATGGCGGAATTCCCGACCCCGTGGCAGCAGTGCGAGGCCATCATCCGCCAGTTGTTTGAACACACCGAAACCCATCGCAACATCATCGCCTTCGTGTTTCACGCCAAGCACACGGAATTCATTTCGCAAGACCCGCTGATGTGTCATTCGGCGGCATTCAGTAAAATGCGTAGCATTGTGCGCAACGGCATCGAAGCGGGTGAGTTTGTGGATATGGATTCGTGGGTGCTGACTTCCAGTATTTTCGGCGGCGCGATTCGCATGATCCAGTTACGGCTGGACGGTGTGATTGAAAAACCGCTGCCGGAATATGGGGAGATGTTGCTGCAAACCATCCGTACCGGTGTTTTTCAGGAACGCTCAGACGCATAATGGCACGGCATTTGCTCCAAATAGGGGACAATGGTAAAAGCGGAAACCAAGTATCCACCCCATGCAATCACTGGAAACCTTAAGCGGCAAACTACACATCACCCTGCATTACGGCAGGACTGGCGACCTGTGCGCTGTCAACACTGTTTCCATCCACTCCAACCGTCTGCGCCTCAGCCCCCGCTTTTTTGCCGGGAAGCCGGTCGAAACTGCCCCCAAACTGGTCGGAATGCTGTTCAGCCTGTGCGGCACGGCGCAATCCGTCGCCTCCGCCCGCGCCTGCGAACAGGCATTGGGGCAGCCAGTTAGCCCCGCAACCGAACAGCAGCGCGATTTTCAGGTCAGGGGAGAAACCCTGTTCGAGCACCTGCTGCGTCTGTCACAGGACTGGACTATGGCATTGGGCTGTGAGCCGCCAGCGCCTGCTGAGTTACAAGCCCTGTTCAGGCTCAAACGCGACTTGTTGCAGGTAGTTGATCTACAGCCAGTTTTGGTGGCTATCCAGCAGTGGATGGAAACGCATTTGCTGGGAATGCCGACGGCGGAATGGTTGGAATGTTGTCACGCAGGTGATGTAAAGAAACTTTCCATGAAAGGGGGAATTGGAAATATTGTTTCTAGTTTACAGGCAATGGGCTGGGATAGGTTAGGTGATGTCGAAATACATCCGCTTCCAGAACTACCTGTTGATTGGTGGCTGCAACGACTGATCGCTGTTGATGCCGAAAACTTCATGGCAGAACCGGAGGTGGATGGGCAAGCCTGTGAAACTTCGGCGCTGACACGGCATTGGGAAAATCCCGATTTGCAGGTCTGGCGGGAGCATTACGGTAGTGGGTTGATGACGCGGTTGATCGCGCGGGTGTTGGATATGGTGGAAAGTGTTTCTACCCCCCATCCTAACCTTCCCCCGCAAGGGGGGAAGGAACAAGAGGCGACCCCGAACCGTGCGTCTTCACTCCCTTCCCCCCTTGCGGGGGAAGGGCCGGGGATGGGGGGTACTACGCCGCAGGCGGGAATTTCCTTGGTGCAAACCGTAAGAGGTCTCTTGACCCACCGCGTCACCCAACAAAACGCCATTATTTGCAATTACCAAATCGTCGCCCCCACCGAATGGAATTTCCACCCCCTCGGCTCCCTGTACAACATGCTGGCGACCCTGCAAGGCAGGGACGAAACCGACCTCACCCAGCAAGCCCGCATCCTCATCACCGCCCTCGACCCTTGCGTGGACTACCAACTGGAGATCATCCCCGATGCATGAAATGTCCCTGTGCGAAGGCGTGCTGCAAGTACTGGAAGACGAGGCCAAACGCCAGCAGTTCCACAAGGTCAAAACCGTCTGGCTGGAAATCGGCAGCATGTCCGGGGTTGAGGTGGAAGCCATGCGCTTCTGTTTTGATGTCGTCATTCGCCATACGCTGGCGGATGGCGCTACACTGGAAATTATCGAAGTCCCCGCCGAAGCGTGGTGCCTGAATTGCGCGCAAACCGTCACGGTGCAGCAGCGCTACGACGCCTGCCCCAACTGCGGCAGCTATCAGCTACAGGTCACGCGCGGGGAAGAAATGTGCATAAAAGAACTGGAGGTAGAGTGATATGTGTACGGTATGCGGCTGCGGCGAAGGTGAGCTGAGAATCGAAGGCATCGGCGGTCAGGTAAAACCCCATGCACATTCGGCTGTTCAGGGGCAACATCACCACCATCACGACCACGATCACCCGCACGATCATCATCATGACCACGGGCACGATCACGGGCATGACCATCACCACGACGCCCACACCCATGATTACGGCCAAGACCCCGCCCGCGCCCACGCGCCCGGCCTATCGCAATCGCGCATGGTGCAGATCGAGCAGGACATTCTCGGCAAGAACAATCAGTACGCCGCGCGCAATCGTCAGCATTTCGCGCAACACGCCATCCTCGCGCTCAACCTCGTTTCCAGCCCCGGTTCCGGCAAGACCACGCTGCTGACCGAAACCCTGACCCGTTTGCAGAGCAAGCTGCCAATGGCGGTGGTGGAAGGCGACCAGCAAACCAGCAACGATGCCGACCGTATCCGCGCAACCGGCGTGCCCGCGCTACAAATCAACACCGGCAAAGGCTGCCATTTGGATGCGCACATGGTCGGCCACACGCTCGAATCCCTGCCGCTGGAAGACGGTGGCATCCTGTTCATCGAAAACGTAGGCAATCTGGTGTGCCCGGCGGCCTTCGATCTGGGCGAAGCGCACAAGGTCGCGATCCTCTCCGTCACCGAGGGCGAAGACAAGCCGATCAAATACCCTGACATGTTCCACGCCGCCGACCTGATGATCCTCAACAAAATCGACCTGCTGCCCTATCTCAAATTCGACGTGGCCAAGTGTGAGGAATACGCCCGCCGGGTCAACCCGGACATTCAAATCCTGCACGTGTCCGCCACCAGCGGCGAAGGTATGGAGGGCTGGATAGCCTGGCTGCAACAGCAACGCAAGGGGCTGGTCGAACAACAAATGCAGGCACTGGAAGCCAAAATGCAAGCCCTGCGCCACTCGCTTTCCGCGTAGCGAACGCGCATGAATACCACCCGCCCCGCCGTGCTGCTGGTCGACGATGAAATCCGCTCCGTCGAAAGCATGGCGCGGATACTCAGCGACGAATTCGACGTACACATGGCCTACAGCGCCGCCTCCGCGCTGGAACTGCTGAGGCATGAGCCGGTGCAGGTAATCCTCGCCGACCAGCGTATGCCGGAAATGACCGGGGTGGAATTCCTCACCCGCGTGCGCCGCGATTACCCCGACATCGTGCGCATGATCATCTCCGGCTACACCGACGCGGAAGACATCATTCAGGGCGTCAACGCGGCGGGCATCTACCAGTACATCTCCAAGCCCTGGCACCCCGACAACCTGCTGCTCACCGTGCGCAACGCCATCCGCCTGCATCAGCTTCAGCGCGAAAATGAACTATTGTCGCTAGAACTCAAGGCCAGCACCCACAATTTGCAGGAACATACCCGCCACCAGCGCCAGCGCCTGCAACAAACCTTCCGCACTGACAACATCATCCGCGCCCCGGATAGCCCCTTGAACCGCGCGCTGGAACTGGTGGAAAAAGTTTCCCCACATGATGTATCGGTGCTACTGACCGGCGAATCCGGCACCGGCAAGGAGCTGTTCGCCCGCGCCCTGCACTACAACAGCTGCCGTGCCGACAAGGTGTTCATCATCGAAAACTGCGGTGCGCTGCCCGACGAATTGCTGGAAAGTGAACTGTTCGGCCACAAACGCGGTGCCTTTACCGGTGCGATTGCCGATCACAGCGGCCTGTTCGAGCAAGCCCACGAAGGCACGATTTTCCTCGATGAAATCGGCGAAACCAGCCCCGCGTTTCAGGTCAAGCTGCTGCGTGTGTTGCAGGACGGCAGTTTCCGCCCGGTCGGTAGCAGTCAGCGCCGCCACGTCAACGTGCGCGTGATCGCCGCCACCAACCGCGATTTGCTGGCAGAAGTGCAGGCAGGCCGTTTCCGCGAAGACCTTTACTACCGGCTGGCGGGCATGACCATCGAACTGCCGCCCTTGCGCGAACGCCGCATGGATATTTCCCCGCTGGCCAACTGGTTGCTGCAACACCACAGCCAGCGCATGGGCAAACCGGTGGAAGGCTTCGGCATCGACGCCTTGCAGGCATTACAGGCTTACGCCTGGCCCGGCAATGTGCGCGAACTCTACAACGAAGTGCAGCGGATGCTGGTGATGGCGCAAGGCAAGCTGCTGGATGCCGCTACTCTCAGTCCGCATGTCAACAACAGCGCGCAAGCGGAAACCTTCTCCGCCAACGCAGCCTTCATGCCGCCGCTCAACGGGCTGGCCGGAACCCTCAAGGATCAGGTCGAACTGCTGGAAACCCACATCATCCGCGCCGCCATCAACCGCCACCACGGCAACAAGAGCCGTGCAGCGGACGAACTGGGTTTGTCGCGGGTCGGTTTGCGGAATAAACTGGAGCGTTATGGGATCGCCGAAGACGACTGACATCAGCCTCACTGCCCCGCAGGAGCAGGCATGGATCGAGGTCATCCAGAAGATGGATGAGACCTACACCGATCTGTTGCACCATCAGGTCGAACTCGAACGCAAAAACGCCGAACTCGAAGAAGCCCAGCAATTCATTACCAGCATCGAAGTCGCCATGACCGATGTGCTGATCGTGTGCGACTTCCACGGGCGTATCCAGCGGGTCAACGCCGCGCTGGAACGCATTGTCGGCAAGACCTCTACCGAACTTCTCAACCAGCCATTTCAGACCTTGTTTACCGAGGAATGCTATCCGCTGGTCAACGGTTTCCAGCAGAAAATCCGCGCAAGCGCCATCCACGACTGCGAAATCACCCTGCGCGGCGTGCACGAGTCGGTGCCGCTGGCGATGAACTGTACTTCGCGCACCGACGCGCGCGGGCGCATCGAAGGCATGGTGCTGATTGGCCGTCCGGTCGGCGAATTGCGCAAGGCGTTCGACGCGCTGCATCAGGCGCATCAGGAACTGCAACGCACCCAGCAGCAACTGGTCAACTCCGAAAAAATGGCCGCACTCGGTCGCTTGGTCGCCGGAGTGGCGCACGAACTCAACAACCCGATCAGTTTCGTCTACGCCAACATGCACGCGATGCAGCGTTATGCTACCCGCATCCGCGAATACCTCGACCGCATCCACAGCGGCCAGCACGCCGCACAGTGCGAAGCCCTGCGTTCTCAACTGCGTATCGATCACCTGCTGCAAGACCTCGACTCATTGGTCGGTGGCACGCTGGAAGGCGCGGAACGGGTCAGCGACATCGTGAGCGACCTGCGTAGTTTTTCCTCCAGCCAGACCGACAAGATGGTGCGTTTCGATCTGTTGCACACGCTGGAAACCTCGGTGCGCTGGGTGGTGAAAGGCAGCCGTCTGGATGTGGAAATCGTTTACGGCGAACTGCCCGATGCACTGCTGGTGGAAGGCATTCCGGGGCAAATCCAGCAGGTCATCATCAATCTGGTGCAGAACGCGCTGGATGCGATGCAGCAGACCGTCAAACCACGCCTGTCGATTGCAGTGGCGCAAACGGCGGAAGCTGTGGAACTCAGTATCCGCGACAACGGGTCGGGGATTGCAGTGCAGAATCTGGTGCGGGTGTTCGACCCATTTTTCACCACCAAGCCGATCGGGCAGGGAACCGGACTGGGGCTGTCGATCAGCTACGGGATCGCGGCGAATCATGGCGGCAAGTTGCTGGTGCGGAATGGTGCGAAGGGCGGGGCGGAGTTTACGTTGCGCTTACCAAAAAGTGGGGGTAAGGCATGAATGTCCTCTGGTTACAATCCGGTGGCTGCGGCGGTTGCACCATGTCGCTGCTGTGCGCCGAAAACCCCAACGTGCTGGATACTCTTGCCACCGCCGGTATTGAATTCCTCTGGCATCCGTCGCTAAGCGAAGCCAGCGGCGCGGAAGTCATTACCCTGCTGGAACAACTGGCAACAGGTGAACAGGTGCTGGATGTGCTGTGCGTAGAGGGATCAATTCTGCGTGGCCCCAACGGCACCGGTGCATTCCACAAGTTGGCCGGAACCGATACCGCCATGCTGCACTGGGCGCAAAAACTGGCGGTGCAGGCGCAATACACGTTGGCGATCGGTACGTGCGCAGCTTTCGGCGGTATGACCGCTGCCGGAAACAATCCGACCGACGCTTGCGGTCTGCAATACGATGGCCATCTGTCGGGCGGCGCTCTGGGAGCGGATTACCGCAGCCGCGCCGGATTGCCGGTGATCAATGTCGCCGGTTGCCCCACGCATCCCGGCTGGATCACGGAAACCCTGTTGCTGCTGGCCATGCAGGGCATTCAGCCGGACGAACTTGACAACCTCGCCCGCCCGCGTTTCTACAGCGACCATCTGGCACACCACGGCTGCTCGCGCAACGAGTATTACGAATACAAGGCCAGCGCCGAAAAGCCTTCCGACCTCGGCTGCATGATGGAACACATGGGCTGCCTCGGCACGCAGGCGCACGCGGATTGCAACCTGCGCTTGTGGAACGGGCAGGGTTCCTGCACCCGTGCCGGTTACGCCTGCATCAATTGCACCGCGCCGGAATTTGAAGAGCCGGGTCATGCGTTCCTGCATACGCCGAATATCGCAGGGATTCCGATCGGCCTGCCGACCGACATGCCGAAGGCGTGGTTTGTGGCGCTGGCCTCACTGTCGAAGGCGGCCACCCCGAAGCGGGTGCGCGAGAACTCACAGGCGGATCACATCGTAGTGCAGCCGGGGAGGAAGAAATGATCAGCCGGATGGCGCACATTGGCGCGAATCATTAATATGCGCCATAATCGCGCCAATAGTATTTCAGCTTTATCTTTCGACTTTTATGGCTAACTGTCAGAATGTGCAAAATCCTGCTCGTCTTCAATACAGAGCGCTAATTCGAAGTGTTATATATTCAATCGTAACCACTCCTGAAGAAAACCCTAATAAACTGATATGCGATATTGTTGACGGATATATGGTTGGTTCTGAGAGAGAGTTGCTGAGGGGAGTTCTGCTATAGTCTTTTCATTTTAGTCGGCTACACTTTGTCTGTTGAATGCGTAATCAATCGCGTCGTCCAGGGTGCTACCTTTTCCCATGGCCAGACGCGCATAATGTTTCAAGGTTGCCCAGCATTGCTCGATGGGGTTGAGATCAGGCGAATAAGCGGGTAACTGAATGATACGAATCTGGTATTTCATGGCAATCGCCTCCAGGTCACCGCCTAAATGGAAGCTCGCATTGTCCCAGACAAGCACATAAGGTTTGGGCTTTTCCTGACCTTGCTGCAACGATTTTCCCAAGGCTTCCAACCATTGTTCAACAATCATCCGGTTAATGTTGCCGGTCACTACCCACGGCATTTGCCAGCTTTGATCAGAGGCGCGGATAGCGCTGATCCAGTTGCGTTTATGTCCCCGGCCTCCAGGGCGGGGGATGTCACAAGGCTCCCCTTTTTTTGCCCAGCCCCACTCATAGCGTTCGGTACTGTAGAATCCTGCCTCGTCCGCAAACAGGATATGATCCTGACCGTATTTTTTCTCCAGATGCCCAAGTAGCCACAGGAAAACCCAGCGGTCTAGCGGTTTGGCTTGCTGGTAGAAAGAACGTTTTTGGCTCAATATGCGTTTCAGGGTCTTATCCCAACAGCAGCGAAAGCAAGGACTGTAAGGCAGCTTGCCCCCGTTTCCTGATGTTGTGAAGAGACTCGAAGAATGCAAGGTAACACGGTAGCTTTTCTTGTGAGATCCCCCGATGAGGTCGTAACCATGAGCGTAACAGTGACCAAAAACCTTCCATCGTATTGACGTGGACTTCATGGAAACCGTCACCATCTTCGTCACGGGCATATTCGCCTGCGCCATGGTTGACGGTTTTGTGGGCATAGCCCCATTCTTCCAATCGGCTGTAAATGTTGTACTCATCGGTGTAGACCAGCGTGCCTGCTGCCACCGTTTCCACAATCAACGGCTTGATCGTCGTCTGTTTCACATTCGCCAGCATACGGATCACGACCTCCCCGGAACGCTGGATCATGCCGAAAATGGGTGGTTTGTCCTTTTCCAGTGTCCCACGCCCCGGCGCACCTTTCAGGGCGCGGCGGCGACCTTCACGCCCAGCATCCGCGACGGCTTCGGGGTTTCCCTTGTGTCCAGCCTTGACATAAACCTCATCAAATTCAACATTCCCAAACAGGTTTACTGGCGTTTTTTTTCTTCGACACCACGCCGTAACTGTTCCGTCATCGCCTGAACATCATCCTTGTTCAACCCCAATTCGCGGGCGATTTGTTGGTTGGACAGTTTCAACGACATCAGGTACAGGCACAACACCCACACCTTCAGCGGCTGGTGGTGGCCTTCAAACACCGTTCCCGTCAGGTCATCAAAACGCTTTTGGCAATCCTTACACTGGTAACGCTGGCGTTCCTGCTGGGTGTCATCCTTGCCTCGACGGATAGTGTCCTGTGAACCGCAGTGCGGACAAATCACCCCATTAGGCCAACGCACGGAACGGACTTGCTCGAAACAGGCGGCATCACTGGTCAGGCTGGAAATACTGATGAGCGAGGTCATAAAGCCTCTCCTTGGCTATCGGAAATGACTAACTTTACCGCTATCCATCACGTTTGCAATGCCGGGGAAAACAAGACCCTGAAACGCATATTGAGCCACGTTTTTTTTATGGCTCCAGCCGATCCGTTGCAGCCATTTATGCAGGCCACGATAAGAAATGGCCTTGCCATAATGCGCTTCAAAGCGTGGCAGCAAATCCTCGATGCGTTCAAACGGGGTTTCGCTCTCCACCCATTGCCGAAAAGCTTCAACGTCTTTCACCTTATGGCTGTGCCCAGGGCGGGGATGTGTCCGGGGTTGGAGGCTGCCGGTTTCTTCCCTCAGGGCCAACCATTTGTCCAGGGTGCTGCGGGCTATGGAAAACGTCCCACAAACGTGGGATTTATGTTTGCTCTTGTCATAGGCAGCAACAACACGTTCACGGAGATCCTTAGAGTAGTAAGTCGGCATGATGAAGGATGGGGAAGTTGATCATCCGTCCTATTGTAGCTGACTAAAATGAAAAGACTATACATGAACTACGGCTTCTAAATTCAGGAACCTTTATGCGGTATGGGGTGAGCGTTTTTGATTGGGAAAGATGGCAAAAGGTATGGATCAGTAGAGGGAGCTCATGATGTCCGTCTGTGTTGAAAGAAAATATTTCACCAAACAATTGCTGCTTGATGCGATTGATGCCGTTTTTAGAGAAAATCGTGGATACTTAATAAGTAAAACCCTGATCGTTGATGAGCCTGAAGATTCCCTATTTATAGTTTTATGGGAAATGTATCATAATAAAAATGAAATGAGATTGGGCGTTCTAGTAAAGGGGAAGTTGAAGCTTCTAGATGTTGGAGCTAAACGCTATGAATCATTGCCCATATTGAAAATGTATGAGAATGGAAAAATAGTAATTCAATCATTGAACAATATTGATGCAGATCAGCCGTATGGGTTGGGGCGTTCCTTTGAGGAAAAAATTCAAATAAGACCTGTTAGAAGTGGATTTTTCAGAAAGATTGTTTTCGATGCATATGGTGGTGAATGTGCCCTTTGTGTAACTAGAAATCCTTTGGTCGCTGCTCATATTATCCCTGTGAAATGTGGAGGTAATGACACAATAAGAAATGGAATATTGTTGTGTAAGAATCATGATCATTTATTTGAATATGGTCATATCATGATAGAGCCTGATGGTCGTGTTATTTCAGAAAATAGTAATATTGATTCTTATTCATTTGTGAGGTTGCCGGATAATCCAGAAAATCACCCGAAGGCAGAAAACTTTAGGAAAAAGATTAAGTTAATAAAAGGCGATTTACATTCGGATGTGGAATTTAATGAGGATGGATGCTGATGACCCGCAAACTCCTCGGCCCTTTCAACCGCGTCGAAGGCGACCTCGAAGTCCAGCTCGACATGGACGCCGACCGGGTGCGCGAAGCCTGGGTGCGCGTGCCGATGTATCGCGGTTTCGAGCAGATCATGCAGGGCAAAACACCGGATGATGCGCTGGTCATCACCCCCCGCATCTGCGGCATCTGCTCCATCTCGCAGTCGGTCGCTGCCGCCTACGCGCTGGCGGACATGGCCGGAGTCACCGCCCCACCCAATGGCCAGTACTGCCTCAACCTGCTGCTGGCCTGTGAAAACCTCGCTGATCACCTGACACATTTCTACCTGTTTTTCATGCCGGATTTCGCCCGCGAAGTGTATGCCGGGGAAAGCTGGTACGCCGCTGCCGTCGACCGTTTCACCGCCATCAAGGGTACGGCGACACGGGATGTATTGCCCGCCCGCGCCGCCTTTATGCACCTGATGGGCACACTCGGCGGACACTGGCCGCATACCCTCAACCTGCAACCCGGCGGGGTGAGCAAGGGTGTCGACAGCCGTGAAAAAGTTCGCCTGCTGACGATCGTGCAGCAATTCCGCCGCTTTCTGGAAACCACGCTGTTCGGCGATACGTTGGAGGCTGTGGCCGCACTCGACGCTATCCCTGCACTGGAAAGCTGGCTGGAAAACGGCAATCCGGTGGGCAGTGATTTCCGCCATTTCCTGCATATCGCCCGCGCGTTGGAACTGGAAAAGCTGGGCAGGGCGACCGACCGTTTCATGAGCTACGGCGCATACCGGCAGGCGGGAGAGCAGGGTAGCCATCTGTTCGCGCAAGGCGTTTGGCAGCCGGATACAGGCAGCGTACAAGCCATCCCTTTCGACCAGATTCACGAAGACCTGCACGCCAGCTGGATGAGTGGCGGCAGCGAACCCTTACACCCCAGTCAGGGCGTTACCTTACCCGATTACAACAAACCGGAAGCGTATAGCTGGAACAAGGCTCCGCGTCTTGCTGGCCAAGTGGTCGAAACCGGCGCGCTGGCGCGGCAGATGGTGAACGGGCATCCGCTGATCCGCGCCCTTGTCGCCCAGTCTGGCGGCAATGTGCAAAATCGTGTGATTGCCCGCCTGTTGGAACTGACGCTGGTGATCCTGCAGATGGAACAGTGGATCAAAGCCATTCAACCCGGCGAGCCGTTTTACCAGCCAGCCAAATTACCGGCAGACGCCAGCGGCGCAGGGCTGGTGGAAGCTGCCCGTGGCAGCCTCGGCCACTGGGTGACGGTGCGTCACAAATACATCTTCAATTACCAGATTGTCGCGCCGACCAGCTGGAATTTTTCCCCGCGTGATTGCAAGGGTGTGCCGGGGGCGCTGGAACAGGCACTGGTTAATGCACCCATCCGCCCCGATGAAAGCGAGCCGGTCAGTGTGCAGCATGTCGTGCGTTCATTTGACCCCTGCATGGTTTGCACCGCGCACTGAGCTGTTACAAATCCGGTGGTTTTCCCAATAGGGTGAAGATAACACGAAAATCGTGTACACTGGAGATCGTGTTACCTAATGAGGCCGAATCCCATGCGCAACATTACCCTCAGTGCTGACGGCTACCTGATTGAATCCGCGCGGGAAAAAGCCCGCGCCCAAAAGACAACGCTGAATGCCGAGTTCCGCAAATGGCTACGGCAATATACCGATACGGAAAGCGAAGGGCGTCAACGGGTGCAGGCATACCGTCAGCTAATGCAGGATTTGTCGGGCGTTTCCACCGGCGGGCGTAAATTCAGCCGGGATGAGATGAATGAAAGACGGTAAGTTTTTCCTCGATACCAATATCCTGCTGTATACGTTTGACAAAACGGCTCCCGCCAAACAATCAGTTGCTATCCATCTGGTGGAGGAAGCTTTGCTGGGCAAAGGCTGCATCAGCTTTCAGGTCATGCAGGAGTTTCTGAACACGGCTTTGCGTAAATTCGAGCCACCCATGACAGCGGAACAGGCTCAGCATTACCAGCAAACCACTCTGAACTGGTTATGTGACTATTATCCTGGCGAGGATTTCTACCGACGCGGGCTGGGTATAAAAGAACGCTGGCGGTTCAGTTGGTATGATTCGCTGATCATCACCGCTGCGCTGGAGTGTGGGTGTCACACACTCTACAGTGAAGATTTACAGCACCAGCAGAAAATTGAGACGCTGACCATCATCAACCCGTTTTCATGAGATGGTGGTTATAGTCCTTCCGCTCGTGTTTCTGGAACTGCAAACAAGCTTTCCATTGAGACATCAAAAAAATAAAGAATCCTCAGTAAAAACAGCCATATAACCGAATGGCACGGCTCTTGCTATACCTCAATGCATTACCCCACTGGTAATCACATGGCAGGTAGGAGGAGTAACATGCCTGAACTAGAAACCTTTTACGACGTGATGCGCCGCCAGGGCATTACCCGTCGTAGCTTCCTGAAATACTGTAGCCTGACTGCCGCCGCTTTGGGGCTGGGGCCAGCATTCGCACCGAAAATCGTCGCAGCGATGGAAACCAAACCGCGTACTCCTGTCCTGTGGTTGCACGGGCTGGAATGCACCTGTTGCTCGGAATCCTTCATCCGTTCCGCGCACCCGCTGGCGAAAGACGTGGTGCTGTCGATGATTTCGCTGGATTACGACGATACGCTGATGGCCGCAGCAGGGCATCAGGCCGAAGCGATCCTCGACGAGATTATCGAAAAATACAAAGGCAACTACATCCTCGCGGTTGAGGGGAACCCGCCGCTAAACCAGGATGGCATGTCCTGTATTATCGGCGGCAAACCATTCGTCGAGCAGCTGAAACGGGCCGCCAAGGATTGTAAAGCCATTATTTCCTGGGGTTCCTGTGCGTCCTGGGGTTGTGTGCAGGCTGCCAAACCGAACCCGACCCGTGCCACGCCGGTACATAAAGTCATTACCGACAAGCCGATCATCAAGGTTCCCGGTTGCCCGCCGATTGCGGAAGTCATGACCGGGGTAATTACCTACATGCTCACCTTTGACCGTATTCCCGAGCTTGACCGTCAGGGTCGCCCGAAAATGTTTTACGGCCAGCGTATCCACGACAAATGTTACCGCCGCCCGCACTTTGATGCCGGGCAGTTTGTGGAACAGTGGGACGACGAGTCCGCCCGCAAAGGTTATTGCCTGTACAAAGTCGGTTGCAAAGGCCCGACCACTTACAACGCCTGTTCGACGGTGCGCTGGAATGGCGGGGTGTCGTTTCCGATCCAGTCCGGGCATGGCTGTATCGGCTGCTCTGAAGACGGTTTCTGGGATAAGGGCAGTTTCTATGACCGTCTGACAGACATTAACCAGTTTGGTATCGAAGCCAATGCTGATCAGGTGGGTATGGGTGTCGCTGGCGTGGTAGGTGCTGCTGTTGCTGCGCACGCTGCCATCAGCGCTGTCAAACATGCGCAACGCAAGGACAAGGGAGGTGATCAATAATGGGCACACTCAATACACCCAACGGTTTCAACCTGGATAACAGTGGCCGTCGCGTGGTCGTCGATCCGGTGACACGCATCGAAGGCCACATGCGTTGCGAGGTCAATCTCGACGAGAACAATGTCATCCGCAATGCGGTTTCCACCGGTACCATGTGGCGTGGGCTGGAAGTGATCCTGCGTGGTCGTGATCCCCGCGACGCATGGGCATTCACCGAACGGATATGTGGTGTTTGTACCGGCACGCACGCGCTGACTTCCTGCCGCGCGGTGGAAGATGCGTTGGGTATCCAGATTCCGGAAAATGCCAATTCCATCCGTAACATCATGCAGTTGTGTTTGCAGGTGCATGACCATCTGGTGCATTTCTATCACCTGCATGCGCTTGACTGGGTGGATGTGGTGTCGGCGTTGAATGCCGACCCGAAAGCGACTTCCGAGCTGGCGCAAAGCATTTCTGATTGGCCGAGGTCATCGCCCGGTTATTTCCGTGACATCCAGAACCGTATCAAGAAATTCGTGGAATCCGGCCAGCTTGGGCCTTTCATGAACGGTTACTGGGGCAATCCGGCCTACAAATTGCCGCCGGAAGCCAACCTGATGGCAGTCACCCACTATCTGGAAGCACTCGATTTCCAGAAAGAGTTGGTCAAGATCCATACCGTTTATGGGGGTAAAAATCCGCATCCGAACTGGTTGGTGGGCGGGATGCCGTGCGCGATCAACGTCCACGATACCGGCGCGGTTGGCGCGGTGAATATTGAACGCCTGAATCTGGTTTCCAGCATTATCGACCAGACCATCGAGTTCATCGACAAGGTTTACATTCCTGACCTGATCGCGATTGCCTCGTTCTACAAGGGCTGGCTGTACGGCGGTGGTTTGTCTTCGACCTCCGTCATGTCTTACGGTGACATTCCCGACAAGGCCAACGATTACTCTCCGTCCAATCTGTTGATGCCGCATGGCGCCATCATTAACGGCAACCTGAATGAAATCCACCCGATTGACCTGCGCAATCCGGAGGAGATTCAGGAGTTTGTTACCCACTCCTGGTATCAGTACCCGGATGAAAGCAAGGGGCTGCATCCGTGGGATGGTGTCACCGAGCCAAATTACCAGCTGGGGCCGAACACCAAAGGAAGCAGCACTAATATTGAGTCCCTCGACGAAGCCGCCAAGTACTCCTGGATCAAGGCTCCGCGCTGGAAAGGTCATGCCATGGAGGTCGGCCCGCTAGCGCGTTATATCATCGGTTACGCACAGGGCAACCCTGAGTTCAAGGAACCCGTCGATCGTCTGCTTTCCACCCTCGGCCTGCCGCTGAATGCCCTGTTCTCCACACTGGGCCGTACTGCAGCGCGAGGGCTGGAAGCTTCCTGGGCAGCGCACAAGATGCGTTACTTCCAGGACAAGCTGGTGGCCAATATCAAGGCAGGCGATCTGGCGACGGCCAATATCGACAAGTGGGAGCCGACCAGCTGGCCGAAATCCGCCAAGGGCGTTGGTTTCACTGAAGCGCCGCGTGGTGCGCTCGGTCACTGGGTGGTGATCGAAGACACCAAGATCAAAAACTACCAGTGTGTGGTTCCGACTACCTGGAATGGTTCGCCGCGTGACCCGGCGGGCAATATCGGCGCGTTTGAAGCCTCCCTCATGAATACCAAGGTGGAAGTGGCCGACCAGCCGCTGGAAATCCTGCGCACCCTGCACAGTTTCGACCCGTGTCTGGCGTGTTCCACCCATGTCATAAGTCCTGACGGTCAGGAAATGGCCAATATCAAAGTGCGCTAAGGAGGAGAAAGAATCATGCTGAAACTCAATCAAAGCCGTTTTGCCCTGCTGGCGCTGTTGCCGGTAGCGGGCAGTGCACTGGCGCACCCCGGATCCCACGCTGATATGGGCAACTGGGCGGTGCTGGAGCACTTCATGAGCAGCCCGCTCCACTTCGGTGTGGTCGCAGCAGGCGCGGTGTTGCTGGCGGTTGGCATTATCTGGAGCGTCAGGCGCGGGAGGTAAGTCATGGCTACACAACAGGCGGTTTACGTCTATGAAACGCCGGTGCGTCTGTGGCACTGGATTAATGCTTTCTCGATTCTCGTGCTGGCGGTGACGGGTTACTTTATTGGCAGCCCGCTACCGACCATGCCGGGCGAGGCAAGCGCCAACTTCCTGATGGGTTACATCCGCTTTGCCCACTTTGCGGCGGCGTTTGTGTTCGCCATCGGTTTTGTCGGGCGGTTTTACTGGTCATTCGTGGGCAATCATCACGCCAGACAGTTGTTCCGTATCCCGCTGTTCAGGGCAGAGTTCTGGAAAGAGGCCTGGGTTGAACTGCGCTGGTATTTGTTCCTGGAAAAGGAGCCGCGCAAGTACGTCGGCCACAATCCGCTGGCACAGGGCGTCATGTTCCTGATGCTGACCATGGGCAGCCTGTTCATGATCCTGACCGGGTTTGCGCTGTACAGCGAAGGCGCGGGCACGGATAGTTGGTTCGGCTTTTTCTTCGGCTGGGTCATCCCGCTGTTCGGGCAAAGTCAGGATGTGCATACCTGGCACCACCTGGGCATGTGGTACATCATCCTGTTCGTCATGACCCACATTTACGTGGCGATCCGTGAAGACATCATGTCCCGCCAGAGTCTGGTCAGCACCATGATCAGCGGCTGGCGCATGTTCAAGGATAACCGCCCATGAGCCAGCCTAATGTTCTGATCCTGGGAATCGGCAACCTGTTGTGGGCGGACGAAGGCTTCGGCGTGCGTGCAGTCGAGCACCTGCACGCACACTACAACTTCCCCGACAACGTGCAGTTACTGGACGGCGGCACGCAAGGCATCTACCTCGTGCAGCATGTCGAAGAGGCTGATGTACTGGTGGTATTCGACGCCATCGATTACGGCCTCGAACCCGGCACGCTCAAACTGGTGGAAGACGACGAAGTGCCGCGTTTCATGGGTGCGAAAAAGATGAGCCTGCACCAGACCGGCTTCCAGGAAGTGCTGGCGATGGCGCAACTGCTTGATCGCTACCCCAAACACCTGCTGCTGGTTGGTGTGCAGCCGGTGGAACTGGAAGATTTCGGCGGCAGCCTGCGTCCGGCGGTGAAAGCACAGATCGGGCCAGCGGTGCAGATTGCGCTGGACTATCTGGCGAAACTTGGCATCCGCGCCACGCCACGGGCGGAAAGGCTGCAAGGCGGTTTACCCGGCCACAGCGCCCTGCATCTGCACGATTACGAAACCCAGCGCCCCAGCGCAGAGGAAGCCTGCCGCATCGGCGACGAACGCTTTCTGGCAAGGTTGGTGGGCTGATGTGTATCGGCATTCCCATGCAAATCATGGCCATCGACGATCGGGTAGCCTTATGCCGCGAAGGCGGGCAACAGGAAACCATCGATATTTCACTGCTGTGTGATCTGAAGGAAGGCGACTGGGTGCTGGTGTACAAGGGCGCGGCACGCGAATACCTGCCGGAAACACGCGCCCGGCAAATCCTACAAGCGGTGCAGGCACTGGCGGCCATCCGCGACGGGCAGGATTTCGAGCACTTCTTCGCCGATCTGATCGAACGTGAGCCGCAATTACCGGAACATTTGAGGAACTGACATGAACCTGATTGACCGTTTGACCGCTGATCTGGGCTACCCGCTGCTGACCGATCAGGCCAGTCTGGAAGCTTTTGCCGCTACGCAGGAAAACAGCGTGGTGTTTCTGCCCGCCAATCCGCAGCATTACCCGGAAACGCTGGATGTGGCGATCGTGCTGCCCGAATTCGTGAAGGTATTCAGCGGGCGGATGACTGCCGGAGTGGCAGACATGAATTTCGCCAAAGAATTGGCGGCGAAATACAGCATCACCGAGTGGCCTGCGCTGCTGTTTCTGCGTCACGGCGAGTACCTCGGCACGATTACACGAATGCGCAACTGGGATGTATATCTCAGCAAGATTAATGCCTTTCTTTCCTCCTCCGTCCCAGCGAAAGCGCCCGGCATCGGCATTCCCGTTGTCGGCGCGCCTCTGGCTGCGGGTTGCCACTAAAGGAGCCGCATGATGAGGAATATGAACCTGATGGGGATTCCTGTGGTCGGCATCGGTTCCCAGCCGACTGAAGACGAGGAGCTGAACTACCTGTCCATGCCCAAGGATATGGCGACCTATCGGCCAGCCATCCTGCCGGAAAGTGAGGATTTGCAGGATTACCCCAGAGTGCTGAACCTGTTACAACAGCTTCAGTATCTGCTGAACAACCGGGTCGCAGGTGCGGCTGGCACCGAGCGCTTCCTGACACTGGAAGGGGTGCAGACGGTGGAAAAGCAGTTGCTGGCACAAATCCTGGCTGAAGGTGAAGTCGGCATCCTGTTTGATACTGGCGATGGCGGCCACATAGAAATCCAGGAAAGTGGTTTGCCCGGCGTATGGTGGCACCGCATGCTGGATGAAAACAAGGAATGCCAGTATGAAACACTGGAGGTCGGTCTGATTCCGCAACTGGTGCGCGAAGGCACTTTCGATTTCGCCCGCATGGATGTGCCACTGCCTGATGCTGCCAGCCTGCCGGAAACCATCATCAATGCACCGTGGTTGCTGGCCGAATTGCAGGAGCAAGTGCAGAAACAGAATTTCGGCCATGTCATCAACCTGAGTCTGTTGCCACTAAGCGAGGACGATCTGGGCCTGATTACCCAACAACTGGGAATCGGTAAAACCGCCATTCTCTCACGCGGTTACGGCAACTGCCGTATCACGGCTACCCATGTGGAAAATGTCTGGTGGGTGCAGTATTACAACTCCACCGACACCCTGATCCTGAATACGCTGGAAGTGGTGGAAGTGCCACTGGTGGCTTGTGCTTCACCTGAAGACCTGGAAGACAGTGCGGAACGTCTGCGCGAAATCCGTGAGGCGCTGCAATGAGCACATCACTGAACACGTTTGAAGGCTCTTACCTTGGTCATGCTGAGCGTATTCCGGCGGATGCGCGCATGGAATGCAAAATCTGCTGGCATGTGTACGACCCGGCGGCAGGCGATGACTACTGGCAGATTCCCGCCGGAACGCCATTCGCCGCACTGCCCGATCACTGGCGCTGCCCGGAATGTGACGGCGATAAGCACCAGTTCATGGTGTTGCACGATGCAGGCTGATCCTCACATTGCAGGGCTGGAGACGTATTTCCGGGAGGTGGAACACACCCGGATGCGTGATGTGCCAATCCTCAATCCGCGTTTGCAAGTTGAGGCGGTCAGCTTTCAGCCGCTTGACGATGGCTGGCTGGGCGTGTTGATCAGCCCGTGGTTCATGAATCTGGTGTGGTTGCCGTCGGTTGAAACGGGGGTGGTGGCTGCACCGGATACGCTTACCCTTGAATTGCCCTCCGGCGCATATAAATGCCAGCGTAACCATGCGCCGACAACGGGTGATTTCTACACCTGCTCGCTGTTTTCACCGGTTTTACAGTTTGCAGATCAGGCGGCAGCAGTGCTGACCGCCCGGCATGTGATGCTGGCAGTGACAGACCATCGGGGGCATAATCCGGTGATTGCGCAGGGCAAAACGTCTCCTGTTTCACGGCGGGACTTTTTGCGCGGCAAGTTTTCATAAGGAGAAGCATCATGTGCCTTGGCATCCCCGGTCAGATCACCGAAATCATCGACGCTGACAACCTGCTTGCCAAAGTCGATGTCGGCGGCGTCAAGCGCGAGGTCAACATTGCCTGCATCGTGGATGACGAGCATCCGGCTGAAAACTGCGTCGGTGACTGGGTGCTGGTGCACGTCGGTTTCGCCATGAGCCGCCTCGACGAAGAAGAAGCCGCGCGCACCCTCGCCCTGCTGGAAGAACTCGGCGACATGCAGGCCGAACTCGACACCATGCGGCAAATGGAGGGGCAGGCATGAAATACATCGATGAATTCCGCGACCCTACCAAAGCCAGAAAGCTGGTTGACGAGATCCAGAAACTGGCTGCCTCGAAGCCATTGGCTGAGCGTAGCCGAAGCCAACCTTTGCAGATCATGGAATTCTGCGGTGGCCACACTCACACCCTGTTCAAATACGGCATCGAATCCATGCTGCCGGACAACATCGAAATGGTGCACGGTCCTGGCTGCCCGGTGTGCGTGTTGCCGATGGCACGGGTGGATGACTGCGTGGCGATAGCCGAACAGCCCGATGTGATTTTCACGACTTTCGGTGATGCGATGCGCGTGCCCGGAACCCGCAAAAGTCTATTGCAGGCCAAGGCTGATGGCTGTGATGTACGCATGGTGTATTCGCCGATGGATGCGCTGGCGCTGGCTCGCAAGCACCCTGACCGCGAAGTGGTGTTTTTCGCCCTCGGATTTGAAACCACCATGCCCAGCACCGCGTTGACCCTGTTACAGGCGCACCGCGAAGGGCTGAAAAACTTTTCCCTTTTCTGCAATCACATCACCACGTCCGCCACCATGCGGGCGATCCTGACCGACCCGGATTTGAAGCTGGATGGGTTTCTCGCGCCCGGTCATGTCAGTATGGTGATTGGCGTGGAACCGTATGATTTCGTCACCCGTGATTACCGCAAGCCATTGGTGATTACCGGCTTCGAGCCGCTCGACATCCTGCAAGCCATGTGGATGCTGGTGAAACAGCTTGCCGAAGGTCGTTGTGAAGTCGAAAACCAGTACGCCCGCATTGTACCGCAGGCTGGTAATGTGGCTGGGTTGAAAGCCATCCATGAAGTCTACGAAACCCGTGAGCACAGCGAGTTTCGCGGGCTGGGGAATATCGGCGATGCTGGTATCCGGATTCGGGAAGCGTATGCCGCTTACGATGCCGAGAAAAAGTTTGGTTTGCAGGCGGCTGCCAGTTCGCACGACCCGGAGCACCTCAAATGCGCGAACGTATTACGTGGTGTCATGAAACCGTGGGAATGCCCTGCGTTTGGCAGGGAATGCAACCCGCAGACACCGTTGGGGGCATTGATGGTGTCGCCGGAAGGGTCGTGTGCGGCGTATTACGCATACGGGAAGCTGGCGAAACGGAGTGCATGACAGATTTGTGCTATCATGTGTGGTAACAAATTCACGAGGGCAACACCATGCAAACCTTCACCATCCGCGACCTGCGCGAACATACCGGCGAGTTAAGCCGCACCGTTGAACAAGGTCATCTGACGCTGGTGACGAAACACGGGCAACCGTTGTTTGTTGGCATTCCGTTCAGTGAAAGCCTGCTGGCTTTTGGTGTCCATGTTGCCCTTGCCACCCAACTATTCCAGTCCCACAGCATGAGTCTTGGCAAGGCCGCTAAACTGGCGCGGATGTCCATCGCCGAATTCACCGAGCATGTTAGCCGTCTGGGTATTCCTGTGGTTGATTACGACCCCGCCGAACTGGATCAGGAACTGGCCTACCTCAATACATGAAGCCCATTATTGTTGCCGACACCAGCCCGTTGATTGCACTGGCGAAATTACGGCAGCTGGAATTACTGCCTGCCATCTTTGCTGCCATTCATTTGCCACAAAAAGTATTGGATGAAGCCACCTGTCATCTGCAACGTACCGACGCCTGCCTGATCCGTGATTTCGCCCATGAACATTTCACCCTGCATCCTGACGCTGACAATGATTTTTGCGTGAAACTGCGCCAGACATTGGATGAAGGGGAAGTCCAGGCATTGCATCTGGCAAAAAAACTTGCGTGCGGTGTGCTGATGGATGAACTCTCAGGGCGGCGAGTGGCACAGAGTTACCTGATCCCTGTTGTTGGTGTCCTGGGCGTATTGCTCAAAGCCAGGCAGTCAGGGGTAATCGCCAGCCTCTCCCCGTTGATTGCCAAATTACAGCAGGAGGATTACCGCTTGTCTGCCTCCCTGATCCACAAAGTCTTGCAAACCGCTGGAGAAACTGCATGAACCTCACCGGCTCCATCACCCTTGCCCACGGTAGCGGCGGGCGCGCCATGCACCAACTGGTCGATGACCTGATCCGCCAAACCTTTACTAATCCATTGCTGGCGGAAGGTGAAGATCAGGCACGGATTCCACTCACCGAACTCACCGCCAACGGTGACCGGCTGGCATTCACCACCGATTCCTACGTCGTCACCCCGCTGGAATTTCCCGGCGGCAATATCGGCACACTCGCTATCAACGGTACGGTCAACGATCTGGCGGTGGGTGGCGCGAAACCGTTGTATCTAAGCTGCGGTTTCATCATCGAAGAAGGCTTGGCGCTGGAAACCTTCGCCCGCATCCTGCAAGCCATGAAGCTGGCGGCAGATGAGGCAGGGGTACAAATTGTTACTGGCGATACCAAGGTAGTGCAACGCGGTGGGGCAGATAAACTATTCATCAACACCGCCGGGGTCGGTGTCATTCCGGCTGGTTTCAGCCCATCTGCCGGAAGTGCACAAGCAGGGGATGTTATCATCGTCAACGGCTGGCTGGGCGACCACGGCGTGGCTATTCTCAATGCGCGCGGTGATCTGGCGCTGGATGCCGACATCGAAACCGATTGCGCTCCGCTCAACCGGCTGACAGAGGCGATGTTTGCCGTTTGCCCCGACATTCACTGCCTGCGTGATGCTACCCGTGGCGGGCTGGCGACTGTGTTGAACGAGTTTGCCGAGCGCTCCGGCGTTGATTTCGTGCTGAAGGAAGAATACCTGCCGATCCGCACGCCGGTGCGCGGCATGTGCGAAATCCTGGGGTTAGACCCACTCTATCTCGCCAACGAAGGCAAGTTGGTAGCTGTTGTTCCTGCTGATGCAGCACCCGCTGTACTGGATGCGATGAAACACATTCCTGAGGGTCGTGACGCCTGCATCATCGGTGAAGCGGTGGAAGGCGATGGCCATGTCATCCTACAAACCGCGTTCGGTGGCGAGCGCATCGTCGACATGCTTCCCGGCGAGCAATTGCCGCGCATCTGCTGATTATTGCGGGAAAGTGACTACTTCCCAACCGGCAGGGCGAATGCTGCCATCAGACAACAGAATCTTCCGGCTGGCTGGCGTGTTTTCATAACGTTGCAGGTTATCAGCCGTCATACGCCCAAAAGCCGTGCGGAAAATGTTCGCCTTGGATGGAATGCTGTCCAGTGCCCCCAGCATAGCCTTGTCGGTTCCCACCATGACTTGCTGGTAGCGGCTGTCTGATTGTAAGCGATTGATCCACGCCTCCATCGCCACGAATTGCGGCTTGAGTGCGTAGGAAGTATCCACCACCAGCAGCACCTGTGTCGGGTGCTGCGTCAGGTATACATGCGCCCCCACCCACCCTGCCAGGTGCAGAATGATGAACAGGGCGAAGACTTTCAGTGCTTTCAAAAAACAGTCCTCCCGCTACATTTCCGCGTTCAGCAGGTTGCCAATGCGGAACGAGGCGGAACCGGTGCTGGATTCGGTGTAAGCGCCTTCCGCCCAGCTGGCCATTTCCTTGAGTTCAGGGGAGCTGAGTTCGTAAGCAATGGTGTGGATAGGAATACCTACCTGCTCCAGCAGCAAGCGGGTGCTGTCGAAATCAAGCCCCATATTGGTTTCGCCATCCGACAGCACAAAAATCACCAGTTTATGGCCAGGGTGAGTTTTCTTATACTCCAGCAATAGGTCAGCTGCTGCCAACGTAGCGCTATAGGTGGCCGTTTTGCCACCAACAGTCAGCTGTTCCACAGCGCCGTTGAACAGGGATTTCTGCTGGACATTGAACGGGCTGATCGGCAAATCCACATTCACGCCAGTGCTATAGGACACCAACCCGATAGCATTGTTGGCGCTGATCAGGTCGGAGGATTCGATCAGGGCCTTTTTCAGGTTCTTGATGCGGGTGCCTTCCATCGAACCAGAAATGTCGGTAACGAAAACCGCTGCGATCGGTTTGCCGCCGGATTTTTTCTGCTTCCACAGCTTTTGCGCCTGCGCGATGGTGCTGCCATCCGGGATTTTGTAGGAATCCTTGTAATCCATGCTAGTGACGAAGCCGTACTGTTTCAGCACATCCTGTTGGGTGGCGATGAAATCGGCAAAGCGTTGCAGCACTTCGCGTTCTGCCGGGTCTGCCGCGCTGGTGGCATATAGCGGGTTGTCGTGGCGCACGCCGAACGGTACGAACTGGTAATCATCCATACCGGTGGTGCTCAGCCAGGTCTGTTCGCTGCCGACAAATCCGTCCAGCACCCCACTGCCCATGGCCGCGTCACGCATTTGCAGGGTGTTCTGCGCCACGAATGGTACGCCCAATTGGAAGGCTTCAAACGCGCTGGCAACATCCGGCGACAGCATCTGCGACTGGTCGCCGTGGGCGAAGGCATCCAGTACGGTGATCAGGAAATTCAGCCCGGTGGCGGACTGATAAGGGTTGGTGTAACCCATGGCAAACGAGCCGTTGCTGACATTGGTGAGCAGTTTGGCGATGTCCAGTTTGCCGTCGGTGGTGATCTGATCCAGCTTGGATTTACGGGCGATGACGCCAGCCACGCTAGGTGCGGTTACGTCGGCAATGGTGGTGAGCTGGCTACCGCTGCCATTGACCAGGCTGCCCCACAACGTATTCGCGGGGGAATAGCCTTCCGCCACGTATTGCCCGGTCATGATGAATTGCGCACCCAGCCCGGAGTCGAGCTTGCGGATAGCAATAGCGGCTTTCTTACCGTTACTGAGGGTCTGGCCTTGCCGGTTGAAGCGGTCGGCTAGTTCCAGATACACACCATCCTTGCCTTTGCCCGCTTTGTCGGACGAGGTGAAGATTTCCGCCACTTCGGTGGTGTCGCTGTCAGCTACATTGGTCAGAATCGGGAATTCTCCCAGATCAGGCAGCATGGCCAGCAAATTGGTGCGGGTTAGCTGGATATTGGCGCGGTACTGGTTTTCGTTATGGGTGGGGCGGATGTCGTTCTGCACCAGTTCGTGGACTTTGGCGGCTGCTTTTTCCGGGGTGTCCACACTTTCACTACAAGCACCCAGCAGGGCAGATAACAGCAAGAGTGGGGCAAACAGGGCGCTGTTTTTCTTCAGGTTCATGGTCAGTTTTTTCCTGTGTTGGAAGCGGTTTGCGCCAGACTCACCAACCGCGCCAGGGTGTCGAGCCGGGCGAACTGGTTGACGGAGCGGATATTGGCGATTTCCACCGCTGTTTCATTCAGGGCAGAGAAAAATTCATCGTTTTCTGCCTGCAGGGTATGGATGCGTTGCTGCTGTTCCTGCTGCAAGTCGGGCTGGTTGGCGTGGCGGCTCAGCCCTGCCAGGCTATGGCCTACTGCCACCATGTCGGTCAGGTTCTGGATGACGTGTTCCTGCACGCTGCGGGCAGCACTCAAATAAGTCAGCGGCGTAAATTTTTTGCCAATGAAGCGGGTTTCCACCACCGAACGGTAGTCATCCAGAATCGCCATCAGTTTATCAGCCTGCTGCACGCCTTCCTGTATGCCGAGTTCTTGCAGGCTTTCACGCGCATGTTGCAGGCGACCCAGCAATGCATGGTGTTCGCGTACATTACGCTCGTGCAGCCAGACCGCTTCGTCGTGGGCACGGTAGCCGAACAGGCGGTACATGAGCGGAATACTGGCTACGGCCAGCAAAGCCAGCAGCGCATAACCGCCCACCAGCAACCAGGGTGGCTGGAACCACCACACGAACAGGCCGGTTAGGAGCAGCGACGCAGCGGCGGCAATCAGGGTATACTGGCTAACCGTGCGGTAAAGGGTTACAGCAGAAATGACGTATCTCCTCGCAAATCTTCAGGCAATACCGTTACTTACTCACTGGAGTATACGACAGGCAATCCTGAACGGGGTTAATCACCCGACGAAACCCAGCCCTTCGCCGTGCACGGGACGTGTATTTCAGGCAACAACAGCAACAGGGAATGATTGATGGCCAAGGCATACCCCAAACCCCAACGCTTGCGGTTTCCCGGCGCAGAAGCTGAACACCAATGGCTAAGCCACGCGCTGGAGGCTTATTACCGCGCCGATGTCGGCGTCGCTAAAGGCATCAAGCAGGAAGAGCATAAAGGCCGCAAACTCGCTTGCGCCAAGGGCTGCTCCAGTTGCTGTCGGAGCCACACCACCATCCCCATTTTCCCGTTGGAACTGCTCGGTTTGTACTGGTATGTCACCAAAATGATGTCGCCGGACAAACGCGCCCGCCTCAAGCCGCAATTGGAAAACCATGCCAGCAGCGGCGTTTGCCCGTTCCTGCTGGATGGCGCGTGTTCCGTCCACCCTATGCGCCCGCTGGCCTGCCGTCATTTCAATGTGTTCGATCAGGTCTGTGCGGAAGGGGAAGACGCTTTCCACACCCGCCGTGAAGATGTGCTCACGCCCATCAAGTCACATCAGGACGCTGCTTTTGAGGCCATGCTGCCCTTCCACGGTTTCACGACTGCGGAACAGAAACGCGAAGCGATGAAACACAACTACATCCAGAACCAGGCGCGGGTCTTGCAGGAAATCGACTGGGCGCATCTGGCGGCACGGATTGAGGGCTGAATTACCCCGCCATTTTTCCCACGGCACTTCCATTATCTTTGCACAATCACGGCATAATTGTTGCGAGATTGGGGCATAGAGTTACACCTGTCGAAAGGCAAAAAGCTTTCAAAATTTAAACTGACCTAAACAGGAGTAACTCCATGAAAATGACATCCATCTTTTCCGGCGCACTGGTTGCCAGCGTACTGTTCGCCTCTTCTGCCGCCATGGCAGCACCACAACCCAATCACAACCGCGTTGATGTCAACATGCCAAAATTGGAAATGCGCATTGACGCAGGCGTCAAGAGCGGCAAGCTGACCCAAGGCGAAGAGCGTGTACTGCGTACTGAACTGCGTCAACTGGGCGCATCCGTAAAAGCTGCGCTGAAAGACCACAAAGTTACCAAGCGTGAACGCACCAGCCTGGAAGGCAAGGAAGCCGCGTTGAGCAAGCACATCACCAAACTGGCCAACAACAAGGAAGTGGTCAAAAAGCATGATGGCAAGCGTGATGATAAACGTGACGGACATCGCCCAGCACCAGCTAAACCTGACCAAGGTAGAAAAGTCCAGTTTGAGCAAAACAATGGCCATCAGACGCCAAACGCCAAGCGTTGATACCTATTATTCCAAAAGGGGCTAAGGGCTAAAATTTAAAGGGGCTAGGGATCAATCCACGAAGGTGGATTGATCCCTTTTCATTTGTGCCCAACCAAGCGGTAAATAACAGCAGACCGGCATCCCAACTTGCGGTAGCCTTGGAGATTGTTTCCTAACCACAAGAGGTGACCCGGTGGAGTCCTGCCGTATCCGTATTACTGGCCTGGTGCAAGGCGTCGGCTTTCGCCCCAATGTCTGGCGGCTGGCGCGCACCCATGGTATTGCCGGGACAGTGCGCAACGACAGTGCCGGTGTGCTGGTTGAGGCTTGGGGTGATGCTTCCAGACTGGTGACTTTCCAGCAGGTGTTACGGGCTGACATTCCTCCACTGGCACGGATAGACGGCGTACAAGTCGAGGCGCTGGATGCGCCTTGCCCTCACGGTGATTTCCGCATCATTGCCAGTGAATCCGGCGATATTCACACCGGTATCTTGCCGGATGCGGCGATATGCCCTGCTTGCCGTGCAGATATTTTTGAACCGCATAACCGGCGTTACCGCTACCCATTCACCAACTGCACCCACTGTGGCCCACGTCTGAGCATTGTGCGCGGCATTCCCTATGATCGTGCCAATACCAGCATGGCCGGTTTCACCCTCTGCCCAGATTGCCAGCAGGAATATATCGACCCCTCCGACCGGCGCTTTCACGCTCAGCCTAATGCCTGCGCGGTTTGTGGGCCGCAACTGTGGCTGGAAGACATGACGGGGCAACGGGTTGAACCGGATGAAAGCGAACGGGATTGCATCGACAGCGCCAGCCGTTTGCTGCGGGCAGGACATATCCTTGCCATCATGGGTTTGGGCGGCGTGCATCTGACTTGTGACGCTAGTAATGAACGTGCTGTTGCGGAGCTGCGGCGTCGTAAGCGCCGTTACCAGAAACCGTTGGCGTTGATGGCACGGGATTTGGCGGTGATTCAGCGTTATTGCCATGTGAGTGAGGATGAAGCCGCATTACTGCAAAGTAAACATGCGCCGATTGTGTTGTTGGAAGAAACCCCTCCTAACCTCCCCTTATCAGGGGAGGGACAAGAGGAGCAGAGTGCGGCTTTGCTCCCTCCCCTGATAAGGGGAGGGCTGGGGAGGGGTTTCTTACTCGGTTTCATGCTCCCCTACACCCCACTGCATGCCCTGTTACTGGAAACCTGGGAAACGCCACTGGTGATGACCAGCGCCAACCTGACCGAGGAACCACAATGCATCAGCGTGGAAGAAACCCGCCAGCGGATGCAAGGCATTGCTGATTACCTGCTGTTGCACAACCGCCTCATCGTCAACCGGGTGGATGATGCTGTTACGCGGGTACTGACTGGCAAGCCACGCATCCTGCGCCGCGCCCGGGGCTATGCACCGGAACCGCTCACCCTGCCCACTGGTTTCGGGAACACCTCCCCACTACTAGCCATGGGCGGCGAACTCAAAAATACTTTCGCCTTGGTACGCGACGGCCAGGCTATCCTTTCCCAACACCTCGGCGACCTTGAAGACGCCCGTACCTGGAAAGAATACGAACACACCCTGCACCTCTACCAGCAACTCTTTGAGCATCAGCCAGCAGCCATTATCGTCGACCAACACCCCGGCTACCGCTCCACGCAGTTAGGCCAGCAATGGGCAAGGGAACACGCTTTACCGCTGATCGAAGCCCAGCACCATCATGCCCATGTCGCCGCCTGCATGGCCGAAAACAACTGGCCGCTGGAGGGCGGAAAAGTCCTCGGCATCGTTCTGGACGGTCTGGGCTACGGCGACGATGGCACGATCTGGGGCGGTGAATTCCTGCTGGCAGACTACACCGACTACCAGCGCTTGGGTCATTTCAAACCCACCCCCATGCCCGGCGGCACACAAGCCATCCTGCAACCCTGGCGCAACACCTGGGCGCACCTGCAAAACCTCGGTTGGAAGTCTGTCGAAGAGCAATTTTCCAGCCTGGAAATGATCCAGCACTTGCAACAGCAAGCACTGGCAACACTTGCAGTAATGCAGGAACGCGGCATCAACTCCCCCCTAACCAGTTCCTGCGGGCGCTTGTTCGACGCCGTGGCCGCCGCCCTCGGCTTCAGCCGCAACGCCATCAGCTACGAAGGGCAAGCTGCCATCGAACTGGAAGCCGCCACCCCGCCCTGCCTGCTGAATATCGTTCCACCCTACCCCTTCCTGCTGGAACAAACACTTTCCGGCACATGGGAAATCGACCCTGCACCCATGTGGTACGAACTGTTGAAAGACCTGCAAACCGGCTACAACCGCGCCGCCATTTCGGCGCAATTCCACCAGGGTTTGATCCATGTCATCAGCGAGCTTGCCGGGAAGTTGTGTGAGGAAATGCCTGAAATCCGGGCGATTGCCTTGTCAGGCGGCGTATTCCAGAACGCCCTGCTGTTCAAGGGTTTGCTGAAAACACTGGAAGGGATGGGATTGAACGTGCTGACCCACAGCAGCGTACCCACCAACGACGGCGGCCTGTCACTGGGACAGGCCGCGATAGGAGCCGCAAGGCTGCTTGCAGTTTAGTCTTTGTCCTGCTTCGGCACAGCGGCTTCGCCAATGGCCGGGGTCGCCTGAATCTTCACTTTCTCGGCTTCACCGTCGCAGTAGCTCCAAGTGCCTTCCCAGCGTGACGGGAAGTTGGCATCAACGAACTTGACCTGGAAACGCCCCCAGTATTTGGTCATTTTGCCAAAAATGCCGGGGCGCTCGGTCTTGCATTCCACTTTGGCCTTGTTCTTGGCCCAGTAACCGTCATACGTGCCACGGTTCTGGTACACCTTGGCCAGACCCAGCACATACACCACGCCCGGGTCGTCTTCAGGGCCGTAGGCAAATACGGCGGTCGGGCCGATTTCATCTGCATACACGATACGGCCTACATTACTGTTCCAGATTTCATCGGCGCTGGCGGCATTAACCCCAAGCATCAAGACAGTCGCCAGCCCCAGCGATTTCAACAGCTTGTTTTTCATCAATCCTGCTCTCCCTTTGTGAATTAGCCCGCCGATTATACCAGACTCTTGCTGACAATTTCGTATACATCTGCCGATAAACCGCTGTGCGCCTGGATACGTTCCAGTTGCACCTTCATCAAGGCGCTGCGGGTGGGTTCGTAATGCCGCCAGTTCATCAACGGGCGCACCATGCGTGAGGCGATTTGTGGGTTCATCGCATCCAGTTCCAGCACATTGTCGGTCAGAAAACTGTAGCCGCTGCCGTCCTGCGCGTGGAAATGCAGCGGGTTACGCATGGCGAAACTGCCGATCAGGGCGCGTACCTTGTTGGGGTTGCTGAGGGTGAACAGTTTGTGCTGCATCAGCCCTTGCACCTGCCCCAGCGTACCCGGCAGCGACGAGGTGGCTTGCAGCGCAAACCATTTGTCCATCACCAGCGGGTCGTGTTGCCAGCGGTCGTGGAAATGCTGCAAGGCTTCCTCACGTTCCGGGCAGTCGGTACGGCTGAGTACGGAGAGTGCCGCCATTGCATCGGTCATATTGCCAGCCTGCCTGTATTGCTGCTGGCAAAGCGCGTGGATACCGTGATCCTGGATGCGCCCCAGGTAAGCCAGACAGACGTTTTTCAAGCTGCGGCGGCCAATGCTGGCAGCATCCGGGGAATATTCGCCGGTTTCATGCAATTCGGCGTACAGGCGCTCCAGATCGAGGCGCAGCGCCTTGGCCAGGGTAGCATGGATGAATTCGCGCACGACATGGATGGCTTCCGGGTCGGAAGGCCGCGCCACTTCGGCAATATCCGCTTCGGACGGCAATTGCAGTGCTTCGGCACGCAAGGCATGATCCAGCGAGTCATCATTCAGCACAGACTGGAAAGCGCTGATAAAGTTATCTTCCAAACCGAATGCTTCCTGTTGCTGGCTGGATTGCAACAGCTTGAGGATGGTTCCCATCGCCAGCCGCTGCCCCGCATCCCAGCGATTGAAGGCATCGCTGTCGTGTTTCATGAGGAACGCAAGGTCGGCGTCACTATACGGATATTCCAGTTTCACTGGCGCAGAGAAGCCCCGTAGCAGGGATGGCACTGGCTGTTCCGGCACATTATCGAAGCGGAAAGACTGTTCGGCATCGGTCAGGCGTAGGACTTGCGTACCGATGATGTCCTGCCCCTGACTATCCAGCAAGCCCACTTCCAGCGGAATCAGGAACGGCTGCTTGCTGTCGGCTTCTGGCGTTGGCGGGCAGGTCTGGGTGAAATGCAAGGTGCAAGCCTGCGCGGCGGCGTCATACTCCATCCACGCCGTGACCTGCGGCGTACCGGCCTGGTCGTACCAACGCTGAAACTGGCTGAGGTCGGTTCCGTTCGCATCCGCCATCGCCGCGAGGAAATTTTCGGTGGAAACCGCTTGCCCATCGTGGCGCTGGAAGTACAAATCCATGCCCTTACGGAAGCCGTCGCGCCCCAGCAGGGTCTGGTACATGCGCACCACTTCCGCGCCCTTTTCATACACGGTCACGGTGTAAAAGTTGTTGATCTCCATGTAGGACGACGGGCGAATCGGGTGTGCCATCGGGCTGGCATCCTCAGTAAACTGAAAGGTACGCAATGCCCGCACGTCCTCAATGCGTTTGACTGGGCGCGAATGCAAGTCGGAGGTAAATTCCTGGTCGCGGAACACCGTCAAGCCTTCTTTCAGCGACAACTGGAACCAGTCGCGGCAGGTAACGCGGTTGCCAGTCCAGTTGTGGAAATATTCGTGGCCGATGACCGCTTCGATGCTAACGTAATCCATGTCGGTCGCCGTTGCCGGGCTGGCGAACACCAGTTTGGAATTGAAAACGTTCAGCCCCTTGTTTTCCATCGCCCCCATGTTGAAGTCGTCGACGGCGACGATCATGTAGATGTCGAGGTCGTATTCCAGCCCGAAACGCTCTTCATCCCAGTGCATCGCCCGTTTCAGCGACTGCATGGCGTGGTCGCACTTGTCGATATTGTGCGCTTCGGTGTAGATGCGCAGGGTCACGTCGCGCCCGGAGGCGGTGGTGTAACGGCCTTCCACATGCTGCAAGTTGCCCGCCACCAACGCAAACAGGTAGGCAGGCTTGCGGAACGGGTCTTCCCAACGCGCCCAGTGACGCCCGTCGGGCAGGTCGCCGCTACCGGTGAGGTTACCATTCGATAGCAGTACCGGATATTTCTGCTTGTCAGCCAGAATCTGGGTAGTGAACACCGCCATCACATCCGGACGGTCGGGGTAATAGGTGATCTTGCGGAAACCCTGCGCTTCGCACTGGGTGCAGAAGTTGCCGCTGGACTGGTACAGCCCTTCCAGCGAGGTATTTTTCTGCGGATAAATGCGGGTAACAACCTCCAGCGTGCACATGGCGGATACATTGGGAATGCTCATGCCTGCGTCGGTCAGGGTGTAATCGCCTTCCTTGAGCGGCAGGCCGTTGAGGCGCAGCTCAAGCAGTTCCAGTTCCTCCCCGTACAGTTCCAGCAGTGCATCAGCAGGCACATCCCGGTTGCGCCGGTAATTGGCGACGCTGGTCACTTTGGTGGAATCTTCGCCCAGTTCGAATACCAGTGAGAGGGCATCGACACTGTAAGCAGGCGCAGTATAATCGCGCAGCAAAACGGTTTTAGGTTGTCCTTGTCGCATTTTTTATCTCTTTTGTATTACCAGCATTGTATAGGCTATTGAGGATAGCAGCATATTCGGGATGTTGCGGTGTAATCACACCCATACGCAATAGAAGATCAATATTGACCAGATTGCAATTATCCTTGAATTCTTCGGTCGTTTCGGTCAGACGGGCGATTTCAGCCAATGGCATCAGTTCAAAGCCGATCACTTCGCCATCGGTATTTTCCGGCACAAAGTCTTCCGGCAGCCACAAGTCGTACACATGGATAGTGGAATTGTCCAGCCCGCGCCAGCCTTCCTGCCGGTAGGGTATGGTTCCTACGGCCTGTGATTGCCTCGCCAGTTCTGGCGGGATATTTGCCTCTTCCTGCGCTTCCTTGATAACGTTTTCCAGCAAGCCCAGGCCGACCGGCTGGCCACCCGCAACCATCTGGTCGAGCTGGCCGGGCCAGAAAGGCTTGTCCAGCGAGCGCGTGCCAACCCAGACATGGATGCCGTCGCTTTTTTTCACCAGGCCGTTGAGGTGGATACCGAAGGTTTTCACCCCCATGAACTGGGTGGCGGCGCGTTCGATTTCCAGTTCAGCATGGCCGCCAAATTCCAGCGTGATGGGGTAAGCTTCTGCCACCCAGGTGTCGATCACGCCAGCTTCATGCAGGTTACGGAAGACTGGAGCTACGGCTTCCGTGCGGGAAAAATAGTCAGCCAGCTCTGGGTTCAGCACCACCTGCGTGGTAGTTACCGTAAAAACTTCCGGCCACCCGGCTAGCTGCTCGGCGAAAGCAGGGTGCACCTGGCCATAAGTTTTGCCGTCGACCAGCAGGGCGCGGTAGTGGGTAGGGTCAAAATTGTTGCAGGTTTGGATTCGGTCAAGGTACATGGTGTGTCAGGGGTTGTTGTTGGGCAAACTCATTGACGCTGGCAAATAGCGTCCAACCCAGCCAGAGTACTGCCACCGCTGCTGCCACCGCAAGTACTTGCCCTACCCGTTGTGCCAAGCAAGCCATACGCTCACATTTTTTCATGTTGGCGTAGATTTCCCGGTTGATATACCCCTGCGCCTTGTTGAACTCGGTAAAGTCGATGGTGAAGGTATCACCTTCGTTATGCAGCAGCAGCTCTTCAACCAATGGCGATTCTCGGGTGTAGATTGAACGGGCAACCTCAATCACCCCATCCTTGTCCAAAGTGGTGATCCCATTGATTTTACGCTGGCGGTCATCGGCGGCATCCAGCAACTCCCAAATAATGGAACCCTTCCCTGGGGAAATGACGGTGTGCGTGACTGTCTGGATCGTATAGGTTTTTTTCATTGTTATAAACCAGATAGCGTGGAAACGCTGTCAGTCTAGCACAGGCATTTCGGGCTTTAATCCAGATTACGATGAGTTGCATCACAGAACGGCGCATTGCGGGTGTGCTTGCAGGCGCACAAGCCGTATTTTTTCTTTTCCGGCACAGTGAATTCCAGCGGTTCGATACTGGTTCCCGCGTGTGAACCGTCGCAAAACGGCTGGTTGGCGGAACGCCCGCAGGCGCACCACCAATAGCGGGTTCCGGGTTCCAGCTCCATTACACACGGCTTTTTCTGCGCGATGACAGGTTCGGTCATGGTTGGCTCCTCATAATGGGGATGAATTTTTCCGGCAATTTCGAGGGCAACAGCTTGGATGCCCATGCATGACCATACACCACCTCATAAGTCGCCGGATAATGCCCATCCTCCAGACGGAAGTATTCGTAAGCCTGCAAGAATGCCTGTAGGCGCGCTTTGCCGGTCAAACCGTGGTTGCGCCCGTAGGTGGCATTATTCGCGCCGATACCTTTGAGGTCACGTAGCAAGCCACGCACATCGGCGTAAGTCAGGGTGATGATTTCCATATCCACCACCGGATCACGGAAACCGGCCTGCAACAGGGCGTCGCCCACGTCGTGCATGTCGGTGAAACGGCTGGCGTGGGTATAGCCATCCACCCTCCCCCAACTGGCGCGCAGCTCCTTGAGGGTGTCAGGGCCGAAGGTGGAAAACATCAGCAGCCCTTCCGGTTTCAATGCTTGTGCGAATTCGCTGAACACGGCGGGCAGGTCATTGCACCATTGCAGCATCAGGTTGGACACCAGCATGTCGGCGCATTGCGGCTGGAAAGGCAAACGGGCGGCGTCGGCGCATACTGCGCGTGGCTTACGGAACCAGCCACCGCGCTGGCAGGTTTTCTGCGCCATGTTCAGCGCCAGATCGATGCCGATGATGCGGGCTTTCTTGTAGCGCTTGAGCAGGTGTTCGCTGACCGCGCCCGTGCCGCAACCAAGGTCGAGCACGGTTGCGGGCTGCATCTTGATCAGGTCGAGCCGTTCCAGCAGGCGGCTACCGACTTCGCGTTGCAGAACAGCGTTGGCGTCGTAGGTGTTGGCGGCGCGTTCAAAACCCAGGCGGGTTTTGCGTTTGTCCAGCAGGTAGGGGTTGGAAGGGTCAGATGGCATCCAACAATGCCCCGCGATGATCCATGGAAGTCTCCGGGTGGGTAACAAGCGGGGGAAGTATACAACTTTATGGACGGGGAGCGATGCCCCGTCAAAATTTGCAAAACCCTGCGGCATGAGTCATACAAGGGATGGCTGGTTTGGCCCTACCTACGGCGGTAGTGACCATGAGAAATGCACAAGTAAAGCAAGCTCTGCCGAAAGTTCTTATTTGAGCGTATGTTACTCACAATATCATTAATTTATGAGGAAATCGGGAGAAACCAAACCTCGATTTATCTTAATAACAAAATGAGTGAAAACCAGGCTAAATCCCCGTCACCGCAAAGTCGATAGCCACAAGAATATCTTCCCGCAAATGACTGAGTGAACCAACCGGATTCTTCAATAGCCGGGCGGGCATCGATGCAATCTGCGACGTGAGCAAAACCAGTTTTTCACCCTCATATTCAACAACCGGCGAGAGTATTTTCATGCTCTCGTTGTTGAAAGCCGACAGCCTTCCCAGTGGAATAACAATGCGAGTGGCAAGCTCATCCAGCACCGAATGCTGCACATCAACGATGTAGGGATAAGCCTTGCGGCTGGCGGGATTAGGGTTGGTGTAAACGTCGAACTGGTGCATCAGAAAGTCCGGTACTCGTCACCCAAACAGCCATTTTCTTCCACAAAGCGGTTATAAGCAGCAATTGCCATCTTGTTTTCGACCGTCCACTGCTCGGCCTGCTGCTGGGCAAGCATTTGCTGCAATGTGGTTTCCAGCGCAGCCGACAGATTAATATTCAGCGACCGTGCTTTCTGCAACAAATCACTGTTAATGCTCAGGTTCGCCGCTTTTTTAGGGGCACGAATGTCGTAAATGGCCTGCACGATAGTCTCTCCCACCAATGTTCATACGCATAAGTATGCGCACATGAGCTAATGTAGTCAACGGATGATTAACCCACCCACACCCGAGCATTACGGAACATCCTGAGCCAGGCGCCATCTTCACCCAGCACACCTTCCGGCTGCCAGGAATGTTGCACTGCCCGGAACAAACGTTCCGGATGCGGCATCATGATGGTGAAACGCCCGTCAGAGGTCGTCAGGCCAGTAATCCCCAACGGCGAACCGTTCGGGTTTTCCGGGTAATGTTCGGTCGCGTTGCCATAACTGTCGATGTAGCACAGCCCCACCAGACCTTCCGCCAGCACGCTTTCCGGCGTAACGCCGACGTCAAACACAGCACGCCCTTCGCCATGCGCCACTGCAATCGGCAGCCGTGAGCCTTCCATGCCTTGCAGGAACAGCGATGGTGATTTCAGCACTTCCACCGCCGTATAACGCGCCTCGAACTGCTCGGAACGGTTGCGGTAGAAACGTGGCCAGTGCGCTGCGCCGGGGATCATGCCACGCAACTGCGAGAACATCTGGCAGCCGTTGCACACCCCCAGCCCGAAGGAATCTTCCCGCGCAAAGAAAGCAGCAAATTCATCGCTTGCTTGCGGGTTCATCAAGATGGTTTTCGCCCAACCACCGCCCGCGCCCAGTACGTCACCGTAAGAGAAACCACCACATGCGACCAACCCCTTGAAATCCTTGAGGCTGACACGCCCGCTGATAATGTCGGTCATGTGCACATCGATGGTTTTGAAACCGGCACGGTCAAATGCTGCCGCCATTTCCAGTTGCCCGTTCACCCCTTGTTCGCGCAGGATCGCCATCGCCGGGCGCACGCCAGTCCTGATGTAAGGCGCGGCGACATCCCCATCCGGGTCATAGCCGAGGCTGAACGGCAAACCGGGGTCGCGCGCATCATCCAGCCGCCCGAACTCCTGAGCCGCGCAATCGGCATTGTCGCGTAATGCCTGCATCTGGTAGCTGGTTTCCGCCCAGATTTTCTGCAAGCGGGCGCGAGGGGCGCGGTAGACTTCTTCGTGGGCAAATTTCAGCACCAGTTCGTCACTGTCATTGAGTTCACCGATGACATGGGTGCAATGCGCCAGACCGGCCTCACGGAAAGCTTCCAGCACCGCGTCAGTATCGCAGTGGCGCACTTGCAGCACCGCACCCAGTTCCTCGCTGAACAGGGCAGGCAGCAGTTCGTCACCGAGCAGGCCAATGCAAGCGGTCACACCCACGTGCCCGGCAAAGCTCATTTCCGCGAGCGTTGCCAGCAGGCCTCCATCAGAACGGTCGTGATAGGCCAGGATCAGGTTTTCAGTACGCAAATCCTGAATGGTGCCGAAAAATGCCGTGAGCGCGTCGGGGTTATCCAGATCAGGCGCGTAGTGCCCTACCTGTCCGTAAACTTGCGCTAGCGCCGACGCAGCCAACCGGTTTTTGCCTTTGCCGAGGTCGACCAGGATCAGGTCGGTGTCGCCCTTGCCCGTACACAATTGAGGGGTCAGGGTCTTGCGTACATCCTGCGCGGGCGAGAAGGCGGAAACGATCAGCGACAGGGGCGCAGCCATTTCGCGGTCTTCGCCATCCTGCTGCCAGACGGTTTTCATCGACAGGGAATCCTTGCCAACCGGAATGGCGAGGCCGAGGCGCGGGCACAAATCTTCGCCTACTGCCTTAACGGTATCAAACAGGGCTGCGTCTTCGCCGGGGTAGCCCGCAGCCGCCATCCAGTTGGCGGAAAGGCGGATGTTGCGGATGTCGGCAATATCCGCCGCCGCGATATTGGTCAGCGCTTCACCAATAGCCATACGCCCGGAAGCCGCCGGGTTCACCAGCGCAATCGGGGTGCGCTCGCCCATCGCCATCGCTTCGCCGTAATTCGTGGTGTAATCGGTGGCTGTGACTGCCACATCCGCTACCGGAACCTGCCACGGGCCGACCATCTGGTCACGTGCCACCATACCCGTTACGGTGCGGTCACCAATGGTGATCAGGAAGGATTTGGACGCCACGGTAGGTAGGCGCAACACGCGCTCAATGGCATCGCCCAGATCAATCCCTGACAGATCGACTTCCGGCTTGTGGAAAGTCTGGTGATGCACGTCGCGCAGCATTTTCGGCGGTTTGCCGAGCAGCACGTTCATCGGCAGGTCGACCGGGTAGTTGTCGAACAGGGAATCACCGACCAGCAGTTGCTGCTCCTTGGTTGCTGTACCGACCACGGCGTAGATGGCGCGTTCGCGTTCGCACAGGGCGCGGAAGGTTTCCAGACGCTCTTCGGCAATCGCCAGCACGTAGCGTTCCTGCGATTCGTTGCTCCAGATTTCCATCGGCGACATGCCCGGCTCGTCATTGGGCACAGTGCGCAGCTCGATGCGCCCGCCGCGCCCGGCATCATTAATGATTTCCGGAATGGCGTTGGAAATACCGCCCGCACCTACGTCATGAATAGAGAGGATAGGGTTGTCAGCGCCCAGCGCCACACAGCGGTCGATGACTTCCTGACAGCGGCGCTGCATTTCCGGGTTGCCGCGCTGTACGGAGGCAAAGTCGAGGTTTTCTGCGCTGGTGCCGCTGGCCATGGAGGAAGCCGCACCACCGCCCAAACCGATCAGCATCACCGGGCCACCCAGCACGATGATGGGCGTACCTTCCGGCAACGGGTTCTTTTCAATATTGTTTTCGCGGATATTGCCCAAACCGCCCGCCAGCATGATCGGCTTGTGGTAGCCACGCAGTTCCATGCCCTTTGCGCCGGGGGCCTGCATTTCGAAGGTACGGAAATAACCGGCGATATTGGGGCGGCCAAATTCGTTGTTGAAGGCTGCCGCACCGATCGGCCCTTCCAGCATGATGTCGAGCGCGGAAACGATGCGCCCCGGCTTGCCAAAATCATGTTCCCATGGCTGTTGGTAGCCTGGAATGCGCAGGTTAGAAACCGAGAAGCCGCACAAACCCGCCTTGGGTTTGGAGCCGTTACCGGTCGCCCCCTCGTCACGGATTTCACCGCCGGAGCCGGTCGCCGCGCCGGGGAACGGGGAAATCGCAGTCGGGTGGTTGTGGGTTTCCACCTTCATCAGGATGTGCACCGGCTCGTTGGTGTAGTGGTATTCGCCGCTTTTTACGTCGGTGAGGAAACGGGTTGCCAGCGGGCCTTCGATGACCGAGGCATTATCCTTGTAAGCAGAAAGGATACCTTCCGGTGCGTGCCGGTAGGTATTGCGGATCATGCCGAACAGCGACTTGGGCTGCTCCTGCCCGTCGATGATCCAGTCGGCATTAAAGATCTTGTGGCGGCAGTGTTCCGAGTTGGCCTGCGCGAACATCATCAGCTCCACGTCGGTGGGGTTGCGCCCCAGCTCGGCGTAGTTTTCGGCCAGATACTCGATCTCATCCGGCGACAGCGCCAGACCCCATTCTACGTTGGCTTGTTGCAAAGCGGTGACGGCATCGCCAGAAATGTCGACGTGGCGTAATAGTGCAGGCTCGGCCTGGCTGAACAGGATTACCGCATCCTGCATGTCTGGCAGCACCATTTCGGTCATGCGGTCATGCAGCAGCTGGGCGATATGGGCGCGTTCAGCATCCGATAGCGAGGTGCTGGTTTGCACGTCGTAGGCAATCCCGCGTTCGATCCGCTCCACCATGCCGAGGCCGCAATTGTGGGCGATGTCGGTGGCCTTGCTCGACCACGGCGAGATGGTGCCGGTGCGCGGGGTGACCAGGAACAGGGTTCCGCTGAAATCGTGGCTACCTTGCCGCTCTTCATAGGTCAGCAGGGCTTGCAGGCGATCCTTTTCCCCTGCATTCAGCTCCCGCGCGGTACGCACGAAATGGGCATACTCGGCTTGCAGGCCAGTGACCGCTGGCACGGCGGCTTGTAAGGTATTCAGCAGCTTGGTGCGGCGGAAATCGGAAAGGGCAACGCTACCGGGGAGGATCAGCATAGGTTTCAACCAAGGGGGCAGTTCATCAAGCTAGGTATGATAGCCGAAACTACCAGACTGTTGTAGGCGCAGCCTGCAAGCTTCCCAACTCTGTGGGGAGGGGAAAACCGCACTTACTCGCGGCTGTCGGCAACCTGTTGCAGCAGCTTCAGATCCAAGATACGCAGGGCCTGGCGCTTTTCCTCCACCAAACTGGCGCGCTTCCACTGGGCAAACAGGCGGCTGACGGTTTCAATGGTCAAACCCAGCAACTGGGCGATTTCGAGACGGGAAAGGACGAGCGGCGTCCACTTGCCGGATGGCGTACCCCCGCACCAAGACAACAAGAAACTGGCCAGCCGTTCGGCTGAGCGTTTTGCGCCAAGTTCCAGCAGGCGTTCATCGGCATGTTGCAGTTCCTTGATGCAACGCACCATGATCAGGCGTTCAACTTCGGGGCGTTGATCGCCCAAGGTGCGCAGGCGTTCGACCGGGATGCGGCAGACCGTGGCGTGCTTGAGGGGGACAGCACTGTGGTTGTAAAGCACGTCAACCAAACCGTCGAAGCCGAACAGCTCGCCGGGTTTGACGATGCGGATGATCTGATCCTTGCCGCTCAGGGTGGTTTTGAACAGCTTGACATAACCGTCACGCACCACGTAAAAGTTTTGGGCTTCTGCGCCAGCACTATAAATGGTCTCAGCCGCCGAATAATTAACCGCGTCACTCTCGACCTTCTTGAGCGCTTCGCGGAATTTATCCCCCAATCCGGCAAAAATGGGCAGTTCGTTGACTGGACAGTGTGTAGCTTGATCCACGCTTGCCTGCTGTTCCATCATTCAAATCCTCCAATATCAGCGCTTCATATTAGAGCTTGCTGATAAAGTCGCATTGTGAATTCGCAAACATTTTAGCGTTTTATTTGCGCGCCCAATAACTTGCTGTTTTCTGCCAGATAATGGAAATGGCCTTGTGCCGCCAGCAATTCTGCCTGGGTTCCGGACTCGATAATACGGCCTTTGTCCATGACATGAATGCCATCCATCTGCTCCAGACCGTGCAGGCGGTGGGTAATCAGCAGCAGGCTGTGCCGGTTGCGTTGCACATGCTGGATGATATTGCGCATGACCAACCGGGCAGTTTCCGGATCCAGCCCCTCGGTTGGCTCGTCGAGGATCAGCACAGGCGCATTTTTCAGCAGGGCGCGCGCAATGGCAACCCGTTTGGCCTGCCCGCCCGACAACCGTACCCCGGTTTCGCCAGCCCAGGTGTCGTAGCCCTCCGGCTGGTTGGCAATGAAATCGTGGAGCAAGGCCAGCTGACAGGCTGTTTCGATTTCACCCTGACTTGCATCCGGTTTTGCCAATAGCAGGTTGTCGCGGAGGGTGGCGTTAAACAAATGGGTTTGCTGGGAAACAACCGCAATGTGCTGGCGGAGAGCTTCGCCACTGTAGCGCTGGATCGGCTGGCCAGCCAGCAGCAGTTCACCACTGGCAGGCTCGCGGAAACGCAGCAACAGGCTGGCCAACGTGCTTTTACCGGAGCCAGTAGCGCCGACAATGGCCAGTTTGCTGGCGGGCGGGAAATCGAGCGTGATGTTTTGCAGGGTATCGGCAGCTTCGCCGTAGCGGAAACCCACATCCTGAAACGTAAAATGGAACGCTTCCGGCATGGGCAACGGCTGTGCTGGTTCCTGCACGGCTGGTTGCATATCCACTAGCTCGAAAATACGCCGCAGTGCTGCCAGTGTTTCCCCCAACGTCTGGAATGCCAGTGGCAGCGGCATTACCGCCTCGAAACTCGCCAGCGCGAACAGCGCCAGCATTGCCAGCTCTGGCGGGGCCAGACTGCCGGAGGAAACCAGTGGAATCGCCACCAGCATCATGCCCCACATCGCCAGATTGGCGCACAGGCCGAGCGCGCCCTGCGAGATACCTTGCAAGCCGCTCATTTTCTGCTGCTGTTGCGCCAATTGCTGGGAAAGGCGCTGGATTTCACTGGCATGGCGTGCATCCGCACCATACACCAGCAGTTCACCCATGCCCTGCAAGTCATTCACCAGCGCCGCACGCATCTGCGCCTTGGTCATCACCATTTGCTGGCCGGTGCGATGCCCCAGCCGGTTCATCAGCCACGGGATGAAAATACCGGCAATCAGTAACAAGCCACCCTCGACCAGCGCTAGCAGTGGGTGGTAGAACAAGAGCACCACTACGAATACCAGCGTTGCCAGCAATGCCACCAGCAGCGGCACCAACAGACGCAAGTAGACCGTATCCAGCTTGTCGATGTCGGCGCGGATACGGCTGAGCAAGTCGCCGCTACGGAAGGCTTCCAGCCGTGCTGGGGCCAGCGGTTCCAGCTTTTGGTAGAACCATACCCGCAGTTCGGCCAACAGGCGGAAAGTGGCTTCGTGCGTGACCAGCCGTTCCCCGTAGCGCCCGGCGGTACGCACAATCGCCGCCAGCCGGATCAGTGCAGACGGGGTGAAATAGTTCATCGTCACCCCGGCCACGCCCGCCATCGCCATGGCGGTAATGAACCAGCCGGAAACCGCCATCAGCCCCACATTCGCCAACAAGGTGATGAACGAGAGAAACGCGCCCAGCGCCATCCAGCCATGATAAGGCTTGAACAGACGCAGCAAACGCAGCAGGTCGTTCATGCTTCACCCCCGTAAGCTTGCACCATCTGGCGGTAGACAGGGGATGTTGCCAGCAATTCGGCATGGGTTCCGGCTTGCGCCACCTGCCCGCCATCAACCACGACAATACGGTCGGCATCACGCACGGTACGCAGACGGTGGGCAATCATGATCAGGGTGCGGCCTTGCGCCAGTTGTTGCACGGCACGGTGGACGAGGGTTTCGCTTTCCATATCCAGATTGGCGGTGGCTTCGTCGAGGATCACCAGCGGCGCATCCTTGAGGAAAGCACGTGCCAGTGCAATCCGCTGGATTTGGCCACCGGAAAGCCCCTGCCCCGCTTCGCCGACGACGGTATCGTAGCCTTTGGGCAAGGCAGCGATGAAGGCGTGGGCTTGCGCCTGTTCGGCGGCGGCTTGCACCGCTTCCAGACTGGCCTGCGGGTGGCCGAGGCGGATGTTGTCAGCCACCGTGCCGGGGAATAGTTGCGGCTTTTGTGGCAGCCAGGCGAATTGCTTGCGCCATTCCTCCAGTGTAATGCCTTGTAACGGCTGGCCGCCGACGAGGATTTGCCCGCTTTGCGGTTGCAGGAAACCCATCAGCAGGTTGGTCAGGGTGGTTTTGCCTGCGCCGCTGGGGCCGACGATGGCGAGGGTTTCGTTGGGGTGGATTTCCAGCGATACATTATTCAGGGCTTGCCTGCCGTCGGGGTAGGTGAAATTGACAGCGTTGAAAGAAACCCCTCCCAACCTCCCCTGATAAGGGGAGGGCTGGGGAGGGGTTTCTGCCAATATCCCCATTATCCGCTCCGCCGCCCCGATCGCCTCCATGCGCGCATGGTACTGCGTGCCCATATTGCGCAGCGGCAGGTAGAATTCAGGTGCGAGCAGCAGCACAAACAGACCGTAGAAGAAATCCATTTCCCCCCAGAACAAACGGAAGCCGATAAACACGGCGACCAGCGCAATGCTGACGGTGGCCAGGAATTCGAGCGCGAACGATGAAAGAAACGCGATCCGCAGCACCGACATAGTGGACTGGCGGTACTGGTCGGAAATTTGCGCCACCATCTGCGCTTCGCGGCGGCTGGCATTGAACAGCTTGAGGGTGGTCAGCCCCTGGATTACGTCGAGGAAATGGGCGCTCATGCGGGCGAGGGATTTCCACTGCTGCTGGTTACGCTTTTCCGTGCCCTTGCCGATCAAAATCATGAACACCGGGATCAGCGGCGCAGTCACCAACATGATCAGGCCAGACAGCCAGTCACTGCCAAACACGAACGCCAGTATCGCCAGTGGCACCAGCGCGATCAGCGACATGGCGGGGATGTAACGGGCGTAATAGGCTTCCAGCGCCTCCACCCCGTCGCTGAGGGAGTTGATGATGTCGCCGGAGCGTTCACCACTCAGCCAGGCGGGGCCGAGTTGCTGCACGTGCCGGTAAAGTTGCTCGCGGATGGCGAGTTTGACCTGGATGGCTGCGTGGAAGGCAGCCTGTTCCGACGCCCACGCCAACCCGGCGCGCAGCAGGAAAATGGCCAACATCCCCCACAGCCAAGGCATGACATCCGCCAGCACCGCTTTGTTGAAAACGACCGCATTGACGGTGGTCGCCAACAACCATGCCTGCGCAATCAGCAACAGGCCGGAAACGAGGCCAACGGCGACTGCGGCTTTCAGCCAGAAGCCGGAATGTGCTTTCCAGTTGGTGAGGGCGGTGGTGATCGCGGGGTCGGGCTTGCCGCGTTTGGGTTCGGTCTGTGTTGTCATTTATACCGCGTATTCTGCTACCAAACGGAATTCACTACCCGCCGGAACCTCCACCACGTCATCCACGGCGTTGGTGGTTTCCACGCAGACAAAACGGGTGTAGTCATCGTCCTGCAAGTCGGCCATTTCTGCTGCGATTTTTGCCCACGGGTTCCACACCACGGCTGTTTTATTGCCAGAGGAAGTGATGTGGATAGTGCGGTTTTGCGCCCCGTCCTGAATCGCCAGTGCCGCCGGGACGTTGAGGTAAACCCGATCAACTTCTGCCGCGATGGTCACTGCGCCAGCTTGTGGTCTGATTGCGTCGCCTGCGCCTGCTGCCTTGTCGATGTATTGCCTGCCTTCCAGACCGGTCACGGTGGTTTGGGCAATGTCACCGACCGAGAAGTAGGTGTGCAGGGCTTGCGTGAGGGTAAAGGCTGCGTCACCCGTGTTTTGCGTCACCAGTGCCAGTTGCAGGGTGTTGCCTACGGTGATTTCCACCGCCAGCTTGAAGGCGTGTGGCCAGATAGCCAGTGTTTCCGGGGAAGATTCCACGCCGAGGATTACGGTGGTGGAACCGTCAGCATTCCCACGGGTTGCCCACACGTCCCACATGCGGTTGCGCATGAAACCGTGCGCCGGGCGGCCCTTGCCTTCGGGGTCTGCGCCGAACCATGGCCAACAAATCGGCACGCCGCCCTTGATTGCCTTGCCACTTGCGTAATATGCCTTGTCGCTGACAAACAGCACATCCGCCGCGCCTTTGGGGGTGTATGACAGCAGCTGCCCGGCGTATATCGAAATCAGTGCATCGGCGTGGCTGTTGCTGACCTGGATGCAGGGCACACCGCCTTTGCCTTCGACAAAGGCCAGTTGGTCGGCGATGGCGAAATCTGTAGTGAGTTGTGCGATATTCATGCTGCGTCCTGTGGTTGGGTGGGTCGCGCCGATAGTAGCACACTCCCGTAACGGGAGTATTGCGGGTGAAGGTTTTGTCCCAACTGCGCTCATAACCCCTCATGGGGATTCGGAACAACCTTGTCGACAACCCCATCCAACCTTGTCGACAACTCATAACCCCTCATGGGGATTCGGAACCGGGTACGCTGCACAACAGAGTTGGCTTTGTTGCTTTCTCATAACCCCTCATGGGGATTCGGAACCCGTTGAAATACGCCTTATTCTGGAATTTGTTCAACTCATAACCCCTCATGGGGATTCGGAACCCCCGCGTCCGTCGTCGATGTCGTCGTTAGGCTCTTCTCATAACCCCTCATGGGGATTCGGAACCCGGGTTGAGCACCCCTGCCGGGTTGCTCAGGAAATTCTCATAACCCCTCATGGGGATTCGGAACAGAGGGTTGCGCAGTGATACGGCTGGTGGTTGGCTGCTCATAACCCCTCATGGGGATTCGGAACTGGGACATCACACGCAAAATTGAACGCCAGTTTATCCTCATAACCCCTCATGGGGATTCGGAACGCAGCACGTAACCGGACAAACCCAGTGCATCCAGCACTCATAACCCCTCATGGGGATTCGGAACGGTGCGGGGCTGCAATGCGGTGTTTCTTCATGGCCCCTCATAACCCCTCATGGGGATTCGGAACTATTTTGCAGCATAATCCAGCTTTTTCCAGCGCCAGCTCATAACCCCTCATGGGGATTCGGAACGCTGTTCGGGTTCCCCCAGGTGGGGACGGTAGTTGGCTCATAACCCCTCATGGGGATTCGGAACCGCGTCTTTCAATGGCGGGTAAACCTCGCCGGGAAACTCATAACCCCTCATGGGGATTCGGAACCACATAGCACTTATGCACCGGAATTTTCGGCACAATCTCATAACCCCTCATGGGGATTCGGAACAATTATCCAGTGCATTGGAAACTATCATAGGGTGAACTCATAACCCCTCATGGGGATTCGGAACCGAGGCTAAATAGTGTGGATGTTGAGCTGATTGATTCTCATAACCCCTCATGGGGATTCGGAACTGTGTCAGACCGAAGTGCCCGCACCCTTTATTGAGACTCATAACCCCTCATGGGGATTCGGAACCGGAGCAATCGGCAGATTAACCGTAAGCGCTTCTAAATCCCCCTCCTTTCAGCGCCCCACGTAATCCCGGACACTCAGCCCATCAGCAACAGATTGCATGGGAGAACACGATGAATCCAGGTCAAGATGGGCGTCTGGCGTACTGGCAAGCCCAGCTCCAACGCTTCCAGTCCTCCGGCCTTTCCGGAGTCCAGTATTGTGAACAGGAACAGTTGAGTTACCACGGCTTTGTCTACTGGCGGCGCAAATTATGCGGTACGGCGGGCAAGCCGCCCGGGGATGGCAAACGCCCGGTATTGCCAGAGCCTTCCGGTTTCGTGACTGTCCGCCCGGCGCAGCCGGGGACAGACGCCCGGACGGGCGATGGCCTGGAGCTGTCCCTGCCGAATGGCCTGGTGATCAGGAATATCCACCCCGGCAATGTGGCCTTGCTGCGCCGGTTGCTGGGGCAGTTGTAATGGCCCGTTATTTCCGCCCCGCCGGGGAGATGCCGGACATTTACCTTTACCGCCCGCCCATTGATTTCCGCAAGGCCGCCCAGGGGCTGGCGGCGATCGTGGCGCAGGAATTGGGCCACGACCCGTTTGCCGGGGCGCTGTACGCCTTCACCAACCGCCAGCGCACGAAAATCAAATGCCTGTATTGGGAAGACAATGGCTTTGTGCTGTATTACAAAGCCCTGGCGGAAGAGAAGTTCCATTGGCCGCAAACGGGGGATGGCGGGGTGATGGCGCTGACGGCCCAGCAGATCAACTGGCTGCTGGACGGTTATGACATCAGCCTGCTCAAAGGGCATAAAAAGTTGTGCTACGGGGCGCTGTTTTAGCGACTTATCCTGATGATTTTGTTATCATTTAACCCATGGATTTAGCACCGCCGCCAGCCCCCAAAACCACATCCCATAGCGACCTGGACGCTGCCCGCCTGCGCCAGTTGCTGGCGCAGCAAGAGGCGGAATTTGCCGCCGTCCTGAAACAGCGTGACCACCATATCCAGCTCCTGGAAGAAATGCTGCGCCTGGCCAAAATACAGCGGTTTAGCGCCCAGTCTGAAAAGCTCCCCTTCCAGATTGACCTGTTTGATGAAGCCGAGTTGGCAACCGCGCTGGAGGACATCGCCGGACGACTGCCGGAGGCGGAACCCGCCAGGCCCCGCCCCAGCCAACGCCAGCGCGGCTTCCCGCCCGGGCTGAAGCGCCAACGGGTGGAGCTGTTGTTGGGTGATGCGGAAAAAGCCGGGGCGACCCGCACGTTTTTCACCAAGGTCAAGGAAGAGCTGGACTACATCCCGGCGCAACTGGTGGTGCTGGAATACTGGCAGGAAAAAGCCGTGTTTGCCGCCGGGGCCAGCCAGGATCCCGCCCCGGCAACGGCAGATGGCGGGCCAACGCTGGTCGCCGCCGCCCGTCCGCCCCATCCGTTGGGCAAATGCCATGCCAGCCTCAACCTGCTGACGCAGGTCATCATCGCCAAATACGCCGATGGCCTGCCCTGTACCGCCTGGAGGGCATTTTCAAACGCCACGGCGCGGAACTCAGCCGCAGCAGCATGGCCCACTGGATCATCCGTCTGGAGGACAGCTTCAAACCCCTGCTCAACCTGCTGCGCGAAACCCAGAACAGCGGCGCTTACCTGCAAGGCGATGAAACCCGCATCCAGGTGCTGAAGGAGGACGGCAAACCGCCCAGGCCGACAAATGGATGTGGGTGGTGCGGGGCGGCCCGCCGAACCAGGTGGCGGTCTTGTTTGAATACGACCCCAGCCGGGCGGGGAGCGTCCCCGAACGCCTACTGATGGACTTCCACGGCATTTTCCAGGCCGACGGCTATTCCGGTTACGCCGCCGTGTGCCGCAACAACGCCATCACCCGCATTGGCTGCTGGGACCATGCCCGCCGCAAGTTCGTGGAGGCCGTCAAGGCGGCGGGCGGCAAACAGGCCCGTGGCAAACCCACCCTGGCGGATATTGCCCTGGGCATGATCCGCAGGCTCTACCGCATCGAGGACAACATCAAGGGTCTGGACACGGCGGAGAAATACCGCCTGCGCCAGCAGTTGAGCGTGCCCCCTGCTCAACGAACTGAAAACCTGGCTGGAAACGCAGGTCGGCAAGGTGATGAAAGGCGGCCTCACCCGCAAGGCGATGGAATACTGCCTCAACCAGTGGGAATACCTGAGTGGCTACTGCCAACGCGGCGACCTGCATATCAGCAATGTGCTGGCGGAGAACGCCATCCGCCCCTTTGCCGTGGGCCGCAAAGCCTGGCTGTTTGCCGACACCCCGCATGGCGCGCGCGCCAGCGCCGCCTGTTATTCCCTGATTGAAACCGCCAAGGCCAACGGCCTCGAACCGTATGCCTATATCCGCTATCTGCTGGAGCATATCGCCCAGGCCGACACCCTGGAAAAATGGGAGGCCCTCCTGCCATGGAATGTGCCGCTGGAGAAATGTGCGAAAAAAGTCCCTTTTTTTGACAAGGGCAAGTAGGGCGATTTAACGGCGCTTACGATTAACCGATGATAACCTGCTCTCATAACCCCTCATGGGGATTCGGAACCATCCAGATGACCATTACGACCTGCCTGGTTAAGCTCTCATAACCCCTCATGGGGATTCGGAACCCACCATGATTTCCGCCAGCGCCAGCAGTTGCGCGTCTCATAACCCCTCATGGGGATTCGGAACCCGGGAACCACAGCCTGCGCCAATGCCGGTTAAATCCTCATAACCCCTCATGGGGATTCGGAACCCCAATCTACTCCCCGCCGCGCCGGTCAACGCGGCGCTCATAACCCCTCATGGGGATTCGGAACCTGAATTCGGCGTCGACCCGCTACTGGTGAAATCAGTCTCATAACCCCTCATGGGGATTCGGAACAGACATGAACGCCGCCTGCAATCCCGCCAATGTATCCTCATAACCCCTCATGGGGATTCGGAACACTTCAACTTGCCCGGCAGTTTTTCCGTGTTCTGACTCTCATAACCCCTCATGGGGATTCGGAACTATTAATGTGAATTGTTGCAAGGCTTCTGGCATACAACTCATAACCCCTCATGGGGATTCGGAACACGTACACCTGTTCTGCTTTCGCAATCTTCGCAGCAACTCATAACCCCTCATGGGGATTCGGAACCTTTGCGGCTGCTTTTCAGCAGGGCTGCGGCGCGGCCTCATAACCCCTCATGGGGATTCGGAACGCGCTGGATGTGCTGTTCGCCAGCCGTCAAGTCGCGCTCATAACCCCTCATGGGGATTCGGAACCCACGATTCCGTTGCGCAACCAGACATAATCCTCTGCTCATAACCCCTCATGGGGATTCGGAACTCAGCTATTGGCTGGCTGAATATGACGCTCCATCATCTCATAACCCCTCATGGGGATTCGGAACCCCTCAAGTTCTCCCCAGCCTCTGCCAGCTTTACCACTCATAACCCCTCATGGGGATTCGGAACTGTGTCAGACCGAAGTGCCCGCACCCTTTATTGAGACTCATAACCCCTCATGGGGATTCGGAACCGGAGCAATCGGCAGATTAACCGATGATAACCTGCTCTCATAACCCCTCATGGGGATTCGGAACCATCCAGATGACCATTACGACCTGCCTGGTTAAGCTCTCATAACCCCTCATGGGGATTCGGAACTTTCGTCAGTAGTCAGCAGGGTCAGATCGCCTTGCTTCTCATAACCCCTCATGGGGATTCGGAACGTTGCAGGAAAAAGTAGGCGGTCGAACACCTGCTGACTCATAACCCCTCATGGGGATTCGGAACGTCAGTACCGTGCCGGTGGACGCATTCAGCAATTCCGCTCATAACCCCTCATGGGGATTCGGAACGTCCATGCTGATGATGTCCGGCCTGTTGATCTGCACCTCATAACCCCTCATGGGGATTCGGAACGAGAAACGTATGTTTATGACATTCGCTTTTGTGCTTCTCATAACCCCTCATGGGGATTCGGAACTGAGTTCGCCTGCCGCGCTCATGACGTATACCCATCCTCATAACCCCTCATGGGGATTCGGAACTCAGTATCGCATTTGCTACAGATGTATTTCATTTTTGCTCATAACCCCTCATGGGGATTCGGAACCTGCGCCTGATGGCCAGTGCGGAATCCGATGATTGTCTCATAACCCCTCATGGGGATTCGGAACCCGCCAACCCGCTGTTGCAGGACGTGAACATCGGCTCTCATAACCCCTCATGGGGATTCGGAACACCCGATTCCAAGCCAAACTCAGCACCCAGCTCGAAACCAGACCAGATAAAAATAGCACGAACAGAAACACAATAGACATCAAAGGCAGGTAGTTTTGGCTTCATCCAAGGTCGAAGTCAGCTTACAGAACCGTAAAATCACGGCGGTGGTCATCAAGCGGCGTCCGTTTCAATTCCCCCTTCCCTGCTTCGCTCTTGGCAAGATGGCTGACCTCAATATTCTGCCGGTTGGCAGCGCGTATTTCCGTGACACGATCCCCCGGAATCATCAAGCGGCTCAGTTCATGCTGGAGCCTGATAGCCTGTGCATCGGTGATGTCGCCGGTAAAAACAGAATATTGCTCGTGGTTCAGAAAACGGCGCAACAGCTTTTTGAATCGCTTCGGGTCTTATTCCCCGCCCCTTGGGGCGATTCTTCAAACAGCGTCGGAAGGCGCTGTTGAACGTAGCGAGCCACGCAGTGTGTGAGCGAAGTGAAGTGATACCCCGCTTTCGAGTGAAACGAGAAAGTCGACCGAAGGGAGAGGGCTTGCCCCGGGGATGTTCATTTTCTCCGTGCGCTTGGCCTCCACATCATACGTGACCAGCATGAACATCAGACTCTCCGTTTGAAGGATTCGTATTCGGCCATGCCCAGCACCTCGCGTTCCAGCACCAGGGCTTCGTGGTAAATCCAGTTGCGGAAACTGCGCCCCTGATACTGTTCCTCCAGACGCAGGGAAAACTGTTCCGCCACCTGCCGCCGCCCGGTTTCACTCAGCAGACATACCTGATCATGCTGCTCAAACCAGCTGGCATCCACCATCCGCCGTTGCACCATGCGGAAAATCAGCATGTCGGTCAGCACCGGCTTGAACGGCTCGGCCAGATCAAGACTGAGGGAAGCGCGACCATAACCCGGAGCATGTAGCAGGCTGAAGGTTTCCTCCAGATGCGTCTTGCTGATTTCATGCCGCACCACCGTATAAACCAGCTGATTCAGGAACGACAACAGGCAATTGACCGGATTATTGGGCGGACGCCGTACCCGCTTGCCAAACCCCAACTCAGGGTGGATAGACGGCCAGGCTGCATAATAATACTGGTGCAATTGCCCCTCGATCCCCATCAGGCTGTTGGTATCCTTAGCTTTGGGGATAGAGGCCAGCAGTTGCTGCATATCGGCTACCGGCTGCTTCATACCCTCGTTACCCCGGTACTGGTAGTAACGCAGGTTGGCCAGCATGTTATGGCTCGCGCCGCGCACAATCTCGCGCGCTACCGCCATGCGGCGGGCATCATCCAGCAGCAATTCAGCCTGTTTGAGTTTGACCTTACCCGCCGGACTCTTGTCCGCCGGTTCAAACGCGCCCTTGAAATAGCCGTAGTAGTCGAAAACCGACAGCCGCACACCGTGTTTCCCACATAATCCCAACAGGCGGGAATTCAGGCGGCTTTCCGACAGCAGCACCACATGCGACAGCTTTTCAATCGGCAGGGATCGCTTCTGGTCGCCCACCTTGATTTGCAGCGTGTTCTCATGCTGGCGCAACTGCGCTTCCTTTGAAACGAACAGGGTTTCCATCTGGCATCCTTAATCAAAGCCACAAAATGCTGCCAGCGAACAGGTCTGGCACAAACCGATACGCCTCGCAGCAGGTACACTTTCCTGCTCCGCCAGTTGCTCCAGCCTCACGGAGGCATTCCATAATGTCTGCAAGCGCTTGGCATCCAGCATCACCTCCCGCTTGCGGCGCGAAGTCAGTACATGCGTATAGGCACGCCAGCACTTGCCGGTAGTGATCGACAGCATCAGCGCATAGAAAGCCGTCTGCTCGCTGGATGCATCCACCGCCCCTGCGCTGCCCTTGTTCTCGTAGACAATGCTGTTTTCCCAGTCGATCCGGTCAGGAGCCAAACCAAACAACCCCCGCACCGAATGATCACGCTGGTAACTGGTGGCGTGCAGCGCATTGCCGGTCTGCACCCGCGAATACCATTGCGCGAAATTCACCTTGTGCAAATACATCCAGGCACGCCGTTCACACAAGGCAACATGCTGGAAGTGCAAGCCGTGCAGGTTGAGGCGCTCGATGCGTTGGTAAAACGTTGTTGCCAGCGGCCAGTGGAAATCGGCTTTCATAGAGCCAGCACCGACAACTTCCCAGCCGCAAAAACACGGTATATACTCTGGTATCTACTATGCTCATTTAGCATGTTCAGCCCAAAACCCCACATACTGCATCCGCCGCAATATCCACATCATGCCCCGCCACACAACCCGTCAGGCGCACCAGCGTATCCACCGCCTGCATTGCTTCAGGGTAGGTTTCCCAAGCCTCGTCAGTGTCAATACACCGACGCCTGTCCTCAAACACCCTCAGCCATTCCCGCACAAGGCTCGCATCTACCTTCAGCTCATCAATAACCGGCTTATGCGGGTAGTACACTTTCATCATGCGCTGCACGCGCTGGCGCTCATCTTCCGGCAGCAGGTAATCATCCAGATCACCTTCCAGTTGGAAGTAGTCATTTTTCTGTGCATCTTGCAGCAAGGGTAGCCTTAGCACCGAGGTTTCACGCGCCAGCCACACCCGATCTGCCTGCAATTTGAAACCATCGCCCTCGATAACCGTAACGCGCTTGCCAATATCACGCAGCATCAGCGCCCGTTGCATAAACCAGCGATACCATTCCCGTGCAGAACGCTGGTAGTCGGGGTCATCCAGCAACGGCTGAATAGCCTTTAGTAACTGGTACACATGCGCACTGCTTGGTGGTTGGTAAGTACGCAAATGCCCAGCACGATGCCCCTTGTTGCTGGAATGTTGAATGAGCTGTTGCCAATACAAACCACTAGAGTAATTGGCATAATGCGACAGGCTGCCAAAGTGGGGCGTATGCGTTGCCTCATCCTGTCTGGTTTCAGTATCTGGCTCGGCATCCGTTTCAAAACGCGACTGTGCTGATGCGCTTAACATGCGGTTGAAATCCAGCACATTAACCGACTGTCCCTGAAGCGCTTCAAGCCATTGTCGTAATTCTCGTTGCCAAGGAAAACGGTTGCTTATTGCCTCATCCAGCCGCACAAACACCTGCCCATCCTTTCCGCGCCGTGCAGCACGCCCGTAGCGTTGCAGGAAGCTCATCGGCGCAAATCCAGGCTCCATAAACATCACGTTTGCTTCACGGAACGTCACGCCCATTTCCACGCTGGCGGTGGCAATCAGAATGTTGAACTGATCCGGGTTTTGCTGCCTGCCGCTAGCAAAACCATAACGGGTCTGGCGGTTTTCGCCGCTATCGTCGATGCTGTTAATGACCAGCACTTTATTTGCACTGATACCCCATTGCTGAAGTTGCCGTTTCAAACGTGGCAAATCCCGCCGCAGGTCAGCCAGCGCATTGTAAATCACCACCACCTGACGGTTTGCCGCGACTTCCTGCTGGATCAACTCATGATGCTGTTGCAGACAGGCAGGCAAGGACTCTTCTGCCATAAGGGTCAGACACACATCGCCATGCAAAGGGCGAGCATCCGCAGTATCCACCAGTTCTTCTTCCAATCGTGCCACCGCAGATTTTGCCACCCCCAGCTTTTCCAGCGTGGGGTAAATCTCCAAGGGTGTCGCCGACAGGAAACTGATTTTTGCTTTGCCGAATGCCGTGCCGTCCGATAATTCAATACTGGCGAGCTTGGCAAACAAGGCTGCCAGCCCAAAACCTTGCGCCTCAATCGTGTGGAATTCATCAAAAACAATATGATCAAACTGGCTCAACAGTGAAAATACCCCATCCCCGGCACTGCCTTTGGTGAGCGCTTCCCGAGGGCGGTGCAACAGGTTACTGATGACTTCAGGCACGGCGATAATCATTTCGCCTTCATCACAGGTTTCATCGAGTGCGTCCAGTTGGCGCAACCGATAGCCGCTAATCCGCCGCTCCCCCTGTTCACGTAGCTGGCGAGTCTGATCCGAGGTAAACACCGCCACCTTTTTTCGCGCCAGTGCCTCTGTCCACGGCTCGCCCTGCTGCACCAGTTCATGCATCAGACCTGCCGCCAGATTCTGTGCCAACCGACGGGTAGGCACGATAAACAGGATGCGCTGCCCTTCCAGCAAGGCTTTCTGGAAGGCGTAGCTTTTGCCCGCCCCTGTAGGCGCATCGACAATGCGGATGCGCTTTTTCTCGTGCAGCAAGCGGTATTGCAGTGGCGATAAACCATCTTCCGGGCGTTTGGCAACGCTGTGTCTGGTAATCATGACTTCCATCGCTACACCCATTGCAAGACCTCATCCCGCGCTTCCGCCAGCGACATGGCGGGGCTGAGCTGGATGCCGTGCAGCAGGTAACGTGCCACGGGCAGTTCGCGCTGGAACAGGTGCGCGGTAGCGGCATTGAGTTGCACTTGCTCAATAGCCAGTTCGCCCTTATTCCGACCCGGCTTGCTCAGGCGTACCATGCCATTGCGGTGCAGACCAATGCGGATAATGATTTCATCTTGCCCTGTTACGGCAAACGGGTCATAGCCAAATAACGCACCCCGGAAAATCACACCGGGTGGGACTTCCTGGGTGGTGAAGTAGTCTTTCAAATTGCCTTTTTTCACCACATCCTGAATGCGTTTGCGGTAGCCTGCCTCCTCGGTCAGGTTCAAACGCCGCACCAGAGGTGGCAACAAACGTGGCTCATCGGTGGTAAACACCGATGCCCGCCACGGCATTTGCGTGACATCCCTCCGATAATCCTTGTTTGGTAAACAGGGGCTGGCATCCATCATGCCCAGACTGGCTGCCAAACCAAACATAATCGCATGGTCGCTGATCAATTCGGGCAAGGTCGCCGTGCCTTGTTGCACCATCAGGGAATGATAGGTAAAGGGAGTCAGCGTCTCCGCCTGTATGCCGGTAATAAGCTTGTTCATGCCTAAGCCGCCTGTTTACTGGAACCATTGATCGAACAATTCGGCAACCTTGGGTCGGGCTTGCTGGTATTCCTTTTCCAACTCGCTGCCTGTTTGATTGAAGGCTTCAATCAGTGCCTGCTGCCATTGGGTAACTTCGCCTCCGGCGATACTCAATGCATGTTCCGGCGCCAACAATTCGTGCAGCGTAGCCTGGGTCGTCATCACATCCAGCCCCTGATTACTAATCTTTGCCAGCAGCGCATAAGGCGAGGTGATGGCTTTCTCGAATTGATCGGCATACAAACCGACAATATGGGTGCGGATATTAGTTCCTGTCACGGAAGTTTGACCACCATAGGAACCCGCCATGCCAACACTCAGCAATAAATGCTTCAGGGCAATCTCTGGCAGCATTTTGCCGCGTGAACTCAGCACCTGAACCATCAGTGTTCCCGGCTTGATAAAGTGGCGGGTAAACAGGTTATCCGAGTTCTTGCCTTTTTCGGCATCGTACAACGTCCCATCTTCCATCGCTCGGTTATGGAAGGTCTCATCCACACACAAGTGCTTGCTTTGCAAGCTCAGGGCATCGGAGTAGTGCACCGCTGCCTTGACGGGCAACACACGGCTATCAAAATTGGCGGAATCCCCAAACACCAGTGCATTCAAATCGAAGGCATCTGATGGCTGCTGCCCTTTATAGAGCACAGTCTTGTTCTGGGCCTGTTTGCCACCCACACCTAGGGCACGCAAAATCTGCAAACCACGCCCGCGCTCCACGTATTTGAATTTATTGGGTACGGCACGCACATAGACATCACCGTCTACCTCAATATCGGTAATTTCCTGTTCTGCATTGCGGAATACCACAGGAGCAAGTGCTTCCCGAATCACCACCAAATTCACGCAGCCCAGATTTTTCAGCTTGGGATGAACATAGTATTTCTTACCATCGACCGTGCTCTGGTCGGTCAGGTGATTAATATCCGCCAGGTAGTTGTTTAAAGTCTCGGTATTCATATTAAGCCTCACTCATTGCTGTTGAATTTTCTGTTTGCTGTGTTTTCTCAGCCTTGCGCTGTTTCGCTGCTTCACGATGTGTCTGGATAAACGCCATGCGGTAAATGGCAGCCAATAAGCGTTTTTCCTTTTGTGCCGGTGGTTTGCCACCCAACACGCTAAACCACACCTCATCGACAAATTGTTCGGCAAATTTTAGGCAGGCTTCCTCTAACAGATCATCCCGATTTAAACCGAAACCACGTTTATCTTTTCGATCCAAATTGACCGCCAAAAAACCTGCAATACCATTGATTAAACTGCTGCGATCTGACTGCGGGTTTTTCAGGGATAATGAAGAAGCTGCCGTTTCCATACAGAGGTTAAAAACCAGTAACTCTTCACTGTGGCTATGCTTGGTCGGCATGTACTGGATTACCGTCGCCGCCCGCCCAAGGCGCACCAAAGCGCCGTCCTGTTCACTCATTTCACTCTCCTGTTGGGATTGAATCATTTGGTTCTGCAAATAGTGCATGGCATTTGCCAGCTTTTTGTCATCCAGCTTGTCCTCGGCATAGCCCCAGATCAGCGCACAAGCCGCAAAGCGGGTCTGCTTCAAGGCATACAGGGTTAGCACATCATAACCCAGACCTGTTGCCGCACTGATGGTTTCCGCGATTTCCAGGCGTTTGATGGCTGCCGGAATCTCCTCCAGCCGCAATTCATTAGCACCAATCAGGTTTTGTAAAATACGCGGCATGGCATCAAAGTAGAAAAAGGCTTTTTGTGGCGTTGGCAAGCCACGGAATAAGTGCAGAGGGCGACCAACTCGTAAACAGCCTTGCAATAACAAGCGCAAAGTTTGAATCTGGTCTTCGGTGCGTTCGGGAATGCGTTCCAGCCTTGCCATACGATAGCGGTAACGATAAATTTCCAACCCACGATAAACGGCTTTGCCTTCTTCTTTTTTACGACTTAAGTCATAGCTGGATAAGGCTTTGAATAACAGCTTGTTATCTAGTACCAATGCACCAAACAAGCCGGTGGTAACGGGTGAGGAAACCAGGGTTGGCACACCCGAAGGTTTACCACCCTGAACCACAAACACCTGCTGTCTCAGCTTATGCTCAGCCAGTGAAACCAAGCTGATCGGCACTTCGCCGCTGGCAGGTGCAGTAATCGAATCCGGCTTGCCCTCTCGCCCGGTAAACGCGGATACCTTGACCTCGTAAAGATTCAGGCTACTGGAAATCAGGGTGTTTGTTGGGCTATCCGTAAACAGGCAACGCCCGGTCGCTGCCTCATCTTCAGGGCTAAGCCGCCGCTGGTTCAGCAACTGCGAGAAATGCCGCTTCACAGCATTCAATGCATCAACACCTTCCCCGGCAAAGTGCTGATTAAAACCGTCCTGCCCTTCCGTACCTTCCAGCCAAGTTTGCAGCAAGCCCTGCTCGCCCCAGATACGTGCCTGTTTATCCACATCATCATGTGTCACCGCAACTGCCCAAATACCGAGCAAAATGCGTTTGGATTGTGCATCCGTTAACGACTCCAACCACACGGGCAATGCCATATCCAGCGTATCCAGTAATTGCTGTTCGCGCTGGGTGTAATCCGGTAAACCGTTCTTTTTGGTGACGGGAAGCTTCAAGGTCAGCAGCAAGGTGAGTTGTGCTGCCTTGAACAAGGCTTGCAGCCCCTGATAATCCAGTTCATCAGGGTTCGGATAAGGTGTGCTCATTTGCCCGGTGATTTTCCCCGGCCAACGCGGCTGTAAACTCACGCAGCTAAAGTTGGCATCCATTGCAGGCGTCAGCGCATCAATCAGGCTATTGCTCAGCAGAAATAAGCGTCCTAATTCTCGCCTTTGCTCTGCTGCTTCAATGAAATGCCGATAGCGTTCAACGTCAGGCTGGCCATTGCGTAGTTCCGGGATACCACGATTGGAAATGATCAGCTCCAGATTGAAAGGTAGACAATCCAGTAAGCGGGCAATCCCCCGCTTTATCACGGCTTGCCCATAACTGGCTGGCAGCAACATAAACAAACGCCCATCCTGATGCGTTTCCAGCAAGGGCGGAATACCCGACTCCATCCGGCAGGCATACGATAAATTGCGTTGTAATTCATCCAGCAAAAACGGATGGTGCGGGTCAAAAATATCCACCGCCTGCCACTGGCTTAACAGATCGCTGGCAAGCGCATTACTGCCTTGCATATACGTCATGATAGCCTCCAGCCCCTGCCGCGAACCATCCGCACACCACAGACCATCCAGCTTGTCTGCCAGTTGTGCATAGCGCTTGGCATCCACACCATAGGCATGTTTCGGCTCTTGCTGGCAGGGGTGGCGAAACGCCTGTGAGGTTTCAACCTGTTCAATGAGAAAGCGTAGTTGCTCGGCACTGAGTTGAATATCCCCCAGAAATTCAACAATGCCATAACGCTGCATCGCCAATTCCACATGTTCCAGCGTTAATGCCTCATTGCGCGGCAGTTGCAACATCTTGTCCAGATCGTGCAGAAATGCCGTTACTGCCAGCACTTTCAGTCGTTCAATCACAACGGCCTCATCCATCTCGGGATTAGCCTGTAACCAGCTCAACACCGCCAGTACCAATGCCCCGCGCGTGACCGATAGCATGTGATCCAGCAGGGTGATATTGCTGTTCTTACGATAGCGGGCAAATTTTTCCGGATCAGCGGAATATCCACCTTTGCCACTGAGGCTCATCAACTTGATGGTATCCAGATTGATGATTTTTCCCTCTGCTAAGGGCTTCTTATCAATCTCTTTGACCGGAAAAACGCGCTCATTCAGGACATGCTGCTCGACCACCTGCGCCATGAAGTCCCTGAAAACCTGTGCTGCCAGTTGATTGGCGCGTGCATACGGTTTATTCATCGCCCTACCCCCTGCTCAATCAACCCCAGACATCCAAACCCGCTACGGGTTTTCTCCCCGATCCCCGCATACCACGCCAGGCGCAAATCCTCCTCACTACCCTCCAGCAACAACGGGGCCTGCATGCCGATCACGAAACTCTTGCGCCCATCCCTGAAGGTTTTCAGATTGACCAATACGGAGTGCTGCGGGTTGGCGCGTAAATAGAGGGAGTCAGGGTAAATGCCCAGTTGCACGTCCCGCCCGGCCACAAAAGACAGTTTACGGTTGATGATTTCACCGAGGCTGGAACTCAGGTCATTCAGGTCGCGGTGCCAGCGCTTGCCTTTGCCGATGTGGCTGTCATCATGTAAAACCAGTGGGGAAAGCATCAAGCAACCCAGGCTGTGCTGCTTGGGTAAAATCGGGTCAGGCTCCATGCTGACCGTGGCTGCGGCGAAGTTGACACTGGCCGTATCCCAGCGGCGCTTAACCACCCGTGCCGGGTCAAGACGTGAAAGAATACGCGCCAGCCCAGCGTCAGCCGTGGATACAACCAGCCCATGGGTAAGCCCCGTATGCTTGCGATGCCAACCTAATGGCGCAAATGTCCATGGCTTTGCCTGATGCCCGATCACCTCATTGCTATCAGCCCCGGCAGCCACCAGTGCATTCACCAAAGCATCGTGGATAAGATCAAGGTGGTCGTATTGCTGTAGCGGCTCATGCTTGGGAAGTTGTAGACGGATTCGTAACATAAGGTTTTCTGTCCTGTTGCCTGATTTTTGATTAGAATAGCACCTGATTTTTTCACGTCAAACCTAACGGAAAAAATACATGACATGAAACATGACATATTAAAAAATAAGCTTTTAAAAAGAGACAGCTACAGAAGGTTCGCTTACATCGAAGCCTGTTTATATTGGGGTGAAGGCATCACTGCCGGGCAACTCGGTAAAACATTTGGCATTGCCCGCCAGAATGCCCAGGCCAGCATTGAGGCATACCGCCAGCAACATCCAGATAGCATGGTTTATAACCCATCGACCAAACGCCATGAGATTGCCAGTGGTTTCCAGCCGCATTACATCAGCCAGGATCCCTTGCGCTATCTGGATTACCTGCGCGGCAACTCCCTAACCAACCATTTTTGGGAAGATGAAGAATGGGGGCACTTAACCGTCACAGATGTTGACAATCTGTTCAAACCGCACCTTGAGGGAGCCATTATCAGCAGGGTTGTCACTGCCATACGGGAACACAAAACACTCGAAATCTATTACCACGCCAAACTGGGTGGTTTTGAGAGCCTGACCATTTCCCCCAATCAGCTGGTTTATGCCAGCGGGCGCTACCATGCACGCGCCTATTGTCATGAACGCAACCGCTTCATTGATCTGGTATTGTCACGGATATTGGAAGCAGAGGCCGCCACCGAAGACTGGGTTTCTTCGGAAGAAGATGCCGAGTGGAACACTGTCGAAGCTTTACATTTTATCCCGAACCCGGCATTGCCCGAGAATCTGAAGCGCACCTTATTGCTGGATCACCGGCTGGAACAGGGTGTTTATACACTGACCAAAGTACGTGTCGCTTTACGGGGCTATGCGTTGCGTGAAATGGAAAGGGTGGACTGGAAACACAAAATTCCACTTTGGATCAGGGTAGAGAATCCGACAAGCGCCGCAAATCCAGACAATAAGCGCTGACAGCACTGTCAGGCGGCAATTTTGGATGGATACCTGCGTCACACGGAACAACCTGACAGATAAAGCGCTCGTTACGGCGCTGCGTGGCCTCTTCCATGTCAGCAGGCAAACCGGGATAAGGCAACCCTTGCGGCTGCCATTCGTGGTAGGTCACTTCCAGCGCCTCATCCAGCCCCTTGTGCCTGAGAACAAAACCAACCGTATTGCGCGCGGCAATGCCGGGATGCAAGCCAATCATCGGCTGGAAATGACGGTAACGCACACCGGTGACTTTGACCAAGCCATACGCATCCTGCTCCACCTGCATGGGAACGCGATAGCCATCCACCCACACTTCCCAGCCCTCGATCTGGATGGGGTTGTGCGTTTCCATGCCCAGGGTAATCTGCAAACGCGTGGTGCTGGCGTCGATCAGGCGCGAACCGCCACGCTCCTGCGAAGCCACATCCCCCACCAGCGGCCAGAACTCCAGGGCTTGATGCAACTCCAGATAACAGCCATGAAACACGGCTTTGCCTAGGAAACGTACCGGTTCCTGCAACAGCAGGTTCTGTATTTCCTCATGCAGTGGCAAGTGCGCCTGTGCCAGATCCGCAAACACCGCCTGTAAATCCTTTTGCATATAAAACGGCAGGGCATATTTGTCATGTAAATCCGCGCCATGATCCAACAAGGCCATTACCTTGTCGTCGGTGCTTAACATGGCCAAGATGCTACGCAGCAGTACCGCAATTGCGGCGGCGCATTCCGGGCTGCGCGACATGCGGAAGGCGCGGAATTCCACCAACCCCAGACAACCACGCCCCGGTAAATAAGGGTTCCAGAGCTTTTCGATATTCAGCTCGCTGCGGTGCGGGTTGCCGGAAGGGTCGACCAGAAACGGGCTAAGGCTGCGCCAGATGAATTCCGCCGAGGGGTTTTCGAGCCTCTCCAGTTGCTCCAGCGCGATAGCCAGCTCGTTGAAGGATTCGCGCAAGTTTTCATCCACGCGCGGCGACTGGCTGGAGCTGCCGATCGACGGTGGCGCAAACCAGTAAGATAGCGCCGGGTGGGCGTTGAGGTAACGGATCAGGCGCGGCAACAACTGCGGATAGCGGATAAACGGGCTGCCCATCGGTTCCGTGCCACCCAGCGTGAATTGGCCACCACCACCGGAGTCGGACACCACACCATTGTAGTGCAAGCGGTAGGGGTGCAGGCCGACATCCCGTGCCGCGCTGTAGAACAGCTCACAGCGTGCGTAAAAATGCTCGGCGTCCGGTTCCGGTGCCTGATTGATTTCAATCACGGCAGGGTCAGGGGTAATCGTCGTCCACGCTACGCTGGCATCCACCGGTGGCGGGAAACCCTGCATCAACACACTCGGGACGGCGGTTTCCCTGGCTGCCCGCGTGATGGCTTGCAGCAATTGCACAAAAACTGCCACCGAAGGCAGGGCTGGCAATTCGATCAGTATACCTGACGGGTTGGGGTGCGCTGCATCCGGGGGCAAGGCATCCAGACACAATAAAAAATCACCTTCCTGCGCCAGCGGATCCAGCAGACCATCCAGCGGAATCTTTTGCGCATGTACCGAGGCGCGCGTCAGTTCAGGCTTGCTCAGGACATTGGCCTGCGCGGCTTTGCCATCACAGCGGAACAACACGCGGTAGGGTAAGGCTTGTTCCAGCGTGAAAGCGGATGACTGCCAGCCGGTTTGGAGCAGCGCCGTATTCAGCGCCCGCCAGAATGCCTCGCTGTCCACTTGCGGAGCTGCTTCTTCAGGCAAAGGAGCCAGCAAGGGGTCGGGCGGACCATCCCAGCGAAATTGCTGCTGGCGCGCCTGGTAATAGCCGAAGCTCCAGCGTGGCATGTCTTCACCCCCGTATTGCCTGCCCAGGGTGCGCAGTACCACGCCGCCGGGTTGGCGCAGGCAAACTTCGCGCAGGAGCCTGTCGGCATAGTCAGGTTTTTCAGGGCCTAATGCCGTATTCAGCCACTCCGGGGTTTCGGCGAAACGTTGCGTGAAGGTGGGTTCCATGCCAACCCAGACATCCACCCCGGTGGCACAGACCTGCTCGTCCTGAGCTTTGAGAATATGTTTGAATTCAGTCGCTTCCATCACGCCACCATCCTGCATTTTGTGATGGGACGATTATAGGCTTCCCCTACAACATTCTGGCAAATATACATTGGCAGGGTTATGCCTATAGAATCTGTGGCAATTGCCCCCAACCAATGCTGGACGAAACACTATGCGCCGCATTCAGATCACCCACAATACTCGCTACGAATACGCCGAAGCGGTTACGTTTAAACTGCATAAGCTGCACATCCGCCCGCGCGAAGGCCACGACATCCGTATCGAGTCCTCACAACTGACGATTGCGCCCGACTACCGGATCTTCTGGGAACGGGACATTTACAACAATTCACTCGCGCTGGTGGAGTTTCTCGGCAAAAGCCAGACACTGGACATTACCAGCAGGGTGGTGGTGCAGCACTACGGGACGCCGCCGCTGGAATTTGGGATGGATGAATCCGCCCTGCTCTACCCCTTCCATTACGACCCGCTGGAACAGGTCGACCTAATTGCCTACCAAATGGCGGTGTTTCCTCGCGACTACCCGGTGGTGCAACAATGGCTGGAAAAGATTTACCAGCCCAGCACCTTGAACAAGACCGTCAGCTTGCTCGACACACTCAATAAAACCATCGCTGAGGAATTCAAGTACACCGCACGGGAGGAACCCGGCGTGCAATCGCCGCGCCAGACTATTACCCTGGGTTCCGGCTCCTGCCGCGATCTGGCGGTTTTGTTCATCGAATCCTGCCGCGCATTGGGGCTGGCCAGCCGCTTCGTCAGCGGTTATCTGCTGCAACCCGGTGATGGCCCGCAGGATCAACACGGGGCTACCCATGCCTGGTCGGAAGTGTACCTGCCCGGTTCGGGCTGGTGGGGCTTTGATTCAACCAGCGGCTTGCGGGTCGCCAACGAACATATCGCCGTGGCGCATCATCGCCATCCGGAAGCAATCCCGCCGGTATCAGGTTCTTATGTAGGCAAACCCGAGCCACATCCCAAAATGCACGTCAGTGTTGAAGTGAAGATGTTGTGACCATCATTATAGTCTTTTCATTTTAGTCAGCTACAATAGGACGGATGATCAACTTCCCCATCCTTCATCATGCCGACTTACTACTCTAAGGATCTCCGTGAACGTGTTGTTGCTGCCTATGACAAGAGCAAACATAAATCCCACGTTTGTGGGACGTTTTCCATAGCCCGCAGCACCCTGGACAAATGGTTGGCCCTGAGGGAAGAAACCGGCAGCCTCCAACCCCGGACACATCCCCGCCCTGGGCACAGCCATAAGGTGAAAGACGTTGAAGCTTTTCGGCAATGGGTGGAGAGCGAAACCCCGTTTGAACGCATCGAGGATTTGCTGCCACGCTTTGAAGCGCATTATGGCAAGGCCATTTCTTATCGTGGCCTGCATAAATGGCTGCAACGGATCGGCTGGAGCCATAAAAAAAAGGCTCTATGTGGAATACCGTGGGTAACTGAACTCCAGTTTGCCGCACAGGAAGTAAACCATGTTGATGAGGTTGCGGGTATTGCGGAACCCCCGCCCTGGAGGCCGGGGACATAAACGCAACTGGATCAGCGCTATCCGCGCCTCTGATCAAAGCTGGCAAATGCCGTGGGTAGTGACCGGGATTATTAGACCAGATCACTTATCGCCAAGAATTTATGGACTATCAAAAAATCCTGTCCACAATGCTAGACTACTCCCAATAAACTAATAATTTCCCTACCGAATATTACCGCCGAGGAGACCTTACATGAAGTATGCCCTGCTGTTTGCCCTGATGCTTCTCGCCAACCTTGCCTGGGCAGAAGAACCGCCTGCCAACGCATCCGCCCTCGGCGCGGGGTTAGTCAACCCCGGCTATGAAGAAAAACCGGCCTGGTTCAAGGAATCCTTCCTCGACATCCGCGAAGACATCAAGGAGGCCACCGCCGCCAACAAGCGCGCGATCCTGTATTTCTACCAGGATGGTTGCCCCTACTGCACCAAGCTGCTGAAGGACAACTTCGGCAAACAGGACATCGCCGACAAAACCCAGAAAAATTTCGACGTCATCTCGATCAATATGTGGGGCGACCGCAGCGTGACCGATTTTGATGGCAAGGAAACCACGGAAAAAGCCTTCGCTACCGACTTGAAAGTACAATACACCCCGACCATGCTGTTCCTGGATGAAGGCGGCAAGGTGGTACTACGGGTCAACGGCTACTACGCCCCTGACAAATTCGAGCTGGCTCTGGATTATTCCGCAGGGAAACACGACAAGGAAGGCAGTTTCAAGGACTACTACGCCAAACTGAAGGCGGAAGGCAAGGTTGCCAGCAAGGATCAAACCTACGCCCTGCCCGGCAGCTTACCTGCCCCACTACGCTTGCAGGATGTACGCAAGGACGATAAGCGCCCGCTGATGGTGGTCTTCGCCCAGCAGGATTGCGACACCTGCGACGAACTATTCAACGACATTTTCAAGCGCAAGGAACTGGCCTACAGCCTGAGCAACCTGGATGTGGTGGTGGTGAACCCCGATGACACCAGCGACATCCAGACGCCGGATGGCAAAGACATGAAAATTGCGGAATGGGCTAAAGCGCTGAACATCCAGTACAGCCCCAGCCTGGTGTTCTTCGACGCCGACGGCAAGGAAACGTTCCGCACCGAAGCCTACCTCAAGGCGTTCCACACCCATGGGGCGATGGACTATGTAATTTCCGGCGCATACCAATGGCAGCCGGAATTCCAGCGCTACCTGCAACACCGCCGGGAAGTGCTGGCAGAACACGGCTTCCCGGCGGATTTGATGGAGTGAGGAACCCCCAGCCTTACTGCAACGCCTTGCTCAAATGGGTTGCAAACGCCTCGGCGGGCATGAACCCTACCTGCCGGTATTGCCTTAGTTCCTCACCATCCTTGTTGTAAAACAAGATAGCAGGTGGCCCCGGAATCTTGAAATTGGCCAGCAACGCTTTGCTTTCTGCCGTCGTCTTGGTTACATCCGCCTTGATCAAAATCGCATTGCGCAATTGTACCTGTACTGACGGGTCAGAGAACGTGTATTTCTCCATCTCCTTGCAGGTCACACACCAGTCTGCGTAGAAATCCACCATCACCGGCTGGCCTTTGGCATCCGCGACTGCTTGCTGGAGTGCCGCCAGCGTTTTGACCGTGTTGAAAGGTAACTCCAGCGCTGCACTGCCTTGCCCGGCACTCACCTGCCCCAGCGCCAGCCCGCGCAGGGGCTGCCACAAATCGCCCTTGCCGGTCGTGCTGCCCACCATCAACAAACTGCCGTACAGCAGCAGCAGGATGCCGGTTCCCTTCCAGAATTTGCGCCAGCCGCTGCTGCCTTCCGGCAAATGGGTGAGCGCGCCGAGGAAAATCGCCGAAATCACGAACAGTGCCGCCCACAGCAGCAAGGCGATTGATTCGGGCAGGATGCGTTCCAGTAACCAGATGGCAACCCCCAGCATCATCACACCGAAAACAGCTTTGATCACTTCCATCCACATACCGGCGCGTGGCAACCATTTGCCTGCGGAAGTCCCCACCAGCAACAGCGGAATGCCCATGCCAATACTCAGGGCGAACAGCGCCATGCCACCCAGCAGCGCATCCCCGGTCTGGCCGATGTAGATCAGCGCCCCCGCTAGCGGCGCGGCCACGCACGGCCCCACGATCAAGGCCGACAACGCACCCATGATGGCAACCCCAATCAGACTGCCGCCTTCCTGCTGATTGCTGAGGTTGTTCAAGCGGGTCTGGATGCTGGAGGGCATCTGCAAGTCATAAAACCCAAACATGGAGAGCGCCAACAGCACGAAAATAGCGCTGAAAACACCCAGCACCCACGGGTTCTGGAACATCGCTTGCAAGTTTTGCCCAAACAAGCCCGCCAACACCCCCGCTACCGTATAGGTCAGCGCCATTGCCAGCACATAGGCCAATGAGAGGAAAAACGCCTTGCGCGGAGTCAGGTTTTTCTGCCCGACAATAATGCCGGAAAGGATGGGGATCATCGGGAACACGCACGGCGTAAACGCCAGCAACAAACCGAAGCCGAGGAAACCCAGCAAGGTCAGCAGCGTATTGCCGCTAGCCAGTTTTGCCGCGATCTGATCCTGCTCCGAAAGTAAGGTTTCGCCCTTGCCGACAGCAGCAGCGATGGCTTCGGGCGGTTTGGTTTCTGACCAGGCAACCGTTGCCTGTTCACCCGCTTTGGGTGCCGGCAGACTCACCTGAAAGGCTTTCAGTTCTGCCGGATAGCACAATACGTTTTCCGCGCAACCTTGCCAACCGAGCTCCAGCAGGAAACTGCCTGCCTTGCCGGATTCGGTACGCTGCACAGGCAAACGAATTTCCGCCTGATCGTGGATCGCCTCGATCGTGCCGTAAAATTCGTCCTGTTTCACCTCACCACTGGGCAGCTGCGGCTCGCCTATCGTCACGCCTTTGGGGTCATGTGCCTTGACCAGGAATTTGTCCTTGTACAGGTAGTGATCCGGCGCAATTGCCCAGGGAATGATCAGGGTATCACCATCCAGGGACGGCTGCCCAAGCGCAAAGGCTTCCTCGCTAGTCAAACTGCCGTCATCGCCGAAATCAAAACTGCTGTCGGTGGCTTCATTCTTCGCAATGGCCTGAATCGTCGCCAAACCATTGGGTTCCGCCATGACAGCAGATATTCCCAACAACCAACAACAACTAATCAGCACCATCCCTGACAAGAAATGCAAAACTTTTGGACGAACGCCCACGCTGATTCCTCCTCTCTCTTTTATAGTCCAGCCAGTGTACCGAACTGCCCGGACAACATCCATTTACACCGGAAAGTTGTCTCTATTCGCTAGAATGCCAGATGCTAGTATGCAAGTTTCATGTTGTAATGGCGCTACGCATAACCAACTGAGCCAAGGCGCACATGAACAAACTGAAGACTTTACTGGCTGCCCCGTTGATAGGGCTAGTGTATTGCCTGCCCTCCCTTGCCCTGGCCGATGAATGGACGGGAAAAGACAAACAACTGCACTTCGCGGTTTCTGCTGTACTGGGGGTGGCTGCTTATTCCCATACCCACGACCGTGCCAAGGCTTTTGGACTGGCAATGATTCCTGGCATCCTTAAGGAAGTTGCCGACAGCCAGCAGGACAACAACGATTTCAGCGGCAAGGATCTGGCGTGGGATGCGCTGGGGGCTGCAGTAGGCATACAGACGGGGCACTGGATGATCGGCCCGGGAACGGTTTCCTGGGTGAAAGCGTTCTGAGCCCGTCATGCTCGAAACCACCCTGCGCATTTTCAGCATCATCTTCCCGGTCTTCGCCTGCGCGGGACTGGGCGCTGCCTACGGCTACCGCCACCGCCCGGATATGGCGGTGGTCAACCGCCTCAACATGGAATTTTTCGCCCCCTTCCTGGTTTTCTGGGCATTGATGGACAAGCCGTTCGATTTCCTAGCGTTCCGTGATCTGGCTATTGGTGGGGTTGCCGTTATCCTCGGTTCCGGGCTGCTGCTGTGGCCGCTGGGGTGGCTGTTGCGCATCAACCTGAAAACCTTCCTGCCGCCGATGATGTTCAACAACTCCGGCAACATGGGCATTCCGCTGGTGCTGTTTGCATTCGGGGAGCAGGCATTACAGGCTGCCGTGGTGCTGTTCATCATCGAAATGGTGTTGCACTTCACGGTCGGTTTCTACATCCTTGACCATCGCACCAAGCCATTGCGCTTGCTGAAAATGCCGATGATCCAGGCGACCATCCTTGGCCTGCTGTTCAGCAGCCTGCATGTGACCTTACCGGATGCGCTGGCGAATACCGTCAAGCTGCTGGGGCAAGTGTCGATTCCGTTGCTGCTATTTTCGTTGGGCGTGCGGCTACTGGATGTGAATTTCCGCGACTGGAAGCTGGGGACATTCGGAGCTATCGTCGGGCCTGCCGCCGGTATTGCCAGCGTATTCCTGGTTAGCCCGCTGCTGACGCTGGATGCCAACCAACACGCACAATTGCTGATTTTCGCTGCCTTACCGCCAGCCGTGCTGAATGTGTTGGTGGCGGAACAATACCAGCAGGAACCGCAACGGGTCGCCTCTATTGTGTTGCTGGGCAATCTTGCCAGCCTGATCATCATTCCTGCCGTGCTATACTTCGCGTTAACCCATTAGTGAAGCTAGGGTAAACCCTGGCTTGAATGCGGGAATATTTTCCTTGCCGTATTCGTCACAAGCAAAACGTCATTTGGCACATAATAAATTCAGGAGGATTTCACGTGTTACGCAAGATTTTGCTGACCATGCTCGTGTCATTGAGCATTTCCATCCCCACCGTTTTGGCGGAAGAAAAACCGGCTGACGCAGACGCGGCTGCCGCGAGCGCTTCCAGCGCCGATAAGCCAGCCGCTAACAAATCCACCGAGGTAGCCGCACCGGATAAGGCCGAAGAGAACAAGACCGAGACCACCACAGATACGGCAGATTCAGGCAAAGTCGAAGTGCGTGATGTCAGCCAGTTCTTTGACGACAGTTTCGGCAATATGCAGGATGAAATCGCCACGGCCAAAGAGGACGGCAAGGAAGCCTTGTTGATCATGTTTGAGATGGATGAGTGCCCATTCTGCCACCGCATGAAAACCACGGTGCTTAACCGCAGTGATATTCAGGATTATTTCAAGGATCACTTCCGCATCATCAGTGTTGACATCGAAGGTGATCTGGAAATGACAGATTTCAAGGGCGAAAGTATCAGCCAGAAGGATTTTGCCCTGAAGGAATTTCGCGTCCGTGCCACGCCGGTATTCCAGTTCATCGGCTTGGATGGCACACCGATCAAGAATGGGCGTTTGACCGGCGCAACCAAGGATGCAGGTGAATTCATGCTGTTCGGCCAATACATTGTCGGCAAGAAGTATGAGGAAACACCCTTTTCCAAATTCAAGCGCGAACAAGGAGCAGCACTGAAGGCAGATGATGCCAAGAGTTAAACCTCATGCGGGGATAATCCTGCTCTACGGCCTGCTGCTGACCTCTTTTACCCAAGCCGCTGAAGTGCCCGACCCTATCAGTCTGGATCAGGCGCTCAACTATGCGCAAGGCCACCCGCGCACCCAACTGGCAGCGGACATTGCCCAACGCCATCCGCAGCCGGAACCCTTGTATCTGGACTGCCACAACCTCGCCTACAATAATAACGCCACCCCCGACCGGCAGCGTGACCAATTGCTGCCAACGCTGATTTCCCCGCTGGAAGCACAGCGTCTGGAAATCATGCAACGCTTCTTCGATGTGCTGCTGGCTGATTCCAGCGCCGTGCGTGACAACGAAAACCAGGCGGTGTATTACATCCCGCTCGACCGCACCCGCACGCGCATGGAACTGAAAGAGTTTTCCGAACTGGACGTGGCGGAACTGGATGCGGAATATCAGGTGGTACGCCAGCAGACATCCGCCAGTATTGCCTCACAACGCTTGACCCGCTCGCTGCTGGCACAAGCCATCAACAACCCGCTCAAACTGCCCAGCGACCTGAACCCACCGGAGATCGGGGAATTTCCCAGTGAAATGCCCACCACAGAGGAACTGGCCGAAGCCAGCCTGCAAAGCAACACATGGCTGGACGACCGGCGTGATGACGCCAGCAGTGATGAACGTGCCATCATCGACATGGAACTGCGTCAGACGATCATCGAACTGCTGTTACGGCTGGATATTTTCCGGGTAGCGGCGGCTCGCGCCGAATCTGAAATCCTGTGGCGGGACTATTATCTGGAACGTAGCCGTACCCTGTATGAGCAGGAAGTCAAATCCGACCTCGGCGATGCCATGACCCAGCAGAGCAAGGCACGCTTGCAGAAGCAACAAATCCAGTTTTGCCGGACGTTAGCCCTTGCGCAACTGAATGCCCTGCAAGGCAAACCCGTCTGGCCATTACCCAAACCGGAAAAGAAAAAAGAGGAAAAACCTGAATGAAGACGATCCTGACAACCGGTTTATTGCTGGCAGGTCTGCTGGCGAGCCTGTCGGCGCAAGCACTGGAACTGAAAGGTCGGCTGGAATGGGTACACAAGGTCGACATGCGCGTAACCGACAGTGGCGTGATTGAAAAGGTCAATGTCACCAGCGGGCAACATGTCAACAAGGGCGAGCTGCTGTTACAGATGGACCAACGCAAGCAACAAGCCGAATTGAAGGAAGCCAAAGCCCGCATTGCCCGCGCCCAACTGAGCACGGATGAAGCCGAGCGCGACATGAACCGCACCCAGGAGCTGTTCGACCGTGGCCTGATTGCCGAGGAGGAACTGAAAGGCAGCGAACTCAAGCAAGCGGTCGCCCAATCTGAAATGGAATCCGCCAAGGCTGCGGAAGAAGCCGCGCAGGTAGCACTGGAACACACCGAACTGAAAGCGCCGTTTGCCGGTATTGTGGTTTCCAATACGGCGTGGCAAGGCGCGGTCATTTTTGCTGGCAAGCAAGACCAGCCGCTGGTGTCGGTGGCACCTGATGACCAGATGCTGGCGCGGGTACTGGTAACGGCGGACGTGTTGCGGCGTTACCCGGTAGGTGCGTCTGCGCAAGTTGTCGTGAATGGCGATGCCCGCAGCGGCAAGGTCTACAGCCAGGGCGTGGAAGCGGTGCGGATTGAGCCGGAGGGCGCGATTTACGAACTCGACATCATTTTCAAGCGCAGTGGCAAGGAATTGCTGCGGCCATCGGAATCGGTGCAGGTAGTGTTACCCTAATCCAGTTTTTGCAGATAGGACGCTCCACCGAGTGAGCGCATTTGCCGCAGGATACGATTCTGGCGCGAACGCACGTAAGCAGAAGGCTTGGTGGCACTGTAATGTTCAGGGGCAGGCAGGACAGCCGCCAGCAGCGCCGCATCTGCCGCACTTAGCTTGTTGGCCGGTTTTCTCAGCAGGTTTTGCGCGGCTGCCCCCACGCCGTAATCAGCTTGGCCAAACTGCGCGCTGTTCAGGTAAACCTCCAGAATCCGCTCCTTCGACCAGAAGATTTCGATCAGGCTGGCGATCATCCATTCCAGTCCCTTGCGGACATAACTGCGGCCTTCCCACAGGAACAGGTTTTTTGCCAGCTGCTGGGTGATGGTACTACCGCCGCCTTTACCCTTGCCTTTCAGCTCGGCCTGGATGGCGGCCTGGGTCGCTTCCACATCTATTCCCCAATGCTCGGCAAAGCGCTGGTCTTCGGAAGCGATCACCGCCAATTGCATATGGCGCGGAATCTGCCCAAGGCTCACCCAGTCGTGGCGCACAAACGGCGTTTCCTTGTCGAATAACGCAACAACATCCTGCTGCAACATGAATGCTGAAGTCGGCACTGGAACCCAACGGAAAATCAGCAGCCACGCACACAACGCCAAAAACAGCAACAGCGGGACGCGCCATAGCCAGTGCGCCCAGTGTGCAGATTTCCATTTGGTGAACAGGTCATACAATCTCATAATGGCGCGTATTATACTTAGAATATGAGCTTGAGTTCATAATTTCACCTTAATCACAAGAGGGCTGGTAGCCATTCCATGCCCTACCCTTGGTTATCGGAATTCAGAAACACCGCCAGCCAAATGGTATCCCTGTCTGGTGCAGTAAAGGTAACCCGGTGCTTGGCGTGTGCCTTGATCAACACGTAATCCCCTGGTCGTAGAGTCAGTTCCCCTTCCTGGTCGGCAAACGCCAGACCTGCTTCGCCTTGCAGCACTATGACCCACTCATCCTGTTCCTGGTCGTACCAGAAATCCGGCGGGCTAGCGTGACCGCGCGAAACGATGCGCTCGATTTTGACTGAGGAGGCTTCCAACAGGGTTTCAAACAGTTCTTCGGGTAGGTCAACGGGGATATCTGCAAACAAGTTGGGCATAACCTTAACCTATAAATTTCAGGCCGCTGTCAATACGCCTCGGACGCAGGTGTGTAAAAAATTCAGCCAATGTATTGTCAGGATGCCGCAGCCAGCAACACCCTGACATGTTCCATAAAAATCTCCAGGTGAATACTGTCAGCCTTGCAAGCATCCCTGAATAAAGGATAACGCTTCGGCCAACGGCACTTTCTGTGCATCCCCGCCGCTGCGTGCCTTGTACTCGATTTCGCCCGCCTGCAAACCGCGCTCGGAAATGATCACGCGATGCGGAATACCCAGCAGCTCATGGTCGGCAAACATCGCGCCGGGGCGCAGCGCACGGTCATCCAGCAACACATCCACGCCCGCCGCCTGTAATTGCGCATACAGATCTTCGGCCTTGGCGGCGACTTCCGGCGACTTCTGCATGTTTAAGGGCGCAATAACCACAGTAAACGGCGCAATCGCGTCCGGCCAACGGATGCCGTATCCGTCATTGTTCTGCTCAATGGCGGAAGCAACCACACGGGAAACGCCGATGCCATAACAGCCCATGGTCATCACCTGCGCACGGCCACTTTCATCCAGCACCGTGGCGTTCATGGCTTCGGAATATTTCCTGCCCAACTGGAAGATGTGGCCAACCTCGATGCCGCGCACGATGGAGAGCGTGCCGCAACCATCTGGGCTAGGGTCACCCGCCACCACATTGCGCAGGTCGGCAACTGCTGGCAGCGCCACATCGCGTCCCCAGTTGATGCCGAAATAGTGCTTGCCGTCGCTATTGGCACCAGCGCCAAAGTCAGCCATGTTGGCAACCGTGCGGTCGGCAATGCACGGAATGGGCAGGTTGACCGGGCCGAGGGAGCCAGGGCCTGCACCGATAATGGCGCGGATTTCGTCTTCGCGGGCGAAGCGTAGCGGGGAAGCGACTTCCGGCAGCTTTTCCGCCTTGATTTCGTTGAGGGTATGGTCGCCACGTACCAGCAGCGCCACGAAATCAGCATCAACATCATCTGCAGCGGCCACGATCAGGGTCTTGACCGTTTTTTCGACCGGTAAGCCGAATTGTGTGACCAGCTCCTCGATGGTTTTGGCGTTGGGGGTGTCGACTTCGCGCATGTCTTCGGATGGCGCAGCACGCTCAGCCAGCAGCGCAACCGCTTCGGCCAGCTCGATGTTGGCGGCGTAGTTGCTGCCGCTGGCAAACGCGATGGCATCTTCCCCGGATTCCGCCAGTACGTGGAATTCGTGCGAGGCATTGCCGCCGATGGAGCCGGTATCCGCCTGCACCGGGCGGAAATCCAGCCCCAGCCGCTGGAAAATGCGTGAGTAAGCGGCAAACATGGCGTCGTAGGTTTCCTGCAAGGACTCCTGCGTCAGGTGGAAGGAGTAGGCATCCTTCATCAGGAATTCGCGTGCGCGCATCACGCCAAAACGCGGGCGCACTTCATCGCGGAACTTGGTCTGGATCTGGTAGAAATTGACTGGCAATTGCTTGTAGCTGCCGAGTTCCTTGCGTGCGTAGTCGGTGATGATTTCCTCGTGGGTCGGGCCGTAGCAGAAATCCCGCGCGTGGCGATCCTTGATGCGCAGCAGTTCCGCCCCGTATTTTTCCCAACGCCCTGATTCCTGCCACAGCTCCGCTGGCTGTACCGATGGCATCAGCACCTCGATGGCTCCGGCGTTGTTCATCTCTTCGCGCACGATGGCCTCGACCTTGCGTAGCACACGCAAGCCATAGGGCATCCAGGTATACAGGCCGGAGGCAAGGCGGCGGATCATGCCCGCCCGCAACATCAGTTGGTGACTGATGACTTCAGCATCCGCCGGGGTTTCACGCAGGGTGGAAATGGGGAATCGGGATACACGCATTGTTCTGTCTTAATCCGGTGTGGGAAAACAGCAGATTATAGGATTTGCCGCGAGATTGCGAAGGTTCTTTGGGATTTCCCGTGGTCACACACAAGATGTAGTATCCTGAGCCATCCAGACCATTAGCAAGGAAAGCCGATGCCTGCCAGTTTTCAAATCCCCCTGGACATTCCAGATGTAGAAATCCTGTCGGTGCAAAACGGTGAGAAAGGCTCCCTGATCCTGGAGTGAAAAGCATGCTGGATTACACGCATTGCCGTTGCTGCGGCCGCAAAATCAGTGATTTTCATGGTTACGACCGCCCCATCCGTTTACAGCATCTGCTGATTTTTGAGCGCAAGGTCTTGATTGAACTGCGTCCCAAACGCTACCGTTGCCGCCATTGCGAAGGTGACCCGACCACCACGCAGCAACTGGATTGGTATACCCCCAACAGCCCGCATACCAAAGCCCTGGACTAGTGGCTGCTGAAAATGCTGGTGAACTCAACAGTGTCTGATGTCAGCCGCCGTTGTCAGGTGATCTGGTCTAATAATCCCGGACACCTCGCTAAGGTATTATACTCAGCCTGTCCATAGCTACGGATGGAGGTGTTGTGGCTAAAAAGCCAGGGGCTGGCACATGGTGAGATTGAGCGGCTGGCGCAGGTCAGCTCAACGACAGTCACCCGTTACCTGAAACGTTATCAACAAGGCGGGGTCACCGCCCTGGAACAAATGGATTTCTATCGCCCGGTCAGCCAGCTGGAACCTTTCCGGGAACAACTGAAAAGCCATTTTGAACGTCATCCCCCTACCCGGATCACGCAGGCGATAGCCGAGATACACCGTTTAACCGGCATCGGACTCAAACAGGAAGCCGTGCGCATGTTCCTGCATAGTCTGGGTTTGTCGGTCAGGAAAGTGGGGATGATACCCGCAAAAGCCGATCCAACAGTCCAGGACACATTTAAAAAAAGAGTTGGAACCACGCCTTGAGGACGCCAAAGCCGGGAAACGCGCCGTTTTCTTTGTCGATGCCGCCCATTTTGTACTCGCCCCATTCCTGGGGTTCCTGTGGTGCTTTACCCGGCTGTTCATCCGTGCCCCTGCCGGACGCCAGCGTTACAATGTACTCGGTGCGTTAAATGCCATCACGCATGAACTGATCACCGTCACCAATGACAGCTACATCAATGCCGACAGTGTTTGCCTGTTGCTCAGGCAAATCCATGCCATGGCCTTGGACATTCCGGTGACGCTGGTGCTGGACAATGCCCGTTACCAGCGTTGCCAACGGGTGCAGGGCTTGGGGGAAACCGTTGCTGTTCCTGCCCGCTTACTCACCCAACCTGAACCTGATTGAACGCTTATGGAAGTTTGTGAAAAAGGAATGCCTGTATTCCCGCTACCATGAAACCTTTGCCGGGTTTACCCAGACCATTGATGCATGTTTGGCGCAAACCCACACGACCCATAAGAAAGCACTGGATTCATTGCTAACCCTCAATTTTCAGACCTTCGGAAAATCAGCAATTATGGGCGGTTAAAGTATAGTGGGCTTTCTTCGAGTGCCTGCATAACATCAGGAAACGCGGACAAGCTGCTCTACATTCCTTGTTGTCCCTGCTGATGGGCTAAGACCCCGAAACACATAATGAGCCTCAAACTGCGTAGTACCTGCCGTGCCTGCTGGAGTTTAACATGACTGTAGAGTCTATAATCACACAGGTCTTGACAGTGTGCTGAGACTGTGGTAGATGTGCAAAAAACTGCAACAGCCAGGTGCAACAACTGTCATCCTGCGCGAACGCGAAGGCCGGGTAATTGATGCCGAGTATCAGGTGAAACAGGGTCATACAGACCACTAACTGGGAAAATATCAGCCCCCCCATATTCTTCTACAGGCATAGAAACAACATCAGGCAACTGCCACAGCCGGACTCGGCCAATACCAAGTTTGTAAAGTCGGTGTCAGCGGGCGCATTTCAATGCATTCAGTCGGGCACACATCAAAGCACTTCTCGCAACCCGTGCAAGCATCGGCAAATACCGCATGAATCTGCTTTGGCCCACCCAAAATCGCATCAGTTGGACAGCGTTTGAAACATTTAGTGCAACCGATGCACAGGTTTTCATGCACGTAGGCAATCATTGGCCCTTTGTCTTCCACACCGGAGAGATCAATACTCACACCCAGTTTCGCCGCCAATATTTCCGCCAATGCCTTGCCACCAGGCGGGCAAGCCGTCACCGGAGCCTGCCCGCTGGCAACCGCTTCCGCTAATGGCGAGCAGCCGGGATAACCGCACTGCCCACATTGCGAACCGGGCAGTAAGGATTCAATTTCAGCCTGCAACGGGTTGCCTTCCACCTTCAGGTAGCGGGCCGCAACACCCAGCAAACCGCCCAGCACCAGCCCCAGAGTCATCAGCATCAGAATTGCACTCATCACAACACCTCCCTTACTCAATGCGCCGCCAGACCGGCAAAGCCCATGAACGCCAGCGACAGCAGACCGGCCACCACAAACGCAATCGGCAAGCCACTGAAGGCCGCCGGCACCTGCGCCAGTGCCAGCCGTTCGCGTAAACCGGCAAAAATCACTAGCACCAGCGTGAAACCCACCGCCGACCCAAAGCCATACAACAGGGTTTGCACAAAACTGTGCTGTTCCTGCACGTTCAACAGCGCCACGCCCAGCACCGCGCAATTGGTGGTAATCAGCGGCAGGAAAATCCCCAGCACCTGATACAGCGCGGGCGAAATCTTCTTGATCACCATTTCGGTAAACTGCACCGTCGCGGCAATCACCAGGATGAAAGACAGGATACGCAGGAAACCCAGATCAAGCGGTTGCAACACCCAATGTTCCAGCATCCAGCCTGCCACCGAGGCCAGCGTCAGCACGAAGGTGGTCGCCATGCCCATGCCAATGGCGGAATCAATCTGTTTGGAAACGCCCATGAACGGGCACAGGCCGAGGAACTTGACCAGCACCACGTTATTCACCAGTACGGTTCCCAGCAGGAGCATGAAGTATTCCATTGCGCATTCCCTGAAATTCGTCAGTGGAGGTAATGATGCAGGGAGCGTGCCAGCCACAAGAATTACAAATAATATATTGAATTATATAGACTTTCATAATCTATTTATTGGTGCTGTTTACGACATCAATTGCGAGGCTGTGGTGTTTGCGACATTTTTCCATGGCTGTTGCGGGTTGTCGTGTTTCTGACAATTTCCTGTTTTGTCGTATTCATGACAATGAAGAAACCCCTCCTAACCTCCCCTTATCAGGGGAGGGACAAGACGCCTCTACCGCCGCAGTACAAGAACGCCCTTCCCCTGATAAGGGGAGGCCGGGAGGGGTTTCTTTGCGGCTTTCCTTCCATGGCATACATATTGCTTAGCAACATTAGAACATTCTGATGTTGTGAGGACGCCATGCCAATGCCGAACCAGATAATTGCGACACCGCTGAACGAACTGCACGCGGATTTCACCGGCATTCCCGGTTTCGAGCATGTCGGCCCCGGCCTGTCGCTGCAAGCCATCCTCGAAACCGTGGAACAGGCTCCGGTAGCGATTTCCATCACCGACACCCGCGCCAACATCCTCTACGTCAACGCCAATTTCGAGACACTGACCGGCTACACCCGCCATGAAATCAGCGGGCAGAACGAATCCGTCCTTTCCTGCAAAACCACCCCGCTGGAGCTGTACCGCGAACTGTGGCGAACCATCCAGAGCGGCAAGGTATGGCGCGGCGCACTGGTCAACCGCACCAAGGATGGCAAAAGCTATCTGGCAGAAGTCACCATCGCCCCGGTCACAGACGCCAAAGGGCAAGTCACCAACTTCCTCGGGATGCACCGCGACATCACCACCCTTCACCAACTGGAGCAGGAACTCAAGCACCAGAAAGCACTGTCGGAAACCATTCTCGACCTCGCCCCCACCATCGTGGTGCTGCTGGACAGCAAACGCAACGTGCTGCTCGACAATCAGACGTACAAACAACTCAAAGCCGGTTTTGGTGATACCGAACCCGCCCACCTGTTCATGGATGCCCTCGCCGACCGGCTGGGAGACAATCCCTTCGGCGGTTTCAACGACATACAGGTGCGCTTCGATGCCCCCAACGGCGCAGAATGCTGGTTCGCCGTGTCCGGCATTCAGGTGGAAGAACTCGACCACGCCGCGCAAAGCTATTTCAAGGCTGGCAATGAAAGCGGCCACTACCTGCTGCTGGTTGCCACCGACATCACCACCCGCAAGGCCGAAGCCGAACGCGCCCGCCTCCAGCAACTCAAGGTACAGATGGCGGAACAGGAACTGACCCAAAGCATCCGCGAAACCCTGTCCGGAGCCATTTTCCAACTGGAAACACCCGTCAACGTCATCCAGGCCGCGCTATCCATGCCACACTCCTCGCCGGAAGCGCTCTACCCCATTCTGCGACAGGTGCTGGACTCCTCACAACGCGCCATCGACGCCATGCGCAAAGTGCTGCCGCGTGTTGAGCAGGAGCGTCATTTCCTGGTCAACATCAATCAGACACTCAAGGATTTGCTGGTCATTTCCACTGATCGTCTGCTCTCTGTCGGCGCGGTAGTGGAATGGAAGCCGGAACCCGTGCTGCCCGCCATCAATGGCAGCGAAGCCTCGTTGCGCCGCATGTTCCACTACCTGCTTGATAACGCCCTGCTGTCACTGGAGGAGGCCGGGCGCAAAAACCCGGAGCTACACATCCACACCTGCCTGAAGGATGACACCATTTTCGTGGAAATTACCGACAACGGTGTTGGCATCCCCCCCAAACAGCGCCTGAAAGTGTTTGAACCCTTCCAAAGCGCCTGGAAACGCGGGCGGGGCAAGGCCGGCATGGGTCTGAGCATGGCGCAGGAAATCGTCAACAGCCACGGCGGAGGCATCCGCATCGACCCGGATTACACCGATGGCTGCCGCATCCTGATCAACCTGCCGATCAAATACCGAAGCGAGGCCATGGAATGACCGACCGGCATGATTCCGCACAACTGGAGCGCACCCTAACCCTGCTGGAAGACGAGCTGGCCTGCATTTATGAAGTCAGCAAGGTGCTTAACCGCTCCCTGAATCTGCACGAAAGCCTGCGTGAAGTGCTGCGCGTGCTGCATGAACAAGGGCAGCTGGAACACGGCATGGTCAGCTTGCTGGATGAAGCCAGCGGCGACCTGTTGCTGTGCGAACTGCACCGGCAGAACAAGCCGACTGTGGAAAACGTGCGCTACCGTTCCGGCGAAGGCATCATGGGGCTAGTCATGGAAATGGACAAACCCCTGATCATCCGCAAACTGGCTGATGAACCGCGCTTCCTCGACCGGCTGGGCGTGTACAATTCCGCCCTGCCTCTGATTGCGGTGCCAATCCGCGCACGTGGCGATGAAATCGTTGGCGTACTGGCAGCGCAGCCCCCGGCAGAGCTGCATGTATTGGCCGAACGTCGCCGCTTCCTCGAAATGGTTGGCAACCTGATTGGTCAGAATGTGGTACTCGTCACCCAGGTCGCCAGCGATAAACAGGAACTGCAAAAAGAACGCGACTCATTGCGCCGCAAGGTCAAGGGCGAATCCGGCTTCGCCAACCTGATTGGCCGCACCCGCGTGATGCAGATCGTGTTTGATCAGGCACGACAGGTGGCGAAATGGAACACCACCGTGCTGATCCGTGGCGAGTCCGGTACCGGTAAAGAGCTTATCGCTAACGCCATCCACTACCATTCCCCGCGTGCCAACAATGCTTTCGTCAAACTCAACTGCGCCGCCCTGCCCGACAACCTGCTGGAGTCGGAACTGTTCGGCCATGAAAAAGGCGCATTTACCGGCGCGGTCAGCCAGCGCAAAGGGCGTTTCGAGCAAGCTGACGGCGGCACGCTGTTCCTCGACGAAATCGGTGAAATCACCCCCGCTTTCCAGGCCAAGTTGCTACGGGTATTGCAGGAAGGCGAATTCGAGCGCGTCGGTGGCAGCAAAACCTTGCAGGTCGACGTGCGCGTGATCGCCGCCACGAATCGCAATCTGGAAGAGGAAGTGCGCGCGGGCGATTTCCGCGAAGACCTGTATTACCGCCTCAACGTCATGCCTATCATCATGCCGCCGTTGCGCGAACGGCTGGAAGACGTGCCCGACCTCGCCCGCTTTCTGGTCAACAAAATCAGTCAGAAACAGGGGCGACCACTGGAAATCGGCGACAGCGCCATCCGTGCCCTCATGCACCATGGCTGGCCGGGCAATGTGCGTGAGCTGGAAAACTGCATGGAACGCGCCGCCATCCTCAGCCCCGACGGGCACATTGACGCGCAGGTGATCCGCCTCAGCGGGCTGGACAGCGCCCCGGCGTATTCAATGTCGGAAAGCAACGGTTCCACCAATAACGCAAAGATCGACCTGAATGACCCTGATATTGACGAACGTGAGCGCGTCATCGCCGCATTGGAAGAAGCCGGTTGGGTGCAAGCCAAAGCTGCCCGCTTGCTGAACATGACGCCACGACAAATTGCCTACCGTATCCAGACTCTAAATATTCAAGTACGGCAAATCTGATACCGAAAGCGCGATCCTCCTCCTCTCAAAGCGGTATCTGTGTAACTCCTCGGCGGCCTGCGGGCCGCTTTTTTTCGCCTCAGCCCCAGCGGCCAATAATTAGCTTGCCACCTGGTTTTTGCTCCATCAGGGTGGTGCGCGCGCTGTAACGGGTTTTAACGAGGTAATCCGGCTCGGATGACCAGCTTACGAGGGAGTTGGTAATACGCCCGCTGGCATCCAGTTCCACCGTCACTTCCTCGGCGTAGGTGTTGATCTGCGAGAGGCTGTTGGGTTCGGTGTCGGAGAAATTATCCCGCACATCATCAAACGAGCCAACCGCCATCACCAGCTTACGGGTACGGTTGTTGGCATCACGTTCCACCTTGATGACGTTGACGGTGTGGTCAAAGCTGCCATTGCCGGTGTGGTCGATGAAAATCAGGTGGCCGGGTTGCAACTGGTTGACCGGTATTTCCGGCTTGCCGGTGTCTCCATCATTGCTGAAGGCCGGGTTCCAGTCCCATACACGGGGACAAGCACGGGCTACCTGATGGGCGCTAATTTCGGGGTAATGCACCGCTACGCCGGACAGCATGGATTGCTGGGGATCAAGCTTTTCCACATTCAACACTGCCTCATAGCCAGTACGCCTGACCTGGGCGCTGTTATCCGAACGACTGAAAAAACCGCGCGTCTTGTCGCGGGTCGCCACGATCCAGGTTTTTTCCGCTGCACCGCGCAACACGGGGTGCGGCAGGTTGACGAAACGGTCTTCCCTGATCTGCTTGCGGAACTGATCCATCAGGAACAGCGCCATGCCCTTGCAATCAGCCTCCACCCGGTTCTGCTTGATCACTTCCCAGTAATGCCCGACCCAGCTACCGTAGGCCGTCTGAATCGCCGGGCTAGTCCAGGAAAAAATTTCACTGCTACTGTTGAGGCGGATTTCCGGCATGGCCAGTGCGCGGAAATTGGAGAGGAACGCCAGCGGATCAACCGCCTTCATCGCTGGAGTGCGTAAATCCAGCCATGCAACAGCGATGTCCAACAAGGTCAGCAGAATGGATGTCACCTTGCCGGTTGGCGCAACCGCGACGGCTGTCTGGAACGCTTTCACCGCGTTTTCGGTATTGCCGCCAAACTTGCCATCGCACAGGTCGTGCAGGTGGCCGAGCCTTCCTAACGCATACTGTATGGCAACGACTGTCGTGCCGCTTGCGCCGCGTGCAATTTCGCCGTTGAGGCCATTGGGGAAAGCCTTGCGTAAGGCCGAATCCTGAAACGCCATGCACTTGTTCCTTGCCTGATTTTGATACCAGCAGTGTATAAGCAATCCACGGCGTCTGCCAAAAATTTACAAGATGTCAGTCACCGTTAGCGTACAGATCATTGAGCCGCAATTGCCTCAAGCAACCGCTGCACACTCGCCTCAAACTGGTCATCATGGATACGGATGCCATTTTTACGGGTCAGCTTGTGTAAGTCTTCCGGCAACTCATCCACCCCTGGCATCTGGGCGTTTTTCAACAGCACCGGAATCACCCGGATATTGCGGTGCAGTGCCTTGGCCACTTCCAGACGCACAAAATCGCCCGGGTCGTCCAGCCGCCGCCCCTTGGCATTGGCTGCGTTGACCCAGCGTTCCCCAATCATGACCAGCAGGGTGTTGGCCTTGGCAAGCACTTTTTCAATGTGCTCGACAAAATCCTCGCCGTGGGGAATATCATCCAGATCCATGAAAACGGCGTCGTCACCCAACGCTTTCTTGAGCTGCTCATAGATCGCAAGCGTGTAGCCACTGCTGTCATCGCGGCGGTAACTGATGAACACGGCTTCGTTGCCGGAACGCTTGTAGGGCTTTTTAGCTTTTTGCAGGTTCCTAACCAGGTAAGACACCAGCGCTGCCACAAATGCCAACAACACCAGCAGTTTCCAGTTTTCCACCAACCATTTCAGGATCGCGCTTTTACCATCGACATCAATGCTGATCGGGCGGGAGTACACCAATTTGTTTTTCACGCCGGAGGGCAGGTGAATGGAAACTTTCAGTGTCAGTATCTGACCCTTGGCTACTACCAGTGGCGTTACGTCAAATGACCACTCGGTATAACCGGTCGGTTCGACGAGTTGCTTCTCATCAGTGATGCTGGCCACCTGGAATTTGTCGCCGTACAACGCCACCGACATGAGGTTGCTGACCCGTACCGTATCGCGGATAACCTCTCCCCTGCCGATCAGCCCAGCATCATCAAGGGCTTCACGGCTGATCCTGACTTCGATCCGCTCGGTTTTGTCCCTAGTCATCTCGGTGGGTGGGTTGAACAGAATATTGCCGAATTCTGGTTCCAACATTATTTTTTCGGCAGCCACAGGTGGCGGTGCTGGAGCCAGCATCGCTGGTGCTTCTTCCCCAAGCGCGTCTTCCGCTGGTGGCGCTTCTTGCATTGAATAAACGACGGGGGCTTCTTCCGGCGCAGGCGCTGTCTCAGGCCGGTTGCCACAAGCTGGCAACAATAAACCTAGCGCCACCGCCAAGCAGATAATGCTGCAATACCTGAAAAAGTATGTCTTGAACATAATAACCTTCCCCCGCAAGCCCGCTGCCATTACACAAAGTATAGCCATTGTGACATCGGCGAGAAGAAGACGTTCAGAAATCATCCAGCATTAAAGCACAGGAGCCAGATTCAGACCCTTGCCTTTGCCTTTCGGTGCTTTTTTGGCAGGACGTCCGGAGGAAGGTATGCGCGTCTGGTAGCGGTCGTAATAACGGTAGTCGGTCACGTCATCCTGTGACTTGACCATCAGGAAGCCAACCACGTTGGGCTTGACCCGGCGCAATTGCTCAATGACGTTCAACAGGCGTTTGCGGTTGATATGATCCTCATCGGCAACAATCACCGTGGCTTCCGCCATCGAAGACAGGTAAATGGCGTCAGCAAACCCGGCAACCGGCGGCCCATCCACAATCACGCTGTCAAAATGCTTGGAGGCAAGATTAAGCAAGCGCGCCATCGCCGGGCTGGAAACCATCCTTACCGGGTCGGCGATCAGAGTCCCTGCCGTGATGAAATACAAACCTTTGAGTTCACGGGAAGGGTGGGTGACGCTGGCAACATCCGTTTCGCCACTGAGGAAATTGCTCAAACCTCTGGCATTCGGCAAGCCCATCTTGACGTGGATGGAAGGCTTGCGCAAATCGGCGTCAATCAGCAGCACCTTCATGCCCTGCTGCGCTTGGCTCAGTGCAATATTAACCGCTGAGGTGGATTTGCCTTCCGCCGGGTTAACGCTGGCAATCAGGGTCACGCGCGGTGCCATGCCGCCCGGCAGCACGAAGCGCAGGTTCGCCGCTGCTACCCGATAGGCTTCGGCCAGCAGGGAACCGGCATCGCGCGCGGTTGCCAACGCCAGATGGCTTTCCGAACGGTTGCGCACATGCGGGATGGTTCCCAGTACCGGTAGGCCGCTGAGCGCCTGCAATTCACCCACCGAGGCGACGCTCTGGCTGAGCGTTTCACGCAGTAAAGCAGCGCCTATCCCCAGCATCAGCCCCACCAGGCCGCCCAGAATGAGGTTGAGGGCTTTCTTGGGGCGGAAAATATCACTGGCAGGTGCGGCCACATCCACCACCCGGATGTTGCTGCTGGTGACATTGGCAGCAACATTGACTTCCTTCAGGCGTTGCAACAGGCCATCGTAAAGGTCACGGCTGCTTTCTACCTCACGTTTGAGGGCATTGTATTCAATGCCACGGTCACGCTGGTCAACCAGTTCGCCCTTGAACGTATCGAGTTCGGCACGTAGATCATCTTCCAGTTTTTTGGCAGAAACGTATTCGGCATCCAGCGACTGCTTGAGGCCGCCAACCTCTTTCTGCAACTGGCGGCGGGTTTCCAGGATTTGCTGTTGCAGGCGTTGCATGTCGGGGTAAGCGGGCTTGAACAGTTTCAGTTTTTCCTGGTAGTCGGCTTCCAGCGTCACCAGATTTTGCTTGATACCTTCCACCACCGGGTTGTTGAGGACTTCACGCACATTGCCGTGCTTGCGCCCCGAAATCATCTGGCTTTCGGCCTGGATGCGGTTGCGCTCGGCCTCACCCAAGGCGGAATACAATTCATCCAGCTTGCGTTCCTGGCTGGACTGGCTGTTGTTAACTTCGAGGATGCCGTTCTGCTTGGCGTATTCGATCAGCTTGGCTTCCTGCAAGGTCAGGCGGCTGCGTGCCTTTTCCAGTTCCTGCTCCAGAAATTCCTTGGCGTAGGTGTCGGTTTCGCTTTGTGAGCTGATGTTGTCCTTGATGAAGGCATTGATTAGGGCATTGACAATTTCCGCCGACAGTACAGGGTCAGGGCTTTCAAAGAACACTTTGACTAGGTGGGTCTTTTCAATCGGTTCCACGTACAGTTGTTTCTGGAATGCTTCGGCATAGTCCATCGTCGCGGGTGGCTTGCCAGCAGTATCCCCAACGGGCAACAGCGAAGTGAGCAGGCTTTTCACGAAACTGGCGAGCGCTTTCAGCAGCGTGACTTTTTCAGGACGCTCAAACAGGCGTGCCTGCAAATCCAAGTCGGCAATGACCCTTTCTGCCAATTTGCGGCTTTTCAATTGCTCGTATTGGGTGCGGAAAAATGGATCCTGCTCCCCCATGTCGGGCGACAGGCTGGTGACAGCGCCAAAATTCACGATTTGCACGCCGTCTTTTTCGATCTGTATGGTGGCACCGGAACGGTAAGTGGGTGTCGTTGTCCAGGTGATATAAGCCGTCAACAGCAGAATGGAAAGTGCCGTCAGCAGCAAGACCCATTTTTGCCGCATCAACCGCCGCCAAATATCTTCCAGTGTCAAGGCGCGACCAGGGGTTGCAAGCGCTGTAACCTGTGGAGAGGGCGCGCTAGCATGGAACGGATGCTGGGGAAGGTTGTTTTTATTGGTGACAGTTAACATGTTTCCCGGGGCGAGGTAGTTCTTTAGTTTAATAGTGGCTTCATTCTCCCACCACAACCCGCAATACCGCAAAGGATACCTTGCGGTCGTAAGCATTTTGTGGATAAGCGGAAAACATTTACGCTTTATCACCGTCCATTCATCCAAACTCCCCGCTGGTCAGGCAATGGTGGCGTTTACATGGCCTCAACCGTATAAGGGGGACAATCAAAATAATAATCTTGGCCTGAAAGCATGAGCCTAGCCATTATTCCCGACCCGGTCATATTGACAAGTGCAGATACCGACAGCATTTTTGCCAGCCACGCCTTCCGCGCCCTCATCGCCCGTGAATTTCGCTTGCAGGCGGTACAACTGGAATTGTCCACTGATGGGAAACCATTCACCATACCAGCCTTTGCGCGCGACAACCTGCTGGGGAACAAAACCCTGATCCTTGGCGCGGGCTTTGACAAGACCGGCTACATCCCCGGTATTGCGGATACCGATTACACCCCGATGATCGGGCAACTGGTAAATGAACTGGCAAGCACCGGCATCAGGATGCTGGAAATCCGTACAGCACAACATATCCCCTGCCTGGTGGACGAATCAGACAAGGTGGAACTGAATATCGACCTCCAGCCCTCGCTGGAACAGCTCTGGAGCCAATTGTCCGGCAATACCCGCAAGAATATCCGACGCCCGTTGAGACAAGGTTTCAGCGCAGTGACCGGCAGTACGCCCGAACTATTGGACGAGTTCTACACCTTGTACCGCATGAGCTTGCATGACATTGGCAGCCTACCCCATCCCCGGCACTTTTTTACCGACCTGCTGGCGCAATGCCCCAACCAGACCGATATTTTTGTGGGCTACATGGAAGGCAAACCGGTGGTGGCATCATTCAATTTCACCAGCCAGGATGAAATCTATGGCGCGTGGGCAGGCATCCACCGTGATTACAAAAAACACAACGTGTTCCTGGCCATGCTCTGGAAAATCACCGAACACTGCGCAGCCACCGGGCGCAAAACTTATAACCTCGGGCGCTCTTCAGCAGGCGGCAACCAGCACCAGTTCAAGCTGAAACTGGCCAACCGCTCGCACCGGATTTACTACTACCGGATCAATATCAAGCCACCACGCAAGGCGCGTTCCCGTGTGCAGAATGCGGCTTCCTGGCTGATACGTAACACCCCTGCCATCGTGATGGATGGGCTTGCCCGCACCCTACTACACCGCTATTACTGACAAGGCCAACAAGATGAAAATACTGGAAGTTTGTACCGTCAGCAGTTCCGCCTACGCACTGGTTTTCCACCGTGCATGCGCACTCAACCAGCGGCTTGCAGGTAAAGTCAGGGTTGATCTGCTGTGTATCGACGGCCCTGAGGTGGCGCTGATGCAGGAACAGGGCATGAACGTGGTAACTACCGCCCTGCACCGCAGCCTGAACCCGCTGCAACTGATGCGTTCCGCCTGGAATTTGCGCCGTGCTATCCGTGCTGGCGGCTATGACGCAGTGCACCTGCACTTCGGCGTGCCGGGGCTGGTGGGGCGTTTTCTGGCTTTTTTTGACCGCCAAACCGTTTGGATTTACCAGAGCCACGGCTACAGCATCGCGGAAAATACCGGTGTGCTGGCGCGCAAAGTATTCCTGCTGATCGAAAAGCTACTCAAACCGACGGTGCGCTACTCGCTGTTCCAGTTGCGCAGTGACATGGAACTGGCACGGGAATACAGGCTACTGGAAGAGGCGCAGATGGTGTTTTTGGGGAACGGGATTGATTTGGGGAGGTTTTCGCCGAACGTTCCCCCCATCATCCCCACCCCTTCCCCCGCAAGGGGGGAAGGGAGCGAAGAGCATCCGACTGTGTTCGGGATGGTGGCACGGTTTGAGCCGATCAAGAACCATACGCTGCTGCTGGATGCAGTGGGACTGCTGGCAAAACAGACCCGTCATTTCAGGGTGAAACTGATTGGGCAGGGGCATTTGCTGGCAGATGTAGAGGCTACTATCCGCGCCAAAGGATTAGAGGATGTAGTGGAAATCCTCGCCTACAGCAATGACATGCCGGCTTTCTACCAAAGCATTGACGTGGGGATGTTGACCTCGTTTGCCGAAGGCATCCCCCGCGCCCTGATCGAACCGATGGCCTGCGGCAAGCCGGTAATCTGTACCGATGTCAAAGGTAGCCGAGAAGCTGTCATCGACCGCGAAACCGGTTTCAAAACGCCGCTGGATGCGCCGGAGACATTGGCTGGGCACATGTTGTGGCTCATCCGCAACCCTTCGCAGCGTCTGGCGATGGGCAAGACCGCCCGCGCCCATGTCGAGCAGCATTTCTCCGAAGCACGGGTGCTGGACATCCTCAGTGACATTTACCTTTCTTGTACCCAAACCCCTGACACCTCTCCCGGCAAGGGTGAGCCAAACATTCCTTCCCAGGAGGCGAAAGCATGATTTTCAGCGCAGACATCGAAGACTGGCAGCAATCCGTTTACGATTTCGACCGCGAAGTTTCCAGCCGCGTGCTCTATAACACCAGCCGTTTGCTGGACATTCTTGACGAGCATGACGTAACCGGCACTTTCTTCGTGCAGGGCATGGTGGCGGAAAAATTCCCGCAACTGGTCAGCTCGATCAGCCGGGCGGGGCATGAGCTTGCCTGCCATTCCCATACCCACCGACGTCTTTACAACCTGACAGAAGCACAATTCCGCGCCGAACTGCACCGCTCCGTCGCCATTCTGGAAGACATTGGCGGCGAAAAGATCCTGGGCTTCCGTGCCCCCACCTTTTCCGTCCGCGAAAAGATCCTGGGCTGGTATTGCGATGCACTGAAAACGGAAGGTATCGTGTATGACTCCTCCATCATGCTGTCGACCGTGCGCGGCTGCTATGGCGTGGGCGACGCTGGCATCCTGCAACGCATGGCTGAACAGGGGCTACGCAGCTACCCGATGAGCGTCAGCCGGGTGCTAGGTAAAAACATCCCCGTGCTTGGCGGGGGCTATTTCCGCATTTACCCCTACTGGCTAACCCAGTGGCTATCCCGCAACCTGGATCAGGAAAGCAGTATTTTCTATATCCACCCCTATGACCTGGATAGCCACGAATACCGTGAAGTTTCCCGACAGGTGGAAATCCCGGCCAAAATGGCCATCCACCAGTTTGCCCTTCGTGGCAGCGTGGAAGGTAAACTACGCCGTCTGCTACTGGACTACCCGTTCAGCTCCTTCCGCGACACTTACTTCAACCCAGCAGCAGCTTGAGTGACATCAGCACTGACACCACTACCAGCACCGGGCGGATCAGGCGTGTCCCATGCCTGACTGCCATGTGCGAGCCGATGTAACTGCCGATCATTTGCCCCACCCCCATCACCAGCCCCACCGCCCAGACGATATGCCCGGAAAGCGCGAAGAAAAGCAGCGACGCAAAGTTGCTGGTGAAATTTAGCAGTTTGGTGTTGCCGGTCGCCTTCGGCAAGCCATAGCCCAACAGGGCCACGTAACTCATGGTGAAAAATGTTCCCGTTCCGGGGCCAAAGAAGCCGTCATAGAAACCGACCCCAAACCCAACTGTCGTCGCGAAAGTGGCTGGAGAAATGACCTGATGCTTATCCAGGTCGCTTATGTTAGGTGAAAACAGAAAGTACAAGGCAAACAGCATCAACAGCACCGGAATGGCCTTTTCCAGCAGGCTGGAATCTATCTGCTGCACCAGCAACGTGCCGCACACCGAGCCTAGAAAGGTCAGTCCCACTGCCAGTTTTTGCCCACTTACATCCACTAACCCGTGGCGGGTATAATTGATGGCAGCGGTTGAGGAACCGAAACTGGCTTGCAGCTTGTTGGTCGCCAGCGCTTCCAGCGGCAGAAAGCCTGCCCACAACAGGGCAGGGATGCTGATCAGGCCGCCGCCGCCACCGATGGAGTCGACCCAGCCGGCAATGATGGCGACGATGAAGAGGGCTAGTAATAATTCCATGCCGTAAGCATTACTATCTTAATGGTGGGAAACCTTAACCTTACCCGGCACAGCCTCACCCTCCCGATAGCGAATCGCGTAACTGAACAGGTAAGTACACACCGGCAAACCCAGAATCAAACCCCAGATGTGGAACAACTTGCCCCCAACTGTCAGGATGATCAGCACAATCACCGGATTAAGACGCAAACGCGCCCCATAAATCAGGGGGTTGAGGATGTAACCTTCCACCATGTGGATGAAGGTAATCATGCCGATGGCCAGCAACACCAGATTGACACCGCCCGCATTCAGGGCAATCAGGCAAATGGGTACAGAACTGATGAACACCCCCGCCACCGGAATAAAACTGCACAAGAACACGATCACAGACAGGAAAGCCACATCATTTCCCAGCCCCATCAAATGTAGCCCTACAGCTGTCAGGAAAGTGTTGACAATGGCGATGTAAAACTGTGCCTGCATCGCGTGCCCCAGCACCTTGCCAAACTGATAGATATTGTCAGCAGCCTCCACATAAATGAAGCGTAGGCGGGTATTTTCCAGCTCACGCACACTGGCAGAGAGGCGCGGCAAGTCCAGCACAATCAGGAACGAAAACAGCAAGGCCAGCAGGAAAGTCGCCAACATGCCAGCCGTCTGGCGGCTGATATTCGCCAGCCGATCCAGCCCCGCCTTGATGACATCCCGGCCACTGGCAGAATCCCCTGCCCCACTCAGCAATTCCAGCAAAGCCCCGCTGGGCGTCTCGCTAAACGTGCGCGGCGCAGGCAGGGAGACAGCAGGCGGAGGGTTCGGCTGCCCCGGCATTGCCCATGCAGGCGCAGTGCTGGTAGCAACTGGTGTTGGGGCGGGCTTGCGCAACTCAGGGATAGCCTCTTGCAACAACGGATATTTCTCGGCCAGATCCAGCAATTCCACATCCAACCGTTGCATGTAGACGCCGAACCCCTTGGCAAAGCCCGCTGCCTGCTGGTAGACCTGCGGGGCGAGGAATACTGTCACAGCAATAATGACGCTCAGGAACAGTGTGCCTGTCAGGAACACCATCGGCACCCGCAGATGGCGCACGCGCTTAGCCAGCACATCAACAATGCCGGATTGCAGGTAGGCAAACACAAAGGTCAGGAAAATCAGTGTGAAGAAGGAACCCAGCAGATACAACAGGCCAAACAGGATCATCCACACCAGCAGCCGGGTCGCCAATGGCAGCAGGTTTTCCCAACGCATTCGTGGTTGCCGGGAAGGAAAATGGGGAAGAAGCCCGGCATTGGTGTTGTCATTGTCCAGCGGCATCAGTCGTTTCCAGCGATGAGGATCGGCGCAGTATAACACCATCGGGTTTAGAGGTGACCATTACCCTTGCAAAGATCCCCTCCTGGTTTGCTACTGCATTATCAATACGATAGCCTAAGGTTTACACTCCTCCCGGGGTCAGGCTCACATGATGGCGACAGGGTAGGAACCCAGCACCCGTACCACTTCTGCTTCCTGCCGCAGTGCCTCCAATGCCTTGCTGATGGCCGCATCCTGTTCATGCCCGCGCACATCCAGGAAAAAGAAATATTCCCAATTGGTGGTGCGCGAAGGCCGTGATTCAATGCGGGTCATGTCGACACCGTTTTCAGACAATGGCTTCAGCAATTTGTAGAGGGAACCGGGCTGGTTACGGGTAGAAACCAACAGGGAGGTACGGTCATTACCGCTCGGGGACACCACCTGATCACCGATCACCAGGAAACGGGTAGTGTTGTTGGGGTTGTCTTCGATATTGTCGTGGACAATTTGCAAACCATAAATGGGCGCAGCCTGGATACCGCCGATGGCAGCAGCCGTATCATCCAGCGAGGCCAGCCGCGCTGCTTCCGCATTGCTGCTGACCGGAATGCGTTCCGCTTGGGGCAAATGCTTGTCCAGCCAGAAACGGCATTGCGCCAGCGACTGCGCATGGGAATAAACCTTCTGCACGCTTTGCCAGCTGGCGTGCTGGCACATCAGGTTCTGGTGGATGCGCAGGGAAATTTCCCCGCACACCCGCAGGTTTGATTGCACAAACATATCCAGCGTATGGGTAATCACGCCATCAGTAGAGTTCTCAATCGGCACTACGCCGTAACGCACCCTACCCGCTTCCACCTCACGGAAGACCTGCGGAATGGACTCCACCGGCAAGGTGGCGACCGCTTGCCCAAAATGCTTGTGGGTAGCTTCCTGCGTAAACGTCCCGGCTGGCCCCAGATAGGCGATGCGCATGGATTCTTCCAACGCCAGGCAGGAGGAAATGATTTCGCGGAACAGGTGCGTGATCTGTTCGTTGCGTAACGGGCCGTTATTCAATGACTGCATCCGGGTCAGGATTTGCGCCTCCCGCTCCGGACGGTAGAATTTGGCGTTCGGGTCTTCCGCCAGCTTGGTGTGCGCCACCTCCTCGGCACAGCGCGCACGCTCGTTCAGTAGCCCCAGGATTTGCGTATCCAGGGCATCAATACGCTCACGCAGGGCGGCTAGCCCTGCATGAGTGGCGGAAACATCAGTCGTGTTACTCAAAGCAATCGTACCTTCAGGACTCCGGGGATAGCCGCCAACGCTGCCAGCGTATCATCAGCCACTACCGAATCCACATCCATCAGCGTATAAGCCATGTCGCCTTTGGAATCGTTCAGCATGTGTTTGATGTTGATGCCGGCCTGCCCCATAACGTGAGAAATCTTGCCCAACATGTCGGGGTTATTCTGGTTGACCAACGAAATCCGCGCAAGTCCTGCGCGCGGTAATTTTACATTTGGCAGGTTGACTGAGTTGGTGATGTTGCCGTTTTCCAGATAATCCCGCACTTGGTCGGCCACCATGATAGCGCAATTTTCCTCGGCTTCGCGGGTGGAAGCACCCAAATGCGGCAACGAAATCACACGCGGATTGGTACGCAGCACGTTGCTCGGGAAATCGCACACATAGGCATACACCTTGCCACTTTCCAGACCAGCCAGCACCGCGCTGTCATTGACGATGCCATCACGGGCGAAATTGAGCAGCACCACGCCATCTTTCAGTTTGGACAGGCTCTCAGTGCTGATCAGGTTGCGGGTGCTGTCGATCAGGGGGACATGGAAGGTGATGAAATCAGACTGCGCCAACAACGTGTCGATATTGGGCGCGGCTTCCACATCGGAATCCAGTTGCCAGGCGCGTTCGATGGTAATGGTTGGGTCGTAACCGATGACATTCATGCCCAAACTGCGGGCAGCATTGGCAATTTTTACACCAATAGCACCCAAGCCGACGACCCCCAGAGTTTTGCCAGGCAACTCAAAACCGCCAAACTGTTTTTTGCCCGCTTCAACAGCAACGTGCATTTCCTCATCGCTGCCTTTCAGGCCGTTGACGAAGTTCATAGCGGGGCCAATATTGCGACAGCCCATCAACATACCTGCAATGACCAGTTCCTTCACCGCATTGGCGTTTGCGCCAGGGGCATTGAATACCACCACGCCACGTTCAGACAGTTTTACAGTCGGCACATTGTTGGTACCGGAACCAGCACGGCCTACTGCCAGAAGGTTGTTAGAAAACGGGTAATCATGGAGTTTAAAGGAACGCAGCAGGATAGCATCGGCATCAGACTGGTTATCGGAAACGGAATATTTATCGGTGGGGAGGCGGTTCAAACCTTTGGGGGAAATGGCGTTAAGGGTCTGAATTTTATACATGGGGCTAGTCCTGTGGTGTGAATGTTTTTCCTTCTTACTCCCTTCCCCCCTTGCGGGGGAAGGGTCGGGTATGGGGGGTAACGTAGGCGTGTTTAACCGTTCTTCTGCGCGAAGTCCTGCATGAAGCTGACCAGTGCTTCCACACCAGCCTCCGGCATCGCGTTGTAGATGCTGGCACGCATACCACCAACCGAGCGGTGGCCTTTCAGCGTGGTCAAACCTGCCTGCGCAGCCTCCGTCAGGAATGGCTTGTCCAGATCAGCATTCGCCAGCGTGAACGGCACATTCATCCACGAACGGCAATCCGCCGCAACCGGGCTGTTGTAGAAACCACCGGAGGCTTCAATCGCCGCATACAGTTTCTGCGCCTTGCGCTCGTTGATGGCCGCCATGCCGGTCAAGCCGCCCTGCTGCTTGATCCACTGGAACACCAAACCCGCCAGATACCATGCATAGGTGGGCGGGGTGTTATACATGGATTCGTTGTCAGCATGAATCTTGTAATCGAACATCGCCGGTGTACCGGCGATGGTTTCGCCAATCAGGTCTTCACGCACGATGACAATGGTCAAGCCAGCCGGGCCGATATTTTTCTGCGCACCCGCATAAATCAGGCCGAATTGGCTGACATCGACCGGGCGGGACAGAATAGTGGAAGACATGTCGGCCACTAACGGTACATCGCCGGTTTCCGGAACCCAGGCGAACTCAACGCCACGGATGGTTTCGTTCGGGGTGTAATGCAAATAGGCAGCATTCGGATCACATTTCCAGATATCAAACGCCGGAACGCTGGTGTAATTACCTTCCTTGGTGGAAGCGACCACGTTGACCTCACCGTAACGCTTGGCTTCCTTGATCGCCTTGGCTGACCAGTCACCGGTATCGACGTAATCGGCAGTGGTCTTGCCACGCAGCAAATTTATCGGAATCATCGCGAACTGGCTGCTCGCACCGCCTTGCAGGAACAGCACCTTGTAGTTGGCCGGAATAGCCATGATTTCGCGCAGGTCAGCTTCGGCTTGGGCAGCGATGGACATGAACTCCTTGCCGCGATGGCTCATTTCCATCACGGACATACCGCTGCCGTTCCAGTCCAGCATTTCGGCCTGGGCTTGTTCAAGGACGGCCTGCGGCAGCATTGCCGGGCCAGCGCTGAAATTGAATACTCGTTTCATGTGTGCTTATTCCTGGTCTTCGGTTGTATCTGTGGGACTGTCTTCGTCGCCTTCTGGCAGGTCATCGCTGTTTTCAGTCAGGATCGGGGCAATCTGCACCAGCTTTTCGCCTGCATTGAGGCGGATCAGGGTGACGCCCTGGGTGTTGCGGCCAACGATGGAAACGTCCGCCACCGGCGTGCGCACCAGCGTACCACCATCGGTGATCAGCATGATCTGACATTCATCACGAACCTGCACCGCGCCGATGGAGTCGCCATTGCGTTCGGAGGTCTGGATGGCGATGACACCCTGCCCACCCCGGCCTTGCGTAGAGAACTCATCCACGCGGGTACGCTTGCCGTAACCGTTTTCAGTGGCAATCAGCAACTCACCTTCGCCGACGATAATCAGCGCGTTGACCTCCTGCCCTTCCTCCAGACGGATGCCGCGTACACCGGTAGCAGTACGCCCCATGGCACGTACATCGGATTCGTGGAAACGGATGGCTTTGCCGGAAGTGCTGAACAACATCACGTCGTTATCGCCGTTAGTGACAGCCACATCCACCAGCTTGTCGCCGTCACGCAGGTCAACAGCGATGATCCCGGCGGTGCGGGGGCGCGAGAATTCAGTCAACGGCGTCTTTTTCACTGTGCCGTTGGAGGTTGCCATGAATACATACTTGTCTTCGGCGTATTCACGGATCGGCAGCACCGCATTGATGCGTTCGCCCTCTTCCAGCGGCAGCAGATTCACCATCGGCTTGCCGCGCGCGCCACGCCCGCCGACCGGCAACTGGTAAACCTTGAGCCAGTACATGCGGCCACGGCTGGAGAAGCACAGGATGGTGTCGTGGGTGCTGGCGACAAACAGCTTTTCGATAAAGTCTTCATCCTTCATGGAAGTGGCTGCCTTGCCGCGCCCACCGCGTTTTTGCGCTCGGTAAGTATCCAGCGTCTGTGACTTGGCGTAGCCTTCGTGGGAAAGCGTGACCATGACTTCTTCGTCGGCGATCAGGTCTTCCATACTCAGGTCTTCGCCGACCACGTTAATTTCGGTGCGGCGTTCATCACCGTAGGCATCACGCACCGCCAGCAGTTCATCGCGGATCACCTGGATCAGGCGGTCAGGGTTGGCAAGGATTTCCAGCAAATCGGCAATCTTGTCGAGCAACTCGCGGTATTCGGCCAGAATCTTGTCTTTTTCCAGACCGGTCAGGCGATGCAGGCGCAGGTCGAGGATGGCTTGCGCTTGTACTTCTGATAGCCAGTAGCCGTCTTCGTGGATGCCGTATTGCGCAGGCAGATCATCCGGGCGGCAGGTATCAGCGCCGGAACGGGTCAGCATGTCGGTAACAATGCCAGGATTCCAGGCGCGCGCCAGCAAACCGGCTTTCGCATCCGCCGGGCTGGGGGCAGCCTTGATCAGCTCGATGATGTCGTCGATGTTGGACAGCGCAATCGCCAGACCTTCGAGGATATGGGCACGTTCACGCGCCTTGCGCACTTCAAAGATGGTTCGGCGGGTAACAATTTCGCGGCGGTGACGCAGGAAAGCTTCCAACACCTCCTTGAGATTCAGCAGACGGGGTTGGCCGTCCACCAGCGCCACCATGTTGATGCCGAACACGCTCTGCATCTGGGTCTGCTTGTAGAGGTTGTTCAGCACCACATCCCCGGATTCGCCGCGCTTGAGTTCGATGACCATGCGCATACCGTCCTTGTCGGACTCATCACGCAGTTCGGAAATGCCCTCGATCTTTTTCTCTTTGACCAGTTCGGCGATCTTTTCCAGCAAACGCGCCTTGTTGACCTGATAAGGCAGCTCGGTGACGATGATGGTTTCGCGGCTGGTGCGTTCATCGACTTCGATGTCGGCACGGGCACGTACATAAATACGGCCTTTGCCAGTATGGTACGCCTCGCGGATGCCGCGTGCGCCGTTGATAATGCCTGCGGTCGGGAAGTCCGGGCCGGGCAGGTATTCCATCAAATCGGCAATTTCCATATCCGCATCGGCCAGCAGCGCGAGAGCGGCATTAACCGTTTCTGTCAGATTATGCGGCGGAATATTGGTCGCCATGCCAACTGCGATACCGGAGGAACCATTCACCAGCAGGTTGGGGATGCGGGTCGGGAATACAGAAGGCTCTTTCTCGTTGCCATCGTAGTTGGGGACGAAATCAACCGTTTCCTTGTCGATGTCGAGTTGCAATTCGTGCGCAATCTTCGACATACGCACTTCGGTGTAACGCATCGCAGCAGGCGCGTCGCCATCCACGGAACCGAAGTTACCCTGCCCATCCACCAGCATGTAGCGCAATGAAAACGGTTGCGCCATACGTACCACGGTATCGTAAACAGCCGTGTCACCGTGTGGGTGATATTTACCGATCACGTCGCCGACGACGCGGGCAGATTTCTTGTAGGGTTTATTCCAGTCGTTGCCCAGCTCACTCATGGCAAACAGGACACGGCGGTGAACCGGTTTCAGACCATCCCGAACATCTGGTAATGCACGCCCGACAATGACACTCATCGAGTAAGCCAGGTAGGACTGGCGCATTTCGTCTTCGAGATTTACAGGGAGAATTTCCTTGGCGAATGTGGCCATATTATTGTTCGATCACCTAAATCATGAAGAGCGGGATTATATCAGAAAATATAAGGTTGTGTGCGCCCGTTGTCAGGGGTTCCCTACCGCTACGGCCATAGATTATGACTATTGACTTATCTTAACGGTATGATTGAAAAAACCTGATAGACTGGCTTTGTCAGACAATCACAAACCCATGAAACATAGCGATAAACAGGCAGGGCTTTAAGCCGTGAAAATCCAGTTAGCCAGCGCCAGCGTTCTGCTCGCCATCCTGTGTACCGCCTGCAACGACGGTACGGATACCATATTGTCCACCGATTCCGCGCGGGCAGCCAAAGAGGCTTTGGGGCAGAAGCTGTTTTTCGACACCAATTTATCCTCCCCTGCCGGGCAGGCTTGCGCCAGCTGCCATGACCCCGCGCAGGCATTTACTGACCCAGACCAGGAATCACCCACGTCGGTGGGCGCAAACACAAGTCTGTTTGATGAGCGCCATACGCCGAGCGCGGCCTATGCCCTTTACAGCCCGGCATTCCATTTCGATGCCACGTTGGGTGAATTTATCGGCGGGCAATTCTGGGACGGGCGCGCCAACGACCTGACCATGCAGGCAAAAGGCCCCTTCCTGGAACCGCTGGAAATGGCCAACCCGGATCCTGCCAGCGTTGTCAGCAAGGTAAAAGCAGCCAGTTACGCCAGCCTGATGACACAAGTTTACGGGGACAGTGTGTTTGCCGACACTGTGACGGCCTACCAAAGCATTGCCGATGCTATTGCCGCGTTTGAACGCACCGCCCTGTTCCATCCGTTCAATTCCAAATATGACCAGTATCTGGCTGGCAAGGCGATTTTGACGGAACAGGAGGCTTATGGGCTGCAACTTTTCAACGACCCGGCAAAAGGCAATTGCGCCGCTTGCCACCCTTCCACGCCGCAAGCAGACAACACGCCACCACTGTTCACCACCTTCGGCTACGCCAATATTGGCCTGCCATTTAACATAAATATTCCGGCAGGCGTGGACCCTGATGCCATGGATTTCCGGGATTATGGGTTGGGCGGCAGGGTGGACATGCCGCCTTCCGAACGCGGCAAGTTCAAGATCCCTACCTTGCGTAATATCGCCATCACTGCACCGTATGGGCATAACGGCATGTTCAGCGACCTGAAGGAAATGATTGCCTACCACAATGCCCGCGACGCGGGTACTGGCCGCTGGGAATTACCGGAAGTGGCCGAGAACCTGGATGCCCGGGTCGGCAACCTGGGGCTGACGGATGCAGAAATGGATACCCTTGCAAGCTTCCTGGCAACACTGACGGATGGTTATGCAAACACCAGCCAGTAGTTACAGCAGCAACTGCTGGTAATCCTGCGCGTAGGTTGCCGCCTCGGCGATGACGTATTCCTTGAATGCCTGCGCCGCCGGGGACAGCCATTTGCCGTCGCGGGTCACGATATGCCAATAGCGCTGGATAGGAAAGCCCCCCACATCCAATATCGCCAGCGACCGTGTTTCCAGCTCCAGCCTGATGCTGTGCAAGGACACAATGCCCAATCCCAGCCCCGCAATCACCGAATATTTGATGGATTCGTTGCTGCCCATTTCCAGCGTACTGGAAAAAGTGTGGCCGTGTTCGGCAAAGAAACGCTCGATGGCGGCGCGCGTGCCTGAGCCCTGTTCGCGCACCACGAATTTTTCTGCGACGATTTCCCCAATGGGAATACCTTTACGGCCAGCCAGGGCATGGCTGGCGGGCGCAATCATCACCAACGGGTTGCACATCAAGCGCTGCGAATACAGGTCAAGGTTGGCGGGCGGTTCCCCCATCACCACCAGGTCAGCTTCGTAGTTCTGCAATTGTTCCACCAGCGTCTTGCGGTTGGTGATGTGCAACGAAACCGTGATGCCCTCATGTATCCGGGAAAAACTCGCCAGCATTTTGGTGATGAAATAGATCGAAGTCGTGGCTGCCGATACCTTGATATAGCCCTGATGGACGTTTTTTAGCTCTTTCAGCGTCTCGACCATGCCCTGGTACTGGGCGAGGATCTCGCAAGTATAAGCGTGCATTGCCCGCCCCGCTGCGGTCATCACAATGCGCTTGCCCTGACGTTCAAACAGGGAAAGTTCCGTATTATCTTCCAGTTGTTTGACCTGCATCGAAATGGCGGGCTGGGTCATGTGTAACAATTCTGCGGCACGGGTGAAATTCTCGGTTTGGGCAACCGCCTGAAAAACCTGTATCTGACGAAATGAAATATGCATCCGACTAATTTACTCAGAAATATGGGGTTTATTGCAAATATCATAACATAATTAATCATTATGTTTAAATCAGTATAAATGAGTTTTACTTATCTTATCATTCACTTATAATCCACACCGTTCGCAAGGTTTTGAAGTAGTTTTTACTTATTGAGGAGAGAAATCATGGACCAATCCGGCCGTTATGCTGACCTGAGCTTGAAGGAAGAAGACCTGATTGCAGGTGGCAAGCACATTCTGGTTGCCTACAAAATGAAGCCTGCTGCTGGCTATGGCTACCTGGAAGTAGCTGCCCACTTTGCTGCTGAATCTTCCACTGGTACCAACGTTGAAGTTTGCACCACTGACGACTTCACCAAAGGCGTTGACGCACTGGTTTACCACATCGACGAAGCTACCGAAGAAATGCGCATCGCATACCCTCTGGAGCTGTTCGACCGCAACGTTACTGACGGTCGCATGATGCTGGTTTCTTTCCTGACCCTGGCTATCGGTAACAACCAGGGCATGGGCGACGTTGAACACGCCAAGATGTACGACTTCTACATGCCTGAGCGTGCTATCCAGCTGTTCGATGGCCCATCCAAAGACATCTCTGACATGTGGCGTATCCTGGGCCGTCCGGTTGTTGACGGTGGTTACATCGCGGGTACTATCATCAAGCCCAAGCTGGGTCTGCGTCCTGAGCCGTTTGCTCACGCTGCTTACCAGTTCTGGCTCGGTGGCGACTTCATCAAGAACGATGAACCGCAAGGCAACCAGGTATTCTGCCCAGCCAAGAAAGTTTACCCACTCGTTTATGATGCACTGAAGCGCGCGCAGGACGAAACCGGCCAGGCTAAACTGTTCTCCGCCAACATCACGGCTGACGACCACTACGAAATGTGTGCTCGTGCTGACTTCATCCTGGAAACCTTTGGCCCTGACGCTGACAAGGTTGCATTCCTGGTTGACGGTTACGTGGGTGGCCCAGGCATGGTAACGACTGCTCGTCGCCAGTACCCTAGCCAGTACCTGCACTACCATCGTGCCGGTCACGGTGCGGTCACTTCCCCATCTGCCAAGCGTGGTTACACGGCATTCGTTCTGGCCAAGATGTCCCGTCTGCAAGGTGCTTCCGGTATCCACGTCGGCACCATGGGCTACGGCAAAATGGAAGGCGATGCTTCCGACAAGATCATTGCTTACATGATTGAGCGTGACGAGTGCCAAGGCCCTGCTTACTACCAGAAATGGTACGGCATGAAGCCAACTACCCCAATCATCTCCGGCGGTATGAACGCACTGCGTCTGCCAGGCTTCTTTGCGAACCTGGGTCATGGTAACGTTATCAACACATCCGGTGGTGGTTCTTACGGCCACATCGACAGCCCGGCGGCTGGTGCAATTTCCCTGCGCCAATCTTACGAGTGCTGGAAATCCGGTGCTGACCCGATCGAATTCGCGAAAGAGCACAAGGAATTTGCCCGCGCGTTCGAATCCTTCCCTGGCGATGCTGACAAGCTGTACCCAGGCTGGCGCGAAAAGTTAGGCGTACACAAGTAAGCCGCAAGCAACCACAGTAGTAGGGTTGAGGGGCGCACATGCGCCTCTCATCATCTCTCCCCATTGAAGGATCTTCGCCATGACCGACACCAACCAATACCTCATCCAGCAAGAGCCGTTCTATCAGGCCACCGGACGCGAAGTGGAGCTTTACCAGGCTGCCTACCGTTCCCGCCTGCCCGTAATGGTGAAAGGCCCGACCGGTTGCGGTAAATCCCGTTTCGTCGAACACATGGCGTGGAAACTGGGCAAACCGCTGATCACGGTTGCCTGTAACGAGGACATGACCGCATCCGATCTGGTAGGTCGTTATTTGCTGGAAGCCAACGGCACCCGCTGGCTGGATGGCTCGCTGACCACCGCAGCCCGTATCGGTGCCATCTGTTACCTCGATGAAATTGTCGAAGCGCGTCAGGACACCACCGTGGTGATCCATCCGCTGACCGACCACCGCCGCACCCTGCCACTCGACAAGAAGGGCGAACTGGTGCAGGCACACTCCGATTTTCAACTGGTCATCTCCTACAATCCGGGATACCAGAGCTTGATGAAAGACCTCAAGCAATCCACCAAGCAACGCTTTGTCGCATTTGATTTCGACTACCCAACAACGGAAAAAGAATCCAGCATCCTGCAAGCTGAAACTGGCGTTGGTGCTGACATCGCGGACAAACTGGTCAAAATTGCCCACACCGCACGTAACCTGAAAGGTCATGGTCTGGACGAAGGCATTTCCACCCGCCTGCTGGTCTACGCAGCCAACCTGATCAAGGACGGCATCGAAGCCGGTGACGCCTGCCGTATGGCACTGGTCAGCCCGATTACCGATGACGCCGACATCCGCAGCACCCTGAATCACAGCATCGACGCCATCTTCGGGTGATCCTGATGGATGAGGTCACCGCCCGTTACCGTGAAAAACTGAGTTGCAACTTCAAGCAGCTTGATGACGCTTTTGCCGCCTGTATGCAGGATGCCCTCGCTCTGTTGAGTGAGGAAGCTATTGACAACTACCTCGAAGGCGCATCACTGGTATGCAAAATCGGGCGCGGTTTCGACCCGGTACTGACCTACCTCGAAGAAATGCCGACCATCGCCTACAAGCTGGGCGAAGGCACGCTCACTCGCGTCAGTCAGACTGTGTGGAAAATGTCGCGCACACCCAATGGGCGTGCCATTCCGGTCTTCATGCAGGTATTGCCGGAAGTCTGCCGACGCCTCGATAGCGAAGAGCTGGTTGGCAATTACATCGACATCCTGTTCGACATGATGGAACGCACCACCGGCTCCATCCACGGCTTCCACACCACCATTCCCAGCCCCGGCCTACCCAAACTGCTGGAGCAAATGCCTTACCTGATCAACCAGTTGGCGCTTGGTGGTCTGAAAAACTGGATCGAATACGGCATTCGCAACTATGGCAAACACCCGCAGCGGCAGGAAGAGTATTTCGGCCTGCAATCCGCCGACGCCAAGGCGATGTTGCAGCATGAGCGTCACGGTACGCTGTTTACCCACAACGAGCGTAAGCTGAACCTGTATCTGCAAGCCTGTTGGAAAGAAAACGAACTGCTGGTTCCCTATTCCATCGACTTCCGTGACATGCGGGCACAACAGCCGTATTTCGACGAGCACGGTATTCGTATCCCTGACGTATTCGATGACCTCAATGGTGTGCGCGGGATTGACCGTTATCGAGCGGTACTGGCGCACATGGCGGCGCACCGGCGCTGGTCGGAAAAAGTGGTAGTGGATAATTTCAGTCCACAGCAGCGCATCGCCATCGAGCGTTTTGAAGACAGCCGCGTCGAATGGCTGGCCATGCAGGAATACCCGGGTTTACGGCGTATTTTCATGGCCCTGCACCCGGTTCCCGATGAAGGCGAATGTGATGTCACCAAGGAATCCTGCCTGCGTCACCGCTTGGCAATGCTGTCGTATGCAATTCTAAATCCTGAACATGGCTATCAGCACCCGCAAGTTGTGGAATTCTCCCGCCGTTTCCACGAGAAGATGGCGGAAGGTAACGCGACCATGCAGGATATGGTGAATCTGGCGCTGCTGTTTGTGGCGAAAACGCGCCTGCAATCCGACCAGTTACCGAGCGTGTATTTCAACAAGACCGCCATCCCTTACCGTGATGACAACCGCCATTTGTGGCAGTACATCGAGGAAAGCGACGACGAAGAATTTTTCGACGAGCACAAAACCTCCCACAGCCAGGAAGTGGAAGGTCTGCCGCCACGCCATTACCCGGAATGGGATTACAACAGCCAGACCTACCGCCCTGACTGGACAAGCGTGTATGAAAGCCTGCATCCTCCGGGTAATCCGGCAGTGATTGACAGCCTGTTGCAGAAACACGCGGCGCTGGCAAAGCGTCTCAAGCAGATTGTCGATCTGCTCAAGCCACAGAATTACACGCGGGTACGTTATCAGGAAGAGGGCAGCGAACTCGATCTGGATGTGGCGATCCGTTCGCTGATCGATTTCAAGGGCGGGGCAAATCCTGATCCGCGCATCAACATGAGCCATAAACATGACGGGCGTAATATCGCAGTCATGTTGTTGCTGGATTTGTCAGCTTCCATCAGCGAAGTGCCGGAAGGTGCTACCCAAAGCATTCTCGAACTGAGCCAGGAAGCGGTGTCGCTGCTGGCATGGGCGATTGAAGCGCTGGGCGACCCATTCGCGATTGCCGGGTTTGCATCCAACACCCGCCATGAAGTGCGTTATCAGCACATCAAGGGCTTCAAGGAATCTTGGGGCGACTCTGTGAAATCGCGTCTGGCGGCGATGGATGCGGGTTATTCCACCCGTATGGGCGCGGCGGTACGTCATGCTGCCCACTATCTGGAAAACCAGCAGGCTGACAAAAAACTGATGCTGATCCTGACCGATGGGGAGCCATCTGACATTGATGTGGACGATCCGCAACTGCTGACGCAGGACACCCGGCAGGCGGTGAAGGAACTCGACCAGAAAGGCATTTACACCTACTGCATCAGCCTGGATCCGCGCGCGGATGAATATGTACGGGATATTTTCGGCAAACGGTTTACGGTGATTGATAATGTGCAGCGCTTGCCGGAAAGATTGCCGCAGGTGTTTATGGCATTGACTGGTTAAATCGGCACGGGGATACTATTTCCCATGCATGAACCACACATCCTTCCCATCGCCAAACGCGGGGAACCCATCCTGCAACAACGTGCACACACTGTCAGCAATGTACATGACCCCGCCATCCAGCAGTTGATCGACAATATGCTGGCGACGATGCTGGCAGCCAATGGCGTCGGCATCGCAGCGCCGCAAGTCTTCTCCCCGCTACGCATCATCATTGTTGCCTCACGCCCCAACCAGCGCTATCCGGATGCACCCCTAATGGAACCGCTAGCCCTGGTCAATCCAGAAATCCTCTGGCGGTCAGCAGAAACCAGCCTGTATGACGAAGGTTGCCTGAGCGTGCCGGATACCCGTGTGCCCATGGAACGGGCGGAACAGCTACAGGTGCGCTATCTGACCCGCGATGGTCAAGCAGTGGAAACACGTTATCACGGCTTTATTGCCCGCATTATCCAGCATGAATATGACCATATCGAAGGAATCCTGATCCAGCCTTAGGGCATACCCTTGCAGGAGCTTGCCTGTTCCCAGTAGGCAACACCAGCCACCCTATCTATAATTTGCACCGTGCTTGCACTGGAAGGCGCTCAGACGCATAGCTAGGAGGAAATGCAAGCACCCCTTCGACGTTGTAACAACGTAACTACTACTAAAACCTGTTTAGAAAAACGTAGAAAAATCTGTTCAAAAGCCGCTTTGATAGCGGCTTTTTTTTCACATTGTTCCAGTCAAGTTTCAAAACCCTGCCCGACCCACGCCGTCAGCGTTTCCTGGAACATCAAATCACCCAATTCTTCTTCGATCGCAGCTTCAATATCCTCGGCATCGTATGCCTGCCCATCTTCACCCTGCGCCGCCTCCAGCATTTCACCGCGCACTTGTTCCAGATAGGCAATAATGTCTTCGGCCTCGCTGCGCTCAATGGGCAACATGCCGAAACTGAATACATGTTCATCACCCGGCAAATCAAGGACACGGGAGGCAATGCAGATATTGGCCGGGATTTTGCCTGCATCCAGGCTCACCCGCACAGCAGGTTCAGCGCTCCCCAGCTGACGCACATCAACAGATTGCCCGGTTTTGCCGACCACTTCCCACAAACCCAGGCGTGACTGGCTAAGCGCCTCCAGATACTGGCAGGCAAAGGATTTTTCCTCTTGCTGGACGCGGGCGCGCATGAATTCCTGCAACACACTTTCGCCATCTTCATTGGTTTCGGTGGTGACAAAGTGTTCAAAAACGTGGGAATGCGCCATTTGCCCCTGAGGTTCTTCCTCCAGGTAGTCCAGCACTTCATCGCCTGACAACTCCAGCATCTCGGCTGCGTAGGCAATGGCGTCGGAAAAGACTTCAACCATCCACTCTTCCCATGGGGGCTTGGCGATGTAGGCGCTCAGCAATTCCATGGTGCCACTGACTTGTTTTTCCTGTTCCGTTGTAATCACGGCTAAGTCCTTTTGATGGGGTAAGAAAAATTATTGGTCATATACATACATGTTAGCACGTCTGTCATATTTGCTCATCATTTGCCATGCGGGAAACCTGTCAGATCAAGCCGCGTTCAGCAAAGGAAACAACATGATCCCCAATGATGAAATGATCCAGTACCCGCACATCAATCAGGTGCAAGGCGTCCTGAAGCTTACGGGTAATGCGCTCGTCCGCCTGGCTCGGCTCCGCCACCCCGGATGGGTGGTTGTGGGCAAAAATGACCGCTGCTGCATTGTGGTGCAACGCGCGCCGCACCACTTCGCGCGGGTGCACGCTAGCGCCGTCAATCGTGCCACGGAACAACTCCTCATACTGGATAACCCGGTGGCGGTTATCCAGAAACAGACAGGCAAACACCTCGAAACGGTAGTCACGCAATTTGGAGGTCAGGTAAAAACGTACCGCTTCCGGGTCGCTTAGCGGGTCGCCACGGCGCATCTTTTCCGCCAGATAGCGGCGCGACATTTCCAACACCGCCTGAAGCTGGACGTACTTAGCTTCCCCCATACCTTGCACTGCACAAAAATTTTGTGCATCTGCGTCAAACAATTGTCGTAAACTACCGAAGCCTTGCAGCAACTCGCGCGCAAGGTCAACGGCAGTCTTTCCGCGAATACCTACACGCAGGAAAATTGCCAACAGTTCGGCGTCAGACAGGGCTTGAGCACCGCGTGACAGCAGCTTTTCGCGCGGACGTTCATCGACCGGCCAGTCAGTGATTGCCATAGTTTATTGCTTTTTATTCATTGGGTCAGAGGCTAAATCTTATGTCATTCCTCCCCGGCAAAAACATTCTTTTAGGGATAAGTGGCGGCATTGCATCCTACAAATCCGCCGAACTGACACGGCTGCTCATCAAGCAGGGAGCGAACGTGCGGGTCTGCATGACGGCTGGGGCGCAGGCATTCATTACCCCACTGACCCTACAGGCGCTATCAGGCAACCCGGTGCATACAGAACTGCTTGACCCTGCTGCGGAAATGGGGATGGGGCATATCGAACTGGCACGTTGGGCGGATTACATCCTGATTGCGCCTGCAACCGCGAATACGCTGGCGAAATTGGCGTGGGGGCTGGCGGATGACTTGCTGGGCGCGGTTTGTCTGGCGTCGAAGGCTCAACAGGCGGTGGCTCCGGCCATGAACCAGCAAATGTGGAAAAATCCGGCGACCCAGCACAATGTCCGTCTGTTGATGGAACGCGGTATCCGTGTATTTGGCCCTGCCGAAGGCGAACAGGCGTGTGGTGATACCGGCCCAGGGCGAATGCTGGAACCTGCCAGCCTATTGCAGGAACTGGAGGAATGTTGCGCCACCAACGTCCTGCTTCAGGGAGTGCGGGTGCTGATTACTGCCGGCCCCACCCGCGAAGCGATTGACCCAGTGCGTTTCCTGACCAACCGCAGTTCCGGCAAGATGGGTTATGCCGTCGCTCAGGCTGCTGCGAAAATGGGCGCGGAAGTGATACTGGTTTCCGGCCATGTCGCGCTGGATTGCCCCCCCGGCGTACAGCGCGTCATTACCGAATCCGCCGCCGACATGCTCAAAGCGACCTGCGAATATGCCCGTCAGTCACACCTGTTTATCGCCACAGCTGCTGTCGCCGATTACACCCCTGTTGCCGTCGCTGACCGGAAAATCAAGAAAAACGCCGATACCCTTCATCTTGAAATGAAGCGTACTGTTGATATTTTGGCTACAATCAAGCAGGAATACCCCAACCTGTTCACAGTCGGCTTTGCTGCTGAAACCCACGACCTGATGGCATATGCCCGCAGCAAGCTGGAACGCAAGGGAATCGACATGATCGCCGCCAATTCCGTCGCCGACGGCAAAGCTTTCGACCAACCCACCAATGCGCTGGAAGTGGTATGGCAAGATGGCCATTATTCATTGCCGGAAATGGATAAACATCAACTGGCGGAAGCCCTGATGAAACTGGTGGCGGCACAATATAACCAACGGAACACAACAGGCTAATGGCAACGATTGAATACAAAATCCTGGATGCCCGTATCGGCACTGAATTTCCCTTGCCGGAATACGCGACCAGTGGTTCTGCGGGGATGGACTTGCGCGCCTGCCTGGACAAAGCAATCACCCTGCATCCGGGCGATACTGTCCTGATACCAACCGGTATTGCCATCCATATCGGCGACCCGGGCTTGGCCGCCGTGATCCTGCCGCGTTCCGGACTGGGCCATAAGCACGGTATTGTACTGGGCAATCTGGTTGGTTTGATTGATTCCGACTATCAGGGGCAACTGTTCATTTCCTGTTGGAACCGTAGCAAAGACAGGTTCACTGTCGAGCCGGGTGAACGCATTGCCCAACTGGTATTCGTGCCGGTCGTGCAGGTTGCCTTGCAACAGGTGGATGATTTCGACCAGTCGCACCGTGGCGATGGCGGTTTCGGGCACTCCGGACGCCACTGAGCCAGACCATGACGATTCTGCACCCCGTTGTCGCCCACTCGCTGTTCCGCGCCTATGACGTGCGCGGCGTGTATGCGGATAACCTCACCGAACGCAGCGTGCGCCTGATCGGGCAAGCCATCGGTTCGCAGCTGCGCGACATGGGGGAACAAAGCGTGCTGCTGGGGCGTGACGGGCGGCTTTCCAGCCCTTCACTGACACAGGCGGCGATTGAAGGTCTGCTGGAAACTGGCTGCCATGTCATTGATCTCGGGCTGATACCGACGCCAGTATTGTATTTCGCCGTGCAATCCGGGTTTGCCCCACATGGCGTGATGATTACCGGCAGCCATAACCCACCCGACCAGAACGGCATCAAGATCGTCATCAACGGCGAATCATTGTACAACGAGCGTATCCAGCGCCTATATGAGCGTATTGTGCGCGGCGAGCTTTGGCATCAGCCACAGGCAGGCAAACTGCGAACCGCCAGCATCCTGCACAGTTACCAGCACGCCATTTGTCAGCAGATTCACCTGCAACGCCGCTTGCACATTGGGCTGGACTGTGGCAATGGCGCTACCGCACTGCTGGCAGCACATCTGTTCCGTGACCTTGGCTGCGAAGTTTACCCCTTGTTTTGCGAGGTAGATGGTTCTTTCCCCAACCATTCCCCTGACCCGACCCAGCCAGCCAACCTGCAAGCACTGCAAACCCTGATCCGGCAACATCGGCTGGATATTGGCATTGCCTTTGACGGTGATGGCGACCGCATGATTGCGGTGGATAGTTCCGGTCATATCATTTGGCCTGACCGCATCCTGATGCTACTGGCACAGTCAGTGCTGCGTGAACAGCCAGGGCGAATGGTGGCCTATGATGTGAAATGCAGCCACCGGCTGGATCAGCTGATCCGTCAAGCCGGAGGTGTACCTGCCATGTGCATCAGCGGGCATTCCCTGCTGAAAAAATTTGTTCATGATAACAACGCTGTACTGGGTGGTGAATTCAGTGGACACATTGTGCTGCGCGACCGGGGCATGGAATACGACGACGGCATGTACATCGCCGCCCGCCTGCTGGAAACCCTGTCACATGAAACCGTCAGCCCGACAGAAGTATTTGCCCGCATCCCGGAAGGCTATAGCACGCCGGAACTGAAACTCTGTTTCGGCTCCTACGAAGCGGCTAACGCAGCCATGGACATCTGGAAACAGGAACAGCAACTGCAAGCGCAGCGCCTGATCCTGATCGACGGCATCCGCGCCGAATACGCTGATGGTTGGGGATTGGCGAGGGCTTCCAATACCTGCCCTTGCCTGACGCTGCGTTTTGAGGCGGATACACAGGAGCAACTGGAGGTGATCCGCGCCCGTTTCCACAACGATATTCAGCGCCTGCAATTGACCACGGAGCCGCTGCCGTTTTAATCTTGCCCCCCTTGACCCCGAGGATTTGCGTAATGAGCAAGAAAAAAGGCCCCAGCCCGCAAGACAACGACCAGGAATTCTGGAATCTTGCCGAAACCTTCGTTGAGCAAGCCAATACCGCGCTGGAACACAGCGACCCCGGCAAGATTGGCGCTGCCATGCTGTACGCCGCTGCCCGCTTCAATGCCTTCGTGGTCGCCTCAGCATCGGTTGACCGCAAGGAATACATCGCCGACATGGACGAAGCCATGGATTACCTCAGCAAGCAGTTCCGCCACATGCTCGGCGACAACCTGCGCGATTTCAAGGACAACTACAAGGTTTACATCAAGCATGACGAACACCAGCCCGAATAATACCGCCTCCATCCTGATGGAGGCGTTGCCCTACATCCAGAAATACGCTGGCAAAACCATCGTGGTCAAATACGGTGGCAACGCCATGACTGACCCGGAATTACAACAAGGTTTCGCCCGTGACATCGTGCTGCTGAAACAGGTCGGCATCAACCCGGTGGTTGTCCATGGCGGCGGCCCGCAGATCGGCAACCTGTTGAAACAGATTGGCAAGGAAAGCCATTTCATCGACGGGATGCGCGTCACTGACGCCGAAACCATGGATGTGGTTCAAATGGTGCTGGGCGGGCTGGTCAACAAGCAGATCGTCAACATGATCAATCAGGCAGGCGGGCGCGCCATCGGCCTTACCGGCAAGGATGGCAATATGATCATTGCCAAAAAGATGGTGTTGGAACGTAAGGCCGCCGAAAACCAGCCATCTGAAATCATCGACCTCGGCCATGTCGGCGAAGTCACCGACATCGACGCCAGTGTGGTGCGGATGCTGGAAGAAGACCGTTTCATCCCGGTGATTGCCCCGGTAGGTGTAGGCAAGGATGGAACCAGCTACAACATCAATGCCGACATCGTGGCAGGCAAAATGGCGGAAGTGCTGAATGCTGAACGCCTGCTACTGCTGACCAACACCCCCGGCGTACTCGACAAGCAGGGTGTCCTGATCGAACGCCTCAGCCAGCAGGACATCCAGGATCTGATTGCCGATGACACCATTCAAGGCGGCATGTTACCCAAACTCGCCTGCGCGATGGATGCCATTGCCGGTGGTGCGAAAAATGCCAGCATCATTGACGGTCGAGTGCCACATGCAGTGTTGCTGGAGCTTTTGACGGATCAGGGCGTGGGGACAATGGTGACGCGCTGAGCAGCTTTTTCAGACGCTGGCGGTCTTTCTCATAACGCTGGCGCAGGCGATCCTGCTCGGTCTGGTTTTCCTGCAAAGCATAGTCGTAACTGGCCAGCGTTTGCTCCGCCTCTTGCATGTAACCTGTCAGTTTCTTGCGTTCTGCGGCGCTTTCCAACTTGCGTGCCTGCATCCTGATTGCCTCCAGACGGCTGGCGAGTGAACTGCGGCGCTCCTGTATCGAGCGGGTGTTCTTGTCCAGCACTTCCAGCTTGCTGTTGAAAACCGCATCCAGCTCTGCCACATCCTCATAGTTGGCCAGCAGGTACTTATCTTGTTCCTGCTGCTTGTTTTCCAGTGCATTACGCAATTTAGCCAGCGTTTCCTGACGTTGGCGGGCAGCGGTTTCTTCTGGCGTTGGTGCTGCCGGAAACGTTTTGACGGTCATGCCCTGCTCATTCAGTTCACTGTGTTCCCGACTGTTGGTTTCAGCGGGGATCACGTCCGAATAATGGACATTGCCTTCCGCATCAACCCAGCGGTACAACCCGGCGTCAGCGCTGGATACAATAATAAGGTGAAAAACCAGTGCAATAAAATATTTAGCTTGGGTGACGGACATAATCTAAAAAACCCGTTATGTTCAACACATAAATTTTTTATCACTAATTAATCAGGAAATCCCAAACCAGATGGAAGAACGGATGAAATGCTGTTACGAGACGCGCAATGCCCCCATGAGCGGGGGCATTGTAGGGATGGATGGCGATTAACGCACTGTGTAGAAAGCGTCCGGAACGCTTGAGCGGATACGCCCCAAGTTCGCTTTTGCTTCACTCTCGCTGTTGAACGGAACACGCACCTTGTTATAACCGCCCACGTTATCAACCACGGCATTGAAGCCCATGGACTGCATCTGGCTGACCATGGCATCAGCAGTGCTGCGGTTAGGGCTTGCCACCACCTGCACAGCATAAGCCCCACCTACAGAGTTGCTGGCTGTGCCGCCGCTGCTGCCGGATGAGTTGTAATCGTAGTAAGTTGAACCGTAGGAACCGGTGCTACTGGTACTGCTACCCGTACCATAGCTGCCCCCGGCGGAATAATCATAGCCAGGCGTAGTGGTCGTAGCAGCAGTGGAAGATGCGCTACCCGTACCGTAGTCATAATAGGAGGTATTGGTATTAGTCCCGGTATTATACCCGTAGTTGGTTGAGGTATTGGTGTTTGTACCGGTAGTCCCATACGACGTATAACCGTTGTAATCCCCAGTCGTAGCACCCGCCTGAGGCGTCGTACCCGGAACCGGGGCGCAACCAGAGATCAGTGCTGCCAGAGCCAGGGCCGCAGCCCCTGTTTTCATTCTGTTGTCCATGTGTCAAAGCCCTATGTGATTGTTGTTTTGGTAGACAATCGTATATTTACAAAGGTTCCCATACAAGATGGCATTATTGAGAAAAATGTTCATAACCGCTCCGTTCGTCATGAAAAGTGTAATCCAGCGACAGCCCCGGCTGGTTGGCGTCAATTACACCGATAACTGTCACCCGGATACCCAGGTTATCCGCTGACTCCATCACCTCACGTAAACAATCTGTTGGGAGAGTGAACAGTAACTCGTAATCATCGCCGCCCCTGAGTGCGAAGTCCAGTCTTTGCGCAAGCTCAAGTTGTTGCAGTGCGGGAGATAACGGTAACGCCCCGTGCCGTAAATACGCGCCCACACCGGAAGCCTTCAGGATATGGCCAAGATCCGCCAGCAAGCCATCGGAAATATCCATGCAGGCGCTGGCCCTGCCCCGCAGGCTTGCACCCAGTTGCAAGCGGGGGGATGGGCAGTTCAAACGCTGGACGCAATGCTCAGCCGCACCCCCGGACAGTTGCAAACGTTGCTGCACAATCGCCAACCCCGCAGCCGCATCCCCCAGCGTACCCGAAACGCAAATCAGGTCGCCATGACGCGCACCACTGCGCAACAGTGCCTGCCCGGGTTCTACCCAGCCCATAACCTGGATAGAAACGCTCAGCGGGCCGCGCGTGGTGTCACCACCAATCAGGAAAATACCGTGTTGTTGCGCCAGTTCCCGCAACCCGCGCGTGAAGCAACTTACCCATTGGCGGTCGGCTTCCGGCATGGAAATTGCCAGGGTAAACCAGGCCGGTTCCGCCCCCATCGCAGCCAGATCGCTCAGGTTCACCGCCAGCGCCTTGTAGCCAATGGCATGTGGTGGGGTTTCCAGCGGAAAATGGACACCCGCGTTAAAAGTATCAACGGAAACAACCAGCTCCCGGTTTACTGGCACGCGCAACACCGCACCATCATCACCCACCCCAACCTGCACGGAACCGGGTATGTCCTGCCAAAAAAAGTATTCGCGGATCAGCTCAAATTCCGACATACTACCACCCGTTAATCGTCAAATCCTGAACTCTGGCAGATTTTCACAAACCCGGCCAGCGATATGATGCTAAAGCTTTAGCATACGATGACCCCAAGCGGTTACTTTCTTGCTGGAATATAAATGGATACAAATTCAAAGCAAAAAATAGGGTGCTTACATCTGATTGGGTTGATGCTACTGGCCGTGCTGCTCTCCGTGAGCGTTACCTTATGGGTTGTGCAGTATTTCCTGTCCCCAAAGCCTTTCAAACCCATCAAGCTCGACCAGCAGGAAGAAACCATGCTGGAACGCAAACTTCAGCAAATCGGCCTGCCAGACCTGCTGGAAACAAGCCAGCAGTCGGCTGAAGACCTAACCCCAGAACCTTACAGCGAAGCAGGCGTAAAACGTGAGGTCTCCTTCACGGAAAAAGAACTGAACGCGCTGCTGGCGACCAAAACCGAGCTGGGGGAAAAAGCCGTCATCGACCTGGCTGACAACCTCGCCAGTGCCAAAATATTGCTGCCGCTAGACCCCGACTTTCCCTTCATCGGCGGCAAAACCCTGAAAGTGAATACCGGCTTGGAGCTGGCCTACGCCAACAACCGCCCCATTGTCAGGCTCAAGGGTGTCAGCGTGTGGGGCTTACCACTACCCAACGCCTGGCTGGGCAATCTGAAAAATGTCGATCTGGTCAACGAATTCGGCAATGGGGAAGGCTTCTGGAAATCCTTTGCTGCCGGTATTGAAGACATACACGTAGAGGAAGGGCATTTGCTAATCAAGCTGAAAGAATAATACAGTTTGGCGGTAGCACAACTACAAGGTCAGCACCACCATGGATCGAGCCAAGCGCGCAGCATTCGAGTTCACCCTTACCTGGCAAAGCGAAGCCGCCAGCCATTGCGACCGCTATTATGCGGGCAAGGTCAGCTACTGGCGCGACATTTTCCCCTTCAGCATGGAAACCTGCATCAACCAGCTGGAGCCGGGGCAAAGCTGCACGCAAGCCTTCCCTGCCGGGGAACTGGTTCCCGCCCACGAAGCCCGCCGTGTCGCCACCTTCGCCGCCAGCCAGTTCGAGGGCAAACAGCGCTTCATGCTGATTGAGCCACGAGTCGGCAGGTTCTACCCACAGGGTTTCGCGTGGCAGGCGCTCAACTGCTACAAGGGTAATTTCCAGCCCTTCCGCGTGATCGGCAAGGCAGAGGGCAAGTTGGCCGGTGACCCCAACCATCCATTAGCGCGCTACCCGCTGACCCTACAAGCCCGCTATGTGGAAACCCTGCCACCGATTGAGGAACACGGTGGCGCGTGCAATGACATTGCCGAAATGGTGACGGAAAAAGGCCCCGGCTTGCAGGCTCCCTACCCCGGCGTCGCCACTGATTTCTACGCCACCTACCCGTTTACCCGTATGGACGAACGAGAGGATGCGCTGTTCTACACCAACGAACGCCTGGTCAACCATCTGGACAAAACCGCCATCGCCGAAGTCAGCGCCATCTACGCCAAACTGCTCAAACCGGGTATGAAGGTGCTTGACCTGATGAGCAGTTGGGTTTCCCACCTGCCCGCTTCCCTCACCGATCTGCACGTCACCGGCCTCGGCATGAATCAGGCGGAACTGGACGCCAACCCACGCCTGAATGCCTCCGTCGTGCAAGACCTGAACCAGAACCCGCAACTGCCGTTTGCCGACAACAACTTCGACGCCGTGATCTGCACCGTCTCGGTCGAATACCTCACCCAACCACTGGCAGTCATGCGCGAACTCGCCCGCGTTACCAGCACTGGCGGCGTGGTGGTCATGACCTTCTCCGAACGCTGGTTCCCACCCAAGGTCATCGACATCTGGCCGGAAATGCATCCGTTTGAACGCCAAGGGCTGGTGCTGGATTATTTCCTCAAAACCGATGGATTGACGGAGTTACACACCGAATCCATCCGCGGGCTGCCACGCCCGGAGGACGACAAACACAGCCGCGAAACTCATCTTTCCGACCCAGTGTATGCTGTGTGGGGAGCGGTTACAGGCTAACCCCTACCACAACAGGGTTATTGGCTTCTGCCCCCCCTGCCCCGATAATTCCTAGTAGTTATCTGGGAAAAGGAACACCACACCTTGCAGCTTTCCAACGAAGACAACCTGCGCCTGAACGTACTGCTTGCCCAGCCCTTGCAGGCAGTGCGTATCAACGAGGCCACCATGACCGTACACGCATTGACGGAAAAAGGCGAAGCCAAGGTGCGCCTGAATCCTACCACCCGCGATGAGCAATACCTGCGTTGGGTGCGCGAACTTCTATCCACCAAAGTGACCGGTTCCCCCGGCGGCTACCCTGTGTTCCTGAAACGCTGGACGCGCATGGGCCACACCCGCAACAACCTGGAGCAAATGCTGCTGCTGGGCGAGCCGGAAGCGGTAGTTGCCGTCGTCCACGCCCCAACCCTGACCCACGAAATTGGCCGCCGCGCTTGGTGGGCCAGTCCTAGCGCCCACAACGCCCGCCGCCTGTTGGAAAAGCCTGACGTGGTGGCAGGCCCGCTGGGCAAGGAACTCGCCGCCTACCTGCTGGAATTCCTGCCTTTCGAAGAAGTACAGCTGGATGTGGTCGACAGCGTGCGCCTGTGCCTGCAAGCCGAGCTGATTTCCGCCGCAGAGCGTGAAAGCCTGTGGAACCGCGCCAAACGCAAGAACCCGTTCTATGTCGGTTTCCTGTTCGCCAAGCCGACCCTGATCCCGCTGCCCGCCAAAGCCAACCGGCGTTACACCGACGTCAGCACGCAACTGGCCGAACCGCTGGCCACTGCCAACCCCTGGGCGCAAACCCTTGCCAACCTGTTGGATGCCAATGGCCAGAACTGGCTACGTACCCTGCAACTGGCGCTGGACAAACCCGTCGACCAAGACGTGGTAATTGCCCTGTTCATCGCACTGGGCGCACATTTCAAGCTGCCGTTCCCCGAATTCCGCGGCGTGCGTGAAATCGATACGGCTTTACAACGCGCAGAACAATTATGCAGCGGTGATTGCCCGCCCGACATAAAAACCGTGCTGGAAAACTTGAATGCGGAGACTCTACCCTTATTTAAGTCCATGCTAATATTGGCGCAAATGGGAGAAGATACCCTGATCCCGTATTTTGGCGGCAATGATTCGGTCGGTTCGGTGATGCGCAAGCGTCTGGAACCGCTGACCGACCCGTTGCTGGCACAGATCAAAGTTTTATTGAAATAGGTAAGCCCCATGCCCTACTACGTTTTCCGTATCACCCAGCCGACCCAGCTGATCAAAAACCTGGATCTGAAACAGACTTGCGAAACCTACAAGGAAGCCCGCGAAGCCGCGCGTAACCTGCGCGCCCAACAGGAACCCGGCGACAAGGCCACTTACAAACTGATCATGGCCGCCAGTCAGCTGGAAGCCGAAGAACGCCTGCTGGAACACCGCGAAAAGCCTATCCTCATGGAATGGGAAAAGTAAGCCGCTAACGTTATGGATGAAGACCAGTTCCGCGCCGTCTATCACGAAATCAACGAAAACCGTTGCGTATTCGAGAAAGCCATCAACAACCGCCGCTGCGATTGCAGCCGCAAAAGCCGCTTCCTGCTGGCCACGCGGGAGGGTATCGGTTGCCGCTCGGAACCCAGTCTCGCCAACTGCACCGTCTTTCTGAACACCTTGCGCGAGAATTCCCGCTTTGCCCTGCGCGAAACCTTCATTGACGGCCCCTTGCCGCACAACAAGGAGCTGAAAGTGCAGGCCGGCGGAACCTTATCGCTGCAACTGGAGCTATTTCCGGCTTTGGCGGGTGAAAAGTCGGTGCAGGACATTTACGAATTGCTCAACATCGGCCTGTCAAAATACGGTAACATTGCCGATTTCCCGTATGGCGAACTGGTCAAGGGTGTCGTTCATTACGAAAGCCGCCCGAAGCGCGGTAAATAGTTATTCTCAGGTGATTAATGGATCGTTTTCCCGTATTCCTCGATTTGCATGGCCGTAATTGTCTGGTCGTCGGTGGCGGCAAGGTTGCCGAACGCAAGGCTGATAGCCTGCTCAAAGCTGGCGCGCATGTCACGGTGATTTCCCCAGCCATTACTGACGAAATGCGTAATACCCTCGACCAGCAAAATGCTGTCTGGCAGGCGCGTGAATTTGCGGATAGCGATATTGAAAGCCAATTCCTGATTATCGCCGCTACCAACAACGAGCGGGTCAATGCGCATGTGGCTGCGCTGGCAGACAAACGCAATATTCCGGTCAATGTGGTGGATGACCAGTCGCTATGCAGTTTCATTGTGCCCTCCGTGGTTGACCGTTCCCCGGTTATCGTCGCGGTTTCCACCGGTGGCGCATCCCCGGTACTGGCTCGGCAGTTGCGGATGCGGCTGGAAACCATGATTTCCTCCAGTTGCGGCCAACTGGCCGGGATCACCGAAGAATACCGCGACATCGTAAAAAAACGCCTGCCAGAAGAGCAGCGCAAAGGTTTCTGGGAACAGGCGCTGAAAGGCCCGTTTGCCGAACTGGTGTATGCCGGACACGAAGCCGACGCCCGCCGCTTGCTGGATGAAATGCTCGACAAATACCCATCCGAACACAGCATCGGTGAAGTCTATCTGGTCGGCGCAGGCCCCGGCGACCCGGATTTGCTCACCTTCAAGGCGCTGCGCCTGATGCAGCAGGCCGATGTGATGGTTTACGACCGGCTGGTTTCCAAGTCGATCCTGGACATGGCCAACCAAAATGCCGAGCGCATTTACGTGGGTAAGGAAAAAGCTAACCACGCGGTTCCTCAAGATAAAATCAATGACTTGCTGGTGGAACTTGCCAAACAGGGTAAACGTGTCCTGCGCCTCAAAGGTGGCGACCCGTTCATCTTCGGGCGTGGCGGCGAAGAAATCGAAACGCTGGCGGAGAATGGCATTCCCTTTCAGGTTGTACCCGGTATTACCGCCGCTGCCGGTTGCTCATCCTACGCCGGTATTCCGCTCACCCATCGCGATTACGCACAGTCCTGCACCTTCGCTACCGGCCACCTCAAAGACGGCACCATCGACCTGAACTGGCCGCAGCTTGCCCAGCCCAACCAGACCGTAGTGTTCTACATGGGTCTGACCGGCATCGAAGTCATCAGCCAGAAATTGCAGGAATTTGGCCGCTCCGGCGACACACCTGCCGCACTGGTGGAACAAGGCACTACCCGCAACCAGCGCATCCACATCGGCACCATCGCTACCCTGCCACAACTGGTGAAGGAACGCGGCGTGCGCGCCCCTACCCTAACCATCGTCGGTGAAGTCGTGCAACTGCATGACAAATTGCACTGGTACGAACCGCAGCGCCATGTCATCGCCAGTGAATTCAGCCGCAACACCCCCGTGGAGGCATAAACCATGTCCGAAACCCGCATCAATGTTGAAACCTTCAAACAAAACCTGCAACCGAATTTCAAACAAGGTGGAGGCATGGGTGAACTCGGCAGTTGCGCCGAATCTGAACCCTACGCCCTGCAAGTCATCGACGACAGCATGGAACCGGAATTTGCCAAGGGCTGTATCATTATCATCGACCCGACCGGTATCGTGCGCGATGGCGCGTATGTATTCGCCGTTGACAACAAGGACGAATACATCTTCCGCCAGTTGCGCATCGTTGACGGCAAACACATCCTGGTCGCGCTCAACGCAAGCTACCCACCCCTCGAAATCAGCGGCATGGATCGTATCGAAGGCGTGATCACCCAACGCGCTGGCCGCCGCCGCTCCTATCACAAGTGGTACGACAAATGACCATCCTGTACGGCATCAGCAACTGCGACACGGTGAAAAAAGCCCGCGCGTGGATGGAAGAGCGTGCCATTCCCTACACCTTCCACGACTTCCGCAAGGATGGCCTGAACCCGGTGTGGCTGCGTGAATGGACAGCAGAATTCGGCTGGGAAACGCTGGTCAACAAACGTGGCACGACTTGGCGCAATCTGCCGGAAGAAACCCGCGCGAACATGGATGAAACCCTGGCGCTGGTGGTGATGGAGGAAAACCCTGCTATCATCAAACGCCCGTTGCTGGATTTGGGTGCTCGTCACGTTGTTGGTTTTTCGCCGGATACTTACCGCGAACTGTTTCAGAATTAAGGAAAAGAATGTCTGCTACTCTTGATCTTGCCATCGACCTGATCTCACGCCCTTCCGTCACCCCGCTGGATGAAGGCTGCCAACAACTGATTGCTGACAGGCTTGCCCCTCTCGATTTCGTTGCCGAGCACATGCGTTTCGGTGATGTCGACAACCTGTGGTTGCGTAAGGGCACGCAGTCTCCTGTTTTCTGCTTTGCCGGACACACCGATGTAGTGCCTACCGGCCCGCTGGAAGCTTGGGACAGCCACCCGTTCCAGCCGGAAATCCGCGACGGGTTGCTGTACGGGCGTGGTGCGGCAGACATGAAAGGCAGTATCGCCGCCTTCGTAGTGGCTGCTGAAAACTTCGTGCGCGCAAACCCCAATCATCAGGGTTCCATTGCTTTCCTGATTACCAGTGACGAAGAAGGCCCTTCCATCAACGGTACGGTCAAGGTAGTGGAAGCGCTGGAAAAGCGTAACGAAAAGATTGACTGGTGTCTGGTGGGTGAACCTTCCAGCACCTGCTGCGTGGGCGACGTAGTGAAAAACGGGCGGCGCGGTTCGCTCAACGGCATCCTGACCGTGGTTGGCCAGCAAGGGCATGTCGCCTACCCGCACTTGGCGGATAACCCCATCCATCGCGCTGCACCAGCACTGGCGGAGCTGGTCAGCATTGAGTGGGACAAGGGCAACGCGTTTTTCCCGCCGACCAGTTTTCAAATTTCCAACATCCGGGGTGGTACGGGCGCGAACAATGTGATTCCGGGTACGGTAACGGTTGAGTTCAACTTCCGCTTCTCGACAGAACAGACAGAAGCTGGTCTACGTGAACAGGTGGAATCCATCTTCAAGCGGCACGGCTTGCATTACGAGCTGAAATGGACATTATCCGGCAACCCGTTCCTCACACCGCGTGGTGAGCTGGTTGCTGCCAGTGTCGAGGCAATCCGCAACGTTAACGGGCAAGATACGGAGCTGTCGACATCTGGCGGCACATCGGATGGGCGTTTCATCGCGCCAACCGGTGCGCAGGTAATGGAACTGGGGCCGGTCAACAAGACCATCCATAAAGTCAACGAGCGCGTGTCAGTCGCTGACCTGGATGCACTGGCGATTATCTACCAGAAAATACTGGAAAGCCTGCTGACTGCGCCATCCGTTTAAATGGCGCAAAAACATGCATTAAACCGACCGTGTGTTCCCCGTCCTATTTAAACGTTTTGCGCGGACGCCCGCGTTTACGCTGGGTAATCTGGCCTTCTTCCAGTTCCGCAGCAGCCCATTCAGTCAGGCTCTTGTGGACGTGATCAGCGACGATCAGCAAACGCTCTTCCAAAGCCGCCCGGTAAAAGGCTTCACGCTGCTCGCTCATGCGCAGGGCTTCGCGCAGTTCACGCACTTCGTCCTTATAGCTGTTGTCCATTTCATCCAGCTGATGGCGTAACACATTGATCTTGTGGCTCAACTCTTCCCTGATTTTGCGTTTTTCTTCCGCAGCCTGTGCCCGGACTTCGGCCAAGGTGCTGGAAGTCGCGCCCTTGGGACGCCCTCGGCTACGCTTTGTATTTGAATCATCTGGCTGCATGGGTTTATGTCCTGTTTCATTGTCGTGGCTTTTTGCCTCAAACCCCGTCAGGTTTGACATCCCATTTGAATATTCAGTAGTTCTCACTGCGTCTCCCTCTCAAGAACCAACAAATCAGCTTGCTACTTGATTATGACTAAATAACTATTATCTGAATAATTATTCAACATTTCAATATCATATGTTAAATTTATTCAGAAATAAATAACTTTATTTATTTCTGAGCTAGAAACTACTGCATTTTGGGAATGTCACCAGAATTTTCGGGCTACCCGTCGCAAGTGCGGGTAGGTTACACTTTTACGTGTTACGGTTTCAACGAAAATGAACCAGACAGAGGGATATTTTCGATTGAGTCCATCCCCAGAGTATGCGATGTTAGGGCGCTTTGAATGCCGCACATAACGCATGGTAACCAGACTACAACAGCATTGCTTGCGCTGCGTATTAATAAGCCTGTCGTGCAGTCCAGTGGTCGTTTTTGCCCAGACCGAGTGGATGGAGTGCCCGGTTCCGGAAACCATCCCGGTTGGCAGTGACCAACGCCCATCCAGCCTCCCACCGCAAGCCGTCTATATAGAGGCGGATACTGCCCTGTTCCGCGCACAAGGGCTGTCAACTATGGAAGGCAATGTGCATGTATCCCAGGGTGACAAAGCCCTGCGCGCAGACCGTGCCAGTTACCAGCAGCCGGAGGGGATTGTCAGCGGCTCCGGTAATGTCGGTTTCAGCAGCGGCAACATGCAGTTGCGCAGCAGTGAACTGCATTACGACCTGGGCAAGGAAACCGGGGAAATGCAGGATGCGGAGTACTACCTGCAACAGGCCGATGGTCACGGTTACAGCAAGCGCGTAGTGCAGGACCCCCCCGGGCTGACACGTCTGGAAAATTCCACCTACACAACCTGCCCCGCCGACAGCCCAGACTGGAGTTTAAACGCCACTACCATCAACCTGCTCCACGATGAAGAGCGCGGAACCGCCAGTAACGCTACCCTGAAAATACGCAATGTGCCGGTGCTGTATCTGCCATACTTTTCCTTTCCGCTGACGGACGCGCGTAAATCCGGCTTCCTGTGGCCGATCATCGGTAGCAATGAACGTTCCGGGCTACAACTGAGCATCCCTTACTATTTCAACCTTGCGCCCAATTACGACCTGACCCTCACCCCCACCCTGCTGGGGCGGCGCGGCCTGCAACTGGGCAGTGAATACCGTTACCTGACAGAAAAGCACAAGGGAACCTTAACTTATGCGCTACTGCCGGATGATCGCGCCAGCGACAAGAACAACCGTTATTATTTCAACGTGCAAAACAACACCCGGCTAGGGTCTGTGTCCAGCCTGGAACTGAAAGCGGAAGGCGTGTCGGATGACCAGTATTTCGTCGACTTGGGCAATTCCCTGGAATCCACCAGTGTGGTCAACCTGGAGCGGCGTCTGGAATACCGCACTGCCGGGGAAAACTGGTCTTTTTCCAGCCTGCTGCAAAACTATCAAGTGCTGGATGGCGGAGTTGCGCCCCATGCCCGGCTGCCGCAGCTGCTGCTGCGTTATCGCCCGCCGCAACGCGGCAATGGCCTCAACCTGAGCACCGAAACCGAGTTCACCCACTTTTCCGGCAGCAAAACGGAAACCAATGGCACTCGCCTCGACTTGAGTGCCCGCGTGAGCAAGAAATTTTCCACTGACGCTGCTTACATCCGCCCATCCCTGACCCTGCACCACACCGAATATGATCTGGATAATGCCACCGAAACACGCATTACCCGCAGCCTTCCCAGTGCCAGTCTCGATACTGGCCTGTTTTTTGAGCGCAATATCAAGGATGGCCGCTACGTGCAGACACTGGAACCTCGCCTGTTCTACACTTACACGCCCTACCGCGACCAAAGCAACATTCCGGTGTTTGACTCATCCAAGCGCAGTCTCAGTTACGACCAGTTGTTTGCGGAAAACCGTTTCACCGGCAAGGATCGGATCGGCGACACCAACCGCCTGTCAGCCTCCCTCACCACCCGTGTCCAGTCGCCAGACGACGGGCGTGAGCTGTTCCGCGCCAGTATCGGCCAGATGTATTATTTCGACGACCGCAAAGTGACCCTACCGGATGAAGCACCGGTACAGGGTGACAAATCCGAACTCATCCTCGAAGCCGCTGGCGAAATCAACCCGCGTACCCGCCTCAGCAGCACTGCTTACTGGGACAGCGGGGAAAACACTTTCAACGCCGGAGAAGTACGCCTGCGTTACAAGGATGACAAACAACGTATCGTCAATGTCGGTTACGCCCAGCGCAAGGATGACTTTGAATCCGCCAGCCTGTCATTCTCAGTGCCGGTCAACCCACGCTGGAAGGCCATCGGCGCGTGGGAACACGATTTGCAGAATGACCGTGACCTGGAAACCGTCATCGGTGCAGAATATGAAAGCTGCTGCTGGAAAACCCGTGTCGCCAGCCGCAACTACCTGCTTCCCGACAACACCACCCGCGACAACGCGGTGTTCGTTGAGCTGGAACTGAAAGGGCTGGGCAACTTCGGCAGCGGAACCCGTGACCTGCTGCGAGATAGGGTGTATGGATATGAATAAGGCAAAATTTCTCCCACGACTGGGCGCAACCGCACTTTTCCTGGTACTGGCCAGCCCGCCGCTACGCGCCGACAACAGCGTCCCACTCGACCAGATTGCAGCAGTCGTCAACAGTGATGTCGTGATGCTGAGCGAAGCCCACCAACGGGCGCAGGTATTGCGCACTTCCAGCAAGGCTGCCGCCAGCCTTGCCCCGCAGGCGCTGCTCAAAACGGCGGTCGACAACCTGATCATGGAACGCCTGCAAACGCAAAAGGCGGAAGCGTCCGGCATCCAGATTGATGATGTCACCCTCAACAAGGCGATTGAAAGCATTGCCAGCCAGAACAAGCTGAGCCTGCCCGCTTTCCAACAAGCCTTGCAACAGGAAGGCATCGACTATGCCGAATTCCGCGAACAAACCCGCCGCAAACTGATGGCCGACGCCCTGCGCAAGCGTGAACTGCGCAACCGCCTACAAGCCTCCGGCGCACAGGAAAGTGATGCCGCAGTGGAACAGCAGTATCAGGCATGGTTGCTGGAACTACGCAACGGGGCTTATATCGAATACCGCATCCCGGTTGAAACCGGCAGCGGCCTGAAATTGCACTAACCATGGCACAGCGCCCACGCCTCGCCATCACCGTCGGGGAACCCGCCGGGATAGGCCCCGACATCATCCTGATGTTGTTGCAGCAACAGCAATGGCCCACCGACCTGGTGATCATTGCCGACCCCGCCGTCATGCAGGAACGCGCCCGGCAACTGGGCATCAACGTCCGCTTGCGCCCCTATTCCCCGGAAGAGCCGCAAACGCCCTGTGCAGCCGGGGAATGCTTCATCCTGCCGATTGCGTGCGCTGAACCGGTTGAAGCGGGCGTCCTCAACCCTGCCAATGCCGGGTACGTCCTGCAAACCCTGCGGCGGGCAACAGCAGGTTGCCTGAGCGGTGAGTTTGCCGCCATGGTAACAGCGCCGTTGCACAAAGGCATTATCAATGAAGCGGGCATACCCTTCACCGGCCACACCGAATTCCTGGCCGAACTGACCGGTACGCCCCTGCCGGTGATGATGCTGGCCGCTGACAAACTGCGGGTAGCGCTCGCAACCACGCATGTGCCGCTCAGCAGGGTCAGTTCCCTGATCACGCAGGCACTGCTGACCCAGGTGCTGAATATCCTGCGCCATGACTTGCAGGCAAAATTTGCCATCCCCGAACCCCATATCCTGGTATGCGGCCTCAACCCCCACGCTGGCGAAGGCGGGCATCTGGGAACAGAGGAACTGGATGTTATCATCCCCACACTACAGCGCCTGCAACAGCAAGGGATGCACCTGACCGGCCCCCTGCCCGCCGATACCCTGTTCACGCCCCGCAACCTGCAAGGCGCTGATGCGGTACTGGCCATGTACCACGACCAGGGGCTGCCGGTGCTCAAACACGCCGGTTTCGGCAAAGCGATCAATATTACGCTGGGCTTGCCGGTTATCCGCACATCAGTGGATCACGGCACGGCGCTGGAGCTGGCAGGGACAGGCAAGGCGGAAACAGGCAGTTTACGGGAAGCGATTGATCTGGCAGTCAATCTCAGCGGGAAACGCACATAAAAAAGGGCGCCCCGAAGGACGCCCAACCGCTAGGAGGGTATAGCCAATACCTTTCACTCGTGTTGGCTATACCTTCCCCTTACGAAAGACGGCCTATAAGTCGCTACCACAGTCATATTGGTTCATCACTATATTATATATTTTTTGATTTAGAATATAATTAAATGCTAATCTATCTTCTACCGTAAAGCAAGCTTCCTGTTGAAGGTATATTTACCATGTCCAACAAACAGCAATTCCTGATTGTTCTCGCCCTGTTCCTTGGCCTTGCCCTGCTGTGGTTCCTCAAGCAGGATCCTACCCTCAACCAGCTGAATGGGATGTTGAAGGCCGATACTGAGCTACAGGCTTACCCTTACCCGTTCCGGGCCATAAAAGTGGAAAACGGCATTGCCACCCTCAGTAGCCCGCGCTCTGCACAGGTATCGGTGCTGCATTTCTTCAATATCGCCAAACCCGGCCTGGATACCAGCAACCCTGACAGCCCGGCAATGATCGCCGCGCAAAAGGAACTGGCGCACGTACAGGAAAAGGCGGGGAAATTAGCCAAGGAACAACCCGGCATCCAAGATATACAGTGGGAAATCGACCGCAGCTGGTATGCCAGCCATGGCATCAAGGTGGAGTAGTCATCCGCTGCCCAGCCAACGCCAGCGCCAAATCCAGCATTTCATCCCACAGCCGCTGCGGATGGCGTGAAGCATCCTGCCCCACCCCCTTGCTATGCCGGTCTAGCCGCGCAGCATGGGCAAACAACTGCGGCCAATCTGCCGCCATCATCCGCCGCAGGGCATTCTGGAACAGCGCCTGACGCGGTTTCGGCATCCGCATCAGCAAGGGCTGGATGGAAAGGTTGCTGCGGATGTTTTCACGGCCTGCATACAACTGGCGCAACAGGTCGGAAAGCGCCCACACCAGCAGCGGGGCTGCCGTATCCTCTTCCTGCAACACCCGCATGATATGGCAGATACGGCGGGCATCCTGCGCCAGGATAGCATCGGCCAGATCAAACACGCTGAAGCGGGAACTGTCGGCCACCACGGTCATGATGTCGCTGGCCGTAAGCGGCTGGCTGCCGAACAGTAAGGCCAGCTTGCCGATTTCCTGCACCGCTGCCAGCAGGTTACCTTCCACCCTCTCGGTCAGGTAGCGCACCGCTTCGTTGTCGGGCTGCAAGCCTGTCTGGCGCATCCGCCGCGCGATCCAGGCCAGGGTTTGCGCGGGTGAAAGATCCCACACTTGCACCAGCACGCCCAACTGTTCAACTTTCTTTACCCAGGCATTACTTTTACAGGCTTTATCCAGCCTGCCGGTCTGGAGCAACAGAATTTTATCACTGGGCAGGCAGTCCAGATAATGCGCCAATGCCTTGACGCCAGACTGCCCAGCCTTGCAGCTCGCCATACGCACATCCAGCAGTTTGCGGTCGGCAAACAGGGAAAGCGCGCCTGCCGCATCGTACAGAATATTCCAGTTAAACTGGGCGTCAACATTGAGCACGTCGCGCTCGCTGAAACCCTGGCTCAGCGCAGCTTTGCGGATGGCATCAGCGGTTTCCATCACCTGCAACGGCTCATCACCCGCCACCAGGTAAACCGGGGCGAGGGAACGCTGGAGATGGTCTTCGATCTGTTCGGCGCGGACTTGCATGGGTAATGTCTGGCAATCAGAAAAAGAAAAATACTAGCACATCAGGTTTTTTACGTTGTTTTTGTTTAGAATCCCCACCTGAAATTTAACCCGAATTGCAGTCCACCAGAACATGCCATGAAATTTTTACGACCACTTCCACACACCCCTATCAAACCCGCCATCCTACTGGTTGCCACCTTGACAACCCTACCTGCTGCCAGCGCTAAAGCCCAGGAAGACATTATCTGCCAGGCACAGGTACTGGCTCCGGCCAGCTATCAAACCAGCAGCGAAAACGTCACGGTGTTTGAAGCAGGCGCGGCCTATTCGACCACCCCGGTACAAATGGGCTACGGCGGACGCAAGGTAAAAATAGCGGATGCCTACGTGGAATACAGCATTATCCCCGCCGTTTTCAAAGAGGTCACCGAAACCATCGAGGTCGAGCGTGAACGGGTCGAAATCGAAACCCTGCCCCCCACCTACCGCACCGAAACCAAACGCATCAAGGTGAAGGAAGCCACCCAGCGCTGGAACCCCGCCTGCCCACAAGTGCAGTCAGATACCGGACAACAGGTTCCCCCCTACTGCCTGCTGGCAGTACCGGCGGAATACACGGAAGTGACCCGTGAAGTCATTGACACCCCTGCCCGCACCATTAAGAAAATCATTCCTGCCCGCACCGAAACGGTGATCCGCAAAGTGCTGGTGGAACCCGCCAAGGTCGTGCGCAAGGAAATGCCCGCCGTTTACACCACCGTCAAACTGGCGCGTGTGGAACAGCCCTCCAAGGTCGTCACCACCCAGCTTCCGGCCAAAACCCAGGCCATCCCCAGCCACAAGCAAACCCGCCCGGAACGCATCGTGCAAATGCCCGCGCTGTGTGAAACCAGCGTCAGCCACGACACCATCCTGCAACTTCAGGGCCACCTGCAGCAACAAGGTTACTATCAGGGCACGCCAGACGGCGTGCTGGGGCCAAAAACCCGCGCTGCCCTCACCCGCTACCAGGAGAATAACCAGCTTGCCGCCGGAGCCATCACGCTGGAAACCCTGCGAAAATTGCACCTCCGATAGAGAACGGGGCCGGTTTCCTGCTACACTCTTAACTGCCTAAAAATACTAGAACCAAAGGAGTCATTCATGTCAGCACAGAGCGGAATCCTGATCGGCAAGGGTGAAGACAACATCTACCTGAATCCGCGTTTCGCCAACCGCCACGGCCTGATTGCAGGTGCTACCGGCACCGGCAAGACCATTTCCCTGCAAGTGCTGGCGGAAGGCTTTTCGCGTATTGGCGTCCCCGTCTTCATGGCTGACATCAAGGGCGACCTGACCGGCATTGCCGCAGCCGGTAACCCTCACCCCAAAATTGACGAGCGCGTACAGACAATCGGCATTGATGATTTCAGGTTCGAGGGCTGCCCGACCGTCATCTGGGATTTGTCCGGCGAACGTGGCCACCCGGTACGTGCCACCATGTCCGACATGGGGCCGCTGCTGCTGGCTCGCCTGCTGGATTTGAACAACACCCAGGAAGGTGTGCTCAACATTGCCTTCAAGGTGGCTGATGATCAGGGCATGTTACTGCTGGATTTGAAAGATTTACGTGCCATGCTCCAGTTCCTGGGGGAAAACAGCAAGCAATTCAGCAACACCTACGGCAATGTCAGTTCCGCCTCCATCGGCGCCATCCAGCGCGCCCTGCTGGTGTTGGAACAACAAGGTGCAGACCAGTTCTTTGGCGAACCGGCACTGGACTTGTGGGATTTCATGCGCACCGGTGCGGGCGGCTATGGGCATGTCAACATCCTCGCCGCCGACCGGCTGATCAATACCCCGCGCCTGTACGCCACTTTCCTGCTGTGGCTGCTGGCGGAACTGTTTGAAGACTTGCCGGAAGTCGGTGACCTCGACAAACCGCGCCTGGTGTTTTTCTTCGATGAAGCCCACCTGTTGTTCGATGACGCCCCCAAAGCGCTGGTCGACAAGGTGGAACAGGTAGTCAAACTGATCCGATCCAAAGGTGTGGGTATCTATTTCATCACCCAGAACCCGCTGGATGTGCCGGAATCGGTACTCGGCCAGTTGGGCAACCGTATCCAGCACGCCCTGCGCGCCTTCACCCCGCGTGACCAGAAAGCCGTGCGCACCGCAGCAGAAACTTTCCGCCAGAACCCGAACCTGGATACCGCCGAAACCATCATGCAGATGGGTGTGGGCGAAGCACTGGTGTCGGTGCTGGAAGACAAAGGTATCCCCAGTGTCGTGCAACGCACCCTGATCCGCCCGCCGCAATCACGCATGGGGCCACTGGCCGACGCGGAACGTGCTGGCCTATTGCGCTCCAGCCCGTTCACGGGGCGTTACGACACCACCATTGACCGTGAATCCGCCTACGAACTGTTGCAAAAACGTGCCGAAGCGGCTGCAACCGAAGCAGCGGCACTGAAAGCACAACAGGAAGAGGAAAAAGCCGCCCGCCGCGCTGCCAAATCCGCTGGCAACGCACGCCAGGAGGACAACTTCCTCGGCAATATCGGCGAAACCATGGTCAAGAACGCAGTCCGTGCCGCCACCTCCAGCGCAGGGCGCAGGATTGGTACCCAGATCGTGCGCGGCATCCTCGGTTCTCTGTTCAAGGGGCGCTAACCAAGGGTATCCCCTCAGCTTTGCATATCTCCAATTTTCACACCGAATTGCTGCATATCGCCGCAGTTCGGTGTAGAATGCCGTCCTTTTATGGGTATTTCAGAACAGAAAGGCGGACTTTAATGGCAACCATGCTGCTACTCAATGGGCCAAACCTGAACCTGCTGGGAAAGCGTGAGCCAGGCCACTACGGCAGCCTGACCCTGACGGAAATCGAAGCCCGCCTGACCAACCTGGCGAACCAGCAGCAGCACAACCTGCTCTGTTTCCAAAGCAATTCAGAAGGCGCGCTGGTTGACCGCATCCACCAGGCCATGGATGAACAGGTGGATTTTATCCTCATCAACCCCGGTGCCTATACCCATACCAGTATTGCCGTGCGCGACGCCCTACTGGGGGTTGCCATCCCATTTATCGAAATACATTTGTCCAATGTGTACCGGCGGGAAGCTTTCCGCCATCATTCCTACCTTTCCGATATTGCCGACGGCGTTATCCTGGGGCTGGGTGCACTGGGCTATGAACTCGCACTGTATGCCGCTATACAGAAACTCAACAAACACGACAGAGCATTAACCCATGATGGACGTCCGTAAAATACAAAAATTGATCAGCTTGCTAGAAGGCAGCGATGTCGCAGAAATCGAAATCAAGGAAGGCGAGGATTCTGTCCGTATCAGCCGTATCAATTCCGGCATGGCCGTTGCGCCCCAACAGTTTTACGCGCCGCCAGCCCAGCTTGCCGCACCAGCCGCCCTGGCTCCCGTTGCAGATGCCCCGGCAGCAACGCCCGCCGCCGCACCCACCGGGCACACAGTCGAATCCCCCATGGTGGGAACCTTCTACCGCGCTTCCTCACCCACTGCCAAGCCTTTCGTCGAAGTTGGCCAAAGCGTCAAGGTTGGCGATACCTTGTGCATCATTGAAGCGATGAAAATGCTTAACCAAATCCAGTCCGACAAGGCTGGCGCGGTCAAGGCAATCCTGGTTGAAAACGAGCAACCGGTCGAATTTGGCCAGCCGCTGTTCATCATTGAATAAAGTTTGTGATTGGGTAAAACACCTTTGAGGTGAAAACATGTTAAAAAAAGTACTGATCGCAAACCGGGGTGAAATCGCCCTGCGCATTTTGCGTGCCTGCCGTGAACTCGGCATCAAGACTGTAGCCGTCCATTCCACTGCTGACCGTGACCTGAAACACGTGCGGCTGGCGGATGAGTCCGTCTGTATCGGCCCGCCACGCTCCATCGACAGCTACCTGAACATCCCCGCCATTATCAGCGCGGCGGAAGTGACTGGCGCTGACGCTATCCACCCCGGCTACGGCTTCCTGTCGGAGAACGCCGACTTTGCCGAACGGGTGGAATCCAGCGGCTTCATCTTCATTGGCCCTCGCGCGGAAACCATCCGCCTGATGGGTGACAAGATCTGCGCCAAGGAAGCCATGATTGCCGCAGGCGTACCGTGTGTACCCGGCTCCGAAGGCGGCACGCCAGATGAGCCGGAGGAAATCCTCAAAATGGGTTCCCGCATCGGCTACCCACTGATCGTCAAAGCCACTGGCGGCGGCGGTGGACGCGGGATGCGCGTCGTCAACGCCCCGGACGAGCTGGTTGGTGCAGTCGCCATGACCCGCGCGGAAGCCAAAACCGCTTTCGGCAATGACGTAGTGTTCATGGAAAAATTCCTCCAGCATCCACGCCACATCGAGTTGCAAGTGCTGGCCGATTCCCACGGTAACGCTATCCACCTGTGTGAACGCGACTGCTCCATGCAGCGCCGCAACCAGAAAGTGGTGGAAGAAGCCCCTGCCCCCGGCATCACGCCTGAACAACGTGCCCGCATCGGCGAGCAGGTCACGGAAGCCTGCCGACGCATCGGCTACCGTGGCGCGGGTACGTTTGAGTTCCTGTTTGAAGACGGCGAGTTCTATTTCATCGAGATGAACACCCGCTTGCAGGTGGAACACCCAGTCACCGAACTGATCACCGGCGTGGATCTGGTCAAACAGCAACTGTTGATTGCTGCCGGTGAAAAACTGGAGATCAAACAGGAAGACATCACGCCCCACGGCCACGCCATCGAATGCCGCATCAATGCGGAAGACCCCAGGACATTCGCTCCATCACCGGGCAAGATCACCCGTTACCATGCGCCGGGTGGCCTCGGCGTGCGGGTGGATTCCCACATCTACACCGACTACAGCGTGCCACCTTACTACGACTCCATGATCGGCAAGCTGATCGTGCATGGCGAAAACCGCGCCACTGCCATCAGCCGTATGCACGGCGCACTCAGCGAAATGCTGGTGGAAGGCATCAAGACCAACATCCCACTGCAAACCCGTATCATGGAAGACCCCGCGTTCCAAACCGGTGGTGCTGACATCCACTACCTCGAAAAAATGCTGGGTATGAAATGAGCTGGCGACAACTGGTCTGCCAAACCACTTCCCGCTTCCAGGACGAGATCGTGGAACAGATGGAAGCCGCCGATGCGATTTCCATCACTTGGCAAGATGCCGAGGATGACCCCATCCTCGAACCCAAACCGGGTGAAATGCGCCTGTGGGACAATCTGGTCATCACCGCCCTGTACGAAGAAGACACCGACCTCAGCAACCTGTTGTTGATGCTGGAAGCCCGTAAGGCTGACTGGCATATTGCCTCCACCGTTGTGGAAACCGTCGAAGACCAACCATGGGAACGCGCGTGGATGGATAATTTCCAGCCGATGTGCTTCGGCCAGCGCCTGTGGATTTACCCAAGCTGGTACGAATTGCCGGACGATGGCAGCGTGAAACTGCTGCTCGACCCTGGCCTTGCTTTCGGCACTGGCACCCACCCAACGACTGCCCTGTGCCTGGAATGGTTGGATGGCCAGGAACTGACGGGTAAGGAAACGCTGGATTACGGCTGTGGCTCTGGCATCCTGGCCATTGCCGCCCTCAAGCTGGGAGCACAACTGGCAGTCGGTACGGATATTGACCCGCAAGCCTTGCAAGCCACCCGGGATAATGCCGGACGCAATGGCATCAACCCCGCCCTCCTACCAGTTTGTTACCCCGAGGATTTGCCCACCCGCACGTATGATCTGGTCATGGCCAACATCCTCGCCGGGCCGTTGGTGGAGCTTGCCCCGACCCTGCTGTCAGCCTTGTGCCCCGGTGGCCAGCTGGTGTTGTCAGGTATTTTGGCGGAACAGGCCGACGCCATCCGTGCTGCTTATCAGCCTGCCTTGGCTGATTTCACCATTATCCAAAAAGAAGACTGGATCAGGGTAACAGGCATTCGCCGCTAGCCCACCCGTTAATCTGTATTTTTTGTAAAAAAGCGCTAGTCGGTGTTATTTTCTACACCTTCGGATGTGAATTCCTGAAACATAACAACTAAAATAAAGCGATTACTTAGATGGCGTGGAATCATGTATACCCAGTGTAACCACTGCAACGCGATTTTTCGCGTCACCATGAAAGAGCTGACTGCCGCACAAGGTCTGTTGCGCTGTGGTGAATGCGACGCCATTTTTGATGCGATGAAAATGCTCAGCACCACCCTACCGGAAGAGCGCCGTTTTGCCCAGCTGGGTGTTGCCACGCCTGCCTCCCTGCCTGAACCAGAAAAGGCCGGACTCAAGCCGAAAATATCTCCTCCTGACTTTGACTGGCACTTTTTATCCCGCAAGCCTAAAGCAAGCACTGCACTACCTGAAAAAAAAGCTATCCAACGCCCGGCTCAGCGGAAATCGTCTTCCCACCTATTCCTGTACGTCGGGATTGCCGCTTTGGCTCTGCTGTTGCTATTGCAACTCCTGTATTCCAGCCGCAACTGGCTAGCGCGGCAGCCCATGACCGCAGCAGCCACCCGGCAGATATGTCTGGTTCTTGGCTGTGACATCAGGATTCCCCGTGCAGTGGATAAAATCCATTTGCTGAGCCGGAATGTCTACTCCCACCCGAATACCCCCGATGTGCTGACGATCAGCGCTTCCATCCAGAATGATGCCGGTTTTCCGCAGACTTATCCCCTGATCGAAATCAGTTTCCTGAACAAGCAGAATGAAGTCCTCGCCCTGCGCCGCTTCCAGCCGGACGAATACATCCCTGACCATGAAGGGCAATTGATACCGGTTGGAATCCCCCAGGAATTACTGCTGAATATTTCAGACCCAGGTGAGGAGGCTGTCCGTTTTCAGTTCCGCTTTATGTGAACAAAACAGGGGAAATACCATGGATTTACAGGTTGATGCATAAATAGTCGAGAAAAATCATGTTCATCCGGTTCAATTCCGTTATAATGCGCCGCGCGAATTATTGGTCATGCATGAAAAAAGACAATATGTCATTAACAAATAATCTGGCCACCGCCACTTAACTTGTTGGAGAGAAAAATGGCAACTGACAACGTCGCCTATCTGAAAAGAAAAGCTGCCCTGCCTGTTGAAGGCATCGAACCTTACATCCCGGAGCCGGGTGAAGAGTATATGAACGAAAAGCAGCTTGAGCATTTCCGCAATATCCTGGTCGCCTGGAAAAAATCCTTGATGGAAGAAGTTGACCGCACGGTTGACCACATGAAGGAAGACGCGACCAACTTTTCTGACCCCGCCGACCGCGCCACCCAGGAAGAAGAATTCGCCCTGGAACTGCGCGCCCGCGACCGTGAACGCAAGCTGATCCGCAAGATTGAAAAAACCATCGCCCGTCTGGATGAAGATGACTATGGTTATTGTGATGCCTGCGGGATTGAAATCGGCCTGCAACGTCTGGAAGTCCGCCCCACCGCCGAACTCTGCATTGACTGCAAAACTACCCAGGAAATCAAGGAAAAGCAGATGGCTGTCTGAACCGGCTCCTGAAGACCTTGCCTGTTATTGGCAGATTTGCACCCTCCCCTACCGGCCCCCTGCATTTCGGTTCGCTGGTTGCGGCTACCGCCAGTTATCTGGCGGCACGGCAAGCCGGGGGAAAATGGCTGCTCCGCATCGAAGACATCGACAAACCGCGCGAGCAGTCGGGTGCTGCTGATAGCATCATCCATACCCTTACCGCTTACGGTTTCGGGTGGGATGGGGATATCCTCTACCAAAGCCAGCGGCTGGACGCCTATCACGAGGCGCTTGCCAGTTTGCACGGGCATACCTACCCCTGCACCTGTTCGCGTAAAGACATACAGGCACATGGCCATATGGGCGCGTTCGGGACGGTCTATCCGGGAACCTGTCGCGGCAAACTTGCACCAAACCATTCCAGCCAACACGCCATCCGTTTGCGCACCCATGACGAACCCATCTGTTTTACAGACAGGATTCAGGGCGAATATTGCCAGCGACTGGAAAGTGAACTGGGCGATTTCGTGATCCTGCGGGCAGACGGTTTGTTTGCCTACCAGCTTGCAGTCGTGGTGGATGACGCTTTCCAGGGGGTAAACCAGGTGGTGCGGGGCGCTGACCTGCTGGACAATACGCCCCGGCAAATCTGGTTGCAGCAACTGCTAGGGTTTCCCCGGCCTGATTACGTGCATGTGCCGCTGGTGCTGAACGCTTCCGGGCAGAAACTCAGCAAGCAGAATCTTGCTCCGGCTATCCGTACCACAGACCGCTTGCAGCGGCTGGTTGCCAGCCTGCGCTTTCTCGGGCAACCTTGCCCGGAGATGGGCGCATTCGCCAACTTGACGGCATTCTGGGACTGGGCGATAGCAAACTGGGATATGACGAAAATCAGCAAAACACAGGTGTGGGCATGACAGACAACAACTGGCGTACTTTTCCTCGCTGGATGCTGGAGGAGCACGAAACGGATATTCGTTTCAATGCGCAGCTATCGACAGGGCGGGCGGCAGAGGTAACGGAACGGATACAGCGGGAACCGGCTACCATGCAGGTGTTGCTGAAACTGTTGGGGGATCCCCGCACGGCTTTGAGTACCCGGATCGGGATTGGGGTGGTGATGGAGGATTTGGCCGGTACGGCATTATTGCGCCAGCAGGTGCCAAAACTGGGTAAACTGGCAGGACATCCGGACGCGCGCATACGGGCAGATGCCTGCCATTACCTGGGGCTTAGCGCTGATCAAAGCGCCATCATGTTTCTGCAAACCTGCCATGAAACGGATGAAGACAGTGAAGTCCGTGAGGTTGCCGGTGACGCACTGGCTCATCTGACTCAGGCAGGATAACCTGCCAACCTGTTCACAGATTGGGCCAACTCAATATCTTTTTGCGTAATACCACCGGCATCGTGGGTGGTGAGGCTGATAGCAACGGTTTTGTAAACATTGCACCATTCGGGATGGTGGTTCATGCGTTCGGCGATCAGGGCGACCTGGGACATGAAACCAAAAGCTTCCACGAAGTCGACAAAATTGAGGACACGGTGCAGCTTGTTTTCGCGCAGCACCCAGCCGGGCAAGCCTTCCAGAATGCTGGCAAGGGCTTCGTCAGTGAGTTTTTCAGTCATGATTTACTCCCAATAATACAACGGCGTGGGCGGCAAGGCCTTCCTTGCGGCCAGTAAACCCCAGTTTTTCGGTGGTGGTGGCTTTGACGTTTACCTGTTCTACTGCACATTCAAGGTCGGCGGCGATGTGGGCGCGCATGGCCGGGATGTGCGGCAACATTTTCGGGGCTTGCGCAATGATGGTGCTGTCAAGGTTGTTGATGGCATACCCCCTGGCTTTCACCAAACCATAAACATGGCGCAACAGGATGCGGCTGTCGATGTTTTCATATTCGGCGGCAGTATCGGGAAAATGCTGGCCAATGTCCCCCAGCGCCAGCGCACCAAGCAGCGCGTCGCAAATGGCGTGCAGCAACACGTCGCCATCAGAGTGCGCCTTGAAGGCGTGGGTGTGGGGAATACTGACGCCTCCCAGCACGATATGGTCGCCTTCAGTGAAAGCATGTACGTCATAGCCGTGACCTATGCGCATCATGGAGCTGACTCCTGCACGGCTTTTTTCCCCACAAGCTTGACGCTCATGAAACTGCCAAGATAAAGCGCAACACTCAAGGCCAACATTAGGTAGCCGTAAAGCTGTTCAGGCGGGCTGACCGCATACCAGACGCCAAGGGTGGCATAGGGTAAAGAAATCAGGATAGCGTGGACACTGGTGGAAATGCGCCCGTGCAGGATGCCGCGCACCAGATACAGCAGGGGGGCAAGCAGGATCAGCAACTCCAGCCAGCGTGGCATGTGCTGGATCGGGGTCAGCCACCCGTTCCACAGGATCACCAGCAGGATCAGGCCGAGCAGGCCGCCAACGGACAGCGTGCGCCACAGCAGTAACAGTTTCATAGTTTATGCGCCAGTTGGGCCAGACGTTTGCCGAGTGCATTGCACAGGCGTTTTTCTTCATCGGTCAGCGGGCGGGAGCTGTCGCTGCCGGACACATGCGAAGGGCCGTAGGGTGTACCGCCGCTTTGGGTGCTGATCAGGTCGGCTTCTGCATAAGGCAGGCCGGAAATGACCATGCCGTGGTGCAGCAGCGGCAGCATCATCGACAGCAGGGTGCTTTCCTGCCCGCCGTGCAGACTGGAGGTGGAGGTGAATACCCCAGCAGGTTTGCCGGTCAGCGTGCCGGAAAGCCACAGGCTGCTGGTCTTTTCCAGAAAATATTTCAGCGGCGCGGCCATGTTGCCGAAACGCCCCGGGCTACCCAGCGCCAGCGCATCGCAGGTTTTCAGGTCGTCCAGCGTGACATAGGGCGCTCCGCTGTCGGGGATGCTGTCAGCCACGGCTTCACAAACTTCAGAAACTTCCGGCACAGTACGCAGCATGGCCGTGCTGTCGGGGACGCTTTCCACGCCGCGGGCGATCTGTTGCGCCATCTTCGCCACCGAACCGTGGCGGCTGTAGTACAGGATCAGGACAGTTTTCATAGGATGTCGAGCACCTGTTCCGGTGGACGGCCCAAAGCGGCCTTGCCGCCCTTGACCACGATGGGGCGTTCGATCAGGCGCGGGTGTTCCACCATGGCCTGGATCAGTTGGGCGCGGGTCAATGCCGGGTTATCCAGCTTGAGTTCGCTGTATTCAGTTTCTTTCCTGCGCATCAGGTCGCGGGGCTGGAGGCCGAGCATGTCGAGCAGCCTGTCCAGGGTCGCGGCATCCGGCGGAGTTTCCAGATATTTGATAACGCTGGGGGAAATGCCCTCGCCTTCCAATAGTTCCAGTGTCTGGCGTGATTTGGAACAACGCGGGTTGTGGTAAATGGTGACGGTATCGCTCATGGGGCCTCCTGTAATCTGCCGTGCAATCTAGCGGGATAAAGGCGTGCGTGCAAGTGGGCAGTGATTTAACAAAAGACCAATGATAATTGAATCAGCTTATTATGCTGTTATACTTACCCTGAGATAATAAAAATATTTATCATCAAATAATAACCAAAATTAGTGTATGACATCATGAAAAGCCTCCAACCGGTATCCGGTCAGTATTTCCTGTTGACACTCGTCTTGCTGTACAACCTGAGTGGGCAGGTATGGGCAAGCAGTTGTACCGGCAGTTACTCCCACACCGATACCGGAACAGGGAACAATTACACCTTGAATGCGGGGCAGTCGCTCAAAATTGCCAGCGGTACGTATACGGGTACAGTTGAATTCGGTACTGGCGCAAGCATTTGCGTGGAAACCGGCGCAAGCTTCGCACCCGGCAACCTCAACAATGCCGCCGGAACCTTGACCAACTACGGTACGGCCAGCCTGCAAACCTTTTCCTACAACAGCGGCACAGTCATCGACAACTACGGGACGCTCAGCTTCGTCGGCGGCCTGAATACCAATGGCGCGACCACTTTCCGCAACCGCACCAACGCCACCATGAACATGGCCAACAGTTTCCAGTTGGGTAACAACTCCACCTTCATCAATGACGGTCTGGTGGTGGCACAGCAGGATTTCAACACCCAAAACGGCACCACCCTGACCAACAACCACCGGCTGGAACTGGAGGGCAATTTCAACCCGGATGGCAAGTTTGACAACTATGGACGTGTCTATGCCAAGAAATTCATGAATATCAATGCCAATTCGGATGTTTCCAACTATTGCACCCTGGTTTCTTATGATGGGTTCAACAACAATAGCCCATTGATGGATAATGAGGGCACTATCCTGATTACAACAGCCGCAGGAACACCGGGTGGCTCGTGGCAAAACAACCAGGCATTCCACAACGGCTCAAACGCCAAAATTGCTGGTGGAAACTTCATCAATAACAGCACTTTCACGGGTGGTGGCAGGATGATCTTTTCCGGCGATACCCGTAATCAAGGGCCATTTGACGGTAACAGTATTGCTGACAATATCACCTTCTATGATGAGACACAGACTGGCGCACAGATTTTCGATGTAATTGGTGTTACGCCTACCAATACAGTCCGTACTGTTTTTGCCCGCCCAACGGAGATGGATGCGCCAAACAACTGTTCCGTCACCTACAAAGCTTTTACCCTCAAAGCGACGACAGGGGCAATCAGCGGCACAATCTACACTGATAACAACGGCGATGATAGCTACGACGCTGGGGCGGAACCCGGCATCGGGGCGGTAACAGTCAACCTGCTTAACCAGGCCAGCGGGGCAGTCGTTGCCACCGTCAGCACAGCGGCGGATGGTCAGTACAGCTTCAGCAATGTTGACCCGGCACTGACTTACCGGATCAGCGTGGATACGGCGGATACTGATCTCGGTGGCAAAACCATTGGCACGCCCAACCCGCTGGCAGGCGTTACCGTGACGGCAGGCGACACAACCACCGGCCAGGATTTTGGTTTTGACCCGTTGTTCCCAACACAAATTTGCGGCCAAACCGTTGATAACCCGCTGGAGCTGGATTTCTCCGGCACGGCAACCCTGGTTTCAGGAACGGCCAAGCAACCCGGCTCTGTTTACCGTTTCAGCAGCGTCACCAGCGGCGTGGACGCCCTGGTGACGCTGAATGCCTTGCAAGCCGATCTGCTGGAACGCTGGCTGGAAGGTGATCTCGGCGGCAAGTTACGCGGCGCGCAAGCCGACAAATATTTCGACATGACCGTCAATCTGGTCAACACCGGCACATCCACCGCGATCAGCCCGGTCGATCTGGTGCTGATGAGTTTTGACCTGGATGGCTCGGCGGGTGAGCCGTATTCCGACGGCATTGAATATTTCAGCACTGCCGCCACCTTCAGTGGCGCTGGCAGCAAGCTGCAAGCCGTGGACATGGGTGGCAGCATCCGCTATACCCTACCCCCATCAGCCAGGGGCATCGACGACCCAAGCGCCGTTGACCCGGCTTACGCGGCAGGCGCGGTATACAGCAATATCACCAGTTTCCGCACCAAGGGACTGGTGGTGGATGACAACGGCTCCAGCGCCCGCAGTATTTTCATCTATGCCGATGCAGCATCATTCAAACATTTCGGCGCGCTGGAATGCGACACGCAGGTCAGCACCAGCGATGTCAGCGGCGTTATCTTTGAAGATGTCAATTACGGCGGCGATGCTGGCCGCCCCTTCGGTACCGCCGGAACCGTGGGTGTAAGCGGCGCGCGGGTTGAGCTTTACAACGCATCGGGGCAATACCTGCGCTATACCACCACTGGCGCTGGTGGTACTTATACCTTTGGCGAATTGCCCGACGGCAATTACTTTATCCGGGTGGTAAACGATTCCGTATCCTCCAGCCGCAGCGGCTCTGACGGCTCGGAACTGCCTGTGCAAACTTACCGGAGCAATGGCGCAAGCGCGACAAGCAATGAAATCGGTGGGCACAAACCTGCCGTCGCTGATGCCGCCGCCAATACCACCAACCTGAAACTGAACACCAGTAATTTCACCTTCCCCGGCAATACGCAGGCGCAGTCGGTGCAACCGGTCAGTGTCACGGGCAGTGATATTTCCGGCGTCAGTTTTGGTTTCAACTTCGACACCATCGTCAATACCAATAACGATGGGCAAGGCTCGTTGCGCCAGTTCCTGCTGAACGCCAACCTGCTGGCTGGTGATGCTTCCCTGACCCAGTCCGGGCGGGTGGCAGGCAAGGAAAACGCCATCCTGATGCTGCCAGCCAACGACCCGAATTACAGCGGCGGTGCCTGGAAAATCACGCTTGCCAGCACGTTGCAAGACATCAGTAAACCGCTGGTGCTGGACGGCAGCAAGCAGGCCACGTTCAACAGCGCCACTGGTGTACCCGTGATTGAGTTGAACGGCAAGGGAGGCGCGGGCAATGGCCTGACACTCGTCGCTGGTAGCTCTGGCAGCCAAATCCGCAGCCTGGCAATCACCCAATTCAGCGGCGATGGTGTCAATGTGCAGGGCGGCACGGCTGGTAACGCCATCCTGGGCAACAGCATCCATGACAATGGCCGCCTGGGCATCAATCTGGTCGACGGGTCTGACAATGCATTCGGCGTAACCGCCAATGATGTTGGCGACAATGACAGCGGTGCCAACGACCTGCTCAATTACCCGGATGTGCAGGCCGCGTCATTTGGCGCGAACGGTTCCAAAATCATTACCCATGACTTCATCCTGGATGTGCCAGCAGGTGATTACCGGATTGAATTTTTCAAAAGTACCAGCAAAGACCCCAGCGGCAACGGTGAGGGGCAAACCTTCCTCGGTGGCAAGGATTTCAGTCATCCAGGTACGGGCGCGCTTAACTTCAAGGGCAGTTTCAATGCCAATCAGGCAGTTTCCAGCGCTGAATTCATCACCGTCACCGTTACCCGGAAAACCGGCGCGGCCACCTATGGCAGCACCTCGGAATTTTCCGGCGCGGCCACCAACAACACTGCGCTGGTTTGCACCGACCTGCTCAGCAACCCCGGTGCAGCCCTGCCCAACCTGATGATTGATGAAAACGCAGCGGTCATCACTTACCTGAAAGCCAGGGACAGCAGCGGCAACCCGATTACCTACGCCATCAGTGGCGGCGTGGATGGCAACATGTTCACCATTGCCCCACCCGTCAATGGTACGGTGGATTGCAGCCAGCTACAGTTCGTCAAAAACGTGATCATCAAAAATGCGCCTGCACAGGCCCGCGCGGTCATCCCCGGTGGCCTGCCAGCGCCCGGCAACTTTGAAGTGCCGCTGGATCAGGGCAAGGATAACGTTTACGACCTCGAAATCACCGCAACCGACAGCAATGGCCAGAAATACGTCCGCACCCTGAGCATGGGGGTCATGGATGTCAATGAAGCACCGCTCATTACCAGCAGCGCGGCGGTCAGTGTGGAGGAAGATGGTTCCAAACTGGCACTGGACATCAACAGCCAGGATCAGGATGCGGGCGATGTCGAGGGCGACGGTCTGGCCTATTCCCTCAGTGGCGGCGCAGACCAGCACCAATTCACGCTCGACAACCAGACCGGCGTGCTCAACTTCAAGGCCGTTCCTGACCATGACGCCCCCACCGACCAGAACCAGGACAACGTTTACGAAGTCAGCGTGACGGTTACGGATCATGGCGGGCTGGAAACGGAAAAGACCTTCAACATTACCGTCCTTAACCGGGCGGTGGATGACGGGGTGAAACTGCAAGCACGCGCGTTGCTGCAAGGCGCTTACGACAGCAGCAGCGGCATGATGGCGGCGAAACTCAATACACTCGGCCTGTTGCCGGATGCGCAACCGTATTCCACCGCGCCGTTCAACCATGCAGGCGCGGAAACGCTAGGCATACCGGTCAGGGAAGCGACCGGCAACGACGCCATGGTCGACTGGATACTGGTGGAACTGCGTTCCAGCTCCGCCACGGTTGTCAGCTCACGGGCCGTGGCCATCCAGGGCGACGGCGATCTGGTGGATCCGCAAACCGGTTCCAGCATCCTGAGCTTTGGCGGCATCCCGGCGGGCAATTACTACGTCAGCCTGCGACACCGCAACCACCTCGGGGTCATCACCGCCAGCCCGGTCAGCCTAGGCAGCGCGGCAACGCTGGTCGATTTCAGCCTGACCACGACCGCAACCAAGGGGACGGATGCGCGTTATATTACCGGCAGCACGGCGCTGCTGTGGGTGGGCGACATCAACGCCAGCAACACCCTGACCACCAGCGGCCCAGGCAATGACACCACCGTCATGCTGAGCGCTATCCTGACCAGCAATGAAAACCCCGCAGCCCATACCAACTATGCCCTGCATGGTTATTTACCAACCGACCTGAACATGGATGGCAAGACCCTGTTCAGCGGCCCGGGCAATGACATCAACAACCTGATTGGTAACGTGATCCTGCATCCGCTCAATGGCAACAATGCCGCCAACTACATCGTGAAAGGGGGCTTGTAAACAGGTAACGGGATGCACCCCTGCAACCATCAAAGTTATTTGAACTAATATCCTGGAATGATATACTTATAAATAATAATTATAAAATATAAATTGGGTAAAACAATAAATGCCGAATAATCATAATGATAACGGAATGATTACAATGAAGACCTCAATGCCCGAGAACCGATTCTACGGAAACACATTGGGTTTTGCCCTGCAAATCCTGTTTGTCTGGCTGCTATTGACAGTCGTATCAGGCGGGTCGGCAAATGCTGCGGCCTTTACTTACCAGAACACGACATCAACTAGCATCCCAAACGGTGGATGTTCCAGTGGTTACACCAATATCACCATTCCTGTTGGCGATAACTTTACAGTCACCGATCTGAATGTTGGCATCACCATTTCTCACGCCCGCCGTCAGGATCTGGATGTCAAACTGACCTCCCCAAGCGGAACCAGCATATTCCTGTTCACCGATGTCGGGGGCAATGCTGACCATATCGACATTCTGCTGGATGACAGTTTTAGTAATGATATTGCCTCTGCCATTGGCACAACCACAGCGACCAACCACAACACATCCAGCCCCTATTACGAAAATCAGTTCAATCCGGAAGGTTCTGCCACATTGGCCAGCTTCAATGGTGAAAATGCCCAGGGCGACTGGGTGCTGGGTGTTTGTGATGATTATGGTTCCAGCACCAGTGGGACATTCCGGCGGGTCTGGCTGGACTTTACCGGCAACCCTGTTACTGGTGGTATCAGTGGCCAGGTGTATCTTGACAGCAATGGCAGCGATAGCTACGACGCTGGTGATTCAGGGCTAGGCAATATCCGGGTGACGCTCTATAACGAGAACTTCACGCCCTCCAATACGGCGGATGACACCTTCATCGCTTATGCCGACACCTCCACAACGGATGGTTCCTACAGCTTCAATGGCCTGGATCCCAACCAGACCTACCGGCTGGTGGTGGATACCACAGATACCGACCTGCCAGCAGGTGCAGTCATTGGTACTGACAACCCACTGACACTGGTCGTCATACCTGCTGGTGGAACAACCGCCAACAAGAACTTTGGCTTTGACCCTGTATTGACTGACAAGGATTATGGCGATGCACCAGCCAGCTATGGCGATGCCAGCCACCATATCGTGGCAGGCATCCACCTGGGAAATAATGCCCCCGATGCTGAAACGGCCAGCCAGAACACCCATAATGCGATGGGCGACGGGGATGATGAGGATGGCGCGCCCAAACAATATGGCAACCCAGCCATCACGCTGTTTCCTATCCTGAAAATGACAGCGCTCAGCTACAGTATCGACATCAAGACAACCAATACGACTGGCTCGGCTGGAAACCTCTATGGCTGGATTGACTTTGACCAAAATGGTGCATTTGATCTGGATGAAGCCGCTTCGATCAGCGTAGCAGATAATACCGATGCAACAGTTACATTAACCTGGAATACCATTCCGAGTGACATTGAGTTGGGTACAACGTTTATACGTTTGCGCCTGACTACCGATGTAACCGTCACGGCCAGCACACCAGCTAATCATGCCAGCAATGGTGAAGTGGAAGATTTTCCAATTGCGGTGGCAATGGATATTCCCCCCGACAGCCCTGATGTCACCATTGTGCGCGGTGAAGAGCAAACCTGTAGCAGCACCATTTTCAGTGATAACTTTGATGATTTGGCCACCGAACAATATTTCGGGGAACATACGTCGGCAACCCCCTTTGTGATCCGCGGCGGCTGGACTGCCACTGGCGGTGGTAACGATACCTACGCTCGCACGGTGGAAGTCTCGCCGTTTACCGCAACCCAAGGGCGCTCCATCTACTTCGGTAATGGCATGATACGCCGGTATTACCCCGACACAGGGGCAGCCCTGGAGTTTGATGGCAATGGCAGGATGCTCAACCCACCTGACGCCATCGAGTTGCGCACTGACCCCGATGATGTAACGCCCGGTGTCAATTTAGGGGAATCTGACTGGGGCCCCGAACCCGTCATGCTGTCGCGTACTTTTTCTTCAACGCCTGGGCAGCGCTACCGCTTGTATTTCTCTGCCATTCCTGAAGGTGGTACATGGTCGTCCGGCGTCATGCGGGTGGATACACCGAGTGGGTCGGTACATTTCAAAGCACCTGGGCAAGGCGAAGGCATCCAGCGATACCGTATCGAATTTACCGCTGTCGGCACATCATCCACCATCCGCTTTGTGAATTACGGGCATATTGGTACCGATGGCGGCTGGTGTGACCCGAACTCCAGCATTTCCGGGGCATGGTGTACGGTGGGCGGGTTCCCGATTGACAAAAAGGGTAACGAGTTAATCATTGACGACGTGGCCGTAGCCGTTGCTTCCACCTGCCCTACCAGCAACATTTCCGGCACGGTGTATGCGGACACTGACAGCAGTGACACCTTTAACGCTGGCACAGACAGTGGCCTGGCCAATGTCACGGTCATGCTGTATGACAATAATGGCACAGCGACCATAACCAACGATGACACTCAGGTAACAACGACGACGACCACAACGGACGGTACTTACAGCTTTACCGACATCAGCCCTGCACTGCATTACCGGATTGAGGTCGACACCCGTGACGCTGACTTGCCAGCGAGTGCCCATATCGGCACTACCAACCCGCTGGCAGACGTGGTGGTTACCCCCAACAGCACACTGGCCAACCAGGACTTTGGGTTTGATCTGGCATGTAATGCCAGCGCGGGAGAGTTTGGCGGGATTGCCTTCCGCGATTACAACCAAAACGGTATACGCGAACGCCAGGAAGAAGGGGTTGCCGGGGTTGTGGTTACGGCTTACGACAGTACGGATACGTTAGCAGCTACTGCCACTACTGACTCACGGGGCTGGTATACTTTGGTCGGGCTAACAGCGGGGGCACCATACCGGCTGGAATACACCAATTTGCCCAACGGACTCCACCCCGGCGTAGTCGGTACAGATGCCGCAAGTACAGTGCGCTTTGTCACGGCCAGCGGCAACTGTGCAGCTAACCTGGGTGTCAGTGACCCGGTAGAATACTGTCAGGCCACCCCGGCGGTTGCCGCATTCAACTTTGTCAACGGCGACCCTGACATTGCCGATGTTGGCAATTATGCCAGCCTGTTCACCTTCCCTTACGACGCAACAGGCAATCATGATAACCAGACTCCGCCCCCGGTCACTAAAGCCAACACCAGCCAGACAGGGGCGCTGTGGGGAATGGCTTACCAAAAAACCACCAAAACCTTGTATGCCTCGGCAACCATGCGGCGTTTCAGCGGTTTGGGGCCATTAGGTACTGGCGGTATTTACAAGATTGATATGACGGATCCCGGTGCTGCATATACTGGCGCAGCCGCTTATGTTGACTTGCGCACCATTGGTATCGACACAGGTGATGATGTAAGGAATCCTGCTGATAGCTGCAATAACCTCGCCAACGGCCCCTGGTTGCCTTCACATGATGTCGCTGCCTGGGATATGGTCGGTAAACGTGGGGTAGGCGACATCGACTATGATGAACCCAACAACCGTTTGTGGCTGGTCAACCTGAATGACCGCAAGCTCTATGGCATCAACAATGCCAGCCCAGCCACCAGCCCTACAGCAGCAGATGTATTGGGTGGTTATGCCATGAACCAGAGTTGCACCTCAGGGACATTCCGCCCATGGGCAGTCAAATACCATCGTGGCTATGTGTATGTGGGCGGTGTGTGTGATGCCGCCAGTGACCCTTACAATCCAAGTCTGGTTCGGGGGCATATACTGCGCTTTGACCCTGCCAATGCAGCGTCTGGTTTCAGTCATGTGAAAGATTTCGCCATCAATCAGCCACGTAGCCGTTATGGAACCAACAGCCCTGATGCATGGTCAGGCTGGTTGCCGCAGGCAGATGCCGTGAATGTTCGCCCGCAATTCCATTCCCCCATTGTGGCCAACCTTGAGTTCGACACTGATGGCTCGATCATTGTGGGAATTATTGACCGCGCAGGACTGCAAAAAGGCACGAATTCGTATGATGAACCAGCCTGTGACGACCCAACCCTGGATTATGCCGATACCATGGGTGATGTGCTGCGCCTGTGTAAAACCGATACAGGCTACCTGACTGATTCCGAACCGGGCTGTAGCACCGCCATTCCCAAAGACAGCAAAAGTACGCAGGAGTATTACTGGGGTGATTTGGGCCCGTCGGATAATGCCTGGGAAAGCATGAATGAAATCGCTGCTGGTGGCCTGGCATTCGCGCCAGGCAAGGAACATGTACTGGCATCGGCTTACGATGCGAATAGCTGGGGTTCCAATGGCGTAGTCTGGTTAAACAACCGTACCGGGGCTAAAGACAACAGCTACCACATTTCATGGGCAACGCTGGGCAAAAGCACCGGCATGGGTGAACTGGAAGTGTTGTGTGACCCTGCCCCCACCGAAATCGGCAACCGCGTCTGGCTGGACAGCGACAGCGATGGCATCCAGGACGCTGATGAGGCTGGTATCGCCAGCGTTGATGTTACCCTGCAATGTGGCATTGATTCGGAAACTGCTACAACCGATGCCAATGGTGAGTACTACTTTTCCAATAAACCGGCTTCAGGTATCAATCCGGGCGGCAACGCCATGTTCATGGATGCTGGCGAAAACTGTACCCTGAAGATCGACAGTAGCCAGGCCACCTTGAATAGCTACACATTAACCACGCAGGACGCGGATGCCAAGACAGACAATAGCAGCTTTACCGACATCCGTGATTCAGATGCTGTGGATAATAGCGGTACGGCAGAAATCAGCTTTACTGTCGGTAGTGCCGGGGAAAACAACCACGGGCTGGATTTTGGTTACAGTTACTCCTCTTACAGTAACAATTATTGTGTAACGCCTTCCGGTAGCACCGGCTTACTGGAACTCGGTGACATGCCTACCAGTCTGGTCAGTGGCATCAATTCGTTTACTTACGCGGATCGGGTATTACCGGGCTACGGCACGGTCGACATCACCGTTACCCAGGACAGTGGTGCACATTATGCGAGCGACACTGCCATTGATAGCGGCGCACGCCAACAATCCTGGCTGGATGAAAACCTGCCTGCCAGCGGCACTGCCATTTATATGGGGCCGGGAAGTGGCGGTACTACCACGGTCACTTACGATTTCGACCAACCGACCGGTAACGTTGACCTGTTGTTACTGGATTTGGATGAAGACGACACAGTTACTCTTACCGCCAAAGACAGTAGCGGCAATACCATTACTGATTTCAGCGGCTGGCGTTATCGCACTGGAGACCTGAGTGTATGGGCAAATCCTGATCCGGTTGCACAAGCTCCGGCATGGAATGCAGCGACAGCGACCCTGACCAGCACCGATAATGCCAATGATCACCGCAGCTTCGGCCTGCTGACGCCGGATGTACTGGTTTCGCAAATTGTGGTCAGCTTCACCGCTCCGGCGGCCTCTGGTCGGCATGTTTACACCATCCTGAATACCACCGACGATGGCCGTGACGGCGAAACCAGCTGCCCGACCGGCATCATCACCGGCACGGTCTACACCGACAATAATCCCAACAACGACACGCTGGATGCTGCCGAAAGCAAACTGCCCAACATTACCGTCAGACTGTTTGACAGCACCAAAACCACAGAACTTCAAACGGCGGTAACGGATACCAACGGGGCGTATTCTTTCACTGGCGTCGCCCCGGATACCTATCAGGTTGAGGTTGATACGACAGATCCTGAATTGCCAGCGGGTTCCACTATCGGTACGACCAATCCGTTGGCAAACGTTAACGTCACTGCTGGAAATACTACCGCTGACCAAAACTTCGGAATTGATAACGGCATTCCACCAGCCTGCACCACTTCATCAAATGAAAAAATGCTGCTGTCAAAATATAATGCAGACCAGATCGTATCGTTCGACTGGAATAACACTACCTTACAAGCTTCCGGTTTGTCGTCCACAACTGCCGGACTGAGCCAGTATCACGATGTTACTTACGATAGTAGCGGGCGTGTCTTTATATTGAATAACAATGATCAGGTTCTTGAAGTTGACCTTTCAAAAAGTACCGCCAATAAAATCATCGCCAATCACGGTACGATCACCGGAGCCAATGGCAGTACAGCATTTGTGGGAGACACTGAGGGCTATCTCTATACCCAGGCCTTCTATGCGTCCAAACTATCCATTGTCAAATTTAAACCGGAAACCCCGTCACTGGTTACACAGGTGGTTGATGTGAGTTCCGTCAGTATTCATTCGCCTGGCAACGGTGGTGACCTGGCGTGGAGTGACGGCTATCTTTACTGGACAGTCCAGGCTCCTGACACGACTACACACCTCATCAAAATTGACTCAGGTACAGGGAATATCCTTTTCAATAAAATAATTAAAAGAACGAATGGATCAAGCATTACGGGAACCAACCCCCTGTTCAATGATGGCAAGGGTAATCTCTTTATTCTGACCTTCAATGATTTTTACCGGGTAGATAATGCAACAGCCATTGCAACCCTGATCACCAGCAATTCCCTTTATGGTGACAACGTCCCAACGGGGGGGGCTTCCAGCCTTGAATTTTGCGCCTCTGCAAGCAAAAGTGGGTTAAGTGGCAAAGTCTGGTTCGATGCGAATAGCGATGGCATCCAAAACGATGGTGCGGGTAGTTACATTCAGGGGGCTAGCGTCGAGCTATATGACCCGGCCACCAGTACCGTTGTTGCCAGCACTATCACCGATACCAATGGCCAATATCAGTTCAGCAGCACAGATGGCTTGCAAGTTTCCACCAACTACCAGTTACGCATATCCAAACTGGATAACCAGTCACCTGTATCTGGCTGGGCAATAACCACACTGCACGCAGGTTCGGACACGACGCTGGATTCTGACGCCAGCCTGTCGGGCAGCTACTGGACTATTGCGCTGACCAGCCCGGCAACCGGTGTACAAACATCCGGCTATGGGTTCGGCCTGACTAATACTGTCGCTACCGGCTGCCTGAACAATGGCGCGACCGGTATTTCCAATGACAGTATCGCCAATTCCCACCCCAACACCTATGACTTTGAATTCGATGGCAAACATGTCGTGGGTTTCTGTTCAGAACGCACGGAAGGCGACCCGCAAGCAGGAGACAACTACTCGGTAAATGCTTCCGACCGGCAAGGGCTGACGGCGCTCCAGCGTGAAAAAATCGCCCGTAGTTATGCCGCCCTGACTGACCCGGACATCGTGTTTGGCATCGCCAGCGCATTTGGCAGCGGCAACAACCAGCGACGACTGGATGACCTGCTGCATTACATGACCTGGTTCTACACCTACTACGCTGAAGACCTTGACGGCATGAGCGCTGCCCACCTCGACACCAACAGCAATTACACGGCTGAGCAACGTGTCGCCATGAAAGCCCTGGCCGGGAAGGTGGCTGACCGGGTGAACGGCGTGAATGGTGAAACCCAGTACCCGGTACAAGACATTTTCTGGCTGTGGAACACAACTAGCAGCGACCGTCAGGATATTGTTGTGCCCGCCATTTATGCAGCAGGTTCCAGTTGTAATGTTGTTGATCGTGGCGATGCCCCCATAAGTGGAACCGCGCCCAACGGCAACAACACCAATGCATACGGTGAAGCCACGCATACCATTGTTTCCAGCATCCAGTTGGGCGCAACCATCGACGCTGATAGCGTTAGCCAGGCAAGCACCAATGCTGATGGAGATGATACTAACGGCAGCGATGACGAAGACAGCATCAGTACCTTCCCTGTATTGACGCAAGGGAATACCAGCTACAGCATCCCAGCAGCCAATATCAGCGTGACCAATACCACAGGTGGCAATGCAACCCTGTATGGATTCATCGACTTCAACGGCGATGGCGACTTTGCAGATGCGGGTGAAACAGCTACCGCTACAGTGGCGAATGGCGCAACAAATCCGTCTTCTGCCCTCACCTTCAGCGGCTTTGCAGTAGTGCCGTCCATCTCCAGCACGATTGCACGCTTCCGTCTGTCCACCGATAGCGGGCTGAACAGCACCACTACCGCCAGTGATGGTGAGGTGGAAGACTATGCATTGGCCATATACAGCTTGCCGACAAAAGAACCTAATCCACAGGTTGGTGGTTCCGGGCAATGCACAGGTATCCTGCCAAACAGTATCTCTCACATCGAAGTAGGTTATGTTGATACGTCCTATGACTGGTCACGTCATGTCCTAACATATACACCACCTTCCGGCAGTGACAGAGTACTCGTGTTTGTCAGCAGCTTCGAAGGTATCGATGGCTCGACAGATGCGTACCTGCCCATATCCGGCGTCACTTACGGCGGCGTGCCAATGACCCACCTTGGTGATGAAACCGTGGGCATGGGCACGGGTATCGCCAATGGCGCGCAATCCTATTGGTATCTCAAGGAAGCCGACATACCAAGCGGCGGTCCCCATGCCTTTATGGTAACGCCGGATTATAATCACAACGGCATTGATGCCGGGTCTGAAACCGACTGGATGCTCGCTGCCTATACCTTCTTCAATATTGATCAGACAGCGACACCGGAATTTTCCAGCGTAGCGGATCCCAATCCAGGGACAACCTACACCACACCAGCGTTGGGCTCATCTTCATTCCTTTTCAGCTCAATTCTGTCAGGAAAAGGTTTGCGGACATTCACCGCGACATCCCCTGATACTACCCTGTTACATTCGATTGCATTCGGTGACAGCCCAGGCATAACGGTTGGGGCGGCGGCGCGTAGCTGTGGCGAATCCATCACCTACAATATTGATGACACGCCCAATCGGGTGATTACAGCTTCGCTGGGCTTCAAGAGCCTGCCGGGCTGCGCCTGCGGTGAGCATGATTCTTCTGATGCCCCTGCCGATGGCTCGACAGCACCGGATGGCACAGCAGGTGCAACGGCCTACGGTGAGGCGACACATACGATTGTCAACGGCATCCGGTTGGGTGCAACCATTGACCCCGATAGCACCTCCCTGGCCAGCGCCAATGCCGATGGTGATGACACAGACGGTACGGATGACGAAGACGGCATCAGCACCTTCCCAGATCTGGCCCAGGGCGACACCAGCTACAGCATTCCGGCAGCCAATATCAGCGTCAGCAACACCACCGGCGGCGCGGCGACGCTGTACGGCTTCATCGACTTCAACGGCGATGGCGACTTTGCGGATGCGGGGGAAAGCGCCAGCGTCTCTGTACCAAGCGGCGCGACCAACCCGGCAGCAGCACTCAGCTTTACGGGTTTTGCCGCTGTGCCGAACACTATTACAGGCACCTTCGCACGTTTCCGCTTGTCTACTGATACCGGCCTAAGCAGTACTGCCGCCGCCAGCGACGGCGAGGTGGAGGATTATGCACTGACTATAAGTACGGCCAAAAACCTTTCAGGTAAAGTCTTTGAGGATGTGAACTACGGCGGCGGCGCTGGCCGTGATGCCAACGCCAGCGGTGCGGCAGGCGTCGGTGGCGCTACGGTTGAGCTGTATGATGCCAGCGGCAATTTCGTCAGCACGACCAGCACGGCGGCAGACGGTAGCTACAGTCTGGCCAATGTCCCCACTGGCACCTACTACGTCCGCGTCGTCAACAGCACAGTCAACTCCACCCGTTCCGGTTCCAACGGCACCGAACTGGGCGTCCAGACCTACCGCTCCAACGGCCTGACGGCTGTAACCAACGAAGTCGGTGGGCGCAAGCCTGATGCCACGGATGCCGAGGTACACGATGGCATCGCAACCCTGAACACCACCACATTTACCTTCAGCGGCGGTACGCTGGCTGGCAAGCAGGCCCAATCTGTCACACCGCTTACCCTTTCCGGCAGCGACATCAGCGGGGTGGATTTCGGCTTCAACTTCAATACCGTCGTCAACACCAATGATGCCCTGCAAGGCTCCCTGCGCCAGTTTATCCTCAACAGTAACCTGCTGGGTGGAGAAGCCACGCTGGCACAAACCGGGCGCACGGCTGGCAAAGAAAATGCCATTTTCGAGCTACCCACCAGCGACCCCAAATTCAATGCCGCCAACCAGTACTGGAGCATTGCGGTGGCAACAGCCATGCCAGAAATCGGTGACGATGTAATCATTGACGCCTCCACACAACCGGCACGGGCAGGCTTTGCCTTCGCCAACCGCCCCGTTATTGAACTGGATGGCACCATTGTCAAAAACCTGGACCAATGGCATAACGGTCTGATCCTGTCGGGTACTAACGGTGGCAGCACCGTCAAATACCTCGCCATCAACCGCTTCCAGAATGCGGGGGTCAAAATCCGCAGTTCCAAAAACAATACGGTCAGTTTCAACTTCATTGGTACTGACCCATTGCATAGTGCCACCAATATCGGCAACCTACACGGTATCGAGATCATCAGCTCCGCCGACTTAAACCTCATTAGTGACAACCTGATTGCCCACAACGGCTGGGATGGCATTCATGCCTGGAACTTCAATGGTGGCGGCACCGCAAAAGCCGCGATTATTTCCCAAAATAGCATCTACGCTAACGGTGGTCTGGGCATCAACCTTGAGGCTGGCGACACCAACGGCAGCATCACAACCAACGATGTCAATGATGCCGACACGGGCGCGAACAGCTTGCTCAACTTCCCGATCTTTTCACAAGTATCCTTGTCTGGCAGCAACCTGATCCTCAAAGGCTGTGCACCAACAGGAGCAACCGTAGAACTGTTTGAAGCGGATGTCAGCCCTGGCGGGGCGGCGGCAGTCGGTGACAACAAGTTTAGTTTATCCAACGATTACGGCGAAGGCCAAACCTACCTGACCAGTTTCGTGGAAGGCAGCGCCGCCGATGCCGACAGCAGCAACTGTGCGCTGGCAACGGATGCCGACGGCAACAACCAGACAGGCATGAAAGCTTTCAGTATCACGATTCCAACCCCTGTTGGCGTAGTGGAAGGTGATATTCTGACCGCAACCGCGACCCTTGGTGGCACGGGTACGTCCGAATTCTCACCAACGGTGGTATATACCACCCCCTGTTCACTGGTAGTCACCACGACGGCGGATACGGACAATGCCACCAACAGTTCAGGCTCTTTGCGGGATGCACTCGAATGCGCCAACTCGACACCGGCAACCGATACCATCACCTTCAATATCCCGACTTCCCAGCCGGGCTATACCAACCCGGATGGTATAGCCAGCAACGGTGATGAATACTGGTCGATCAAACCGACATCAGCATTACCGGGCATCACCCAGTCAGTGATCATTGATGGTGCATCCCAGCCGGGCACGACCTGCCCCAAACCACTGATTGAAATCAACGGTGGTTCGGCTGGCGTCAACGTAGATGGTCTTGGTTTGTATGCATCCAACAGCACCGTCAAGGGTCTGATCATCAATGACTTCAGCCGCTATGGCATCCTGTTGTCGCGCTTCCCGATCAACTTCCCGACCAGCAATACGCTGCAAACCAACAACACGGTGGAATGTAGTTACATTGGTGTAAGCGCCAGCGGTCTGGTCGCCAAGCCGAATATGCTGGGTGGTATTGCTGCCGAAGGCGACAGCATGAAAATCGGTGGCACGACTGCTGACAAGCGCAACATCATTTCCGGCAACGGCGCATTTGGTATCTATTTCTACGGTGGCGGTTCCACCAATGGCGTGGTTCAGGGCAACTACATCGGCGTGGGCGCTGATGGCACAACCGCCCTCGGCAATAGCGGATTCGGTATCGGTTATTACAATACGGATGGCGTCGGCCTGATTGGCGGCACTGCGGGTGTTACCGTCAACGGCGCATGTACCGGTACGTGTAACATCATCGCCCATAATACCAGCGCCGGGATTGGCTCATTCTGGACGGGCCCGGCAGGGCGTAATATCCGCATCAGCGGCAACTCGATTCATTCCAACGGTGGTATCGGCATCGACCTGGAAGGCGGCAGTTCCACACCGCCGTGGGAACTGGACGGCGTGACGCCGAACGATGTGGGAGACACTGACCCGGCATCCGCCCCGAACGCATTACAAAACTACCCGGTTCTGGCAAGTGCAACCCTGACCGGAGCCAATACATCAGTTTCCGGTACATTAAACAGCATTGCCAACGCGACATTTACGCTTGAATTCTTCGCCAATACCACGGCTGATCCGACCGGTTACGGCGAGGGTGAGCGCTATTTGGGCAATACTACGGTTACAACCAACGCCAGCGGCAATGCAAGCTTCACGGTTTCCCTGCCAACGGTTGCTTCCGGAACCTACATTACCTCCACAGCGACAGATGCCAGCAACAATACCTCCGAATTCTCGGCAGCAGTTACGGCAGCAGCGGCCAAGAATCTGTCCGGCAAAGTGTTTGAAGACGTGAATTACGGCGGAACCGCGCGTAGCTTCGACGCAACCCAGGGCATGGCCGGTATTGATGGCGCAACCGTGGAATTGCTCGACAGCTCCAATACCATCGTTGCCACTACCACAACGGCGGGCGGCGGCAATTACACGTTCACCGGCATCCTGGCAGGCAGCTATACCGTGCGGCTGGACGTTAACAGCGTCGGGTCTACCCGCCCCCACAATGGCGCAGGTACGGAACTGGGCGTCATCACCTACCGTAGTGATTCAGCCCTGGCAACCACGGCGGGTGCTACAGCAGCACAAGCCGTCACCGTGGCAGCAAGTGATCTCACCAACGTGAATTTCGGTTTCAACTTCGATACGGTGAGCAACACCAATGATAGCGGCGCGGGTTCCCTGCGCCAGTTCATCCTCAATGCCAACCTGCTGGGTGGTGACGCAGCCTTGCAACAGGCCGGTTTGCCAGCAGGCAAGGAAAACGCCGTCCTGAAACTCGCGACCACCGACCCGAACTACAGCGGCGGCGTCTGGACCATTACCCTGAACAGTTTCCTGCCTGACATCAACCAACCCCTGATCCTGGACGGCAGCAAACAGGCCACTTTCAACAGCACCACCGCCGTACCCGTGATTGAACTGAACGGCAACGGCGGTGCTGGCAATGGCCTGACGCTGGTCGCTGGCAGCACCGGCAGCCAAATCCGCAGTCTGGAAATTACCCATTTCAGCGGTGATGGCGTCAATGTGCAGGGCAGCACAAACAGCAACAGCATCCTGGGCAACAGTATCCACGGCAATGGCGGGCTAGGTATTGATCTTGTTGGTCTTGTTGGTGGTACTGAAGACGCTTACGGCGTAACTGAAAATGATGTCGGCGATACTGACAACGGCCCGAACAGCCTGCTTAACTACCCTGAGTTCAAGACCCTGGGCATCACCAATGGCAGCAAGATCATCACCTATGACTTTGACCTTGATGTGGTATCCGGAACCTACCGGATGGAATTCTTCAAGAACGGCACAGCAGACGCCAGCGGCCACGGTGAAGGCCAGATTTACCTGGGTGGACGCAACATTACCGTTACCACCAGCGGCAACCAGAATTACAAAGGCTCCTTCAACGCCAACCAGGTCTTGAACGGCACGGACAAACTGGCCGTGACCCTGACCCGCATGGAAGGCGCAGAATTCAGGGAAACCTCCGAATTCTCGGGAACCGTCACCGGCACCACCACCACGGTCTGTGAAGAGTGGGTCAACGACCCGTCCCTCCCACCAGCCGACCTGGTCATAGATGAAAACAGCAACATCGTTGCCTTCATCAAAGCCAAGGATGCAAGCGGTAATACCATTACCTATGCGCTGAAGGGCAATGATGGAAAATATTTCACCATTACTACTGGCAGCTCAACCACAGCGGATTGCCAGACCATCCAGATGGTTAACCCGAACATCGTCATCACCAAGTCTGCCCGTGCTGATGCCGAAACCCGTGCTATCGTGCCGCCCGGCTACCTGCCTGCGCCCGGCAACTACGAAGTGCCGATGGACAGCGACAAGGACAATGTCTACCAGTTCCAGATCACGGCGACCTACGCCAACGGGCAACAATACACCCGCGATTTCAGCATCCAGGTCATGGATGTCAACGAAGCGCCCATCATCACCTCGGCTGCGGCAGTCACGTTCAATGAAGACTCGTCCGCCAATGTGCTGGACATCATTTCACAAGACCCGGATGCTGGCACGGCGGAAGGCAGCGGCCTCACCTACAGCATTACCGGTGGCGTCGACGCCAGCCGGTTCGAGGTTGCGCCCGCAACCGGCATCCTGCGCTTCCGTGGCATCCCGGATTACGATGCGCCGACGGACACCAACCGCGACAACCTGTACGAAGTGGAAGTCACCGTTACCGATGACGGCGGCCTTAGCGGCAAGAAAACTTTCAAGGTCACGGTCGTGAATAATAGTACCGACGATGGGGTATTACTCAATGTTCGCACCTTGCTACAGGGGGCTTACGACAGCGCTTCCGGCCTGATGTCGGATGCGCTGAACACCCAGGGCTTGCTGCCAGCCCAGCAACCCTACAAGGCCGCGCCATTCAACCACGCGGGAACTGAAACCCTCAGTGCGATGGTGCGGGAAGCCACCGGCAATAACGCCATCGTGGATTGGGCGCTGGTCGACCTGCGCAGCAGCTTGGGCACGATTGCCGCCACCCGCGCAGTCATGTTGCAGCGTGACGGCGACCTGGTGGATCCGCAAACCGGTTCCCCCGACCTGCATTTCGCCAATACCCCGGCAGGCAGCTACTACGTGAGCGTGCGCCACCGCAACCATCTGGGCATTGTCAGCGCCAGCCCCATCAGCCTCGACCATTCCGCCAGGCTGCTTAACCTGGCGTCATCCTCAACTGCGGTCAAGGGGGAAGACAGCCGCCTAGTTGTCGGCAAAGTTGCCATGATGTGGGCAGGCGACCTCAACGCCAGTAACACCCTGACGGCCAACGGGCCAGGCAACGATGTCACCACCCTGCTGGGCAATGTCATCACCGACACGGAAAACCAGCAGGCGAACACCAACTTCATCATGCGCGGTTATCTGGCGAGCGACCTCAACATGGACGGCAAAACCCTCTCCAGCGGGCCAAACAATGACGCCAGCCTGCTGGTGGGCAACATTATCCTGCACCCGCTCAACACTGACTTTGCCGCCAACTACATTGTGCGGGGGGGGTTGTACCAGTAAGGGGATTTACATCCCTCACCCCAACCCCTAGAGGTAGAGTGGCTAAGAAAAGCATCACCTCTCTTGCTCCCCCTCTACCTCTGGGAAAGGGGGTTGGGGGGTGAGGGTCTTCAGCACACTATTCCTTACGTGAATGGGTAGCCTCAACCACACCAGCAAGTTCCTGCTCCACCGCTTCATCCAGTTCCAGGGCATCATCCGTAACCACGCCGGCATCCGGATCGTCATACACCGACTGATCCAGCTTGCCCTCGCTTTTGGCAACGATGGTGGAAACCACGGCATCGCCGGAAACATTGACAGCAGTACGGATCATGTCCAGCAAGCGGTCAACCCCCAGGATCAGGCCAATCCCTTCCACCGGCAAACCCACCTGGGTGAACACCATCGAAAGCATGATCAGGCCAACGCCCGGTACCCCAGCCGTACCAATCGAAGCCAACACCGCCATGGCAATCACGGTCAGGTAACCGCTCATGCCCAGTTCCACGTCATAGACATTGGCGATGAAAACCGTCGCCACCCCCTGCATGATGGCGGTGCCATCCATGTTGATGGTCGCACCAAACGGCACGGTAAAAGACGCCACCGAATTATTGACGCCCAGGCGTTCGGTCACAGTGCGCAAAGTGACAGGAATGGTGGCGTTGGAACTGGCAGTGCTGAACGCAAACACCTGCACATTGCGCATTTTGCTGATAAAGGTGAAGGGGTTCAGCCCCGACAACAGTTTCAGCGTCAGCATCAGGGTAATGAACAGGTGGAAGAACAGGGCGGCAACCAGTATAGTCTTTTCATTTTAGTCGGCTACACTTTGTCTGTTGAATGCGTAATCAATCGCGTCGTCCAGGGTGCTACCTTTTCCCATGGCCAGACGCGCATAATGTTTCAAGGTTGCCCAGCATTGCTCGATGGGGTTGAGATCAGGCGAATAAGCGGGTAACTGAATGATACGAATCTGGTATTTCATGGCAATCGCCTCCAGGTCACCGCCTAAATGGAAGCTCGCATTGTCCCAGACAAGCACATAAGGTTTGGGCTTTTCCTGACCTTGCTGCAACGATTTTCCCAAGGCTTCCAACCATTGTTCAACAATCATCCGGTTAATGTTGCCGGTCACTACCCACGGCATTTGCCAGCTTTGATCAGAGGCGCGGATAGCGCTGATCCAGTTGCGTTTATGTCCCCGGCCTCCAGGGCGGGGGATGTCACAAGGCTCCCCTTTTTTTGCCCAGCCCCACTCATAGCGTTCGGTGCTGTAGAATCCTGCCTCGTCCGCAAACAGGATATGATCCTGACCGTATTTTTTCTCCAGATGCCCAAGTAGCCACAGGAAAACCCAGCGGTCTAGCGGTTTGGCTTGCTGGTAGAAAGAACGTTTTTTTTATGGCTCCAACCGATCCGTTGCAGCCATTTATGCAGGCCACGATAAGAAATGGCCTTGCCATAATGCGCTTCAAAGCGTGGCAGCAAATCCTCGATGCGTTCAAACGGGGTTTCGCTCTCCACCCATTGCCGAAAAGCTTCAACGTCTTTCACCTTATGGCTGTGCCCAGGGCGGGGATGTGTCCGGGGTTGGAGGCTGCCGGTTTCTTCCCTCAGGGCCAACCATTTGTCCAGGGTGCTGCGGGCTATGGAAAACGTCCCACAAACGTGGGATTTATGTTTGCTCTTGTCATAGGCAGCAACAACACGTTCACGGAGATCCTTAGAGTAGTAAGTCGGCATGATGAAGGATGGGGAAGTTGATCATCCGTCCTATTGTAGCTGACTAAAATGAAAAGACTATACCAGCACATAACCCGCCAGTTGCGCCAGCAAATCCAGCCCCAGTTCCGCCATCGACTTGGCAATCAGGGCGAACACCGCGTAAGGTGCCGCCGCCATCACAATGCCGACCATTTTCATCATGATTTCATTGCCAATTTCAGCGCCTGCAATGAAGCTTTTCGCCTTCCTGCCCACCATTAACAGGCTAACACCAACCAGGATGGCAAAAAAAATGACCTGCAACATTTCACCATTGACCATCGCGGCAATCGGGTTACCCGGAATGATGTTGATGAAAACATCCGTCAGCGGCGGCGCTTCCTTGCCCGTAAATGCCGCATCAGACCTTACCCCCATACCCTGGCCGATACCTGCCGAAGCGGCGAACAGTATGGCGGTGGCAATGGCGATAGCGGTCGTCATGATGTACAACAAGAAAGCTTTGGAACCCACCCGCCCCAGCGTATTGAGGTTGCCGATCCCGCACACGCCGCAGATCAGCGAGAACAGCACCAGCGGCACCACCAGCATTTTCAGGGCATTGACAAACAGCTTGCCAACCACATGAAACAAACCGTTTACCACGAATTCGTTGATAAAACTGCCCGGCGCGTTCAAACCGGTCACATTGATCAACAAACCCACCAGAATGCCCAGCACCATGCCAACCAGAACCTTGGCCGTCAGGCTCATTTTCGCGTTTTCACCCATTATCAGCTCCTATTAACTCCTGCTCTGAAGATTGTATTGTAGGCTTGGTCGCCCTTTTTTACCCTAACCGCCTTTTATGGCCAGGGTAAAGGCAGTAGCACAATCCCCTGCAACCTGATACCTTATCACGCTCTCATCAGGACAATCAGACGCAAGCAATGAAGCCAAGAAGAATACTCATCACCAGCGCCCTTCCCTATGCCAACGGCCCCATCCACCTCGGCCACATGGTTGAATATATCCAAACCGACATTTGGGCAAGGTTCCAGCGGCTGCGCGGCAACGAATGCTATTACGTCTGCGCCGATGACACCCACGGCACGCCCATCATGCTGCGCGCCCAGCAGGAAGGCATCACGCCGGAACAACTGATTGCCCGTATTGGTGAGGAACACCAGCGTGATTTCGCCGGTTTCAATGTCGGTTTCGACAATTACTACAGCACGCATTCCGACGAAAACCGTTATTTCGCCGAATTCATTTACAAGGCGGCGCGTGACAACGGGCATATTGAAAAACGCACCATCCGTCAAGCTTACGACGAGCAGGCGAAAATGTTCCTGCCCGACCGCTTCATCAAGGGCGAATGCCCGCGCTGCGGCGCGCCCGACCAGTATGGCGACAACTGTGAAGCCTGTGGCGCGACCTATTCCCCGACCGATCTGAAAAATGCCGTTTCCGCCATCTCAGGTACGAAGCCAGTCGAGAAGGAAACCGAACACTATTTCTTCAAGCTCGGGCATTTCGAGGCATTCCTGCGCGAATTCCTGGGCAGCGGCGCAGTACAAAAGGAAATCGCCAACAAGCAGATGGAATGGTTTGAGTCCGACCAAGGCTTGAGCGACTGGGATGTTTCCCGCGATGCGCCTTACTGGGGTTTCAAAATCCCGGACACCGACGACAAATACTTCTACGTATGGCTGGATGCGCCAATCGGTTATCTGGCCAGTTTCAAGAACCTGTGTGAACGCGTGGGTCTGGATTTCGATGCGTTCTGGAAACCGGATAGTGATGCCGAAGTGTATCATTTCATCGGCAAGGACATCGCCTACTTCCATACCCTGTTCTGGCCTGCGCTGCTGCACGGGGCGGGTTTCCGTACCCCGACAGCCGTCCATTGCCACGGCTTTCTGACCGTCAACGGGGCGAAAATGTCCAAATCACGCGGTACCTTCATCCAGGCGGAAAGCTACCTCAAGCACCTGAACCCGGAATGGCTGCGTTACTACTTTGCCAGCAAGCTTAGCAATGGTGTGGATGACATCGACCTCAACCTCGAAGATTTCGTGGCGCGGGTCAACAGCGACTTGGTAGGCAAGGTGGTCAACATCGCCTCGCGCTGCGCCGGTTTCATCAGCAAGCGCTTTGACAACAAACTGTCAGCCAGTCTGCCAGATAGTGCGCTTTATCAGGAGTTTAGCGACGCTTCCGAACGTATCGCCGAGCTTTACGAAACCCGCCGCTACAACCAGGCCATGCGTGAAATCATGGCGTTGGCGGATAAAGCTAACCAGTACGTTGACGAACAAAAACCCTGGGTGCTGGCCAAAGCCCCCGACAAACTGGCCGAAGTGCAGGATGTCTGCACCCAAGGCATCAATATGTTCCGCGCCATTGTCACCTACCTGAAGCCGGTGCTGCCGCAACTGGCGGCGGATGCAGAAAGCTTCCTGAATGCCGGTGAACTGACCTGGGCAAGCACGGCCACCCCGTTGGTTGGCCACGAAATCGCCAAGTTCACCGCCCTCATGACCCGCGTGGAAACAGCGATGGTGGATGCCATGCTTGAAGACAATCAACAGGCCATACCTGTACCAACAGAAACCATCAAAGCAAGCGGCCCGCTGGCCGATGACCCCATCAGCGCAACCATCCAGTATGACGATTTTGCCAAACTCGACTTGCGCGTGGCCAAAATCATCAAGGCCGGGTCTGTCGAAGGGGCAGACAAACTGGTTCAACTGACTCTCGATCTGGGTGGGGAAACCCGCCATGTATTCGCAGGCATCAAATCAGCGTATGATCCTGCCGATCTGGAAGGCCGCCTGACCGTCATGGTTGCCAACCTTGCCCCACGTAAAATGCGTTTCGGTGTTTCCGAAGGCATGGTGTTGGCAGCAGGCCCTGGCGGCAAAGACCTGTTTATATTGACGCCAGACACGGGTGCGGAGCCCGGAATGCGCGTCAAATAATCGCACCAAAAGAAGACAAAAAAGCGTATGTTAGGCAATTTTTTCAAACCAAAGTGGCAACATGCTGACGCAACAGTGCGTATTCAGGCACTGGATACCCTGGCCGGTGACAGCATTGAGCTGATCCGGCTAGCACAAACCGATCCGCACAGCGCCGTCCGCATGGAAGCCGTCGTGCGTCTGACCCACTTGCCGACCCTGGTGCAACTGGGGCATTCGCCTGGCTCCATCGGCGAGCGCGCCCGTCAGCGGCTGGTTGGGCTGGCGAGCACTGACCACCACCACGACCACTTGCTGGCTGATGTTTTCCACTGGCTAAACAACCCTGCCCTGTTACGCAGCATCGCCCGCGACCCTACCCGTGGCGTAAAACTGCGCCATCAGGCCATTGGCGTCATTGCAGACCAGGAATTGCTGTTCAGCATTGCCAGCAACGATACTTCCCGTGAAATCCAGTACCTGGCTGCACAACATCTGGATGACATTGAAAAGCTGAAAGAACTGGAAAAAACCCACGGCAAGAACAACAAGCGCCTACGCCAGCTGATCAAGGAACGCCTGGAACAGGAGCAGCAACAGCAACAACGGCAGGCAGACATTGAAAAGCTATGTGCCGAAGCTGAAAACCTGGGCAAAAATAGTTCCTGGGAACAGGACAAAACCCGTCTGAAAGTCATGCAACAAAGCTGGCGCAGCCTGTCCAGAAACGCCAGCGCAACCCAGCAGCAACGTTTTACCGATGCCGGGGAAGATTTCAACCAGCGGCTGGCCACACATGAACAACAGGAAGCCAGCCTGCGCCCACTACGGGATCAGCACCAACAGCTGTTGGCTGCCGCTTCCGAACTGCTACGCCAGCTACAGCATACCCCGGAGCAACAAAGCCTCGGCCGGTTAGATGCCACCCTTGCCGGTCTGCAACAACAATGGGATCAGCAAGGCAAGCTACCCGCTGCAGAGCAGGACAAACTGGACACCATCTGGGCGCAACGCCAGCAAGAAATCAGTCACCTGCGCAACGCCATGGCTGAGGATCTGCAAGCCCTGGAAACGCTCACCCGCCTGAGTGCAGCTGCCGACAACTTGAAAAACCGCCAGCAACCCATTCACAGCAAAGACATTCTGACCCTGCAAAGCGAATGGACTGGCAGCAAACGCCCCCGCACCTTGCGCAACAGCCTCGGTGAACTGGAACAACAATTCCACCGTTCCATCAGCACCCTCAATAGCCGCTTGGAAAAGCAAAAACGCCAGCAGGAAAATGCCCTGCAAGAACTGCGCGTATCCCTGAAAAAACTGGAAGGCCATCTGGAAACGGAGCAATACGGCGAAGCCATCGAAATCCACAAGGCGCTGACGGTCGACCTGAAGGAAACCGATTTGCCTGGTAAGGATCTCGCCTTCTTCCAGCGCCGCCTCCAGATGCTGACGCCCTTCCTGCGGGAGATTCAGGACTGGCGGCGCTGGGGAACGGATCAAGCACGCCGCCAGCTGATCGAAACCGCCGAACACCTGCGCGAAGAAGATGAAATTGACCCACAGGAACGCGCCAGAAAAATTCAAGGTTTACGCGAAGAATGGCGCAAACTGGCACAAATGGAACCTGCGCAACAACGCCTGCTATGGAAAACATTTGACTCCACCGTCAGCGCAGCCTATGAACCCAGCAAACAATATTTCGCCGAACAGGGTCAGCAACGCGAAGCCAACCTCAAACAACGCCAGGCAATCTGCAACGAACTGGAAACGCTCGACAACACAACGGATTGGGATAACGCCGACTGGCGCGCCCTGCAAGCCCAGGCCAACCAGTTACGCAAACAATGGAAAGACGCCGGAGCCGTCAGCCACAAAGCCTGGGGCAGCATCAATACCCGTTTCAAAGCCGCCATGGATGCCCTGGAAACCCATTTCAAGGTCGAGCGCACCCGCAACTGGCAAGAGCGCGAACAACTGGTGATGCAAGCCCGCGCACTGCTGGAATCAGCCGACACCAGCCAAGCCATTGAACAGGCCAAGGCATTGCAAGCGGCCTGGCAAATTACCCTCGGCTCCCGCCCGTCTGACGAACAACGCCTGTGGAAACAGTTCCGCGAACCGATGGACACCCTGTTCGCCCGCGCCCGCGATGAACGCCAGCAACAACAACAGGAGCGTGACGCCCGCGCTGCCGAAGAAACCCGTCAAGCCGATGCCAAACGCCAGCAGGAACTGGAACGCCAGCAACAGCAACTGGCGGAACTGGACAACTTGGCCGCGCAGTCTCTACTCAATAAACAGGTAGAAACCAGTGCCAATGAGCAAATCGCCAACCGCTCAAGCGGTGAGTTGCTGTGCCTGCAACTGGAAATCCTGCTCGGCGTGGAAACCCCAACCGAATTCCAGCAGTCACGCATGAAGTATCAGGTCGCGCAATTGCCCCAGGCCATGCTCAGCCGCCAGCAACAGCATGACCCGGCGCTGGATGCGCTGCCCCTGCTGAAACAGTGGTATGCCCTTGGCGGCATACCCGAGGCTGCTCTGGCCAACCAGACAGCCAGGATTGAAAAAATCAGGCAGGCTCTGCAACCGCCTCTGGCGCAGTAAAGCACTGCATCAAATCTGCTAGCAAACGGGTGACTTCGCCCGTCATCAGGCTGAATTCAATGTCCAGCTTTTCCGCATGGGACTGCGGGTCGGCATCCTTGAGGCTGTCTTCCAGCACATCCAGGAAACGCACACGGCGGATGGAGAGGTCATCACTGAGGATGAAACTGATCTTTTCATCCCACACCAGACCCAGTTTGGAAACCATCTTGCCATGGGCAAGGTTGGTTTGTACTTCTTCCGTGGTCAACTCGTGCCGCTTGAACACCGCCACACTCTGCTCATCGCCCTGGCTGCGCAGTTCGCAATCTTCCCCCAAGACAAATGGCGCGGGCAGGCTGCCCTCTTCCGCCAGCCATTGGGTCATCAGGGTCGCGGGGGACATATCGGTTTTGGGCGGGACAACCGGCAAACTTCCCAGACAACTGCGCAGCAGATGGGTCAGGCGCTCGCCCTGGGTGTTGGAGGACGTATTGATCACCATCCAGCCGTGTTGCGGGTCGATCCAGGCATCCAGCTTTTTGGTGCGGGTGAATGCTTGCGGCAGCAGTTCAAACTCGATTTCATCGCGTAGATCCTGCTTTTCCCGCTTGCTGACCTTGCGTCCTTCCTTTGCCTCAATTTCAGCCACGGTTGCATCCAGTTCCTCGCGGATGACGGAGGCGGGCAACATCTTTTCCTGATGTGACAGGGTAATCAGCATATAGCCATTGGCGGCATGGGCGAGCTGGTCGCTATCACGGCCTAATGGGGAAACCCAGCCGCTGGCCTCACGCTGATCCTTGCCACACCCTTGGAAAGGCTTGCTTTCAAGGGCTTCGTGCAGTTCTTCGGGGGTCAGGCTGAACTCAGCATTCAACCGGAGCAGGTAGAGGTTTTTGAACCACATGGGGTCGCCTTTCTGTTGCTTGCAGGAAGGCGGATTATGCCGGAAAGGTTCGCAGACTTAAACAAAAGGCAGCGTGCCAAATTTCCCCCACGGATGTTTTTGCCTTAACCAGTTTTGCGCCACGGTTGCATAAACCTTGCGGAAATCAACCGTGTGTTGCAGGTTGCCGTCGGCATCCAGTTGTTTCAGGTCAGGCCGGTCGCCATAAATCCCGCCACGAACCTTACCGCCCATCACCAATTGCACCGAGGCTGCACCATGGTCGGTGCCTTTGCCGTGGTTTTCCTGCACTCGCCGCCCGAATTCGGAATAAGTCATCAGCATGACATCGTTCCAGCGCCCGCCGCGCTGCATGGCCTGGGCAAACGAATCCAGCGCCCCGCCCAGGTGGTGCAGCAGGTTGCTTTGGACATTATTCTGGTTGGTGTGGGTATCAAAGCCGTCCAGGGTCACCATGTAAACGGTCGCGTCAACGCCGGAAAGGATCATTTTGGCAACCGCTTCCAGATCGCGGCCAATTTCGCTGGTGGAGAAATTCACCCCCAATGGCGTCGGACGTTGCAGCTTTGTGCCCAATTGCTCACCAGCAGCATACAGCTGGTGATGGACGTTGGCCAGATGCGCCAATACCGGGTTGGCATTGGTCTGCGGCATGTCTTCCAGCAACTTGATCTGGCTGAGGAAAGTCTGTGGGCTTTCCATCGCGATGGTATGGCAGTTTTTGCCGCTCATCGGGCCGCTACTGTCGCCAATGACGATACCGTGTAATCCTGGCTTGCAACCGGGCAGCAGCGAACCCAGCCAGCCAATATCCTGGTAGTTGCCAGCATCGGAGGCGGTTTCCCAGATGTCAATGGAACGGAAATGCGACAGGTTGGCGTTAGGGTAGCCGACCCCCTGAACCCAGGCCATGTTACCTTTTTCCCACCATGGCTGGAGCACCTTAAGGTAAGGGTTCATGCCATAACCTTGACCGATGTCCAGCACCTGATGTTTGGGGATGCCGATGGTAGGGCGGTACTGTTGATACAAGGGATCCGTATAGGGAACCAGGGTATTGAGGCCATCATTGCCACCGGCCAGTTTGACCAGCACCAGGATGCGCTGGGTCGGGCGGCTTCCAGACGCAGCCATAACCTCGGCAGGCAAAGAGCCAAGCAGCGGCAACAAGGCCGCCATTCCCAGAAATTCTCGACGATTCATTCAGTCAACATCCACTTCATCATAATCGTTGTCAGGACACCTGAAAGGCGGGGTCAAGCAACAGGGAGCGCACCAGACGCCGTGCGCCCGGCGTTTCCGGCAGCGGCTTGAGCGGCTTGACCGGCAACATCCACTCGATCAGTTGTTCTGCTGACGCGTCAGGCAATCTCAAATTTGTTGCAGCTTTTTCATTCAGGTTGCCGCGCGACAATTTGGCCAGATAGGCATTACGCACCAGCAACGTCTGGGTGTTAATCCAATTGTCACCGCCACTCCAGCCTTTCACGTTGGGGGGGTCAAACAACTCCTGCCCCAGCAGGCGGCACAAGTTCAACATTTCCCCGGTTGATTCACGCGGATAGGGCAGCATCCGGAGAGTGCCTATCACCAGCTCCACCGGTGACTTGACCAGCGTGCCGCGATTGCGTTCAGCCCAGAACTCATCACTGTTCAACAGTGTGCGCATCAGGGTCTTGGTGTCATAACCGGATTGGCGGAATTGCTGTGCCCAGGTTTTGACAACGGCAGGGTTGGGCTGATTACTGACAAATGCCAACCAAAACTTTTCAGTCATGCGTTCAGCAGTACGTGGATGCGCCAGCAGTATGCCGATAATGTCATCGCCCGTAAAATTGCCGGTTTTGCCGAGAAAAACCGACTTGCCACCATCGTGATTGGCCGTGCGTATAATAAATTTGCCAGTATTATCATCAACCCCCCAACCGGTAAAGGCTTTGGCAGCGGCTTTCACATCAGCTTCGCGGTAATGGCCACGCCCAATAGTAAACAGCTCCAGCAATTCGCGGGCAAAGTTTTCATTGGGTTGGTCTTTGGTGTTCTGGTAACAATCCAGGTAGACCAACATGGCCGGGTCGCGGGCGACAGCGTGCAGCAAATTACCGAAATTGCCCAGCGCGTGTTGGCGCAACAACAGATTTTGTTTATGGAGCAGGCTCGGTTGCAGGGTTTTTTGGATGGATGACGTGAAATGGTTGTGCCAGAACAGGGTCATACGCTCGTGGAACGGGTTGCGGGTTAATAGCATCTGCTCCACCCACCATGCCTGCAAGCGTTTCCCCTCGTGTTGCGCGATCGACCAAGCCGAGTTGCGGCTTTTCATATCATTCAGGCGCATCGGCTCAAGCTTGAACCACGGCGTCATGGCCGGGGCAGGCTTTATTAGGGCTGGCGGCGCATACAGCACCTGATCCACAGCATCTTGCCTGGATCGCCCCTCCAGTTTTTTGGCAACATCCCACTCCGCACCCAGCCCTGTGCGTGACACAAGATGAACCGCATCTTTAAAAGCAAGTAGTCCCATGACCCTATTAGCGTGATAAAAATAATATTAATGATAGCGTAATTAGTATGCGAATTTAGGCCAAAGTTTAACCGAAATTATAATTTATAGCGATACGTTTTTTCTATTTATACCGCTAAACGATACCAAAAAGGCGATGAGTGAAATCAGTGCACTAGCGACACTGATCAGCAACTCACCAGACTTACGTAATACCCGAACAGTACCGATGGCACTTTTGCCCAAAAGCTTCATCACGCCCTTGGTTTCTTGCCCGTATTTCAGGCTAACTTTTTCCAGCCTGCTTAAGTCACCAGCATCGTCAACGTATTGAACCAAATGCAATACATCAGCCATAGAGCTTGAGCGGCGGATATTGTTCAACTGTTCCGCCGTTTGTTTGATGGCGCGGGCAGCTTGCGGGTCATAAGCCTTGAGTGCAGCCTTGCCAAGGCCATCCAGGTTCTTTTCGGCACGCGCTACCAGCAGGAATGCCTTGTAATCAAAGACATCACCGCCCTGTTTCAGCAGGAATTTCTGGAATCTGGGCGTCAGCCTGCCCGTCCGCGCCGCCAGTTTGGCAGTGGAAACCCCACCCTTGGCCGAGGTTGCTGTCCCTGCGCTGGCAACCGTCGCCGCCGTCAGGCCGACACCCACGCCCGCCAGGGTAACGATCAGCTCATTGACCGGTTCCCCCTTGGCGTAAAGCTGGTATTGTTCCCACAGATCGCGCGCATCCCCTACCACAGTGAAATCGGAGGTCAACGCGCCTGCCACACCCGCGCCACTTGCAGCCTCCCCTTGCAGGAACCCAGCGGCGAAATCGTTCACAGTGCGCCGGGCGGTATGCAAGGGGGATTCGAGACGCTGTAATTCGGTAGCAAATTCGGCGGGGTCAAGCGCGTAACCAAACATCCCGGCAAGCCGCAGGTACATGCGGGCGTCGGCAGGATCATCCCTGGCAATGGCTTCCCGCACCTGCTGGCGGACATCTTCCACGCTGACCTGGTGCAGCATCATTTGCGCCACATCGGCAGCCAGCTCATCGTATTGCCAATAATCCAGCACAGCCTTGATGCTGCCGACCAGCAACAGGGCAGAAACCAGCGTTAGCAATATGTTCCAGGCTTTCATGCGGAAAGCTTAGCTCAAATCCCCAATTGTTGGCGTAATCCCAGCGGATCGTCGGGGTTAACGCCTTCCATGAAGGGCTTGCGGCGGTCGTTGTTGGTCAGCTGGTAAACCTTGCCGATCCAGTTGCTGTAAAACACCTTGGCGGTGTCACACCAGGTATTGTGCAACATCGGCAGCAATAGCTTTTCGGGGAAATCTGGCAACGGCTTGCCCAGCCGTTTGGCCTTTTCCTGCTCCAGCCGGTATTCGTTGAGGATAGCCTTGGCCTTGGGCCGCAGGTAATTTTGCGGGAACGGCGGGTAATCCGCGCGCGTACCGTCAAACCAGCGGGTGACTTCGCGGCGATATTCCTTCAACAGGCTCACCGTGTCGTATTCGGGATGCCCCTGCATGAAGACCATGCGGAACAAGTCGGGGCTGACGGCCATGTGTACGCCCGCTTCCGTGCTTTCCACCAGCACTTGCACGCCTACAGCCTCCAACGGCTCGCGGTCAATCTGGTTAAAGCGCGAATGTGGCACGTCGAAACGGGTATTCAGGTCATTGACCAGCGGGTGTTCGGGCATGGTGACGGCATGGCTGTAAACACCCCAGCGCTTGAAACCAAGCGGACGGCGGCGGATGCCCCACAAATGCTGCACCAGCGCATGGCTGGCGAGGCAAGAACACAAGGTGGAGGTAACATTTTCCTGCGCCCATGCCACCACCTCACATAAGCCATCCCAGAATGGTTCGTCTTCCAGATGCGGTGCCGCCGGGTTTGCACCGGTAATGATCAACGCATCCAGCCCCTGCTCCTGCAAATCCTCAAACTTGTCGTAGTATTGGGCAATATGCGCCTGCGCCTTGTCGCCACGTGGCAACGTTCCCAGCGTAAACGGGTGGATGTGGAACTGCGCAATCAGGTTGGATTCATTCACCAGCCGCAGGAACTGCCGCTCGGTCGCCGCCAGCGCTGCATCCGGCATCATGTTGAGGAAGCCAATATGCAGCTCGCGGATGTCTTGCTGGAAGGCATAATCCTCACTCAGGACGGTCTGCCCTTCCTGTTTCAGACGCTCAAATGTCGGTAGTCTGGTATGTGCGACGAGTGGCATTGCTTCCCTTCACCCCCGGATTATTGATGACGGCCGATGGCCATTTCGATCAGGGCGTTGAAATCGTCTTCGTTACGCACCTGAGTCACTTCCTCCGAAGTGACGGTATAGCCGTAATCACGGGCAATGGCTTCATAGCGCGGAATACGCGAGTGGAACAGGCGCGGGAATACCCAGCGGGTGAACTCGTCCGGTTCCATTTCCGCCGCGTATTGCAGCCCTTTTTCCTGCAAATACACTGCCATGTGCTCTTTCAGGAAATTGGGGCGGTAGTAGAGCGGTTTAGGGTCGCTGCGGGCGCGGTCAATCAGCTTCTGTTCCTCGTCCTTGGTCGTGACCTTGATGTACAGGATCAGGGTGTTTTCGGACAGGGTTTCAAATACGCTGGGGTCTTCCAGTTCGCACAGGCTGCCACCGGCATCGTTAACGAAGTGGGAATAGCCATAGATCAATTGCGCCTTGCGGATGAACTCGGGCACGTCGTGCATGGCGGCAATTTCGGCTTCACGGTACTGCGCCTGACGTTTCATGAAATCATCCAGCGGCACGCCGCCCAGTTCAGGGTTACCTAGCTTGCCGACAAACGACAGCACCGGGCCCAAGTCGTTGACGCGGATGTTGTTGCGGATATAAATCCAGTCGCTGCGTAACAGTTCGCGCAGGAACGGCACTTTCATTGCCTGTTCCTTGATCAGGTCGAGGATGTCCTCATCCAGATAGCGTGTACCGATTCGGTAATCGCCGGAATAATGGAACCAGCCATGGTTACGCAACATGCTGGAAATGTAGGTTTTTCCCACGCCGGACATACCCAGCAGGGTGATCCGTTTGGTTTTCCATTGACGGTATTGTTCTACGCTCAGACGCACTTGTGATCTCCGTGCCGGTGGTTGTCTTGATGGCGCAATACTTTAACACAGCACGCTCATTTTGCACCCCACCTGCACTTAAGGCTGGCGCACTGCAACCATTGACCAAAAAGATTTTGCATTTTGATGCTAATCAATGTTGTTGCGGCGCAATCTGGAGTAGTTTGCTTGGGTATGCTGTGAAGCCGAGGGTATTGAGAGCTGAAACAAAGGCTTCCGGCATATATTCAATCAACACATCAGGTCATTGCTTAGGAGGTAACATGATAACTGATGCAGTCGTCGAGCTGTCGCGGCTCCAATTTGCCGTAACCGCGCTTTACCATTTCCTGTTTGTCCCGCTGACGCTGGGGATGACATTCATGCTGGCCATCATGGAGTCGGTGTATGTCATGACCGGCAAGCAGGTCTACAAGGACATGGTCAAATTCTGGGGCAAGCTGTTCGGCATCAACTTTGCCCTCGGCGTCACCACCGGCCTGACCATGGAGTTCCAGTTCGGGACGAACTGGGCCTACTATGCCCATTACGTCGGCGATGTGTTCGGTGCGCCCCTGGCCATTGAGGGGCTGATGGCGTTCTTCCTGGAGTCCACCTTTGTTGGCCTGTTCTTCTTCGGCTGGGACCGCCTGGGCAAGGTGCAGCATTTGGGCGTGACCTGGCTGATGGCGATTGGCACCAACCTGTCGGCGCTGTGGATACTGATTGCCAATGGCTGGATGCAGAACCCGGTCGGGGCGGAGTTCAGCTATGAGACCATGCGCATGGAGATGGTGGATTTTGCCGCCGTGCTGCTCAACCCGGTGGCGCAGGTGAAGTTCATCCATACGGTGGCTGCCGGTTATGTGACCGGGGCGATGTTCGTGCTCTCCATCAGCGCGTGGTACATCCTCAAAGGCCGTGACCTTGGGTTTGCGCGCCGTTCATTTGCGGTGGCTGCCGGTTTCGGTTTCGCCTCCATCCTCTCCGTGATCCTGCTCGGCGACGAAAGCGGTTATGAAGCCGGTGACGTACAAAAGATGAAACTGGCCGCCATTGAGGCGGAATGGCATACCGAGCCTGCGCCTGCCGGTTTCAACCTGATCGCCTGGCCGAACCAGGAAAAGGGTGAAAACGAGTTTGCGGTCAAAATCCCCTACGCCCTTGGCCTGATTGCCACCCGCTCCCTCACCGGGGAAGTCAAAGGCATCAACGACCTGGTGGAAGAAAACACCCAGCGCATCCGTAACGGTATCCTGGCCTATAACCTGTTCACCAAGATGCGGGCGGGTGTTGCCACGGAGGTGGATGTGGAAAGCTTCAACCGCCTGAAGGACGACCTGGGCTATGGCCTGCTGCTGAAGCGCTATACGCCCAATGTGGTGGATGCGACTGAGGGGCAGGTGCAGATGGCGGCGAAAGATACCGTGCCGGCGGTTGCACCGCTGTTCTGGGCGTTCCGCCTGATGGTGGCCTCCGGTTTCGCCATGCTGCTGGTGTTCGCCCTGGCGTTCTACTTCACCGCCAAGAAAACCGCCTGCACCAAACGCTGGTTGCTGCGGGTGGCGCTGTTCAGCCTGCCATTGCCGTGGGTTGCGATTGAGTCCGGTTGGTTTGTGGCCGAGTTTGGCCGCCAGCCGTGGGCGATTGGTGAGGTGCTGCCGACCTTCCTGGGCACGTCCACCCTGACGGAATGGGATTTGATCGGCAGTATCGCGGGCTTTGTGTTCTTCTACACCATCCTGCTGGTGGTTGAGATGTACCTGATGGTCAAGTTTGCCAAGCAAGGCCCCAGCAGCCTGCATACCGGGCGCTACCATTTCGAGAAGAACGGTGGTGGCCACGCAGGCGCTGTGATGGCTGACAAACTCAACGGCCGGGTGTAAGGAGTACGGACATGATTTTTGATTATGAAACTTTCAAGCTCATCTGGTGGGCGCTGGTTGGGGTGTTGTTTATCGGTTTCGCCCTGACGGATGGCTTTGACATGGGCGTGGGTGCGTTGCTGCGCTATGTCGGCAAGACGGATGAGGAGCGCCGGGTGGCGATCAACACGATTGCGCCGCATTGGGACGGCAACCAGGTGTGGCTGATCCTGGCGGCGGGTGCAATCTTTGCGGCCTGGCCGATCACCTTCGGGGCATCGTTCTCCAGCTTCTACTGGGCGCTGGTGCTGACGCTGTTTTCGCTGTTCTTCCGCCCGGTCGGTTTTGATTACCGTTCCAAGATTGCCAACCCGGTTTGGCGCAATACCTGGGACTGGGGGCTGGTGGCTGCCGGGGTGATCCCGCCGCTGGTGATCGGGGTGGCGTTTGGCAACCTGTTGCTGGGGGTGCCGTTTGAGTTCGATGAGTTCCTGCGCATCTCCAGCCACGGCTCGCTGTTTGCGCTGTTCCACCCGTTTGCGGTGTTGGCGGGGCTGGTCAGCCTGCTGATGTTCATGATGCAGGGCGCGACCTACCTGATGATGCGCACCGATGAGGCGGTTTACCGGCGTTCCCGCAGGGCGGCGCAACTGACGGCCATGGGTGTGCTCGTCACCTTTGGCCTGGCCGGCATCTGGCTGTGGGCGGGGGTTGATGGCTATGCCATCACCCGGGAGCCTTCCCACAACGCGCTGCCCAACCCGGTGGCGAAGGAGGTTGTGCCAATGGCGGGTGCGTGGCTGGCGAACTATGGCAAGTACCCGCTGGCGGTCATGGCGCCACTGGCGGGTTTCCTGGGCGCATTCGGCGTGCTGCTGCTGGCAGGGAAAGACCGCCCGGTGCTGAGCTTCCTCAACAGTTCGCTGAGCGTGGTGGGCGTGATCATGACGGCGGGCGTCTCGCTGTTCCCGTTTGTGATGCCGTCCAGCCTCAACCCCAGCCATAGCCTGACCATCTGGGATTCCGCCTCCAGCCATCTGACGCTGGCGATCATGTTCTGGGCGGCCATGATCTTTGTGCCCATCATCCTGTTCTACACCATCTGGTGCTACAGGCAGCTGTGGGGCAAGGTCACGGTCAAGTTCATCCGCGACAATGACCACGCGGTTTATTGAGGAGGGTTCAACATGTGGTATTTTGCCTGGTTACTTGGCGTCCTGCTGGCCTGCGCCTTCGGCATCATCAATGTGATGTGGCTGGAGTTCCATGGCGGCTTGGATTCCGATGACTGAAACAGCGTAAAAATGGCAACGTGAGTTGCATTTGAAGCAAAGAAAGGGGATGTTTTCATACATCCCCTTTTTTATTCAGGACAAAAGGATTGCCACATGGAACAGGCACTGCATCTACAACCCATTCTGACCCTGTTGATCATTGGTATTCTGGCCGTGGTGGTAATGCGCCCCCTGCACATGAGTCCGATTGTTGGCTACTTGTTGGCGGGCATGTTGATCGGTGAACACGGCTTCGGCTGGATTGAGGAGAGTGAAACCACCCATCTGCTGGCCGAGCTTGGGGTTGTATTCCTGTTGTTTGACATAGGCTTGCACTTTTCGATTGCCCATATCTGGGATGCGCGGCGGGACATCCTTGGGCTGGGGCCGTTACAAATTGTCCTGACGACGCTGTTGCTGGCAATACTGGCGGTATTGTTTGCGAGTATAAGTCTGGATGTGGCTATCGTGGCAGGCGCAACGCTGGCGCTCTCTTCGACAGCAGTAGCTGCGCAGATTTTGGCGGATAACCAGCAAAGCAGTTGCCCTGTGTCGGTTTCCGCTACTGCCGTACTGATTTTTCAGGATATCTGCGCGATTTTCCTGCTGATTCTGGCCAACTCATTGGGGGGCAATGAAGCTGCGCTAACCAGTACCATCGGTCTTGCTGCGTTGAAAGCGGTTGCTGCCTTTGGAGCTGCAATCATGCTTGGGCGCTTCCTGATTAGCCCGTTATTCCAGTGGATTGCCAGTTACAAGGATGATGAAGTTTTCACGGCTACTGCACTGTTTATTGTTCTGGCGACTGCTGCGGCTACCGGCTTGCTTGAACTTTCCCTGACATTGGGCGCATTTCTGGCTGGCATGATCATTTCGGAAACCCGTTACCGCCACATCATCCAGACTGAGGTGAAGCCGTTCCGGGGTTTGTTGCTGGGGTTCTTTTTCATCACTGTGGGGATGACATTGAACCTTGATGTACTGTTTGATCGCTGGGGAGAAATCCTGCTGGTCACGCTGGCGCTGGTCGGGCTTAAAGCAATGCTGATTTATGTGGCGGCACGCTTGCTTGGCACACCAGCACGCAGTGCCTTGCAAATGGGGATTCTGCTTTCGCAGGGCAGTGAATTTGCTTTCGTCATTTTTGCCATACCGGCTGTGAATCAGGCATTGGGAACGGAATATGCAGCTATACTGATTATCAGTGTCGCCGCGAGTATGGCACTTACGCCAATTCTGGTGCTGCTGGGTAGAAAACTTGCCCGCAAGTGGGCTGACGAAGACTGGAATAATAGCCGAACCCAAACGGACAATCAGCCTTCTGATACACCCGTGATTATTGTCGGCATGGCAGAGGTCGGGCGGCGGGTCGCCAATGCCCTGGATGCACATGACCTGCCCTACCGTTCGATTGAGGTTAACCATGATTGCTTCATGGACGCTTGCACGAATGGCTACAATGTCGGTTTCGGCGATGCCACCGATTTGCGCCTGATGCACACCATCAAGATGTCACATGCGCAAACCATTGTCATTACCTTTAGTAATTACGAAATTTCCAGCCAGTTGACACCTTTGGTGTTGGAAAAGCACCCTGACTTGAACCTCATGGTGGCAGTCAAGGATGAAGCAGCACGCAAGCGTTTCAATGCGTTAGGAATGCAAGCAGTGATACAACGGAGTTTCCCTCGTGGTTTGGACATGGCAGTAGCAGTCTTGGCCAGACATGATGTGGATGCAAAAAAAATCTACAGTTGGATGCAGCGTCAGCAAAGCAATGAGTTGGCAGATATGTTTTCGCCGTCAGCACTGGGATCCATTGCAGGAAAGTAGGGTGTAAGACACTGCAACTCAATGTCTGCATGGGGTTTTTCCTATACATTAGAATTTAATTATATTATTATTCTTTAATATTCTGATGCTAGGGATGGAGCGATGAACTTTCAGGTTTTGAGATATGTTGTAGCAGCTACAAATGTAAGACATTTTGGACAAGCGGCAGAGATGTGTAATGTGACACAACCCAGCTTGTCCGAACAAATCATAAAATTTGAAGAATATTTAGGGGTGGCGCTGTTTGTACGTACCAGAACAGGTGTTATTCCAACCAAAGTTGGCTTGCAGGTATCAATACTCGCACAAGAAGCGCTCGAAATTGAAAAAAGAATCAAGGCACTAAGCCCCCGACTAGGGGGTGGGGGTTAAGCCTGTATGCATAGGTATTTCCGATGGCTAAGCGATTTGTTGAAGGTTATATTTGATAGTGCAGATCTTTAGTATTCGCTGTTTTTTTAATATGAAAATATTATTACATTCAGATATATTAATACATATTAATATTCTAACATATTGAATTTTAAATAATTTTTTGACTTTTTGTGCATGGTATGGTTTTATCGGGTTTAGATGGAAAACCATCTGGAGCTTGCGTTGGTCTATCTTTTTATCCCACAGGGTGTGTGCTGCCAACATGCAAAATGTTCAAAAAAACCGCTAGGAGTTCAATATGGCCCACGTTGTCGTTCTTGGTGCTGGTACAGGCGGGATGCCTGCTGCTTATGAGTTACGGGAAATCCTTGGTAAAGGGCATGACATCACTGTCATCAATGAACGGGATTATTTCCAGTTCATCCCTTCCAACCCCTGGATTGCTGTTGGTTGGCGTACCCGCGCTGACATTATTTTTCCGATTGAGAAATACCTGGGCAAGAAAAAAATCAAGTTCATCGCCAGCCGTTGCAACAAGATTGACGCCGAGGCTAGTAGCTTGCATCTGGATAACGGCGATGTTGTCAGCTACGACTACCTGATTATCGCCACTGGGCCAAAACTGTTCTTTGACGAAGTGGAAGGCGCCGGCCCGCACGGTGGCCATACCCAGTCGGTTTGTGATGTCACCCATGCAGAAAAGGCTTACGAGGCGTATCAGAAGCTGCTGGAAAAAGGCAGTGGCCACATTGTCGTGGGCGCAATGCCTGCCGCCAGCTGTTTCGGCCCAGCTTACGAATTCGCCTTTATTCTGGACGCTGACATGCGCAAGCGTAAGGTGCGTGACAAGTTCAAGATGACTTACGTGACTTCCGAACCTTATATCGGCCACCTAGGTTTGGGTGGTGTGGGCGACTCCAAAGGGATGCTGGAATCCGAGTTACGTAACCACCATATCAACTGGCTGACCAACGCCAAGACCCACAAGGTCGAAGAAGGCAAAATGTACGTCACCGAAATGACTGCCAAAGGTGAAGTCGAAAAGGAACACGAAATCGCCTTTGATTTCGCCATGATGCTGCCAGCGTTCAAGGGCGTGGACGCAGTTGCCGCAGTGGAAGGTCTGTGTAACCCGCGCGGTTTTGTCATTGTGGATGAGCTGCACCGCAGCCCCAAATACAAAAATATCTATTCTGCCGGCGTCTGTATTGCCATCCCACCGCTGGAACCCACCCCGGTGGCAACCGGTATGCCGAAAACTGGCTACATGATCGAGTCGATGGTCACATCCGCCGTGCATAATATTGCCGATGAGCTGGCAGGTAAAGAACCGCACACGACTGGCACCTGGAGCACGATCTGTCTGGCTGATTTTGGCGATACCGGCGCTGCTTTCGTGGCTATCCCGCAAATCCCGCCGCGCAACATGGTCTGGGCGAAGAAAGGCAAATGGGTGCACATGGCCAAAATTGCTTTCGAGAAATATTTCATCCGTAAGATGAAAAAAGGCAGTTCCGAGCCGTTCTATGAAAAGTCCATCATGAAAATGCTGGGTATTACCCGTATCTAAGCATGATGGCACTGGAACCCGGCCTGAAGTGGAGAGAGCAGGTCGGGTTTCTGACGGGTGAGTTTGGTGTTGTTTGCTAACACAGAATCTTGAGGAGGGTCTGTGGGTAACAAAAATATCCTGAGGCGGGGCTTCACTGCTGCCCTGCTCGCGGGTCTTGTTTCATCGTGGGCGGCGCAAGCTGCTGAAATCATTCCGGTGGGAACCACGGGTTCCTCATCCAATGCCGTTTTGGGCAGCACGGTAATCCCTTACAAGGAAGTCACCTTGTCTGCCCAGATTCCGGGCGTTGTCAAATACGTGGCAGGTGCGGTTGGTACCAGCTTGCCGCAAGGTGGTGTCGTTTTTCAGGTTGACGATTCCCAATTACGTGCCAAACGCAGTGCCGTGGTTGCCCAGATCAGTCAGGCGCAGGCCGGGGTAACCAATGCGCAGAGCCAGTATTACCGTGAACTGGCTTCGCCCCGCAGCAAGGATGTTGGCGCGATGCCGGGTTTTGCCATGCCTTCCATGTTTGACCAACTGGCGGTGCGTCCGTTCGCCAAATCGTTCATGGGCAACTACGACTCAGACGCGATCCGGCAGGCGGATTTATCCAATGCAACCGCCAATGTTTCCCAGGCACAAAGCCAGCTCCAGCAGGCCAATGCCCAGTTGCAGGAAATTGATGCATCCCTGCGTGATGCCAGCGCTTACGCGCCCTTTGAAGGCATCATCATGGAAAAAATGGTGGAAGTGGGTGATACCGTGCAACCGGGCCAGCCACTGGTGAAATTCGGGTACGTCAAATACAAGCGCTTGCAGGCGGATGTGCCTGCCGGTCTGGTCGGTAGCCTTAAGCAGGATATGCTGGTACCGGCGCGTATCGACGGCAGCACCCATACTTCAGTACGGGTATCGGAAATTTACCCCGTTGCAGACGCCAGCCGCCATACCGTCACCGTGAAATTCGACATCCCCATGGAAATCAGTACTGCGCCGGGTATGTATGCAGAAATCTATTTGCCGGAATCGAAACGCGGTGATTCACAGGTCATTACCGTTCCAAACAGTGCATTGCTGAAAGGGAGCAGCTTGCCCGCCGTATTGGTGGTCAAGGCGGATAACACCTCCGAACTGCGCATGGTACGCCTGGGTTCATCGCAAGGGGATGACCGGGTTGAAATCGTTTCCGGCCTGACCGCAGGTGAGCGCATTATTGATAGCCCGCCGGTAGGGGTGTCTTCCGGCTGGATGCCGCCGGAATCCAGATCCGCAGCAACGCCTGATGCAACAAACAGCGGCGACAATAACGCCAGCCATAAATAACTTTACCCTTTACAGTAGGCACCATGGACGAATCCCAACAAGCTGAGCACCCGCAACACCATAACCTGGGCGTGGCGGGTGCGATGGCGCGTGCATTCATTACCTCACCACTTTCCCTATTGCTGTTGCTGGCATTTTTTGCGGTAGGCTTGCTCGGGCTGCAAATGACCCCACGTCAGGAAGACCCGCAGATTTCGGTGCCGATGGTGGATATTTTTGTCCGCTACCCTGGCGCATCGGCACAGGAAGTCGAAAACCTGATTTCCCGCCCGCTGGAAAGCATCATGTCGGAAATGACCGGCGTGGATCATGTGTATTCCTATTCCGCCCGCGAACAGTCGATGGTCACGGTGCAATTCATTGTCGGCCAGCAACTGGAGCCATCCCTGGTCAAACTCTATGACAAGCTGGAGTCGAACAGGGACCGCATTCCGATAGGTGTCGACCAGCCGCTGGTCAAGCCCAAGGGCGCGGATGATGTTCCGCTGGTAACCCTGACCTTGTGGTCGAACCAGGTTGATGACGCCAACCTGCGTCTGGTCGGTCTGGACGTGTTGCAAAGCCTGCGGGAAGTGGTCAATACCAGCCAGAGTTTCATTGTGGATGGGCGTCGGGATGAACTCAAGGTGGAAATCCTGCCGGAACGTCTGGCGACCTTCGGGGTGTCGCTGGGGCAGGTTGCCAACACCATCCGAATGGCCAATTCCGAACGCAATACCGGCACGGTCGAGCCTGACCAGCGGGTATTCAAAATCTACAGCGGCGCATTCCTGAATTCCGCTGAAGACGTGAAACGCCTGATTGTGTCGGTCGTCAATGGCCAGCCGGTTTATGTGCGTGATGTCGCCAGTGTTACAGAAAGCCCAAGTGAAGCCTCCAATGCCGTCGCTTACTACACTGGCGCGATCACTGAGGATACCCCCGAAGGTGCGGAACAAGCGGATAACGCTGCCGCAGTCACGCTAGCGCTGGCAAAAAAACACGGTACCAACGGCGTGGATGTGGCGAATGCCATACTGGCCAAGCTGGATATGCTGAAAGGCCGCGTCATCCCCGATAATGTGCATGTCGAAATCACCCGTAACTACGGCGAGAGTGCCAAGGAAAAGGTCAACGAACTGATTTTCAAACTGTTCGTAGCGACCGGTATTGTAACCATATTGGTATGGTTTTTCCTGGGTTTCCGGGCGGCGGGCGTGGTGTTGATCGTGATTCCGGCAGTTATTACCACCACGGTGTTTGCGGCCTGGATACTCGGCATGACCATTGACCGGGTGAGCTTGTTTGCGCTGATTTTCTCCATTGGTATCTTGGTGGATGACGCCATCGTGGTGGTGGAAAACATTTACCGACGCTGGCTGCTGGTTGAGGATACCGATATTTCAACAGCGGTAGATGCAGTACGTGAGGTCGGCAACCCGACTATCCTGGCGACGGCGACGGTGATTGCCGCCTTGCTGCCGATGGGGTTTGTCAGCGGAATGATGGGGCCTTACATGCGGCCTATCCCGGTACTCGGTTCGGTGGCAATGGTGATTTCGTTGTTTGCCGCGTTTGCTTTTACCCCGTGGCTGACCAACCGTTTCAAGCCATCCCTAAACAGTTTGCGGGAATCGGCAGCCAAAGAACACAAGCAGGCTGCCAGATTGGAAAAGCTGTTCCGTGGCATGATCGTGCCGCTGGCGACCAACCGCAAGAAGGGCATGATCTTCCTGGCCAGTATTGTGGTGGTTTTCTTCCTGTTCATGGCGCTGTTTTACCCGCTCAAAGCGGTGCGGGTGAAAATGCTGCCGCTGGATAACAAGCCTGAATTCAACGTGGTGCTGAACATGCCGGAAGGTACAGCCCTGCCGGTGACGGCCAATCTCGTGCACAGCATGGCGACCGCCCTGAAAGGCATTCCGGAAGTGACCGCGCTGCAAACCTATGTTGGCACTGCTTCACCCTATAACTTCAATGGCTTGGTACGGCATTACTACCTGCGCAACCAACCCTGGCAGGCTGACATCCAGGTACAACTGACCAGCAAGCATGAGCGCAAACGCACCAGCCACCAGATTGCCGTGGAAGCCCGCGCCTTGTTACAACCATTACTGAAAGCTACGGCTGGCCAGTTGCAAGTGGTCGAAATGCCGCCTGGCCCACCGGTGCTGCAATCGGTGGTGGCCGAAATCTACGGGCCGGATGCGGCAACCCGCCGCAAGGTCGCGACTGACATGATGGCTTTCTTCAGACAAGCCGAGAATCTGGATGATGTCGACAGCCTAATGACCGCAGAGCATGACATCCTGCGTTTCATGGTCGACTCCGATAAAGCGCAACGCAATGGCATCACGGCGGAAGACGTGAACCGCACACTGGAAATGGCGATGGGTGGCTTCATTTTGGGTGACATCAAGAAAAATGCCCTGATTGACCCGACCAAAATCATCATGCAAGTGCCGCTGAATGCGCGTTCGCAGATTTACCGCCTGTCCCAATTGCCGGTTGCCAACCGGATGGGTCAATCCGTGCCCCTGCATGAGCTGGGAACCTTCGTATTCGACAAGCAAGACAAACCAATTTACCGCAAGGATCTACGCCCGGTTGAATTCGTGACGGCGGAAACGGTTGGCCGACTGGCTGCCCCGGTCTATGGGCAAAGCCAGGTGGAAGATTTGCTAAGAAACGCCAACGACGGCCAGGGGTATGTAACGCCTGACGGGACGCAACTGGCTGACGCAGCCTATTGGCTGAAAACGCCACAAGGCGTTGAGGGCAAGTCTGCCTTTGAATGGGGCGGCGAATGGACAGTGACCTGGGAAACCTTCCGCGACATGGGGATTGCCTTCGCCGCCGCGCTGGTGCTGATTTACATGCTGATTGTGGCGCAGTTCGGTAACTTCATCCTGCCTGCCATCATCATGGCTCCGATTCCGTTGACCCTGATCGGCATTGTACCGGGGCATTGGCTGATGGATGCGGAATTCACCGCAACCTCCATGATTGGTTTCATCGCGCTGGCAGGGATCATTGTGCGCAACTCCATCCTGCTGGTGGATTTTGCCCGTGAAGCCGTGGTCAATGGCGAAAGCGTGATGGAGGCGGTGATCCATTCCTGCGAAGCACGTACCCGCCCGATCATCATCACGGCACTAGCATTGTTTGGTGGCTCGATGGTGATCCTTTCCGACCCGATCTTTCAGGGAATGGCGGTCTCGCTGATTTTTGGCGGGGCTGTGGCTACTTTGCTGACCTTGCTGATTATCCCCCTCGGGTGCGTCAGCGCTGGGAAGGCATTATGAATGGATACCTCCGTTTCTCCTAACACGAGAGGTTTTTGGCTCTAGGGTGGATGTTGGGGAAACCCCTGTTTTTCAGCCACCTCTAGAGCCACTTTTTAAATTTGGGAACTTGCTTGTTGCCTGTATGGAGGTGGTTTCAATCATTAGGCCGAAGATTCAATAGTAAACGATAGTAAATCTGTAAAGCGTTAGAGAGGATGGCTCAGATGAAAGTAACAATTAGTGTTTTGGCAGCCCTGTTGGCTTTGTCAACAACGGCTTCTGCTGAATTCTTTGATGGTTTTGATAACGGTTCAGGCGCAGGCAGTGGCCAGGGGAGTGGTGCTGGCAATACGTCTGGCAGTGGTCAAGGCTACGGTACAGGTAGTGGTGACGCCAATGCCTGGGGGCAAGGCAAGGGAGATGCCGACGGTGACGTGGACTTTTCCATAACGTTCAAAGGCAAAGGCAAGACTGACATGGCCTCCGATGCCGCCGGTAGCGGACGGGGCAATACAGCCAGCAATATGCAAGGCAATGGTTATGGCTACGGTAGTGGTTACAATAATATGACCGGTTACGGTAATAGCTCGAAGGCTAATGGCTGGGGCAACCCTTGGGGTGGTATGCCGATGATGCAGCAAGGCCCACAAGGTGGTACGCCTAACATGCAGATGCCGATGATGCCGCCACAAAACTATATGCCGATGCCCATGCAGCAGTCGCCGATGATGATGATCCCCCCTGGTTACATGCTGGTACCGATACCATCAGGCCAGGCTCCAGCCGCACCGGCTCCGGCAGTAAGCCCAACTGGCGCTACGCCAGCTCCCGCTCCCGCTCCCGCTCCCGCCGCTAGCGCGGCAGCACCAGCGAATAGCCAATAAAAACATTCATGTGGAACCTTTTGCAGGAGCCAAGCCCATATGGCAGGCTCCTGCAAAATCAGTTTATTAGGGAGGTAACATGATAACTGATGCAGTCGTCGAGCTGTCGCGGCTCCAATTTGCCGTAACCGCGCTTTACCATTTCCTGTTTGTCCCGCTGACGCTGGGGATGACATTCATGCTGGCCATCATGGAGTCGGTGTATGTCATGACCGGCAAGCAGGTCTACAAGGACATGGTCAAATTCTGGGGCAAGCTGTTCGGCATCAACTTTGCCCTCGGCGTCACCACCGGCCTGACCATGGAGTTCCAGTTCGGGACGAACTGGGCCTACTATGCCCATTACGTCGGCGATGTGTTCGGTGCGCCCCTGGCCATTGAGGGGCTGATGGCGTTCTTCCTGGAGTCCACCTTTGTTGGCCTGTTCTTCTTCGGCTGGGACCGCCTGGGCAAGGTGCAGCATTTGGGCGTGACCTGGCTGATGGCGATTGGCACCAACCTGTCGGCGCTGTGGATACTGATTGCCAATGGCTGGATGCAGAACCCGGTCGGGGCGGAGTTCAGCTATGAGACCATGCGCATGGAGATGGTGGATTTTGCCGCCGTGCTGCTCAACCCGGTGGCGCAGGTGAAGTTCATCCATACGGTGGCTGCCGGTTATGTGACCGGGGCGATGTTCGTGCTCTCCATCAGCGCGTGGTACATCCTCAAAGGCCGTGACCTTGGGTTTGCGCGCCGTTCATTTGCGGTGGCTGCCGGTTTCGGTTTCGCCTCCATCCTCTCCGTGATCCTGCTCGGCGACGAAAGCGGTTATGAAGCCGGTGACGTACAAAAGATGAAACTGGCCGCCATTGAGGCGGAATGGCATACCGAGCCTGCGCCTGCCGGTTTCAACCTGATCGCCCGGCCGAACCAGGAAAAGGGTGAAAACGAGTTTGCGGTCAAAATCCCCTACGCCCTTGGCCTGATTGCCACCCGCTCCCTCACCGGGGAAGTCAAAGGCATCAACGACCTGGTGGAAGAAAACACCCAGCGCATCCGTAACGGTATCCTGGCCTATAACCTGTTCACCAAGATGCGGGCGGGTGTTGCCACGGAGGTGGATGTGGAAAGCTTCAACCGCCTGAAGGACGACCTGGGCTATGGCCTGCTGCTGAAGCGCTATACGCCCAATGTGGTGGATGCGACTGAGGGGCAGGTGCAGATGGCGGCGAAAGATACCGTGCCGGCGGTTGCACCGCTGTTCTGGGCGTTCCGCCTGATGGTGGCCTCCGGTTTCGCCATGCTGCTGGTGTTCGCCCTGGCGTTCTACTTCACCGCCAAGAAAACCGCCTGCACCAAACGCTGGTTGCTGCGGGTGGCGCTGTTCAGCCTGCCATTGCCGTGGGTTGCGATTGAGTCCGGTTGGTTTGTGGCCGAGTTTGGCCGCCAGCCGTGGGCGATTGGTGAGGTGCTGCCGACCTTCCTGGGCACGTCCACCCTGACGGAATGGGATTTGATCGGCAGTATCGCGGGCTTTGTGTTCTTCTACACCATCCTGCTGGTGGTTGAGATGTACCTGATGGTCAAGTTTGCCAAGCAAGGCCCCAGCAGCCTGCATACCGGGCGCTACCATTTCGAGAAGAACGGTGGTGGCCACGCAGGCGCTGTGATGGCTGACAAACTCAACGGCCGGGTGTAAGGAGTACGGACATGATTTTTGATTATGAAACTTTCAAGCTCATCTGGTGGGCGCTGGTTGGGGTGTTGTTTATCGGTTTCGCCCTGACGGATGGCTTTGACATGGGCGTGGGTGCGTTGCTGCGCTATGTCGGCAAGACGGATGAGGAGCGCCGGGTGGCGATCAACACGATTGCGCCGCATTGGGACGGCAACCAGGTGTGGCTGATCCTGGCGGCGGGTGCAATCTTTGCGGCCTGGCCGATCACCTTCGGGGCATCGTTCTCCAGCTTCTACTGGGCGCTGGTGCTGACGCTGTTTTCGCTGTTCTTCCGCCCGGTCGGTTTTGATTACCGTTCCAAGATTGCCAACCCGGTTTGGCGCAATACCTGGGACTGGGGGCTGGTGGCTGCCGGGGTGATCCCGCCGCTGGTGATCGGGGTGGCGTTTGGCAACCTGTTGCTGGGGGTGCCGTTTGAGTTCGATGAGTTCCTGCGCATCTCCAGCCACGGCTCGCTGTTTGCGCTGTTCCACCCGTTTGCGGTGTTGGCGGGGCTGGTCAGCCTGCTGATGTTCATGATGCAGGGCGCGACCTACCTGATGATGCGCACCGATGAGGCGGTTTACCGGCGTTCCCGCAGGGCGGCGCAACTGACGGCCATGGGTGTGCTCGTCACCTTTGGCCTGGCCGGCATCTGGCTGTGGGCGGGGGTTGATGGCTATGCCATCACCCGGGAGCCTTCCCACAACGCGCTGCCCAACCCGGTGGCGAAGGAGGTTGTGCCAATGGCGGGTGCGTGGCTGGCGAACTATGGCAAGTACCCGCTGGCGGTCATGGCGCCACTGGCGGGTTTCCTGGGCGCATTCGGCGTGCTGCTGCTGGCAGGGAAAGACCGCCCGGTGCTGAGCTTCCTCAACAGTTCGCTGAGCGTGGTGGGCGTGATCATGACGGCGGGCGTCTCGCTGTTCCCGTTTGTGATGCCGTCCAGCCTCAACCCCAGCCATAGCCTGACCATCTGGGATTCCGCCTCCAGCCATCTGACGCTGGCGATCATGTTCTGGGCGGCCATGATCTTTGTGCCCATCATCCTGTTCTACACCATCTGGTGCTACAGGCAGCTGTGGGGCAAGGTCACGGTCAAGTTCATCCGCGACAATGACCACGCGGTTTATTGAGGAGGGTTCAACATGTGGTATTTTGCCTGGTTACTTGGCGTCCTGCTGGCCTGCGCCTTCGGCATCATCAATGTGATGTGGCTGGAGTTCCATGGCGGCTTGGATTCCGATGACTGAGTAAGAGGAACGGGGGTGGCACAAGCCACTGCCCTATTCCCTGAAAACCAACGCAGGGCGAGGCAGAAATGTCCGCCCTGCTTGCTTTTACTCCCACTCAATCGTGGCCGGCGGCTTCCCGGAGATGTCGTAAACAACCCGTGAAATCCCCTTGATTTCATTGATGACACGGCGGGAAACCAGATCAAGGAAGTCGTAAGGCAGGTGTGCCCAGCGCGCGGTCATGAAGTCAATGGTTTCCACCGCCCGTAGCGCCACCACGTAGTCATAGCGGCGGCCATCGCCGGTCACACCAACCGATTTCACTGGTAGAAATACCGCAAACGCCTGTGAAGTCTTGTCATACAAGTCGTGCTTGCGCAGCTCTTCAATGAAAATGTGGTCAGCCAGACGCAGCAGGTCAGCATATTCTTTTTTCACTTCACCGAGTATACGCACGCCCAGACCAGGGCCGGGGAACGGGTGGCGGTAGACCATTTCCGGTGGCAGGCCAAGTTCTACACCCATCACCCGCACTTCGTCTTTGAACAGCTCACGTAGAGGCTCGACCAGACCCAGTTTCATGTTTTCCGGCAGACCACCGACATTGTGGTGCGACTTGATCAGGTGCGCCTTGCCAGTCTTGGCTCCGGCGGATTCGATCACATCCGGGTAAATCGTGCCTTGCGCCAGCCATTTGGCAGAGGTCAGTTTGGCGGATTCCTCGTCGAAAATATCGATGAACATGCCGCCGATAACCTTGCGTTTTTTCTCCGGATCAGTAACACCTTCGAGAGCAGTAAGGAAACGCGCTTCCGCATCCACGCGGATAACTTTCACGCCCATGTGTTCGGCAAACATCGCCATTACCTGGTCGCCTTCGCGGTAACGTAACAGGCCGGTATCGACGAATACACAGGTCAACTGGTCGCCAATCGCCTTGTGCAGTAACGCAGCAACCACGGAAGAATCCACCCCGCCGGACAGGCCAAGGATGACCTCATCCGAACCCACCTGCTCACGGACTTTCTGGATGTTGTCTTCGATGATGTTGGCTGTCGTCCACAAGCCTTCACAACCGCAAATGTCACGTACAAAGCGTTGCAGAATGCGCTTGCCCTGTTTGGTGTGGGTCACTTCCGGGTGGAATTGCAGGGCGTACAAATGACGGGCTTCATCCGCCATCGCCGCAATCGGCGCGGAATCGGTGCTGGCCATCAGCTTGAAGCCTGTCGGCAATTCTGTCACCTTGTCACCGTGTGACATCCACACATCCAGCAGGCCGAAACCTTCCGGCGAAACATGGTCTTCGATTTCGCGCAGCAGTTCGGTATGGCCACGCGCCCGCACCTGTGCATAACCGAACTCACAATGGCTGGAAGCTTCCACCTTGCCGCCCAGTTGTGCCGCCATGGTCTGCATCCCGTAGCAGATGCCCAGTACCGGCACACCCAACGAGAATACGGTATCCGGCGCACGGGGTGGCTCCGCGTCCGTCACCGATTCCGGGCCGCCTGACAGGATAATGCCTTTCGCGCCAAAGTCGGCAACGGCCTGCGCCTCCACATCCCACGGGTAAATTTCGCAATAAACGCCCACCTCCCGCACCCGGCGGGCAATCAACTGGGTGTACTGGGAGCCGAAATCAAGGATCAGGACGCGATCAGCATGAATATTTTGGGTCATGGTAACTCTCTTGCTCCCCTTCCCCCTTGCGGGGTAGGGGCTGGGGGTAGGGGGGTAAACAACTACACTCGATAGTTTGGTGATTCTTTGGTAATGGTTACGTCATGCACGTGGGACTCACGCATACCAGCGCTGGAAATGCGCACGAACTGCGGCTTGGTACGCATTTCTTCCAAATCCTTACACCCGACATAACCCATGCTGGAACGCAAGCCCCCCATCATCTGGTGGATAATCGGAGCCAGCGGCCCTTTATACGGCACACGGCCTTCGATACCTTCCGGCACCAGCTTATCGGCTGCGTTTTCGGAGCCTTCCTGGAAGTAACGGTCACTGGAGCCTTTCGCCATCGCACCCAGGGAACCCATGCCCCGGTAAGACTTGTAGGAACGCCCCTGGAACAACTCGACTTCACCCGGTGCTTCCTCAGTACCAGCGAACATGCCGCCCAGCATCACGGTATGCGCCCCAGCAGCAATTGCCTTGGAAATGTCGCCGGAATAACGGATGCCACCGTCAGCAATGAGCGGGACGCCCGTGCCTTCCAGCGCTTTCGCCACATTCATGACAGCGGAAATCTGCGGGACGCCCACGCCAGCCACGATACGGGTGGTGCAGATGGAACCGGGGCCAATGCCAACCTTAACCGCATCCGCGCCCATCTTGACCAGATCCAGCGCTGCTTCGCCTGTGGCGATATTGCCGCCGATCACCTGCACCTGCGGGAAGTTGTCTTTCACCCATTTGACGCGATCCATAACGCCCTGGGAATGCCCATGCGCGGTATCGACCACCACTACGTCAACCCCCGCTTCCACCAGCGCGCGCACCCGGTCTTCCGTGCCATAACCCACACCGACCGCCGCACCAACGCGCAAACGGCCTTGATCATCCTTGCAGGCATTCGGGAAATCGGTGGATTTCTGAATATCCTTGACCGTGATCAGGCCACGCAACTGGAATTTGTCATTGATCACCAATACCTTTTCAATCCGGTGTTTGTGCAACAGTTTGCGGATTTGCCCTTTGCTTGCGCCCTCTTCCACCGTTACCAGCCGCTCTTTCGGGGTCATGATGGTACTGACCGGCTCATCCAGATGGATTTCAAAGCGCAGGTCGCGCCCGGTGACGATGCCCACCAGATCTTCACCTTCCACGACGGGTACGCCGGAAATATTATGCGCGCGGGTCAAGGCCAGCACTTCGCGGATGGTCGTGGTCGGGCTGACGGTGAAGGGATCCTTGATAATGCCACTTTCGTATTTTTTCACCATGCGCACCTGATCGGCCTGTGCCTGGATGCTCATGTTCTTGTGGATGATGCCCATGCCGCCTTCCTGAGCCAGTGCAATGGCCAAACGGGCTTCCGTTACCGTATCCATCGCTGCCGACAGCAAGGGGATGTTGAGGGTGATGTCACGGGTCAGACGGGATTGGAGGTTGGCGTCCGCTGGCAGTACGCTGGAGTGTGCTGGCACCAGAAGGACATCGTCAAAGGTAAGGGCTTCCTGAAGGATACGCATGGGGCTTTTGTCCGGTCTTTGAAAAGAAGCGACTCATTATAAGGTTTGACCTCAAGCCGGTAAACTGCTATCAATAGACCCGTGATAATTCAATTATTTGATTTATCTCATTGATATAATTTTACGGAGAGGAGGAACCCGTTGATGAAATTAAAAACACTGTTCACTGCGCTGGCTCTGTCTATTGCCACTTCCGCATTTGCTGCTGATAAAGCTACCCTGAAAGATGGCGTTGACGCTGAAGTAAAAGCAGCGATTGAAGCTGCCCAGAAAGCAAACAGTGACGTCCCAACCGGTTTTGCATGGCGTGACAGCGGTAAACAGCTCGAAGACGCAATCAAGGCTGCGAACGGCGGTGATAATGACAAGGCCAAAAACCTGGCTGCTGAAGTCAAGACTGCTGCCGAAAATGGCGTGAAGCAAGCCGAGGCAGGCAAAAGCGCAGGCCCACGCTTCTAAGCTCCCCCACTGCATAATAGCCGGGAAAGCCGGGTATCTCCCGGCTTTTTATTAATGAAAAACAAATATAAACAATAACTTAAAAACCAACCTCCGAACTGCGAAAATAGTGTTTGACCGGTTTTCGGGAAACTGATATTTATGTGTTTTCCGACGTTCAGGTTTTACTTTTTCAAAGCGCATTAACATAACCGGAGGAGGTTAAATGAAACTCAAAGCGTTGTTTACAAGCCTGGCGCTGTCCCTTTTGGTTTCGGTCGCATTTGCAGCAGACGACAAGAAAGCTGACGACGCGAAACCGGCAGAAGCAAAAGCAGCCGACAGCAAGCCTGCTGAAGGCAAGAAGGAGGAGAAAAAAGAAGAGAAGGTCGCCCTCAAGGATGGCGCATCAGATGAACTCAAAGCAGCCTATGAGGCTGCCGAGAAAGAAAACGCCGCTGTCCCGAAAGGTTTTGGATGGTTCTGGGGTGATATGACAGCATCACAACAGCTGGAAGCAGGCGTCAAGGCCGCCAATGACGGTAAAGATGAAGACGCCATGAAAATCTTCAAGAAAGTTGCAGCTGCTGGCAAGGCTGCCCAGGAACAGGCTGAAGCAGCCAAAACCGCCGCCCCACGCTTCTAAATCCGTCTCTTGCAGACCCCAGAAAAGCCGGACAATGTACCGGCTTTTTTGCTATGTTCCCCCCATGCAAACCGAACGAACCATTCTCAGCGTTTCCCAGCTCAACAACGAAGTCGGCCAACTGCTGGCGCAGGGTTTCCCTACCTTGTGGGTGGAAGGTGAAATCTCCAACTTCGTGCGTGCCGCTTCCGGCCATCTCTATTTCAGCCTGAAGGATGCTGGCGCACAAGTACGCTGCGCCATGTTCCGCAACCGCGCCATATCCCTGAAACTCCAGCCACGCAACGGCCTGAAAGTCATGGTGCGCGGCAAGGTCGGGCTGTATGAACCGCGTGGCGAATACCAGTTCATCATCGAACACATGGAAGACGTGGGCGAAGGCGCATTGCAACGCCAGTTTGAGGAACTCAAGCGCAAGTTACAGGCGCAAGGCCTATTTGCTACGGAACACAAGCTCCCCCTGCCCCCGTTTCCGCGCTGCATTGGCGTGATCACCTCTCCCACCGGGGCTGCCATTCGTGACATCCTCAATGTGCTGAAACGCCGTTGCCCGCAGATTCCCGTCCTCATCTACCCGGTGCTGGTGCAAGGTGATGGCGCGAAGGAGCAAATCGTCAAGGCCGTCCGTCAGGCTGACGATGATAAGCGTTGTGATGTGTTGATCCTGGCACGCGGTGGCGGCCCCATCGAAGACCTGTGGCCGTTCAACGAGGAATCCGTCGCCCAGGCGGTTTATGCTTGCACAACACCTATCATCAGCGGCGTGGGGCATGAAATTGACTTCACCATTGCCGATTTCGTCGCCGACGTGCGCGCGCCTACCCCCTCCGCCGCTGCCGAACTGGTCAGCCCCGACATGCTTGCCCTCCAAACCCATTTGCGGCGGCTGTACCTGCAACTGCAACGCAGCCAGGCGCGCAGGCTGCAACTGGTGGGCGAACAACTGCGCCGTCTGCAACAGCGGCTGGAGAACCAGCGCCCTACCAATCGCTTACAACAAAAAGTCCAACGACTGGATGAACTGGACATGCGGCTACGTACTGCCCTTACCCGCCGCTTGCAACAACAGCAGGAGCGGTTTGCCAACCTGCAAACCCGCCTGCGGAACCAGTCGCCTGCCCGGCAAATCCGCCAGCAGCAGGAACAACTTGCCCGTAACCGTCAGACGCTTGCCGTGCACATACAGCAACAACTGGAAAAAGCCCGACGCCGTTTGCAGATGCAGGCAGGCCAGTTACACGCATTGAGTCCTTTGGGCACGCTGGAACGCGGCTACAGTATCGTGCACCATGCGCAAACCGGGCAGGTCTTACGCAACACCACTCCTCTCCGGTTGGGTGAAACGGTTTCCACCACATTGCACGACGGTAGCTTCGAGAGCATTGTTACCAGTATCAAATAAGCTGTTCCCAGCCCGCAGATCGCTTTTGCCAGAATTTCCAGGCGGATGCCGGTTCAGCATAAAAGATTCGCCCGTCGCAGGCTGTCAGGCTGACAGTAAACTGGCCGCTTTTCATGGTGGAAAGCGCGGGCGCAAACCAGTCTTTTTCCAGCTTATCGACAGCCTGTTGCCATGCCTGGGGGTTATCGCTGACCGAGGGGATTAGCAAATCGTCGAGGATGATCTGGTATTCGCCAGAACCGAATGTGCATTCCGCCCATTTGCTGACGGGTTGATGGGCGGTATCAGTCGCTATTGACAAGGTTTGGGCGGTGACGGATGGGCCGAGAAATCCCCCCTGCCCCCCCTTTTGCAAAGGTGGGAGTGAAAATGGGCTGGAGGCTCCCCACAGCCAGAGGCCGTTGACGGCTGGGATGCCGCTGGTGTGCAGGAGCATCTGGATTTCGTTCAGCAGGCAATGCCAGTAGCGCTTGTTACCTTGCGGTAGTAGCTGGAAGATACCCTGCCCCAGCACCTGGGAAAGAGGTGTAGTACGTAATGTAGGGTCATTTACCCTTTCACCCAGCAAATACCAGCGTTGTGGGTGCTGCGCCTCCAGCTGCAAACCGTCTTCGGCCAGATGGCGGTTTAACAGAGCCAGCAATTCCCCCAGCTCCTGCGGTGAGATTAGCGGTAATTCCGGGTGCAGCAATACCTGGTCAATACCGCTTTGCAGGAAAACCGGGTCAGCGCACATCAATGGCTGCCGTGGCAATGCGCCAAAATCCAGTTGGTAACGGTAGCGGGCAAAGGGAAGCTCGGTGTCAGCAGGATGCCCGGCACAGTGGAACAAGGTATTTTCCAGACCGGTCACGGGTAGGTTTTCCACACCGGCATTTGCGCTCAGGCGTAACAGGTTTTCTGCCACTGGCTGAAAAGCAAAGTCTTTACACCACAACCCTAGGGGCTGGAACAAGCCGGGGATGTAGAAGGTGATACGTGAACTGTTCTTACAATTAACTTTAGACATCACGCATTAGCCACTGATTTAAAAACCCTTCCTCCAGCAAGGGAAGAAAGGTTTGCAGGATGGAAGTGCGGATTATTCGCCTTCAGCGATGGCTTTCGCGCTCAGACGCAGACGCCCCTGACGGTCAATCTCGATAACTTTGACGCGCACAGTGTCACCCACGTTCAGGTGGTCGGTTACGTTCTCAACACGCTCGTTGCTGATCTGGGAAATGTGCAGCAGACCGTCCTTGCCCGGCAGGATGGTGACGAATGCGCCGAAGTCCATGATGCGTGCAACCTTGCCTTCGTAAACCTTGTTCAGTTCCACCTCGGCAGTGATGGATTCAATGATGGCACGCGCTTCGTAAGCAGCCTTGGCATCAACTGCCGCAATCTTGATAAAACCTTCGTCGTTAATGTCGATGCTGCAACCGGTCTTCTCGGTAATACCACGGATGGTTTCGCCACCCTTGCCAATCACTTCGCGGATTTTTTCCGGGTTGATCTTCATGGTGACGTAACGTGGCGCGTACTGGGAAATCTCGTCACGTGGCGCTTCGATGCCTTTGGCCATTTCGCCGAGGATATGCAGACGGCCCGCTTTCGCCTGGGTCAGTGCCTGCTGCATGATTTCCTTGGTGATGCCGTTGATTTTGATGTCCATTTGCAGCGCGGTGATGCCTTCGGAGGAACCGGCTACCTTGAAGTCCATGTCGCCGAGGTGGTCTTCATCACCGAGAATGTCGGACAGAACTGCGAAACGGTCGCCTTCCTTGATCAGACCCATCGCGATACCCGCAACCGGCGCTTTCAAGGGAACGCCTGCGTCCATCATCGCCAGGGAACTACCGCACACGCTAGCCATGGAGCTGGAACCGTTGGATTCGGTGATTTCGGAGACGCAGCGGATGGTGTACGGAAAATCATCCGTGTTCGGCACCATGGCTTTCACACCACGTTTGGCCAGACGGCCATGGCCGATTTCACGACGCTTTGGCGCGCCGAAACGGCCAACTTCACCCACAGAGTACGGTGGGAAGTTGTAGTTGAACAGGAAGTTATCCTTGTATTCGCCGGTAATTGCGTCGATAACCTGTGCATCGCGCTCAGTACCCAGCGTGGTAACAACCAGCGCCTGGGTTTCGCCACGGGTGAACAGCGCGGAACCGTGTGCGCGTGGCAGCACGCCCAGACGGACAGTAATCGGGCGAACCATATCCAGTGCACGACCATCGATACGTGGCTTGCCGTCGAGGATGCTGCCGCGCACGATTTTCTTCTCAACGTTCTTGAACTCGCCCTTGATGTCGTCAGCGGAGAAGCCTTCTTCGCCTTCTTTCGCGGTCAGTTTTTCCACCGCAGCAACCAGCACTTCGTCGATACGGCCATAACGCTGTTGCTTGTCAGCAATCTGGAACGCTTCGGTCAGAGGCGCTTCGCACTCGCCAGCAACGGCTGCCTGCAATGCAGTATTGGCTTCTGGTGCAGACCAGTCCCATGCAACAGTGCCAGCTTCCTTGGTCAGTTCGTTAATCGCGTTGATAACAACCTGCATCTGGTCGTGACCGAAAATGACAGAGCCCAGCATCACATCTTCGCTCAGTTCTTTCGCTTCGGATTCAACCATCAGTACAGCTGCATCAGTACCGGCAATCACCAAATCGAGACCGGAAGTGGCCAGGTCAGCTTTGGAAGGGTTCAACAGGTATTCACCATTACGGTAGCCAACACGGGCAGCACCGATAGGGCCTTGGAAAGGCATACCGGACAGCGCCATCGCAGCGGATGCACCGATCATGGCCGGAATGTCAGCCGGAACTTCGGGGTTCATGGAAACAACCATGGCGATAACCTGAACTTCGTTGGTGAAGCCATCCGGAAACAGCGGGCGCAGCGGGCGGTCGATCAGGCGTGCAACCAGCGTTTCTTCTTCAGTTGCGCGGGTTTCACGCTTGAAGAAACCGCCGGGAATGCGACCTGCTGCATAGAATTTTTCCTGATAATCAACAGTCATCGGGAAGAAATCACGGCCTTCAACCGCGTTTTTCTGGCCTACGACGGTGACCAGTACGCAGGTATCGTCCATATTGACGATAACAGCAGCACTGGCCTGTTTGGCGATTTCGCCGGTTTCGATAGTGACGGTGTTGTTACCGTACTGGAATGTTTTGGTAATTTTAGCCATTACGTTTCTTTTCCTTATAAGGATTCATTGGATTTTGTGGGGTGTCACGGGCAGGCTGTTGAGAAGAATTTTGACGAAGGTTGATGGCAAAACCCTTTTCAACAACCTTACTGCGTGACGAACTTACTTTAAAAAATCAAAATCTATATAACAAAACACCGCACAAAGGCGGTGTTTTGTCTGGCTTGTATCGGATTAGCGACGCAGGCCGAGGCTGCTGATCAGGGCTTGGTAACGGCCCAAATCCTTGCGCTTGAGGTAATCCAGCAGCTTGCGGCGCTGGTTTACCATGGCCAGCATACCGCGACGGGAATGATGGTCATGTTTGTGGTTTGCAAAATGGTCCGCCAGATGCTTGATACGCGCTGTCAGCAGCGCAACCTGCACCTCCGGGGACCCGGTATCTGTATCTGATTGGCGGTATTGCGCGACAACACCAGCCTTTTCTTCTGCACTCAGAGACATTCGCCTAGGCTCCAGATTTAAGGGTTGCTAAAAAGGCGGCGATTATACACTGATGGCATAAGCCAGCACAACCTCATCAGAATGTTTTCAGAAATGCTCCAACATGCCCCATGAAAATCGCCGGGTGAGTCACGAAAGGCACATGTGCTGCGCTATTGATCAGTGCGATATGCCCATACCCCATACCGGGCAGCGCGTCAGCCAACGACACCGGAATCAGCTTGTCGAGCTTCCCCAGCATCCACAGGCTGGGCTGTTTGACTGGCATCTGCGAAAAATCGGCAGTACGTAAGATGTTGAGGCCATCTTCCAGCGCGCTGATACTGGCAGGCTGTTCCATGATGGTTTCCCGCAGGACGTTGACCATACGGCTATCGGTTTTGGTATTGAGAAATTGCAGGGCGAAAAAGCGCCGTACCGTTCCCATATAGTCAACTTGCAGGTTATTGCCGAAAGTGGCGAGCAACTCAGGGCTAACACCGTGCTGCCAGCCGCCTTCCGCCACGAATTTGGGGGTGCTGGCAATCATGGCCAGACCGGCAACCTTGTCCGGCAGGGCATGCGCCAGACCTTGCGCAATCAGGCCGCCCAGCGACCAGCCCATCATGATCGCGTCTTGCGGAATGTGACCGGCAAGTTGGTCGATGGCGGTTTCCAGCAAGCCAAGCGGCAAATGGCTGTTGTTGCCGTGCCCCGGCAGGTCGATGCAGGTGACCCGGGCAAGCTTTTCCAGCTCGGACAGGACAGGCCCCCACACGCGGCTGTTCATTCCCCAGCCATGCAGAAGCACCAGCGGCCTGCCTTTGCCAACAGTATGTGAATAAAGGTGCTGCAATCAATACTCCCCTTCTGTTACTTCCATTCCCAAGGCATCATGGCCCGCATCCCCTTCATGGTCGGGGCAACCTGCCTGCTCATATGGTTCACATCCTGCCCCATGTAGGCCACGTTCTGGTTCATCTGCTGCGTGCTGTCGTGTAGCCCCTGCACGTTTTGCGTCATGTTGGCCATGTCCTGACTCATGGTTTTCATGTCCGCCGCCATCGGCTGCATACTACCGACGGATTGTGACATGTCGCCGGTGTAGGCGGTGATCTGATCCATATTGGTGGACATGCCCTGCATGGTTCCCTTGATGGCCTTCATGTCACCACTCATTGACCCCATCGCATCTTCCATGACGTTGACGATGTGCACCATATAGAACACGGCCAGCCCAGCCAGCACCATGCCGGGCAAGGCCAGCCAGCGGACACGCCGGTAGTTGCGCTCGTGGTGTTCGCGCTCGGCCTTGATCAGGGTTTCATGCTCGCGCTGTTCCTGGCGCATCTCTTCCTGCATCAGCTTCAAATGGCCGGTCAGCGAATGGAGCATTTTTTCCTGGCTTTGGTCACGCGCCTGACTACTGTTCTGCATTTCTTGGTTCATGTCGCGCATCCGCTGTGCCAACGCTTCCAGCATGGAGTCGTGGTGTGAATCGCGCTCCTGGTTATCAAGCTGGATCTGCTCGAACGCGCTGCGCAGCCCTTGCAGGATGCTTTCACGCTGCTCTTCCTGGAGGGCGAAGCGCTTGCTGATGTTTTCCAGCAGTTCCTGGGTAATGGTGTTTTGCGCGTGCTCACGCTGGGTCATGGTTTCCAGGATGTGTTCGCGCTGTTCGTCATAAGCCGAGAATCGCGCACGGATGCTGTTGAGCAATTCCTCGGTAACTTGATGCTGTACTTGCTCGCGATTCTGGATGTTTTGCTGGATACGCCCGAAGGTTGCTTCAATGTCATGCGCCAGCTGCTGCATAATTTTCTGCTGCTGCCGGGTGTGCTTACTGGTTTCTTCCTGAATCTGTTCCAGCGCTGCGTCAAGCCCGTGATCAGTGTTCATGTGTACTTCTGCCGCCGGTTTTGCCGCCGCTTTTGGTTTTGTTTCAGTCATTTGGTTCCCCGCCCAAGTCTTGTATCGTTGATGGCGGCGTACTGTAGCACAGATAGGCTGGCTCGCCATCAGGCCATACTCAGGGCTGACACTGGCAAACTGTATGTCAACGGACTGTGCTTCTCTGCTAGCATTACGGTTTTACAATAATCGACCTTTGACCACGGATAACGCCATGCCATACTTGCTGATTGTGCTTGCCTACCTGCTCGGCTCCATTTCCACTGCCATCATCACCTGCAAGCTGATGGGGCTGCCCGACCCGCGCACCATAGGCTCCAACAACCCCGGTGCGACCAATGTATTGCGGCATGGCGGCAAGAAGGCGGCAGCTATCACCCTGGTGGGGGATTTGCTCAAGGGGCTGATCCCTGTGCTGGTCGGCAGGCTGTTTGACCTGAACTATAACTGGTTGATCCTGATTGGCATCGCAGCCTTTCTGGGGCATCTTTACCCGCTTTACTACCGCTTCAAGGGGGGCAAGGGCGTCGCAACGGCGATCGGCGTGTTCCTAGGCGTCAATGTCTATGCGGGTTTGGCGTTTGTGGCGACTTGGCTGCTAATGGCGAAAGGCTTCAAGATTTCCTCGCTTGCTGCATTAATTGCCACTGCGCTTTCACCCCTGTATTTCTGGTTCATCACACAACATATCTGGCCTACCTTGGGGGTACTATTCATGGCAGTGCTGATTTTCTGGCGGCATCAGTCCAACATCCGCAACCTGCTGTCCGGGAAGGAGGACAGGATTCAGTCAAAGGAGGGGGCTGATCCATCCCAGTAATTCCGGACATCTCAAGAAGTAGCAAAACAAGGCAAGCTTATGCAAACCACTAAACCCACCATCGGCTGGATCGGCCCTGGCATCATGGGCAACCCCATGTGCAAAAACCTGTTGCAAGCCGGTTTCCCACTGGCTGTTTACGCTCGCCGCCCCGAATCCGCGCAGGAACTCACCGACCTTGGAGCCGCCTTCTACGCCAGCCCTGCGGAACTCGCCGCCAACGCCGACATCGTGATCTCGATGGTTTCCGACACGCCGGATGTGGAAGCCGTACTCTTGGGTGAAAACGGCGTAATCGAAGGCGCAAAACCCGGCCTGCTGGTGATCGACATGAGTACCATTTCCCCAGTCACCACCCGTGAAATCGCGGCGAAACTGGCAGAAAAAGGCATCTGCTTCCTCGATGCCCCCGTCTCCGGCGGCGATGTCGGCGCAATTGCCGGAACCCTCACCATCATGGTTGGCGGCAGCGCAGACGATCTGGAATATGCCCGCCCTGCCCTCGAAACCATGGGCAAAACCATCACCCACATCGGCGGCCACGGCGCAGGCCAATTGACCAAAGCCTGCAACCAGTTAATTGCAGCGCAGACCATTGTGGCTGTTACCGAAGCACTGGAAATGGCCAAAGCAGCGGGCGTAGACCCTGCCAAGGTACGGGCAGCCTTATTGGGCGGTTTCGCTTATTCGCGGGTATTGGAACTGCACGGGCAACGGATTCTGGATGAAAACTACCAGCCCGGCTTCATGGCCAAACTGCACAACAAGGACATGCACATCGTCACTGATACGATTGCGTCATTCGGCTTGAACATGCCGGGCACGCACCGTGCCGCCGACTACATGCAGGCGTTGGTGGATCAGGGGGATGGGGATCTGGATTCGTCAGCGCTGGCGAAAATCGTTCAGCAACGGATCAAGGCTTAACTGCCTGCAAACGCAGCAGGATCAACCGCACAGCTTCCCGGCGCAAGTCTTCCTTGATCACGGCTTCTTCCTCCGCCGTGCCAAGCACGTATTTGCCGTCGTATACCTGAGAACGTTCTGCATTCACGGAACGCTCCACCCCTTCCGCCATGCCACGAGCCTTGACCCTGAAATTGACGTTGACGAAGTGGTTGAACTCGCGCACCTGCCGGGTAGAGGAATAACCGGATACCGAACGGCTTTCATCCAGTTTGAGGATAGTGAGGGTGGTTGCTGCGGCTTGCTCATCCTGCTTGATCTCGGCTCCGGCGTCCTCCAACCCGTCACGCAAGGCAATACCGAAATCACTGCGCGGGTCGATGCCTGCCAGATAAACGCCTTGGCTTAACACCGCAGGCAACGGCTTTTCGCCGCGCAGGTGAAAGGGTTCGCCGCCGCAGGCAGTCAGCCAGACCAGCACGTTGAGGATGAGCAGCAGCTTTTTCATCAGTTTGCCACGATATTGACCAGACGCCCCTTGACGACGATGACTTTTTGTACGTTCACGCCATCAAGGAATTTCTGTACGTTTTCGTTTGCCAGTGCTAACGCCTTGGTGTCGTCCTCACTGGCGGTTGCGCTGACTTGTACCTTGCCGCGCACCTTGCCGTTGACCTGCACGATCAGTTCCAACGTGTTTTGTACCAGGGCACTTTCGTCCACTTCTGGCCAAAGGGTATCAATAATGGCGTCTTCGTCATGTCCCAATGCCTGCCACAGCGCGTGGCAGATGTGCGGGGTAATGGGAGCCAGCATCAGCACTGCCATTTCCAGCGCCTCCTGCCGCACTGCACGTCCTTGGGTGCTTTCGTCCGCAAAACGGGCGATGTCGTTGAGCAGCTCCATGTTGGCGGCGACTGCGGTGTTGAAGGTATGGCGGCGCGCCATGTCATCACCAACTTTCTGCACAGTCTGGTGAACCTTGCGGCGTAATGCTTGTTGGGCGTCGTCCAGTTTACCGGCCTCCATAGTTTCGGTAACGCCTGAAGAAACGTGGTCAAATACTTGTTTCCACAAACGGCGCAGAAAACGTTGCGCGCCTTCCACACCAGAATCTGACCATTCCATGCTCTGGTCTGGCGGGGCGGCGAACATGGAGAACAGCCGCAGGGTATCCGCGCCATAACGCTCGATCATTTCCTGTGGGTCGACGCCGTTGTTCTTGGATTTGGACATTTTGGTGACGCCCCCCGGAATCACCGGTTGGCCGTCCGCCAGCAGGGTTGCGCCGGTCACGCGACCCTTGTCATCACGCTCCACACTCACCGCAGTCGGCTGGAACCATTCCTGGCCGCCCGCCGGTTTCTCACGGTAGAAGGTTTCGGCCAGTACCATGCCCTGGGTCAGCAGGTTGGTGAAAGGCTCATCCGAATCCACCAGCCCGTTGTCGCGCATCAGCTTGTGAAAGAAACGCGAATACAGTAGGTGCAGGATGGCGTGTTCGATCCCGCCAATATACTGGTCAACCGGCAACCAGTAGTTGGCCGCCTGTGGGTTCAGCATCCCCTCGCTGTAATTCGGGCAGGTATAACGGGCATAGTACCAAGATGACTCGAAAAATGTGTCGAAAGTATCTGTTTCGCGGGTGGCCGGCTTGCCACAAGTTGGGCAAGTCGTCTGGTAGAACTCCGGCATCTTTTTGATCGGGGAACCACCGGTTTCGTCGAACGCCACATCTTCCGGCAATACCACTGGCAAATCCTGCTCTGGAACCGGCACTGCGCCACAGTCATCGCAGTAAATAACCGGGATCGGGCAGCCCCAGTAACGCTGGCGGGATACGCCCCAGTCACGCAGGCGGAAATTCACCCGGCGGCGGCCTTTGCCCTTTTCTGTCAACCAGTTGGCGATGGCTTCAAATGCTTCAACGGAAGTCAGACCGGTAAAGTCACCGGAATTGACCAGTACACCTTTGTCGGTGAAAGCAGCGGCAGTCAGGTCAATATCGCTGCCATCTGCTGGGGCAATGACCTGAATGACGGGCAAGCCGTAAACCTGGGCAAATTCCCAGTCGCGCTGGTCATGCGCAGGCACAGCCATCACCGCGCCGGAGCCGTAAGACATTAGCACGAAATTGGCCACCATCACCGGCACGGTATCACCTGTAACTGGATGAATAGCCATTTCGCCGGTCGCCATGCCTTTCTTTTCCATGGTCGCCATGTCGGCTTCGGCCACCTTAACCTGCTTGCATTCGTCGATGAAAGCCGCCAGTTCCGGGTTGTTTTGCGCCGCTTTCAGCGCCAACGGATGCTGTGCGGCGACCGCCACGTAGGTCACACCCATCAGGGTATCGGGGCGGGTGGTGAAAACCGTCAGCTTGCTGTCGGAACCGGCTAGGCCGAATTCGAGTTCCACACCTTCGGAACGCCCTATCCAGTTTTCCTGCATGGTGCGGACTTGTTGCGGCCAGCCTGGCAGTTTGCCAATCTCTTCCAGCAATTCATCAGCATAGGCGGTAATCCTCAGAAACCACTGGTCAATTTCACGCTGCTCGATCAGTGCGCCAGAACGCCAGCCACGCCCGTCGATCACCTGCTCGTTGGCCAGCACTGTCTGGTCGACCGGATCCCAGTTGACGGTAGACTTTTTGCGGTACACCAGCCCTTTTTCGTACAACTGGGTGAAAAACCACTGTTCCCAGCGGTAATACTCAGGTTTGCAGGTAGCGATTTCACGTGACCAGTCAATACCCAAGCCCATGGATTTGAGTTGGCCGCGCATGTAGTCGATGTTCTTGTAAGTCCACGCCGCCGGAGCCGTGTTGTTCTTGATGGCAGCATTTTCGGCAGGCAGGCCGAATGCATCCCAACCCATCGGTTGCAGCACATTCTTGCCGCGCATCCGCTGGAAGCGGGCTATGACGTCACCGATGGTGTAATTGCGCACATGCCCCATGTGCAGGACGCCGCTAGGGTACGGGAACATGGAAAGGCAGTAATACTTTTCCTTGTCCGGATCCTCGGTCACTTCAAAAGTACGGTTTTGTTCCCAGAATTGCTGGACTTCGGTTTCCAGCGACTTGTGGTGGTACTGTTCCTGCATGGCACTCACGGGCTTACTGATTGATTATCAAAGGAGCGAAGCATACAAAGCCTGCTGGCAGATTACCAGCAGATTGCTCAGTAAATGGGTGATTATCACTGACGTGTCGGGCAATTATCCGTGCAGAACTGGTAAGGCTTGACCGTGCCGCCGCAACTGGCGTAGCACTGGCGGTATTGTCCGTCACATTTGCAATCCTGGGAGCAACTCAGGTTGCGGATGCGGGCGGTTTCGCTTTCCAGGGTCGGGCGGGAGGGTGGCGAGCCGGGGCTGCGCGGTTCATACAGCCAGGAACTGTGCAGGCGGGAGGGATGGCGCACGCAGCTTGCCGAATCCTTGCCATCACGGTCGCAAGCAAACCGGTTCAGGTCGGCAAGCACTTCGCGCTGGCGCACTTCCATTTCGTAAAAGCGCAGGTCGGATTCGTAGCGTTCCATGTCATTTTGCCAGACATTCAGTTTGCTGTCGTAGTCTTTCAACTGGCCGGGTAAAGCCAGCTTTGCCTGTTGCCCGGCCTGCACGCCACATTGGGCGTATTGCTGGCTGCATTGCTGGTTACAGGCTTGCGTTTGCGTCTGGCAGCGGTTGAGGCAGGCCAGACCTGCGGTGCTGGTAGGCGGGGTGAGTTCGTAGCGGGTTTCATATTGCGGGGCGCAGGCAGACAAGAAAACCAGCCCAACCCACCGGAACAACCACTTACTCATATAGGACTTACGCATTGACGGCGGCCTGAAATTGTGGGTTGAGGTGCTGCTTGCCTTGCATGAAGCGGCTGACAAAAGCAGCCACAGCATCCGTGTACAAGTCGCGTTGCCATTGGTAGGCGTTGCTGATGATGTCAACAAACTGCATCTGTTGCAGGTGGACATAGCTGCACAAGGCGGCAAAGATATGGTTACGTATCGGGACGTTGCCGCGTACCTGGAATTTCTCGATATGGCAGACCTGCTTGATCATGCGGTGGTATTGCTCAATCTGCCAATGCTGGTCATGCAGGGTCTGGAAATCCGCTTGCTGGAAGGTGTCATAGGCGTCAGCATTCGGGAGGAAAACCACGTAATGGCGCAGTTGGTCTTTTAACTGCGTCCGAAACAGCTTTACCTCGCCAAATTCGCGTAACCAGACCCTCAGCCCGTCAGCAGGGATGTCCAGTTTCTGTACCTGCACCCATGACCCCTTTTCGGTGGATACCCGGCGGTTGCTTTCCACAGCGAACAGGAACCCCATGCGGTGGTTTCTTACCGTTTTGAGGTTGCCCACACAGGAATACCAGCTATCCCCGGTCATGAAGGCGGGTTGCAGCCCCCATGCCAACACGTCCTCCAGCATGTCGAGGAAATAATCATTCTTGGTCTTGCCCTCTGCCTTGTCATACACCCGGTAGTTGACCGGCAGGCTGCGCCCTTGCGGGTCACTGTAATACAACGTGATCAGGTTCAGCCCCTTGACCACCCGGTGGTGCTTGCCTGACCAGAAGTGTCCAACCAGCTCCATATGCTGGCTGTAGGGTTTGTCCAGCGTACTGTCATCCACATTCAATGTCCCGCCCACCAGGTTCAGCAGCCGCGATGCTTCGTTGAACAGGTCTTTTGGCTCATAGGCTTCCCGCAACAGGAAGCGGTTTACACTGTCATGCGAGATGCCCATCACTTCCGACAGGCGGGTGCAGGTGCTTGATTTCGGTTCACTCATCAGAAACCCCATGTACATTGGCAGGGTGCAATTGGCTGTCGGTGGGCGTTTGGGCCTTCTTATCATTGGCTTTTATGTCGCGTGAAAAACTTATTCCTGACACAGACAGGGCTGCTTCGTCAATGCGTAAGTCCTAGAGTATGACAATCTCGTAATCCCGCTCTCGCCCATTGATCGGCCTAGCATTCCATATCCTGAAAGCCTCGAAAGATCGGCGAACCACCAGTTCTTGATCTCTATTCACAGGCTGGCACAACCTATCATGAAAGCCCTGAAAGATCGGGAACCACCCATTCTTGATCTTTGATCAGGGTGGCACGGCAAATCGTGGAAGCCCTGAAAGATTGGTCAACCACCAATTCTTTATCTTTCTCTGGGCTGTCTCCGCATTATCGTGAAAGCCCTGAAAGATTGGGCAGCCACCAATTCTTTATCTTTCGTTGGGTTGGCGCGGCACATTCTGGAATACTCTGAAATATTCGGCAGCCACCAGTTCTTTATCTTTGATCGGATTGGCTCGGCATATCGTGAAAGCCATGAAAGATCGGCCAACCGCCAATTCTTTATCTTTGATCAGGCTGGCACGGCGCATTGCCAAAACCCTTAAAGATCGCTCAACTACCAATTCTTTATCTCTGGTCTGGCTAGCACGGCGAATCCTTGAAGCCCTGAAAGATCGGGAAAGCACCAAGTTTTTTATCTTTGATTGAATCGGCACGGCACATTATCGAACCCTGAAAGATTGGGCAACCACCAGTTCTTAATCTTTGATTGGGGCTTGGAAAAATATTTTCCGCGCACCAGCGCGACTACGAATTCTTTATCTTTTTGCTCGCCTAATCAGTTGAAAACTATCGGCTCACGAAAAGCCAACGTCTCAATTGACGGGCGCGGCGGGGAGTAAGCTGTTAAAAATCGCGGGCTGTCACCGCGTCCGTCGTCGAGCAACTTGTTGGCTCTTAATTTTTAAGCCTGATTTGACATCCACGAAATATCAACTTTGCGGTGTTGTCGGACACAATCACGCAGATAAAGGTTGATCAGGCTTTGATAAGGAACGCCCGACTCTTCAGCCATGTCTTTGAAATAATCAACGACATCTTCACCTAAGCGTATAGTGACTGATTTCTTTAATTTTGAAGCGTAGGGGTTTTTACGGGGTTTCATTTTTGACAAATCATATTCTGCTTTCATAACGCGCTACCTTTGTAAAGCTTACGCTCATTCTTAGTGGCTTTGCGGGCGGAGATGATTCTGATGGTTTGACCAGCATCACGCTCACAATGACAAACGAGCAATATTTTGGATTCGCAGCTCAAGCCAAGCATTAAAAAACGATCTTCATCATCAGAATGATCATCATCGTAAAATTGAACAGCAAACTCATCATAGAAAACTGACCGCGCCTCCTCAAAGGAGATGCCATGCTTTTTCAGGTTGGCTGCTGATTTTTTAGTATCCCACTCGAACTGCATCATAGTTACATTGTATGTACATCATGCAGATTGTCAAGATGGATTCGCGGTAGGGCAGTTCCCGCGCATCAGTGCGGCGCACCAATTGTTTTATTTTTTGGGTGTATACCCTGATTTATCCATGCACACTTTAAATAAGTCATCACGTAAAGACTCATTTAAGTCTTTCTCTATAGTTTGAGGTGGTGGATTGTATCCTGAGTTATTCTTATTTGTTGTGCAATTTGCATAACTACCCGCACCATAACATGATGTGGATGTTGTAGAACTTTGAGGATTTTTCATCATATAGCCTAATACAGCTAAGCTATTATCTTGTGTTTGAATTTTAGGAGGAGCTTTTTCATAAGCTTCAACTTTACATTTAGATATATCACCTTCAGATGCAACCATTGATGGATTATCTTTTTTTACGTATGTAGTCACGCAGCCTGATACGATTGTCGCCATTGAAATGATAAATAAATTCTTAAGCATAATTAAACCTTTTAAGTTTGTTAGTGGATGATGGTTATAGAAGAAGCCAACGTCTGAATTGACGGGCGGCGCGGGGAGTAGAAAGTAAGGATCGCGGGCTGTCACGCCGTCCGTCGTCGAATGATGGAATGGTCTCCACAGCCCCAGCACGGCATCATAGTGCCACTGTTAAACGCTGAAAACCATGGAGACCAAGCATGAAAAATACCATTATCACCATCGACCTTGCCACTTCTGTTTTCGAGTTGGCGATTGCCACCCCACAATACCGCATCACCCAGCGGCGGCGGCTTGACCGCGACGCTTTCCGTCAGTTTATCCATGAACAAGAGCCAGCCCTGCTGGTGATGGAAGCCTGCGGCAGTGCCCACCATTGGGGCAGGTTATTCCGTGAATGGGGACACGAAGCCCTGTTGCTGCCCGCACAATATGTCCGCCCCTACCGCCGCCGCAACAAGACCGACCGTACCGATTGCGAAGCCCTGCTGGAAGCGTACCGCTGTGAAGGGATCAAGCCGGTGGCCATCAAAAGCATCGGGCAGCAGGAACTGCAACAGATGCACCGCTTGCGTGAACAATGGAAACGCACCAAGGTGGCACGGATGAATTTCCTGCGCGGCGTGTTCCGCGAACAGGGCATCCCGTTGCCTGCCAGTGACCGCGAAGCCTTGCGGGAAGCCAACCTTCATGTGGGGCAGTTGTCCTCACTCACCTTGTACATGCTGCGCCCGTTGATGCAGGAACTGGAAACGCTGGAAACCCATATGGCAGGACTGGAACAGCAGCTCATCCATGCCACCCGCCAGAATGAAACGGTTGCCAACCTGCAAACCATCCCCGGCATTGGGTTGCTGACCAGCACTGCCCTGGTCGCGGCGGTCGGCAAAGCCGAACAGTTCCAGTCCGCCCGCCAATTTGCCTCATGGCTGGGGATCACCCCACGCGAAAGCAGCAGTGGCAACCGCCGTTTCCTGGGCAGCATCACCAAACAAGGCAACACCTACTTGCGTACCTTGCTGGTCCACGGGGCGCGGTCGGCTTTGGTGGCTGCCAAGCGGCAGGCGAAATCCGGCAAACCCCTTGGCCGCTTGCAGGAATGGGCGGTCAAACTGGAGCAGCGCAGCGGGCATAACAAAACCGCTGTCGCACTGGCCAACAAACTGGCGCGGACCGTGTGGGCGTGCTGGAAAAGCGGCAAACCTTACCAAGCGGGGTATTGCCCAGCCTGATACCCCGTTTTCCTCTCCCTGACCTTGCGTTGACGACAGTACGTTCATGGTTTGACAGGTTAAACCAGTAGCAGGAAAAGCCGGTAACGAGAGTGGCGCAATCCAAGCCCGGTCGAACGATAGGCACCTGCTACGCGGTTTCCATGATGGCTCTGGGGCAATGCGCCCCGCGTAAAGAAGCCGGATATACGAATGCAGTTTGGTCTGTTCAATGCCTGTCCCTAAGCAAAACCGTCACCCGCAATACAGAGGAAAGACACATGACGAAGACAACAGCCCGCCAGCAGGATGCCTTACACACCGGCATTGTCAAGGAGCTTCCCTGCGGGACTCCTCCTTGACAATACCGGCGTTTCAGGCAAAGAAATCAGCATAGGCTGTTGCACCAAAAGGCACAGGAACTGCGCCTTGAGGGTTTTTATTGGATCTTTGCCGGAAAGGGTTGACTGTGGAGACCATATATGACTTGTTATCCTATTATTTTGTTTTGGGTTATTTGGAAACGCTACCGCCCTTGGCTGTCGAATCTATAGCCACCCCACAAGCCAATAGTTTGGCCTTATCGTAGGGATTAAGCGTAAGCGCTTCTAAATCCCCCTCCTTTCAGCGCCCCACGTAATCCCGGACACTCAGCCCATCAGCAACAGATTGCATGGGAGAACACGATGAATCCAGGTCAAGATGGGCGTCTGGCGTACTGGCAAGCCCAGCTCCAACGCTTCCAGTCCTCCGGCCTTTCCGGAGTCCAGTATTGTGAACAGGAACAGTTGAGTTACCACGGCTTTGTCTACTGGCGGCGCAAATTATGCGGTACGGCGGGCAAGCCGCCCGGGGATGGCAAACGCCCGGTATTGCCAGAGCCTTCCGGTTTCGTGACTGTCCGCCCGGCGCAGCCGGGGACAGACGCCCGGACGGGCGATGGCCTGGAGCTGTCCCTGCCGAATGGCCTGGTGATCAGGAATATCCACCCCGGCAATGTGGCCTTGCTGCGCCGGTTGCTGGGGCAGTTGTAATGGCCCGTTATTTCCGCCCCGCCGGGGAGATGCCGGACATTTACCTTTACCGCCCGCCCATTGATTTCCGCAAGGCCGCCCAGGGGCTGGCGGCGATCGTGGCGCAGGAATTGGGCCACGACCCGTTTGCCGGGGCGCTGTACGCCTTCACCAACCGCCAGCGCACGAAAATCAAATGCCTGTATTGGGAAGACAATGGCTTTGTGCTGTATTACAAAGCCCTGGCGGAAGAGAAGTTCCATTGGCCGCAAACGGGGGATGGCGGGGTGATGGCGCTGACGGCCCAGCAGATCAACTGGCTGCTGGACGGTTATGACATCAGCCTGCTCAAAGGGCATAAAAGTTGTGCTACGGGGCGCTGTTTTAGCGACTTATCCTGATGATTTTGTTATCATTTAACCCATGGATTTAGCACCGCCGCCAGCCCCCAAAACCACATCCCATAGCGACCTGGACGCTGCCCGCCTGCGCCAGTTGCTGGCGCAGCAAGAGGCGGAATTTGCCGCCGTCCTGAAACAGCGTGACCACCATATCCAGCTCCTGGAAGAAATGCTGCGCCTGGCCAAAATACAGCGGTTTAGCGCCCAGTCTGAAAAGCTCCCCTTCCAGATTGACCTGTTTGATGAAGCCGAGTTGGCAACCGCGCTGGAGGACATCGCCGGACGACTGCCGGAGGCGGAACCCGCCAGGCCCCGCCCCAGCCAACGCCAGCGCGGCTTCCCGCCCGGGCTGAAGCGCCAACGGGTGGAGCTGTTGTTGGGTGATGCGGAAAAGCCGGGGCGACCCGCACGTTTTCACCAAGGTCAAGGAAGAGCTGGACTACATCCCGGCGCAACTGGTGGTGCTGGAATACTGGCAGGAAAAGCCGTGTTTGCCGCCGGGGCCAGCCAGGATCCCGCCCCGGCAACGGCAGATGGCGGGCCAACGCTGGTCGCCGCCGCCCGTCCGCCCCATCCGTTGGGCAAATGCCATGCCAGCCTCAACCTGCTGACGCAGGTCATCATCGCCAAATACGCCGATGGCCTGCCCCTGTACCGCCTGGAGGGCATTTTCAAACGCCACGGCGCGGAACTCAGCCGCAGCAGCATGGCCCACTGGATCATCCGTCTGGAGGACAGCTTCAAACCCCTGCTCAACCTGCTGCGCGAAACCCAGAACAGCGGCGCTTACCTGCAAGGCGATGAAACCCGCATCCAGGTGCTGAAGGAGGACGGCAAAACCGCCCAGGCCGACAAATGGATGTGGGTGGTGCGGGGCGGCCCGCCGAACCAGGTGGCGGTCTTGTTTGAATACGACCCCAGCCGGGCGGGAGCGTCCCGAACGCCTACTGATGGACTTCCACGGCATTTTCCAGGCCGACGGCTATTCCGGTTACGCCGCCGTGTGCCGCAACAACGCCATCACCCGCATTGGCTGCTGGGACCATGCCCGCCGCAAGTTCGTGGAGGCCGTCAAGGCGGCGGGCGGCAAACAGGCCCGTGGCAAACCCACCCTGGCGGATATTGCCCTGGGCATGATCCGCAGGCTCTACCGCATCGAGGACAACATCAAGGGCCTGGACACGGCGGAGAAATACCGCCTGCGCCAGCAGTTGAGCGTGCCCCTGCTCAACGAACTGAAAACCTGGCTGGAAACGCAGGTCGGCAAGGTGATGAAAGGCGGCCTCACCCGCAAGGCGATGGAATACTGCCTCAACCAGTGGGAATACCTGAGTGGCTACTGCCAACGCGGCGACCTGCATATCAGCAATGTGCTGGCGGAGAACGCCATCCGCCCCTTTGCCGTGGGCCGCAAAGCCTGGCTGTTTGCCGACACCCCGCATGGCGCGCGCGCCAGCGCCGCCTGTTATTCCCTGATTGAAACCGCCAAGGCCAACGGCCTCGAACCGTATGCCTATATCCGCTATCTGCTGGAGCATATCGCCCAGGCCGACACCCTGGAAAAATGGGAGGCCCTCCTGCCATGGAATGTGCCGCTGGAGAAATGTGCGAAAAAAGTCCCTTTTTTTGACAAGGGCAAGTAGGGCGATTTAACGGCGCTTACAGTGTACTCACTTCTTGCTGTGTCCGGAGGTGCTGGGCCGGATCAATTTTTGTGGGTTGGCACGGCGAACGTGGCACGGCCTGTCAGAGCATCAGCGAACGGGGAGGCCAATTTTTGGCAAATGAACAGAACCCATTTTGTTGTAGCGAAGTGCAACCGTTCTATTTTTAGGCTGTCAGTCTGGCACGATCTATCACGCATCAGCGCACGATTTTTGTGGGCTGGCACGGCGAACGCGGCACGGCCTGTCAGAGCATCAGCGAACGGGGAGGCCAATTTTTGGTAAATGAATAGAACCACTTTTGTTGTAGCGAAGTGCAACCGTTCTATTTTTAGCCTGTCAGTCTGGCACGATCTGTCACGCATCAGCGCACGATTTTTTTGGGCTGGCACGGCGAACGTGGCACGGCCTGTCAGAGCATCAGCGAACGGGGAGGCCAATTCTTCGGCTCTGGAATCTGGCACTTTATTTCCCGCGTTAGCGCATGATGAAAACATCTTTATTCGGTCTTTAAATCTTGTGATGCGGCTTTGTTTTTAACGCGGCCAACGTCTGAATTGACGGGCGCGGCGGGGAGTAGAAATTAAGAATCGCGGGCTGTCACCGCGTCCGTCGTCGAATAAATTGTTGGCTATTTATTTGCCGTAACATCGTAAAGAGTGCCTGAAGCATATTTGTGTAGAATGCTTGATAACAGTGTTTGGTAAGGCATACCCTCTGTTAAGGCTCTTCTTTGAAGAACAGCCAGATCACGACTTGATATTCTTATATTTATTCTTTTATCCTTTTTTGATGCGTGAACCGCAGATTTTTTAATAGACTCCCGACGAGAGGAGGTCATATCTGACCGAAACTCATCAGCATCGAAAGCGTCCAAGATGTTCTGTTCTTCTGTGTCTAATTTATATTCTTTCATCTTTATCTCCAAGGTAATGCTTGGTTGCTTTTCTACTTGGGATGATTGTCTTTAAGAATATTTCTTCATCATTCTCAACGTATGGAACCAAGTAGGCATATTCATCAATGGCTACAACGAATATCCGTTGATGGGAAAATTTTTCTTTGTTGGGATGAGCCATGTCATCTAGCAAACCTCCTGATTGTAGAGAAAATATCACATCTTCAAACGAAATATCCCGCTCTTCGATCAGTGTCTGATTTTTGGTCGGATTCCAGTTGATAGGCTTCATATCGGTAACGGTAGCATATGTGTGTGCCTATTGTCTTCAAATTTATATTTTTCAATTGGTTTGTGCGGAGGGAAATCTATCTTGAAATACGCCAACGCGTCGAAGTTGAGTGGCGCGTTTGTGGCTGCGAAGTGACTCCCGGGGGGAGTCGCTCGCGGGCGCAAATGCGTCCACTCGAACGGGTTGATAGCCAGAGCGCGGAGCGCGGCGGTTATCAAACCGGGCGAGCGAAGCTCAACTCCGACGCGATAGCGCAGGACCGCGCGAGCGGTTCTGCGCTATCGTCATGTGTGACGGGCGCGGCGGGGAGTAAATTGTTCGGAGTCGCGGGCTGTCACCGCGTCCGTCGTCGACATAATTGTTAGCCAATTATTTGAAACTATTAAAATTATCTTCTATTTTGTGCATTGGGTTGGCGTCTCGAATCGTTAAAGCCCTGAAAAATTGGGTGACACCAATTCTTGGCTTGTTGGGTTTGGCACGGCGCATTGTCAGACTCATGAACCATTGGGCTATCACCAATTCTTGATCTTTTGTTGGGTTGGCACGGTAAATTGTTAAAACCATGAATGATTAGGCATCCACCAATTCTTGATCTTTTATTGAATTAGAACGAAGGATTGTTAAGACCCTGAAAATTAAATAGCCGCTGATATAAATATATACTCTCCGCTTGTGATTATTAATTTATTTTCTACTTGGTTCATATTCTTTATATTGGGGTAGTTTACCTTCAATATCTTCCCAATTTGCTTTTGAGCCTATAAAATATGCCCTATTGGTTTCTCGATAATGTCAGTCTCTAATGTACCTAAGCGAATTCTAATATTTTTTGGGGCTAAGGTATTTTTGCTAAAAATTGGTGAGCGTAAGCGCTTCTAAATCCCCCTCCTTTCAGCGCCCCACGTAATCCCGGACACTCAGCCCATCAGCAACAGATTGCATGGGAGAACACGATGAATCCAGGTCAAGATGGGCGTCTGGCGTACTGGCAAGCCCAGCTCCAACGCTTCCAGTCCTCCGGCCTTTCCGGAGTCCAGTATTGTGAACAGGA